>CAWFPP010000009.1:0-539590 GCA_963817735.1 uncultured Acidimicrobiaceae bacterium | reverse complement strand
CTCGAGGTCTGGGTCACGGTCGGGGCGGGGCCTGGTTGGGTCGCTGACAGTACGGGGGTGCCCTGCGTGGTGGGGTACCCGGCGGACCCGGGCCCGCCACCGGGAGCCGAGTCCAGCGCCAGCTGGTCGAGATCCCACCCCGTGCAGGTCTGCGGCTCCGCGCCGCACGTCGGAGCGTGCCCCGCGGCCGTCTCGACGATGTGGGTGCCGGCACCGAGCGTGATGCCCCCGGCGTCGGGCCCGCAGGGGACGACCTGCACCTCGGAGCCGGTGAGGGCCTCCTGGGTCGTCCCGACCATCTTCACGGAGATCGGGTTCCCGTCAATGGTGAGGAGGTTGCTGACGCAGGTGCCCGGGAGCGTGGGAGGGGTCGGCGCCGCCGACACCCCGGGAAAGCCGATCTCGGCGATTCCGAGCGGCAGGGCCAGCGGACCGGCCGAGTAGTGCTGCTCGCCGACTCGGCGCGCACCGTGTTGAAGGTGACCACGAAGTGGGTCCCGCTGAGCGGAGCGAAGGTCACGGGCACCGTGGTGGTCGTCGCCGGGGACGGTCGAGTCGGCGATGGGCGGAAGGGCGACCGTGCGCGTCTGTGTGCCCGACGCAATGGTCATGGAGGTCGGCACCGAGTGCTGTCCGTCGGCGATCACCTGGAGGTTCAGCTGGTGGAAGGTGTGGCTGCCCTTGAGGTCGTAGGTGAGCGTCGCCCCGTTTTGCGCAGCGATGCCCAGGCCGGGCTGCCAGGCGGTGGTCGGATTGCCGTCGAGTGTGGTCGACGCGGTTGCGTTCAGGTCCCCGGGGAGTCGGCCCGAGGAGTAGGCGTGATGTCGCCCCCAGCCCCCGCCGTCGAACGGCCGACCAGCGTGTCGATCTCGTCGTCGGGGATGAGGGCGGAGATGCTGGCGCTCCCCGACAACGTGAACGTGCGGGCCGTCGGTAGCGTGAACTCGCGGGAGATGGTCGTCTCGGGGTCGGAGCGGGGCGGGTACTGCGACTCCCGCTCGCGCTTGATGACGACGGAGAGACGGTCGGACTGTGAGGCCGCGCCGAGGGTGTCGAGCATCTGGGTCGGCATGTCGATCACCTGGCGCACCGTCTGCCCGGGGATCTCGACCTCGGCGAAGCCGACGGCCGAGGCGCTGTGGAAGTTCTCATGGTCGTTGGTCGTGCCGTCGATGGTCACGCGCAGCGTGTGGAAGCTGCGGCTGGGGAAGGTCAACGTCTGTCCGCCCTCGGCGTGCGAGGCGTTCGTCAGCTGGAAGCGCTCCGGGTCCTTCCCGTCGAACGTGACGGTGACGGAGGAGATGAAGCGCGAGCGGTCGCCGTGCTGAGGCTGGACCAGCGTGATGTGATCCGCCGTCACGGGGTTGGCGAATTGCGCCTGCCACCACTGCCCGGCCGGGTCGGGCACGAAGGTGCCCGTGATCCAGGCGGTGTCGAAGTTGTCGTCGATGGCGCTGTAGGCAGCGTATTCGGGGTTGTACGTGATGCCGTTGCCGTAGCTGCTGGACGTGACGTTGACCGCGCCCTGGTAGGAGGCCACGGTCTGGCTGCTGATGCCCGCGTCGGGGAAGAGGTCGATCGGGCTGTCCCTCGGGTCGGTCTTGGCCGGATTGTCGCTCGGCGTCTCGGTGAAGCCGGCGTTCGCCGTCATGGAAGCCCACTGGAAGGCCTGTTTGCGGTTCGTGTCCGTGAGCACGAGCTGCGCGCCTTGGCCGGCCAGTGTCTTGAGCTGGGACGCATCGCTGGCCAACGTGCCCGCGTAGTAGATGGCGTTGTCGTTGTTGAGCAGCCCCAGGCCGGCCAGGTTGTTGACGCCCGTGGCATCGCCCTCCATCACGATGGCGCCGCTGTCGGATTCGCCGCGCAGCATGGGACGGGGGTTGGCCACCGTGTAGTCCACGAGGGGCGCGGGCCAGGCCAGGTTGGCCGGGGCGGCCAGGTCCGCCTCGTTGAGGGTCGAGTAGGTCGACACGTTGGGGCGGGGGCTGCCGAACGTGATCGGGTCGCTGAGACCCAGCGGGGTCTGGCTGAGCTGTTGCGCCAGCAGCTTCGGATGGGGCACCCCGTAGTGCTCGTAGCGCTGGTCGTACTCGACCAGCAGGTCGCCGGCACCCATCAGGCGCGCCATGGGCGCCAGGGCGTTGGTGTTGGCGGTGCCGTCCTGGTATGGACCGTCCACCGTGTACAGCGTGTCGGCCGTGGCGATGGAACCCATGATCTGCTGCTCGCGTGTGACGAAATTGCGGTTCAGCAGCGCGGGTTGGGGTGTGTCCACGGTGTTGCCCCAGCGGTAGCTGGCGAAGTCGTTGCCCGGAATGGCGAACACCCGTGTCCCCGGGTGGGTGGCGTTGAGATGCGCGATGGCCGCCAATTGATAGGAGGGGAGGGTCGCCGGCTGCACGAGGGAACCGGCGCTGATGGCCTCGCCGTTGAAGAGGGAGGGGTTGTTGGCGATCACGAGGCCGCCGACGAGCACAGCCGTGACGATCCCGACGATGGAGACCCGCCGCCACGGCGCGGTCAGCGCGCTGCCCAGGAGCATCGCCAGCGCCAGGAGCACGACCGGCGTGGCCCGGTCGGTCGAGCGGAGGGCCAACCCGGCGGTGGTGTTGACCATGAAGTCCTTGAGGGCGCCGCCGATCCGTGTGGGGTCGGTGTAGGGGAACGGCCCGACCGAGAGGACCAGGCCGAGGAAGAGGAGCACGAGAAAGAAGGCGCGCTCGGCCAGCGGACGAACGCAGCGGCCACGAGGGCCAGGACGGGCACGGCGTAGGACGTGGCCAACAGGGAGATCTTCTGGGTGAAGCGCACCGCAGCGGCGCTCCAGGCGCCCAGGTGGTCGGACCCGTAGAAGTACCAGTAGCCCAGACCCCGGATGATCTCGGAGGCATTGGAGGTCTGCGATGTCGACGAGACGGTCTCGGTGTATTTCAGGGTGTTCACGCCGTAGGCCGCCTCGATCTCGAGGCCGGCCATCCACCACAGGCACGCTCCGAGGGTGAGCACGGAGATACGCAGGCCGACCCCCAGGGCATGACGCCACGTCGACTCGCGCAGCACGACGACGGCGTAGACGAGCCAGAGGATGGGCGCGACGGCGACGTAAATGATGGAGGCTCGCGTTGATGCCGCTCACCAGCGCGACCACGATGGCGAAGAGCGCCGGCTCTCGCCAACCACCCCGGCGCAACGCGATGATCGTGAAGGCCAGCATGAACGGCAGTCCCGCCCACGGCAGCAGGATCACGGAGATGCGCCCGGCGTACTGCAGGAAGTAGGGCGAGAGCATGTAGGCCGCCGCCCCCGCCACGGGCCCCGGCCCGCGCAGACCCATGACGCGTGAGAGGTAGAGAACACCGGCGCCCGCGGCGAAGAGGATCGATCCCATCCACAGTCGCTGCGCTGCCCACACCGGCACACCCAGCAGATGGGTCACCACGAAGAAGGGCCCCATCGGCAGCAGGTAGCCGATGTACTCGTGCGTGGTGGTGCCGAGCGCCACCGTCGGGTTCCACATGAAGGCGACCTGGCTCAGGAAGCGGACCGGGTCGAGGTACAGGTAGGTCTTGGTGTCCGGTGTGACCACGCCGGGCCGCACCGCCAGCAGGGGTGCGTAGGCCAGCGCGGCCAGGACCGCGGTGCCCCCCCAGACCCAGCCCGGCCGCTCGAGACCGGTCCCACGGGTTTCTCTTCTGATGGCGTGCCGCCCCCGGGAGGCGGTTGGAATGGCGGTTGTGCTCATGCGGAAGAGAAGGTGGGCTCGAAGGTCCGCCCGGTAGTGTAAGCAGCCAGCGCCATTGGGGCGTGTCAGGTGGAAGGATCGACTGGACATGCCCGGCAGGACCAAAGGCAAGTTGACCGGTGAGCGGCCCCTGCAAGGTGTCACGCCCGATTCCTTGCTGGCCCTGCACGAGGCCGGGTACCGGATCGTCCGCGAGCACATCGGCAGCGGCCGCATCCTCGACGTCGGGTGCGGACACGGGTTCGAGTCGGTCCGCTTCCTGGCGCCGGACCGCGAGGTCGTCGGCGTCGACTACTCGCCCGAGGCGGTCGCCGCGGCAACGGCCAGCTACGGCGGGCAGGGCCTGCGGGTGGCGCAGATGGACGCGTTGGCGCTCGGTGTGCGCACGGCCAGCTTCGACGGTGTGTGTTCGTCCCATCTCATTGAGCACTTCACCGAACCGGAGCCGCACGTGGCCGAGCTGGCCCGTGTGCTCCGGGACGACGGCCTCGTGTGCATCCTCACCCCGAACAAGACGGCGGACTTCGAGAATCCTTTCCACCTGCACCTCTTCGACCACGACGAGCTGCAGAGCATGCTCGAGCGCCACTTCGGCGACGTGCACCTGGTGGGGCTCGACACCGCCGAGGAGATCAAAGTGCACTTCGAAGCCCGCCGGAAACGGGCGGCCCGTCTCCTGAAGATCGACGTGTTCGATCTCCGGCACCGCGTGCCGCATTCGTGGTACGTGTGGGCGTACACCCGCCTCCTCCCGCTGGCCTACAAAATGTTGGCCCGCGACGAGTACGGCGGCGTGACGGGGATCACCGCCGACGACTGGTTCGTGACCGACGTCGTCGACGACAGCACCCTGCTGCTGTTCGCCGTGGCGCGGAAGCCGATCCGGGACGAGCCGGCGCACGCCGGCGGCGCCCAGGCGAACCGCCGGGCCTCGACCTGATGCTGGCGGTCGGGCTGACGGGCGGCATCGGCTCGGGCAAGTCTGCCGTGGCCGATCTCCTGGTGGAGCGAGGCGCGATCCTCATCGACGCCGATCAGGTGGCACGGGACGTGGTGAGACCCGGAGGACCCGCCTACCAGCCGTTGATCGACCGCTTCGGGACGGGGATCGTCGCGGCCGATGGCACCATCGACCGCCCCGCGCTGGCCGCGGTGGCGTTCGCCGACGAGGAGAGCCGGCTCGCACTCAACGCGATCACGCACCCGGCGATCGGCATCGAGATGCTCGCGCAGCGTGATGCCCATGAAGGCACCGACGACATTGTGGTGCTGGCCATCCCGCTGCTGACCGCCGCGCACCGCGAGACGGTGCGGCTCGACGAGGTGGTTGTGGTCGACTGCCCGACGGACGTGGCGCTGGAGCGACTGCTCACCCAGCGCGGGTTCGATCGCAGCGACGCGGAAGCGCGAATCCGCGCGCAGATCTCACGCGAGGAGCGCTGCCGGGAGGCCGACTACGTCCTGGACAACTCGGGGGACCGCACCGCGCTGGAGACCGAGGTGGCGAAGCTCTGGGACTGGTTGCAAGCGGAGGCGGCCAGGAAGCAGGCGGACGCCGAATCCGTCCCCCGCCCGGGGTAACCGCCGGGCCTCCTGTCTCGCATCGGGGACGATGTCGGAGTGGGGCGGTGAAGCCGCCAGAGGTGGTCGAGCGGCCATACTCGCGGCCATGAGCAGGCGAAAGGCGTTGCGCGTGGTGGCCGCCGGCGTGGGGGCGATCCTGCTGAGCGCCTCGGTGCCCGGACTCCCCGCCGCCGGAACGCAGCGATCGGCAGCGCAGCCGGTGGGGCGGAGCGGTGCGGCGCGCATCGTCCTCTACGGCGACTCCCTGGTGTCCGAAGCGGGACAGGACTTCGCGTTCCTCGGCACGCGCGCCGGTGCCGCGGTGCAGGTATACACGTTCCCCGGTACGTCACCGTGCAACTACTTCAGCTCCATGACGACGGTCGCCACGTCATGGCACCCCACAGTGGCGGTGCTGGCCTTCACCGGCGACGCCTTCACCCCGTGTATGGACGGCGTGCAGGTCGGCACGGCGTCGTACTTCAGGGAATACAGGGAGCAGACCCGTACCGCGATCTCCACTTTCCGCGGCGCCGGCGCCACGGTCGTCCTCATCGGTCAGCCCGCCGACGCCTCCGCCCGCCTCACCGAGAACGGGGCGGCGCTCAACCGGCTGTACCAGTCGATGGCCGAGGCAAGTCGCGGCGTGGTGTACGCCGACGCCGGGCGGGCCGTGACGGCAAAGGGGCGCTTCACCTGGACGCTGCCCTGCCTGCGCGGCCAGCCCTGCACCGGGCCGGGTCGCACCAATGTCGTCCGGTCTCCCGACGGCACCCATTTCTGTCCCAACGGCCAGACCACGCCGGACCACGGCATGGAGATCTGCGACGTCTACTCCTCCGGCGCCTTCCGTTTTGCCGCAGCCATGCTGCAGGCGGCCCTCGCCGCCGGCCGCGTCGGCGACCGGCCTGTCACAGCCCACGGGTAGCCTCCGTGGGACATGCCCGAATTCGAGGTCGTTTCTCCCTTCCAGCCCTCGGGTGACCAGCCCGCGGCCATCACCGGTCTGGCCCACGGCGTCCGTCGGGGTGACGCCTACCAGACGTTGCAGGGCATCACCGGCTCGGGCAAGACGGCGACCATCGCCTGGATGATCGAGCAGGTCCAGCGGCCGACCCTCATCATCGAGCCCAACAAGTCGCTGGCGGCCCAGCTCTCCTCGGAATTACGGGACCTCTTCCCGAAGAACCGCGTCGAGTTCTTCGTCTCGTACTACGACTACTACCAGCCCGAGGCGTACCTGCCGACGACGGACACCTATATAGAGAAGGACTCGTCCATCAACGACGAGATCGACCGCCTCCGGCACGCCACGACGTCGTCGCTCCTGATGCGACGCGACGTGATCGTGGTGGCGTCGGTCTCCTGCATCTATGGACTGGGCTCGCCCGACGAGTACCGCGACCGCATCCTCGGCATCGCGGTGGGCGAGCAGGTGGACCAGCGCGACATGCTGCGCCGGCTGGTCGACCTGCAGTACGCCCGCAACGACGTCAACCTCGTCCGGGGCACCTTCCGGGCCCGGGGTGACACGGTGGAGATCCACCCGGCCTACGAGGAGCAGGCGCTGCGAGTCGAGCTCTTCGGCGACACGGTCGACCGCATCGTCCCCTTCGACGTGCTGACCGGCGAGATGGGAGAGGAGATGGAGGACGTGGCCGTCTACGCGGCCACGCACTACGTCACCGGCGACGACATCATCCAGCGCGCCGTCGGCACCATCGAGGTGGAGCTGCGCGAGCGCCTCCAGGAGTTCGAGAAGGAGGGCAAGCTGCTCGAGGCCCAGCGCCTCCGGGTCCGCACCGAGCACGATCTCGAGATGCTGGCCGAGACCGGCGTGTGCTCGGGCGTCGAGAACTACAGCCGCCACCTCGACGGCCGGGCGCCGGGGGAGACGCCCTACACGCTGTTGGATTTCTTCCCCAAGGACTACCTCTGCGTGATCGACGAGAGCCACGTCGCCGTGCCGCAGTTGCACGGGCAGTACGCCGGTGACCGCTCCCGCAAGGACGTGCTCGTCGAGCACGGTTTCCGGCTCCCCTCGGCCAAGGACAACCGGCCGCTGCGCTTCGAGGAGTTCGTCGAGCGGGTACCCCAGTGCGTCTTCGTGTCGGCCACGCCGGGGCCGTTCGAGCTCGAGCACTCCGAGCAGGTGGTGGAGCAGGTCATCCGCCCCACCGGGCTGGTCGACCCCGAGGTCACGATCATGCCCACCAAAGGACAGGTGGACGACCTGCTGGCCCGGATCGGGCGCACGGTCGAGGCCGGCGGCCGTGTCCTCGTGACCACGCTGACCAAGAAGATGGCGGAGGACCTCACCGACTACCTGGCCGACGCCGGCGTCCGCGTGCAGTACCTGCACTCCGATATCGACACCATCACCCGCATCGAGATCCTGCGCGAGCTCCGGCTCGGCTCCATCGACGTCCTGGTCGGCATCAACCTCCTGCGGGAGGGCCTCGACCTGCCCGAGGTGGCCCTCGTGGCCATCCTCGACGCCGACAAGGAGGGCTTCCTGCGCTCGGCCTCCTCGCTGATCCAGACCATGGGCCGGGCCGCCCGCAACGTCGATGGCATGGTCGTCCTCTACGCCGACACGGTGACCGACTCCATGCGCGAGGCGGTCTCGGTGACCCAGCGCCGCCGCGAAGTGCAGATCGCCTACAACAAGGAGCACGGGATCAACCCCCAGACCATCCGCAAGTCGGTCACCGACATCCTCGAGCGCCTGCGCGGGAGCGGCGGCGGCGGCCGCTCGGTCACGGCCGGGCGCAGCCGGGCGGAGGTGCGCAAGAACACCGCCGTCCGCGGCAACCAGCGGCCGGCACTGCTAGCCGACGGCGATGCCTCGACCCCGGCGCAGGCGATGGAGCTCATGAGCCAGCTGGAGGCCGAGATGAAGGCCGCCGCCGCCGAGCTCCGCTACGAGGAGGCGGCGCTGCTGCGCGACGAGATCGCCGACCTGCGCGCCTCCATCCCCGGCTGAGCCGCCTCGTCTCGCACCGGTTGGGGTGCCGCGCCGAGGATCGTCACGGCGGGTCGGGCCAGTAGCGCCTCTCGAGCGCGGCGCACAGCGCGTGGTAGATCGGTTGGTGCAGTTCCTGCACCGCAGCTGTACCGGTGGCGGGCACGGCGATCCATACGTCGGCCAGGCTTCCGAGCTGCTCTCCCGCCGCGCCGGTCATCGCCAGGACGTGCACCCCGGCGGCGCGGGCCGCCAGGGAGGCCAGCACGACGTTGCGGGATCGACCCGACGTCGAGAGCGCCCAGAGGACGTCGCCGGGCCTGCCGTACCCGTGGACCTGCTGCGCCATTCCCATGTCGCCCCCGGTGTCGTTGGCAACGGCCGAAAGGAGACCGGTCTGGCTGGTCAAGCAGACGCTGCGCAGGGCGCCCTCGAGGCGATCCGCCAGGTAGTCGGCCTCGGTGGCCAGGGGATCCGGGGCCGAGTGCCGCAGCATGGCCCGTGCCGGTGTTCCCAGCGGGCGACGGTGCTCCATTCCCTTCATGAGCTCGCCGACGATGTGCTCTGCGTCCGCCGCACTGCCCCCGTTGCCCCCGACGTAGACGGTCCCTCCCGTCTCGATGGTGCGGGCCAGGAGCGAGAAGGCCGCCTCGATGTCCGAGAGGATGCCGTCGAGCTCCGGGTGGCGGGACAGGAGACCCGCGAAGTCGGCACGAGCGCGGGGCCGCACGTCGAGCTCGGGAATGTCAACGGTCCGTGACCGGGCGGGGTCCCCGTCGGGCACGAAGACGGTGCGCACCTCATGGGGCCGAAGCACGCCCTCCCATGTGCACGGCGACTCGCCCGCAGCGGGACCGAGCGAAAGCCGGACCCGCCGGCGCGAGCCGGCCACCTCCCACAGCCGGGCCACCGTCCCGCCGCCGTCCTCGGCCCGCTTGAGGACCGGCATGAGCACCCCCTCCCCGTCGAGGCGCACCGCCGAGCCCTCCGGCCCGAGCCGGCCCCGGTGCCAGGTGTCGAGCACCACCGGGAGGGTCGCCCGGTGCTCGGCGGCATGCCGGGGCAGGTCGGCGCCTGCGGCGGGTCCGACGTGGGGGACGAGTGAGAAGCGGGCCCGGTGGCGTCCCTGATCGGTGAACGGGTAGCCGGTGGGGTCGCCGGCTCCCCAGCCCCGACCGTGGTCCGCCACCCGCGGACTGCGCAGCACGGTGAGCCGCAGCGTGGCGGCCCGCGCGTCGTACCCGCCCGCTCCCTCCGTCATGCATGCGAGGCCCCAGCCGGCGGCCTCGCCGGAGAGGTCGACCCAATGCACCATCGGTTCCTCATGGCCCGAGCAGGGACGCCCGATCGATCCGTAGGGTGCGCCGGCCGTGCTCGACGGATGATCCAGTGCCAGCGGGACGACGAGCTTGAGCACTCGGTGCTGCTCGTGCCAGTCGACATCGAGGCTCAGCTGCGCGTCGCCGCGGCCGGCGAGGAGGGAGACGTCCTGGGCGACCGTCGTCCGCCCGTCACCGAACGACCACACGCTGCGCACGGTGGCGCGCACCGGGCCGCGCTCGACCACCTCGGCCGACAGGAGCCGTCCCGCCTCCTCGGGTCCGTCGTAGCGGGCGACCCCGTGCGACCAGGTGTCGCTGTCGTCGGGGACCAGGACGGGGCGGACACCACCCGCCAGGAGCTCGGTGCCCGGCGTCATGTCTCCACCCGTGGTGACCGCGCTGGACAGCGCGCCCGTCTCACGGTCCACGCGCAGGCGGAGGCGGCCGTTGGTGAGGACTGCGTCGTCCCCGGCGTGCGCCGCATCGGCCTTCCCCTCCGGCGGGGCCCCGGCGTCCGGGTCGGCGACGTGGAGCCAGTAGCGCCGATAGCCGAGTGGGGGCACCGTGACCTGGAGCAGGCCGCGCGTCGGGCTGTAGGTGACTTCCCCCGAGGACACCTGCTGCACGGCGACACGCTGCCCCTCGGCTTCGGTGGCCACCGCGATCGCGTGCGGGAGCGAGACGGCGGCCGTGACCGGCCACGAGTGTGGATTGAAGACCAACATGGGCACGGGCAGCCCGGTGATTGCGCTCTCGAGGCTCTCGCCCGCCTCCGCGCCGTCTACCCAGGTGTCGACCTGCTCGGCCACGCGGTGCAGCGCCCGCACCGCCACCTGCTCGGCCCGGACCGCGCCGGACACGAGCAACGCCCGCACGGCCTCGGTGGCGCCGTCGGTGCAGGTGCCTCCGAGCGCATCGTGGAACTGTGCGAAGAGGACCCCCTCCCAGGCCGCAGCCAACTCGGCTCGGACGTCGGAGCCATCGCCCGTCAGGAGGCGGCACATCTCGGTGAGAGCCTCGGCGGCGACCAGCGCGTCCTCCGCCCGCGCGTTGGCGAGCTTGAGGTCGGCGTGCACGGAGTAGCAACCCACGGCGTGCCACTGCAGCTCGCCGTCCACCACCGGCAGGGCCTCGAGCACGCCCGGAGTGCCTTCCAGGCGCTCGAAGTACGCGGCCGGGTCTCCGAAGGCGACGGCTCCGTCGTACTCGGCGGCGAGCGCGTGCACGGTCGCCATGGCGAGGCGGGTCGGCCCCCCGCCGTGGTCGCCCACCCCGAAGAAGCCCATCAGGGGGATGCCGAGGTCCTCGCTCCTTTCGAGCAGCTCGGCAGCCCGGGCGCGCAGTGCCTTCTCCTCGGCCCAGCTCGGGGTGGAGTAGTCGAGGGGGATGCGATATGCGGGGAGCTCGGTGCCGTCGGTGCCGCGCCAGCGGAAGGCGGGGGAGGGGAGCGCCTTCTCCTCCGGACCGGGCCGCATGAACACATAGGCGCCGATTCCCGAGGCCGCCAGCAGCTGCGGGAGGGTCCCCGCATGCCCGAACGAGTCCACGTTGTAGCCGATCTTGGCCGTGACCCCCAGGTGCGCGGCCAAGAAGCGCTGCCCGTAGAGGAGCTGTCGGCACACCGACTCGCCTGCGGGCAGGTTGCAGTCCGGCTCCACCCACTGGCCGCCCGTGACGATCCAGCGCCCGTCGGCCACCAGGATGCGGATGCGGGCGAACAGCTCGGGCGAGGTCTCCATGACCCAGCGGTAGTAGCTGGCCGAGCTGGCGGTGAACGTGAGGTCGGGGTCCTCGTCGAGGCGGTCGGCGGCGGCTCTGAACGTCTGGAGGACCTCGTGCATGCCCTCGTCCCACGCCCAGATCCACATGGGATCGATGTGGGCGTTCCCGATCATGGACAGACGCGGACTGGAGGGAGGGACGGGCACGACGCGCCAGTGTAGGGACGGCGATCCGGCCGGACAGGCCGAAGCCCAGTTAGCGTGCGCCCATGCCCACCACTGCCCAACTCCGCGACGCCATGGAGCGCTACGCCGCCGTCGTCACATCCAAGGACGCCGACGCGTATGCCGCGCTCTTCACCCCCGAGGCCGTCCAGATGGACCCCTACCCGAGCGGCCTGCACACGGGGCGGGACGAGATCAGGGCCTTCATCCAGTCGGGCTTCGACGGCTGCGAGACCATGACCTTCGAGGTGGAGGAGGTCCACCCGGTGGCCGACAAGGCCGCCATCCGCTTCCAGATCACGCTCGGCCTGGCCGGCGGCGCCACCATGTACATCCGGGGTGTCGAGGTCTTCACCATCACCGACGACGGGCTGATCAGCGCGGTGGAGGCCTACTGGGGCGAAGAGGACGTGACCTTCGCCTGAGCCCGGCGGCGATCCCGGCGACCCCGCCGATCCGGTTCCGGCGGCCCGGGGGCGGCGGCCCCACCACGCTGACCAGGGCCCTGGATGACGTGACACACCCCACCGGTATCCTCCACAGATGGCCGACCGTTTGGTCGTTCGCGGGGCTCGCGAACACAATCTCCGCGATATCTCACTTGACCTGCCCCGGGACCGGCTGATCGTCTTCACCGGCCTCTCGGGCTCGGGGAAGTCCTCCCTGGCCTTCGACACCATCTACGCCGAGGGCCAGCGCCGCTATGTCGAGTCCCTCTCGGCCTACGCCCGCCAGTTCCTGGGCCAGATGGACAAGCCCGACGTCGACTTCATCGAGGGCCTGTCGCCCGCCATCTCGATCGACCAGAAGTCGGCTTCCCGCAACCCGCGCTCGACCGTGGGGACGATCACCGAGGTCTACGACTACCTGCGGCTTCTGTATGCCCGCATCGGCCATCCCCACTGCCCCGTCTGCGGGCGGCCCGTGGCGCGCCAGACCCCGCAGCAGATCGTCGACCGGGTCCTCGAGCTGCCCGAAGGGACCCGCTTCCAGGTCATGGCCCCCGTGGTGCGGGGCCGCAAGGGCGAATACAGCTCCCTCCTCGACGACCTGGCCAAGCAGGGCTTCGCCCGCGTCCGGGTCGACGGCGTGCCGCTCGAGCTCTCCGAGCGGGCCGACGTCAACCTGGCCCGCTACGAGATGCACACCATCGAGGTGGTCGTGGACCGCCTGGTCAGCCGGGCCAACATGCGCCAGCGGCTGACCGAGTCGATCGAGACTGCCCTGGAGTTGACCGGGGGCACGGCCGAGGTCCTGGTGATGAACGGGAACGGGGACCTCGGCGCCACGGGTGCGAAGGCGGGAGCGAAGGCGGGAGCGAAGGCGGGTGCGAAGGCGGGGGCGGAGGCGCCTACAGAAGCGGGTGCGGAAGCGGGTGCAGAAGCCGATGCGGAAGCAGACGAGGCCATCACCTTCTCGCAGCACCTGGCCTGCACCCACTGCGGCATCAGCTTCGAGGAGCCCGCTCCCCGCAACTTCTCCTTCAACTCGCCCTATGGGGCCTGCCCCGCCTGTCTCGGTCTGGGGACGAAGTTCGAGGTGGATCCCGAGCTGGTCGTGCCCGACGACTCGCTGTCGCTGGCCGAGGGCGCGCTGGCCCCGTGGGCCGCGGCGCGCAGCGAGTACTTCACGGGGCTGCAGATGGGCGTGGCCGAATTCGGCGGCTTCTCCTTCGACACCCCGTGGAAGTCGCTCAGGGTCAAGGACAAGAAGCTCGTCCTCTACGGCACGGGCAGCCGCTCGGTGCACGTCACCTACAAGAACCGCTTCAACCGGAAGCGCTCGTACGACGCGCTCTTCGAGGGGATCATCCCGTGGCTGCAGCGCCGCCACGGCGAGTCCGAATCGGACTGGTCGCGCGAGCAGATCGAGCAGTACATGCGCCTGGTGGACTGTCCCGAGTGCAAGGGCGCCCGCCTCAAGCCCGAGTCCCTGGCCGTCACCGTCGGCGGGCGCAACATCTACGAGCTGTGCAGCCTCTCCATCGCCGCCGCCGTGGAGGCCGTGGCGGGGCTGGAGTTGAGCGACCGCGAGCACATGATCGCCGACCGGGTGTTCAAGGAAGTGCGCGAGCGCATGCAGTTCCTCCTCGACGTGGGCCTCGACTACCTGTCCCTGGCCCGCTCCGCCGGCACACTGTCGGGCGGCGAGGCCCAGCGGATCCGGCTGGCCAGCCAGATCGGCAGCGGCCTGGTCGGCGTGCTCTACGTGCTCGACGAGCCCTCCATCGGCCTGCACCAGCGCGACAACCAGCGCCTCATCGCCACGCTGGAGCGGCTGCGCAACCTGGGCAACACGGTCATCGTCGTCGAGCACGACGAGGAGACCATCCGCACCGCCGACTACGTGGTCGACATCGGTCCCGGGGCGGGGGAGCACGGCGGCACGGTCGTGCACGCCGGCCCGGTCACCGGGCGGGGTGGGTTGCTGACCAACAAGGCATCGATCACGGGCCAATACCTGTCGGGCAAGAAGTCGATCCCGGTACCGGCCCGGCGCCGTCCCGGAACGGGTGAGGTGGTGACCGTACGCGGTGCCAGGGAACACAACCTGAAGGACGTCGACGTGTCGTTCCCGCTCGGGTGCCTCATCGCGGTGACCGGCGTGTCGGGGTCGGGCAAGTCGACGCTCGTCAACGACATCCTGCTGCGCTCGCTGGCCCAGCACCTCCACCGGGCCAAGGCCCTCCCGGGCCGGCACCGCAAGGTGGAGGGCATGGACCACCTCGACAAGGTGGTCGACGTCGACCAGGCGCCCATCGGGCGCACCCCGCGCTCGAATCCGGCCACCTATACGGGCGTCTTCGACCACATCCGCAAGCTCTTCGCGCAGACGGCCGAGGCCAAGGTGCGCGGCTACCAGCCCGGACGCTTCTCCTTCAACGTGCGGGGCGGGCGCTGCGAGGCCTGCGCCGGGGACGGCACGATCAAGATCGAGATGCACTTCCTGCCCGACGTCTACGTCCCGTGCGAGATCTGCCACGGCGCGCGCTACAACCGCGACACGCTCGAGATCACCTTCCGGGGCAAGACGATCGCCGACGTCCTCGACATGTCGTGCGAGGAGGCGCTGAACTTCTTCGAGCGCCAGCCTCCGATCGCCCGCCACATGCAGACCCTGGTCGACGTCGGCCTGGGCTACGTGCGGCTGGGCCAGCCCGCACCCACGCTCTCGGGCGGGGAGGCGCAACGGGTCAAGCTCGCTTCTGAGCTCAGTCGGCGGCCGACCGGCCACACCTTCTACATCCTCGACGAGCCCACGACGGGGCTGCACTTCGCCGACACCCGCAAGCTGCTCGAGGTCCTCGGCCGCCTGGTCGACCAAGGCAACACGGTGGTCGTCATCGAGCACAACCTCGACGTGGTCAAGACCGCCGACTGGATCGTCGACCTCGGTCCCGAGGGCGGCGACAAGGGCGGCACGGTGATTGCCGAGGGCACACCGGAGCAGGTGGCCAAGACCGCCGGCAGCTACACCGGTGACGTGCTCAAGCCGGTCCTGGCCAAAGCCAGGTAGCCGGTAGGCCCCCGCTGCGGGGACTGTTCAACACTTTTCAGCGGCACCCGACGCGTCGTTGGCACGGCACTACTACCACTACTACCACTACTACCACTACTACCACTACTACCGAGCGTACGGCGGTCCCCCCAAAGAACGGTCGCCCGTATCGATGAATTGTCACTGGTTTTCTCCGAAGATGTCGGTGCAATTTGGTGTTGGCATTCTCGGCGCCAATGTGTGACAACCGCGTGCTTCCATCGATATATGGAGTTGGAGAAGGTCGCCGAAGCACTCGATGCACTGGTGGCGTCGGGTGCGGCCAACTACGGCGACGGCGAGTCCATCGTCGAACTGCACCGGCTCTTGTCACGCCTCGAGTCCTTCATGACAGAGGCCACGGCGGCCTTCGAGGCGGGGGAGCAGTGGGCCGCCGAGGGGGCCAAGACGCCGGCGTCGTGGATCTCGTCGCGCTGTCGGGTCCCCCGGGCGGCCGCCAAGCGCCGGGTGCGCCTCGGGCGCACCCTGCGCCACCTGCCCGAGGTGGCCGGGGCCTGGCGCGAGGGCGCCATCGGCACCGAAGCGGCCCAGGCCATCGCCTCGGCGAGGCGCCACCGCACCGAGGCCTCCATGGCCCGTGACGAAGAGATGCTGGTGGCCCAGGCCGCCCAGATGGGCTTCGAGGACTTCTACCGGGCCCTTTCCTATTGGAAGCAGCTGGCCGACCCCGACGGGGCCTGTGCGACCGACGAGGAGCGCAAGGCCTCGCGCAACGTCTTTTTGGAGACCAGCTTCTCGGGCATGTGGCTGGGCCAGATGACGCTCGACCCCATCTCGGGCTCCATCGTGGCCGCCGAGCTCAACCGCTTGGAGCACCAGTTCTTCGAGGCCGACTGTGCCGAGGCCAAAGAGCGCCTCGGCAAAAGCGCCCGCATCGACGAGTTGGCCCGCACCTCGGGCCAGCGCCGCAGCGACGCCCTCGTCGAGATGGCGACGCGGAGTGCGAGCGCACCGGCCGAGGCCACCCGCCCCGCCCCGCTCTTCAGCGTCTTCGTCGGCTATGAGACCCTCCATGGGCGCATCTGTGAGCTCGAGAACGCCACGGTGCTGCCCCCCTCGGCCCTCGAGCCCTGGATGGACTCGGCCTACTTCGAGCGGGCCATCTTCTCGCTCGGCAACCGGGTCGATGTCAGCGTGCGGGCCCGGCTCTTCAGCGGCGGGACCCGACGGGCCATAGAGCTGCGCGACCGCATCTGCACCCACCCGCACTGCTACGAGCCGGCCGAGAGCTGCCAGGTCGACCACATCCAGACCTACGCCCAGGGCGGTCCCACCACCCAAGAGAACGGCCGCCTGCTCTGTGGCTTCCACAACCGCCAGCGCAACCAACAAGAGCGCCCGGGCGAGCAGCGCCAGCGCCCCCCACCGAGCGCGGCGTGAGGGGGCGGGCCGCCACCACGTCGGGCCCAACCCGCCCCCGCCAGCACCCCGGCTGATCTCCTCGCCGGCACTTTGAAAGCCTGAACACCCCGGCGCTTCGGCGCGCGCCCGGCGCTTCGGCGGCGCTGCTCCTGAACCTCAGGACAGGTGCGTGTGCGGCCGCTCCAGCAATTGACCGTCGAGGAACAGGTCGATCTTCTCGTTGTAGAAGGCGATCAACCCGGCGATGGGCAGGAGGTCCCGCGTCGGGAAGTCGTATGTCCAGGCAATGTCGGGGTGGATGCGCAACTCGACGTTGGCCGACCAGTAGCCGCTCGTGGTCCCCTTGTAAGGGCACGAGGTCTGAGTGTCCGACGGCACCAGGTGGGTGAAGTCGACATCGGTCCGGTCGATGTAATAGCGGGTAGGGAGCCCGGTCTCGAAACAGAGCACCGGCGACGTGGTCTCGGCCAGGACGACACCCTTGGACTCGACGCGCAGGCGCCGGCTCGACCGCAGGGAGTCGACGCGGGTGTAGGGGTTGCGCGGGTGCACGAAGACCTGCTCGTCCTCCTCGAACCAGGAGTCGAAGGCGGACCACGAGAAGCGGACGGTGTCGTCGAGGCCCTCGACCTTGGCCGCCGTCAGGACGGTGGCCGCGCTCGGCCGTTCGACGTCGCCGACGCGCACGCCGTAGCGCTTGGCGTCGCCCCTCGACGTCTCCATGGCCTGTCCTTCGTCGATGAGGACGTCAGCGAGGATGTCAGCCAGAGGGATGTAGTACTGCGGGTAGGACGTGTTCTCCCACACGTAACGGGCCTCGGTCGTGTCGACCACGACGACCCCGGCCAGAAACGCCCGGATCCGGCGCGGCACCGGCTGCACATGGTTGACCGGCACGGGTGGGGCGGGAAAGTCGCTCACGGCAATGGCCTCCTGTCGGCGCGGTACCGGACTGGGGCGACCCTACCGGCGCTGCACAACCAGTGGTTCAGGCCCGTGAGCCCTCAAGCTCTCAAACCTTCAAGCCCTCGAGCCTCAAGTGGTCGAGCCCTCAAGTGGTCGAGCCCTCAAGTGGTCGAGCCCTCAAGTGGTCAAGTCCTCAACGTGTAAAACGGTCAAACGGTCAGACGATCAAGCGCTCAAGTAATGGCGAGCATCCGCTCGAGCGCCACCTTGGCCCACTCGGCCGTCTCGGCGTCGACCACGATGCGGTTGCGCACTTCACCGTCCACCAGTCCCTCCAGCACCCAGGCCAGGTGCTGCGGGTCGATGCGCGACATGGTCGAGCAGGGACAGACGAGCGGGTCCAGACAGACGACAGTCTTGTCGGGCGACTCGTTGTTGAGCCGGTTCACCAAGTGGATTTCCGTGGCGACACCGATGACCGATCCGGACGGAGCATCCGCCACCGCACGGATGATGGCGTCCGTCGAACCCGTCACGTCGCCCAGCGACACCACCTCGTGGGCGCACTCGGGGTGGACCATCACGATGCCCTCGGGGTACTCCGCGCGGAACGCAGCCACGTGCTCCGGACGGAAGCGCTGGTGCACCGAGCAATGCCCCTTCCACAGCAGCAGCGTGGACTCCTTCACCTCGCGCTCGCTCAAGCCACCCAGCTCCAGCCGCGGGTTCCAGACGTGCATGTCGTCGGCGCCGTACCCGAGCTCGAAGCCCGTGTTCCGCCCCAAATGCTGGTCCGGGAAGAACAGCACCCGCTCGCCCCGGCCCGCAGCCCGGTCCAAGGCCCATGTCAGCACCGCCCGGGCGTTCGACGACGTACAGACGGCACCGCCGTGCCGCCCCACGAAGGCCTTCAAAGACGCCGCCGAGTTCATGTAGGTGACCGGGATCAACCGGTCCACATCCACCACCTGACCCAGCTCGTCCCACGCCTCCTCCACCTGCTCGATGTCCGCCATGTCCGCCATGGAGCAGCCGGCGTTCAGATCCGGCAACAGCACCTGTTGGTGGTCGCCGGTCAGGACGTCGGCCGACTCGGCCATGAAGTGCACCCCACAGAAGACGATGTACGAGGCATCGGACTGCCCGGCCGCCAGCCGGGAAAGTCCGAAGGAGTCACCCCGGGCATCGGCCCAGCGCATCACTTCGTCGCGCTGGTAGTGGTGCCCCAGAATGAACAGCCGGGACCCGAGCGAGGCCTTGGCCGCACCGATCATCGAGTCCAACGACGCAGCGTCTGCGGACGTGTAGCGCTCCGGAAGTGGCGTTTGCAGCCTGAGCATGTGGTCTGCCCCCTTGTCGGGAGTGCATCGATATGGCCGGCGGGGACAGCCTGGTCGCCCATCCGCGGGTATGTCGGCCTCGATGCGAGGTTGTATGCCGGAAACCAGGCCGGCACCAGCCACTCTACCGCCCCCCACCAGCGACGGTGCGAGACACCTCGAAAGTAGACTGTGCCTGGTGCAGTATCGGCCGCCCACCGGGTCCATCCCGGACGCCCCCGGCTCCTACCAGTTCTACGATGCAGAGGGCCGGGTCCTCTACGTGGGCAAGGCCAAATCGCTGCGGCACCGCCTGCCCAACTACTGGCAGGACTCGGCCAAGCTCGGGCCCCGCACGGCGCAGATGGTGGCCCAGGCCGACCACGTCGAGTGGGTGGTGGTCGACACCGAGGTCGACGCCCTGATCCTCGAGCACTCGCTCATCCAGGCCCACCTGCCGCGCTACAACGTCCGCCTCAAGGACGACAAGAGCTACCCGTGGCTCGCCGTCACGCTCAACGAGGAGTGGCCCCGCCCCGCCGTCGTCCGGGGGCGCAAGCGCAAAGGCGTGCGCTACTTCGGCCCCTACGGCAACGCCGGCGCCATCCGCAGCACCCTCGACCTCCTCGTCAGGAGCTTCCCTGTCCGCACGTGCTCGGACACGAAGTTCACCCGGCACGAGCGCCTGGGCCGGCCCTGCCTCCTCTACGACATCGACCGTTGCTCGGGCCCGTGCGTCGGTGCGGTCGACCACGAGGCGTACGACGGCTACGTCAACGACCTGATGGGGTTCCTCTCGGGCGACACCGAGCCGGTGCTGGCCCGGCTGGAGGCCGAGATGCTGACCGCCAGCGAGGAGCTGCAGTTCGAGCGCGCCGCCCGCCTGCGCGACCGGATCATCGCCGTGCACAAGGCCGCCGAGTCCCAGCAGATGGTCTCGGACCGGGCCGAGGACTTCGACGTGGTGGGGCTGGCCGAGGATCCGCTGGAGGCGTCCGTGCAGATCTTCCGCGTGCGCCGGGGCCGTGTGGTGGGCCACCGGGGCTTCGTGGCGGAGAAGGTGGAGGACCTGTCGGGGCCCGAGTTCATGGCGCAGGTCGTGGCCCAGGTCTACGGGGCCGACGGTGCCGAGGTGCCGCGGCGCCTGCTCGTGCCCGAGGAGCCGGCCGACCGGCCGCTGCTGCAGAGCTGGCTGCACACCGTCCGGGGCGGCCCGGTCGATATTGCGGTCCCGCAGCGGGGCGCCAAGCGCGCCCTGCAGGAGACCGTGACGCGGTCGGCGGGCGAGGACCTGGCCCGGCACCGGCTGCGGCGGGCGGCCGACCACAACGCCCGCTCGAAGGCGCTCACCGAGCTGCAGTCGGCGCTGTCGCTGCGCCAGGCCCCGCTGCGCATCGAGTGCTACGACATGAGCCACCTGCAGGGGACCGACTACGTGGGCTCGATGGTCGTGTTCGAGGACGGGCTGGCCAAGCGTTCGGACTACCGGCGCTTCAAGGTCAAGTCCGTCGCCGGCAATGACGACTATGCCGCCATGGAAGAGGTGCTGACGCGGCGGCTCACCGCCCTGAAGCAGCCGACAGAGGTACCGGCGGACGGACGCCCGCGCCGCTTCGCCTACCGCCCCAACCTGATCGTCGTCGACGGTGGCAAGGGCCAGCTCGGGGTGGCCGAACGGGTCGTGCGCGAGCTCGGGCTCGGGGACGAGGTCGAGCTGGCCTCGCTGGCCAAGCAGTTCGAGGAGGTCTACCGCCCGGGCTCGCCCGACCCGGTGCGCCTGCGCCGGGGTTCCGATGCCCTCTACCTGCTGCAACGGCTGCGCGACGAGGCACATCGCTTCGCCATCACCTTCCACCGGGAGCGCCGGGGCAAGCGGATGACCAGGAGCGCCCTCGATGACATCCCGGGCCTGGGGCCGGCCCGCAAGGCCCGGCTCGTCAAGGAGATGGGCGGGGTGAACGCCGTGCGGGCCGCCCCGCTCGAGGAGCTGCTGTCCCGGTCGTGGCTGCCCGACGACGTCGGGCTCGCCGTGTACGAGACCACCCACGCCCTGGGGGGGCGCCCGGTGCCAGGGGGCACGGTGGCAGGGCGCGATGCTGTGCGGCGCGAGGCTGGGGGGCGATGAGCGAGTTCGTGGTGGTGACGGGGATGTCGGGCGCCGGGCGTTCGACGGTGGCGGCCGCCCTCGAGGACGTGGGCTGGTTCGTCATCGACAACCTGCCGGCCGGCCTCATCATGAAGATGGTCGAGATGGTGGACCGCCCGGGGTCGGGCATCGAGCGGGTGGCGCTCGTGATCGGACGCGGCGGCAGCAACACCGGCCCCGAGTACTTCGACGACCTGCCCGACGTCCTCGACGAGCTGCGGGCCACCCGCAAGCGGGTGCGGGTCGTCTTCCTCGACGCCGCCGACGACGTGCTGGTGCGGCGCTACGAGGGCACGCGGCGGCGCCACCCGCTGGCGGCGCGCGGGGTGGAGGAGTCGATCGCCGACGAGCGCAAGCTGCTGGGGCCCGTGCGCGAGCGGGCCGACCTGCTGGTCGACTCGAGCGAGCTCAATTCCAACCAGCTCCGCCAGCGCATCCTGGAGGCGTTCGGCGACGACGAGGCACCGCACATGCAGACGTCGGTGATCTCCTTCGGCTACAAGCACGGCATCCCGCTCGATGTCGACGTGGTCTTCGACTGCCGCTTCCTGCCCAACCCGTTCTGGGTCGAGGAGCTGCGGCCCTACAGCGGCGAGGACCAGCCGGTGCGCGACTACGTGCTGGGCCAGCCCGAGTCGCAGGCCTTCCTGGACAAGGTGGTCGACCTGCTGACGAGCATCCTCCCCGCCTTCTCCCGGGAGGGGAAGTCGTACCTGACCATCGCCATGGGGTGCACGGGCGGGCGGCACCGCTCGGTCACGCTGGCCCGGGAGCTGGCGACGCGCCTGAGCGGGAACGGCGAGCCGGTGTCGGTCTTCCACCGGGACATCGACCGATGAGCGATGCGGCGGTGCGAAAGGGCGCGGTGGAAAGGCGGTGCGGAGGGCGCGTGAAGCGGGGTGGGCGCCCGTCGGTGGTGGCCATCGGCGGCGGGCACGGCACCGCCGTCACGCTGAAGGCGGCGCGGCGCTACGCCGGCGTGCTGACCGGCGTGGTCTCGGTGGCCGACGACGGCGGGAGCAGCGGCCGCCTGCGCGAGCTGCTCAACATCGTGGCGCTCGGGGACATCCGCAAGTGCCTGGTGGCCCTGGCCGAGGAGGACTCGGCACTGGCCGCGCCTTCGACCGGCGCTACGAGGAGGGCGAGCTGAAGGGGCACGCGCTGGGGAACCTGATCCTGGCGGGGTTGATCGAGGCCACGGGCGACCTCGTCCTGGGCGTGGCCGAGGCGGCCCGGCTGCTGGGGGCGAGCGGGGACGTGCTGCCCGCCACCTCGGAGCTCGTCGTGCTCAAGGCCGAATCGGCATCGGGCCCCGTGGCCGGGCAGGTGGCGGTGAAGGGCACCTCGGGAATCGAGCAGGTCTCGCTGGTGCCCGGGGACGCCCAGCCGCCGGCCCTGGCGGTGGAACGGATCGGCCAGGCGGACCAGATCGTGATCGGCCCCGGGTCGCTCTTCACCAGCGTGTTGGCCGCCGTGGCGGTGGAAGGCATCGCCGAGGCGGTGGCCTCGGCAAAAGCCCAGGTCGTGTACGTCTGCAACCTGCGTCCGGAGGTGTCCGAGACGGAGGGGTTCGACGTCGCGGACCATGTGGCGGCCCTGGCCAGGCACAATGTCACGGTGGACGTGGTGCTGTGTGACAGCATCCGGGGTATGGGCATCGGCCCGACGGATGTCACCGTGCACGATGTTCCCCTGACGGGAGAGAACACCCTGGTCCACAGCCCGGCCAAACTGGCGCAGGCGCTGTCGGGTCTGCTGGCATAGCCGGCACCGGGATGCCGAGAGGAAAGGGACGAGATGACGGTGTTGGCGAGAATGACGGTGTTGGCGAGATGACGGTGATGGCCAGATGACGGTGCGGGTCGGGATCAACGGCTTCGGGCGGATCGGGCGCAACTTCCTGCGCGCCGTACTGGCCACGGGCGCCGACGTGGAGGTGGTCGGCGTCAACGACCTGACCTCGGCCGACACCCTGGCGCACCTTTTGCGCTACGACTCGACCAACGGCCGCCTGCTCGTCCCGGTCGACGTGGAGGGCAGCGACCTGCTGGTGGGGGAGCGGCACATCCGCGTCATGGCCGAGCGGGAGCCCGAGCAGCTGCCCTGGGACAAGCTCGGGGTCGACGTGGTGATCGAGTCCACGGGCATCTTCACGACCCGGGCCGATGCCGCGGGGCACCTGGGGGGCTCGGTGAAGCGGGTCATCATCTCGGCGCCGTCGGGCGACTCCGACGCCACCTTCGTGATCGGCGTCAACGACCAGGACTACGACCCCGAGAAGGACATCGTGGTCTCGAACGCCTCGTGCACGACGAACTGTTTCGTCCCGATGGTCAAGGTGATCGACGACGAGTTCGACATCGTGAGTGGGCTCATGACGACCGTCCACGCCTACACCAACGACCAGAACCTGCTCGACCTGACGCACAAGGACCTGCGCCGGGCGCGGGCCGGTGCCGTCAACATCGTGCCGACCTCGACCGGGGCGGCCCGGGCCACCGGGCTGGTGCTGGCGGCCATGAAGGGCCACCTCGACGGGGCCTCGCTGCGGGTGCCGGTGCCGGCGGGCTCCATCACCGACTTCACGGCGGTGGTGCAGGGCAACCCCTCGGTGGCCGACGTCAACGCCGCCTTCGCCGAGGCGGCGGCCAAGCCGCCGCTGGACCGGGTGCTCGAGTACACCGAGGACCCCATCGTCTCGAGCGACATCGTCGGGTCGCCCGCCTCCTGCACGTTCGACGCCGGGCTCACCATGGTGATGCCGATCAACGACGAGCTCTCGCTGGTCAAGACCTTCGGCTGGTACGACAACGAGTGGGGCTACTCCAACCGGCTCGTCGACCTCACCCTTCTGGTAGGGGCCTGAGCCTGATGAACCCCCTGCGCGGCATCCCGCTCCTGGGGGACCTCCCTCCCGTCGAGGGCAAGCGCGTCCTGGTGCGCGTCGACTTCAACGTGCCGCTGCACATCGGCGTGCGGGGCCGGGCCACGGTGGCCGACGACTTCCGCATCACGGCGGCGCTGCCGACCTTGCGCTGGCTGCAGGAAGAGGGAGCCGACGTGGTGGCGGCCTCCCACCTCGGGCGGCCGGGCGGCGCGCCGGACCCGCGCTGGGAGATGGACCCGGTCCGCGAGCGGCTGCAGGTCCTCTGCCCCGGCGTGGAGCTGACGGAGAACCTGCGCTTCGATCCGGGCGAGAAGGCGAACGATCCGGCCTTCGTGCAGCGGCTCATCGAGGGCTACGACGCCTACGTCGACGAGGCGTTCGGGGCGGCCCACCGGGCCCATGCCTCCATCGTCGGACCGCCACAGTTCCTGCCCAGCGCGGCAGGGCTGCGCTTCGCCAAGGAGGTCGAGGTGATGGGCGGCCTCCTGGAGCAGCCGGCCCGCCCCTTCGTGGCCGTCGTCGGCGGCGCCAAGGTGGCCGACAAGCTCGAGGTCTTGAAGGTCCTGGCCACCAAGGTCGACACGCTGGTCGTCGGCGGCGGCATGGCCTTCACTTTCCTGGCCGCCCGGGGGCAGCACGTCGGCAGCTCGCTGCTCGACGAGACGCACCTGGACGCCTGCCGGGCGCTCCTGGACTCCGGCGTGGACATCCTGCTGCCGGCCGACACGCGTGCCCTGGAGCCCGGGGGGACCTTCGGCCCGCCCTCGCTGGGCCACGAGCCGCACGGGAGCGTGAAGGTGATTGAGGGCGACCTGCCCGACGGCTGGACGGGACTGGACATCGGCCCCGATTCGGCGGCGGCGTTCGCCGAGGTCGTCGCCGGCGCCGGCACCGTCCTGTGGAACGGGCCCCTCGGCGCCTTCGAGGATCCCCGCTTCGCCCAGGGCACCCGCGTCGTGGCCGAGGCGGTGGCCAAGTGTCCCGGCTTCTCGGTCGTCGGGGGCGGGGACAGCGCCATTGCGCTCGAGGAGCTCGGGCTGTGCGACCGCGTCGATTACCTGTCCACCGGGGGCGGCGCCTCGCTGTCCTTCATTGAGCTGGAGGGTCACCTCCCGGGGATCGACGCCCTGCGCCGGGCCCCCAACGCACCCCGGGGGTGAGCGCGCTGCTCATGGGCATCTGGCAGTGAGCACCCGTCGCCCGCTGGTCAGCGGGAACTGGAAGATGCACCACGACCACATCGAGGCGCTGCACACGGTGCGTGACCTCGGGCTGCGCCTGAAGCCCGAAGACGTGGCACGGGTCGACGTGTCCGTCCATCCGCCCTTCACCGACCTGCGCACCGTGCAGACGCTGGTGGAGAAGGAGCACCTCCCGCTGGCGCTCGGCGCGCAGCACTGCTCGGACGAGGACGCTGGCGCGCGCACCGGTGAGGTGAGCCCGCGCTTCCTGGCCCGCCTCGGCACGTCCTACGTCATCGTCGGACATTCCGAGCGGCGCACGCTCTTCGGCATGGACGACGCCACCGTGGCGGCGACGCTGCGGGGCGTGCTGCGCAACGGCATGACGCCCGTGCTCTGCGTCGGCGAGTCCGACGAGCAGCGCGAGCGGAGCCAGACGGAGAGCGTCCTTGAGGAGCAGGTGCTGGCCGCGCTGTCGGGACTCGGGCCGGAGGTCGTGGGCGGCCTGGTGCTGGCCTACGAGCCCGTCTGGGCCATCGGCACCGGCAAGGCGGCCACCGCCGTGGACGCCGAGGACGCCTGCGTCTTCATCCGCTCGCTGGTGGCCAAGGTGGGCGGGGACGAGGCCGCCGCAACGGTGCGCATCCAGTATGGAGGCTCGGCGAACGCCGAGAACGCGGCCGATCTGATGGCCGAGCCGGACGTGGACGGCCTGTTGGTAGGGGGAGCCAGCCTGGAAGCGGCGGCCTTCACCGACATCATTCGGGCCACCGCCGCCTGCTACCGTTCCTAGGCCGAACGGGCGTGTTCGGACGCGAGTTGGAGGCTCCGCCGTGCTGGCAACCTTGGACACTGTCACCTGGATCTACATCGTCATCGAGGTGTTTGCCGCGCTGGGGCTGATCTTCCTGATCCTGATGCACAGCGGCAAGGGCGGCGGCCTGTCCGACATGTTCGGCGGCAGTGTGGGCGCGGCGGCGCAGGGCTCCACGGTGGTGGAGCGCAACCTGGACCGCATCACGGTGACCGTGGCCATCATTTTCGCTCTCACGACGGTCGTCTTGGATCTCCGGCTGCAGTGACAGGCCGGGGCCGACGCCCCCGGCGCTGGCGGTGGCTGGTCGGGACGAGCACGATGCTGGCCCTGTTGGCGTCAGCCTGCGGGAGCGCCTCTGGCGGCGGCGGCACCACCGTCACCTACGTCGGCGTGGCGGGCGGGACGATCTCGTTCGGCATGACGCAGAGCCCGACCGGCTGCAACCCCAACACGCAGGCCGGCGACACGCCGGGCACGCAGACCGTGCTGGCCGCGGTGCTGCCCAGCCCGTACGTGCCGAACGTGGTCAACAGCGCGGGACAGCCGATGGGCAACTCGGAGCTGGCCCTCTCGTCCGAGGTGGTGGACACCAACCCCGAGACGGTCGTCTACACGCTCAACCCCAAGGCGGTGTGGTCCGACGGCGTGCCGATCACCGCCGAGGACTTCAAATACGCCTGGGAAGAGCAGCGGGGCGACCCGGTGGTCTCGTCGCCCGACGTGGCCAGCATCAGCGGCTACCGCGACATTGCGTCGGTCACCGGCTCGAACGGCGGGCATACCGTGACGGTGAGGTTCAAGACCACCTTCGCCGACTGGCAGATGCTCTTCGCCAACCTCGTGCCGGCCCACGTGATGCAGAAGGTGGGCTGGGACCCGTCCTGCAGCACGGTCGATCCGGCCGTCGACCTGTCGGGCGGGCCTTTCATGCTCGGCTCGGTGACGCCGCAGGTGATCACCCTGGTGCAGAACCCCCGGTGGTGGGGGACGCCGGCCAACGCGAAGTCGATCACGATCCACATCGCGTCCTCGACGGCCCAGCTGGCGCAGTGGATGGCGTCGGGCTACGTGCAGGTGGCGGCGCCCAGCACGGTGACGCAGTCGTTCCTCACCCAGATGACGGGGCTGCCGGGCGCGCAGAGCGAGGTGGACACGTCGGCCACGCTGCTGCAGCTCGACATGGCCAGCGCACTCGACTCGGACCTGCCACCCGACCTCCGGGTGGCCATCGCGCTGAGCATCAACCGCCAGGACCTGGTCAACCAGCAAGCGAGCTGGGCGGCGACCGGGATCACGCCGGGCACCAGCCATCTCACGGTGCAGGGCCAGCCGAATTACAAGCCGCCGGCGAACGGCTCACCCACGACGACGGTCCCGCCGGCGACGTCGTCGACGTCCACCACGGTGATCGGCGCCGGGGGAAGCGTGAACTTCCCGGTCACGCCGATCCCGACCCAGGCGGCGGCGCTCATCGCGGCGACGGGCCTGGAGCGCACGCCAGGCGACCCGTACTACCACTCCTCGTTCGGCCCACCGTTCGAGCTACACATGGTCTACGACTCGACTGACCCGTGGGCCTCGGCGGCCGCCCCGGTGATCCGGGACGAGCTGCTGGCGGCCGGCCTGGACACCACGCTGCTCCCCATCGCGGGCGCGGACGAGACGGGCCAGGTGCTGGCGGCCGGTTTCGCCGACCTGGCTGTGCTCCCGGTCACGTTCACGCCGTACATGAGCCAGACCATGGCCTGGTACACGCAGCTCCTCGGCCCGGCGGGCAAGAACGGGTCGGAGGACTGGACGAACTTCTCGAACGGCCAGTTCGACTCACTGGTCACCACGGCGTCGAAGCAGCTGAACCCGAACACGGCCCTGACCTACTACACGCAGGCGGACACGCTGCTCTGGGACGACATGGTCTCGCTGCCCCTCTTCGCCGAGCCGACCGTCCTGATCTGGAGCCGGACCATCGGCGGCGTCAACGCCATGCCGCGCAGCACCAGCCTGCTGTGGTTCGCCCAGCTGTGGGCCGTGCGGACGCCGGAGTCGACCAACGACACCACGCCGTCGTTGCCGGGGCAGTAGGGGAGCCGGGCTCGGGCTCGGGCCGTGTGCGCCCTGGTGGGAGACGGTCCGGCCCGGAAGTCAGTGGATGTCCACGCGCTACGATCTCCGGACGCTGCTTTCCCATTGCATGCTCGTCGGAGTGGCGGAATAGGCAGACGCGCCAGCTTGAGGGGCTGGTGCCCGCAAGGGCGTGGGGGTTCAAGTCCCCCCTCCGACACGATGTGATGTCACGGATCATCGCGGGACATCCGAACCCTCACGAACCCCATCTACGCAACCCGTTCGGCTGATAGGTGCGTGTCGTGTCCAAGGTGAGCTGACGAAGCAGCTTGCCGTCGAAGGTCACGATGCGGATGTCGAGGTCAGCGATGTAGAGGCGAATCGAGGTGCCCTTCCAGCGCCAGTGGCGCAGGGTCACCTTGGCGCAGCTGTCCAGCTTGTCGGCGCGGATCCTGAACGCACCGAAACGGCCGAGTTGATGGACATGCCCCCTATCCGTGGATGATCGTGGGGGAATGAGCCGTGTCGTCGCGCCGGCCTGACCACTCGCATCCTCACGAGACATTCGTTTCCATCTGCCTCGCACAGGCAAGATGGGCAATTGGTCCTCTGGAAGTTGCGCTGCAGTGAGCGCAGACTGATTGTGAGGGATCCGAGAGGGTTCCGGAAGGAGGCGCTTATGCGATGTCTACATGAAGGGCCATCCTGAGAGTGGATGGACGGGGATTGATCGGGAAAGATCCCGGTAGGTCCAATTGAGAAACGGCAAGCAGCTCGAAACAGGAGCGTTGCAACGCTGAGGACAAGGACGTCCCCACTGGTAGCCATTTCCTCGAGCCGTGCGCTCTCGGAGTGCAGACTAAGAAAGCGCCCGATCCCCGTTAGGTCGTGGGACGGGCGCTTTCTCGTGAGTCAGTTTCAGTCGCTCCAGCTGTGACTGCTCTTGAGCGCGCTCTCCCTACCGGGTCTGGTGGACCGATGACCGACACGAAGGATTCTTCTTCCCAGGACCGGATGCCATCATCGAGCACAACCCAGAGGGGTTATGACCAATGCTCTTTTAGAAGGGAAAGCCAATTTCGGGCTTTAAGTACGTTCCAGAACAATCCGCGTGGTGGTGGAGTCGGGGACAGGCTTCACGGGAACGCGTGGCATCTGGTTCTGCAGTCAGTAAGCGACCCAGGATCACGGGAGCGGTGTAAAGCGGACATGGGATCAGGAGGGCCTCGTGAGTGTCATCCCGGTCGAGTTTGACATCTCGTTCAGCGACAGCGGCCACCGGCTCGTCTATGACCTCTACGGCTCGTCAGGTGCCCCTCTGGTCGTCTACCTTCACGGCCTGCTGCTGGACGCGGAACTCAACCGAGGCATCGCCCAAGCTCTCGCCGAACAGGGCTACCGGGTCGCCTTGCTCGACTTACTCGGCCACGGACGCAGCGACAAGCCGACCCACGCGTCGACCTATCGCATCGACAGCTACGCGGACCAGGTGATCGCCCTGCTCGACCACCTCGGAGTGGAGAAAGCGGTGCTCGGGGGCATCTCGCTCGGCGCCAACGTCAGCTTGTTCGCGGCTGCCCACTACCCCGAGCGTGTGCAGGCGTTGGTGCTCGAAATGCCTGTGCTGGAGAGGGCGGTTCCGGCCGCAGCGATGGTGTTCGTGCCCATTGTGCTCGCCGCCCACTATGGGCGGCGAGTGCTCAACGTCACGTCGGGAATGGTGGGCCGTGTCCCGCGAACGAGGTTCGGCCCGCTGAACAGCGTTCTGAACGCGCTTTCGGCGCCTCCGGACGCGACGTCCGCGGTGCTCCACGGCGTGCTGGTCGGTCCGGTGGCCCCCACCCAGGAACAGCGGCGCACCATCGTCGTCCCGACGCTTGTACTGGCCCACCGTAATGATGTGATCCACCCCTTCGACGATGCGATCGCTCTTGTGGCGCGAATGCCGAACGCAACTCTCATCCGCGCGCGTTCGCCGCTGGAGCTGCGGCTCCAACCCAGGCGGCTCACCAAGGAGATCGTGACGTTCATCTCTGATGTTGAGTCCCCTTTGGCTCGCCGCCCATCTGACCGTTCTGCGTGACCACCTCGGAGCACGACGGGGGTCCTCTGGAGCTGATCGGCATTGGAAGGAGACGGCCCTGGCCTGCTGCTCGGTGATGTGAGAAATCCGAAGATGTTTGAGGGTGTTGTGTTACAGAAACCGCACCTAGGCGGCCTGCGGACGCCTACTTTCCCAGACCCCAGGGTTGGAACCGCCAATCGGATTTTACTTGACTAGTCCTTGACCGGCCCTTCCTGTCCCGGTTGCTCCGGAGCCGACCTGGCGCCTGGGCCTGAACTCCGGGAGGGGTAAGAGGGTTGGTACCGGCCTCCTAAGGCGCTGATCCGGACCTGACCTCAGGACGTCGCGTCGCGTTGGGATCCTGGCGCCGTACCACCCGTCTCAGCCTCGACAGCCCGGTAGACATTGCCGTGAATTCGATCGTCACCGATCCGCTGGAGGAACCCGTCGCGATTCAGAATCTCGTAGACGGCCGGTTTCAGCCGGGCAAGCCGCAGCGTGATATCGGCCTGCCTCGTGAGCTCGAGAATCTCGCCCATCTTCGCGGACCCCTGCGAATCGATGAAGTCGATGCCTTCGCAATCGAGCACGATCCCGGTCATGCCTGGCGTCGAGAGCGCCACTTCGCGGACGCGATCCTCAAGGGCATCGGAGGTGGCGAAGAAGAGCCCTCCGTCCAGCCGAAGGATGACCACTCCCGGGAATTGCTCATCAGAGGGATGCTCGTCCGACTCCCGGAAGACTTGTGTACCGGGTTCTCGCGCCAAGAGGGGCATCGGAGGTCGGGTGGCCACAGAGATCAACCAGAGCAGCGAGAGCCCGATTCCGATCATCACGCCAGCGAGAACTCCGAACACGAGCGTTCCGGCGATCGCCGCCGATTGCGATCCAAAAGTCGAAACGTTGCACTCGAGCCAGTCGCCGCATTTCGGGCAGGTCCATCATGCCCATGACCACCGCTTCAATGATGAGGGCGGCAAGAACCGGTTTCGGCAACTTCGAGAACACCGGAGCCAGTACCAGCAGGGTCAGGAGGACGATCACCCCAGATGTGAGCGACGCGAGTCCCGTGCGTGCGCCCGAGTGGTCATTGAGGGAGCTAGCCGACAGGCTCGTCGACACTGGCATTCCCTGGAAGAGACCGGCCCCCACGTTGGACATGCCTTGAGCGACCGATTCCTGATTGATGTCGATGCGGTAGCGGTGCTTGGCGGCGAATGACCGGGAGTCTCCCGCAGTCTGGGAGAAACCAATGAGGACGAGGGCGACTGCCGCTATGGCGATCGTGCTCGCGTGGGCCCTCACCAGATGCCACTGCGGGAGCTGTATCGTTGGTAGCCCCCTTGGAACTTCGCCTACGAGGGCCACGCCGTGGGCGCCGAGGCCAAAGATCCAGGAGGCCAAGAGGCCGCCTACTACTAAAACCAGAGCACCAGGGATGCGCGGTGCGATCGCCCGCAATCCGAAGACGACCACAAGTGAACCTATGCCGACGAGCACGGTCGCCCAACTGACGCCGCTCAAAGACGAGAACCAGGAACGCAATTCCTGGATGGGGTTGGCGCCCGATACCTCGGTCCCTGTCAACTTGGGAAGCTCGCCGATCACCACATCGATGGCCGCCCCAAAGAGGAACCCGGTGACCACAGCGCGAGATAAGAACTGGGCGATCCAGCCCATCTTGAACACGGCCAAGAGAAGGAAGAGCACCCCTGAAGCCAGCGTGATCGTCGCAACAAAGGACGCGATGTCCTGGGTTCCGGAGATCTTCGCAGCCAGGACAGCGCTGGCGGCCACAGCCGCCAAGCCTGAACTCGGTCCCGTCGAGATCTGGCGGCTCGTCCCGAAGACTGCGTAGAGAATGGCCCCGGCTGCAGCGGCGTAAAGGCCGTTTTGTACCGGAATGCCCGCGATAGAGGCGTAGCCCAAGTTCTTGGGGACGATGAGCGCAGCGACAGCGACTCCGGCAATGAGATCGCCTCTCAGCCAACGACGATCATAAGAACGAATCCAGCCAACCATGGGCACGTGTCGCCATCGGTCCATCTGGCCGGAGCCAGCGCCAGTTCGAGCCATCAACCCCGGACGCTACATTCCAGAAATGCCCCCGGCCGAGAAGGTCCTCCGACCCGGGATGTGTGACCACCAGGAGCTGGCAGATGCACGAGCCAGAGGATGACGAGGGGTCGAGGAGCGAGCCCTACAGCTCGATCGACCAGGCCGCCGTTCCTCCAAGATGCCTGGAGCTGTTCGACAGTGTTGTGTTACAGGACTCGCACCCGGGCGGTCTCCGGTCGCCTACTTCCCCAGGCCCCAAGGCTGGAGCCGCCAGTCGGCCTTTGCTCGACTAGGCCCTCCGACACCAAAGTTTCCCTTTTCAAAAGGTGATTCTCTAGCAGGGTGGGGATTTTCTACCTTTCTTTTCTACCGGTAGCACTTATTACGATCTCAGGATGAGGCCAGCGAGACGGTGGGGGTCGTTGCGGTCTTGGGTGTTCTCTTGGCCGCTGGTTGCAGCTCGACACCACCGATGTCCCTTAGCAAAGACCAGGCGACGGTAGATGTGGACCAATCCGCAGTGGCTCGCGATCAGATCTCGCTTCAGCCGTACACACACTCGTCTACGTCGCAAGCCATTTCATGTGCGGTCTCTTCGAAACGATGTAGCGCGGCGGATTCCAAGTCTGAGGCAAAACTCAAGACCGACGAGTTCAAGCTTCAGGTGGCTCGGGATCAGCTGAAGAAGGACGAGTCAGCCAACTGAGAACGTCAGGCTCCGTTCCCGAAGATCATCGAGGACACCTGTTCCGCAGCTTCAGACTGCATCCACGGCATAACGTGCGAGTAGAGGTGGAGCGTGATGGAAACGGTCGAGTGGCCGAGCCTCTCGGAAACGATCTTCGGGTGCACCCCGGCCTCCAGCGCAGGAGTCGCCCAGGTATGGCGCAAATCGTGAAGCCACAGGCGAGGAAGGGGAGTGGTGGGGTTCAGGCGGTTGAAGGCCGCCTGTTTGCGGTCAAACTCCCGTGAGAGCCGCTCAGGGTGATACCCACGCCCGTCAGGGAGGGTGAAGACCAGATTATCCGCTGACAGGTAGGCATGGCCGACGAGAAGCCCCTCTGTGGCCTGCCGGGCCTTCCAAGCGTTCAGCGTGTCCACGGTCCGTGCGCCCAGCTCGATTAGCCGGGTCCTGCCTGTCTTGGTTCTACCGTTCTGGCGCTTGTGGCTGATGGCGATGGCCGTCCGGCGTATCGCCACCTTGGCGGGCGCTGTACGGCGCCTGAATCGGACCGAGACGGGGGACGGTGACTGTGATTTGCGAGGATCTCCAGCCCCCGCCCCCACGCCTGGTGATTACATCGAGGAGCGCCGCCGCGCCAAATGTTTCGCCGCCCCTCCACTCGCATGGTCGCCCAAGGCCATTGGCCGGGAATAGGGCCGATCGGTTCTGAATCCGCACAATGGATGGACAACAAACAGCGGCCCAACCCCTGAGGCGGAACGCATCAAGGGCGGAGCCGGCCACCGCATCCCTGTGGGACGTGCGAGGAGGCAACGGTCCCGTTCTGTGGTGGCGGGGGATGGTGTTGGAGTCATCCCCGACGCGAGGAGAGCGCGAGGGCGGCAGTGGTCGACATTGCCGCTCTCGGCCCGAGCCCGGCCCCGGGGAATGTGCTCCCGGCGCGGAGTCTCGCGAGCGCTATTGCGCCATCCTTGAGGCCCGACTGACGGGCGACAAGTGTGGATGGATCGTGTCATCGAGCTCGACGTGCCCGACCACCTTCGCCGGTGCGCCTACTGCAATCGAGTATGGCGGAATGTCACGGGTGACCACGGAGCCCGCTCCTATCACCGAACGGCTTCCGATGGTCACCCCGGACGTGATGACGACGAGGGACGCGATCCACACGTTGTCGCCGATGATCGTGGGGCCCTTCACGATCATCGGCTGCTTGGCCAACGGAATGTCGGGGTCGGTGACTCGATGATCGGCGTCGGTGATGTAGCACCCTTGGCCGGCTCCGCTGTGGTCTCCCATCTCGACGAGGTCGGCCGCGCTGATGGTCACTCCTCGGTTGAGCTGGACACCTTCGCCTAGGCGGATGCGTCCTGCGGCGCTGGAAAGCGTCACGCCATGTTCGAGCCAGATTTGGCGGCCAAGCTCGAGGCGGCCCTCCTTCAACATCTGGAGGGCATTCCCATACGGCGTGCTCGGCACGTACACGTCACGACGAATGAACTCGGCCTTGAGGCGCACTCGGTTCCACGGGAGCCTCGATGCCTGGAATTGATGCCACAGACTTGCCTGTCGCTTGAGATCGATCAGACGTGGCATGCGTGGCTCTTGGATGGTCAAGTTCATGGGGTTACCTCATGCGGTCTGGTTCGTACCGCTTCCTAAGATGTCCATAACGGTCCATTGATACAGCGAGCCGCCTGCCGCGAGGTGGTCCAAGCAGGGGCACCGCCGAAATCGGGGAGGTTCGAGCCCCTCTCCCTGGAACCGAGTCACCGGATCCGGGGTCCGCGCCGGGTTCACCGGGCGTCCTCGAGCTCGGATCGGCAGTCATCGGAGAGCCTTCGACTGGTGGGCAGTGAGAAGCCGAGCGGATCTGGCCGTCGGCGGGTGCCGGATGCTAACGACAGCAAGCGCATGTCAGCTTTCAGAAGGCAGCTGTGGCGCCGGCCGGCAACTGGGACAGTCTGGTCATAGGATCCTCACAGTGAGGAAGGACTCCGCGATCAGTGAATCCCGCGTTTGGCGATCACCGAATCCCGCGCTGAGCTGACCCCTGGTTCCTCGAGTGGAAAGGTTAGCGGCGCCTCCTTCCTGAGCTCGCTTCGGGCTCGGTGGCGGCCGTCTCGAGGGCGTAGTGCTCACGCATCCGCCACGACGGCCCCTTGATGTTGAAGACCACGGCGTTGTGCATGAGGGCGGTCCAAGATGGCGGCAGCAACGACGGGGTCGCCGAAGATCTCTCCCCATTCGGGGAGTCCCCGGTTGGTGGTGATCAAGGTGGGGTGCCCGCGCTCATAGCGGGTGTTGACGACGTGGAAGAAGACGCCGGCTCCGCCACGTTCGATGGGCAGGAGGCCGACGTCGTCGATGACCAGCACGCTCGGTGCGGTCAGCGTCTTGAGCTTGGAGCCGAACGTGCCTTCGCGTTTGGCCCGCACCAAGGTATTGACCATGTCGTCGGCTGTCGTGAAGTAGCCCCGGAACCCGGCCTCGACGGCGGTGGTGGCCAGGGCGACGGCCAGATGCGTCTTGCCACAGCCCGGCTGGCCCAAGAAGAGAATCGGGCGGTTCTCCTCGATGAAGCGCAGCGTGGCCAGGTCCTCGATCAGCTTGCGGTCGACGCTGGGTTGGAACTCGAAGTCGAAGTCGCTCAGGTTGCGCCGGAACGGGAAGCGGGCGAAACGTAATCGGGCCGCCAGCTTTCGATTGACGGTGGCGTTGGCCTGTTCGCCGATGACCCGGGCCAGGTACTCGATATGGCTCCACTCGCCGTTCTTGGCTTCTTCGGCGATCAGGGCGAAGCATTCGGCCGAGCGAGCGAGACCGAGATAGCCCAGGTCGTCTTTGAGCTGCTCATAGAGCGAGTTGGTCATGACCCGGCCCCTTCGGTCTCATAGCGGGCCAGGTCAGGCACGTCGACGTCGACGTCTCCTGCAATGTCGAGTCGGAGCGGGGGCGACGCCGCCCGAGGGTCGTCGGGCACGACGATGCTGAGGTGGCGTCCCCGGCTGCGCGACAGGGCGGCCATCTGGGCTTCTTGGAAGTGCAGCGCATCCCAGACTTCGACTCCCGCGGTGTCGCAGATGTCGTGGGTGGCCACGTGCTCTCCGGCCCAGCGGATCTCGATCGTGGACCCCTCCACCTCTTGGCGCACTTCGACGCGCTGGCCCAGGCAGTGTGGTGGCACCGAGTAGCGCACGCCGCGCCACTCGATCTGGGGAATGGCCACATGGACCCTCCGCGCTTCGACATAGGCCGTGTCGAATCGCCTGCGGGGCAGCGCTGCGAGCAGGGGCACTTCGGCGGCCAGTCGCTCCGCGGGCACGGCTCCGGTGCCCCGGTGCACTCGGGCATGGACACGAATCTCTAGCCAGCGGGCCGCCCGCTCGTTGAGCTCGGCCAGGCTCCTCGGTGGCCCCGTCGCCGTGCATTCTTCGAGAAAGCGTTCCTTGACGTCACGGAAGGGGCGCTCCACCTTGCCCTTGCGCTTGGCGTCACGAGCCTGGCAAGCCCGGATCTCGGTGCCGCAGAACTGGGCGAAGCCGTGGGCCGGAGGGTGGAGGCGAAAGCGCCGGCCCTGCGAAGTCCCGAGCGCACCCATGCAGTCGGTGCGCAAGACCTGGGGGACACCGCCGACGAACTCGAAGAACCGAATGAGTCCCTCAAAGGTGTGCTGATGGCCGAGAAGCACTGGACCTCGCCCAGTCCCCATTCGCGCGTCCAGTGCGACACGTCGGACCAGTCGAACTGGGCTTCTTCGCCTGGAGCGGTCACGATCCGCGTCGAGGCCGCCGGGGCGGCCGAGAACCTCGGACCGCGCAGCGTGTTGAGGTGCCGGGCCACGCTTACATAGGAGCCGGTGTAGCCCTTGGCCCTGATCAGCTCGAAGACGCTGGTGGCCAACAGACGCGGGGCCACCCGCAACAACCCGCCGATCTCGCCCGCCCAGTACTCGTCGATCACCGGAACCGAGGTCCTCGCACGGCGCTCGGGCGGGCCGCCGTTGCGCAGCCAGCTGCTGATGGTGCTCGGGTGATAGCCGGTCTCTTCGGCGATCTCCTTGATGCTCATGCCTTGGCGCTTCATCGCCATGACGTCCATGAACTCCTCCTGGGTCATCATTGCTGTGGTCCCTCCAGTGGGCTTGGTGCAGTGGATGCCCAAGACCCTGGAGGGGCTCTTGACCGACCGGGTGGATACCGGTCCGGAAGAACGAAAGGAACAGCTCAGCGCGGGTTTCGCTGATCGCAAAACGCGACTTTCGCTGATCGCCGATCGCGGGTTTCAATGATTACAGACCGCGGGTTTCAGAGATCGCGCACAAGCCGTCCGCCGGGAGCGCCGGGAGCGCGCCAACAACTCCGAACGACGTGGGTCAATCGTGGAGGAGTCCTCAGGTCGGATCGTGTTGTCCACAACTACAATGATGCCGCGCGGTCCGATTGACGAGGGGAACTTGTCCATCCGGGTATCCCCGATGTGCCGTACTGCAACAGGCAACTTTGCCAAGCACGCAGTAAGAGTTCCGGATGCTGTTCGACAGTGCTGTGTTACAGGACTCGCACCTGGGCGGTCTCCGGCCGCCTACTTCCCCATGTCCCAAGGCTGGAGCCGCCAGTCGGGATTTGCGCAACTAGGCCCTCCGACACGATCAAACCCGACTCCCTGACTCCGAATCTTCTTGAGTCCGATCTGCTGGGAGCTACCCGAAATCGGCGCCATCGAGAGGTGCCGCGGGTCTGATGTCCGGCAGGCGTCGCATCCGAAAGGAGTTGGCGAAGCCCAGTAGTCCGGCGATGGCGGGGACGAGGAGCGCGAACTGGAGGGAGCGGTTCCGGGCCTCGGTGTTGATGGCGAGGATGGCGCTCTGGACGTTCTGGGGCTCATTCGAGATCTGTTGCTGGAGCTGGGTGTTGCTCATGACTTCGGCGTCGGTCTCCATCTTGGCGGCGATCTGCTGTTGTTGGGCCGCAGGGATCGCCGTGCTCGAATACGTCAGGTTGGTGAAGCTCATCGCCAAAACCCAGAGCAGGAGACCACCGGCCACGGCCAGGCCGAAAGACAGGCCGAACGAGCCGGCGGCTGAGTTGACCCCGGCGGCCTCGCTGACCCGCTCCTCAGCAATGGGCGCCAGCGTGAAGTTGTTGAGCTGGGAGACCAGCAGACCGAGCCCTGAGCCGGCGATGAGAAGCGGGGCCACGAGGTACCAGCCCGAGCTCACTCTCGGCACCAGAGGGATGATGGCGGCAATCCCGATCGTGCTCAATGCGAACCCGGTCAGCACGATGTTGGCCGGGCGGCGCTTGCCGGCTTTGCGGCCCGCCAGGAGTGCCATCCCGAACATGGAGAGCGACAGGGGCGCCAGGGACAGTCCGGCTTGCATGGCGTTGTACTCGAGCGTCATCTGCAGGAAGAGGGGCAGGGCGATCATGGCGCCGCCGAGGGTGATCTGCTGGAGCATCTGCTGCGAGATGCCGATACGGAAGTTCAAGTGCTTGAACAGGTCGGGGTCCAAGAGGGTGGGTTTCCCGCTGCGCTTACGCTTGACCAGCCAATAGGCGAAGGCGGCCAGCGCCACGGCGCCGATGGCGATGATGAGGCCGACGTATCCGCCACCTTCTTGCCAGACCAGGATCCCGAGGACCACGCCACCCATACCGACGACCGAGAGAACCGCGCCCACGAGGTCGATCTTGCGGGGTCCTGTGTACGGCACATCCTTGACGAGGCGGATCTGGGACAACACGACGAGGATGATGACGACCTCGAGCCCGAACCCGACACGCCATGACAGATAGGTGGTGACGAACCCGCCGAGAAGCGGCCCCACGGCGGCGGCGATCGCCGCGGAGGCCCCGACGAGCGCGTACGCCTTCTTCTGGGCTGCCCCGGTGAAGTTGCCGTGGATGAGCGACTGCATGGCCGGTAGCAGGAGGGAGGCGCCGAGGCCACCGATGATGGCCCAGAAAATGACAACCGTGGTCAGCTTCTGCGTCAGAGTCATCGCCAGTGCGCCAATGGCGTAGGCGAGGAGGCCGATCACGTATGCGCGCTTTCTGCCCATGAGATCGCCCATCTTCGAGTTGATGAGGATGAACGCCGCGGAGACCAAGGCCTCGAGGGCAATGGCGGATTGGACGCCGCTGGCGGTCGTATGGAGATCCCTGACAACGGCGGAGATCGAGACGTTCATGAATGAGGTGTCCACGACGAGGACGAACATCGCCGCGGCCAACAGAACCGCGAGCCTCGGATTCGAACCGCCCTCGACCTGCAAGGCATCTTCTGGTTCGACACTCATGCCGTATCGCCACGCCCGTCGGATGTCGCTGGCCGCGCTCCAGGCGGTTCAGTCACCGAGATGACCTGGTCCTGACGGACCACCGCCATTGTCCTGCGGGACCCGCTCGCGGCGGAGAACGTCATGTGTGCACTGTTTTCAGGAGGCCAGGATCTTCGCCTTCTGCGTATCGAACTCGGCGTCGGTGAGGATCCCCTGCGACTTGAGGTCGGCGAGATCCTTGAGCTGTGCCATCTGATCCCTGGCCGGCGCCGCGGCCGCAGGGGGCGGTGCCGCCGCGTACTGCGGTTGCTGCTGGGCGTACTGCTGGTCCTCCTGTTGGGCCCAGCGGTTCTGCTGGCGGCGCGAGACGCGGTTGGATACAGCTGTGGCCGTGCCGGCGATGGCAGCGGTACGCGCGATACCTCGGAGAAGCGGCATGTCAGTCTCCTTTCAGCCTCCGGCCGCGTCGAGCGCGGCCGCGAGGTCGTCCTGGGGGATGTAACCGGCGGCCACGAGCTGTGCGTCACCGCGTCGTAGCGCCTGAACGAAGTTCGTCGCCCACCGGTTCTCGAAGATCAAGATGGCGGCAGAGGAGCCCGGGGCGATGACCGGCGCCGCGTCGTCGAGGTCTTGTTGGCTGACCAGGCCCGACGAGACGCCCTCGAACACGGCGAGATCGATCGTCCCGTCATGGTCCAGATCCGCCAGTCCGATGATCCCCAAGGAGCCGTCCTGGCTCTTGGCGACGAAGACGAGATCCAAGATCCTGATGATGCCCCGGTCGACGAGATCGACCAGTATGGGCAAGCCTTCGCCCGTCATCTTGCTCCCCGGGAACTCAACCACCAAGTAGCTGATCGGGCCCAAGGCTTCGTTACCTTCTGCCATCTGCGGCTCCTCCTTTTAACGCTGTCGTCCGTACTTGGTCTCAGCTCGCAGCCAGAACCTTGGCCTTCTGTGCCTCGAATTCTGAATCGGTGAGCACGCCTTGTGCCCTCAGATCGGCCAGCTGGGTGAGCTGGGACGTGACATCGCCGCCTGAAGTCCCGGTCGCCTCACGCACATAGGGGTCGAACGCCTGCTTCTGCTCGGCGGCGTCGAGTCGTTCGTACGCCAGCATGGCCCTCCCTGCACCCGAAATGAAGCTTCGGTGTGAGAATAAATCGCCCATTGCCGAATTGCCAGGGGTTGATCTCCTCAGGCTCAACCCAGGCCGTGCGTCCTTTTGGCCTTAAGCAAACGATGACTCGTTCCCGAGCTCCTTCAACCTCTTCCATTGAGGGCGACCCCGGTATATACCTGGAATGGCAATAGCTATTCGTTCGCCGCGCTCCCTGGCGGCGAGCACGTTCAAGTGGGGGTTGATCATGAACGATCGGGGTCAGGGCTGGGTCATCTTCGCCGCCATCGTGTTGGGGGTGGCCGGCATCATGCGGATTTTCGATGCGATATGGGCGTTCCGCTACCACGGGGTCCTGCCCCAAAATCTCGAAGACGCTCTCTTCGGAACCAGTCTCAAGACCTACGGGTGGGTGTACTTGATCGTCGGCATCATCTTGATCCTCTGCGCCCTGGCGGTGATGGGCCGCTCTCAGTTGGGCCGCTGGGTCGGGATTGCAGCCGGCGCGATCGGGGCGATCAGCGCAATCTGGTGGATGCCCTACTACCCGATCTGGTCGTTGACGTATATCGTTCTCGGCGTCATTGTGATCTACGCCCTCGCGGCATACGGCGCGCCGGCAGAGACGACGCTCAGCCCACAAGAGCTGAGCCGGCTCTAACATCAGAAGCATCGCTGCACCCCGAAGGACACTCGATTCCGATAGGAGCGCCGATATGCCCGTTGATACGCTCTTGGTCTACTGCGGCGTGTACGGCGACGCTGCCGACGCGCTCGGGGACTACGAGCTCATCAAGGAGCTCCACACCAAGGCCAACCTGGTGGATGCCTATGACGCGGCCGTCATCGAGCGTGACCGCAATGGCAAGGTCAAGATCATCAAGAAGCATGAGACCCCGACGCGGGTTGGGGGCGTGCTCGGCGGCGGGGTCGGCCTGGCGACGGGTCTCGTGATCGTCCTCTTTCCGGCTGCCGCCATCGGTGGAGGTCTGCTGCTGGGGACGACCGGCGCTGGGGCAGTCCTGGGCGCGTTGGCCGGTCATGCGGCTGCAGGCATGAGCCGTGGAGACCTCAAGGAACTGGGCGAATCATTGGACGAAGGCGAGGCCGGCCTCGTCGTCGTCGCCTTCTCCGACATGGAGGCCAAAGTCCGTTCTGCCATGAAGCGGGCGCAGAAGGTCGAGGAGAAGCAGCTCAAGGCAGACCAGAAGCAGATCGAAGCCGACGCCGCGGAGGCGCAGAAGTTCTAGGCTTCTTCACATCCTGACGGCCATATTCGGGTCATGACGCCTGTCGCCTCGCCTCAGAGCGCGCGGCCTGACATCGTTCGAGCAAGGTCGCGTCGATCGACCTGGGCAGGTGATGGGGCCACAATGGAGCAAATGGACGCAAGTCGAACCGGCAGAAAGGCATTGTCGAGAGGGATCGTTTTGGCTCTCGTCCTTCTGGGTCTCTTGCTGGGTCACCGACTTCGAGAGCGTCGGGCGCTGGCTCAGAGGTGATGAACGAGCTCCCGCGTCTCAGTAATTGATGACCACCCGCGTCCAAGGTCTATCTTCCCAGGTCCCAGGGTTGGAATCGCCCGTCGGCTTCTGCCCTCGTTGACCCTCCGACACCAACAGGTAAGAGCGGTTCTTTCTGCCTCAACGGGTACACGACGTAGGGCTCGGCGGTGTGACGCCCTATGTCCCTACCCGACTTCGTTCACTCCTAAGGCTCCAGGCTGAAGGGTGGATAGTCGTCGTTCAGCAGCAAGTAGTAGGACGCCACGCGAAGCTGCCACCGGTACACGCCGACGCAGAAGTTCTTCAGTGAAGGGTTCCATTCTCCTGTGAACAGGGCGATAAACCATGAGATGAGGAGGCAGATTCCGTTGACGATGTTCAGGACGTACAACACGATGAACTGTGGGATGCAGAGGATGATTCGCACCAGGACGGTGAGCCGGTTGCGCTCCCCACTCACGGGCGCGACGTTCAACTCTGCAGGGTAACCACCAGGATCGGCGAACCCTTGCGGGATCGGCGCGAAGGGTGGATACGGTTCGGCCCACACGTAGAGGCCGGTGATCACTCGCCACTGATAGCGGATCACGCCGGCGATGAACTCGCTCAGGCTCTGCGGTGCCGATCCGGTGAACACGATGGAGAACCAGCACACGATTGCTGCAAGAAAAGCCACGATGCCGAGGATGTACAGCCAGACGAATTGCGGGATGAAGATCAGCCAGTTCGTGAGAACCTTTACCGGCGGAATCTTCGCAGGCCCTTGCGGCATCTCGACCGTCAAAGGGTAGGCAACCGGCATATGCGACTCCCTTCCTTCACCCCTCAGCCTCGCACGATAGCCCTCCGCAATCGCCGCCGCTCGTTCCTCTTCGCCACGTTTCTGCGGCGCATACATGCGTGACAGGTGGGTGACGCCCGCCCTCAGACCTGTCACGGCGCCCCGACGAGCATCGAATGGCCGTCAGGGCGTCGGAGCGATCCCGCGTCGATGGCCGTCAGTTCACCAGCGCGGAATACGTCGTAGCAGGGGAGCCCATATCGAACAGCTGAGAGACGAGGGGCTGATCGACGTTGCATCCCCTTCATGATCAGAACCAGGTTTGCGCCGATTGTCGAGGTCCTCTCCTTGCGTCCTCCGAGCCGGCTGATTTGCCAGGGATGCCCGAGCGAGGAATGGCGCGGACGCAACCCTGAGTGCGCCATTGTCCGGGTGGTCTGCCATGGTGGAAAATGGAGCCATGACGGATCTTCAACCAAGGTTGGCCCTGCTCGGGCTGGGGACCATGGGCGCGGCGATGGCCCACGTCGCGCACCGATCGGGCGTCCCATTGGTGGTCTGGAACCGGGAACCTGCTGCGGCCAAATCATTTTCCGATATGGGTGTCAAAGTTGCGACCTCCGTGGCCGATGCGGCGTCAGATGCCGATGTGGTCATCACGATGGTGACGAATGCCGAGGCAGTCCGATCGATCGCAGGTGATCAGGGCCTGATACAAGCCCTGCGGCCCGGGGCGGTGTGGGCCCAGATGAGCACGATCGGCATCGAGGCGACCGAGCAGGTCGCGGCGCTGGTCGCTCGCGAACGTCCCGACACGTATTTCGTGGACGCGCCGGTCTCGGGGAGCAAGGTCCCAGCAGAGAACGGTGACCTTCTGATTTTTGCTTCGGGACCAGATGACGCGCGACCGCACCTTCAGCCGGTGTTCGACGTGATCGGGCAACGGACGATGTGGCTCGGTCCCGCTGGAAACGGCTCGAAGATGAAACTGGTGAATAACGTCCTTCTGGCGTTCACCGCAGAAGGCGTCGCGAATTCGTTGGCTTTGGCGCGCCAGCTGGGGGTCGAGACATCTGCCGTCATCGCAGCCTTCGACGGGGGACCACTCATTTCCGCCTGGGAGTCCGGAAAACTTCGTCGGATCGAACGGGGCGATTATTCGCCCGAGTTCCCCTTGGCACTGGCGTTGAAGGACGTCCATCTCGCGCTTTCAAGTGGTGATCTCCAGCGCTTCGCGGTACTTTCCGCTCTGGCGACGGAGTGGCAGAAGATCGTCGACAGCGGGCTTGGACCCGAGGACGTCACAGTGGTGACTCGGGTGCTCAGCGGAGAGGGGCCTCACTGATCTGGTGAGGACGAGCAATGAACTGCTCAACCTCCCAAGGCTTCGAGTGCTTCCGTGGCACGCCGGTCCACATTGCTGTAGCCGAACGTCCGCGCAACGTGTTGGGCTTTTGTCAGGCGTGCCACCGCCGCATCTGCGTCACCGGGGCGATTGCGCTGAGCCAAGAGATCTCCCCACCACAGGTCCGTCCGGGCGGCGAAGAACTTGGCTCCCAACCTCTGGCTCGTTGCGGCCGATTGCGAGAAGTAGGCATCCGCTTCGTCGTAGCGGCCGAGGACGCCGGCTAGTCCACCGAGGTAGTGGCTCACCGGTGGCAGGGCCGATGCCCCGGTGGCTGGGAGCTGCGCGTGCCAGGGGGCGAGCCGCTCGAACAGGGGTTTGGCGTAGGTCGGGTCGCCGCATACGACGGCGGCGTCGGCGTAGTCGACCATTGCCGAGAGCCAAAGCTGGTCCAGACGGTGGTCGAAGCCCGATGCCGCGAACGCTTCTAGCTGAGCGACCGCTTCATCGGTACGATCGGCTTCCACATGAGCCTTGGCCAACAGCGAGCCGAACATCCACGGTGAGATATCGGGCGCGTCAGAAGCCAGCTGCTCGATGAGTGGGATCAGCTCGCTCATGGTGCCCCGCTGTCCGCGAACCCCCATCAGCTGGGTCCCGTAGACGATCGTGGCGTCGGGTTGTCCGCTGTCGGTGCCGATTTGGAGCGCTTCGGTCGCCAGTGCTTCAGCCCGGTCCGTGTCTCCTGCAATGAAGGCCCGCTGCGCCTGCAGGAACGTGTGACCCCAGATGAAGACCGGCTGTCCCAGCTGCTCCGCCGTGGCCCCGTGGATCGCGAGGCAACGGTCCAGTTCGTCGATATCGCCGGCGCGGGCAGCCGCCTCGTAGCGCCACATCGCTGCCCAGAAGAGAAGTGCGGGATCCCCTAGTCGCTCGGCTCGCAAGAGCGCATCCGTGGTTCGGGTGAGTGTCGAACTGAGGAGCTGAGGGACCTCGAGCGGGACGTAGAGGTGGTTGAGCACGCGCACGCAGGTTGTGTCGTCACCGCTGTGATTGGCGATGCGCTCGGCCTCTTCTGCCAATGCCTGTCGGCGTTCGAGCGTGCTGCCATGGACCAGTTCGGAGCACAACGTCGCCAGGACGAGAGCACGTTCCGGAACGAGCGCGGGCAAGTCATTGAGAGCAGTCTCGAGCACGTCGACCTTCTCGTTGTCGGTGGCGCCGATGGCGCTGTAGAAGCCGCGGTCGTTGGCCAGAGCAGCCGCCACCAGCCGCTCGGTGTCGCCGAACTCGGCTGCCCGATGTGCCGCCCCGAGCAAGGTTTCACGGAAGGCCGGATCGCCGGTCTGTCGCCGCGCAGTCCCCAACCCGATGGCCACGTCGAGCGCTAAGACGGGGTCGGGGTCATCGACTTTGTCCAGCAGCTCGGCGGCCTGCGTGAAGTACCTGAGAGCGTCCGCCGGGGCCAGTGCACTGAGGGCGGCATCGCCCGCCTGGCGGGTGTAGCGGATTGCCCGGCCGGGAGCGGACTCGCCCGAGGCATTCAGCCAGTGCCGGGCCAACTCGCCGACTCGGGGTCCCGGGTGGCCACCGCAAATGTCCTCGAGCGCCTCGGCCACTTGCGCGTGGGCGTGGGCGCACCGAGTCGGGCCAAGGCTCCCGTAGATCGTGTGCCGAATGAGGCCGTGGGCGAAGATGTAGTGCCCCGGGGGCCCCGCGACCTCGCGTACGAGTGCCGCAGCCGTGGCCGCTTCGAGGATCTCGAGAACCTCGTCCTCGGGAAACCGGGTTGCCCTGGTTAGGAGGTCGAAGTCAAACCTCCGACCGATTACCGCAGCGATCGACAATGACCGTTCGGCGCGATCCCCGAGACGGGCCACTCGTCCCCCCACGACCTCCCGGACGCTGTCGGGGAGTGCCAGCGGACCGAGTGACTCGGCCGTCATCCACTGACCGGCCGCGTCTTGATAGATCACTCCGGTCTCGGCCAGATGGCGGAGAACCTCGCTGAGGAAGAAGGGGTTCCCATCGGTCTCGCGGTGCACGGCTTCCGCGAGATCGATCCCGCTTTCGGGGAGCCTGTGACCCGCCGCAGCTTCCATGTAGGACACCACGTCCCCACGGTTAAGGCCTTCGAGCTCTAACCGAGAGACTCCGCGATGGCGCCACAGGTATCCCAAGGTGGCGCGCAGCTCCTGCGCGTTCGGCATCTCGTCGTCGCGAAGGGTCGCCAGGACCAACACTCGCATCGGTAGCTCCGTCGTCGCCAGGTGGCGCAAGAGGAGGAGACTGCCGGAGTCCGCCCACTGGATATCATCGAAGATGAGCATGACGGGATCATCGGCGGATGCCTCTGCCAAGAGCTCAACGACGGCGGTGAAGAGTAGATACCGCTCGGTGTCGCTGTCGGTCGCCCTGGGCGACAGAACGTCGGCAACCCGACTGCCGAGGGCCGGAATGAGGCGCGTGAGCTCAGAGCCATGGGCGCGTGTGTGGCGTGTGAGCCGCTCTTCGTCCACGTTGGTCACGTAGTGGCCGAGCGATTCGGCGAAGAGCTGGTACGGCAAAGTCATGTCCTCCTCGCAATGGCCGAACAGGACGGACGCTCCGGTGCGATGGGCGGCGCGGGCTGCTTCGGCCACCAGAGTGGTCTTCCCGAGGCCGGCTTCCCCGCTGACGAGCAAGATCTCTCGCCCTTCACCGTTCGCGACACGCGTGAAGGCGGAGGCGAGCGCTGCGGTCTCGAGATCGCGACCAACCAGTCCTACGGTCGGCCGGACCGTCAGGCGCGGCTGCAGCGGGATCACCCCGCCTGCTTCGGCCGTCACGAGAGGCTCCCACATCACTTCGACCGTGTCGACGGGATCGGGCAGCCCTTTCAGGGTCATGACGCCGACCGATCGGCAGACATGCCGGTTTCGCCGTCCCGCCATCATGGGAACGACAGCGGCGGAGAGAATCTGACCACCCTCGCAGACAGCACACAATCGGGCCGCTTCGATCACCGAGTCCCCGTAGTAGTCGCCGTCGACGTCCGCCGTGACCTCCCCGCCGCTCAGCCCGACCCTCAGTCCCACGCTGTACGCGTGGTCGCGATTGTCATGCTCGACGCCCTGCTGCATGGCAACAGAACACGCCAGCGCGGCGGAAGCCGAGGCGAAGATGGCCATGATTCCGTCGCCCAACCCCTTGACCTCGTGGCCGCCGGTGGCGGCGACGGCCTGGCGCAGGACCGAGAAATACCCCCGGCGCACCTCGTCAGCGGCTTCGGGTGGCATGGCGAGCGACAACTCGGTCGATCCGACCACGTCAGAGAAGAGAACTGCCAAGTTCTCGGTGGTCACGCAGCACCTCCCGGAGCACCACGTCGTACGGAACCCCTCTCGTAGGTTGGCAGGTTAAGGCCGGTGAAGAGCGAGGGCAACAGCGGTTGAGGGCAGCCCGACGCGTTCTACCCGGCCTGCGGTCATTCCCCGAAGGGTCAAAGAGGGTTCAAGGGGCGTTCCCCATTCCCCAGGCCTCGCGGAGTTCGTCGGATATTTGGAAGCTCGGCCGGTCCCCGTCGCGCTCGGTGCGCTCGAACCCGCCGAGCATCCTCAGCCCGAGTGCCGCAGACAGATTGGGGACCCCGGGCAGTCGGCCCCAGGTCCGGTCGAAGAGGGTGTCGCTGACTTCCACGAATGTGAAGAACCACCGTGTCCAGTCGGCCTTGGGCACACCGAGCAGCTCGGCGGTCTCGTCGCCGAGAAAGTGGCGGATGCCCGACGCCGGCAGACCTCCCAGCGGCCTGAGCCGGATGAGATCCTGCATGCACTCGATGGCAGCGGCGGTGAGCTCACGGCCGGCGTCACTCTGCGCGTAGGCGCGGGTTTTGATATGCGCCCAAATGGCCCGGGAATCGGTCAAGTCCAAGGGGAGGAGGTCGGAACGGATCCCCAGCTGGTGGCCCACAAGGCTCCATGTGTGGATGTAGGCCTCGGCTTCAGAGTCGGTGACTCGAACGCCCGATCGGCGAAGGGAGTCGATTCCCACGACGCTGAAAGAGAAGAGGCATCCGAGCAGGTCTTCCTGGTTCAGAGGCACGCCGAGCGCGTCGTCCCACGCTTCGATCGGATCCCCGGCGGGTGTCCGGAGATCCTCCCCATGGCGCAGAAGATGACGCACCGCCGCGTGCATCAGACGCACGTGCCGGATCGTCTCGTAGCCGAGCGCGCCCGTCTCGAGGGCTCCGGGCGTCATGGCGTTAATGATCATCTGTCCGGTCTCGACGTAGCGGCGCTTGGGCTTCCCGGTCAGTCGGGCCGTTCGGACCAGCGGCTCCGCCCCTTTCGCGCAGGCGTAGTCGGCCGGTAGGGACGCCATCCACAGTGCCATGCCGAGTTGGGGCCCCCACCGGCGGAAGAACTGCTGGCCTCTTTCGACCAGGTCCCGATCTGCCCATTCCGGCCAAGGCTCCTGGGCGGAGACGAATGTGCCGACGCCGGGGAGCTGATCGTCCGGCACGTCGCCGGCCGAGAGCCGTGCCAGTCGTCCGAAGAGTTGGGCATGTCCCTCTCCGCTTTCCTCGAAGAAGGTGCTGACGGCCCGATCGGCCGGCCAGTCGGATGCCTTTCGGAGACCGTCGAGGAACGAGTCGGTGAACCGCCGCGTCCCGATCGTGGGTGGTGGTCGGAGCAGCGGCTTGGGAGCCGGGCCGCAGATGGAGAACGACTGGCCGGGGATGCGGTCGGCCTCTATGTCCGACACGACCGCGCCGTCAAACGGGGGCTGGAACAGCTCGGTCCGGTGATGGCGGGAAACGAAGAGGTTCGCGATGAAGTTCATGCGGTCGTCGAGCTTCACCCAGTCGGCAGCGGCACTCCCGTCGCCGTTGCCGTCACTGCGGTCGAAGCGAGTCAGCAAGGTGGCCAGGTCATCGACAACGACGGGCTTCATCTCAGGCGGCGTGAACGGCTGGCCCGGGATCGGGGGCACGTTGTGATCCAACAGCAGAGTTCCGTCGGGCGTCTCGATTGTGCCGAGAAGCTTCGTCATCAGATCACCCCAGAGATCACCGGTCGCCTTCACGACGGGATCGAGCGCGGAGGCGATCGACGGCTCGAGCCGGGCAAAAGCTCCCTTCTCGGAGACCAGACGCTTCCGGTACAGAGCGGCGCTTTGGTTGACGCCCATGTCCATGCTGCCGGCGATCGCGCCCTGGAGGTGATGCTGCTCGTGCGCTCCGAGCTGCAGCGAACCGGCCAAGATACGTTGGCTCCTGGCGGCCGGAGCCGGCTCTTCCATGGCGTCGCACCAGAGCGAGAACCCGGCGTGCAGACGATTGATGCCTTCGAACGGAGGTGCACCCTCGCACATCTGGAGAACTCGGGCCCGCGCAGAGTCAGAATCGACAGGCTGGGCGTCGTAGCACGCAATGAAGGTCGCCGCCGCAGGCGCGATCTCGGCGAACACCTCCGTATTGCCGTTGGACAGGTTCAGAGCGCATGCACCGAGGAGTTCCCGCACGACATCGATGACATGATCAGTGGTGACGAGGCGGAGGGCCTCAGAGAGCAACTGTCCTTGTCCCTCGTTCACCGTCCGGATTGCGCCCATCATGCCGTCGTGAAGGACGACGCGGTCATGAAGCCATTTCGGAATGTCCTCCCCCCGGATGTTCCGCCCGACCGTGTCCGAGGCCCAAGTGCCGAACGTGCACCAGTTCGCCGTGTCCGGCCCGAGCAGCCGAGTGAGGCCCGCGGCCAGATCCGAATAGGTCTGGGTGACCCAGTAGTTGCGCAGGACACGATCCTCGATTGCCAGCACAGCCTGCACGTGTGTCGCTGCGGTTCCCCGGTTCATGCTGCTCACCTCCACCGGATGCCTCCGCCGTCCCGGTAGAGGTGTCCGGTCGTGCCGGTCGTGCGCCCTTCACGGCCGTTGCAAGAGATTGGCCGTTGGTTGCGCGCCTGTCAAGGCTTCACGATGCCACGCCGGCGCCGCATTGCTCCCAAGGGGAATGCCGCAACAGCAGTAGACCTTCGACGGGTGGATCCACCCTCTGGTGCGCTCAAACGGCTTCCACACAAAGTTCGTACTCGCGATGGGCGTTGCACGAGAACCACCCTGGGCCGTCGGGGATGGTCGCCGCCAGCCGCTGACTCCAGTCAAAATGCGAGGAGGGGAGAGGACAAGAAAACCATCCGGCCTCGGGGAGCGGACGACGGCTAACTTGAAACACCCCATTGTTGGTGCAAGCAGGGAGTCGGCCCATGCAAAGCCCCCACCGTCCGGAAGTCATCGACACGGACGGCGGTGCGTGCATCGTCGAGTGTCCACAGTGTCGCGAGGGACGCGCCGTGGACATCCCCATCGGCATCGGGCTGCCGATGTTCGATCGGGTCACAGCTGAGTTGCTGGCGGAGAATCACCGCGACGATCACCGCACCCTCGCCATCGTGGGGAGCGCCTTGATTTACACCTAGACAAGCCGTCTCTTTGGTCCGGAATCGCCAGGATCAAGTGCGACTTCCACTGACGAGCCCCGAAGGCACCTCACCGCCTCGTCTTGGCGGTGTTCAGTCCTGAGAGGGTCACGTGCGTGCCACAGGCCAGTTCGACGCCGCCAGCGAGCTCAAAGAACAGCCAGCGGTGACGGCTGCCGTTGGCGCCGTGCTCACGCGCTGGAGGTCGCATCTCCCCCGCGAGACCGGGCCTCCATGGCGGCGACCATAGGAGGCCAGATTCGGGGATCACGCGCCCGCCAGACGGACCCTTCGCGAGCAGCATCCCTCTCCTGAACGTACCGGTCCTCAACTCCGGCCGTTGCGGCCACGGTCCGAGCTATTACCGAACGGCGCCCAAGACGCTGAGAGCATTGAGAACGGACTTTTCGAGCTTGGCGAGCCCGTCGAATTCGATGCCTAATCGAACAGACCCCGAGTCCAACGCGACTGCGTTCCGCACCTCGCCCTCTAGACGGATGTTGACCGAGGTGCCCATGGTGGGTGTCTCGACGGAGACATGGCGACCGACCAACCCGGAGCCGAGGGGGTGATCGATCACGATCCCCAGTCCGAGCTCAGACACGTCAAGAACGCGACAGCGTCTCGGCTCTTCGGCCGGCTCGCCTTCGATGTGGCACGAGCCAACCCAGCTGGCGATCTGCCGTGGCACTCGGCGACGAACTTCCATCGTGCGTGGACCCTTCTGTTTCCATTGCGGGAGGATCTGGCTTGGAGCGAACCCAGGTCGAGATCTTTCTCGATCGGTGCGTGAACATCCTTCTCCGCGCTCAGGATACCTCTGCGCTCTTTCCAGGACTCCGACGGAGCAAACGTCTGCAGGTAACATGCGGCTTGCAGAGCGCCGCAGCTTCGACCGGTCCGACAACGCACGGTGTATGCCGGTACGCGAAGGAGGGGCGGTGACCCACGACGTGCGTGCATCGGATCCCCCGATCACCGCCCCTCGTGCCGGATGGTGACATGGGCGAAGTCAACTCGGGTAGAGCCGGTTAGGCCGATCGCACACAACCGTTGCACAACGTTTTCAGAGATCGCCGTCTCCCGCTTGGGACGCTGACAGGGCCCGCCCAGTGTCTCGCGGCCCAAAAGGAAAACGGCCGAGAAGCTTTTAGTGAATGTGGAAATAGTAGAAAGGGCGGGGGATCATCGCCCTTGAAATCCCTGTTCAACCGGCATTGTGAAACTGGAATTGTAGGGCTGCCATGGTATGTATCTAGCCACTTATTTCGAGTTCGACACCTTTAATCACGGCCAACCCCCTGTTATTCTGCCGTGACGGGATGGGAACGGGCACCGGGGTGGGGGCCGGGAAGTTGAGGTTCCCCTAGCCCCTCCACCCGGCCCCCACCTCTCTTCTCGCGGCGGTGGACAAACGGGTGCGTCGTGGGTTAGTCGCGGTCGAAGGCGCCTCTTCTGATTCGAGCCGGCCTCCGCGGATCGACATGAGGGCGGGGTGACGAATCCCCCCGGAGACTCCCGCTCACCCCGCCCTCGACGTGTGAGTCTGTCGCCCAGACACGGACCCGAGTAGGGCAATTCGATTCGAATCGACACAACGGATCGACAACAGGTGCGGATGACGGTCCAGTTGAGGCGCCTTAGACGCAGGTCGCCGTCCGCAGGATGGGCGTCACGTCCTGGCGCGTAGGCGACCCGTTGGTCGCAGCACGAGGACCGCGCTCCCGACAAGAAAGAACAGCATCGCGAAGAAGAACGAGTTGCCGGCGATGAGGTCCAGCAGATTCAGGTGAAGGTCGGATGTGTGTTTGTACGGCACCCACCACACCGGCGCGCTCCAGAACAGCACGGCGGTGGCGACGGCAAGCGCGCGCCCCCACCGGGGTCTGTCGGGCGCCAAAGCCAGCCACAGGATCGCCGGTACGACCCAGACCAAGTGATGGACCCAGGAGATGGGGGACACGAGCAGGCAGGTCGCCGCACAGATGAGGACCCCGAGGAGGGGTGAGGATTTCCGGTGCGCCCGGGCCGCCAACAGTAGGCCAGCCGCCGCGATGGCGATCAGCAGCGGGAGCATGACGGCATCGGGCAGTACGCCGTGCGTGAAACGATCGAGTACCCCCCACAGGTTCTGGTTGTCGACAATGGAGAGATCGCCAGCCCGGCTGGGCTTGAAGACCGCCTTTGTCCAATAGTCTCTTGACGAGGTCGGCGACGCCCCGAAAGTCACCAGTTGGCACACACCGAAGGTGAGCACACAGGTCATCGCGCCGCGCCAACGTCGGGTGAGCAGCAAATAAGGAACGAACAACAGCGGGGTGAGCTTGACTGCGGCGGCCACGCCGGTGGCGACACCGAGGGGAAGCTGCCGCTTTCCGACCTTGCGTTCGCTCAACAGGTCCCACATGACGAGGAAGGTCACGAACAGGTTGACCTGCCCGAAGCCAATCGTGATCAGGACAGGGTTGAGCAAAAGGGCCGGGAGACTCAGTGCCAGCGCGAGACGCCAGGTCGCCACCCCGTCGAGCGACGGCCTGACCAGTCGTAGGGACATGACGAGCACACCCACGAGTGCCGCCAGGTTGCACATGGTCCAGACCGCTTGCACCAATGCGACGTTGCTGAACGTCCGTTGCCACGGCGCGAACAGGAGCGCTGCGAAGGGGGGGTACGTGAACGGAAGGCTCGTGTTGGGGAGGACGAAGGAATACAGGTGGGACGTGAAGACGTACCGTCCGCCCAGGCGCAAGTAAACGCCGAGATCGACCTCGTAGGTTCGCAATGCGATGTAAAGGCCGTACGCCAGCGCGAGCGCGATCGACAGGAGGGCGGGACCCCACCCGTTGAGCTGGCGCATCCCGGCCTCGGCGGGCCGGAGGTCACGACGACGGCGTTGCAGGGGCTGTTTGAGGGTTGTCACGGATCCTCTCGGAGTTGCCGGGCGATGTCCCCTCGAGCCATACCCCTTCCGAGGGCGTGTCGGAGCAGCCGTGATCCCGAGAACGGGTTCAGCAGCACGAAACGGGGCCGTTGGGCGAGCCAGAGAATACCCGCCGTACAGCCCGGGCCGGATGATGGAAGTGCGGCTAGCCCGAAGGGACTCTCAATGGTGGAACGGTGGTGCTGGGCACCGTCACCGGCCCGCCGCCGCCGACCGAACCAGCCGAACCAGCCGATCCGGCCGATTGTGACGATTGTGAAGCGGGGTTCCCCTGTCCTTGTGTGAGTTGGAGTAGGACTTCGAGGGTGCCGGAATTCGCAGTGGTGACGAAGCCGCCGATGCTCGGATTGGCGATATTCCACTCAGAGAACGCGATGGGGACGTCGGCCAGCACGTCGATACCCGAACCGACGCGCTCCGCTGTGACGGGGAAGCGGACCGACTCCGTGACGCCATGCATATCGAGATCACCCTCGGCGTTGTAGTGGGCCACGGCCCCCTCCGCCGGGATGGTGCCCAGGTCGATGGGGGTCGAGAGGGTCAGCGTGGCGGTCGGGTACTGGCTCACATCCATGATCGGTCCGTCGAAGTGTGCATTCCGCTGACTTTGGTCACTCACCACGCTTGCCATGTCGACCGTGAACGTCGCCTTGGTCACCATCGAATCCGAGATCGTCATGGAGCCCCAGATCTTTCTGGTGCGCCCCACGGCTGTGGCGTTCTGGCCTATCAGGACCTCCCGCACCCGGTAGCCCGCCTGGGAGCCCGCGCCGACGTTCCAGACTCCGTCGAGTGACGATGACGTCGCGGCCGAACCGGATGCCCTGCTCGTCGTGGTGGACGACCGGGGGAGCTCCAACTTGGCCGGAGCCGGTCCCTCAATGAAGTGTATGTACACGTAGGGCGCAAGCACGGCGGCGAGCACAACCACGACGACCACCCCGACCACTGCCCCGATGAGTCTGCGCCGACGCTTTTCCGCCATGCCAGTGAATGATGACCGGCAATCCTGGTGGCCCGCTGTGACGCATCTGGCCCTGTCCCGGGAACGTCGACCTCAGATCGTCACCGGCTGGACCTCGGGCCAACGGGCGGCCGACTGGCCGTTACCGTTTTCTCTAGTTCTGGCCAGGCGAGGACCTCCCATGACGGCCTTCCTGGAGCCCTCTATCGGCCGACGTGGGGTGGCGGATAGAGCGGTGCCCCCGTCCGTTCGATCGTGCCTGGCCCGATCCCCCCCTTCTTCTGCACGCAGCGGACGGCTCGTCGGCCCATCTCGTGCACAACGAATACCTCCAGGTCGGCGCAGACAGTGGCATCATCGGGCTCGGCCTCGTGGGGCTTGTCGCCCTCTCGCTGGGAAAAGCGCTCCGGCGGGTCGACCTGCTGTCGGCATGTGCCGTTGCCGCCGTAGTCTGCTGGGCTGTGGCCGGCCTCTTTGACTTTGACTGGCACTTGCCTGTTGTCGGTTTTGTCGGGGGTTGGTGCGCAGGGCTCGCAGCGAGGGAGTCCTCGTGAGGTCGCGCAGCGCCCTCTTGCTCGTGACTGTGGCAACCACGTTGCTCTTTTCGTTTGCCACGTGGTCGATACCGGCAGGAGCAGACGGAGCAACATCTTCCACAGCGGTCACCGACAACGCGGCGGGCGTGGTGACCGGAGGCAGCTTCACCTTCACCGCCGCGGTCACGGGCTCGTTGGTGACACCGACCGGCACCATCACCTGGTCGGTCACGGATCCGAACTCCAACCCGGTGGACTGCAGTTCCAGCACGACGACGCTGGACGGTAGCGGCCAGGCCACCTGCACGATCACCGATGCCATTGCGGGGACCTACGCGGCCACGGCCATCTACAACGGCGACTCGAACTACAGCGGCGGCTCGGGCACGGACTCGACGGCGACTGTGGGCATGGCGCCGTCGACGACCACCGTGACCGACAACGCGGCGGGCGTGGTGACCGGAGGCAGCTTCACCTTCACCGCCGCGGTGACAGGCCCGGGCATCACGCCGACTGGCACCATCGCCTGGTCGGTCACTGATCCGAACTCCAACCCGGTGGACTGCAGTACCAGCACGACGACGCTGGACGGTAGCGGCCAGGCCACCTGCACGATCACCGATGCCATCGCGGGAACTTACGCGGCAACGGCCACCTACAGCGGCGACTCGAACTACAGCGGCGGCTCGGGCGTGGACTCGACGGCGACCGTCGGCGCAGCGCCGTCGAGGACCAGAGTGACCGACAACGCGGCGGGCGTGGTGACCGGAGGCAGCTTCACCTTCACCGCCGCGGTCACGGGCTCGGTCGGTGACACCGACCGGCACCATCGCCTGGTCGGTCACGGATCCGAACTCCAACCCGGTGGACTGCAGTTCCAGCACGACGACGCTGGACGGCAGCGGCCAGGCCACCTGCACGATCACCGATGCCATTGCGGGGACATACGCGGCCACGGCCATCTATAGCGGCGACTCGAACTACAGCGGCGGCTCGGGCACGGACTCGACGGCGACCGTCGGCGCAGCGCCGTCGACGACCAGAGTGACCGACAACGCGGCGGGCGTGGTGACCGGAGGCAGCCTCACTTTCAACGCCGCGGTCACGGGACCGGGCATCACCCCGACAGGCACCATCGCCTGGTCGGTCACGGATCCGAGGTCCCACCCGGTGGACTGCAGTGCCAGCACGACGACGCTGGACGGTAGCGGCCAGGCCACCTGCACGATCACCGGGGCCATCGGGGGGACCTACGCGGCAACGGCCACCTACAGCGGCGACTCGAACTACCGCGGCGGCTCGGGTCGGGACACGACAGCGACTGTGGGCACGGCGCCGTCGAAGACCACCGTGACCGACAACGCAGGGGGTGTGGTGACCGGAGGCAGCTTCACCTTCACCGCCGCGGTGACGGGCTCGGTGGGGACACCCACTGGCACCATCGCTTGGTCGGTCACGGATCCGCACTCCAACCCGGTGGACTGCAGTGCCAGCACGACGACCCTCGATAGCAACGGCCAGGCCACGTGCACGATCACCGATGCCGTCGCGGGGACTTACGCTGCAACGGCCACCTACAGCGGCGACTCGAACTACAGCGGCGGCTCGGGCGTGGACTCGACGGCGACTGTGGACAAGGCGGCCTCTGCGACCGCTGTTCTCAATACTGCGGGCGTGGTGACCGGAGGCAGTCTCACCTTCACCGCCGCGGTCACGGGTCCGGGCATCACCCCGACAGGCGCCATCGCCTGGTCGGTCACGGATCCGAGGTCCCACCCGGTGGACTGCAATACCAGCACGACGACGCTGGACGGTAGCGGCCAGGCCACCTGCACGATCACCGATGCCATTGCGGGGATCTATGCGGCCACGGCCACCTACAGCGGCGACTCGAACTACAGCGGCTCGGGTCGGGATACGACAGCGACTGTGGCCAAGGCGACGCCGGCCACGGTCACGAGCGTCGTTGTCGCCGGCACCACGACGATGTGGAACAACACGCAGCTGACAGGAGCACAGGCTCAGGACACCACGACGGTGACCGGTGCAGCCGGCATTGAGCCGACCGGTACGGTGACCTACGTCCTCTTCACCGGCGACAGTTTCTGTGCCAGTGACGGGGCCCCGGCAGGCACGGTCACCCTCGGCGGCGGTGCCGTACCCGACAGCACCCAGACCGCCCCCCTCGTTGCCGACAACTACTCGTATCAGGCCACGTACAGTGGCGACGCCAACTACCAATCATCGACGGGAGCGTGTGAGTCGTTCAGCGTTGCACGGAACACCGCCCCCAGCGCGCCGACCATCAACAACATTCCCAGCGCGGGAACGGCGCTCTACGGCGGCGCGTTTACCCCCGCCATCACCACGATCACCGACGGGGCGCCGTCCACCACGTCGTCGACCGCTGGGATCTGCGTCGTCATCAACTCGGCCGTCGCCTTCGTGGGCGTCGGTACCTGCACCCTGACGGCACACACCGCCGGGACGGCCAACTACACCATGAGCGTCGGGACGCCCCAGAGCTTCGCTGTCGGCAGGGCCACGTCCTCGACCCCAAGCATCATCAACATCCCGACGAACGCCACGGAATTCGGCGGTTTCACGGCCTCCGTGCTCACCTCGGGTGACGGGGCTACATCGGTCGCCTCTATCTCGACCGCGGTCTGCACGGTTGGTGCGGATGGGCGTACGGTGACCTTCGTCGGTTTCGGAGTGTGCACGCTGACGGCCAGCGTGGGGCAGGGCACGAACTACCTCGGCGGCACCGGGAGCACCCAGTCGTTCCCTGTCGGCCCGGCCGCGCGGGGCTACTGGTTGGTCGGCTCGGACGGCGGCATCTTCTCGTTCGGTGCCGCCAACTTCTACGGTTCCATGGGAGGCATCCCGCTCCAGCGGCCAGTGGTGGGCATCACCCCGTCGGCCAGCCGCACCGGATACTGGCTCGTCGCCTCCGACGGAGGCATCTTCAGCTTCGGTACCTCTTCCTTCTATGGGTCGATTCCGGAAATCGGACTGCACCCGGCAGGTTCGGGCCTGCCCCACAGCCTGAACGCACCCATTGTCGCCATGGTGCCCTCCGTCACCGGCCACGGGTACTTCATGGTCGCATCCGATGGCGGCGTCTTCGCGTTCGGCGATGCCCACTTCGCGGGATCCTGTCCCGGCATCGGTGGCTGTGACGGCACGGCTGTCTCGGTGATGCCTGACGCCACGGGGATGGGCTACTGGCTGGTGACCAATGTCGGTGCCGTCTACGCCTTCGGCGACGCCACCTTCTACGGAGCGCCGTCGGCGTCGTCCGTCCTTGTCGTGGACGCCGTGGCCACCCCGGACTGGCACGGCTACTGGTTGCTCTATGCCAACGGCGTGGTCGAGGGATTCGGAGACGCCGCCACCATGGGGTCGCCACTCGGCTACGTGAATTCGTTCAATCCGGCGTCGGCAATCTTCCCCACAGCCGACGGCAAGGGCTACTGGGTGGCCGCGGCACGGGGCGACGTGTTCTCTTACGGCGACGCGCCCTATCTCGGAAGCATGGCGGCAGCCGGGCTGAACGGCAACATCATCGCCGCGTTCGGCTTCTGATCCCTAAGCCCCTATCGCCTCGTCCTGCGGCGCCGGCAGTTCGGCGACGACGGCCTCGATGACCGCCTCCACCCGCCGGCCCAGCCCTGCCGACGCTCTGCGCAGCAGGTCGGAGACGTAGCCGACCAAGGTCAGCACGTCCGACCGGGATGACCTTCCCACCAGCGGGAACGGCTCCGTCGCCGGGTCGAGGTCGCACACCGTCAGGATCACCCGGCGGATCTCGAGGAGCGACGACCGGGCCTCCAGCAGGCTCGTCCCGCTCGTCCGGAGCCAGACGGAAATCCCCAGTTCAAGGGACAGGTCCCCGGAGAAGGGCTCCACTGGACCGAGCTCCGCCAACCCGCGGAGCAGGGCGGGCCCGAAGCCGGATGAGGCGTCCTTCACCATGGCCTCAGTGTGACGAAGGGCTGTAACAAGGTGGTGGACCTGCTCTGGGCTGGTATTTTGTTGGGCGTGCCACGCACGATCTGGAAGGGGGCTCTCAGTTTCGGACTGGTGAACATTCCCGTGGGCCTGTACCCGGCCACCTCGGACAAGAGCATCCACTTCAACCAGTTCGAGGAGGGGACGTCCGACCGGATCCGCTACAAGAAGGTCAACGAACGCACCGGCGAGGAGGTCCCCCAGGACAGGATCGTCAAGGGCTACGACCTCGGCGGCGGCGAGTACGTCATCCTCACCGAGGAGGAGCTCGAATCCGCCGAACCGAAGAAGTCGCGCCAGATCGAGATCTCCGACTTCGTCGGCCTGGTCGACATCGACCCGGTCTTCTTCCGCTCGAGCTACTACCTGGCTCCCGAGGGCGAGGGTGCCGACAAGGCCTACGCTCTCCTGCGCCGGGCGATGGCCGAGGCCGGCCGTATCGCCATCGCCACGCTGGTGATGCGCAACAAGGAGTACCTCGTCGCCATACGGCCCGAGGACGATGCGCTGGCCCTCCACACCATGTACTTCTCCGACGAGGTGCGCGCCCCGGGTCGGGACCTCGACCTGCCCGACACCGGTGACGTGACCGACCGCGAGCTCTCCATGGCGCAGCTCCTCATCGAGTCGATGGAGAGTGAGTGGGATCCCGACCGCTTCCACGACACGCATCGCGAGAAGGTCGAGGCCATCATCGAGGAGAAGCGCCAGGGCCACGAGATCGTGCTGCAGGAGGGTCCGGAGCCCGCGGCGAAGGTGGTCGACCTGATGGAGGCGCTCAACGCCAGCATCGCGGCGGCGGCCAAGCCGGGGGCCGAGTCCAAGGGCGCGGCGAAGCGCCCAGCCGCCAAACGGACGACGACGGCGAAGCGGGCCGCTCCAGCGAAGAAGGCACCCAAGGCCGCCAAGGCGCCCGCCCGGCCCAAGACCGCCGCCCGCCGCAAAGCCTCCTGAACCTGTCCGTCGGCGACACGGTCGGCGGTCGTGCCAGCCGTCATCTCGCTGCTGAGTCATTGCGCAATCGGGCTAAGTTCCGCAACGAATCACTATCAGTCCGTTGATCTGATTCATTTTCCCGCTCAAAAGCGCATCAGCGTGGTGAAATACCCCAGTCGAGCCCAGCTCGCGAAGGGGGTCCAGGTGAGCATTGCGCCAGAACGGGTTCCGGGGACGAGGATCCCCGAGTGGACGGGGTTCGATGGCCTGGTCCAACTGATCTCGGTGGACGGGCAGCGGACGGTCGGTTGCCCGTACTGGGAGCTCGTGGCCGATGTCGACGGCGCCCAGTTGCGCCAGCTGTACCGCGACATGGTGGTGGTACGTCGCATCGATGCCGAAGCGGTGGCTCTGCAGCGGCAGGGCGAGCTGGCGTTGTGGGCCCCACTCCTGGGACAGGAGGCGGCGCAGGTCGGATCGGCGCACGCCCTGCGTCCTGAGGACTTCGTCTTCCCCAGCTATCGCGAACACGGTGTCGCCTATTGCCTGGGTGTCGATCCGGTGCAGATGCTGCGGCTCTGGCGGGGGGCGGGTCTCTCCGGCTGGGACCCCGCTGCCTACGGCATCGCCACACCCGCCATCGTTGTCGGATCGCAGCCCCTGCACGCCACCGGCTACGCGCTCGGTGTCACGCTCGACGACGCGACGTGTGCCGTGCTGACCTATTTCGGGGACGGCGCGACGAGCGAGGGTGACGTGGCCGAGGCCTTTGGCTTCGCTGCCAGTTACGGCGTGCCCGTCGTCTTCTTCTGCCAGAACAACCAGTGGGCGATCTCGGAGCCGGTGCGCTTGCAGTCCCGCGCCTCCATCGCCCAACGCGGGCAGGGGTACGGGATCCCCGGGATCCAGGTCGACGGCAACGACGTGCTCGCCGTCCTCGCCGCCACGCGGCTCGCGCTGGCGCGTGCCTCGGCCGGGCAGGGCCCCACGCTCATCGAGGCCGTGACGTATCGGATGGGTCCCCACACCACATCGGACGACCCGACGCTGTACCGCCTGGCAGCCGACGACGAGGAGTGGCGGGCCAAGGATCCGCTGGCGCGCCTGTCCGCTCTCCTGCACTCCGAGGGACTGGCAGACGACGGGTTCGATGATCGAGTCGAGAGAGAGGCGGACGAGGTGGCGGCCGCGCTGCGGGCCGGGTGCCTCGCCATGCCCGACCCCGAACCCTCCGACCTGTTCGCACACGTGTACGCGGAACCCCACTCGCTCCTGCAGGACGAGGAGGAGGCCTACCTGGCGTACCTGGCGGAATTCGACGAGGGCTCGTGATGGCCACCATGTCTCTGGGTAAGGCGCTCAACGGCGGGCTCCGCCGCGCCATGGAGCGCGACCCCAAGGTCGTCCTGATGGGGGAAGACATCGGAAAGCTCGGTGGCGTGTTCCGCGTCACCGAGGGACTGCAGCGGGACTTCGGCGACCGCCGGGTCATCGACACGCCACTCGCCGAGTCCGGCGTCATCGGCACCGCCGTCGGGCTCGCCATGCGCGGCTACCGCCCGGTATGCGAGATCCAGTTCGACGGCTTCGTCTATCCCGCCTTCGACCAGATCGTTTCCCAGGTGGCCAAGCTGCACTACCGCAACGAAGGGCGCGTCACGGTGCCGTTGACCATCCGCGTCCCCTTCGGCGGCGGTATCGGCGCCGTCGAGCACCACTCCGAGTCGCCCGAGGCCTACTTCGCCCACACGGCGGGGCTACGCGTCGTGACTCCGAGCACCGCGGCGGACGGCTATCGCATGATCCAACAGGCGATCGCATCGGACGACCCGGTCGTCTTCTTCGAGCCAAAGCGGCGCTATTGGGAGAAGGGCGAAGTCGAGGAGGAGAACGATGCACTCGTCCAAGTGCCGCTAGAACGCGCCGCCGTCCTCCGCGAAGGCACCGACGCCACCATCGCCACATACGGCCCGCTGGTGGCCACCGCACTCGACGCGGCGCGCATCGCCGAAGAGGAAGGTACCTCGCTGGAGGTCATCGACCTGCGCTCGCTCTCACCGCTGGACTTCGGCACCATTGAGGTCTCTGTCCGGAAGACGGGACGCCTGGTCGTCGCCCATGAGGCGAGCGTGTTCTGCGGGCTCGGAGCCGAAGTGGCGGCCCGGATCTCGGAGCGTTGTTTCTTCTCCCTCGAAGCGCCCGTCCGTCGGGTTGGTGGCTTCGCCACGCCCTACCCGGCGTCGCGGGCGGAGCACCATTTCCTCCCCGATGCCGACCGCATCCTCCACGAGGTGGACCAGTGCCTTCACCCATGAGCACGGGCCGGCAGTTCCTCTTGCCCGATCTTGGCGAAGGATTGACGGAGGCCGAGCTGGTGATTTGGCACGTCGCCGTCGGTGACGAGGTGAAGCTCAACCAGGCTCTGGCCGAAGTGGAGACCGAGAAGGCAGTCGTCGAGCTGCCGAGTCCCTTCGCCGGCACGGTCGTCGAGCTGCTGGCCCAGCCGGGAGAGACGGTCCGCGTCGGTGCACCGCTCATCAGCATTGACAGCGTCGCCACCGAGCCGACTGAGACTGAGAGCGAGCCTGAGACCGAGACCGGGGCCCGGGCCGACACGAGAACTGACCATGCCGAAACGCAGGTGCCGATGCTCGTCGGGTACGGGCCGTCCGCGGCGCCACCGAGTCGCCGCCGGCGCAGCAGTCGGCATCGTGAGCAGGCACGTCCCGCGCCGTCCGTGCCAACACCGCCGACGGCACCGGCCCGGCCGCTGGCACCGCCGCCGGTGCGCTTCATAGCCCGGCAGAACGGGGTCGACCTGATAGACGTGACCGGGCACGGGCCCGGAGGCGTGATCACCCGCGAGGACCTCGCGACCCATATCGCCAGGGCCTCGGAACGGGACAGCCCCGACCGGGAGACACGCGTGCCCGTACGCGGCGTCCAGAAGTACATGGCGGAGGCCATGACCCGCAGCGTGGCCACTGCGCCACAAGCGTGCGTCTTTCTCACCGTGGACGCGACGCCCACCGTCGAGCTCATCGAACGGCTGCGCCAGAACCGGCGCTTCGAGGGCCTCCGCGTGACGCCACTCGCCGTCGCCGCGCGGGCCGTCGTCCTCGCCCTGCGCGAGCATCCCGCGCTGAACTCGTCCTGGGACGAGGCGACCGACGAAGTCGTGACGAAGCACTACGTCAACTTGGGCATTGCCGTGGCGAGCCCGCGCGGGCTGGTCGTGCCGAATATCAAGGACGCGCAGGACCTCACGCTGCACGAGCTCACCGGGGCGCTGCAAGAGCTGACCGACCGCGCCCGCTCCGCGCGCTGCAGCACCGAAGACCTGCGTGGCGGGACGATCACGATCACCAACATCGGCGTCTTCGGCGTGGACGCCGGTGTTCCCATCCTCAATCCGGGGGAGGCCGCCATCCTCGCCGTCGGGGCGGTGCAACGTCGGCCGTGGGTGTACGAAGCGGAGCTCGCGGTGCGCCACCTGGTGACCCTGAGTCTTGCCTTCGATCATCGGCTGGTCGACGGTCAGGCAGGGGCGCACTTCCTACGAGACGTCGGCGAGGTGCTGGCCGATCCGTCCAACCTCCTGGCCTTCAGCTGACTCCGACCACTCAGCTGACTTCGAAACACAGGGGCACAGGACCACAGGGGCGCCTGACCACAGCGGCGCCGGAGCGATCCCACCCCGCAGACGCCGACACGAGGAGGGCATTGCCACCCGGTCCCAGCGGCGCGAGGGTGGAGGGGAGGGCCGTGGACCCCGCCTCGGCCTGCAGCGGGAGGTGCCATGAGGACCATCCAGGACGTGATGTGCGAGGACTTCGACGTGCTCCGGACCACGGAGACGGCTGCCGACGCCGCCCGCTTCCTGGCGACGCACAACGACGACACCGCGCCGCTGTGCCTGAACGACGGCAGCCTGGCCGGCACCGTGACCAGCCGGGACATCGTGGCCCAGGTCGTGGCCCAGGACCGCGATCCGCGTGAAGTGAGCCTCTCCGAGTTCGCCGGTCCCGCCGACGTCGTGGCACTCGACCTCGATTTCTCCCTGCAGGACGCCGTCGCCCTCATGTGCCGGCACCGGCGTTCCCGGCTCCTGGTCCTCGACGGCAAGCGCGTCGTCGGCGTCGTCACCCAGCGCGACATCGCCCGCTCCATCAGCTTCCAGGTCCCCTGGACGGACAGCTGATCCGATCAGTCCGCCGGGCCGGGTCCGAACCAACCGGCGGCGCCCGGGGCCGGACGTCAGTCCTGGCTTGTCGCCTTCGCAATCGCCGCCGCCCGTGCGGCCGCGTCATCGGCGGTGACGACGAGGCGCCCGTAGTCGGCGCCGTTCAGCTCCACGACGACCGCGGGCCCCTTGCCGTGCACGGCGGCGAAGTCCTTGCCGAAGCTACCCCGGCGCGTCCCCACCGCGATCACGTTCGGGAGCCCCGTCCCCGGTGCCCGCATGCCGCGCAGCTCGGGCCACGGGTCGTCCACGGAGCGGACCGCCGTCACCGCGGAGAGCGGCACCCGGATGTCGCCGTGCGCGCCTTCCGCCTTCTCCACCGGGCGCAGTTGCAGGACGAGCTCGTCACCGTCGACACGTAGTTCCGCCATAGCTTCCGACTCCAGAAAGACGATCTAGGGAAGACGGTTAGCCTCGCCCTGATGCCGACCTCGACCTCGACCTCGACGCCGATGGCGACGCCGACGTCGACGCCGATGCCCATGCCGACGCCATCGTGGCCGCCACCACCCCAGGGGACGTGGGTCGTCGACCTCGATGGTGTGGTGTGGCTCGCTGGGAGGCCCATTCCCGGCGTGGACGAGGCCGTGGCCCGGCTGCGCGGCGTCGGGGTGCGCGTCCTGTTCGCCACCAACAACGCGCTGCCGACCCGCGCTGAGCTGCACCGGCAGCTGGCGCACTGCGGCATCACCACCGACGACGCCGACTTGCTGCGATCGGCGGACGTGGCGGCCGGCCTCCTCGCGCCCGGCTCGTCCGCCGTGGTGATCGCCGGTGACGGCGTCCTCGAGGCGCTGGCGAACCGAGGCGTGATCGTCGTGCCCGAGGGGCCGGCCGACGCCGTCGTGGTCGGCCTGACCCGCGACTTCACCTACGACCGCCTCACCCGGGCCGCGACAGCCGTCCGGAACGGGGCACGCCTGGTCGGCACGAACGAGGACGCGACGTACCCGACCCCCGACGGCCTGGTGCCCGGGGCCGGCGCCATCCTCGCCGCCGTGGTCACCGCGGGCGGGGTTGCGGCCGAAGTGGCGGGGAAGCCGCACCGTCCCACGGCGGACGCCATCGCTGCCCGGGTCGCTCCCGGTGAGCTCCGGGTCGTGGTGGGGGACCGGCCCTCCACCGACGGTGCCCTGGCCTCCCAGCTGGGCATTCCCTTCGCCCTCGTCCTCTCGGGAGTGACGAGGCCGGGCCACGTCCCAGCGGAGGCGGACCCCGCCGCCGTGGCCCCGGACCTACTCCGCCTGGTCCAGCAGGCCCTGGACGGTCCGCCCCGATAGTGCTTGCCAGCAGCTAGCACTTCAGATACTCTTGTGCAATGGCAAGCAATGAGCGCATACGCAAGTACCTCGATGCAGGGACCGTCCTCGGACAGGTCAGCCGTGGCCGGGCCGAGGAGATCGTGCGAGAGTTGGTGAACGCCGGCGACATCCAGCGCAGCCAGGCACAGGAGTGGATCGACAACTTGGTCGAGCGGAGCCGCAAGTCCAGCGAGCAGGTGCTCGAACTGGTGCGCCACGAGGTGGCCAGCCAGCTCGAGAAGATCGACCCCAGGTCCCTCGAGTCCTTGGCCAAACAGGTCGCCGAGATCCTCAAGAAGTCGGCGAGCGCGGGCCGCAACGCCACCAAGGACGTCACGACGAAGGCGGGCAAGACGGCCAAGGACGCCACCAACAGGGCGGGCAAGACGGCCAAGGACGCCACCAACAGGGCGGGCAAGACGGCCAAGGACGCCACCAACAAGGCGGGCCAGACGGCGAAGGGCGTCTCGGCCCAAGCCGGCAAGGCCGCCAAGGACGTAACCGCACAGGCGGGCAAGACAGCCACCCGGGCGCGTCATGCCGCCACCAAGGTGGCCCCGTCCCGTCTCCCCGGCATCAAGACGCCGGCACGCCCCACCACGACCGAGGCCAAGAAGTCCCACAGCAAGAAGGTCTCCGGGGCCAGCGACTCGGCGTCCAAGAAGGCCGCCAGCTGAGCAGCGGGTCCCGCCGCCGGCTCGACGCCGAGCTCGTGCGACGCGGCCTCGTCGATTCCCGGCAGGAGGCCCAGGCCGCCGTCGCGGCCGGCACCGTCCTCGTCTCCGGCACACAGGCCGACAAGCCGGCCCGTCTGGTCGCCCCCGACGAGCCCGTCGTGCTCCTCCGCCCCCCGTCGCCCTATGTCGGCCGGGGTGGCCAGAAACTCGCTGCCGCACTGGACCGGTTCCCGGTCGCCGTCAGCGGCCGGCGCGCCCTCGATGCCGGTGCCTCGACCGGTGGGTTCACCGACTGCCTGCTTCAGCGCGGGGCGGCCCACGTCTACGCGGTGGACGTGGGGCACGGGCAGCTCGACCCGTCCCTGCGTGCGCATCCGGACGTGACGGTCCTGGAGCGCACCAATGTGCGCACCCTCACCGTGGCCGATCTCGCCGCCGCGGACCCCGGCTACGAGCCCTGCTCGCTGGTGGTGGCCGACCTGAGCTTCATCTCGCTGCGCAGCGTCGTGCCCGCCCTCACGGGCCCGGTGTCGGCATCCGAAGCCGACCTGGTCCTCCTGGTCAAGCCGCAGTTCGAGGCGGGCCGGGCCGCCGTCTCCCGGGGCAAGGGCGTGATCCGTGATCCCGCGCTCTGGCTGGGCGCGCTGCAGGGCGTGGCGTCCGCGCTGCATGACTCGAAAACCGGCATCATGGGAGCGATGGCCTCCCCCCTGACCGGTTCCGCCGGCAACGTCGAGTTCCTGGTCCATGCCCGCAAGGGCATCGAAGGGGACGAGGCGGGGGGTGCCGCCGCCCTGTTCACCGCCGCCGTGTCGGAGGCGGACGGACTCGTTCCACCGGCCCCTGCGGCCGGCTGAGCCGCTCGCCGATGGCGACCGTCACCTTCCTGGTCCACCCTGACCGCCCCGATGCACTGGCGCTGGCGACGGACACGGCCGCCTGGCTCGGCGAGCGCGGCCACTCCGCCCGCATCCTGCAGTTCAGTGGGCCCGACCGGGTCAGGGAGGCGGGCACCGACGTCGAGCTGGCGGACGTCGATTTCGGCGGGACGACCGTGGCCGTCAGCATGGGCGGCGACGGCACCTTCCTGCGCGTGGTGCGCCTGGCCGCCCCCGAGGACGTCCCCGTCCTCGGGGTGAACTTCGGCCGCCTGGGTTATCTGCCGGACCTGTTGCCCGACCAGGTCCGCGGGGCCCTCACCAAGGTCTTCGAGGGCAAGGCGATCATCGAAGCGCGCTGCGCGCTCGACGTGTCCATTGCGGACCGTTCCGTTGGTGATGGCATCAGGGCCCTGTTGGCGCTCAACGAGGTGGTGATCGAGAAGATCGACTTCGGCCACACCGTCCGCCTGGCCACGTCGGTCGACGGCGAGGAGGCGCTGACCTACTCGGCCGACGGCCTCATCGTCGCCACGCCGACGGGATCCACCGCCTACAACCTGTCGGCCGGGGGACCGATCCTGGCACCGACCCTGCGCGCCATGGTGGTGACGCCGGTGGCGCCGCATTTCTCGCTGGACCGCAGCCTCGTGCTGACCGAGGACCAGGAGGTGACGGTCGAGATCGCGCCCGACCGCGCCGGTGTGCTCGTCATCGACGGCCAGGAGATCGGCCGCCTGCAGCCCGGTGCCACCGTCACCTGCACGGTGGCGCAGCGCCCGGTGCGTGTCGTCCGCAACGAACCGCAGACGTTCGGCGGCATCCTGCGCTTCCGGCTTCTGGCCGACCGGGACCCGTGAGCGCGCCGTGCTGACCGATCTGCACGTGCGCGACCTCGGCGTGATCGAGGACCTCACCCTCGTCTTCGGGCCGGGAATGACGGCGCTCACGGGCGAGACCGGTGCCGGCAAGACGCTGGTGGTCGAGGCGCTGCAGCTGGTGCTCGGCGGGCGGGCCGATCCGGGCATGGTGCGCAGCGGCGCCGCCGAGGCGTTGGTCGAGGCGCGCTTCGTGGTGGGGGACGGCGATACCGCCCGCGAGGTGATCCTGACCCGGTCGGTCCCCGCCTCAGGGCGGTCCCGGGCCTGGGTGGACGGGCGCATGGCGCCGCTCGCCGCGCTGGGCGATGCCGCGGCAGAGTTGGTCGAGATCCACGGGCAGCACGAGCACCGCGCCCTGGTGACGCCGGTGGCGCAGCGCAACGTCCTCGACGCCTTCGCCGGCACGGACCTGAGCCGGGTGCGGGCCATCCGGAGCCAACTGCACGCGCTCGACGAGGCCTTGGCGGGACTGGGCGGCGATGCCAAGCAGCGCGCCCGCGAGGCCGAAGTCCTGCGCTATCAGGTGAAGGAGATCGCCAACGCCCATCTGGAGGATCCCGACGAGGAGGCCGCTCTCCGGCTGGAGGAGGACCGCTTGGCCGATGCCGCGGCCTACCGCGATGCCGCGCTGGAGGCACTCGAACTCGTCGACCCGGTCGGCGAGGGAGGCGCCGTCGACCTCCTCGGACGCGCCGGCGGCGCACTGGCCGGGCGTGCCTCCTTCGAGACGTACAACGCCCGCCTGGCCGCGGCGGCGATCGAGCTCTCCGACCTGGCCCGCACGCTGCGCGACGAGGTCGAGGGATGGGAGGACGATCCCCAGCGCCTGGCCGACGTGCAGGAGCGCCGGCGCCTGCTGGCCGAACTACGGCGTAAGTACGGGGAGGACCTGGCTGCCGTCATGACCTACGGCAGCGAAGGCGCACTCCGCCTCGCCTCGCTCGAGAACGCCGAAGGCGAGGCCGCCCGCCTGCAGGCCGAGCGCGACCTGCGCCAGGCCGAGCTCGCCGACGCCGAGGCGGCGGTGCGCGCGGTCCGCGCCCGCGCCGCCGGCTCCTTCGCCGACCAGGTGAGGGAGCGACTGGCTGCCCTGGCCATGGCGGGCGCGCGCCTCGAGGTGCGGGTGGCAGAGGAAGGTGCCGGGGAGCCCGTCGTGCTCGCCCTCGGCGCCAACGTGGGTGAGGCGGTGCAGCCACTGGCGCGAGCCGCCTCGGGCGGTGAGCTGGCCCGCGCCATGCTGGCCATCCGTCTGGTGGGGCTGGGCGGCCCCCAGACGATGGTCTTCGACGAGGTGGACGCCGGCGTGGGCGGGGCGGCCGCCCTGGCCCTGGGCGAGGCCCTGCACGAGGTCGGGGGCGACCGCCAGGTGCTGGTCGTCACCCACTTGGCCCAGGTGGCGTCGCAGGCCGATGCGCAGATCAGCGTGGTCAAGGGCGAGTCCCGGGGACGCACGGTGACGAGCGCGACCGCGGTCGAGGGCGAGGACCGGGTCACGGAATTGTCCCGCATGCTGTCGGGACACCCCGACAGCGACGCCGCCCGGGCGCATGCCCGCGAGCTGCTCGGCGCGACACATGGGCGGTAGTCCACCGCGCGTTCGGTTGCCGTCGATTATCGTGGTCGGGTGCACCGATCACGCGACCTGATGCTCGGCGTGTCGAAGGCGGCGTGAGCAAGTTCATCTTCGTCACCGGCGGTGTCTCGAGCTCGCTCGGGAAGGGCCTCACCGCCTCTTCGCTCGGCCGGCTGCTCAAGTGCCGCGGACTCCGGGTGACGATGTGCAAGCTCGACCCGTACATCAACGTCGACCCCGGGACGATGAACCCGGGCGAGCACGGCGAGGTGTTCGTCACCGAAGACGGCGGGGAGACCGACCTGGACCTCGGGCACTACGAGCGCTTCATCGACGAGAACCTGTCGAAGCGGTCCAACACCACCACCGGCGGTGTCTACCGGTCGGTCATAGAGAAGGAGCGGCGCGGCGACTTCCTCGGACGCACCGTGCAGGTCATCCCGCACGTCACCGACGAAATCAAGGACCGCATCAAGCGCCTGGCCGATGAGGACGTCGACATCGTCATCGTCGAGATCGGGGGGACCGTCGGCGACATCGAGATCGTCCCGTTCATTGAGGCCATTCGGCAATTTCGGCGAGACATCGGGCGGGACAACGTCTGCTACATGCACCTCACCCTGGTGCCCTACCTCGTGTCGGGCGAGCAGAAGACCAAGCCCACCCAGCACTCGGTCACCGAGCTGCGCAGCCGGGGAATCCAGCCCGACGTCATCGTCTGCCGGAGTGACAAGCCCATCTCCGACGGTCTGAAGCGCAAGATCTCGCTGCAGTGCGACGTCGCCATCGACGCCGTGGTCTCCGCCGTCGACGCGGCGAGCATCTACGAGATCCCGCTCGTCCTGCACGAGCAGGGACTCGATTCCTACGTATGCCAGACCCTCGGCATCGACGAGGCGGCACACCCGATCGACATCTCCGACTGGGAGGCCCTCGTCAACCGGGTGGAATCGCTGTCGCGCCGGGTGAAGGTCGGCATCGTCGGCAAGTACGTGAACATGCCCGACGCCTACATGTCCGTCGTCGAGGCGTTGCGCCACGCCGGCTTCCACCACGGGACGAGCGTGGAGCTCGACTGGATCGACGCCGAGTTGGTGCCGGGCCTGCTCGGGACCGACCGCCTGCGGGGGCTCGACGCCGTGGTGATCCCCGGCGGCTTCGGCGAGCGCGGCATCGAGGGCATGATCGCCGCGGCGGGGTACACCCGCGACCACGGCATCCCGTGCCTGGGCCTCTGCCTCGGGCTCCACGTGATGGTCATCTCCGTGGCCCGCGACCGTCTGGGCTTGGAGCGGGCCAACTCGCGGGAGTTCGACAGCCTCTCTCCGGACATGGTGATCGACCTCATGCCCGATCAGGCCGAAGTGACCGACAAGGGCGGGACGATGCGCCTCGGCTCGTACCAGGCGGCGCTCGTGCCCGACTCGAAGGTGGCACTGGCCTACGGCACGCTCGGCGTGACCGAGCGGCACCGCCACCGTTTCGAGTTCAACAACCGCTACAAGACCAAGCTCGAGGGCGCCGGGCTGGTGTGCTCGGGGATCTCGCCCGACGGCCGGCTGGTCGAGTTCGTCGAGCTGGCGGAGCACCCCTACTGGGTGGCCACCCAGGCCCACCCCGAGTTCAAGAGCCGGCCCGATCGGGCCCACCCCCTCTTCCGCGAGCTGGTCGCCGCGGCATTGGAGCGGGCGGAGGGGCGCGAGCCCCACCTGCTCGACCTCGACGCCGTCACCTAACCGCGTGCCCGGTTTCCGCCGCGTCTCGGAGGAGGAGCTCCTCCGGGCCTGGCTGTTCAGGGTGGACCGCTTCCACCTGGTCGACCCGGAGGGCAAGCCGTTCGACCGCTTCGTCATCCGCCATCCCGGCGCCGTGACCGTCGTCCCGCTGCACGACGACGGCTCCGTGACGCTGGTGCGCCAGTACCGCGCCGCCGTCGATGCGCTCGTGCTCGAGATCCCCGCCGGGACCCGCGACAAGGACGGCGAGGGGCCCGAGGACACGGCCCGGCGCGAGCTGGCCGAGGAGGCCGGGCTCCAGGCGGCCCATTGGGACCTGCTCCTCGGCACCTGGAACACCCCGGGCATCAGCGATCAACACACCCTGATCTATCTGGCGACCGGCCTGTCCTCCACGCCGAAGCGGCCCGACGGCGTGGAGGAGGGCTACCTGACGGTCGAGACGATCCACCTCGACGACGTCGACGCGCTCGTGGGAGACGGATCCCTGAAGGACGAGACGACCGTGCTCGGCCTGTACCTGGCCCGCGAGCGGTGGCGCGATAGAGGCCGGCGGCCGTGACGACGACGTTGCCCCGCGACGCCGACGAGTACCTCTCCTGGCTCGAGGTGGAGCGCGGCCGTTCGCCGCGCACGCTGGCCGCCTACCGGCGAGACCTGGGCACGTACCAAGACGGTCTGGGCGACCGCGGTATCGACGAGGCGACCTCGGCTGACGTGGCGGCCCACCTCGAACGGCTGCGGCGCTCCCATACTGCGGCCTCGGTGGCACGGGCCCTCTCGAGCATCCGGGGCTTCCATCGCTTCCTGGTCGAGGAAGGGCTCCGCGCCGACGACCCCACCCTCGACCTGCCGTCGGTCTCCATCACGGACCTGTTGCCCAAGGCACTGAGCGAGGAGGAGACGGAGCTGCTCCTCGGCGCGGTCGTCGGCACCGGCGCGGCGGTCTTGCGCGACCGGGCCCTGCTCGAGGTCCTCTACGGCACCGGGGCCCGGGTCAGCGAGGCGGTGGGCCTCAACCTGGGGGATGTCGTCGCGGCGGTGGAGGGCACCGATCTGCCGCTGCTCCGGGTGCTCGGAAAGGGGGACAAGGAGCGCGTCGTCCCCCTGGGCGGGCTGGCCCGTGCGGCCCTGGCCGAGTGGCTGTCGGGGCAGGGCCGGCCGCTGCTCGAGCCGAAGAAGTGGCGCAAACGGAGCGACGCGGAAGCGGTGTTCCTGAACGTCCGCGGCGGCCGGCTGACCCGCGTCGGCGCCTTCGGCATCGTCAAGAAGTACGCCGGGCGCGTCGGTCTGGCCGAGAAGGTCAGCCCCCATGTCCTGCGCCACTCCTGCGCCACCCACATGCTGGGCCGCGGGGCCGACGTGCGGGTCGTGCAGGAGCTCCTGGGCCACGCCTCCATCGCCACGACGCAGCGCTACACGAAGGTGTCGGCAGAGCACCTCCGGCGGGCCTACGAGGGCGCCCACCCGCGGGCGGGAACCAAGAGGGGGAGGGACCGCGTAGCATGACCCCATGCCGAACGAGGCCCCCACGGCGGAGACCGCCGACGTCGATTTTGCCGCCCTCCTGCGCACAGAGCAGGCCGGGTTGCGGGCCCAGCTGACGGAACTCGGGTTCGCGGACCAGGGGAGTGGCCTCAACTACGACTCCAACTTTGCCGACTCCAGCCAGGTGACGGCCGAGCGCGGTGAGGCCGAGCGCCTGGCTACCGAGCTCCAAGAGGCCCTCGACGAAGTGGAGGCCGCCATCGGGCGCCTCGAGGCAGGCCACTACGGCCTGTGCGAGGTCTGCGGGAAGCCCATCGGCGAGGCGCGGCTCGAAGCCATGCCCGCGGCCCGTCTCTGCATTGCCGACGCCGCCAAGCACTGAGTGCAGTCGCCCGGAGCCTCTCGCGGGGGGCGCCGCCCGATGGATCAGCGCACCAAGCGCACCCTGTGGGTCGTGGCGGGTGTCGTCGTCTTCATCGCCCTCTATCGCTCCCACCACATCACCGAGCAGGAGCTCATCGTCTTCTGCGTCATCGTGCCGTCCATCATCCTGCACGAGATCTCGCACGGGTTCGTGGCCAACGTGTTCGGTGACGACACCGCCAAGCGAGCGGGGCGTCTGAGCCTCAATCCGATCGTGCACGTCGATCCCGTCGGGACGCTGATCGTGCCGGCGCTGCTGTCGTTGGCCGGCGCCGGCGTCTTCGGGTGGGCCAAGCCGGTGCCGGTGAACGCGAGCCGCTTGCGCAGCCCGCGCAATCAGGGGGTGCTCGTCTCCCTGGCGGGGCCGGCCACCAACGCGGCGATTGCGGCGATTGCGGCGGTGGTTTTCATCAAGGTCATCCGTCCCGGTCTGCCGGCCGTCGGACAGATCTCGACCGGCGCGCAGATCGTCTTCTACATCGGTCTCGTCAACGTGTGGCTCTGCATCTTCAACCTGATCCCGATCCCGCCTCTCGACGGCTCGGTCCTCTTCGAACGGCTCCTGCCCGCACGGTACTGGCCGACCTATCTGCGCTTCCGCCAGTACACGATGCCGATTCTGCTCGGGATCGTGTTCCTGAACTTCTTCCTGTACCCGCACGGTCCCATCACGTGGCTCTTCGACCGCCTGTACAACTGGTGGATCAGCGTGCTCGGGATCTAGTCGATCCCTGGCGGCAGGAGGCCCATGGCGTCCGCCGCCCGGGCGTACGTGGCGGCCGCGACCCCGTGCGCGTGGGCGGCGCCGCGGGCCAGCACTGCGGTGACGTACGGCAGGTCATCTTCGAGCTCGGCTCGGCGCTCCCGGACCGGGCGCAGCAGTTCGGACAGTGCCGCCGCCACGTCGTTCTTCAGATCCCCGTAGCGCTCGTAGCCGGCGGCGACGTCCTGGGGCGTGCGCCCGGTGGCGGCGGCCAGCAGGTCCAGCAGGTTGGCCAGGCCCGGCTTGGCGTCACGGTCGTAGCGCATCTCCCCGTCGGTGTCGGTGACCGCCTTGCGCACCTTGCGGGTGATCTCCTCTTCGGAATCGAGCAGGCGGATGGTCCCGAGGGGCGAATCGGAGGACTTTGACATCTTGCGCTCCGGGTGCTGCAGGTCCATGACACGGGCGCCGGTACCCGGGATGGCCGCCTCGGGGACGACGAAGGTATCGCCGTAGCGGTGGTTGAACCTGATGGCGACGTCGCGGGTCAGCTCCAGGTGCTGGCGCTGGTCGTCGCCGACCGGGACGGCGGCGGCGTCGTAGAGGAGGATGTCGGCCGCCATCAGCGCGGGGTAGGTGAACAGCGACACCCGTGCCGTCTCCTGGCCCAGCCCCTTGTCCTTGAACTGGGTCATGCGCCGCAGCTCGCCCATCGTCGTGGTGCTCTCGAGCAGCCAGGTCAGCCGGGTGTGCTCCGGGACGTGGCTCTGCACGAAGAGCGTGCAGCGGTCGGGATCGAGCCCGATGGCGAGCAGGTTCAGGGCGGCGTCGAGGGTGTTGGCCCGCAGGTCCGCCGGGTCGATCTCCGTGGTGAGGGCGTGGAGGTCGACCACGCAGTAGAAGCCGTCGTAGCCGTCCTGGAAGGAGACCCAGTGCCGGAGGGCCCCGAGGTAGTTCCCCAAGGTGAAATTGCCCGATGGCGCAATGCCGGAAAGGACCCTGTCCATGGGGCGCAATGGTAGGGCGCCCCCGGGGCAGCCACGGCCGGTGACCAGGGGTGCGTGAAGGGCGCCGGCCGGTTCGATAACGTCGGTGGGTGGCCTACTCGGTCTCCACTCCCAGTTTCGAGGGTCCCATCGACCTCTTGTTGCACCTCGTCTCGTCGCACGAGGTGGACATCCTCGACATCCCGCTGCTGCCCGTGATCGACGGGTTCGTGCGCGTCCTCTCCGAGCAGCGCGACCAGATCGACTTCAACCAGCTCTCGGAATTCCTCCTCCTGGCGGCCATCCTCATTGAGCTCAAGTCCCAGAAGCTGCTGCCGGGCCGCGAGACGACCAACGAGGACGAGGATCTCATCGGGTGGGAGGAGCGGGACCTGCTGCTGGCCCGCCTGCTCGAGTGCCGGGCCTACGCGGCGGCGGCGGACGTCTTCGTGGCTCTGGCCGAGCAGGCGTCGCGGTCCGTGCCGCGCGAGGTCGGGCTCGACGACGACTTCGTGGTGCACGCGCCCGATCTGCTGGCCGGCATCACACCGGACGACCTGGCGCAGGCCTACCTCCGGGGGTCGGCGGAGCGCCCGGTGCCCCGGGTCGACCTGTCCCACGTCACGGTGGACACCGTCTCGGTCTCCGAAGCGGTGGCGGACCTCATTGCGATGCACGCGTCCGAGCGGGCATCCTCCTTCCGCGCCCTGGTGGGGGGGTGCCGCACCCGGATCGAGGTCATCGTGCGCTTCCTGGCCCTCCTCGAGCTGTGCAAGATGGGGCGGGTGACGCTCGGCCAGGGTGCCACGTTCGGCGACCTCAGCATCTCGTGGGTCGACTCGGACGGCCTGACCGGGGTGACGAGCGGCCGCGGCCTGGCGGAGCTCGACGGCTTCGAGATCGACGACTACGAAGGATGAGGGATTGAAACCGGTGGAGAACGTAGAACTGAGCCGCACCATTGAGGCCATCCTGCTCGTGGCGGTGGAGCCCATTGCGCCGCAGCTGCTGGCCGAGCTCACAGAAGAGCCCGTGGAGCGGGTGGACGAGGTGCTGACGGAGCTGGCCGAGTCCTACGAGCGCGAGCGCCGGGGGTTCATGCTGGCGCGCATCGCCGGTGGGGCGCGCCTGCAGACGCAGCCGGACTTGGCGCCCTACGTCGAGCGGTTCGCCAACCGGGAGGTGTCGCACCGGCTCTCGACCGCGGCACTCGAAACGCTGGCCATCGTCGCCTACCGCCAACCCGTCTCGCGCGGACAGATCTCCGCTCTGCGCGGTGTGAACGTGGACGGCGTGAGCCGCCTGCTGGAGCAGCGGGGCTACATCGAGGTGGTCGGCCACGCCGACGGTCCCGGCCAGCCCGCGCTCTTCGGCACGACGGATCTGTTCCTCGAACGCCTCGGGCTGGACTCGCTCGCGCAGCTGCCGCCCGTCGAGGACTTCCTGCCCGGGCCCGAGGTGGCCGGGGACCTCGAGCGAGACCTGCAGTCGGCGCTGGGCCTCGGTGTCGAGGCGGCCTCTGACGACGCCTGACGGCGAACGCCTGCAGAAGGTCCTGGCGCGGGTCGGGATCGGATCGCGGCGGGCCTGTGAGGAGCTGATCGCCGCCGGCCGTGTCCGCGTCGACGGCGAGGTCGCCACGCTCGGCCGCCGCATCGATCTCCTGACGGCGCGCGTCGAGGTGGACGGCGCCCTCGTCCCCGTGGCGCCCGACCTCGTCTACTACCTGCTGAACAAGCCCGACGGGGTCATCACCACCGCCGACGACCCGCAGGGGCGCACCACGGTCATGACGCTGGTGCCGTCCGAGCCGCGTGTCTTCGCCGTCGGCCGGTTGGACCGGCACACCGAGGGCCTGCTCATCCTCACCAACGATGGCGCGCTCGCCCAGCTCCTGACCCACCCGTCCCACGGCGTGCCCAAGGAGTACGTGGCGGAGGTCGCCGGCGGTACCCCGGCGCCCGGTGCCCTGCGTTCGCTCCGCCAGGGCGTCGAGCTCGAGGACGGGCTCACCGCGCCCGCCGAGGTAGGCGTGCTGGCCCCGGGCGTGCTGCGCCTGGTCATTCACGAGGGGCGGAACCGACAAGTCCGGCGCATGTGCAGTGCCATCGGCCATCCGGTGCAACGGCTCGTCCGCACCCGCATCGGGCCGATCCGGGACCCGAACCTGCCGCCCGGGCAGTGGCGCGCCCTCGAGCCCGGCGAGGTCCGCGCCCTGGCCGCCGCGGCCGGCCCCGGGCGCGCCGGGGCGGCGACCCGCACCTAGGGAACCCCGCACCTAGGAAGCACCGCACCTAGGAAGCACCGCACCTAGGAAGCACCGCCCAGAGATGGCCTTCACCTGGGCCTCCGGCCGATCCCGGTAGAGTGACTCGCCATGGCAGCTGCTCCCACGGTCAGGGGTTTGCGCGGGGCGACGACGGTCGACGAGGACACGGTGTCCCAGGTCACGGAGCGCTCCCAGGAGCTCATGCGCGCCCTGATGGAGGGCAACGGCCTGGTCGAGGACGACATCATCAGCGTGCTGTTCACGGCCACCGCGGACGTCACCAGCACGTTCCCGGCGACCGCCATCCGCGCCATCGGGTTCGGTGCCGTGCCGCTCCTGTGCGCGGCCGAGATCGCCGTGCCCGGCTCGAAGGCGCTGTGCATCAGGGTGCTCCTGCACGTCCACACCACGCTGCCGCGGGACCAGATCAAGCACATCTACCTCCACGGCGCCCAAGGGCTCCGCGATGACCTCCCCGGCTGAGGCCGGAGCGCGCCGGCGGGCACTCGTCGTCGGGACGGGGCTGATCGGAGGCTCCATCGCGCTCGGCCTGCGCCGGCGGGGGTGGCACGTCTCGGGTCTCGACGCCGACGAGGACAGGCTCCGGGCCGCCCTGGCGGCGGGCGTCATCGACGCCGCGGGGGAGGACCTGCAGGCGGAGGTGGTGTTCGTGGCGGTCCCCGCCGCCTCGGTGGCCGCGGTGTCCCGCACGATCCTGGCCGAGGAAGGCAGACCGGTCGACACCGTGGTCACGGACGTCAGCGGGGTCAAGACCGCCATCGTGGAGGCGTCCGACGACCCGCGCTTCATCGGTGGCCATCCGATGGCCGGATCGGAGCAGACCGGCCTGCAGGGTGCCAACCCCGATCTCTTCGTGGGCGCGGTGTGGGTGCTGACCCCGACCGCCACCACCGACCTCGAGGCCTTCAACCGGCTGAAGGGCGTCGTGATGAGCCTGGGCGCCGATGTGCTCGTGCTGTCGGCGACGGACCACGACCGCCTCGTGGCCGTGGTGTCGCACGTGCCGCATCTCGTGGCGGCCACGCTGATGAACGCGGCCACCGCCGGGGCCGAGCACGACGGCACGTTGCTGCGGCTGGCCGCCGGCGGCTTCCGCGACATGACACGCGTGGCCGCCGGGCATCCGGGCATCTGGCCCGACATCTGCGCCGAGAACGCTCCGGCGATTGTGGCCGCGCTCGACGCGCTGGTGACAGACCTCTCCGCCATGCGTGACCGCGTCGCCGCCCAGGACCGGACGGCCATCCTCGACTCGCTCCAGAAGGCGAGCGCGGCCCGGCGCACGTTGCCGGCGCGTGCCGTGCGGCCCGAGCATCTGGCCGAGTTGCGCATCCCCGTGCCCGACAGGGACGGCGTCCTGGCCGAGATCACCTCCCTGGCGGCCGGTGCGGGGATCGGCATCTACGACATCGAGATCGCGCACTCCGCCGAAGGCCCGCGGGGCGTCCTGATCCTGATCGTCGACAGCGCCGACGCCGAGACCCTGCGGGTCGCCGTCGAGGCGGCCGGCTACCCCGGACGAGCCGAGCAATTGTCGTGACCGCGCCGCGCATCCTCGTCGTCGACGGCGGCGTCACGTGCCGGGGCACCGTGCAGACGCCCGGCGAGAAGTCGATCTCGCATCGGGCCGTCCTGCTCGGCGCCCTGGCCGAGGGCACCTCGGTCATCCACGGGCTCTCCGACGGGGCCGACGTGGCCGCCTCCCTGGCCGCGGTGGAGGCCATGGGGGCCGGCGTGGAGCGCCACGACGACGGGACCGTCGTGGTCCACGGGGGACGCGGGCGCCTGCACCGGCCCGGGGCACCGCTCGAGTGCGGGAACTCGGGGACCTCCATGCGGCTCTTGACGGGCCTGGTGGCGGGGTTCGACTGGGACACCGAGCTGACCGGCGACGCGTCGCTCTCGACCCGGCCCATGGACCGCGTCGCCGAGCCCCTCGGGCTCATGGGGGCGACGGTGACCGGCCTCGGCGCGCGCTGCCAGCCGCCGCTGCGGGTCCGGGGCGGTGCCCTGCACGGGATCGACTGGACGGCCAAGGTGGCCAGCGCGCAGGTGAAGTCCGCCATCATCCTCGCCGGGCTGTCGGCCCAGGGGACGACGATCGTGCGCGAGGCGGTCACCACCCGCGCCCACACCGAGGAGATGCTGGCCGAAGCGGGCGCCGACCTGACGGTGGAGCCCTGGGGCGAGGGGCGCATCGTGCGCGTGCGCGCCTCCTCCCTCAAGCCGGTGGACCGCACCGTGCCCGGCGACCCCTCCGCCTCGGCCTTCTTCGCCGTAGCCGGGTGCGTCGTGCCGGGTAGCGCGGTCGACGTGGCGCGGGTCTACGACGGGCCGGCCCGGCTCGGCTATGTGAGCGTCCTGCAGCGCATGGGCGCGTCCGTCTCCCTGCGCGCCGGCGACCCCGGCACCACGACGATACGGGCGCAGGCCGGCCCCTTGACGGGAACGGCCGTGCACGCCGGCGAGATCCCCTCCCTCGACGAGGTCCCGGCCCTGGCCGTCGCCGCCGCGGTGGCGCAGGGCACGACAGTCTTCTCCGACGTCGGCGAGCTCCGCGTGAAGGAGGTGGACCGCCTCGTCGCGGTGGCCGCAATGGTCGAGGCCTTCGGCGCCCGCGCCACCATCGACGGGGACACGCTGGCCGTCACCGGCGTGGGCGGGCCGCTCCGGGGCGCTCGCTTCGACAGCCTCGGCGATCACCGGATGGCGATGGCGGCCGCCGTGGCCGCCCTGGCCGCTCGTCCCGGAGAGCGCAGTCTCATCACCGACTTCGGCGCCGTCGAGACCAGCTACCCGACGTTTGCCGAGGACCTGGAGCGGCTGGCCGCCGGACCGGGGGCGCCCCGGGCCCTGCTCGTCGCCATCGACGGCCCCGCCGGCGCCGGCAAGTCGACGGTCTCCATGGCGGTGGCCGAAGCCCTGGGCGTCGACCGTCTCGACACCGGCGCCATGTACCGCGCGGTCGCCGCACTGGCCCTGGAGCTCGGGACGCCGCCGGACGACCACGACGCGGTTGCCGCGCTCGCCGGGGCGTCGACGATAGAGCTGGGGGAGCGCGTCAGCATCGACGGGCGCGACGTGACCGGTCGCATCCGCTCGCCGGAGGTGGGCCGGGCCGTCTCGGTCGTGGCCGCCAACGCCGACGTGCGGCGACACCTCGTGGAGCGCCAGCGGGCCTGGGTCGGCGTGCACGGCGGGGGGGTCGTGGAGGGACGAGACATCGGATCGGTCGTGTTCCCCGGGGCCGATCTCAAGGTCTACCTGACCGCTTCGCCCGAAGAGCGGGCCCGCCGCCGCAACGACGAGGCCCCGGAGGGGGTGGCGCGGCGCGACCGCATCGACTCCACCCGGGATGCGTCGCCGCTCCGCGAGGCCGCCGATGCCCACCGGCTCGATACCACCGGCCGCACCGTGCAGGATGTGGTCGAGGAGGTGCTGTCGTGGCTGTGAACACCGCGGGTTCCTCGCCGGAGGGGACGGGCCAGGGTGACGGCGCGAGCGCCGAGGCGCCGGGCCGGCACCAGCCGTTCGAGATCGACCCCCGCCGCACGGTGCTGTACCGGCTCGAGCGCATGGCGTTCGCCTCCTTGCTGTGGGCCTGGTTCCGGCCCAAGGTGGTCGGGCGGGAGCACATCCCCACGACGGGGCCCGCCATTTTGGCCCCGGTGCACCGCTCCTTCGCCGACTTCGGTTTCGCCGCCTTCTGCACCGAGCGCAAGCTGTTCTTCATGACCAAGGACGAGATGTGGAACAACAAATGGCTGGGGAAGCTGCTGCTCACCGTCGGGGCGTTTCCCGTCCACCGTGAATCGGCCGACCGCGAGGCGCTCCAGCGCGCCGAGGAGGTCCTCAACCGCGGCGAGCTCCTGGTGCTCTTCCCCGAGGGCACAAGGCGGGAGGGCGCCGCGGTGGTGGACCTGATGGAGGGGGCGGCCTTCCTGTCGGCCCGCACTGGCGCGCCCATCGTGCCCATCGGCATCGGGGGGTCCGACCTGGCGATGCCCAAGGGCAGCGCGGTCCCCAAGCCGTACAAGATTCAGGTGGTGATCGGCCCCGCCATCCCGGCGCCGCCGCGTACCGAGGGCGGCCGGGTCTCGCGGTCCGCGGTGCGCGCCGCCACCGCCGCGCTGGTGTCCGAGCTGCAGGCCGTCTACGACGAGGCGAGGGACAAGACCGGCCGCTACTGACGCCGGTCGAGCTCCTGGTGGTGCGGTTCGTTGCGCACCTTCCACCAGGTTTCCAGCACGACCCGCCCGTAGCGGAGGCCGAAGAGCCAGTTCTTGCCCTTCTTGGTCGTCCCCGAGGCGCGCGGCAGCCACAGGGTCGGCTGCTCGCTGACGCGCCAGCCCCGCTTCATGGCGATGATGAGGAGCTCGGCCGTCTGGTACTGCGGCTGGACCAGCCGGTAGGCCACGTCGTCGAGCATGCTGACCCGCAGGGCGCGGTAGCCGTTCGACGTGTCGGTCAGCTTCGTGTGGCCCATGAGGCTCATGGTCCACGAGAAAACACGGACACCGGCCTTGCGGAACCGGTCCGTGGTCGTGTCGCGGCCGAGGACGCGGGAGGCGACGACGAAGTCCGACGTGTCGTCGACGAGTGGTTGGAGCATGAGCGGGATCTCCGCGGGGTCGTTCTGTCCGTCGGCGTCCAGCGTGACCACGAACTGCGCACCGAGCTCGATGCTGAGCGCGTAGCCGACGCGGAGCGCGTAGCCGTGCCCGAGGTTCTCGCGCAGCACGAACGTGACCGCGCCGGAGGCCATGGCCACCTGGTCCGTCCTGTCGTCGCCGCCGTCGACCACCACGAGCGTGGTCACGGCCAGGCCGCAGGCCTCCGTGGGCATGGCGGCCAGGACGGCCCCGATGTTGTCCTCTTCCTCGTAGGCGCAGATGAGGCCCACGACGGGGGAGAGCTTCACATCGGGGTACCGCGCGTCGAAGTCCCGGCGAGACTGCTCGATGATGCGGCGCGCGCGGTCGGGGTCGGTGTGCACGGCGGCGCCAGAGGTGGCGCCGCGGGAAGGGCTCAAAATGTCCGCGGCGTGGCGAAGACCTGGCGCACCAGGGGCTCGAAGTGGGACAGCGGCTTGGTCGGGTAGTCGGGGTCGAAGCTGACCTGGTCCCACTCGTCGGCGAACTGCTCGGCCAGCCCGTACCAGGGCGCGCCCTGGTACTTGTCCCGGGCGTCAGGGTCCTGGCCCAGGTACTCGTAGTAGTGCCGGCCCTGGAAGTCCTGGTGGGCCTCGATCATCCGGTAGGTGTCCTCACCCACGTACGGGCGCAGGATCTCCGCTGCGATGCGGGGGTGGTTCATGACCGACACGGCCTTGCCGATGTCGTGGCAGAGGGACGCCACCACGACCTCGTCGGACGCCCCCGCTTCCTCGGCGCGTGTCGCCGTCTGCAGCGAGTGGACCAGCTGGTCGACCTCGAAGCCGTCTGTGATCTCCTCGAGCGAGGCCAGCATGGCCAGCACGCGGTCGGCCACGCGGGGCTGGTGTTCCATCGACTCGACGATGATGTGCTGCCACTGCTCGGCCGTCGACTCGTCCATTCGGGTGAACGTCATGGGTCAATCATCGCGCCCGGGGGCCTAGGAGGCCAGTAGGTCCAGCACAGCGGCCGCGGAGACCGACCGGTCATCGGCGGCGGGGTCGGAACGGGCCGGACGGGCGTTGCCGGCGAAGAAGGCCAGCATGGACCCCACCACCCGCAGCAGCTCCCGGAGCTCGGGCGGGGGCGGGAAGTACTCGTCCTCGGTGGTGACCGTCACCTCGGTCACGCCCTGGGCGGGGTCGAGGCGGGCGATGACCTCCTCGACCAAGGCCTCCGGGGCGGAGGCTCCCGCCGTCACCCCCACCGTGCCGGTGAGATCGCCGGGCAGCTCGTCGGCCTCGTTGATGCGCAGCACCCTGGGACACCCGCCCGCCCGGGCGACGTGCTCGAGCGCCACGGTGTTGGAGGAGTTGGCCGAGCCGATGACCACGACGGCATCGGACTGCGAGGCGATCGCCTTCAGCGCGGCCTGGCGGTTGGTCGTGGCGAAGCAGAGGTCGCTGCGGTTGGGCATCCAGAGGTCCGGAAAGCGCCGCCGGGCCGCTTCCATCAACCCCCGCCACTCGTCGTGGCTCAGCGTCGTCTGGGCCAGGAGGGCGACGGGCGTGCCCTCGCCCTCCAGCTCTCCGAGGGCCTCGAGGTCCTCTTCGCGCTCGAGGAGCCGCACCGCCTGCGGCGCCACGGCCATGGTCCCCACCGCCTCTTCGTGCCCGGCGTGGCCGACGTAAAGGACGGTGAAGCCCTTGCGGCTCCGCACCTTGAGCTCGTGATGCACCTTGGTCACGAGAGGGCAGACGGCATCGACGACAGCTCCGCCGCGGGCGCGGGCCGCCTCCACGACCTCGGGCGCCGAGCCGTGGGCGCTGAGCATGAGAGGCGCGCCCGCCGGCACATCGGCCACGTCGTCGACGAAGATGACGCCCTGGTCACGGAAGCGCTCGACGACATGGCGGTTGTGGACGATCTCGTGATAGCAGTAAACCGGCGGCTCGAAGACCCGCACCATCCAGGCCAGGGCTTTGATCGCCTTCTCGACGCCCGCGCAGAACCCCCGTGGCTCGGCGAGCATGACACGGTCCACTCCGGGCACAAAGTCCAGGTTATCGGCAGTAACCTGTGGGTCATGTCAGCTCCCACGGTGACTTCGGTCGCCGAGGCGTCGCCGGCAGCCCGCGCCGGTCTGGCCGTGGGTGACGAGCTCCTCAGCATCGACGGGCAGGAGCCGCGCGACGTCATCGATTTCCAACGCCTCAGCGACCCGGGTGGCCTCAGCGTCCTCGTGCGCCGCGCCGGCGCGCCGCTGCCCCGGGTCGTGCGCGTCGACAAGGATGCGGGGGAGCCGCTCGGTGTGGAGGTCTCCTCGGCCGTCTTCGACCGGATCCGCACCTGCGACAACCACTGCGCCTTCTGCTTCATCTACCAGCTGCCCAAGGGCATGCGGCGCAGCCTCTACCTCAAGGACGACGACTACCGGCTGTCGTTCCTGTACGGGAACTTCACCACGTTGACGCGCTTCACCGAGCTCGACGCCGAACGCATCCTCACCGAGCGCCTCGGCCCGCTGTTCGTGTCCATCCACACGACCGACCCGGACCTGCGGGCGCACATGCTCCGCAACCCGAAGGGCGCCACCAGCCTGCGCTGGCTGCAGGTGCTCCTCGACGGCGGCATTGAGGTGCACGGCCAGATCGTGGTGTGCCCCGGTGTCAACGACGGCCCGGCGCTCGAGGACACGCTGGCCGGGATCCTCGACCACTACCCGGGGCTGTCCAGCGTCGGGGCGGTCCCACTCGGGCTCAGCCGCTACTCCAAGGAGGCCGAGATGCGCCCGCACACGCCGGCCGAGGCGATGCAGGTTCTCGACACCATCGGCGAGTGGCAACGGCTGTACAAGAAGGCGCTGGGGCACCGCATGGTCTACGCCGCCGACGAGTACTACCTGCTCGCCGACAGAGCTCTGCCCTCCGCACGGAGCTATGACGGCTACCCCCAGCACGAGAACGGCATCGGCATGGCGCGAGCCTTCACCGAGGCCTTCGCCCGCCCCGCCGCAGGCGGCCCCGGTGGCGTCCGCCACGGGTTCTTCGCCTCGGTCGACGCCGCTCCGGCGGAGGGCTACCGGGCGCCGCGGCTCCCCACCGCCGCGGCGGGGACCGACTGCCGTCCCGTCGTCATCCTCACCGGCACCTACGGCGCCCGCGTGCTCGCACCGCTGGTGGCGTCCCACCCGCGCCACGACGTCGCCGTGCACGCGGTCGACAACCAATTCTTCGGCGGCAACATCGGGGTGGCCGGGCTGCTCACCGGGGAGGACCTGTCCCGCGCCCTGGATGGGCTGCCCGCCGATTCCCGCTGCCTGCTGCCCGACGCCTGCCTCAACGAGGGGCGCTTCCTCGACGGGTTGACGCTGGCGGACCTGCCGCGACCGGTCGAAGTCGTGCCGACGGAGGGGGCATCGCTGCGGCGGGCGCTCGACGGTACGTCCTTCCGGCCCGGGTGCGCGCCATGAGCCCCATGGTCGTCGTGGCCGGCCGCCCCAACGTGGGCAAGTCGTCGTTGGTGAACCGCATCGTCGGCACGCGGGCGGCGGTGGTCGAGGAAGAGAAGGGGGTGACCCGCGATCGTAAGGAGCTCTCGGCCGAGTGGTCCGGCGTGCCCTTCTCCATCATGGACACCGGTGGTTGGCTCGCCGCGGGTGACGCTCTCGAAGCGAAGGTGAGCGACCAGGCGGAGCGCGCCCTGGCCGAGGCCGACGTCATCCTCATGGTCGTCGACGTGACGACGGGCGTGACCGACGAGGACATGGCGGCGGCCAAGGTGATCCGAAGAGCCGGACCACCGGTGCGACTCGTGGTGAACAAAGTCGACGGGGCCAGTCGTGACTCGGCCATCTGGGAGTTCGTCTCCCTCGGCCTGGGTGATCCGTACCCCGTGAGCTCCCTGCACGGACGCGGCACGGGGGACCTCCTCGACGAGGTGGTGGCGCTGCTGCCCGTCCCGCTCCCTGAGGGAACCGAGCGCGGCGCGCTCGAAGCCGACGGCGACGGTGGGGCCAGGGGAGACCGTGACCCCGGCACGCCGAGCGTCGCCATCATCGGGCGGCCCAACGTGGGCAAGTCGACACTCTTCAACAAGCTCCTCGGCGAGGAGCGCGCCATCGTGCACGACCTGCCGGGCACGACCCGCGACGCCATCGACACGGTGGTCGAGACGCCGGACGGGCCGGTGCGATTCATCGACACGGCCGGGCTGCGCCGGCCGTCCAAGACGGACCGCGGCACCGAGCAGCACTCGACCATGCGCGCGCTGCGCGCCCTGGAGCGGGCCGACGTGGCCGTCCTCGTCATCGACGCCACCATCGGGGCCTCGCATCAGGACCAGCGGCTGGCGGAACGCATCGGCGTCTCGGGCTGCCCGGCCATCGTGGTGCTGAACAAGTGGGACCTGGTGGCGGTCGACGATCGCGACGACGTGCTGGCCGGCGTCGGGGACCGCCTGGCCTTCCTCGGTGCGGCGCCCGTGCTGAAGCTGTCCGCCCTGTCGGGCAAGGGGGTCCATCGCATCCTTCCCGCGCTGCGGGACTGTGTCACCGCCTACCACCAGCGCGTGCCGACCGGGGCCCTGAACCGCACCGTGCAGGAGCTGCAGCTCCGTCAGGCCGCCCCCCGCTACAAGATCCGCTACATCGTCCAGGGTGCGATAGATCCCCCGACCTTCACGCTGTTCACCAACGGCCGGCTACCCCAGACGTACCTGCGGTACATCGAGCGCGGTATCCGGGAGAAGTTCGACCTCGGCGCGACGCCGATGAAGCTGCGCGTGCGAATCGGGGGGAAGTGAGGAGCGGCCGGTCCTGATGGCGTGGTGCGAGGAGTGCGACGCGCTCGTCGAAGACGAGGATCTGGGTGAACAGGGTGAGTGCCCGACCTGCGGCACGATCCTGGCCGAGCAGGAACGTCCACCGATCCCCTGGTACTTCAAGGCGATGCTGGTTGCCAGCGTGATCTACCTCGGGTACCGCGGCTACCAGGGCGTGACCTGGATCGCCGGCCACGTGTAGCGTCCCCGGCCATGCCCATCTACGAGATCGAGGGGGTCGCGCCGCGCATCGACGTCGACGCGTACGTCCACCCCGACGCAGTCGTGATCGGCGACGTCACGATCGGCGCCGAGTCGAGCGTCTGGCCCGGAGCGGTCCTGCGCGGCGACTACGGCACCATCACCGTGGGAGCGCGCACCTCCATTCAGGACGGCACGGTCGTGCACGCGGGGCCCGGCTTCCCCACCGCCATCGGCGACGGCTGCGTCGTCGGTCACCTGACCCACCTAGAGGGGTGCACGCTCGAGGATGAAGCCCTGGCCGGCTCCGGGAGCGTCGTCCTCCACTGGGCGGTCATCGGCACCGGGGCGACGGTCGGCGCCAACGCCGTCGTGCCCAACCACATGGTCGTGCCGCCCGGCGCGCTGGCGCTCGGGGTCCCGGCCAAGATCCTGCAGAACCGGTCGGACGTCCCGATGATCCGGGTTTCGTCCACCGAGTACGTCAACAATGCGAAGCGGTATCGGGCGTCGCTGCGCCGGGTGGACTGACGGCGCTCCGCGCTAGGCGCGGGCGAACCCGGCGATGTCCCGGGCGGTGTCGGCGGTGACATCGGGGCAGGCGATGGAGAAGATCTCCGTCCCGTGCATGGTGCCCATCATCTGGCGGCAGCGAGCCGGCACGCCGGCGGCCAGGAGAAGGCGGTAGAAGTTGATCCCCTCGTCGCGCAGCGGGTCGCACTCGTTGACGTTGATCACCGTAGGGGGGAAGCCGGTGACGTCGTCCACGCCGGCGAACGCCGGCCACGCCAGCGGGTTGCGCTCGTTGAAGGCATCGATCCCGTAGCCCACCGCGCCGCGGTTGTTGTGCAGGTTGAGCAGGATGCCCTCGTTCTCCACGGACGAGGGGCAGCCGGGTGCCGGCCATTGGCCGGCAATGTAGGGACACAGCGCGTAGAGGCCCTTGATCAGGCCCAGCGCACCTTGGCCCTTGAGCGCGAGCCCCGTGGCCAAGGTGAGATTGCCCCCGCCGCTCTCGCCCGCGACGACGATCTGCGCCGGGTCGATCCCGAAGTCAGCGGCGTGCGCCGCCACCCAGCGCAAGCCGGACACGCAGTCATTCAGGCCGGCCGGGAACGGGGCGACCTCGGGCGCCGACGAGGCCGAGACGCAGTTGCGGAAGTCCACCATGACGACCACGACGCCATTGGCGGCGATGTGTTTGCCCCAGCCGCGGTACATTCCGTCGAAGCAGGACATCATGGCCATGCCGACCCCGTGGATGTAATAGACGCCCGCCAGGGGAGCGTCGGAGTCGGGTCGGATGACCTGCAGGTTGACGGTGTTGCCGTCCGGATCCGACGTGAACTGCGCCGTGGTCACGCTGAGGCCGGCCGAGGGAGCCGCCTCTTCAGTGTCGCACAGGTCCTGGAAGGCCCGAAAGGCCTCGCGCGCCGCCACCGCCTCCGGGGCGTTCGCCTCCGCCAGCAACTCCTCACGATCGGCGACGTCGCCGAGGCCGGTGGACGGAACGAGCTCGAGGAGCCGTCGCAGGCGAGGGTCGAGTCGTTGGTCGTGGGCGATGTCGGGCGTCATTCCGCCATTGGACCACATGGACATCGCTCCGCACCGGGAGGGCCGCCCGGGCGAGGCCCTGGATCCCGCCGCTCTACGACTGGGCTTTGGCGCGTACCAGGGAGGCCCGGGCCTCGGTGAGGAGCTCCTCCGCCGACACATCGGTCCCGACGCTCCAGGCCACACCGATGCTGGCCGCCAGGGTGTAGCCGTCCAGTCCGAGCTCCTTGTCGACGTCGGCGACAACGCCCTCGATGCGCCCCTTGAGCCGCTCTTCGACGATGGAACGCTCGGCGTTGCCACACAGGACCACGAATTGATCGCCCTCGAGGCGGGCCAGGGTGTCACCGCCCCGCACCGTGTTGTTGAGACCCTGGGCGACGGACCGCAGCACGGCGTCGCCCCATTCCTGGCCGAGGGACGTGTTGACGATGGAGAACCGGTTCAAGCCGATGAGGAAGACCCCGTAGGGCCTGCCGTAACGGCGGGCCTCGTAGCCGTGATGGGCCAACCGGTCCATGAAGATGAAGCGATTGGCGAGCCCGGTCAGCGGGTCGCGCAGGGCGCGCTCGGCCTCCCGCTCGAGCTTCGAGGTCCCGGCCAGTCCCGAGGCGAGGAGGTTGGCCATCAACTCGAGCACGGCCAGGTCGGCGTCGTCGAAGTGCTCCGCCTCGCTGGACATGACCCGCAGCACGCCCAGGGCCTCGCCGGCACGGAACATCGGCGCGACGGCGATGGACCGCACCCCGGCCCGGCGGCAGGCGTCGGCGTCCATCCGCGGGTCGACCTCGGTGTCCCGGCACAGGAGGGGCACGCCGACGCGTACGGCCAGCCCGGAAAGGCTGCCTTCTGCGGCGGTCCGCGATCCCGCGGGATCGGTGCGCAGGCCGCTGACGGCCCGGTGCACCATGACGTTGCCCTCGGCCGCTTCGATGGCGGCCCCGTCGGCGTTGGTCACCGTCTGCACCCGGTCGAGCACGACGCTGATGGCCCGGTCCGTGGCCGCCGCGGGAAGGACGTTGACCAAACGTTGGGTCTCGACGACGTATTGCAGCAGGTCGAGCTGCGTTTCCCGCGCGGTAGTTGCCACGGAAGTGCAATCGGAAGAGCCGTCGTGGCGCTTAAGCACAATTCCTTGTGGCAACGGCCGGGACCAGGGGAAATCCGGACGTCGGACTGCTCGGGATGGGGGTGGACTACCATCGCCTGGTCGTTTCCCGTCCCGACGTCGCATCGGCGAACGGCCGGGGTGCACCTCGCTTCGAAGTGCAGGAGCGACACACGGGCTGTGGCGCAGCTTGGTTAGCGCGCTTGACTGGGGGTCAAGAGGTCCCGGGTTCAAATCCCGGCAGCCCGACTCGAAAGCGCAGGTCAGAGGCAGACAGGCGCCGAGCCAAAGGCGTCGAGAGGCCCGCTTGTCAACCATTTGTCAACGGGCAGGGGTGGCGGGTTGGAGATACGGGGATCGGATGACCTTGACTTCGACGAATCTCTGAGCAGTCGCGGCCACAACAGCCTTTGCATCGACCTCCAGCGCGTCAACCACGTCGATCTCTATGGGGTCGTTGGAATGGCTGCGGCTGTCATGCACGCAGCCGCCCAAAACCAAGTGATTCGATTCGCGCCGCCAGAATCGTCGCCCTCCCTATGCAACTTCATGAGTCGGATTGGATTCGACGACTTCGTGGCCCAGACCGCTGGAGTACATGAGGAACCTCAGGCACGGCGCGTACTCCGACCGCGTGATCTCAGCCGTCGCAGCCGAGGTCCGAGAGGAGCTCTGCGAGATGGCGAGGGCGTCAACCGGGAACAGAGAGCAGGTGCGGCGGGGAGTTAGGTAATTCCCGCCGGGCACCACCCGGAAACAGAGGGCAGGGAGGCGGTGAGGGCGGGGGCTAGATAGGTATCCGAAGCGCGTGCCGCAGTACCCCTTTCAGGTAGTAGGCGTATGTGGCATCCATGTGGCCTTTGTCGAATTAAACCTAGTAGTTCCTTCGGTTATGTTTTGCGGTGTGCGACTTCCGGCGCGTCGGCCAATGACGGCCACCCAGCGGAACCAGCGGACGACGCCCAACTGCGCAAGCTGATAAGGCGCACCGTCCGTTGTGATTCCAATTGCCTCGATATCGGAGCGCACTCGGGAGCGTTTCTCGTCGAGTTCCAACGATTAGCGCCTCGGGGACATCACATTGCCTACGAGCCGTTGCCAGCCCGGTCAACGATGTCCTGTACGGTCTCGGTACAGCGTCCCTTGCCCTGCGCAGACGCTGGACTGCGGGGTCCTCGTTGTTCCTGACCGCAGAGATCACGGGTTGAGTCGCTCACCACGCCTGTAGCAGAATCCTCCGCCATGCCGACGGTGTTGACCCTTAAGGCGAAAGCGACCGCGTCAGACGCTGTGGCGACGACCGAGCACGCAGCACCGTTGTTCCGGTGTCTGCCGGATGTGTTGGGCCTCGGTTGGGTGATGGCGGCAGCGATGCTGATGCTCACGCCAGCGTTCGCCCGAGGAGGGTACCTCGGTCCATTTGACACACTTTCGACACTGGGCCTCACCGCGCAACGCGGCGTGATAGCGCACAACACGGCATTCAGCGACCAGATCACCGCGATGATCCCCTGGACGCACTTGGCCTGGCTCCAGGTGCACTCCGGCCACGTCCCGTTGTGGAATCCCTACAACGGGGTGGGCGTTCCGCTGGCTTTCAATTGGCAGTCTGCCGTTTTCAGCGTTCCGTCCCTGATCGCCTATGTGTTCCCGCTCCAGTGGGCATTCACCGTCGTCGTCGTGACGACCATCCTCATCGCTGGCAGCGGCGCCTACGTGCTGGGCAGGGTCCTCCACCTCGGTGTGATCGCCTCCGCGTTCGCCGCGACGATCTTCGAGCTGAGCGGACCCATGGTGGCGTGGCTCGGCTACCCGATGGTGACGGTGATGGCGTGGTCCGGCTGGATCTTCGCCGCGGCGATCCTCCTGACTCGAGCATCGCACCGAGTCCGCTACATCGTTCTGCTGTCCGTCTTCATCGCATGCGCCGTCTATTCCGGCCACCCCCAGGCGCTGTTCCTGCTTGGGACGGGCCTGATCGTGTTCCTCGTCGTCCTCCTGGCCATGCGTACCAGCTGGCTGGGCGGCTCTGGTCCGATCCTCCGCCCAACCCTCGATCTGGTTATGGCCGCTGTCGCGGGCGCATTCCTCTCGGCACCGCTGATCTTGCCCGGACTCCAAATCATCGGAGCCAGCGCCCGATCCGCAACCTCGGACTCCGGTGGTGGGGTGTCGCTCTTCTCGTTGCCAAACTTGTTGATGCAGGGTTACTACGGGCTACCGATCGCCGGCAGCCACTGGTTCCCGCCGGGTTCGGCGAGCGCCCTTTACAGCGAGTCAGCCGCCTATCTCGGCGTGGTAGCGCTGGTGCTGGCCGGGGCGGTAATGGTCGTGCACATCCGCAAGCCCATGGCGGCCGCCTTCACTGCCGTGGCCGCCGCCATGGCATTCGCCGCATTCTTCGGGCTCGGCATCGTCCCCATCCATCTCGTCGCATTGGCATCCGGGAGCTACGCCCTGATGCCAATGTCCTTCGCGCTGGCCATGTTGGCGGGCATCGGGCTCAACATCCTGATCTCGCGCAACACCGACCGGAGGTACCTCAAGTGGGCCGGCGTCGGCTTCGGTGTTGTCCTTGCCCTCCTGCTGGGTTTGTGGGCGCTGGGCAGCCACCGGCGCAATCCCCTCAGTGGGGGGCAGCTCAGCTCGGCCGAAGCCTCCATCCGTGCACACAGCTTCGTCGGTCCCGTCTTGTGTACGGTCATCGGGCTGGCGGCGGTCGGCATCATCCTCCGCTATGGCCGGCGACCGGCCGCAGCGGGAGCGGCGGAACGTCCGTGGCCACTCGGTGGCATCGCGCAGTGGACGGGAATGGCGCTGCTGGTTGTCGAGTCGGTGTTCCTGATCGCCGCCGGGGCACCGCTGTGGCCCTCGAACGCTTCGTTCCCTGCGCCGACGGCGGCGGAGACCGCATTACAACAGACGGTCGGGTCAGCGCTCGTGGGCGTGGGCAGTGGCGGGTGCAGCGCCTATTCGTGGGACTTGATCGGCATCGTTGCGAACGACAACATCTTGCCAGGAATTCGCGAGCTTTCCATCTACGACCCGGCGGCCCCGTCGTCGTACTTCACCTCTTGGTGGGCGGCCACCGGTAGTCACCAACTGAAGTACTCCAACTGGTTCTGCCCGAACGTCACCACTTCTCAGGTGGCGCGTCTCTACGGCGTTTCGTACGTGCTCGAGGTCCATGATCAACCGGGTCCCACTGGGAGCGTTTTCGTCAAGAGCGTGGGTGACGAGGACCTCTTTCGCATACCTGGAGCCAGCACCGCGACCATGGTGCCTCTGCAGGCGGGCGGCCCACCCGACAAGTTCGTCCCGGGGAAGCCCGTGCCTTCGACCCGTCCTGCCCCGAACCAGTTGCGCGTGTCCATGGACTCCTCGAGCGCCCAGGTGCTGCGGCTTCGTGAGGCCAACGTACCGGGCTGGAAGGCCAGCATCGACGGTAAACCGCTGGCCCTGCACAAATTCGCTGGCCTGATGCTCGAGGCGACCATTCCAGCTGGCCATCACGTGATTGAGTTGACTTATTGGCCACCGCTGTTCACGGCCGGCTTGGTGCTGGCGCTATTGACGGTCATTGGACTTGTAGCTGCGCTGGTCGTCGCCGGAGTGCGGCCACGCCACGCGCGTCGTTAATCGCCCTTCGGGGAGCGAGCAACGGCTCGGGCTACTGGCTGGTGGGCGCCCAGAACGGGTGTCCGCTCATGGGAACGCAGTCAGCTCTGGCTCGATCGTTGGCCGGCCGGTCAACGCGCCCGTCCACATCGTGACACTTTGAGGGCGCCTCCAATCCTTCGTTCCGGAGGCCCCGGTGCGCCGATTATGTGAGCGACCTGAACAGCCAGGAAGCTCCCGGTCCAAGGGTGGAGCGCACCGACGTCACCTCGCAGGCGGATCTTCTCGTTGGCAGCATCGTCTGCAAGCGCTCGGTCACGTCGTCCTCAGCGCCAGAACTCGGTGAGCAGGTCTCCAAGAGCCCTGCCTTGGTTGTAACCAGCTTGGGCGGCGGGCGGGCGCGTCGACGGATCCATCATGTTGGAACCGAACGCATAGAGAGAGATGGCATCCGGGAAGATCGTCTCGACGACGCTTCCGTTGGCGCGCAGCTCGTCGACCTGAGCGGCGAGCTGCATGCCCCACTCCAAGGGATGCCGTGACCTGCCACCGAACGGCGACAGGACGAGCACCCGCTCGTATCCGGCTGCCAGGTCGGCGTTCTCGTTCCGTCGGTAGCCGCCGTCGATATATCGGTTGTCGCCAATGCAGTAGGGAGGGACGCCGAATCCATTGGCCGTGCTGGCAGCGACGGCGTCCACCAGCTCGACCCCGCTGAGGTGGTCGAACACGACTGGTTCTCCGGTACGGGCATCGACCGCCGTGATGAGCACCGTTTGCTCGGGCCAACGTTGACTTGGAAGCCGGGCGACGACGGTGGCGCGCCACCGCTCTTGCTCGGAGCCCTCTGAGGCCGCGTCGAACTCGAGCGCTGCTGCACCCATTCTTCGGCGCATGTCGGCCGGATCCTCAGCGGCGGCGATGATTCGGCTCGTCCTCTCCATGTGGTCGACCACCGGTCCGACGGGAGCGTGTCCGCCCGTGGGGCGGTTTGGATGATTCCGCTGCCGCGGCGCAACGTTGACGATGGCCGCAAGCAGTTCGGTCGAGGGGGCGCTGGCGATCTGGACCGCGGCCGTCGCTCCAGCCGACGTCCCGATGATCAGATCAGCGTCGGTCACGTCCAGACCGACGTCGAACAGGCCGGCTACGACGCCTATCTCCCATGCATTGCCCGCGGATCCACCACCGTGGAGGACCAACGCTCGCTGGCGCCCGGCGCTACCGAGCCGCGTGGCGTCCATCTGCGGGTGATCGTGGTCGGACCTAGGCCGGACGGACGCCGTGGTCCAAGAGGAGAACGAAGCTGAAAAGGGTGTCGTGTTCAAGGAGTCGCCTTTCGCAAAGTGCGTGTCGGGCGCTCCGAGGGACGACTACTTCAGTCGCTCGATCCCGGACTGCGGAGAGCACCCGCTTGGGACACTGCATTCACGGGGCTCACCTCCTGTCGATGGAATACCTTCGTGGAAAGGTACCACGCCACACTCGGAGCAATCTCGTCGTGACGGGCGCTCAGAACTGGCCATGGCGGAATGAGACGAGCGTCTCCCTCTCAACGGGGAACGAACTCGGCTGGGGTAGAGACCGCGAGTTCACCACTGCCCGGAGTGTCGAGTTGATGCTCGACCGTAGACGTAACGCACTGATGTGGGAGCAGCTGATGACGGTGAGCTCATCATTCGTACCCACGTCGATGGTCGGCGGCTTGAGATTGAGCGAAGGGACGGAGCCTGTGACCGGGTCAGATCGTTTGGTTTGCCCAAGCTTGTGAGCGGCCGCTGTACCCGAACGGCGACGCCGGATCCGAGGCTCGCCTACCTCGCTTCCCCCCAAATGCCCGGTGTTGTGCGTTCGTTGTGTTTATCCTTGCCTATGGTTCGCAACCAGTGGAACCGTCCATAAGGCCTCCGCAAGTCCTGGCGTGGATGCGTCGCCAGCTGCTCGCCCTCAAGGAGGCGTGGCACAAGACTGGGGACTGCCTGGCGCCCGCTTGCCAGGAGAGGGCAATGCACTTCCCGCCGTCGCGCTATTGCAAGTTCCATACGACCTAGATCGCAGCAGCAATCGTCGTTGTGTCGGACGATGTTTGACTCATCGGCCGTGACGAGGCGAGTGTCCCCGAACGACGATCCTCTCTGCCGGATCCGCGGGCGGTCTCTCTAGCCGAGGACGGCGTACGATCAAGTCATGACGATCGACAAGCAGGAGGACCTAGAGGGCCTCATCAGGGCGGCTCAGGTGGTTGTCGAGGCCCGCGAAGAAATGGCCCGAAGCGTGAGGCCCGGTATCACGACCGGCGAGCTCGATGCCATTGGAAGGGACGTGTTCCGCCGCCACGGGGCCCATTCGGCTCCACGATTGACCTATCGATTCCCGGGCTCAACATGTATCAGCGTCAACGACGAAGCGGCACATGGCATCCCTTCACTGAAACGACAACTCAGGAGCGGAGACCTCGTGAACCTTGACGTGTCTGCGGAACTCGAGGGCTATTTCTCCGACACTGGCGTCAGCATGGCCGTCGGTGCGGTATCGACTGAGGCAACTCGACTCTTGGAAGCGACCCGGCTGGCTCAACGTGACGCCATGGAAGCGGCACAGCCCGGCGCTCGGCTTCGTGACATTGGCAGAGCAGTCCAAAAGCGGGCTCGGCGTCAGGGTTTTTGCGTCATCAGGAACCTGAACGGTCATGGCATCGGAAGGGGATTGCACGAAGACCCATCGGTCCCGAGCGTCGACGGTGGCCAACGGATGATCCTTCATGAGGGCCTCGTCCTTGCTCTTGAGCCCTTCCTCTCGGTGAGCTCCGATCACGTGGTCGACGATCCCGACGGATGGACGCTACGGACGTCTGATCGGAGTCTCGTCGCTCAGTTCGAGCACTCCATCGTCGTCACCAAAGATGGCCCGTTGGTGCTGACCGCCTGAGGGTCGACCGTGACGGCGCCTCCGGGGAGGGCTGCGACAAGAACCGCGACGTCGGAGAGGCGGCATCCTCGTCGCAGCCGGGCCGGAGCGCATCGTCACAGTCGAGATCGCAGCACGGCGACCTCGGGCATCTCCTCGGGCGGGCCGAAGCCGTGCTCGGCCAGCCAGCGGACGTTCGACAGGCACCGCAAAGACCACCACGCGTCGATGAGGTCGCGGTCGACTTCCGTGCCGTAGCCTGCGACGACGTCGGCAAGGTGCTCCTCGTGTCCGAGCGTCAGGGTGGCCAGGTCAAACAGCGCGTCGCCCTGGGACGCCTCGGACCAATCGACGATGCCGGTGACCTCGTCGTCAGCGAGAAAGACGTGGTCGACCTGCAGGTCGCCGTGGATGAACACCGGCGTCCAGGGCCGGAGCGCAGTCTCGGCGAGCCGGCGGTTGCGGGTCACCACGTCGGCGGGAAGGACGGCGTTGGTGACGAGCCACTCGCACTCGCCGGCGAGGTGCGATGCGAGCTCGTCGAGGCTCCGGCCGGGCCATGGGGGCAGCGGTGAGTCGTGCAGCGTCCGGACGGCGGCACCCGCGGCGGCCCAGGCGGCCGACGACGCGCGAGAGGGCTCGCCGAGGTGGCCGAGTGCCGTCCCCGGGAGAGCGGCGAGAGCGAGCACGGGCGGCTTCCGCCACAGGATCTCCGGGGTCCGGACCGGCGCGATGGCCATCGCCTCGACCTCGACGTCGGTGCGGGTCTGATCGGCGTCTATCTTCAAGAACACATCGCCGACCCGCAAGGTGGCGCGCTCGCTATGGGCGATGACGACCTCGACCTCCTCCACGTCGGCCATCATCGCACGCATGACCACTTTGCAGGATGATTGAACGGGAACACGACCCGGCTGCTGAGCAGAGAAAGTGCAACCACTTTGCTCGATGGCGTCTGGCACCGGTCGAACGAAGGAGAATTGGGAAGTCATTGAGGGGCCGATGACCTACAACGGGTGGCCCCTCTATCTGTGGCACGGGGACGTACGGCCCGGCGAGGCGACCGGGCAGGGTCTCAACGATTCCGGGGGCTGTGGTACGTGCTCAACCCCGACGGCGATCCGGTCAGTGCCGATCCATGAGCTGTCCCGACCGCCGGATGTGAGCGACTGCCGAAGCTCAATTTGCAGCGCCGGAGAGCTTCAATGCCCGCCTTTTGCGCCGGTGTCGGAGCGAGAAACCGACGATCAGAGTTCCGACCGCCAGGCCGAAGACGAGGATCAGGAGGTCGCGGGACGAATGATGGCCGGTTGCCACTCTGCCAACTCCGTACGCCGTTGGTGCCACCGACAAAGCGAAGGCGAATGATGCGACGAAGTTCCACAGGACGAACTGGCCGTGCTGCATCTTCGCGGTGCCAGAAACCACCGCCGGCGTGACGAACACGGCCAAACGTCCCCACTTTTCGTAGGCCAGCTCACCCCGATCGACGATTTTCTGTCTGCCCGCCTGGCGTTTGCCCGGCCTTTCCAATAACTGACGACCCCAGCGGAAACCAATGGCGTACCCGATCAGTCCGCCCACCTCTCCGGCGATGGTCGCTACCACGATGACCGCCAAGAGGTTCAATTCACCTTGGCTTGCGGCGACGGCAGCCGCCCCGACGGCAGCCGCGCCAATGAACGGGACGCCGGCCCATGATGCCATGACGCCCAGGAATAGAACGATGTACCGCCACCAGACGGTCGCGATCCCAGTGGCCAGAAGGACCGACGACACGGCTCTGACCATACCGTTCCAGACCTGCTCCATATCCCAGGTCTGGGGAGGCCTTTCCTACTCGGCGTTCTCGCGTCTGCGGTTGTAGGTGGACCGCCGAAAGTGTCCGGTCGGTCGGCGGGGAGGCGGTGCGGCACAGCCCTCTGACGATGCCCTGTGAGGAGGCGAGGCATTCAGTGCAGACGACATCCGGTGGTCTGCGGAACTTACCGAAGGACGATGTCGGCTCACGACATCGATGTTGTCGCCGCGGTTTCAATACGACTCTCGGGTGGAGCTTCGAGGCCGACTCCGCATCGGTTGCTTGGTGCTATCCAAGCAATGCGCCATGCACCGGAGCATTTGCACAATGCCGTGGCAAACACAACGCCGTGACAAACCTGCCACCCCAACGTCCGTTGGACCCGCAAGCCCGGTTCAATCGGCCCGTTTTCGCCGCAGCGGGTTGGAATGATCCGCTGAGAGGCGCCGGTTAGGCGTCGGAACGAGGGTGCGTCATGGAAAATCGCCGCCGTCTCCATCGCCAGCCAGCAGGATGGGCCGCCTCCTACCAACTGGCGGGGGACTCCACTGCCGGATGGCGCGACTGTCGGGTCGTCGATATCTCCATGCTGGGCCTCGGTATCACGTTCGTTCACCCCAACCCGGCAGAACTCTCGGGTCGCTTCGTCTCGGTGAATCTCCCCGGCGAGGGGAGCTGCGTGAACGTCCGGCTCGAGGGTGAGATCAAGAACACTGCGATCACCATGAGCAGGGACATCAGGGTCGGCATCGAGTTCATCCGGCTGTCAGAGACCGAGCAGGCAATCACCGCCGTTTTGAGCGTGATGAGCGACGTCTTGGTCAGCACCTAGACGGCGGCGCGTCTGACGAAGGCAACACCGGCAACACATCGCCCGACCAGGATGGAGGAGAGAGAGGGAGGGGCAACCATGGAGTACCGCAGGAGAGTGCCGCGCCAACCGGCGGCGTGGGCGGGCTTTTGCCACATCGACCGGGAATCGCCCGCAACGTGGCGGGACTGCGAGGTCGTCGACATCTCGGTCCACGGCCTCGGGGTCACGTTCCACCATCCGCAGCCGTGGGAGTTGGTGCATCGTCGTGTTTTCGTCGATATCTCTGCGATCGGCGACGCGGTCAACATCCGGCTGGAGGGCGTCATCAAGGACGCTGCCTTCACCCTGGAAGGGGACATCCGAGCCGGCATCGAGTTCGTCGGGCTGTCCGAAGCGGAGCGGGCGATCACTGCCGTGCTCGGCGGCATCAACCGGATCGGACCGGAGTACGCGGTGCCGAAGGTGGCGCGCTGAAAGACCCTCAGGCCACGCGACGCCGACGGATCATTCTCCGCTCGGTATCCGAGGTCCCACCCCAGAGCCCGGTGATCGACTCGTCCGCCAGGGCGAACTCAAGGCATTCCAGTCGGACCGGACACGACTCGCAGAGCTCACGAATGTCCCCGTAATCGGCCTTCGGGCCCCGCACGAATTCTTGGGGCCCTTGCCCGCGGCAGGCGGCCTGCAAATGCCACTGTGACAGCAACGTCCCTCCCCGAATTCCTAGCCTCCTGTCGGATGGTGACAGCGCCGGTGGGGCCGAACTAGAGCCGTCCGGACCCAACGCGCACAACACACGGACAACGGAGCGTGTTCGACGAAGGGCCGCGTCGAGATCGGAGGGCTCCCAACACCTGCACCTTTTCGACCGGCTCGTCCCACGGGTCGCGCCGTCGGGTCCGTCCGGTGGGGTGCAGCGGGGTTGCACCGCTCCTTCGCCCGCAATCCGGGGACAATTCCGAGTTCGCCCCCTCTGAGCCGTCAGGTCGAGATGTTACGTTGCCCCGGCTGATCCATTCCCGGGCACGAGGGGGCGAACGGAACGTGAGACGGCACCAACCCGGCGCGCGCGCCGCGTCGAGTGCGTTGGCACGCGCCGCACTGGCTGTGGCGGCCGGCTTCGGATCCGCGCTGGTCGTCAGCGCGGCGGCGCCACCGACCGCCGGCGCTTCGGGGGGGAATCCCACCGTGAACGTGCCACAGCAGGTCATGCCGCACTGCAGGCCGACGCCAGTCGACGACACCAGCGCGGCATGCATCGACTCCGTGCTGCACAACATCAACTACGCGCGGTCGCTCGAGGGCTTGGGGCCGATGGTCCTGCCAAGCGGCTACGCAAGCGATTCGGTGCCCGTCCAGCAGCTCATCATTGCGGACGAGGAGCGCGGCGACCGCGGTCTCTCGCAGTTCACCGGACTCGACCCCGCGCTCAACACGGTTGCACTGACCGGCGCGCAGACCAATACAGACCCCCTGCCGCCCGGCGACTACGACGCCAACGGGTTCGGATCGAACTTCGCGCTCGACTACACCCCACTCGGCGCCGACTTCGCCTGGATGTACGACGACGGATACGGCGGCACCAACCTCGAGTGCACATCGCCGACCGACCTGGGGTGCTGGGGCCACCGGGACAACATCCTCGGGCCATGGACGACCACGGGCACGCAGACGCCACGGATGGGCGACGCCGACACGAGCACCGGTCAGTACACCCAGGCCTTCGCGAACGAGGTCGATCCGGCCGACGCCGTCATCGACGGTCTCACGCCGAGCGCACTGCCCACCCCGTCCACGCCTGCGGCGCCCGACGTGGTGCAGGTGAACCCCGCGTCCTCGGCGAGCACCGGCGCCGGCACGCCGGTGACGATCGAGGGAAACTACTTCAACACGTCGTCGACGCCCCGGGTGTTCTTCGGCGGGGTCGCCGCGACCAACGTCCAGGTGCACTGGGACGGCGAGCTCAGCGCGGACGCACCGGCAGATCCCGCCGGCACCGCGCCGGACCAGGTGGTGGTCACGGTCTCGACGTCCGCCGGCTCCTCGACCACGACCGGGACCGCGCAGGTGAACGAGTTCACCTATGCGCCCACCAACGCTCCGGCCATCTCGTCCGTCTCGCCGACCTCGGGGGCGGAGATCCCGTCGGGCAGCGTGACGATCCACGGCACGAATCTGTCCAGCGGGGAAGTGGCGCCGATCGTCGCGTTCGGAGCGGTCGCCAGCATCGGCTCCATGACCTACAGCGCCAACCAGATCACGACCACGATCCCAGCCGCCGTGACCCCTGGGACGGTGAACATCACCGTCACGACGCCTGCCGGTACCAGCGCCGTTTCGGCCGCCGACCACTTCACCTACACCGGGAGCGGCACCACGGCCCCGCCCACCATCACGAGCGGCGACCAGACGACCTTTTCGGCCGGCTCGGCCGGTGTGTTCAACATCACGACGACAGGGACGCCCGGCGTCAGCGTGATCAGCGACAGCGCCTTCGGAGGCTGTACCCCCTCCACACTCCCGGCCAGCATCACGCTGCGCTACACCGGCGGCACGACGGCCACCCTCGACGGCACGCCCCGGCCCGGTGACGGCGGCACCTTCACGGTGTGCCTCACGGCCGCCAACGGCGAGACACCGGTCGCCACCCAGGCCTTCACGCTCACGGTGCTGGCGCCGGCCGCAACGCCCCCGGCCCCGACCGAACCGCCCGCGGCCACCTCGCCGGCGCCGCAGCACGGCTACTGGCTGGTGGGTTCCGATGGAGGCATCTTCAGCTTCGGCTCCGCGCAGTTCTACGGCTCGACGGGCTCGCTCCATCTGCAGCGGCCGGTCGTGGGCATCACGCCCACGGCGAACCGCGGCGGCTACTGGATGGTCGCCTCCGACGGCGGCATCTTCGCCTTCGGCAATGCCGGCTACTACGGATCCATTCCGGGGAGCGGCCTCGCTCCGGCCGGATCGGGCCTGCCCCACAGCCTGGACGCGCCCATCGTGGGCATGGTGCCCTCCCACGACGGCGGCGGGTATTTCATGGTCGCCTCCGACGGCGGCGTCTTCGCCTTCGGGGACGCGCGCTTCGAGGGCTCCTGCCCGGGCATCGGTGGCTGCCGGGGCGCCGCCGTGGCGGTGGTGCCCGATGCCACCGGGAACGGGTACTGGGTCGTGACGAGCACCGGGGCGGTCTACACGTTCGGCGACGCGGTCAACTACGGCCAGCCGGGACAGCAGAGCTCGAACATCACGTCCGCCGCGGCGACCGCGAACGGTGGCGGCTACTGGATCCTCGACGGCGCCGGGCAGGTCTTCCCGTTCGGCGACGCCGCATCGTTGGGGGGCATGCCGGCCGGTTCGGCCGGGGGGTTCGATCCGGCCTCCGCCATCTTCGCCACCTCTGACGGGGCCGGCTACTGGGTGGTGACCGCGCTCGGCAAGGTCTCGTGCTTCGGGGACGCGCCCGACGACGGCGACATGTCCGGCACCCGCCTCAACGGCCCGATCGTGGCGGCCTCCGGTTCCTGAACCGGGCGACGCATGAGAAGAGGGTGGTCCCGGGGGCACGGACACGGTGCTGGTGCGAGGCACCGGCCGTCACAGCGTTGCGGGCCACGCACAGGCGCATTCGAACCTATGGTGGGGTGACGGACCGACCCCTCAGGGAGGGAAACATGGGAATCTTCCAACGGGCACACGACATCGTGCAGGCCAAGACGAACAAGGCGCTCGACGCGGCCGAGAAGCCCGACGAGATGCTCGACCTCTCCTACGAGAAGATGCTCGAGCAGATCACCCAGGTCCGACGCGCACTGGTCGACCTCGCCGCGTCGAAGAAGCGCCTGGAGCTGCAGCAGGAGCAGTTCCAGCACACCGTCGACCACCTGCAGGACCAGGCCAAGCAGGCGCTCGCGGCAAACCGGGAGGACCTGGCCAAAGAGGCGCTGTCGCGCAAGGCCGCCGCCCAGCAGCAGATCGACGAGATGGAGCCACAGCGCCAGCAGCTCGACGAGGAGGAGAAGAAGCTCACCACGACGCTCGACGCCCTGCAGAAGCGCGTCAACGACTTCCGGACCCAGAAGGAGACGCTCAAGGCGCAGTACACGGCGGCCAAGGCCGTCTCGGAGGTCGACGAGAGCACGGCGGGCATCTCGAAGTCGTTCAACGACTCCGGAGCGTCGCTGCAGCGGGCCCAGGACAAGATCGCCACCATGCAGGCGCGCTCGGGCGCCCTCGACGAGCTGCTCGAGTCCGGTGTCCTCGAGGACGTGGGCGGCAGCACCGACGACATCCAGAAGGAGCTCGACCAGGTCGGCAAGGACGCGCAGGTGGACAACGAGCTGGCGGCCCTGAAGGCGCAGCTGGGCACGGGCGCCCCGCCCGAGCCCGACGCGCTGGCCGCTCCCGCGCCGGAGACCGACGCCGAGGAGGCGAAGCCGGCCACGTAGTCAGCCGGGGGGCGTGCCCCCGACGAAGTGCGCGATGACATCGGCCAACTGGGGCCCGCTGTCCTCCTGGAGGAAGTGCCCCGCGTGCTCGATGGTGACGTGCGCCCGCCCGGCGGCGCCGGGCGCCAACTCCTGCAGGACCTCGGCCCAGCCGCGCGTGGCGGGATCGCCGTCGGAGAACGCGGTGAGGAACGGGCCGGTGAAGGACGCGAGCAACCGCATGGTGCGCCGGTTCAGCCGGGCGCACGCACTGGCCGGGGTGAGGCCCATCAGCAGTGGCAACTGGCGCGGGCCCGCGCAGAACGCCTCGTCGGGGAACGGCGCGTCGTAGGCCGCCAGGACGGCGTCCGGGACGTCGGTCTCGGTGGCCCCCTGCACGAAGAGGCTCGGCCGGAACGGCGTGAGCTCCTGGGTCAGGCGCTGGTAGTCGAGCAGCATCTGCTCCACCGTGACCGTGCCGTCGGGGCCCGCGTGACAGGCCCATTCCAGGCGGCCGGCCAGCGCGGGGTCGGCGGTGTGCAGGACCGTGTTGGCGGCCACGACCCGGCGCACCAGGCCGGGAACGGCACCGAGGAGGCCCAGGCCGATCGGCCCGCCCCAGTCCTGCACGACGAGGGTGACGTCGCGCAGGCCGGCAGCGGCGGCGAACTGCGCCAGCCAGTCGACGTGCGCCTGCACCGTATAGGTGGCCCGGTCGAGCGGCTTGTCGGAACGGCCGAAGCCGATCAGGTCGGGGGCCACGGCCCGCAGTCCCTGCTCGGCCAGCCGCGCCACCACCGTGCGGTAGAGGTAGGACCAGGTGGGCTGGCCGTGGAGGAGGAGCACCGTCTCGCCGTCCGGCGGCCCCTCGTCGACGTAGTGCAGGCGCAGGCCGTCGGGCAGCGTGGCGTGGCGCGGGACGAAGGGGTATCCCGGCAGGTCAGCGAAGCGTTCCTCGGGTGTCCGGACGACCTGCACGGCGCTCAGTGTGCCGCACCGGTGGCACGCGGGGGAGTGACCTGCTGGACTCGGGGCATGAGCGCGGAGCGGTGCGACGTCGCGGTGATCGGTGCCGGACTGGTCGGACTCGCGCTGGCCTACGAGCTGGCCTGCCTCGGCGCCGGCGTGACGGTCGTCGACGCCGGCCACCCCGGACGGGCCACCGACGCCGGTGCGGGCATCCTGTCCCCGCTCACCAGCACCGAGACGGATCCGGCCCTATGGCCGTTCCTGCTCCAGGCCGGCGAGCACTACCCGTCCCTGTTGCTGCGGATCGAGTCCGATGGCGTCGACGTGAGCCGGTCGGGCTATAGGCGTTGCGGCCTGCTGTCGATCGGCCTGCGCGAGACCGAGGACACCTGGTTCGCCCCCTTCGCCGAGACGGTGCTCCGTCGCTCGCCCGGCGAGGTGGCCGAGATCACGCCGGAGGAGGCCAGCTCGCTCTTCCCGCCTCTCGGGCCGGTGCACCGCGTGCTGCACGCACCGGATTCGGCCCGGGTCGACGGCCGGGGACTGGCGGCCGCATTGCAGGAGGCGGCGGCGGCCCGGGGCGTGGTGTTCGTGGCGGGCGCGGCCCACGGCGTGGTGGCGGGCGGCGCAGGGGCGCGCGGCACGGGGCCGCGGCGCGTCGAAGCCGTGGAGGTGCAGGGGCAACCCGACGTGGCGTGCGGCGCGGTCGCGATCGCCGGTGGCGCCTGGACGCACGAGGTCGGCCGGTGGCTCGGCGTCCGGCTGCCGGTCGGGCCGACCAAGGGACAGATCGTGCATCTGGGTGTCGGCGTGGAGGCGGGCAAAGCTGATACGGGGGAGTGGCCCATCGTGCAGCCGCTGCTCACCCATTATCTCGTGCCCTGGCCCGGGGGGCGGGTGGCCTGCGGGGGGACGTTCGAGGTCGGCGCCGGCTTCTCGGTCGACGTCACGGCGGCCGGGTTGCACGAGCTCCTGCGCGAATGCCTGACCGTGGCACCGGGGCTGGACGGCGCCGCCTACCTCGAGACCCGGGTCGGGTTGCGGCCGACGTCGGTCGACGACCGCGCCATCGTGGGACGGCTGCCGGGTTGGGGCAACGCCTGGGTGGCGACCGGCCATGGTGCCAACGGCCTGCTGCAGGGGCCGATCTCGGCGCGGGGCCTGGCCCACACGGTGGCCGGCGTCGAGCCCCCGGCCGACGAGGCTCCGCTGCCGACGTCCTTCGATCCGGGCCGTTTCGCCTGAGCGACTGCCTCTGGCGCCACAGCGTCCGGCGCCCACGCCATCCACCAGGGCCGCTCCGGGTGCGGGGAGACTGTGGCCGTGCTGCAAGGGAGCCTGCGCCAAGGCGGCGTCGACACGCCGGCGACGACAGACAACGTGCTCGCCGCCCTGGCCGGGACCGGGTTCTTCTGGCTCGATCTCGAGGACACGACGTCTGACGGCGAGGTCGCGGAGCTCCTGCGGGTGCACTTCAAATTTCATCCGTTGGCCGTGCAGGCGGCCGAGCAGTTCTCCCAGCGTCCCCGCATGGACGACTACGACGGCTTCGTGTACCTGGTCGCCCGGGGGGCCGATCCCGGGGACACGGGGAACGCCGAGGTGCACTGCTTCTGGACCGACCGCTACGTGGTCACCGTCCACCGGGGGGGCTGCCCCGCCCTGGCCCAGGTGCATGCGCGGCTCGAGCGCCACGCCATTTCGGAGGTCGCGTCCCCCCAGATCGTCATCGTGTATCTCGTGATCGGCGCGCTGGTGGACAGCTTCTTCCCCTATCTCTCAGCCTTCGACGACCGGATCGACGCGCTGGAGGACGACATCCTCAAGGCACCTACAGAGGCCCAACTCAGCGAGCTCTTCGACATGAAGCGCGCCCTCATGGTGACGCGTCGGTTGGTGGCGCCCCAGCGGGACATGATTGCGAGCATCAACGACGGCGTCACCGACGTCCCAGGCATGACCGACGAGGCGTCGCGCTACTTCCGCGACCTCTACGACCACCTCATCCGTTTGGCCGATCTCGTGGACAACTACCGGGACCTGCTCAGCAGCGTCATGGACACGCACCTGTCGACGGTGTCGAACCGCCTCAACGTCGTGATGAAACAGCTCACCATCATCGCCACCATCTTCCTGCCGCTCAGCTTCCTCACCGGCTTCTTCGGGCAGAACTTCGCCGTCCTCGTGCGCGGCATCATGTCGGGGTGGGCCTTTTGGGTCTTCGCGATCGGCCTCGAGGTCGGGGCCGTGGTGTTCTTGGTGGGGTATTTCCGCAAGAAGGGCTGGCTCGGGGGCCCGACCGTCTGAGCGAGCCGTCGCCCGCGGCGCTCTGCCGGCGGCGCTGAGCCTCAGCCGCGCCCGGACGACAGGGCGGGCAGGCCATGGGGGCGCTCGGCCGTGTGCGCCTCGTAGCCCGTCCACCAGTCCTCGCAGCCGTCGGGGACCGGGAAGCCGAGCTGCTTGCGGTGATCAACGAGGGACCGGACCGCCTCCTTGTGCTCGCGCACGAGGGCGAGCGTCCCGGCATCGCCGTCGACGACGCGCCCGGCGGCCCAGAGCGACTCCTCAAGGCGCCAGGCCTCGCGGCGGGCCTCCACGATGGCGTGCGTGCCGTCCGCGATCTCCGCCCGCATGGCGGCGTCGCCGTCGGCCAGGAGGTCGGCCGCGCGCAGCCAGCCGTAGTCCTTGTTGATGCGCAGCAGCCCCGGCTCGATCTCGAACAGCCCGACCACGTCGACGACGGGGTCCACCGTCGTGAGGGTGGTCCCCTCGGGCAGGTGGGTGCCGAGGTTGGCGATCTGCCGCTCGGCCACCCCGATCATCCCCATGGAGCGCAGCCCGATGTAGCCGGCGGGGGCCGCCGCGTAGTCCCGCTCGTCGCGGGGGAGCCGGAGCGGAACCGCCACCACGGCGATGATGCGCGTGGCCCCCAGCGCGGCGGCGGCCGAGACCGGCACGATCTCGATGACCCCGCCGTCGACGTAGTCGTCGTCGGCCATCGGATGGGGCGGAAAGACCATCGGCACGCTGGCCGAGGCGATGGCACCGTCGACCAGATCGACCGGGCCGGCGGACTCGCCGGGAGCGGGGGTGCGGGCGTCGGCCTCCACCAGGGTGCCGTCCTCGGTGACGTAGCGCAGCACGCCGGCTCGGAGGGCGGTGACGGCCAGCCGCAGCTTGAGGCCGGGGCGGGCGACGAGCGCCGGGTCGACGGCCCGGACCCCGTCCTCACTGCCGTGCCGGAGCGCGCCTTCCAGCGGGTCCAGGTTGAGGACCGAGCTGCCGCTGCTGCGCAGCTGGCGCCGGACCCGGGGGAGGCGGAGCCCGGCCCCGGCCAGCAGCCGGGCCAGGTGCCGCTGGCGCTTCCGCCGGGCCCGGCGGGCCTGGCGCCGTCCCTTGCGACCCGAGTCACACGACGGCACCACCTCGTTGCCCGCCAACACGGTCGAGGGGGTCAGGGGGAAGGGCGGGCGCGTGCCCTCGGTGATCTCCTGGTGGATCTCGCGGCCGAGCGCCGTACCGTCGAGCGCGCCCAGCCAAGCCTGCTTGCCGAAGACGTGCTCGGTCTGCGTCCAGGCCAGGACGTCGCCCTCGATCTCGTTCACCCGGTCCAAGAACTCGGGGAGGGTGCGGGCCTGGGCCAGGACGGTGGCCGCGATGGCGCCGGCCGAGGTGGCCGTGATGATGTCCGGCGCGATCCCCTCCACCCCGACCAGGTACTGCAGCACGCCGACCTCGAAGGAACCCTTGGTCCCGCCGCCGGCCAGGACGAAGGCCGTCGGTCCCGGGCGGGGCTCGTTGGGCATCGAGCGATTGTGGCACCGGGCGCCCGCCGCGGACAATGCCACCGCGTAGAGGGCCACCGTGGAGAGGGCCAGCGCCGAGAGGGCCACCTCGGAAAAGGTCTCAGCCGCCGGCGGCGGCCGTCACCACCTCCACCAGGGAGCCGGCGCGGGCGGGCGTGGTGGCCCACTCCGAGCGCGGGACGACGCAGCGGTCGACGGCGACGGCCACGCCCTTGGGGTCGGCCTCGGCGGTGAGCACGGCCACGAGGTCGGCGATGGTGGCGCCGGCACGGACCTCCGTCGGCTCGCCGTTGACGTGGAGGACGAGCGCGCTCACGCGGGGGCGAGCGCCTCGATGAGAGGTGCCATGGGCCGGCGCCCCACGAGATCGACGACAGCCGCCGCCGTGAGCGGAGCGAGCAGGATGCCATTGCGGAAGTGCCCGACGGCGGCCAGGACCCCGTCGAGCCCGGTCCACCCGATGCGCGGCATGTTGTCCGGGGTGGCGGGCCGCAGCCCGGTGGCCGTCTCGAGCAGCGCCAGCTCGTCGATGCCGGGCACGATCGCCCGGGCGTCGCAGAGCAGCTCGTGCACCGCGCCCGCCCGCACCGCGGTGTCCCCGCCACGCTCCTCGACGGTGGCGCCGACGACGATCGACCCGTCCCGGCGCGGCACGAGGTACACCGAGCGCCCGTGCACCAGGCCGCGCACCGTGCGCGCCAGCAGCGGTACGGGCGAGGTGGCGTCGGGGGCTCCCAGGCGCACGATGTGGCCCTTGACGGAGCGGAGCGGGGGGAGCGCGGCGCCGGCCAGCCCCTCGACCGAACGCAGGCCGGTGCCGGCCGCCAGGAGGACGTGGTCCGGTGCCAGGCGGCGGCCGTCCGCCAGGACGAGCGCGGGCCCGTCGGTAATCGCGGCGACGCGGCTCTCGACGAAGGTCACCCCGTTGGCGCGGCAAGAGGCCAGGAGCGCGCCGAGGAGCGCCCGGTTGTCGACCTGATGGTCGCCCGGGACCTCGATGCCGCCACGCACGGCCGGGCTCAGCGCCGGGACGAGGCGGCGGCAGTCGCTGGCGCCACGGCGGTGCGCCCGGAGGCCGAGCGTGTGCTGGTAGGCGAGGAGGTCGTCGAGGCTGGCGCGATCGGACGCATCGAGCGCGACCGTCACCGTGCCCGTCGTGTCGTACCCGATGTCGTGCCCGGAGGCGGCCTCCAGCGCGGCGGCGAAGGCGGGCCAGCGCGTCGCACCGTCCACCAGCAGCGCGGTCAGGGCGGACTCACCGAATTGCGCCTCGGTCACCGGGGCGAGCATGCCGGCCGCCACCCACGACGCGCCGTCGCGGCCGGGGGCCGGCGCGACCACCGTCACTTCATGACCGTTGCGTGACAATTCCCACGCACAGGCCAGGCCGATGACCCCGCCCCCCACGACATGGACGCGCCAACCCATGTGCCAAGCCTACGAGAGCCGTCGTGTATCCTGTTCTTTCCACTTCGGGCCAACGTCGTCCCGGTATCCGTTCAACTTCTCCTCACTCGGAAGGACGCCGATGGCCACTGGCCTCTACGACCCGGCATACGAGCACGACGCCTGTGGTGTCGGCATGGTGGCCGATCTCAACGGGCGTCCGGATCACGACATCGTGGACCGCGGCCTGACCGTCCTGGAGCGCCTGGCCCACCGCGGGGCCTCCGGCGCCGAGGTGAACACCGGGGACGGCGCCGGCATCCTGGTGCAGATCCCGCACCGCTTCCTCACCGGCGCGGCCCGGGCGGCCGGGTTCACACTGCCCGACGCCGGGGCCTACGCGGCCGGCCTGGTCTTCCTGCCCACCGACGCCGACGCGGCCGAGAAGGCCCGCACCGTCACGGAGCACATGGCGGCCGAAGAAGGGCTGACGGTGCTCGGGTGGCGCACGGTGCCGACCGAGCCCGACGGCCTCGGCCTCATCGCCCAGAGCGCCATGCCGCTCATTGCACAGCTCTTCGTCACCCCGTCGGGCCCGGGCGTCGACACCATGGCCCTGGAGCGGCGCGCCTTCGTCCTGCGCAAGCGCGTGGAGCACGCGGTCGACGACGTCTACTTCCCGTCGCTGTCGGCCCGCACCATCGTCTACAAGGGCATGCTGACCTCCGAGCAGCTGCGCCAGTTCTTCCCCGACCTGCGCGACCCCACCTTCGAGTCGGGCCTGGCGCTCGTGCACTCGCGCTTCTCGACCAACACGTTCCCGAGCTGGCCCCTGGCCCACCCCTACCGCTACCTCTGCCACAACGGCGAGATCAACACGCTGGCCGGCAACCGCAACTGGATGCGCGCCCGCGAGGCGCTGCTCGAGACGTCGCTCATAGAGGGTGACCTGTCACGCCTCTACCCGATCTGCACGCCGGGGGCGAGCGACTCGGCCAGCTTCGACGAGGTGCTCGAGCTGCTGCATCTCGGTGGGCGCTCGCTCCCGCACGCCGTCCTCATGATGATCCCCGAGGCGTGGGAGAACCACACCACCATGGACAGGGACCGGCGCGCCTTCTACCGCTACCACGCGTCGCTCATGGAGCCGTGGGACGGCCCGGCCGCGGTCTGCTTCACCGACGGCACGGTGGTGGGCGCCGTCCTCGACCGCAACGGGCTGCGCCCGGCCCGCTACTGGGTCACCGACGACGGACTCGTTGTGCTGGCCAGCGAGGTCGGCGTGCTGGACATCGCGCCCGAGCGCATCGTGCGCAAGGGCCGACTGCAGCCCGGTCGCATGTTCCTGGTCGACACGGGCAAGGGCCGGCTCGTCGAGGACGAGGAGATCAAGGCAGAGCTGGCGTCGGAGCACCCCTACGAAGAGTGGCTGGCCCAAGACCAGGTCCGCCTCGAGGAGCTGCCGGCCCGCACCATGCTCACGCCGCAGCACGGCCGCGTCGTCACCCAGCAACGCCTCTTCGGCTACACGACCGAGGAGCTGCGCGTGATCCTGGCGCCAATGGCCCGCACCGGCGCCGAGCCGCTGGGGTCCATGGGGTCGGACACCTCCATCGCCGTGCTCTCCGACCGGTCCCGGCTGCTCTACGACTACTTCACCCAGCTGTTCGCCCAGGTGACCAACCCGCCGCTCGACGCCATCCGCGAGGAGCTGGTGACCTCGCTGTCGGCCACCATCGGCCCCGAGGCCAACCTGCTCGAGGCGAGGTGCGGCTCGTGCCGGCAGATCCTGCTGCCGCTGCCCGTGATCGACCGCGACGACCTGGCCAAGCTCATGTACGTCAACGAGGGCGGCGAGACCCCCGGTTTCAAGGCCTTCGCCGTCGACGGGCTCTTCGAGGTGCGCGAGGCGGGGACCGCCGGTGCCCCGACCGCGGCCGGCGGCGAGTCGCTGCGCCGGGCCATCGAGGACGTGCGGCGCAGGGTCTCGGAGGCCATTGCGGAGGGGGCCAACCTGATCGTCCTGTCGGACCGCAACGCAAACGTCGACTGGGCGCCCATCCCCTCGCTGTTGCTGACCGCGGCCGTGCACCACCACCTGGTGCGGGAGAAGACCCGGACCAAGGTCGGCCTGGTGATCGAGACAGGCGACGCCCGCGAGGTGCACCACATGGCACTGCTGATCGGCTTCGGCGCGGCGGCGGTCAACCCGTATCTCGCGCTGGACTCCATCGACGACATGATCTCCGAGGGCCTGCTCGAGGGCGTCTCGCCACGCCAGGCCCGCCGCAACTACATGAAGGCGTCGTGCAAGGGCGTGCTCAAGGTGATGTCCAAGATGGGCATTTCGACCGTGGCCTCCTACACCGGCGCCCAGGTCTTCGAGGCGATCGGCCTCGACGGCGCGCTGATCGACGAGTACTTCACCGGTACCGCCTCGCGCATCGGCGGCGTCGGCCTCCCAGTCCTGGCGGCCGAGGTGGCCACGCGCCACCACCAGGCCCACGAGGCACGCCCGACCGAGCGGGCCCACCGCGAGCTCGAGGTGGGCGGGGAGTACCAGTGGCGCCGCGAGGGCGAGTTCCACCTCTTCAACCCCAAGACGGTGTTCAAGCTCCAGCACTCCACGCGGGCCAAGCGCTACGACATCTTCAAGGAGTACAGCACCGCCGTCGACGACCAGTCCGAGAAGCTCGGGACGCTGCGCGGGCTGCTGCGGTTGAAGCCGGCGCCAGGCGGGCCGATCCCAGTCGAGGAGGTGGAGCCGGTCGCGTCCATCCTGACCCGCTTCTCCACGGGAGCCATGTCCTACGGCTCCATCTCGGCCGAGTCGCACCAGACCCTGGCCATCGCCATGAACCGGATCGGCGGACGCTCCAACACCGGCGAGGGTGGTGAGGACGCCGATCGCTTCACGCCCGACGCCAACGGGGACCTGCGGCGCAGCGCCATCAAGCAGGTGGCCTCGGGCCGCTTCGGCGTGACGGGCGAGTACCTGGTCAATGCCGACGACCTCCAGATCAAGATCTCCCAGGGGGCCAAGCCGGGGGAGGGTGGCCAGCTGGCCGGCTTCAAGATCTACCCGTGGATCGCCCGCACCAGGGGATCGACGCCGGGCGTGGGGCTGATTTCGCCTCCCCCGCACCACGACATCTACTCCATTGAGGACATCGCCCAACTCATCCACGACCTCAAGTCCTCCAACCCGCGCGCCCGCGTGCACGTGAAGCTGGTGGCCGAGGTCGGCGTGGGCACGGTGGCGGCCGGGGTGGCCAAGGCACACTCCGACGTCGTCCTCATTTCGGGCCACGACGGTGGCACGGGCGCGGCGCCGCTCACCTCGTTGAAGCATGCCGGCATCCCGTGGGAGATAGGCCTGGCCGAGACCCAGCAGACGTTGCTGGCCAACGGGCTGCGCGACCGCATTGTGGTGCAGGTCGACGGGCAGCTCAAGACCGGGCGCGACGTCGTCATCGGCGCGCTCCTGGGCGCGGAGGAGTATGGCTTCGCCACTGCACCGTTGGTGGTTTCCGGCTGCATCATGATGCGCGTCTGCCACCTCGACACCTGCCCCGTCGGGATCGCCACTCAGAACCCGGAGTTGCGCGCCAAGTTCAGCGGAAAGCCCGAATTCGTGGAGACCTTCTTCGAGTACATCGCCGAGGAGGTGCGCGAGCTGCTGGCGTCGTTGGGCCTGCGCTCGCTGGACGAAGCCATCGGGCGGGTCGACCTGCTCGACACCGAAGGGGCCGTGACGCACTGGAAGGCCGCGGGCCTCGATCTCTCCACGGTGCTGGCCCAGCCCGACGTGCCGGCCGACATGGGACGGCGCCAGTTGCGCGCGCAGGACCACGGGCTCGAGAAGGCATTGGACCATGCCTTCTGGGACGAGTGCGCGCCGGCTCTCGCCGACGCCACGCCGGTGTCGGTGGCCCTGCCCATCACCAACGTCGACCGCACCGTGGGAACGCTGCTCGGCTCGGAGATCAGCCGGCGCTACGGCGCGGCCGGACTGCCAGACGACACGGTGTCGCTGACCTTCACCGGCTCGGCCGGGCAGAGCTTCGGCGCCTTCGTCCCCCGGGGCGTCACCATGCGGCTCTACGGGGACGCCAACGACTACTTCGGCAAGGGCCTCTCCGGTGGGCGGCTCGTGGTGCGCCCGCCGGAAGGCTCGCCCTTCGCCGCCGAGGAGCAGATCATTGCCGGCAACGTCATCCTCTACGGCGCCACCGGCGGTGAGGTCTTCATCCGAGGCCAGGTGGGGGAGCGCTTCTGCGTGCGCAACTCGGGGGCGACCGCCGTCGTCGAGGGCGTGGGCGACCACGGCTGCGAGTACATGACCGGCGGGCTGGTCCTCGTCCTCGGGCCCACCGGCCGCAACTTCGGCGCCGGCATGTCCGGCGGGATCGCCTACGTCTACGACCCCGGCCGGACATTCGGGCAGCGGGTCAACCTCGAGCTGGTCGACGTCGAGCCCCTCGATCCGCATGATTCGTTCGCGGTGCGCTCCCTGGTGGAGCGGCACGGCGTCGAGACCGAGTCGGCCGTGGCGGCCGCACTGCTGGAGCACTGGGACACCGAAGTGCTCGAGTTCGTGAAGGTCATGCCGCGCGACTACCGGCGCATCCTCGATGCGACCCGCCTCGCCGAGGCGGAAGGCCGCTCGGTGGACGAGGCCGTCATGGAGGCCGCGCATGGGTAAGAAGACGGGCTTCATGGAGTTCCCGCGCAAGCTGCCTCGGCGGCGCCCCGTGTCGGTGCGGCTGCGCGACTGGCGCGAGGTCTACGAGCCCTTCGCCGAGGAGGAGACCAAGGAGCAGGGGGCCCGCTGCATGGACTGTGGCATCCCTTTCTGCCACGACGGCTGTCCGCTCGGCAACCTGATCCCCGAGTGGAACGACCTGGTCTACCGGGACGACTGGCCCGGGGCCATGGAGCGCCTCCACGCCACCAACAACTTCCCCGAGTTCACCGGGCGCCTCTGCCCGGCGCCGTGCGAGGCCGCCTGCGTGCTGGGCATCAACGAGGACCCGGTCACCATTGAGCGGATCGAGTACGAGATCGTGGAGCGGGCCTGGGACGAGGGCTGGGTGGCCCCGCAGCTGCCGGGGCTGCACACAGGCAAGTCCGTGGCCGTGGTGGGCTCGGGTCCCGCCGGCCTGGCGGCAGCCCAACAGCTGGCGCGGGCCGGCCACCTGGTGACCGTCTTCGAGCGGGCGGAGAAGCCGGGTGGGCTCCTGCGCTACGGCATTCCCGAATTCAAGATGGAGAAGGCGGTCCTCGACCGCCGGCTCGCCCAGATGGAGGCCGAGGGCGTGTCCTTCGTGTGCTCCACGTCGATCGGAGGCCGGTTCTCCGGTGCTGCCGCCGGGGGCGGCGGTGGCGTCTTCGAGCCCGGCGAGGAACGCGGCGTCGGGACGGCTTGCGCGCCCGACGTCACGATGCGGCCGGCGGCCGACGTCCGGGCCGCCTTCGACGCCGTCGTGCTGGCCGGAGGGGCCACGCTGCCGCGCGACCTGCCCGTACCGGGCCGGGACCTCGGAGGCATCCACCTGGCGCTCGAGTACCTGAAGCCGTCCAACCTGGTGCAGGAGGGCGCGCTGGGCGTCTCGCCCATCAACGCCCGGGGCAAGCGCGTCGTCATCATCGGCGGCGGCGACACCGGCGCCGACTGCCTGGGCACGGCCCACCGTCAGGGTGCGGCGTCGGTGCACCAGCTCGAGATCATGGCCGAGCCCCCGAGCGACCGGCTGGCCGACAACCCATGGCCCCTGTGGCCGCTCATCCTGCGCACCTCGTCGGCCCACGAGGAGGGCGGGGCGCGGCTGTTCTCGGTGACGACGACGGAGTTCGTCGACGACGGGTCGGGTGCCGTGCGGGCCCTGCGCGGCCACACCGTGGAGATGCGGACCGAGGACGGCCGCCCGGTCTTCGAGGAGGTGCCGGGCTCGGCCTTCGAGCTCGAGTGCGACCTGGTGCTGCTGGCCATGGGTTTCGTCGGCACCGAGCGCCGCAACGCGGTGGAGGAGCTCGGCGTCGAGGTCGGGCCACGCGGCACGGTGTCCGCCGGCCCCGACTGGGCCACCAGCGTCGACGGCGTCTTCGTCTGCGGCGACCAGACACGCGGCCAGAGCCTGATCGTCTGGGCCATCGCCGAGGGGCGTTCCTGCGCGGCAGCCGTCGACCGCTGGCTGATGGGCACCACGGCCTTGCCGGCGCCGATCATGCCCGGGCAGGTGGCGCTCCGCTAACGGCCCGCCGTCCGCCCCGGCCGGTCGGTACTGTGCGGGCCGTGCCCCGGACCGATGCCAACGGTGTCTCGCTGTACTACGAGCTGGAGGGGACGGGGGAGCGACTCCTCGTGATTTCGGGCACAGGCGGCGACCTGCGCCAGCGGCCCCGCGTGAGCGACGGCCCCCTGGCCGAGTACTTCGAGGTCCTGTCCTACGACCAGCGGGGCCTGGGGCAGAGCAGCGTGCCTCCCTGGCCCTACGCCATGGCCGACTTCGCCGACGATGCCGCCGCGCTGCTCGACGCCGTGGGCTGGGACGACTGCCTCGTCATCGGGATCTCCTTCGGCGGGATGGTGGCCCAGGAGGTGGCCATCGGGCACCCGGACAGGGTCCGCCGGCTCGTCCTGGCGTGTACGTCCGCCGGTGGGGCGGGCGGCGCCTCCTACCCGCTGCACAAGCTGGTCGAACTCGGCCCCGAGGAACGAGCAGCCGTGCGCATGCAGCTGATCGACACCCGCTGGGACGAGGCATGGCAGGAGGCCAACCCACAGATGGTGCGGCTGCTCGGCGAACGCATGCATCTCGACGACCAGGGCGAGACCTCACCTGGTCTCACCAATCAGCTGGCGGCCCGGGCCGGCCACGACACGGCCGATCGCCTCGGCTCCATCACCTGCCCAACCCTCGTGTGCGGCGGGCGCTTCGACGGGATCGCCCCGCCGGCCAACAGCGAGTTCCTGGCCCGGTCGGTCCCCGGCGCCCGGCTCGAGCTCTTCGACGGGGGCCACGGCTTCTTCCTGCAGGACGCCGCCGCGCTGCCGGCCATCATCGCCTTCCTCTCCGAAGGCACGGCCGCGCACGACGCGCCGTAGATTGCCTGGCATGGACCTGACGGCGACACCGGAGTGGAAGGCGCTGGCGGCACACTACGACCAGATCTCGACGCGGCACCTACGCGACCTCTTCGCCGGTGACCCCGAGCGGACGGCGCGCATGACGGCGGGAGCGGCCGACCTCGTGCTCGACTACTCGAAGCAACGGGCGACCGACGAGACCTTGCGGCTGCTCTGCGAGCTGGCCCGGGCGGCCAAGGTCGAAGAGCACCGCGACGCAATGTTCGCCGGCAAGCACATCAACACGACCGAGGACCGCGCCGTGCTGCACGTGGCGCTGCGCATGCCACCCGGCTCGATCCTGGAGGTGGACGGGCAGGACGTCGTCGGCGACGTGCAGGCGGTGCTGGGCAGGATGGGGGACCTCTCCGACCGCATCCGCGACGGGTCCTGGACCGGGGCCACGGGCAAGCGGATGGCCACGGTGGTCAACATCGGCATCGGCGGGTCGGACCTGGGACCGGCAATGGCCACCCTGGCCCTGGCCGACTACGCCCAGCCGGGGCTCACGAGCCGCTTCGTGTCGAACGTCGACCCCGTCGATCTCTACGCCGCCGTGCACGACCTGGACCCGGAGACGACACTGTTCGTGATCAGCTCCAAGACGTTCACGACGCTGGAGACGCTGACCAATGCCGCCGCCGCCCGTGACTGGTTGCTGGCCGGCCTGGGCAACGCGGGGGGCGACGATGCGGTGGCCAAGCACTTCGTGGCGGTGTCCACCAATGCCAAGGGCGTGGCCGCGTTCGGCATCGACACCGACAACATGCTCGAGTTCTGGGACTGGGTCGGCGGTCGCTATTCCTACGACTCGGCCATCGGCTTCTCGTTGATGGTCGCCATCGGGCGGCAGGCCTTCGGCGAGATGCTCGCCGGCTTCCATGCGATGGACGAGCACTTCAAGACGGCGCCGCTCGCCGACAACCTCCCGGTCATTCAGGGCATGCTCAACGTCTGGTACAACAACTTCTTCGGCGCCCAGACACACGCCGTGCTCCCGTACAGCCACCGCATGGCCCGCTTCCCGGCCTACCTGCAGCAGCTGACCATGGAGTCCAACGGCAAGTCGGTCAAGCTCGACGGCACGCCCGTGGACGGGCAGACGGGGGAGATCTTCTGGGGCGAGCCGGGCACCAACGGCCAGCACGCCTTCTACCAACTGATCCATCAGGGCACGAAGCTGATCCCGGCCGACTTCATCGCCTTCGCCGAGTCCACCCATGACACGGGCGATCAACAGGACCTCCTGATGGCCAACTGCCTGGCCCAGACCAAGGCGCTCGCCTTCGGCAAGACGGCGGAGGAGATCGCCGCGGAGGGGACACCGGCCGCCCTGGTGCCACACAAGGTGATGCCCGGCAACCGGCCGAGCTCGACCATCTTGGCCCCGAAGGTCACGCCCTCGGTCCTGGGCCAGCTGGTGGCGCTCTACGAGCACACGGTGTTCGTCGAGGGCTCCATCTGGGGCATCGACTCCTTCGACCAGTGGGGCGTCGAGCTCGGCAAGGTCATGGCGAAGGAGCTGGCGCCGATCCTGACCGACACCGCCGCACCCGACCTATCGGGCCAGGACGTCTCGACGGCGTTCCTGGTGCGGCAGTACCGGGGCCTGCGGGGCCGCGCCGTCTGAGCCGTCTGAGCCGATCGGCGCGGAAGTCAGGCCCGCGTCTCGATGCCGTGCAGCGGCTGGCGCGGCATGAGCCCGCGCCATGCGGTCGGGAGGACACGCCCGAGCCGCCCGAGCTCTTCGAGGTGGGCCTCCGACAACGCCTCGAGGCGCTTGCCCCCGGCGGCGGTGAGCTTGAGGCGGACGACCCGGTGGTCGTGGGGGTCGCGCACCCGCTTGACCAGCTTGGCGGCGACGACACGATCGACCAGTCCGACGGCGCTGTGATGGCGCAGCAGGAGGTAGTCGGCCACCTCGCCCACCGTGGGCCCCCGCCGATCGGGATGCCCCCGAATGGCCAGGAGCAGCTGCTGCTGGGCGGACGTCAGCCCGGCCCCTTGCGCCTGCTGCTCGCTCCAACGGAGGAATCGGCGCAGGCCGGTGCGCAGCGCCAGTAGATCCTCGTAGTCGGCATCCTGGAGAACCATCGCCTTACGATAACATCGTCTCACGATGGATAGGGTGGACCCCGGGGAGCGCCCGGCCGAGCGCGTGCTCACCTTGCGGCGGGCCGACCTGCCCGCGGCCGAGCCCGATGGCGACGATCCGGCGGCACCAGGGGCGGCGTAGTAGTGCAGCGCGCGATCGTGGCCTTCGACCCCGACGAGGTGGGCGACTGGGTGGCCCTGCTCGAATGCGGCCACCGCCGGCACGTGCGGCACCGCCCGCCCTGGCAGGAGCGCCCGTGGATCCTCTGCGCCGCGGGGAGGGCGGAGCGGCTGGGGTCGACCCTCCAATGCCGGGTCTGCGACGAAGAGGCGGCCGAGGCCGAGCCGCAGGGAGGGGATCCCGCCTGCTGGGCCGATCGTGTCTGTGCTGAGTGCGGAGCCATGGAGGGGCACGGCCCCGGTTGCGTGCACGCGGAGCCGGAGTGAAGGGCGCTCCGGCCGCCTACCAGGCGAGATCGCCCTCGTTCTCGCGAAAGGTTCCGGTGGGGCCGTCCTTGCCGATGGTCGCCATGCGCACGATGACCTCTGCCCCGAGTTCGACCGGCTGACCGGCCGCGCTGAAGGGGGTGAGGTCGGTCGCGGTGAAGCCGGGCTCGACCGCGTTGAACTTGATCTCCGGATACGTCTTCGCGTACTGCACGGTGAGCATCGAGACAGCGGCCTTGCTCGCTCCGTAGACGATGGAGGGAAAGTGGAACTGACGACGCTCCGGGTTGGTGACGGCCCAGAACGATCCGAGCGCGCTGGACACGTTGACCACGACAGGGTTCTCGGACTTCTGCAGCAGCGGGAGGGCCGCCTGGGTGACGCGGATCAGGCCGATGACGTTCGTGTCGAAGACCTCGAGCGCGACCGGGCCGCTGACATCGACCGCGCTCACCCCGGCATTGTTCACCAGCACGTCGAGCCGGCCCTCGCGTTCGCCGATGGCACCCAGGGCCCGCTCCACGGACGGGTCATCAGTGACGTCGAGCTGGACGAACTGACCGCCGAGCTCGGCTGCGGCCGCAGCGCCCCGCTCGGCGGCGCGCGACCCGACGTAGACGGTGTGCCCTTCTGCGATGAGCCGACGGGCGGTCTCGTAGCCGAGCCCCTTGTTGGCCCCCGTGATCAGTGTCACCGTCATGCCGCGTTCTCCCTCGTCGGTGAGTGGGTCGATACCGTGCCTTCCGGCCCGACCTTACGGTGCATGATTCCTGCGGTGACACACGGACGTCAGAGCGGCCGCGTCGCCCCCACGAAGATCAGGCTCCCGAAAGACGCCCCCACCGTCGCCGGGAAGGCCTCGGACCGCACGACGGCACCCGTGTGGGGAGCGTCGACCATGATGTCCTGGCCGCCGGCGACACCCACGAAGAGCCCGACGTGATCGATGGAGCCCGGACCGTCCCCGAAGAAGACGAGGTCACCGGGCGCCAGTGGCGCATCCGGTGCCAGTTTCGGCGTCGTATCATACTGGTCCTGGGCCACCCGGGGGAGTGCCACACCCGCCACGGCGTAGGCGGCCTGCACCAGGCCCGAACAGTCGAAGCCGACGTCGGGCGTCTCGCCGCCCCACACATAGGGCGTCCCGATCTGCGAGAGCGCCCACGACACCGCTATCGGCCCGGCGCTGTCCGCGCTGACCGGGGTGGCGGTGGCGGTGGTCGCCGCGTAGGACCGAGCCAGCGCCAGCACCTGCCCGACGTACGCGCTCGAGTGGTTGTAGGCGTAGACCGCGCCGGACAGGTCGGCCCCACCGGCACCGCCGTCGGCACACAACAGGCGCGCCGCCGCGTAGACGGCATCCGTCGCGTCGTACGGGCTCGGCGGGTCCGCCCCTCCGGGTGGGACCGGCTCGTCATAGGCCGCGAAGGTGGCCGGCTCGAACTGCATCGGCCCTTCCGCTCCTGCGTCGTTGGCGCCACTGTGGACTCCCGGGAGGTCAGATTGCCCGTTGTCGGACTCCACCGTGCCGATGGCGGCCAGGATCGTCCAGGGAAGCCCCGGGCAGGTGGCAGCCGCCTGCTGATAGAGCGTCAGCATGGCGGGAGGGATCTGGGAGATCGCTGCCGAAGATGCCGCAGGAGCAGCGACGCCGACACCGAGCAGCGACGCCGCCGAAGCCAGAATCGCCGTCCCAATAGAAGCTACGGCCAGCCCGACCGCCAGTCCGGCGGCGACCAGGCCCTTCATCGGACCTCCCCGCGCCAACAGGGGACCGTAAGTGCCACCTCGGGGAACGGTCGCCCTCGTTTCCCGTCAGAACGTCGCTACCTCGTCTCCGAACCGAATGGCGTACTGGGACAGTGGGGTCCCAGTCGTGGTGTCTGGCACTGCGTCGCCCACACCCGTGCGTTGGAACGCCCAAGGGCAGCGGTGTGCTCGACTGCACCGGCAGAGCACGGCCACTAGCCGGGAGTGCCACCTCTGGCCTGCTTCACCACCCCCCACATACGGGCTTGCTCAGCCGCAGAAATGTGGGGATCTGACACCTTCCATGCGACCACATCACCAAGAATCGGCCTGACCGCCTCGATCTCAACCGAACCTAGGAAACTCTTCACCAGGGTGGAGCGAGCACGGCCGAGAACCATCCCCATGAAACGACCGGTGGGAACTTCGGCCGCCGCCATGAGGATCCAAGCGAGCGCCACATCGACCGCAGGATCACCTCGGCACACGCGGGCCCAGTCGATGACGACGGGACCTCGCGGGCTCATCATCACGTTCAGTGGATGAAGATCCAAGTGGAGGAGGCCAACTCCGTATCCAACCGGCGCATCGGGTAACCAGTCCGGAGCCGTCAGCTCATGCAGCTCGCGATGGAGATCGGCCAGCACCCGGCCCAGACGAGGAATGGTCCACGGGCGGTGGCCCATCATCGCGACCATGTCAGCACCCTCGATGCGCTCGATAACCATGTTGAGGCCGTCAGCGCTGACTTCTTCAACCGCCGGCACGGCGAATCCCTGGGCTCGGACATATTCCATGATCCGAGCCTCTTGTACCATCGATCGCCCCTCACGTGAGCGCCGAAGCACTCGACGAGGGCCGTACTCAAAAATGTCGGAGTCCCGACCCGAAGCCAACAAAGGTCCGGGATCCATCACGTCGGTCAGGGTAGTTGCTCGCATCTAGGCGAGCTTCGGTTCGTCCCCCACCCGGGGAAGTGGGGGCATTCGCCCTCACCTGCCTAAGAAAATCGGCTTACTGGGTGCTCGACGGCAGGGTTGCGTTCGATTACATAACGAGCGAGTGCGCTGCCGCCAATGTCCCCGAGTAATGCCCTGGTGCCATCGAATTCGAAGATCCAGGATGATGCACCGCGGGCTCCTGTCCTGAGTCCTATTCGAGTGATCCGCGAAATCGCCGTCTCCTTTGAGCCGATGAGAGCTTTGAACGTGAGCGATCCGTCGGGGAGCACGATCGCAACATAGGGTCTCCGAGAAAAGATCAGGGCGAAGACGACTGCGAGTACGGCCGCACCAATGCCGATCGGTCTTCCTGAATGGGTGGGTACTGCAGATACCGCGATCCAGGTGAAAAGAATGATAAATACAGGAGGTGCGATGATCGTCGCTACGGCGTAATAGCGAGTCTGCGGCTGGCGCCCTCCGGTAGCTGGCGAACTGAACGAGATCCGCCCCGACGGTCCTACGTTCCGCATCGGATCGCCATCTTGAGGCGCGAGCGCTTCCGGCGGCGTCGAATCCGCCGCAGGGGGCGGACTATCCAGGGAAGCTCTGGTCGAGGCGCCCCCCCAATATCGCTGGGACGTCCACTTTTGCCCATCCCAAAAATGCTCGTAGTTGGGATTGTCCGGAATCCGATACCAACCGCGTGCGGGAGGTACAGGACATGACGGAGCTGAGTCGTCCTCTCCCACCAATCCTCCTACTGCTGGCTCACTGCCGGCGCCGAAGTGTAATTCGGCCGTTCGCCAGAGGAGTGAGGCATCCCGCCGCTCGTCGCCGTTTGCGATGATGATCAGATGGAACAGCGCGTCAGCCTGGTCACGCTTGGAGTCTCCGATCTCGCCCGAGCCCGAGCATTTTATGAATCTCTCGGCTGGTCGGGAGCGGAGCAGCCCGATGACGAGGTGTGCTTCTTCCAAGCTGGCGGCATGGTTTTTGGATTGTGGACCGCCCTGGGTGGCCACGGTGCTCCGGGGATCGAATTGGCCTACAACGTGCGGTCGCCCGAGGAAGTGACCGTTGTCTTGAACGAAGCCCTCCAAGCCGGAGGTTCGATCGTTCGTCACGCAGCGATCGCCGATTGGGGCGGCACAACCGGAGCGTTTGCCGATCCTGACGGATACGTCTGGGAAGTGGCGCACAACCCCGGCTGGTCGCTCGACCTCGACGGGACCATCCACATTTAGGGCGATCAAGCCCCGGCGAACGGCGGAGAGCCCGGTGCCCGGCGGGAGCCAAGTCTGGTCAGTTCGTAGATGGTGAGGGTGTCAACGTAGGCCACCGAGATCTGACATATTCGGAGTCGTCGACCATCCCTGGTAGCTGGCATCCCTCCGCGCCGAGCTCGACAAAGCGGGCAAACTGCGGAGGTGAGCTTCGATCAGTATGCGCCTTACGGATCTGTCGTTGAGTCGAGTCTGCGGGTAGTGACTTGGAACGTATGGGGCCGATACGGGCAATGGCAGCAGCGACAAGCGGCAATCGAGGAATCCTTGGCCACAGCGAATCCTGACGTCGTCTGCCTCGTCGAGTCCTGGTCCAATGCAGAGACAACACAGGCCAACCTCATCGCCGCACGCCTGGGCTTTGAACATCACTTGTTCGCCGGCGACTGGGACCAAGGCGATTGGGTTTCGGGCACCGGCCTCGTTTCCCGGTGGCCGCTCGAGATAGTCGAACGCCGCAAGCTACGAGGAGAAGATGATTCTGGAATGGGAGAGGCGATCGGCCGTCACGATCGATGGCGACCGGGGACCTGTCCAGTTCTTTGCCGTGATGCTGGACTACCCACTTGGTGCGAGCATTGTGCGCCAGGCGCAAGTCCGACAGCTTGCCCAACTCATTTCTTCGACTACCCGCCGTCGCCACCCGATCGTGGTGTGCGGAGACTTCAATGCCGGACCCGACTCTGACGAGATCCGCATGCTCACCGGGCAGAGTGCCACCGCAGAACCGGGTCTGGTGTTCTACGACGCCTGGGAGGTTGCCGGAGACGGAACTGCAGGCATTACCTGGTCCAACCGCAATCCTTTGGCGGCGGTCGCACTGTATCCAGATCGACGATTCGACTACGTGTTGTCGGCGTGGCCGCGACTTGGAGGGGTGGGACACCCCACCCATTGCGAGCTGCTCGGCGTCGTACCGGACGACCAGCTCCAACTCTCAGACCATTACGGAGTCCTCGCCGACCTCCGGTACTGACTCCACCCCAAAGGGGACTCTGCCGTGACTCGTCACCCATAGGAGTCACGACTCAGCAAAGCGAAACCCCGGTGTCCGACCTGACCGATTGGCGAACGGCGCTACGTGCGCCGGGAGAAGGTCCTCCGGCCGTTCGAATCGCCATCCGAAGGACCAGTCGCCTGCTTTCTTCGAGCCGTCCGTACCATCCAATAGTCCAATGGCAACGAGATCACAAGGACGATCGCCGCAATGACCAGACCGAGGAGGAGCCTCTTTTGGGATGCCATTGCAACCAGAATCAGTACGACGGCGATGATGGATCCTGAGTAAGCACCGATCTTTAGAAACGTGATCTGACGTTCTGCGGGATCCTTGTCTTGAAGCCGCCTCAATGCGCCCACGGCACCCGCCTCCCATTTCAACGACACTGAAGCTCGAATTCTACGCGAGCGACGGCCGCAAATCCCCAGATGGTGGCGCCTGGCGGCGTGCGCCTCGGCGCGACGAGCCGAGGCACCCCACTCGCAGGACTGGCCACGCAATGGATCGGGCCAACAGACTACGGTCGCAGCAGGGAAAAGGGGGTTGACATGTCCGACAAGTCTCCTCGAAAGACCGCCACGAAGAAGGCCGGCAAGACGCTCAAAGAGAAGCGTCAGGCCAAGAAGGACAAGGAGCAGACTCGGAAAGAGTTCGGTCGCTGATCTCGGACGCCGGCCCGCGCCGCCGCCACTTCATCGGCCGGGAGGAAACCCTCGAACACGACGTAGCCCTGTTCCCGCAGGTCCGTCAAGCATTGATCGGGCACCCTCATCGAAGTCAGACGCTGCCGGCACGCGGCTGCGCCTCCCAAAGCCGAATGGACACAGCAATCGACGGACTGACCTTGGTACCACCGATACGGAATCTGTCATCGGCCCGGCGGTATGCGGCAGTGGCTACTCGCCGTAGTGTCCTCGTTGGGAGGGCGAGTCATGACCCACCAGAGGCAGATGTTGGCGGTGCTGGCAGGTTTCTTCCTCGCGGCTGGGTGGGCGTCCGGATCGTCCGCCCACCCAGCAAGCCATGTGGCACAGCACCCGGTCGCCATTGACTCGACCGACTATCAGTCCCAGGAGCAGCTCCTGGCCAACACCCAGGTCATGGTTGTGGCCAGGGTCGAGTCCGTGGGTCGTGACCGCTCAGCCCCTGCATCGCAACCCGCGATCCTCGTCACCTTGCGAGTGCACGATGTCATCCGCGGTCGAGTAGCGAAGCAGATCGTTGTCGCGCAACCTCGCGCCGCCAGTTCTGCAACGGGTCAGGTGGACCAGATACCGCTGCGAAGTGGACGGACATACCTGCTCTTGCTGGCCCGGGAGCCGGGCAGCGCACCCTTCTTCCTGGTCGGCGGGGATGCCGGGGAATTCGCATACAACAGCAAGACGCGACGCTTCACCAAGATGGACGCGTCGGCGACCTGGGAGGATTCCGACTTTGCGCTCTCGTTGGCGAAGATCGGAGCCGAGACGTTCCGCGAGTCGACCCAGCCGAGTTGGCTCACGACCCCGGCCCATGCGGGCTCTCAGGCGCTGTCGTGGTCATCCATGGCGAACGACCTCGGGATGAGCCCCACCGACGTGGCATGCCCGAGTGAGAAGCTCTGCGTCTTCGCGGGCGCGGTCTCGCCGCAGAGTCCCGGCACGTTCGTGCCGGCAGTGGCCGTCAGCAGCGGCCCCTTTTCTCCGGACAGCAGTGTCGTGGGGACGACGACGACCTTTCCGCCAAGCTCGAATGCCTCGTGGTCCTTCGTTGCGTGTCCGGACCCGGATTTCTGCACCTTGTCGTCCCTGGACGGCATCTATGTCACGACGGACCCCGCAGCGGCGCACTGGACGCTCGAAGTAGCGCCCTCATCGGCGTACTCCTTCGGGCAGGTTTCGTGTCCCACTGCGTCGTTCTGTGCCGTTGCTGCGGGCTCGGGCGTCCTTGTCTCGGGATCTCCTTCAGGCGGATCCTCGGCGTGGAACTACATTCAGGTGGGCTCCGAGGGCCTGCAGGCCGTCTCTTGCCCTTCGCCTGCTCTCTGTGTTGCCGGTGGCAGCGGAGATGCCACGGTGGGTGGCTGGATCGAGACGTCAACGGACCCTCTTTCCCCAGCGTCGTGGCACGGAGGCCCAACCTCGCATCCGTCGTTCGCGCAGCACAGTGGCCAATACGCGGTCAGCGGCATCTCGTGTCCGACGTCGGCGTTCTGCGTGGCCTCGGTTGTGGCCGGAGAACCTCTCGTCTCGACAGATCCCGCAGGAGGCGTCGGAACGTGGACCGAGACCGCCAATGGGGGCATGGCCAACCCCGGGTTCGCTGCCTGCACGACAGCAGGCCAGTGCTCGGTGAGCGGAGTCGGATCCTTCGCGGCGCCGGGCGAGGCACCAGGTCGTGGGATAGCCGGCTACCCGTTGCCAGGGGTGAGCTGTGTGTCGATCACCTTCTGCGTGACCGTCACTGACGAGGAACTCGCAGTTGGTACCGGTGCGGACTGACTTTGATCCGAAACCACGACTGCCGGGGCCGACGTCGTTGGCGCTGTCGCACCCCCGGCGGCCGGCGGGACCACGTCCCCCGGGGATCATGCTGCCCAGGTAGTTGCGTCTGGGCTTACAGGCGACAACGATCTCATTCGTGGACCGCGAGGCACAGGCCAGCATTTCAAAACCTCTGCCGCTGATCCTCGCTCGCGAGCTGGCTTCGAATCTCGCGACGCCGATGTTCCTTCTGGACGCTCGCGGTGTCCTGGTGTACTACAACGACGCCGCTGCCTTGCTGATTGGCAAGGCCTACGGCGACGTAGGTGAGATGCCCGCGGAAGAGTTCGGCGCGGTCCTCAACCTCAAGACTCCTGACGGAGAGCCTCTTCGTCGGCGGGATACGCCGGCTGGGATCGCCTTCTTTGAACGTCGTCCCGCTCACAGGACCGTCGCCGCGACCGGTTTCGATGGCATACAACGGCTGGTGCACGCGACCGCGTATCCGCTGTTCGGAACGGAAGCTGAAATGCACGGAGTTGTGTCGGTGTTCTGGCAGGTTGCCGACGACACGAGTGAGGCTTGATGCAAGCTCGCGTCTGGGGATGCCGCGGCTCGGTCGCTGCGCCGGGTCCAGAAACAGTCAAGTACGGCGGAAATACGTCCTGCGTTGAAGTGCGACTTGCAAGCGGCCACCTCCTCGTGCTCGACGCCGGCACCGGAATACGGCCACTCGGTGTCTCGATGCAGGGATCCGAGTGCCCGGAGCTGCATATCCTGCTCAGCCATCTCCATCTCGACCACTTGCAGGGTCTCGGGTTCTTCCGACCGCTCTTCGATTCCGACCTCGATATTCACATATGGGGTCCGTCGTCCCCGGTTGCACCACTCTCCGAACGCATTGCGATGTATCTTTCTCCTCCGCTGTTCCCGGTCCACTTGGACGACGTCCCGGCCCGCCTCATCTTCCACGACGCGCCCCGATGAGCCCGTCACCATCGGCTCGGCAACGATGCGAGCTGGCAAGGTGAAGCATCAGGGCCCGACTGTCGGTTATCGGATTGAGGAGCATGGACAGGTCTTGGTGTACCTCCCCGATCACGAGCCGTCGCTCGGCACCGAGCTGAGTTCGATTGCCTCCGAGTGGGTGAGCGGTTACGACATCGCACGCGGCGCGGATGTCTTGTTGCACGATGCCCAATATCGCGACCACGAATATGCGGCGCATGTCGGCTGGGGACATTCCGGACTCGCCCACGCAATGGAGTTCGCCGATAGGGCGGGCGTTCGGAACCTCGTGTTGTTTCACCACGACCCCTACCACGACGACCACGAGCTCGAGGACCTCCTCACCGAGGCGCACGACATCTGGCCCGCAGCCGAAGAACGCGTGTGCTTGGCGAACGAAGGCATGACAATCACGTTCGACCAAGAAGGCGTGCGGCTCGTCGCTCGGTAGGCGGCGACTGGGACGGCGGCCTCGCTGCAAGGCTGAACCGTGGGGTGGTTGCCCCTGAACAGATCGCGTGCTAAGAACCCCCAGGACGGATGCTTCTAGGGGAGGGGTTCTTCATGCGGTCCTTTGTGAAAATGACCTGTTTGGCCGCGATGATCCTCATCCCTTCTGCATTGCTCAGTGTTGCCAGTCCCGCATCCGCGGCAACGCCGAAGGCTGAGATCTCTGCGTTCGGCGTCCCACCAGCGACCTGGTCTTACCTCGGCGCCACCGTCACCTTGACCGGTACGGTAGCCAACGCCACCTCGTGCACTCTCTCCGTCAGTCCGCCCGTCAGTGGCTCCGGACTCCCTCTGACCACTCCCTGCGGGACTGGCCCGATCTCCGATGTGACGGTGACGCTGCCCGAGAACCTGACGACCAAGGTGATTCATTACAAGTTCACGTTGGCGGCCACGGGCGTGGCCAACACGGCGTCCAAGCACGGAACTGTGGACGTCGATCCCCCGCCCCCGCCGTCAGTCGGCATTCACGTCAGCCCGACCCTCTCCTTCGGGGATTTCGGGATAGCAGATACGATCTCCGTCACGGTGGGATTTGGCGCCACCTGCCAGTTCAGTACGACGTCGAGCGTGCTCGTACTCGGCACCACCACACCGATTGACTGTTCGAGTGGCGATGGAAGCAATGTCGTGGCGACTACGACTGCCTCAATCCCACCTACCACTGACCCCAAGCCTCAGAACTTTGATGTCACGTTCACGGTCACAGGCCTCGCGGGTCACGTCACGCACGAGAAGATCGTCTTTGCCCAGGGCGCAGGGAGTGCCGCCTGCCTCGCCTACGATGGGTTTGGTTGCGACGATAGCTGGGCATCTCTCGAAAACCTTGATCTGTCGGGTGTTGCGAATTTCTCGGGGAACTTCCTCGCCGATGCCGATCTGTCAGGTTCGAATCTCACGGGTGTCACGTTCGACGAAGGCACCCTTGAGCAGGCAAACCTGACCGACGCCAACCTGACCGACGCCAATCTGGCTGGCGCCAACTTGACCGGAGCGATCACGACGGGCGTGATCTATAGCAATACCGAGTGTCCAAACGAGACCAACTCGGACAACGACGGGGGCACGTGCGCCGGGCAGGGCGGCGGTCTCTGATCGCCAATTCGGCCAGCGGTCCGTCCAAGAAATGACGGGTCCGAAGGAGGTGAGGCATCCTCGTCGCAAGAGGATGTCGTAACGCCCTGTAAGATTGCTCCCTCGCCTTCAAACCGCTGCGTTCCGGGGCGGTTTCTCTCCGGGCAAGCCGTGGTGCTTTCATGTCGCGTCACATGACCAGTAAGGTCGAAATGTGATCGCCCGGGATCAGGCCCCGGTGGCCTTTGCAGCATGGGACGAATTGCTCGACGCCGTCGCCTCGACCACGCCGGCTGACTTGAGGGAGCCGGCCCGTGCCATCGCCCGGGCCAGTCTCGACCCGACTCTTGCCGCCGTTCCGAGTTCCGCTGCGATGGCCTTCGCCCAACAGATGGTCATCGATGTGGCATCCCTGACCACTGCTGTTCGAGCGGCCGGGTTGGCCGAGCTCGGCGCCGGTGCCCCGGCCTTCATCCTCGCCGTATGGACGGAGGACATGATGATGCGTGCCGATGCCGCCTGGCGTGAGATGTTCGGCGAGGAATGGCGTCCTATGCCGACGTCTGCGGACATCGATCCCTGGGTGGCGCACGAAACGTTCCTGCTCGAGGTAGCCAAGCTTCAAGCCCTCGATCCGGTGACCTCCGAACTGGTCAGGCTCCGTGTGGCGAGAGCCCACAACTGCCGGCTCTGCAAATCACGCAGGAGCGTGAGTGCGATCGATCTGGCAGCCGGGGGTGATCTGTTCGACGACGCGGACCCGAATGGGATCTCCGAAGCTCAGGCCCTGGCGCTCCAGGTCGTGGACGCCTTTGTGTGGCAGCCGATCCAATGGCCACCCGGGCTCGGAGCGCAGACGGTGGACGCTCTGGGTCCCGCCGCGGCTACCGAGCTGACACTCGATATCGTCCGCAATGCTGCGAACAAGATCGCCGTCGCCTTCGCGGTCGATGACCCGAAGGTGGGGACGGGCGTCGAGTACTACGACATCGACGTGTCGACGGGCGAGCTGCGCTACGACGTCAGCCCGGTCACACCCGGCACCTGAGCGCCGGTTCGTCGACCGTGAGCAGGCCACGATGGTCAGCAAGAACGGTCGCCGGGTCCGCCGGCATCGAACGGGACTGCCCAGCGTCCGGTTGGCCGGGTTGCCCTGAAGCAGGCTGCCGGTGCACCGAGCTCTGATGCACTGGCGATCCGTCTCCGATGGACGGATACTGGATCGTCAGCGACGAGGAGGCGACATGGCGGTTCAGCTCAACCACACGATTATCCCAGCGCATGACAAAGATGCGTCTGCCACGTTTCTTGCTGAGATCCTCGGTCTTGAGGCCCCGACGCCGTTCGGACCGTTCATGTGCGTGGAGACTGCCAACGGCGTCAGCCTCGACTACTCCGATCGTACGGCCGCAATAGAGCCAACCCACTACGCCTTCCTCGTGACCGAGGAGGAGTTCGATGCCATTTTCGCCAGGATCACTGATCGGGGATTGAGATACTGGGCGGATCCCGGCCACACGCAGGAGTACGTGATCAACGACCATGGGCGAGGCTTCTACTTCGAGGACCCGTCCGGTCACAACATGGAGATCCTGACCCGCCCGTACGGCACCTGAACGGACACGCGATCTCTCCCGCAGTCGTCAGTCCTGCCCGCTCCGGATCCGGCGTCACGGACGGAGTTCACTCCGTCCCAGATGGCCGCAGAGGTGAGGTGAGGCGGCTTTTCAGTTGCGGAGGCGATATTGCGTCCGAAGATCGGCCAACTCGAATCTCACCGAGTCGGCGCAGCTCCCGCATCTGTGTCCTGCTGGAGCTCGATCGTGTTCCCGGCAGGATCGTTGATCCAAATCTGCACCGTGCCCGCTCCCTGGACCGCCCGCTCGTAAGCGATGTTCCGGTCCTCGAGCTCGGCGACGGCACTGTCCAGGTCCGCGACGGCGACGCAGTAATGATTCCCTGTCGTGTCGATCTCTGTTCCCTGCGGAGGCGCGCCGACGACATGGAGCTCTTGATCGGAGACATCGAACCAGTGTCCCGGGATACCCGGGATCTCGGGCCGCTTCTTGGACTCCAACCCGAAGAGGTCGCCGTAGAACGAGACCATGTCGGCCAGCGTTGCCTCGTTGCAGTTGACCGACACGTGGTGAAACCCTGTGACCTTCACTCGTTGCCTCCGACGCCCGTAGCGACACGCTCGACTCGTATGCGGAGAAACGTACCGCAGTCGTAGGTCCCACCCGGGGCGATCAGGCGGCAGCCGATGGGGCGGGGCATCCGCCGGCAGAACGACTCGAGATGACGTTGGACGACGGAGCGTCGTCGTTGATCACGGCCCTCAGCGCGGTCACGCCGGAGGAGGTGGAAGAGGGGCGGTGACAAGGCTCCTGGCTTCCCGCTGAGCCGGCCCCGGGGTCCCGAGCAGGGTCCCGGCCCGCCGGACCACGGGGTAGGGGAGCGGAGGGTCCAAGAACTGAACGATCGTTTCCCGGCCGCCCCTGGGCGCGGCAAAGGCGCGCTCGTCATACTTGGGGCATGCAAAGCACCATGCAGAACGCACCGCTCCTGATCAGAGACATCCTGCGCCACGGGCAGCGGGTCCACGGCGACAGCTCCGTCATCACCGTCGAGGAGGGCGGGAGCCGCAAGGCCACCTTCAACGAGATCACGACCCGGGCCGAGAAGCTGGCCGCCGCCCTGACCCGGATCGGCATCCAGGCCGGCGACCGGGTCGGCACCTTCTGCTGGAACAACCAGGGCCATCTCGAGGCCTATCTCGCCATCCCCGCCATGGGGGCAGTTCTGCACACGCTGAACATCCGGCTCCCGGCCGACCAGCTGGCCTACGTGGTCAACCACGCCGAGGATCGCTGCATCATCGTCGACGCCTCGCTGATCCCCTTGCTGGCGGCCATCAGGGACGACCTGAAGACCGTCGAGACCGTCATCGTGGTGGGGGAGGGCGACACCTCCTCCCTCGGCGAGACGCTCTCCTACGAGAAGCTGCTCGCCGTCGAGCAGCCCGGGTTCGACTGGCCCGATCTCGAGGAGGACTCCGCCGCGGCCATGTGTTACACGAGCGGGACGACCGGCAACCCCAAGGGCGTCGTGTACTCGCACCGCTCCATCTGGTTGCACACCATGGCCGAGCAGGCCGCCTCCTCGGTCGGCATGACCGAGGAGGACCGCATCCTCATCATCGTGCCCATGTTCCACGCCATGGCCTGGGGCACCCCCTACGGCGCCTGGCTGGCCGGCACCGACATGATCATGCCCCAGATGTACCTCATGGGCGCGAGCCTGGCCGCCGTCATCAACGAGCACCACCCGACGCTGGCCTGCGGCGTGCCCACTATCTGGAACGGCCTGCTCGCCCTCGACACGCCGATCGACTTCTCGACCGTGCGGGCCATCACAGCCGGCGGCGCCGCGGTACCCCAGACCCTCATCGAGGCCTTCGAGGACCGCTTCGGCGTCACGATCATCCAGGGCTGGGGCATGACGGAGACAAGCCCGCTTGCCGCGTTCGGGTTGCCCCCGGCGCGCCGTCTCGACGGCCACGACGACATGTATTACAAAATCAAGGCCGGGCGCGTCGTCGGCGGGGTCGAGGTGCGCGTCGTGGCCGAGGACGGGACCGTGCTCCCCAACGACGGCACGTCGGTGGGGGAGTTCGAGATCCGCGGCCCCTGGGTCACCGGGTCGTATTACAAGGACGAGGACCCCGCGAGGTTCCACGACGGCTGGCTCCGCACCGGCGACGTCGGCACGCTCGACAGCCAGGGCTACATGACGATCTCGGACCGGACCAAGGACGTCATCAAGTCGGGCGGCGAGTGGATCTCCTCGGTCGAGCTCGAGAACGCGGTCATGGCGCACCCCGATGTCTTCGAGGCGGCGGTCATCGCCATTCCCGATCCCAAGTGGTCCGAGCGCCCGCTGGTCGCCGTCGTGCCCAAGCCGGGCCGCACGCCCGCCCCGGCCGACCTGCTCGACTTCCTGGTGGGCCGGGTGCCGCGCTGGTGGCTGCCCGACCAGTGGACCTTCGTCGACGAGATCCCGAAGACCAGCGTCGGCAAGTTCGACAAGAAGGTCATGCGGGCCGCCTACGCCGACGGCGGCGCCTACACGGTGCAGCACACGCCCCTGCCCAAGTGAGCCCCGCCCACGAAGCCGTGGCCGATCTGGCCGAGCGGCTCGACGGCCTGCTCGAGGAGCTGGGCGACATGGCGCTGGACGCGTTGCGGCTCGCCTCCGCCGGTGATCCGGACTCGGCCGAGACCGGCGAGGCCCTCGCACTGGAACGGCGGCTCCTGAAGGCCCGCCGGGCGCTCGAGCGCTCCGTCGCCGCGCTGCGCGAGGGATCCGGCGCCGGCCGCGAACCGCTCGACGACGGCGCCTGACTCCCGGCCTCCAGCGTGCGGACCTTCGTGGCCGCCTGGCCCGACGACGCCACCCGCCAGCACCTGGCCGCGCTCGAACTCGGCCACCGGAAGAATCTGCGGCTGGTCGGGCCCACGCGCTGGCACGTGACCCTGCGCTTCCTCGGTGACGTCACCGGTGAACAGCTGGGGCCCCTTGGTGGGGCGCTGCAGGCCGCCGCCGCCCGATCGGGGCCCGTGGTGTGCCGGCTCGGCCCGGCCACCGCCTGGTTCGTGCGGACGCGGGTGCTGCAGCTGCCGGCCCACGGGCTCGACGAGCTGGCCGCGCTCGTGCACCGGGCCACGGCTGCCGTCGTGGCGGCGCGCGACGACGGCGAACCCCGCTTCAACGGCCACCTGACCCTGGCCCGGGTCAAGGGGAAGCTCGGCCCGCAGGCCCAGGCCGAACTCGAAGGCGTGCCGTTCGCGTCCACCTTCACGGTGGACCACGTCGACCTTGTGGCCTCGGAGCCTTCGCCCCGGGGCCACGTCTACACCACGCTGGTGCGGGCTCCCCTCGGGGGCCCGGCCTGAGTCAGGTCAGGAAGGCCGTGATCGCCTGAGCCATGGCGGCCGCCGCCGCCTGCTGGAACGAGGGGGTGACGAGGAGGGCGGCGTCGGTGGCGTTGCGCATGTTGCCGCACTCGATCAGCACCTTGGGCACGGTCGTCAGGTTGAGGCCGGCGAGGTCGCTGCGCGGCTGCAGGCCGTCGACCCCGTCGTAGTTGCTCACGGGCATCGTCGTGCCCGCCACGAAGGCGTTGCGCAGGGTGGCGGCGAAGGCGGCCGACGACGCGATGACGCCGTTGTTCGGCCCGTCCGCCGTCGGCTCCAGCACGGCGAAGCCGCGCCCGTCCGCCGGGCCGCCGTCGGCATGGATGTCCACCGCGACATCGGCGTGCGCGTTGTTGATGATGGCGGCCCGCGTCGTCACGCAGGGCCCGACCCCGTCGTTGTTGGGGCGGGTCAGCACGACGGTGGCGCCCTCGGCCTGCAGGTCGGCCTCCAGGTAGGTGGCGACGTTGAAGTTGAATTGGGCCTCCGTGTAACCGCTGTCGGTCGCCGTGCCGGTCGTGTCGCAGGTCTCGGTCCCGGTGCCGTTGAACACCGGCGTGTCGATGATGCCCGGCGCGCTGTAGTTGAGGCCATTGTGGCCCGGGTCGATACCGACCACCTCGCCCGCCAGGGGCTCGGACCCGACAGCCAGGAAATAGCCCGTTCCCTGGGGGGCGGCGGCGGCCACGCCCACCACGGGCCCGGGCAGGGTCGTCCCCCCGAGCGAGCCGTAGTAGCCGGCATCGCCGTAGGTGAAGAGACCGCCGTCCCTCGCCACCAGCCAGTAGCCGCCACCGTCCCCCGTGGCCGCAATACCGGTGATCGGTGCGTCGAGGACGAGGGACCCGGCCGAGCCGTCGAAGGTCGCGTCGCCGTAGCTGAAGATGCCGCCGTCGGCCGCCACCAGCCAATAGCCGCCGCCGTCACGGGTGGCCGCCATGCCGACGATGGGCGCGTTGAGGGTGAGCGAGCCGGCCGAGCCGTGGAAGGCGGCGTCGCCGTAGCTGAAGATGCCGCCGTCGGCCGCCACCAGCCAATAGCCGCCGCCGTCACGGGTGGCCGCCATGCCGACGATGGGCGCGTTCAACGGCTGGCCGCCCCGCGAGCCGAAGAACCCGGCGTCGCCGTAGCTGAAGATGCCGCCGTCGGCTGCCACCAGCCAATAGCCCCCGCCGCCGGGGGTGGCCGCCATGCCGACGATCGGCGCGTTGAGGTGGAGCGACCCGGCCGAGCCGAAGAAGCCGGCGGCCCCGTAGTTGAAGACACCGCCGTCGCGGCCCGCCAGCCAGTAGCCGCCACCGCCGGGCCGCGCCGCGATGGCCACGACCGGCGCATTGGCGTTGGCCACCGCATTGGCGCCGACGCCGGTCGGGCCGAACGGGACCGCGGAGTTGACAGGGGGAGGAGAGGCGGACGCCGGAGCGGCCGAGACCGAGAGCGCGAAGCCGGCCAGCGCGGCGAGGGGGACCAGCGCGGCAAGGCCGCGTCGAGAAGGGAGGGCCCGCGTCACCCCGTCCACTCGTTGACGGCGTCGATCAGCTGGCGCAGGCGGGCGAAGTGGAAGCGGTCGAAGCGGAAGGCGATCCGGGGCAGCTCGGGATGGTCGTTGCGCTCCGGCGGGAAGGGCCCGGCGGTGCGGATGTTGCCCCGCACCACAATGTCGGCAAAGCGGCGATTCAGGTCGGCCAGCTCGGCCTTGCTCGGCTGCACCTGCAGCCGGAGCACCAGAAGGTCGCCCACGAAACGGATGGAGTGGTAGTTCCGGTAGAAGCCGAGGATCTCGTCGGCGGCCTCTTCCAGCGTGTTGGTCACCTTGAAGAGGGCCTGGTCCTCGGGCGAGACCCAGCCGGCGTCGATGGCCGCGTCCTGCACGAAACGCAGCCATGCGTGCCAGTAGGTGCCCCCGGGCGTCTCGACCATGACGACCGGCGCCGGCTCGGCCTTGCCCGTCTGCAGCAGGGTGAGCAGCTCGAAGGACTCGTCCTGGGTGCCGAAGCCGCCGGGCAGGACGGCGTAGGCGTGGGACTCCTTTATCAACATGAGCTTGCGGGTGAAGAAGTACCGCATCTCCACCAGCTTGGGGTCCTGCGCGATGAAGGAGTTGGCGTCGCCTTCGAAGGGCAGGCGGATGTTGACCCCGAAGGCATGCTCCCGTCCCGCCCCCTCCAGCCCGGCGGCCATGATGCCGGGTCCGGCCCCGGTCACCACCATCCAGTCGGCCGCGGCCAGCTTGGCCGCCAGGTCGCGGGCCAGGATGTAGATCGGGTCGTCGGGCTTCGTGCGAGCCGAACCGAACATGGTGACCTTGCGGATGTGGCGGTAGGGCCGGAAGACCCGGAAGGCCTCGGCCATCTCGGCCAGGGCCGTGTTGGCGATCTTGAGGTCCCCGACCGACGTGCCCTCGCGCGCCAGGTCGCTCAGCGAGCCGATCATGTCCTGCAGTTCGCGGGACTGTGCCGCGGAGAGCTCGTGGCCGGCGAACAGGTCGTCGAAGGCGCTCTGGCGCGCCTCCTCTTCCGTGTCGCCGTTCACGCGCCGGCCAGCGCGTACAGGGTGGAGCGCTGCACCAGGGGCCGCCCGAGCGGCGCCACGATCGCCTCGAGCTCCTCGACGCCCATGCGCTGCCCGTGCTGGGCGCCCGCCGCCCGCGAGATGTTCTCGTCCATCAGCGTCCCGCCCAGGTCGTTGGCTCCGGCCCGCAGCAGCTGGCGCGCGCCCTCGGCCCCCAGCTTGACCCAGCTCACCTGGATGTTGTCGATGTCGCCCGCGTAGGCGATGCGCGCCACGGCGTGCATCAGCACGGTCTCGCGGAAGGTCGGTCCCCGCCGCGCCTTGCGCTGGAGGTAGATCGGGGTGGCCATGTGCACGAAGGGCAGCGGGACGAACTCGGTGAAGCCGCCGGTCTCGCGCTGGAGCGCCCGGGTGCGCACGATGTGCCTGGCCCAGCTCACCGGCTGCTCGACCGAGCCGAACATGATGGTGATGTTGGAGCGCAGCCCTACGCCGTGCGCCGTGCGGTGCGCCTCGAGCCACTCCTCGGTGTTGATCTTGTCGGGGCAGATGAGGGCGCGCACCTCGTCGTCGAGGATCTCGGCCGCCGTGCCCGGCAGCGTCTTGAGCCCGGCCTCCTTCAGCCTGGTCAGGTACTCGGCCAGGGGCACCTCGGAGCGGCGCGCGCCCTCGGTCACCTCCAGCGCGGTGAAGCCGTGGATGTGGATGTCGGGCGAGCCGGCCCGCACCGCCTGGAGCACGTGCAGGTAGTAGTCGCCGTCGAAGTCGGGGTGGATGCCGCCCTGCAGGCAGACCTCGGTGGCGCCCTCGTCGACGGCCTCGGCCACTCGGCGGGTGATCTCGTCGAGCTCCAGCAGGTAGGGCGCGCCGCGCAGGTTGAGCGAGAGCGGTCCCTTCGAAAAGGCGCAGAAGCGGCACTTGAACGTGCACACGTTCGTGTAGTTGATGTTCCGGTTGCGTACGAACGTGACGTCGTCGCCGGCGATGTTGCGGCGCAAGTCGTCCGCCACCTCGGCCACCCGCCGGACCTCGGGGCCGCGGGCGCTGAAGAGCGTCACGATCTCGGCCTGGCCCACCTCCTGACCCAGGGCCACGCCGGCGAGCACCTCGGCCACGGCACCGCCGACGACGGCACCGCGTGGTGGCGCGGTCTGGTCCAGCAGCGGGGGCGGTGGCTCCCCGCCCCCCGAGCACCACGACGCGTCGCGGGCCAGGCCCTCGGCGTCGGAGGCGTCGAGCACACCGAAGCGCAGCGCCGGGTCGAGCCAGCGCGCCGGGTCGAGGGCGAAGGTGGGGTAGATGGTGAGGCGGGGCGCCAGGGTGTGGCCGGCCGCATCGGTGGCCTCGCGCAGGAGGCCGAGCGCGGGCCATGCCCGCTCCGGGTTCACGTGGTCGGCGGTGACCGGCGACACGCCGCCCCAGTCGTCGATCCCGGCCGCCAGCAGGGGCCCGAGGTCGTCGGAGAGGTTGGGCGGCGCCTGCACGTGGATGTCGGGCGGCAGCACCAGGCGAGCCGCCGCAATGGCCCACTGCAGGTCCTCGGGCGGGCAGGGTTCGGCCCGGAACATGGCCGTGCCCGACTTGGGCAGGAAGTTCTGCACGATGACCTCTTGCACGTGCCCGTGGCGGGCGTGCGCGGCGGCGATGGCGCGCAGTGCCGCCACCTGGCCGGGCCGGTCGTCGCCGATGCCGACCAGAATGCCCGTGGTGAAGGGTATGGCGAGCTCGCCGGCGAACTCCAGGGTGGCGAGCCGGCGGGCCGGCGCCTTGTCGGGCGAGCCCCGGTGCGCGTCCAGGCCCTCAACCAGCGACTCGAGCATCATGCCCTGGCTGGCCGCCACCGGGCGGAGCGTGGCCAGCTCGGCGGCGTCGAGCGCGCCGGCGTTGGCGTGGGGGAGCAGGCCGGTCTCCTCCACCACGAGGCGGCACATGGCGGCGAGGTAGTCCACCGTCGAGGCGTAGCCCTGCGTGGCCAGCCACTCCGCCGCCACCGGGTAGCGCAGCTCGGGCCGCTCGCCCAGGGTGAAAAGGGCCTCGTGGCAGCCGGCCGCCTTCCCGGCCTCGGCGATGGCCAGCACCTCCTCGGGGAGGAGGTAGGGCGCGGTGACGCGTGCCGGTGCCTTGGCGAAGGTGCAGTAGCCGCAGCGGTCGCGGCACAGCATCGTCAGCGGAATGAAGACCTTGGGTGAATAGGTGACCCGGCGCCCGTGGGCACCGTCGCGCACGACACGGGCCAACGCCGTCAGGTCGTCGAGGGGCGTGCGGAGCAGATCGGCGTCGGAGAGCATCAAGGCCAATCTAGGGGGCGTCGGCGCGCGCGGCGCCGTCGACCAGCCACAGCGTCCGCCCGGCGTGGACCCGGGCGGCCGGCAGGTCGTCGCCGCGCTCCAACGCGGCCACCGCGGCGGCCTTCGACGCTCCCGAGACCGTGAAGACGGCGAGGCGGGCCGAATTGATGGCCGGCAAAGTCAGGGTCAGGCGCGGGTGCGGGTTGACCCCGTTGGGGTCCTCGGTCGCCAGCACCAGCACGCCCGGCTCGGCCTGCAGGCTCGGGGCGCCGGGAAAGAGCGACGCCGTGTGGCCGTCGGGCCCCATGCCCAAGTGGATCAGGTCGATCCCGGACCCGGTCACGAGGTCCGTCATGGTCTGTTGATAGGCCTCGACGCACTCGTCGACCGGCCCGACCGTCGGCATGGGCGAGAAGGACCCGACTCCACCCACCGGGTCGATGAGGGATTCCCGTATCAGCCGCTGGTTGGCGTCGACGTCGTCCGGCGGGACGACGCGCTCGTCCCCGACGAAAATATCCACCACTCTCCAGTCGATGTCGCCGGAGGTGGCCAGGACCTCGTAGCACTCCCGCGCCGTCGGGCCACCCGAGAGCACCAGTGCGAAGCGCGGCCCGGGGCGCGCCGCGAAGGCCTCACCTACCGCGTCGCGAAAGGCGCGGGGGACGTCGTCGACGGGGGTAAGCACGCTAGGGCGTCGGGGTCTCGGTCTCCAGCCCCTGCTGGCCCGACTCCAGCGTGACGGCATGGCCGCCGAACTGGTTGCGCAGCGCGGACAGCATCTTCAGTTGGAGCGAGTCCGGCTCCTGGGAGGCGAAGCGGGTGAAGAGCGAGGTGGCGATCACCGGTGCGGGCACGCCGCGGTCGATCGCTTCCTGCGCCGTCCAGCGGCCCTCGCCCGAGTCGACGACGACGCCCTTGATGTCGTCGAAGCCCGCGCCGGGTCGCAGCGCCCGCTCGGCCAGGTCCAGCAGCCAGCTGCGCACCACCGAGCCGTAGCGCCAGATGGAGGCGATCTCGTGCAGGTCGAGGTCGAACTCCTCGGCCTTGCCCATGATCTCGAAGCCCTCGGCGTAGGCCTGCATGAGCCCGTACTCGACCCCGTTGTGCACCATCTTGACGAAGTGCCCGGCGCCGACCGGACCGACGTGCGCGTAGCCGCCCTCGGGCGCCAGGGTCAGCAGCGCCGGCTCCACGGCCGCCACGGCCGCCTTGGTGCCGCCGACCATGAGGCAGTAGCCCTCGGTCAGGCCCCACACGCCGCCCGACGTCCCGGCGTCGACGAAGCCGACGCCGGTGCTCACGAGCCTGTCGGCCAGCGCCTTCCACTCCTTGTAGTTGGAGTTGCCGCCGTCGATGATGACGTCGCCCTTCGAGAACATGCCGGCCAGTTCCTCGACGGTCGAGTCCGTGATGTGGCCGGCGGGCAGCATCACCCACACTGCCTTGGGGGAGCCCAGCTTGCCCACCATGTCGGCCAGGCTCGTGGAGGGCTCGGCGCCCTTGCTCGCCGCCGCCTTCACCGCGTCGGCACTCAGGTCGAAGGCCACCACCTCGTGCCCGCCCTTGAGCAGGCGCTCGGTCATGTTGGCGCCCATCTTGCCCAGTCCGATCATGCCGATCTTCATGCGCGCTCCTCTCGGTCGTGCCGCTGGTTGTTCCGACGTCTCAGAAGGTAGCGGCTTTGTCGGTCAGCGACTGCAGCAGCTCGTCGAACGACTTGGCGAAAGAGTGGACGCCCTCGTCCTCGAGCGTCTGCTCGACGTCGAGCATGTCGATGCCCGCCTCGCCCAGGCGGGCCAACGCGGCGGCGGCCGCGTCCGGATCGTGGTCCACCGTCCGCTGCAGCGTCCCGTGCCCCTCGAAGGCGCGCAGCGTCGGCTCCGGCATGGTGTTGACGGTGGCCGGACCGATCAGGCTGTCGACGTAGAGCAGGTCGGAGTAGGCCGGGTTCTTGGTCGAGGTCGACGCCCACAGCGGCCGCTGCACGCGGGCGCCCTTGGCCCGCAGCGCCTCCCAACGGTCGCCGGCGAAAGTGCGGTGGAAGTGTTGATAGGCCGTTTGGGCCTGGGCCACCGCGGCGGTGCCGCGCAGGCCGAGGACGGCGGCGTCACCCTGCTCCCCGCCGGCCACGGTCTCGAGGCGGCGGTCCACCTCGGTGTCGACCCGGCTGACGAAGAAGGAGCCCACGCTGGCCACCTTGGACAGCTCGGCCTCGCGGCCGGCGGCCACCAGGGCCTCGAGGCCCTTGAGGTAGGCCTCCATCACTTCGTCGTAGCGGTCGAGCCCGAAGATCAACGTGACGTTGATGCTGTGGCCTTCGCCGATCAGGGTCTCAATGGCCGGGACGCCCTCCTTGGTGGCCGGCACCTTGACGAGGAGGTTGGGCTGGGCGATGCGCGCGTGCAGGTCGCGCGCCGCCTTGAGCGTCTTGTCCGTGTCGTGCGCCAGCGCGGGTGACACCTCGAGCGAGACGTAGCCGTCCTCGCCGCGGCTCTCGTCGTAGAGCGGGCGCAGCATGGCCAGCGCGCTGTCGATGTCCGTGATGGCCATCTCCCAGTAGGCGCTCTCGACGGTGTGGTCCTTCATGAGCGAGCGGAATTGGTCGTCGTAGGTGTCCTGGCCGCTGATGGCGTTGGCGAAGATGGTCGGGTTCGAGGTGATTCCACGCACGCCGAGCGTAAGCAGGTCGGCCAGCTGGCCGCCTTCGAGCCAGTCCCGGCGCAGGTTGTCGAGCCAGGCACTCTGGCCGCCGATCTCGTAGAGGTCCTCAAGTCGGGTCATGCGGACAGCTCCCTTCGTCGCATCGCGTCTCGTGTCGCCGGCGGCAAGCGGCCACCGTTCCCGGGTCAGCCACCGTTGGCCAGGAGAGCCCGGGCCCGCTCCACCACGTGGTCGGGGGTGATCCCGAACTTCTCCATGACCACCGCGCCCGGGGCCGACGCACCGAAGTGGTCGATCCCGATGGAGTCGTCGGCGTAGCGCTCCCACCCGAAGGTGGCGCCGGCCTCGATGCTCAGCACCGGCACCCCGGGCGGGAACACCGTGGCGCGGTAGTCCTCGGGCTGCAGCTCGAAATGGTCCCAGGACGGGAAGGACACCACCTGGGCGGCCACGCCCGACGCGGCCAGGGTCGCGGCAGCGGCGACGCACAGCTGGACCTCGCTGCCGGTCCCGACCAGCACGATCTGCGGCGGCCCTTCGGCGTCGACCAGCACGTAGGCGCCCTTGGCGACGCCGTCGGGTGCCCGTTCGGCGGTTGCGTCCAGCACGGGGACGTTCTGGCGGGTCAGCACCAGGCCAACCGGGCCGTCGGCCTCCACCGCGATGCGCCAGGCCTGTGCAGTCTCGTTGGCGTCCGCCGGCCGCACGAGGCTGAGCCCCGGCATGGCGCGCAGCGAGGCCAGGTGCTCGATCGGCTGGTGCGTCGGGCCGTCCTCGCCCAGGCCGACGGAGTCGTGCGTCCACGAATAGATCACGTGCGTCCCCGTCAGCGCCGCAAGGCGCACGGAGGGGCGCATGTAGTCGGAGAAACAGAAGAACGTCCCGCCGAGGGGCAGTACGCCCCTGTGCTGCGCCATGCCGTTCATGGCCGATGCCATGCCGTGCTCGCGGATCCCGTAGTGGACCTGGATCCCTTCGGGGGTCTGGCGGGACTGCATCTCGGCGCCCTTGACCTTCACGCCGTTATTGCCCGTCAGGTCGGCCGAACCGGCCAGGAGGCCCGGCAGCTTGGCCGCGGTGGCATCGATGCACTGGTTGATGGCGTGGCGGGTGGCGAGCTGGGTACCGGCGTCGAAGCTCGGGAGGTCGTCGGCCCAGCCGGCCAAGCCTTTGCCGGCCTGCGCGGCGTCCCAGGCGGCGCGGTCGCCCTTCCAGGCGGCGAAGCGCTCGGACCACTCCGCGTGGCGCGCCGCACCCCGGGCGATCTGCTGGCCGTAGAAGTCGCGCACCTCGTCGGGGACCCAGAAGGTCTGGTCGGTGGGCAGGCCGAGGAGCTTCTTGGTGACCTCGATCTCCTCGGCCCCGAACGGCGACCCATGGGCGAGGGCGGTGTCGGTCAGCTTCGGTGAGGGCCACCCGATGTGGCTGCGCAGCACGAGGAGCGTCGGCTGGGCGTCGGGAGTGTCCGCAGGCTCCTCGAGCGCCTCCCGGATTGCGGCTTCCAACGCGTCGACGTCGTTGGCCATTTCGCCCAGGTTGCGCACGCGCCAGCCGTAGGCGGCGAAGCGCTCGGGCACGTTGTCGTTGTAGGCCAGCTCGGTCGGCCCGTCGATGGTGATGTGGTTGTCGTCGTAGAACGCGAGCAGGCGTCCCAGGCCCAGGTGGCCCGCCAGCGACGCCGCTTCGTGCGAGATGCCCTCCATGAAGCAGCCGTCGCCGGCGATCATGTAGGTGCGATGGTCGCAGACTTCGCTCCCGAACGTGGTGCGCAGCCAACGCTCGGCGAGCGCCATACCGACCGCGTCGCCCACGCCCTGACCCAGGGGCCCGGTGGTGACGTCGATCCCCGCCGTGTGGCCGGCCTCGGGATGCCCCGGCGTGCGACTGCCGAACTGGCGGAACTGGCGCAGGTCCTCGAGCGAGAGGTCGTACCCGGTCAGGTGCAGCATGGAGTACTGCAGGATGCAGGCGTGCCCGTTGGAGAGGATGAAGCGGTCGTGGTCGGGCCACTCGGGGTCCCGCGGGTCGTAGTCCATGATGCGCGTCCACAAGACGTGGGCCAGAGGAGCCAGGGCCATCGCCGTGCCGGAGTGCCCCGAATTGGCCGCCTCCGGAGCATCCATGGCGATGCCGCGGATCACATTGATGCCGAGTTCCACGAGCCTGGGGTCCTGCACCACCGGTGTCGATGTCTGCAACGCCATGATGAAACCCTAACCGTCTGTCTCCGCTGGGCGACGAGGCCGTCACCTACTCTTCACGTTCATGGCTTCCCGCATGCAGGTGCCGCCAAACAGTGACTTGACACTGGGTATGACGTGCGTCGACAAGGCCACCCCAGGGCGCTGCGTCTGGCGCATGCGGGCGGACGAGCGCTTCGCCAATCCGGCCGGCATCATGCAGGGCGGCTTCCTCGGTGCCTTCGCCGACTCGGCCATGGGGGCAGCCGCCGTGACATATGCCGAGGGCCGGCGCGTCTTCTGCTCCAACGCCGAGATCAAAGTCAGCTTCCTGGGCGCCGTGCCGCCCGGAGCCGAGCTGACCTGCACGGCCGAGGTGGTCTCCGGCGGGCGCCGGGTGGCCTTCGTGGAGGCCAGCGTCCACGCCCGGGTCGAGGGTGCCGACCGGGAGAAGCTCGTGGTTCGGGCGACGTCGACCTACCTCTACAAGGACCGCGACTGAGGCACGGATGGAGGCGGGTGTTTGCGTAGGACCGGCCCACGGACCAGGATTGTGCGTCTCATGGCACCATCGTCTGACAACGGCAGTCACGGGCTGCGCAACGCGGGAGACGACGCCTACCAGCTCACGGTCGACTACCTCAAGCAGGAGGTGGTCGAACCGCTGCGCGGGCTGGGCCGCTTTCTCTACATGGGGATCGCCGGTTCGTTCTTCCTGGCTTTCGGGCTCCTGCTCATACTGCTCGGGGTGCTGCGCCTGCTGCAGACCGAGACCGGGACCGCCCTGAGCGGCGATTGGTCATGGGTGCCCTACGCGGTGACCGTCGTTCTCGGCATTGCCGTGATCGGCGTGGCGGCGCTGCGGATTCAGGCCGGACCGGGACGGGCCAAGCTGCCCGAGGTCATCGCCCGACGCGAAGCAAGAGAGATCGAAGGACAGGAGGGAGCGAGCTGATGGCAGGCACGACCACGAGGGCCGGAAGCAACGGACGCCTCATCACGCGGGAAGACCTGCAGGCCGCGTACTCGCAGGTCATGGGCGAGGGCGAGGCCACGGCGCGGGCCGCGGCGCCGCGGGGGCTGGCCATTGCCGGAGCGGTCGGCATCTTGCTGTTGACGCTGGCCTTCCTGGCCGGCCGCAGGCGGGGGCGGGCCAAGTCAGCCGTGGTAGAGATCCGGCGGCTCTGACGTGGACCTGCTCCTGCGACGCTTCCTGCGCGCCGGGGTCCGGCGCGGCGTGGCCGGGAACTGGTATTGGTTCCTGCTGGCCGGCGCCACCTTCTTCCTGCGACGGGTCCTCAACGACCGGTCCAGCCCCGTCTCGAGCGTGACCGTGTCGCCGGGGGAGCAGGTGCTCATCACCGTGCGCGACCGCAACGCCGCTCCCGCCACCGAAGCCTGAGGCCCGTGCCGGGCCCCCTCGCGGCGGGGGAGAGGGTGCTCCTCATCGACCCCAAGGACCGCCGCTACCTGCTCACGTTGGTGACGGGTGCCACCTTCCACACCCACGCCGGCGTGCTGGCCCACGACGACATCATCGGCGCCGCCGAGGGCCGCCGGGTGAACGGCTCGACGGGGCGCAGCTTCCTGGTCCTGCGGCCCACGCTGAGCGACATCGTGCTGAAGATGCCCCGGGGGGCCCAGGTCATCTACCCGAAGGACCTCGGCGCCATCCTCATTGCGGCCGACATCGCACCCGGCCAACGCGTCCTCGAAGCGGGTGTCGGATCGGGCGCGCTCTCCATGACGGTCCTGCGTGCCGGTGTCTCCGTCGTCGGGTACGAGCTCAGGGAGGACTTCGCCGAGCGGGCCCGGGCCAACGTGGTCGCCACGCTCGGCCCCGACGCGCCCTACCGGGTGGAAATCCGGGACGTGACCGAGGGGATCGACGAGACGGGGCTGGACCGGATCCTGCTCGACATGCCCGAGCCCCACAAGGTGGTGCGCGCGGCGGCGACGGCCCTGCGCCCCGGGGGCATCCTGCTGGCCTACCTGCCGACCATCAACCAGACCGCCCTGTTGCGCCAGGCGCTCGACGAGGACGACGCGCCCTTCGGGCTGGCCGAGACCCAGGAGGTCATGCGGCGCACCTGGCACGTCGAGGCCCGCTCGGTCCGCCCCGACCACCGCATGGTGGGCCACACCGGGTTCCTGACCACGGCGCGCCGCCTGGACGGCTGACCGGCGTTGCTCGGGGGCGCGCGGGAGCCCTGATGTAGAGGTGAGGCGGAGGTCTAGTCGCGCTCGATGAAGATGCACTCTCCGGGGCACTCCTCGGAGGCTTCGACCACGGCGTCCTCGAGGTCGGCCGGCACCGCCGCCATCCCCGCCGAGCCGCCCGGCTCGTTCTTGACGTCGCCCTCTTCCTTCACATAGGCCAGGCCGTCGTCGAGGAGGGTGAAGACGGCAGGCGCGATCTCCTCGCAGAGCCCGTCGCCCGTGCAGAGATCCTGGTCGATCCAGACCTTCATGTACCTGTCTCTCTCCCTTTCGCTGCCACCCGACGGGCCACGAGGACCGTAGTGAGGCGTCCCGCGAACCGTCAATCTGGCCTCGCGGTTGTCCCTAGCGTACTCGTCCGGGCCTGCCGGCCCGGTGCACTGGCGGTGCGGAGACGGTGCGGTGTCAGTGCACCCGCAATGGCGTCAAAACGCACCGAAGCGAGGGCTAGGGTGACCAGTGGTGACCGCAACTCCCGACGAAGCCGCTGCCCAGGCTGAAGCGCTGCGTGCCGAGCTGGCTGACGCAGAGGACGAGATCCACGCGCTCCGCCGGCGGTTGCAGGAGAGCCCGGGTCGGGTCCAGGCCCTCGAGGAGCGCCTCCTCGAGTCGAAGGGCCAACTGGCGCAGGCCACCTCGCAGAACGAGAAACTGACCTTCACCCTGCAGCAGGCCAAGGAGCAGCTGGCCGCCCTGCGCGAGGAGGTCGAGAAGCTCACCCAGCCCCCGGCGGCCTACGGCACCTTCCTCGGGATCAACGAGGACGGCACGGTCGACGTCTTCTCGAGCGGTCGCAAGATGCGGGTGAGCCTGCACCCCGACATCGACCCCGGCGCGATCCGCAAGGGCAACGAGGTCGTGTTGAACGAGAGCCTCAACGTGGTCCTCGTGCGAGACGGGGAGTTCTCCGGCGAGGTCGTCACCCTGAAGGAGCAGCTCGAGGACAAGCGGCGCTGCGTGATCTTCGCCCGGGCCGACGAGGAGCGGGTGGCCGAGCTGTCCGAGGACATGCTGGGCGTGAAGCTCCGGGCCGGCGACTCCCTGTTGATGGATACGCGCACCCAGCTCCTCATTGAGAAGCTGCCCAAGCTCGAGAGCGAGGAACTCGTCCTCGAGGAGGTGCCCGACATCACCTACGCCGACGTCGGCGGGCTGGACACCCAGATCGAGGCCATCACCGACGCCGTCGAGTTGCCGTACATGCACCGGGACCTCTTCGTGGAGTACTCGCTGCCCGCCCCCAAGGGGATCCTTCTCTACGGGCCGCCCGGCTGCGGCAAGACGCTCATCGCCAAGGCCGTGGCCAACTCCCTGGCCAAGAAGGTCGCCCTGAAGACCGGCAACGACAACGTGCGGAGCTTCTTCCTCAACATCAAGGGGCCGGAGCTGCTCAACAAGTACGTGGGAGAGACCGAGCGCCAGATCCGCCAGGTCTTCCAGCGCGCCCGCGAGAAGGCCGACGAGGGCATGCCCGTCATCGTCTTCTTCGACGAGATGGAGTCGCTGTTCCGGACGCGCGGCACCGGCATCAGCTCCGACATGGAGTCGACCATCGTGCCCCAGCTGCTGGCGGAGATCGACGGCGTCGAGTCGCTGCGCGACGTCATCGTGATCGGCGCCTCCAACCGGGAGGACTTGATCGACCCGGCCATCCTGCGGCCGGGCCGGCTCGACGTCAAGATCAAGATCGAGCGTCCCAACGAGGAGGCGGCCGGCCAGATCTTCAGCCGTTACCTCACGCCGGACGTGCCCCTCGACACCGAGGAGGTCCAGCGCCTCGGTGGCGGTGACCCTTCCAAGGCGGTCCAGGCCATGATCGAGCACACGGTGGTCGAGATGTACCGCGAGGACGACGACAACCGGTTCTTGGAGGTCACGTATCAGAACGGCGACAAGGAGATCCTCTACTACCGCGACTTCGCGTCGGGCGCCATGATCGAGAACATCGTCCGCCGGGCCAAGAAGCTGGCCATCAAGCGGGTCATCGCCGGCGAGGCCGGCGGCATCCGCACGGCCGACATGCTCGAGTCGATCCGGCAGGAGTACAAGGAGAACGAGGACCTGCCCAACACGACCAACCCCGACGACTGGGCGCGGATCTCGGGCAAGAAGGGCGAGCGCATCGTCTATGTCCGGACGCTGCTCACGGAGGACCGCGAGGTGCTCGGAGGCCGCTCGATCGAGCGGGTCGGTACCGGCCAGTACCTCTAGAAGTTAGGGTCGCACCGTGGCCATCACCAAGGTCTGCGGCATCGAGACCGAGTACGGCATCCTTTCGCCCGGACCCGAGCAGAACCCGATTGCCGCATCCTCGGTGCTCGTCAATGCCTACGCGGCGGACGTCGAGCAGCAGATCGGCTGGGACTTCGAGGACGAGACGCCGGGCAACGACGCCCGAGGCTTCGCCCGCGAGGGGTCCCTGGCCCCGATGGTGGAGACGCACCTGGCCAACACGGTGCTCACCAACGGTGCCCGTTTCTACGTCGACCACGCCCACCCCGAGTACTCGAGCCCCGAATGCCTGACGCCACTCGAATGCCTCCTCTACGACAAGGCCGGCGAGGAGGTGCTGCGCCGGGCCATGGTGGCGGCGGCACTCCGCATCCCCGACCAGCCCGCACCCATCGTCTACAAGAACAACTCGGACGGCAAAGGCAACTCCTACGGCTGCCACGAGAACTACATGATGGACAGGGCCGTGCCGTTCGCCAAGGTGATCGACGGCGTGGTCCCGCACTTCGTGTCGCGCACACTCTTCACCGGTTCCGGCAAAGTCGGCACCGAGACCCCGGCGCTCGATCCCGACACCGTCCGCTACCAGCTATCGCAACGGGCCGAGTTCTTCGAGGAGATCGTCGGATTGGAGACGACGCTGAAGCGGCCGATCGTCAACACGCGCGACGAGCCCCACGCCGATCCCAAGCGCTTCCGTCGCCTCCACGTCATCGTCGGCGACGCCAACCTGTCCGAGATCGCCACGTTCCTGAAGCTGGGCAGCACAGCCATCGTGCTGGCCATGGTCGAGGACGATGCCGGCCCGACCCGTGACCTCTCCCTGTCCGACCCTGTGCGCGCGCTGCACCAGGTGTCGGCCGACCTCAGCCTGACCCGGCCGCTGGCCCTGACGGATGGCTCGACGGCGACCGCGCTCGACATGCAGTGGGAGATCTTCGGCGCCGCCCGCAAGTACGCCGAGGAATACGGCCTGGCCGCGCTCGGGGACGACGGCGAGGTCGGTGCACTGGTGATGGACCACTGGGAGACCGTCCTGTCCGGCCTGGAGTCGGATCCCGCCTCGTTGGCCGACACCCTGGACTGGGTGGCCAAGCGCGAGCTCCTGCTGGCCTACCAGGACCGGCATTCGTGTGGCTGGAAGGACCCCCGGGTCGCTGCACTGGCGTTGCAATATCACGACCTGCGGCCGGACAAGTCCGTCTTCCGGCGCCTGGACATGCGCACGCTCGTCACGCCGGCACAGGTCGCCCATGCGGTCGGTGAGCCTCCGACGGGGACCCGGGCCTGGTTCCGTGGCAAGTGCCTGGCCCGCTGGCCCGACGCGGTGGTGACGGCCAACTGGGATTCCCTCGTCTTCGACGTCGGCGCAGACCCGTTGCGGCGCGTCCCTATGATGGACCCCCTCAAGGGTACGGCCGAGCACACCGGCGACCTCCTGGCACAGAGCACAGGACCGTCTGACCTGCTCAACCGGCTGAACTCCTAACGAAGAACGCAAGAACACAGGACGGGGACACGGAACGATGGCAGAACAGGAACAGAAGAAGAAGGGCTCGGCGACACGGTCGACCGAGGCCGACACCGAAGTCGAAGAGGCCGCCCCCGCCACCTCCGAGCGCGGCGAGAAGATCAAGGCGGAGCTCGACGACCTGCTCGACGAGATCGACGAGGTGCTGGAAGACAACGCCGAGGAGTTCGTGCGCAACTACGTGCAAAAGGGTGGGCAGTAATTCCCCGTGGCGCTTCCCCTGTTTCCCCCGGAGCGTGATCCGGGTCCGGACTTCGTCGGCCTCCTGCGCATGACTTCGGGCCAGCCCGACTCGCCGGCCCGCTCCTTCGACGCGCTGACGCCTGTGCAGGCTCCGCACGGCACCACCGTGGTGGCGCTGCGCTACCTCGACGGCGTCGTGATGGCCGGCGACCGCCGCGCCACGGCGGGCAACATCATCGCCAGCAACGCCATGCAGAAGGTCTTCCCGGCCGACCGCTTCTCGGCGGTGGCCATCGCCGGGACGGCCGGCATGGCGATTGAGATGGTCCGCCTCTTCCAGGTGCAGCTCGAGCACTACGAGAAGGTGGAGGGTGCCACCCTCTCCCTGGAGGGCAAGGCCAACCAACTGGCCCAGATGGTCCGCCAGCACCTGCCCCTGGCCATGCAGGGCCTCGCCGTCGTCCCGCTCTTCGCCGGCTTCGACACCGCCCGCAGCACGGGCCGCATCTTCAACTACGACGTCACGGGTGGCCACTACGAGGACACCGACTTCCAGGCCACGGGCTCGGGCGGGCGCGACGCGCGGAGCACCATCAAGCTCGGCTGGCGCGAGGGCCTGGCTCGGGACGAAGCCGTCGACCTGGCCATTCAGTCCCTCTACGACGCCGCGGACGAGGACTCCGCCACCGGCGGGCCCGACCTGGTTCGCGGCATCTATCCGATCATCGCCATCGTGGACGCGGCGGGGTACCGGGAGGTGCCCGACGACGAGGTGGCCGAGCGCTTCGGCGCTCTCATCGCCCGCAGGCAAGCGGAGCGTGCGTCGTGAGCATGCCCTACTACGTGGCACCGGAACAGGTGATGAAGGACCGGGCCGAGTACGCCCAGAAGGGGATCGCCCGGGGCCGATCGCTGGTCGCCACGACCTACGACGTCGGCATCGCCATCGTGGCCGAGAACCCGTCGCGCACGCTGCACAAGATCAGCGAGATCTACGACCGCATCGCCTTCGGCGGCGTCGGCAAGTACAACGAGTACGACCAACTCAGGGTGGCGGGTGTTCGCCATGCCGACACGAAGGGGTACGCGTACAGTCGCGAAGACGTCGACGCCCGTTCACTGGCCAACCTCTACGCGCAGTACCTCGGCAACGTCTTCACGCACGAGATGAAGCCGCTCGAGGTCGAGATCCTGGTGGCCGAGCTGGGGGAGGACCAGGACCAGCTCTACCACATCGCCTATGAGGGCACGATCACCGACGAGGACCGCTTCGCGGTGCTCGGTGGCGATGCGGAGACCATTACCGAACGCGTCGGCGCAGCGTGGGAGGCCGACTGGGACCTGTCAGCGGCGGTTACCGCGACCACGGCGGCCCTGGCCGGCCCGGACCGCACGCTGGGGGCCGCTGACCTCGAGGCGGCCATCCTGAGCCGGGGAAACGGGCGCCGCACCTTCCGGCGGATCGAAGAAGAGGAGCTGGCACAACTGCTGGCATAGGCAGCAGTACGGTTGGCCTGGTGGAGCGCCGCATCTTCGGTATCGAGAACGAGTACGGGGTGACCTTCACGCTGCGCGGGCAGCGTCGCCTGAGCCCCGACGAGGTGGCGCGCTACCTGTTCCGGCGCGTGGTCTCGTGGGGTCGTTCGTCGAACGTCTTCCTCGAGAACGGCGCCCGCCTCTATCTCGACGTCGGCAGCCACCCCGAATACGCAACCCCCGAGTGCGACCGCATCAGCGACGTGGTAGTGCACGACAAGGCGGGCGAGTGGATCCTGGCCCAGCTGGTCACGGGGGCCCAGGCGCGTCTGCGGGAGGAGGGGATCCGCGGCGAGGTCTACCTGTTCAAGAACAACACGGATTCCGTCGGCAACTCCTACGGCTGCCACGAGAACTATCTGACCGAACGAAACGACGAGTTCAACCGTTACACCGAGGTGCTCATCCCGTTCCTGGTTTCCCGCCAGATCTACGCCGGCGCGGGCAAGGTCCTGCAGACGGCACGGGGGGCGGTGTTCTGCCTCAGCCAGCGTGCCGAGCACATCTGGGAAGGCGTCTCGTCTGCCACCACGCGCAGCCGGCCCATCATCAACACGCGCGATGAGCCGCACGCCGACGCCGAGCGCTTCCGCCGCCTGCACGTGATCGTCGGCGACTCCAACATGAGCGAGTACGCGACATTCCTGAAGGTCGGGACGACCTCCATCCTGCTGGCCATGCTGGAGGACTCCTCGACGGTATTGCGCGACCTGACGCTCGAGAACCCCATCCGGGCCATCCGCGAGATCAGCCACGACATCACCTGCCAGCGCCGCGTCCGCCTGGCCAACGGCCGTGAGATGCGCGCCCTCGACATTCAGGTCGAATATCTCGAACGGGCATTGAAGTTCCGCGACCGTCGCGGCCTCTCCCCGGAGGAGGACCGCGCCCTCGACATGTGGGAGCACTGCCTCAAGGGCCTGGAAGCCGATCCGACGTCCCTGTGGCGCGAGTGCGACTGGGTGGCCAAGCACCGGTTGGTGGAGCAGATGCGGGCACGTCACGACGTGTCGCTCTCGCACCCCAAGGTGGCGATGATCGATCTCATGTACCACGACGTCGACCGGAGCCGGGGGCTGTTCTACAAGTTGCAGCAGCGTGACGAGATGGACCGCACGTGCACAGACGAGGCCATCACCGAGGCCATGACCAAGCCGCCCGAGACGACCCGGGCCAGACTCCGGGGCGCGTTCGTGAAGCGGGCCAAGGAACGCCGGCGGGACTTCACGGTGGACTGGGTCCACCTCAAGCTGAACGACCAGGCGCAACGGACCGTGCTTCTGAAAGACCCGTTCAAGTCCCATGACGAGCGGGTCGAGCGACTCATCCAGTCCTTGTAACCGCACCGTAGAGTGAAGGCACATGTTGAATCTCGACCCAGGCAAGCTGCTCGTGATCGGCGTGGTCGCCATCATCCTCCTCGGCCCTGATCGCCTGCCCCAGGTCGCCCGGCAGCTGGGCGGCGCGTGGCGCTCCTTCAACGAGTTCAGGCACCGGATGGAGTCCGAGGTGCGCAACACCATGCCGGACCTGCCCCCGACCTCGGAGATCGCCCGCCTCGCTCGTTCACCCTCGGCGCTGCTCAACCACCTCTCGAACATGTCGCCCGAGTCCGAAGAGGAACCCGACGGCTCGTTCCAACCTCCGGCGCCGGCCAGCCAGAACGGAAACGCTGCCGCGGCGGACGCCACGGCTGACGCCGCAACCGGCGCGTCAGCCGACCTGGACGGCCGGCCGCCGCAGGAACCGGCACCGGGCACCACACCGGCATCGCCACCCCGGCCGACCCCGATCCATGTCGAACGCCCGCCGCGAGCCCCCCAGTCATCCGGCGTAGTTGTTCCCGGCGATCCGACACTGAACTGAGCGGCACGTCTGTGGTGACGCTTCCCTTCACGGGCAAACGGAAGAGCCGGCCGTCTCCGGACAACATGACCCTTGGGGAGCATCTCGGCGAGCTGCGCCGCCGCGTGATCATCTGTGTCATCGCCTTCGTGGTCGCGGCCACCATCGCCGTCATCGCCTACGAACCGATCCTGCACTTCCTGCTGCGCCCGCTCTGCAGCGTGGACGCAACGACGGCGCACCAGACCGCCAAGGGCAACACGTCGTTCCTGCTGACCTCGAACGGCACCTGTAGCCTCTTCGTGACCTCGCCTCTCGACGGGCTCTCACTCCGGGTGAAGATCGCTCTCTTCGGCGGTCTCGTCCTGGCCTCGCCCATCATCCTGTTCCAGATCTGGCGCTTCGTGACCCCCGGCCTCAAGGCGACCGAGCGTCGCTACGCCATCCCGTTCGTCGTCAGCGCCTTCGTGCTCTTCCTCCTCGGCGCGGCGACGGCGTACATCACGCTCCCGCACGCACTGGGCTGGTTGAAGTCGGTGGGGGGTCCGAACCTGCAGGCGATCTATGACCCCATCCCGTATCTGGGGCTGATCCTGTTGATGATGACGATCTTCGGCCTGACCTTCGAGTTCCCCGTGGTCCTCGTCTCACTCGAGCTCGCTGGCGTGGTGACGCCGGCGCGCCTCCTCCGTTCCTGGCGCTGGGCCGTGATCATCATCGTCGTGATCGCCGCCGTCTTCACGCCCAGCTCCGACCCGTTCTCAATGCTCGCACTCGCCATCCCGCTCATCGCCTTCTACTTCCTCTCCATCGGCATCGGGAAGCTGCTCGGCCGTTGACCGCGTTCTCGTGGCCGGTCCAGGGGACGGCCGGGGCGGCGGAGTTCGAGGCCGACCTGCCTTTCGCCCTCGACGACTTCCAGCACGAAGCGTTCCACGCCTTGGACTCGGGGCACTCGGTGCTGGTGTCCGCCCCGACCGGGTCAGGCAAGACGCTGGTGGCGGCCTATGCCGTCCACCGGGCCCTGTCGGCGCACGGCAAGGCGTTCTACACCACCCCGCTCAAGGCGCTCTCCAACCAGAAGTACGGAGAGCTCGTCGCCTCCTACGGCGAGGAGCACGTCGGGCTGTTGACGGGTGACACGACGTTGCGCCCGCGCGCGCCGGTCGTCGTCATGACCACCGAGGTGCTGCGCAACATGCTGCTGGCCGGCTCCGATCTCCTCGAGAGCCTGCACACCGTCGTGCTCGACGAGGTCCACTTCATTCAGGACCCCTACCGGGGCGGGGTCTGGGAAGAGGTCCTCGTCCTGTGCCCGGCCGAGGTGCGCTTCGTCTGCCTCTCCGCCACGGTGAACAACGCCGACGAGCTCGGGGGCTGGTTGCACTCGGTGCGCGGCGACACGTCGGTCATCGTCGAACGGGAGCGCCCGATCGTCCTCCGGCACCACTTCGCCGTGCACCGCCGGGAGGACGAGCTGACCCTGCTCTGCCCGCTCCTGCTCGACAACGGCCAACCCGGGGGCGAGGGGCTGCGCGTCGACCAGGCGGTGCGCCGGGCCCTGCAGGGAGGTCGGTCCGCCCCCTGGCACGGGAGGGGGAGGGGGCCGCGCTTGCCCTTCCGCGCACCGCGGCGCACCGAGATGGTCGAAGAACTCGGCCAGCGCGAGATGCTGCCGGCCATCGTCTTCATCTTCAGCCGCGCCGCCTGCGACGACGCCGTGCGTCAGGTCGTGCGCGACGGCGTCCGCCTGACGGACTCCGCCGAGCGCTCCGCCATCCGCCAGGTCGTCGAGCGCCGGGTGGAGCCGCTGGACGACGACGACCTGCGCGTCCTCGGCTACGACGAGTGGCTCGAGGGCCTGGAGCGCGGCGTGGCGGCCCACCACGCCGGACTGGTCCCGGTGTTTCGCGAGACGGTGGAGGAATGCTTCGCGGCCGGGCTGCTCAAGGTCGTGTTCGCCACCGAGACGCTGTCGCTCGGGATCAACATGCCGGCCCGCTCCGTCGTCATCGAGCGCTTCACCAAGTACGGCGGTGCCGGGCGGGCCACGCTGACGTCGGGGGAGTACCTGCAGCTCACGGGCCGCGCCGGGCGCCGGGGACTCGACGAAGAGGGCCATGCCGTCGTGGCATGGTCCAGCGAGATCACCTTCGCCGAGGCCGCGCGGGTGGCCTCGGCCCCTCCGCCGAACCTGCGCTCGGCCTTCCGGCCGACCTACAACCTCGCCGTCAACCTGGTCTCGCGGTTCGACCGCGACACGGCGAGCGCCGTGCTGCAGCGGTCCTTCGCCCAGTGGCAGGCCCGCACCCCGGATCTCCTCCTGCAGCAGTTGGACCACCGGGTCGCCGTGCTCGAGCGGATGGGCTACCTGGAGGGCTGGACCGTCACGGCCTCCGGCCGGCGGTTGTCTCGCATCTACCACGAGGCCGATCTCCTGATCGCCGAGGCGCTCGGGGCCGACCTCCTGGCCGGTGCCGAGCCGGCCGTGCTGGCCGGTGTCCTCTCCGCCGTCGTCTTCGAACCACGCCGGGCCCGTCGCGTCCCGGGCCACGCGGGCCCCCGGCGCGAAAAGCAGCGCCGTCCGCTGCAGGACCGGCTGGGCGAGAAACGCCGGTCCGAGCTGGCGTGGCGCAGCGACGCCCTGGCGGTCCTGGCCGAGCGCATCCGTGCCATTGAGGAGCAGCACCTCGTTCCCCGCACCCGCCAACCGGCGCCCGGCCTGGCCACCGCCGTGGCCTCCTGGGCCCGGGGGTCGTCCTTCTCGACCGCCCTGGGGGTCGCCGCACGCGACGTCGGGGAGCTGGCGCCAGGGGACTTCGTCCGGACCATGAAGTCGGTGGCCGATCTGGCCCAACAGGTCTCCCATTCCGCCGTGGACACAGAGGTCGCCACGGCCGCCCGCGAAGCCGTGAATCTCGTCCTCCGGGGTGTCGTGGCGGGGGGTCTCCCGGGCCTCTGAGGCCATCCGCGACCGCCGCGGCACCCTCGTTCTATGGTTACCCGGGCATGTTCCCGTACTCCGAAGAGCGGTTCACGACCGACGAGGAAGTCGTGCTCCGGCGCTACGTCACCAACCTGGACCAACCTGTCTTTGCCCTGGTCAACCTGCCGGAGGTCGTCAAGGGAGCCCTCTTCGCCCGCTACTCCCGCTCGCCCAAGAGCCTGCGCCGGCTCTTCCTCGACGAGTTCGTCGGCGAGCTCGACGTCTCGGGCGATGCTTCCGTCGACGCCACCGTCGGGCTGGCGCGGGCCGAGCAGCTCTACGAGAAGGTCTTCGTCGAATACGGCGACGATTCGGTCGCTCAACTCGGGGGAGTCCACCTCGCCTGCGAGCAGGCGTCCAACGTGCTCTCCAAGGTGCTCGAGTGGGGCCGTCTCATGGCCTATCTCGAGCAATCGACGCGCTACATCGCGTACAACAACCGGCTCGAGAACGGACAGTACCGCTACTTCCGTCCGCCCGAGATCCTCGACTCGTCACACGGGGCCCGGTTCGTCGGCGAGATGGATCGCGTCTTCGACACGTACGGCGCGCTGCTGCCCCAGATGCAGGCCTGGATCGCGGAGCGCTTTCCACAACAGGCCGGCGACAGTGACTTCGTGTACCGCCAGGCCACGCGAGCGAAGTCACTCGATGCACTGCGCGGCCTCCTGCCGGCGGCGTCACTCTCGAACATCGGGATCTACGGGACCGGCCAGGCGTACGAGCAACTGTTACTTCGCATGCGCGCGCACCCACTGCCCGAAGCGCGGCACTACGCCGACATGATGCTCGAAGAGCTGCGCAAGGTGATTCCGTCGTTCCTGCAACGCGTCGACGTCCCGGCCCGCGGCGGGGAATGGTCCGACTACCTGGCGTCCACGCGGGACCGCACGGCTCGCGTGGTGTCTCGCCTGTGGCCCGAGCTCGACGCGCCGGCGCGCGACGAAGGGCAGCCCGAGGTCACGCTGCTCGACTTCGACCCCGACGGGGAAGAGAAGGTCCTGGTCGCCGCCTGTTTCTCGCACCTGGGCTGCAGCGAGCGGGAGGCGGCCCGCCGGGTACGACTCCTCGGCCACGAGGACAGGGTCGCCCTCCTGGAGGCCTACGTCGGCGATCGTCGCAACCGCCGGCACCGGCCAGGACGCGCCTTCGAGCGCACCGACTACCGCTTCGAGCTCGTCACCGACTACGGCGCGTTCCGCGACCTGCAGCGTCATCGGATGCTCACCGTGGAGTGGCAGCCTCTCGGCATCTCGCTCGGCTACGACATGCCCGGACTCGTGGCCGACGCCGGACTCGCCGAGCGCTACGACGAAGCCATCGACCGGGCCGAGGAGCTCTACCGCTCGCTGGTGCCCGACTTCCCCGCACAAGCGTCCTACGTCGTCGCGCTGGCGCATCGCATCCGCTACGTCATGCAGTTCAACGCGCGCGAGGCCATGCACCTCATAGAGCTCCGCTCAGGCGCACAGGGCCACCCCGCCTATCGAAGGGTGGCCCAGCAGATGCATCGGGCGATCGCCGAGGTGGCCGGGCACCGCGCCCTCGCCGAGGCGATGACGTTCGTCGACCACGGAACCACCGACCTCGAGCGCCTCGAGTCAGAGCGCCGGGCCGAGCGCCGGCGGTCGGAAAAATCTGCAACTCATTGACCAGGAACTACCGCCGTTCTCCCTGGTGGTGACCCCCTTCCACTCCTTGACGACCCCACCCCAGATTTGCCTAATGTACGGCCCAGTCCCCGACGCCCCTGAGGACGATGCAGAGGCGCAAACGTGCTGCTGCAGTACTGCAAGGTGGGGACGTGCTGTGAGAGGCGGTGGTTGGCCCTGGGGGTCGAGTAGAGAACGTGTTGCTTGCCTGGCCACCCAGGCCTGCGAGATGGCGCCAAAGACCCCAGGGCCCTCCCGCCCCTCCCTCCGGATTTCGTCACAGGGGACATGGGCGGGGGATCTCTTCAGAGCGATTGAACGGCCCGTCGAACCGTCTATGCTCCCGCGGCACAATGCCGACTAAGAAGAAGGCCAAGGCCGAAGAAGTGGTGGCTGAGGCCCCCGAAACAGAAGACGTCGACGCCGTCGAGGACGACGAGCTCGACGTCGACATAGACGATGTCGACGAGCTCGAAGTGGACGCGCTGGTCGACGACGACGACGATGACGACGTCGCCGACGTCGACGTGGACGACGAGGACGACGTAGAAGCCGTTGAGGTCGACGAGATCCTGACCCCGTCGCCCGCCGCCGTGGTCGAGCGATCCGGCGACGGCGAGGACGAGGAAGAAGAGGAAGAGCCCGACGACGAGGACGTCGAAGCCAGTCTCGACGTGATCCTCAAGGAGCGGCTCGTCGTCGAGGACGAGCCCGAGGACGAGGAAGCCACGGACCAGGAGGACAAGGCGGAGGGCAACGAGCGTGTTCTGCCCAAGCAGCCCGACGAGTTCGTCTGCCGCTCTTGTTTCCTGGTCAAACACCCGAGCCAACTGGCAGACCAGAAGAAGATGCTCTGCCGGGACTGTGTCTGAGGACGGTGGCTCCGATGGCGGGCAGTCCCACAGGAGCCCGCTCCACCGCACCATCGATATCTTTCTCGTCGCTCCGATCGGCGTCGCCGTGTCGGTAGCCGAGGAGATCCCGGAGCTGATCGCCGAGGGGCGTCGTCGCCTCGAGCAGCAATTGGGAAACGCGCTCTTCGTGGGCCGCTTCGTCGTGACCCGGAAACAACGTGAGATCTCGGCACGCCTCGACGGCCTTTTGGGCAACGGTCCGCAGTCGACGGCGGCGGAGTCGAACGGTGCGGCGACGACCGCGGCACCACCGCGCGGCCCCGAACGGCCGGAGCGGGATCCGGCTGCCGCCGCTGTGGTCGAAAGGGCTCTGGCCGACTACGACACGCTCAGTGCCTCGCAGGTGGTCCGCCGGCTCGAGAGCCTGGGTCCCGAGGAACTCGACGCCGTCCGGCGCTACGAGGCCTCCACGCGCAATCGCCGGACAATTCTCAACCGGGCCGGTCAGCTGCTCGACGAGCGGTCGAGCGGGCCGACCGGCGCGTAGCGGCGATGGAGCTGGCCCGTCCAGCCCGCGCCGAGGACCGCCAAACCTGCACGCGCCTGCTGTCCCAGGCCCTCGTGGCCGCCGAATCGATGCGGGGCGGCGCGGCCCTCGTGGGCGACGCCACGACCGTCACGCTGCTGGAGCGGTGGACCCAGCCGGGGGACACGGCGCACCTCGTGGTCGGGGAGTACGAGGGGGTCGTCGTCGGCCTCCTGGCCGCCAGCACGGCCCAGGGGGCCCGCGGAGTGACCACAGGCCTGATCGAGTGCTGCTACGTGGAGACGGGTGCCCGCGGCGTCGGCGTCGGTGCGGCGCTCATGGACGCCGGGGTGGACTGGTGCAGCGAACGGGGCTGCGACACGGTCGACGCGCTGGCACTGCCGGGGGACCGGACGACCAAGCAACGCTTGGAGGCGGCCGGTTTCACCGCCCGGCTGTTGACCCTCAGCCGCCGGTTGGACTGAACCGGCGCTCGGCGTTCACCCGACGCGGCGGTGGGGGCGGGATGCGCAACCCGAGCAGCCGGGCCAGGGCGGGCACGGCACCGGCGGCGTTGCGCGCCGCCTGCTTGGCCACTTCGTCGTCGGGTATGCCGACGGGCTTGACGGTGCGTCGCACGGGCGAAGCCACGACGGCGTCGAGCAGGCGCAGCCAGTCCTCGGGCGCCAGGTCGGCCGTCATGGCCTCTCCGGCGGCAGCGGCCAACCTGACCGCCAGCTCGGCCGGGCACCGGGTGCCGGGCTCGGGCGGCCGGATGGAGGCCTCGACCGCCTGCTGCACCCTCCCGTCGTTCAGCGCGTTGGTCATGCGGGCGAGCCATTCTTCCCGCAGCGCCGTCGTCCGCTGGTCCAGCGACTCCTGGAGCGCCTTGGCCATGACGCGGCCCTCTTCGTCGAGATTCACCGTACGGGAGGCTGCCACCACCGCCCGGAGCTCACGCAGCCGGTAGTCCTTGCCCGTCGTCTGGGCGACCGACGCCCGGTCCTTCCAATCAGCCAGTCGCACCGCCGGCAGCAGCTCGTCGGCCATGGCCAGGAGCGCATCGGCGGCCACCGGCGGCTTCCCGGCCGCCTTGTTCGAGGTGTTCTGCGCCTCGATGGCCTGCCGGACGGCCTGAAGCCCGCCGCGCAGGAGCTGCTCGGCCACGGGGATCTGCTCAGGTCGCAGCGCCGCCAGCATGGCATTGCGGTGCACCGTCGACGTGAGTGCCGCCGGGCGCTCGCCGCGCGCCGGCCTGCCCTCACCCTCCCCGGGACGCCGCGCGCCCGGCCGCCGCGGGCCGGCACCGGCGCGCGGCGGGCGATCGCCGCCGCGCTCGTCGCGCCGGCCTTCACCTTCAGGGCCACGGCGTCCGCCGCGACGCTCCCGCCGCTCGCCGTCGTCGTCGCGACGTCGCTTGTCCGAGCCCGGGGCCAAGATGACTGAGACGTCGGGCGCGCGCTTGGGCGTGCCCCGCACCTCGATCCGGCCTTCCACCTTCTCCGGGGAGCGAACCGGCTTCGCCGGCGTGAGCGACAGGATCTCAATGCCCTCGAGCCCTATTTCGACGTCGGCGCGCAGCACCGCGCCGACGGCCTCCCCGGGCGGCACCAGTGCCGCACCCACGGTCCCCTTGGGCTGACGTGCCCCGGCGGCGCGCCAGGTCCACGACCCGTCGCCCGTCTGGCTCGTCAATTCGATGTCGATGTGGCGTGACATGCGGCGGACACGCTACCTCGCCTGGCGGCCCTGCCCGATGACAACCCGCGATTGCCATCCAATAACATGGCCGAGGACGTCCGCTGGACTGCGGGAGCCACCGGGACGGGCCCACTCCCACCGTGCAGCGGTGCGAGCGTGCCACGTCCCCTTCAGGAGGATCCACATGAGCGAGGACACCGAGCAGCCAGGGTCGGATCCCTCTGCCGGCACACCCGAAGAAGCCGCCGCGTCTCCTTTCGGCGCGACCAGCCCCGCAGGGCAACCAGCCGCCCCGGAGGAGCCGACGCCGACTCCCGGCGCCGGAGGAGAGGAGCGCGACGGAGCTCAGGTCCCGCCGGCGGCGACTCCGTCCTTTGCGGCGCCTGCGGGCGGGGCCGACGCAACACAGCCTGGACCACCGGCCTTCGCTGCACCTGGCGCGGGCTCGTCGTACCCTCCACCTCCGCCCGGCTCATGGGCGCCACCGTCGGCCTCCGCCGCCGGCCCGGCCACGCCGGTCACGCCGACGGCAGTCACGCCGACGGCGGTCCCGTTCTCGTACCCCCCGGCGGGCGGCGACGCGACGTACCCGGGCGCCACTCCTCCGCGCGGCAGCCGCGGCACGCCGGGCAAGCTGCGGGCCTGGCTGCCCGTGGCGATCGTGGCGGCCCTCATCGGCGGCGCCATCGGTGCCGGTGTGACGGCCGTGGCGGACAACAACAGCAACGGCAGCGGTGGCACCAGCGTCACCATCCACGAGAGCAACGCGTCACCCGGCGCGGCCGTGCTCAGTGGGAACGTCACGATCCCCGAGCTGGTGAACAAGGTGATCCACTCCGTCGTCTCCATTGACGTCAAGTCGAACGGAAGCGAGGACGAGGGCACCGGGATGATCATCACCTCCAACGGTGAGGTCATCACGAACAACCATGTCATCGAGCTCTACAGCGAGGGGGGCAACACCGGCACCATCACGGTCACCGAGTACGGCCAGACCAAGGCCCTCCCCACGACGCTGGTCGGGTACGACCAGTCCAAGGATGTGGCGCTGCTCAAGATCAACAATGCGTCGGACCTGCCCACCGTCACCTTCGGGAACTCCAGCAAGGCCGTCGTCGGGGACGCCGTCGTTGCCATCGGGAACGCTCTGGGCCTCGCGGCAGGCACGCCCACGGTGACCCAGGGCATCATCTCGGCATTGGGACGCTCCGTGACCGCCGGGGGAGAGGGGACTCAGACCGAGACCCTCCAGAACATGATCCAGACGGACGCCGCCATCAACCCCGGGAACTCCGGGGGTCCCCTGATCGACACATCGGGCCAGGTCATCGGCATGAACACCGCCGTGGCGGGGACCTCGAGCGACGGGACGTCGTCACAGAACATCGGCTTCGCCATTCCGGCCGCCACCGTCGAGTCGCTCATCTCCCAGCTCGAGAAGGGTGGTCAGTCCGGGAACGGTGGCGGCTATCTGGGCGTGGACATCACGACTCTGACGCCGGCGCTGCGTCAGCAGTACGGCTTCACGCCCACCTCCGGCGCCGTCATCCTCAGCGTGATCTCGGGCTCGCCGGCCGCCAAGGCCGGCTTGGTGCAAGGCGACGTCATCGTCGACATCGACGGCACGACCATCACGTCGTCGGACGACCTGCAGAAGGTCGTGCAGAACGCCAAGGCCGGTCAGTCCGTCTCCATCACCTACTACGTAGGAGACAGCAAGCGGACGGCCACGGCCACCCTCGGGAGCCAGGCCGAAGCCCAACAGCAAGAGGGCAACAGCGGCTCCGGATCGACCAACCCCTTTGGCGGGGGCGGCTTCCCCGGCTTCGGGAACTCCGGTGGGACCGGAGGAACGCCTTAGTTGACGACAGCCCCCGGCGGGATGTCGAAGTTCCGATCGGGGTGCGCCGGCGGCACGTTCATGGAGCCGTTCGGGGTCCAGCCGCTGGCCTCGATGTCCTCGAGCACGTGGGCCATGTTGTAGGTGTCCTCCTCGTAGGAGAACTTCCCGTCACCGGCGTAGATGAGGCGTGAGTAGCCGGACTGCCGGTAGGGCGTCCCGTCCGGCCTGGTCCTCGGCATGATCTGGGTCCACTTCACCACGACGTCGTTCCCCTCGATGGCGGTGAACTCGATCGGGAATTTCCAGTCCTCCATGCCCAGCATGGAGTCCACCAGCCAGTGGGCAATGGCTTCGCGGCCCTCGATGCGGCCCCAGGCGCCGTCGATGTAGACGGCGTCCTCGGTGTAGAAGTCGGCCAGCACGCCGAAGGCGTCGGGCTCGAGACCCTCGTCGATGCGCTCACGCAGCGTGTGGTAGCGCTCCACTGTTGCCTGGACCTCGTCACGCGGAAACGGCACGGTCGTCCCTCCCTCTCCTAAGTCTCGACCGCACGGTAGGCGATCCGGCACTGCTCGAGTTCCGCCAGCGCGCCGGCCCGGTCGGCGAAGCCCTGGACCTCGACCGACTTCTCGGGCTCGAGATCCTTGTAGATGCTGAAGAAATGTGCGATCTCATTGCGCAGGTGCTCGGGCACGTCACCGATGTCGCGTGCACCGTCCCACTGGGGGTCGTGCTCGAGGACGCAGATCAACTTGGCGTCCACGCCTTTCTCGTCGCGCATGGAGAACATGCCGAGGATCCGCACCCGCACGACGCAGCCCGGGAAGGTCGGATCGGTGACCAGCACCAGTGCGTCGAGGGGGTCGCCGTCCCCGGCCAGGGTGTCGGGGACGAAGCCGTAGTCCGCCGGATAGGCCGTGGCGGTGAACAGGCGGCGGTCCAGCCGGATCACATGCTGTTCGTGGTCGTACTCGTACTTGTTCCGGCTCCCGGTGGGGATCTCGACGACGACGTCGATGGCCTCGTCCGGTCCGGCGCTCACGAAGGCGGGGGCTCGTCGCTGCGGCGGGCCGGGTCGATCGGGCTCATGATGCCGACACCGTTGCCGTCAGGGTCACTGACCACCGCGTAGCGAGCGCCCCAGAAGGCGTCGTACGGCTGCTGCTGGACCGATACGCCGGCACCCACCAGTGAGGCCACCAGGGCGTCGACCTCGTCCCGGCTCTCCACCTTGAACCCGAGGATGGCGCCGCTCCCGCCGGGCCACCCCTCGTTCCAGCGCCCGGCGAAGGGCACGCTGTCGAGATCCACGTCGAGGGGGACGTTCGCGCCCTGCCGGACCGACACGTGGTGCTCCGCCCACACCGTGTCCCCGCCGTCGTCGAACTCGAGCCCGAGACGGGCGTAGAACGCACGGCTGGCCGGCACGTCGCGCACGACGAGGTTCACCTGATCGAGCCGGATCGCTGCCACGGCGACCACCGTAGTGTCAGGCGCGGGGGATTGTGCTGCCGGGTGTGGCGCGCTGGCCGTTGGGCTCAGCCGCCGAAACCCCCGCCGCTGGCCGGGCTCTTGATTTGGAAGGCCGCGCCGCCGCCCCCGGCGCCACCGAAGGCACCACCGCCGAAGCCACCGAAGCCACCACCGCCGAAGCCACCACCACCGCCCAGGGCGTTGGTGAGGTCGGTGTTGGACGAGGGGACCGCCTCGGCGTAATCGGCGAGCACGACGCTCTGTCCGTCGCTCAGGCCCGAAAGAACCTGGGTGTACGTGTCACCCACCATGCCGACCTTGATGACCTTCGTGGTCAACACTCCCTTGTCGATCTCGAGGACGTACGAGCGGGTTCCCGTCGTCTCGACGGCCGAGGTGGGCACGGCCACCACGTTGGATACCGATCCGGTGTCGATCAAGACGTTGGCCGTCGAGCCGGTGAACAGCGCCTCGCTGGAGGCGGGCAGCTCGACCACGACCGGGTAGCTGTACTCGCCGTCGCTCGATTGGACGGGGCCGACCTGGGACACGGTGCCGGTCAACGACCCCTGCGTGCCGTCGACCTGGACCGAGGCGCTCTGACCCACCTTCACCGAGGGGACCTGCGAGCTATCGAGGGTGCCCTGGACCTCGTAGGACTTGGTGCCGATGATCGTGATGATGTCGGTGCTCGAATCGGCGCTGACCGTGTCGCCCACCGCGACGTCCACCGAGACAACGGTGCCGGCGATCGGACTGTTCAAGGTGGTCTCGTTGAGCGACTGCTCGGCATTGACCAGGTCGGCCTCGGCGGAGTCGATGGCCGCCTGATCGGAGGCGATCTGCTCGGGCGTGTCAGTGTCGGCTCCCGTGGAGCCCGAGCCGGATCCGCCCGAGCCGGTGGCGCCCGAGCCAGTGGAACCCGAGCCGGTTGCGCCCGAGCCGGTTGCGCCCGAGCCGGTTGCGCCCGAGCCGGTGAAGCCGGAGCCAGTATTGCCCGTGTTGCCCGTCGTCGCGTCGGTTGCATCGACGGTGTGGCCGCCCTGGGTCGGGGCCGTACCCGAGGTCCCGGTCGTCGACGTGCTGCCGCTCGAGGACTCGGCATCGAGCGCCTGCCCGAGGGCGGTCTCGTCCTTCGACACGGTGGTCTGATCCTTTGACACCCGCTGCTCGTCTGACGAGACCGTCTGGAGCGCCGCCTCACACGTGGCCTGTCCGGTCGTCGTTGCGGTGTTGGCGGTGGTGCAGTCACTCTGGGCCTGCGCCAGGTCGGCCGCCTCTTTGTTCTGGTCGGTCTTCAGGGTCGACTCGTCGCTGGTCAGCGTGCTCTGATCGGAGGTGACAGTGGCGCTCTGGCCACTCGTCGTCCCACGCGATGGCGAGGGCGTGGTGGTGGTTGTGGTGGTCGACGACGGGGTCGAGGTCGGGGCCTTGGAGGCCGAGGGCGAGGCCGAGGAACTGGTCTCGCTCTCCTCGTCCTCGACGAGCTTGGCCTCGTCCGCAGCGACCGTGGACTGGGCGGACGAAACGGACTCGCTCAGGGCGGTCGTGTCGAGCGTGCCCAGCGTCTGCCCAGCCGTGACGACCTGCCCGGGTGCCACGGAGATGCTGGCGACCTGACCGGCCACCTGGAACGACGACGCGGCGTCGCTGACCGGCTCGACGTCACCGACGACGTCGAGCGTCGTCCCGATGTCGGCGCGGGTCACCGCCGCCGTGCGGTACCCGGCGCTGCCGTTCCCGACCTCGGCCCAGGCGGCCACGCCGCCGCCGAGGATCACCATGGCAACGACCGCACCGATCAGGACGGCGCGCCGGTGCCCGGCACGGCCCCAACCAGAGCGTGAGCCCGACTTAGGCACTGGTCCCTCCGCCACCACCGAAGCCGCCGCCGCCGGGTCCGCCGCCAAAGCCTCCGCCTCCGCCGCCGAAGCCCCCGAACCCGCCGCTGCAGGTCCCGCTCGTCGCGGTGATGCGCACGGTGGTCGCCGTAACCGAGCCGTTCGTCGCGGCCGGGCCGAAGGCGCTGACGCAGTCACCCACGGCGAGGTCGGTCGACGCGGCTGTCTGCGTGGCGCTGACCGTGGTCGAACTCGCAGTGGTCACCTTGAGGGTCTCGGTCTTGGTGCTGGGCTTGGTCGGCTTCTTGGTCTTCGACGAGGACTTGGTGAAGGCGCCTGGGCTGATGCTGATGCCCGACACCGTCAGGGTGGAGCCGCTGACACCGGTCACCTTGCCCGAGGCAATGGCCAGGTTCGCGAAGGCCTTGCGGAAGTTGGAGGAACCGCCTCCGCCGAAGGTCGGACGCGTCCCACCTTCGGCACTGCCACCGCCGAAGCCACCGCCGGTGCGGAAGGCTCCGCCACCACCCGGGAATGCCCCGGCCCCACCTGCGCCCGCCGCGCCGGTGCGGCTACCCAGGGTGGTGCACGATCCCGACGAATTGGCCGTGTTCACGGTGATGGTGCGCGCCGCGATCGTCGTCTTGGACTTCTTCGAGGGCGTCCCGCTCACCGTGACGCAATCACCGCTGACGATCGCGTTGACCGCCTCGGTCGCCGTCTTGGAGAACGTGGTGGTCGGGCTCCAGTTCACCGTCGTCTGCCCCGAGCTCGGATTCTGGACCTCCATGCTCGATGCGCCGAGGGATGCCACGCTGCCCGTGGCCCCCATGGGAGCGTTGGCCGGCGTGCTGGCTGCTCCCGCTGCGGAGGCCAATGCGGTTGCGGCGAGCAGCGCCGTGGCGCCCGCGCCGCCGAGACGCATGAAACGCCGTCGGTTGGTGCTCCGGCTGGTCAGTGACTGCATCGTCCTACTTCCTCTTTCTTTTGCTTGTGTGTGGTGTGTGTCGTTCTGGGCACGGGATCACTCGCTGCGCAGGGCGTCGATGGGGGCGAGCGTGGCCGCCCGACTGGCGGGGTAGACCCCGAACAGAACGCCGATCGCCAGCGCGATGGCCAGCGCCCCGACCGCGGCGGTCGGGCTGGAAGAAATGGGGTCTCCGATGAGGCCGGGCAGATAGACCACGCCGAGCAGTCCGGCCAGCACCCCCAACATTCCGCCGATCAATCCGAGCACCGATGCCTCGACCAGGAACTGGCGGCGGATGACCCGGGGCGTGGCACCCAGCGCCTTGCGCAACCCGATCTCCCTGATGCGCTCGGTGACCGATACCAGCATGATGTTCATGACGCCGATGCCGCCCACAATCAGCGAAATGGCGGCGATTCCACCCAGCAGGATCGTCAGGGTGTGGTCCACCGATGTGTTGGCAGCGATGAGCGACGCCTGCGAGGTGATCGTGAAGTCCGCATCGGCGGAGTCCGTGATGCCGTGTAGCTGCAAGAGGAGATGGTCGGCCTCCTGATAAGCCCCGGTCAGGTCGGCCGACGAACGGGCCTGCACCGCAATGGAGCTGACCGCGTTCCGCGAGGTGCCGCCGAAGATGCGCTCGGCGCCCGTCGTGATGGGGATGATCGCCGTGTCGTCGGGATCCGTGGTGCTCGACGACGACGTGGAAGAGCCGGTCGACGTCAGCACGCCGACGACGGTGAGCGGTACGCCGTTCACGTCGACCGTCTGACCGACGGGGTCCCCCCGGCTGAAGAGCTCGGAGGCTGTGGTCTCGCCCAGGACCACGACGGCACTCAGGTCCTTCACATCCTGATTGTCGAGAAAGCGGCCTTGGGCCACCGTGCGCCCTCGGACGGTGAGCCATGACGGTGTCGTCCCCTGCACGGTCGTCGTGGCCGTCTCGCTGCCCGCCGTCAGAACCTCGGAGGAAGAGGTGATGCCGGCCACCGCCTTGATGTCGGGGGCGTCGACGGGGGAGGCCAGCGCCGCCACGTCCGCCGTGGTCAGCGTGGACGCCGATCCCAACGCCTCGCGAATGCCCGAGGTCGACGTCGTGCTGCCGGGCGTGATGGTTAGGACGTTCGAGCCGAGTGAATTGATCTCGGAGGTGACCTGGCCCGAGGCGCCTTCGCCGAGGCCCACGGCGATAATCACGCCGGCGATGCCGATCAGGATGCCGAGGACCGTGAGGAAGGAGCGCAGCCGGTGGGACCGCACGCCGTTGATCCCAGTGCGAATGGTCTCGAGCCAGCTCACCGGACGCTCTCCAGGTAGCGCTGGTCGTTCTCCGTCAGGAGACCGTCACGAATGCCGATGACGCGACCGGCGGCCGCCGCCACCTCGACGTCGTGCGTAATGAGGACGAGCGTGCGGCCGGCGTCGTGCAGCTCGCCCATCAATCGCAGCACGTCGGCCGCCGACTTCGAATCGAGATTACCGGTGGGCTCGTCCGCCAGGATGAGGTCGGGCTCCGTGACCAAGGCGCGCGCCACGGCGACACGCTGTTGCTGTCCACCGGAGAGCTCACCGGGGCGGTGGTTCACGCGGCCGGCCAATCCGACGCGGCTCAGTGCCTCCATGGCCCGCTCCTTGCGGGCGGACCGCTGCACGCCGGCGTAGACCATCGGAAGCTCGACGTTCTGCCAGGCCGTCATGGACGCCAGCAGGTTGAACTGCTGGAAGACGAAGCCGATGCGCCGGTTGCGCACCTCGGCCAGCGCCGTCTCGCTCATGTGGCTGACGTCCTCGCCCGCCAGGTGGTACCGACCGGAGCTCGGGACGTCGAGGCAGCCCAGGATGTGCATCAGGGTCGACTTGCCCGAGCCCGAGGGCCCGATGATGGCGACGTACTCGCCCTGTTCGATCGACAGGCCGACACCCCGGAGTGCGGCCACGCTGATGGTGCCGGTTCGGTAGACCTTGGTCACCCGCTCCAGCTCGATCACCGTGTTCCGGACGGGGGGAGTCCCCTGCGGGGGAGTGATGGTCATCCGCCGAACCCGCCGCCGCCGGTGGTGGTGAAGCCGCCGCCACCGAACCCGCCGGCTCCGGCGCCACCGAAACCGCCCGCGCCGCCGCCGAACCGCCGCGTCGTCCCGGTGCCGCCCAAGATGCCGCCGACGCCGCCGGGCGCCTTGAAGGTGATCTCTCGCTCGAGCACCTTGTCCCCGCTGGTGACCCCGCTGGTGATCTGCGTCTCGCCGTTCTGTGCCGCGCCGACGGTCACGTTGGTCACGACGTGGCTCCCGTTGACCACCTTCGTGACGGTGGCCTGGCCGTTTGTGCCGTAGGAGATGGCCCCCGTGGGCACCTCGGTGACGTCGTTGAGCTGCTTCACAATGATGTTGACGTCAGCCGTGGAGCCGGCGTAGAGGCCGGTCGGGTTGCCCGTCACGTCGATCACCACAGGGAAGGTGGTGACGTCTGAGCTCGCGCTGCCGATGAGGCTGATCGATCCCACCGTGCCGTAGACGGGCGTGGTGTCGCCGCTCGGGGTGATGTCGACCTGATCGCCGTCGGCGATCTCGCCGATTTGGGTGTCGTCGACCGTCGCGTTGACGATGTAGGAGTCCGTCCCGATCACCACGATCTGGCCCGACGACGATCCTGAGCCGCCGGAGCCCGCGCTGCTGTCAGCGCTCGACGCTGCACTGCTGTTGTTGCCTGCACCGCCGGAGCCCGACCCGCTTCCGGTCACCTGCTCGCCGGTCGTCAGATCGACCGAGGCCACCGTGCCGGAGATCGTCGAGGTCAACGAGGCGTCGTTGAGGTTGGTCTGCGCCGTGGACAGCGAGGACTCGGCCGATGTGACCGATGCTTCGTCCGAATCGATGGTGCTGGTCGCGGCGCTTGACGACTCGTCGCTGTCAAGGCGGTCCTCCGCTGACGTGAGTTGAGCCTGGGCTGCGGTCACCTCCTCGGACAGTGCGGTGGTGTCGACCGTCGCCAGCACCTGGCCGGCCGTGACCGTTTGGCCCGCCTTGACGTTCACACCGGTCACCGTGCCCGAGACGGCGAAGTTCAGAGCGGCCTGGCTGGCTGGCTCGAGCGTCCCGGAACTGGCCACCGTTTGTTGGATGGTGCCCGTCGTTGCCTTGACCGTGACCGTCGTCACCGAGAGCCCCGTCGCCGGGGTCGAGCTCGAGGTCAGCCAGAGCGTCAGTCCGACGGCCCCGCCGATCAGGACGACCACCAACCCGACGATGGGCCAGCGGTACCGGCGCCAGATCGAGGGCGGCTCGGCGGCCAGCACGTTCTCGTCGTCGAGCGGTAGTTCCTCAGTCATATCCACTGGGCTCTCCGGCGCCTCGATCGCTCCCGTTTTCACCATGGGCCCAGTTCAGACTGTTGATTTCACAGTGAGCAGAATCCCAGCTGTGAGCCCGCTTGGGGTTCTCTCTAAATTCTACCTAAAAGACCTGGTCAGAAAGGTTCATGCCCATTCGTGACGCGAAGAATGTGCCCAGCCTGCACCGAATCGACCGACAACAGCTGCTGCAAGGCGCCGCTCAGGCAGCGCTTCGATGGATCGATCTACCGCCGCCGTCCAACCTGGTCGGGGCGGCTGTCGCCGGGACCACCCGCACGGCATACTGCGGACCCGTGGGGGAGGGGAGTGTGCGACAGGAGTGCGGGGGGACTGGCCGGTGAAGCAGATCCGGGTCCACGGTCCCAACGACGTTCGTCTCGACGACATCCCCTCGACGCCGCCCGGCCCGCGTGACGCCCTCGTGCGCATGGCGGCCTGCGGGATCTGCGGCACCGACGTCTCTTTCGTGCACATGGGCGGCATCACCGGCCGCCCCATGGCCCTGGGCCACGAGATGGCCGGCGTGGTCGAGTGGGTCGGCTCCGACGTCGGCGACGTCGCCACCGGTGACCGGGTCATCGTGCATCCGGCCGACGAGGAGTTGGGCCGGTTGGGCAGCGGCGCACCGGAGGGCGGGCTCACCCCGCTGCTCCTGGTGCGCGAGGCGGCCAAGGGCAGGCGCCTGTTCCCCGTCCCCGACGACATGGAGCTGCGCGTCGCCGCGCTGGCCGAACCGGCCGCCGTCGGCATGCAGGCCGTGAATCAGGGTGAGGTTGCACCGGGGGACCGGGTGGCCGTCGTGGGATGCGGCCCGATCGGGCTCCTGGCCATCGCCACGCTGGCCGACCGAGGCGTCCGTGACGTGGTGGCCATCGACACGAGCCAGCGCCGCCTGGAGCTGGCGCAGCAATTCGGGGCCGCCCAGGCGGTGAACCCCCTGGAGGTCGCCATGTGGGACGAGCTGGCGCGCCTCCACGGCACCGTGCCGTTCATGTTCGGCCCGACGCCCGCCACTGACGTCTTCATCGAGGCGTCGGGATCGGACCGACTTCTCGGTGAGATCATCGAGCGCGGGCGGTACGGCGGACGCCTGTCCCTCGTCGCACTGCACTATGCGCCGGTCCCGACGAACTTCGTCCAGGTCCTCATGAAGCAGTTCACCATCAGAGGCTCGTTCGAATATCCGCCGAGGTTCGAGGACGCCATCGAGCTCCTGGCGCGACGCGATCTGTCGGATCTGATCACCCATAGCCTGCCGCTCGAGCAGTTCGACCAGGGGCTGGCCCTCATCGAGGGCTCGAAGGATTGTGGGAAGGTCATGATCACCTTCGGAGGCGACGAATGACCAACCAGCTTCGATTCGACTTCCACGGTACGTCGGTCCTGGTGACCGGCGGTTCGAGCGGCATCGGGAATGCCATCGCCACGGCCTTCGCCGGGGCGGGCGCGCACGTCACCATCACGGGGACCCGTCCCGATGCGGGCACGTACGACCGCGATCTGTCCTCCTTCTCGTACCGCACGCTCGAGGTGCGCGACCACGGCGCCGTGGAAGAGTTGGTGGCAGGCTTCGACCAGCTCGACGTGCTGGTCAACAATGCCGGCGCCAACTTCCCCGACGGGCGGGACGAATGGGATCCCGACGGCTTCGCGGCCGCCCTCGACCTCAATGTCGAGGGCGCCATGCGCCTGACGATGGGCCTGCGGGCGGCACTAGGTGCGAGTGCCATGGGAGGGGGAGCCAGCGTGGTCAATCTCGTGTCGATGACAGCATTCCGTTCGACCACGATCGTGCCCGGTTACGCCGCCGCCAAGGCGGCCCTGCTCGCCTTGACCCGGAACCTGGCCGCGCACTGGGCCGCTGACCGCATCCGGGTGAACGCAGTGGCGCCGGGCCTCATCGACACACCGATGACCGCACCGATGCGGGATTTCCCGCAGCTCCTGGAGAGCGAGCTGGCGCGCTCGATACTGCCGCGCATGGGCACGCCCGAGGAGGTGGCGGCCGCCGTCCTCTTCCTCTCGAGCGACGCCGCGACCTTCATCACCGGGAGCACGTTGGCCGTCGACGGCGGCTACCTCGCCAAATGAGAGGGCGGGCATGAGCGACGTCATCGCCATCGACGACCTGGCTGCCCCCGTCCTCAACGACGTCCAGCGCCTGGCCATCGACTACGGGGAGTCGAGGACGACCGAGCTCACGGTCGACGCGGTGTGTGACGCGGCCCGGGCGCGTACCAGCCTCGTCGACTTCGGGGACGACAACTTCGCCGAGAGGCTCGGACTGCAGTTGGGCGAAATGGACGCCGACGAAGAGCGGACCGGCATCGGGCGGTTCATGATGTTCGCTGACTGCGTGCGCGCCGCATCCAACCGCCTGCTCATCCGCGACCTGCTGACCCGGCATCCCGAGATCCTCGAGACCCCCATCACCCGCCCGGTCGTCGTGGTCGGGCTACCGCGATCGGGCACCACCCACCTGGTCAACCTGCTGGCCGCAGATACGCGGTTCCGCTCGATGCCCCTGTGGGAGTCCTACGAGCCGGTGCCGAACCCGCGCGAGCCGGCCCGGATCGACGGGGTCGATCCGCGGTGGACCCGGTGCGGTGCCGCCTGGGAGGCCATGCAGGCCGCAGCGCCTCTCGTCGCCGCAATGCATCCGATGGAGCCCGACCACGTCCACGAGGAGATCGAGCTGCAGATGCCCGACTTCTCGAGCTACACGCTCGAGTGGGTGGCGCGGGCCCCGCAGTGGCGCGACCACTACCTCGCCAGCGATCAGACGCGGCACTACGCCTACATGAAGTCGGTGCTCCAGATTCTGCAGTGGTTCCGCCCCAAGGAGCGCTGGGTCCTCAAGTCACCCCAGCACCTCGAGCAACTCGGGCCTCTCCTGCGCACCTTCCCGGACGCCACCATCGTGGTGACCCATCGCGACCCGGTGGCCGTCGTCCAGTCCACCATCACGATGGCCTGCTACGCCGCGCGTACGGCGTACCGCACGACGCGTCCCGAGTGGTACCGCAACTACTGGACGGAGCGCATCGGCCTGCTGCTCGATGCGTCGCTGCGCGATCGGCATCTGCTGGCCGAGGCGCGAACCGTGGATGTCTTCTTCGACGAGTACATGGGGGACGAGGTCGGCACCCTCGAACGGGTCTACGACTGCGCCGGCATCACCCTCACCGACCAGGCACGGGCCGAGATCACGGACTACCAGGTCGCCCATCCCAGGGGAAGGGAGGGGAGGGTCGCCTATGACCTCCGCCGCCACTTCGCCGTGACGCCGGAAGAGGTCCGCGCGCGCTTCGGGGATTACCTCGACCGGTTCCCCGTTCGGATCGAGGTCCGATGACCATCGAGGACGAGGTGAACCACCTCATCGACACCCGCCCGGGCCGGGAGCTCATGCAGCCCGTGTACGACGACCCGGCGCATGCGGTGGCCGAAGGCATCTATCGCTCGGGCGGGTGCACCGCCGCCTACCTGGTGCTGACGGACAGCGGGCGGATCATCGTCAACACCGGCATGGGCTTCGAGGCGCCGCATCACAAACGGGTCTTCGATGCCGTCCGCCCCGGCCCCACCCACTACATCATCACCACCCAGGCCCACGTGGACCACGTCGGCGGGGTCGATCTCTTCAAGGAGGACGGCACCCGGTACGTCGCCCAACAGAACAATCAGCTCTGCCAGGCCGACGACGCCCGCATCCGCGCCCTGCGCATGCGCACCGCCGGCATCTGGTTCGACACGCTCGGTACCGATGCGCGTCGCATCGCCAGCGAGAATCCCGGCGTCTCGATGCACCAGGCGGAGCCGGTGCCCGACCTCACCTTCGACCAGCTGCTGGAGCTCGAGGTCGACGGCTTGCGCCTGGAACTCCATGCAGCGGTGGGGGAGACGGTCGACAGCGCCGTCGTGTGGCTGCCCGAGCGCCGTACGGCTCTCATCAGCAATCTCTTCGGGCCCCTCTTCCCCCACTTCCCGAACCTCCACACCCTGCGGGGGGACCGCTACCGCTTCGTCGAGCCGTATCTGGAAAGTGTGCGCACGGTACGCGGCCTGCGACCCGAGGTTCTCATCACGGGTCGGCAGGACCCGATAGTTGGCGAAGACCTCATCGACGCCAGCCTGGCCCGCCTGCACGACGCCGTGGACTACGTCCACCGAAAAGCGCTCGAAGGATTCAACGCAGGCGTCGATGTCTGGACTTTGATGGGGGAGATCGAGCTGCCACCGGAACTGCGCGTGGGGCAGGGGTACGGCAAGGTCTCCTGGGCGGTGCGCACCCTCTGGGAGAGCTACGTCGGGTGGTTCAGGTTGCAGTCGACGACCGAGCTCTACCCCGACAGCGCCGGTCCTGCGCTGGCCGAGCTGGCCGAAGCCGCCGGGACCGAGACCACCTTGGACCGGGCGGAGGCCGCGCTGGCCCGGTCCGAGGCACCGTTGGCCATCCGGCTGGGCGAGGCCGTCGTGGCGACCGACCCCGCCTCACCCCGTGCGCGTGCCGTGCTGGCCGCCGCCCACCGTCATCTCCTGGAGCACGGCGGGGACACCAACTTCTGGGAGAACGGATGGCTACGCGATCAGCTCGCCCGCTGGGAGGAAGACTGAGTCATGGACCACTACCACGTCGGCATCGTCGTCACGGACATGGATGCAGCCAGCGCCCGGCTGGCCGATCTCCTCGGGATCACCTGGGGACCGGTCATGCACCTCGATGCGACCGAGTACAGGGACGAGGACGGCAACGACATAGTGCTGCCCACGACGATGCGGTATTCAACCGGGACCCCTTGCCTGGAGCTCATCCTGGAAGTCCCAGGATCCGTCTGGGTCCGCAACGAGGCCAGCAATCTCCATCACATCGGCTTCTGGGACGACTCGCTGGCCGACCGCAGCGCCGCGTTCAAGACAGCCGGCTGTCCGCTCCAGCTGTGTGGCCGTGCCGGCAGCGTGGCGCCGGCGTCCTTCGCGTACCACCGGGACAACGAGCTCGGGATCCGCATCGAGCTGGTCGACGCGTCCATGCGGGACATGATGCAGTTCCTCTTCGAGCCCGAACCGCCCGGGAACTGAGCGAGAGGGTCCGTTCCATCGCCCCAGGTCACGGGGTCAGGCCCCTCCCCTCCGTTTCTGGAGTGCCGCCGATAATGTTCATTATGTTAAGTTATATTCGAATCCGAGGAGGGTTGGGCCGCCGGACGGGTGCCGAGGCCCTCCTCCGGCACTGCGGGACGCCACGGCGAAGAGACGGGCGGGATCGGCGAACGGCGCCGGCGTCGAGGCTGGTTTTGTCAAGGATCCTCGTACGGCCAGGGTGCACAGGAGCTGACGCACACGGAAGCCACGCATCTCGTCTTGGACGTCGGCTCGAACGACAGGCAGATTCGTGGGCCCGGGTGCCCGTTGCGGACATTCAGGGCTTCTGGCGGGCTCTGAGGGACGGGGTCGGACACGCACCCTCGCCCCGGCGATTCCGTTGCTGGCATTCGAGCGGACGCTCTGCTGGCGACCGAACCGACATCCGGTCGCCCTGAGACGACCCTCGCTTCCCTCTCGGCGGCGTTGGAAAAAGGGGCTTGATTTGGTGGTGGGAATTGTCTAAAGTGACCGGCAGTAAGGCCCCTCGGTTAAAGGTTCAAAGTCCAGGCGGACGAGAAGGCGAAATACCAGCTGAAGGGCTTGTTCCAGAGGTGTAAATGATGTAGCGTCCCCGGGATGTCCGGGGACTTTTGCGCGGGCGCTTTTGCGCGTGTTTCGACGGTGTTTGGGTCGAAATGAGTGGGTCCACTCCCCCATCCGATTCCGAGGTGGCCGTCGAACAGGCTGCGCTGGACCATGCGCTCTCCTCCTTGGCCGCCATGCGGCGGCGCGCCGAGAAGCTCCTGCAGGACCTGATCGCTGCGGGGAACCCCGACCTGGACTATGTGGCTGCGCTTTCGCGACGCGTGTCGTTGCTCGCGGACAGCCCACGACCGCTGCTCTTTGGGCGCATCGACGAGGAAGCGGGGCCCACCTGGCGCATCGGTCGACGTCACGTCGAGGACATCCGTTCGGATCCGGTCGTCGTCGACTGGCGGGCGCCGGTGGCAGTCCCCTTCTATCGGGCGAGCGCCAAGGAGTCTCTGGGCCTCGCCCGGCGGCGCCAGATCATGGTCGACCGAGCCTCCATCGTCGCGGTGGCCGATGACCTCTTCGGTGGTCCCGGTGAGGAAGTGGCCACTACCCGGCTACGCGGCGGCGACGCCCTCCTGGCGGAGCTCGAAAGGTCTCGAACGGGCGAGATGCTCGACATCGTCGCCACCATCCAAGCCGAACAGGACGAGATCATCCGCGCCCCGCTCGGCCAGCTCCTCACCGTCCAGGGTGGACCGGGCACGGGCAAGACGGCCGTCGGACTGCATCGTGCCGCATTCCTCCTCTACAACCATCCGGAGCTGAGTCGTGAAGGCGTTCTCGTGCTCGGGCCCAGCCGAGCCTTCCTGCGGTACATCGCGCAAGTCTTGCCCTCGTTGGGCGAGGAAGCAGTTGTCCAGACGACCATCGCCGATATCGCCCCCAAGGCAAAGGTGCGCGCCATCGAACCGATGGCGGTTCGCCGGATCAAAGGAGACGCCCGTATGAGCGAGCTCCTTCGTCGCGCGCTCGAGGGCAGGCGCCGGCCGTTGCCCGAAGACGTCAGCCTTCGAGTGCGCTTTGCCAGGGCGACCCTGAGTCATGAGCGGATCAATGATCTCGTGGCCTCCATCGTCGCTCGACCCGGACCGTACAAATCCGGTCGGCTGGCGTTGCGGTCGCGTCTGGTGAGCGAGGCCCGAGCTGTGTTCCGCTCCTCGGGCCGTCTCGGTGCCGACGAGGCGTGGTTCGAGGGTGAGCTCACGTCGTCCGAAGAGTTCGGATCCCTGCTGGACACGCTCTGGCCCTCGGTCTCCCCCACCACCTTGGTACGCGACCTCCTCTCGTCCCGTGAACAGCTCGAACGCCACTCGTCCGGCTTGTTCTCCGCGACTGAATGGCAGCTGCTCCTCCGGAGCCGTGGCTCCACCGTCTCCTCGACGGCCTGGAGCGGGGACGACCTGCCCCTCCTCGACGAAGCCGCATTCCTCACGGGAGGCCGCAGCCGCTCCTACGGCCACATCGTGGTGGACGAGGCCCAGGATCTGACGCCGATGCAGTTCCGCATGATCGCTCGACGCGCCCCATCGGGGTCCGTCACGGTATTGGGTGACCTGGCCCAGGCGACGGGACCGTGGACCTACGCCGACTGGACCGAGGTCAGGAGTCACCTGCCCGACGCCGCCCCGCACCACCACGACGAGTTGACGCTGGGCTACCGGGCGCCGGGCCGGGTACTGGACTTCGCCTCGTTACTGCTCCCCGCCGCCGCTCCCGGCATACGGCCCACTTCGTCCATCCGCTCAGGTCGCACCGATCCGACCATCCGGCTCGTGCGCGAGGAGGAGTTGGCGGTGGCGGCGCTCGAGGAGGCATCGACGCTGGCTGCGGGGCATGCGCTGGTGGCGATCGTGGTGCCGGAGGATCTCGTCCCCGCGGTGACCAGGGTCGCCCGGCGGAACACCCAGGTGGGCGTCCTCGAGCGTGACGCCATGACCCGCCCCGTCACCATCGTCCCAGCCCCGGCCGCCAAGGGTCTCGAGTTCGATGCCGTGGTCGTGGTCGAACCGGCCGCGATCGCCGGAGAGGACACCCGAGGCCTGCGGCTGCTCTACGTCGCCATGACGCGTCCGATCCAGCACCTCAGCGTGGTGCACGCCCAGCCTCTCCCGCTCCCTCTCCTCGGCTGAACCCAGGTCCCCTACCATCGGCAACATGGCATTCGACGTCGAAGGCAAGGTCGCCCTCATCACGGGTGGGAGCAATGGCATCGGAGAGGGAGTAGCCCGGCATCTGGCCGGACGTGGCGCGCATGTCGTGATCGCCGACATCGACGTGGCCCGAGGTCAGGCGGTCGCCGATGAGCTTCATGGCCGCTTCATCCGGACGGACGTCACCGATCCTGCCGCGAACTCGGCTGCGGTGGCACTGGCCGTCGAGGCGTTCGGTGGGCTCCACATCGCCCACCTCAACGCCGGAGTGACCTCCTGGTGCGGCATGGGCGACGATTTCGATCCGGAGGCCTACCGGCGTTCGATGGCGATCAACCTCGACGGTGTCGTCTACGGGATTGCCGCCGCGCGACCGGCCATCATGGCGAGCGGTGGTGGGACCCTCGTCGCCACGGCGTCCATGGCCGGCCTCGTCGCCACCCCGTTCGACCCGATCTACGCGGCCAACAAGCATGCCGTCGTGGGCCTGGCGCGTTCGTTGGGCGAGGTCTACGAGCCCGACGGGATCCGCGTCCACGCGTTGTGCCCGTCCTTCGCGTACACCAACATCATCAAGGGTTCCGAACAAACGCTGCTCGACATGGGGTTCCCCATCATCGACGTGGCCGACGTCGTGGCGGCGTTCCAGCGGATCCTCGATGCCGACTCGACGGGTCAGTGCTGGTACGTCGTCGCCGGCCGCCAGAGCGAACCCTTCGAATTCCGGCGTGCCCCGGGGCCGCGGCTCGCCTGAGGGGCATGCTCACCGCCGTCGGGAGCGGTGACTACCATCTGACTCCGACGTCCGGCGATGGGTCCCGCCGGGGGGCACCACCCCGAACCGCCGACACCGACTTGGCTGATGGCTCCTGAACGGCGGCACCGGAGGCCCGGCCATGGACGACGATCAGCGGCAACCGCAGGCGGACGACCCGAGAGCGCCCACCGGCGCTGCCCTCGACCAGCCATCCCTCCCGCCTCTCGGCCTTTCGTTCAGTGTGCTGCTGGCCATCTTCGTCGGCGGTGCGCTCGGGACCGTGGCGCGCTACCTGCTCGACGCCCACCATCCGATTGCGCAGGGCAACTTTCCATGGGTGACTCTGGTGATCAACCTGTCGGGCTCGCTGGCGATCGGGCTTCTCGTCCCGCTCACCGACCACATCACGCCGGACGCTCCATGGGCGCGTCCACTCCTCGTCGTCGGCTTTCTCGGCGGGTGGACGACCTACTCCACGCTGGCCGTCGAAGCCACGTTGCTGGCCAAGGACGGCGACCTGGTCACGTTCATGGCGTATCTCGCGGCCACGATCATCGGTGGGCTGGCTCTCGTCGTTGCGGGCAATGCGCTCGGCCGCAGGATGGTGCCGGTGTGAGCGCCTCCTCCCCCACTCTTGGCCTCGCCCTCGTCGTGGCGCTGGCGGGCGGGGCGGGCGCCGTCCTCCGTGCGCTGCTCATCCACCATGTCGGTGTGCGTCGTGCGGACCCCCTGCCCCTCGGGACGTTGCTGGTCAACGCCTCGGGATCCCTGCTCCTCGGCATCCTGACCGGACTGTCCCTGTACCACGGGCTCGGGTCCCACCTGCTCGCCGTCATCGGGGTGGGGCTGTGCGGTGGCTACACGACTTGGTCCACCGCGAGTTGGGAAACGATCCACCTCCTCCACACGGGCCATCGCACAGAGGCCGTCGTCTACACGCTGGGCGGGCTGGCTGTGTGCCTGGCTGCGGCAGCGGTCGGCATCGGCCTCATGGCCGCCACCTGACGCCCAGGTGCTCGGCGGTGACAGGCCCCGGTGACGCCCTATTCCTCGAAGGCCTCCGGCGGTGGGCACGTGCACACGAGGTTGCGGTCCCCGTAGGCCTGGTTGATCCGGGCCACCGGAGGCCAGTACTTGGCCGCCGTCTGCCCTGCTGGGTAGACGGCAGTCTGACGGTCGTACACCCGCTCCCAGGCGGACACCAGCGAGGCTGCCGTGTGCGGTGCGCCGCGCAGCGGGCTGTCCGCCACCGCCCAACGGCCCGAGGCCACCTCGTCGATCTCGGCCCGAATGGCGATCATGGCGTCGCAGAAACGGTCGAGTTCGGCGAGGTCCTCGCTCTCGGTCGGCTCGACCATGAGGGTCCCCGCCACCGGAAAGCTCACGGTCGGCGCGTGGAAGCCGTAGTCGATGAGGCGCTTGGCAACGTCGTCGACCGTCACGCCGGTCGACTTGGTCAGGCCACGCAGATCGAGAATGCACTCGTGTGCCACCAGGGCGTGCTTCCCCGTGTAGAGGATCGGAAAGGAGGACGCCAGGCGCGCCGCGACGTAGTTGGCCGCCAGGACGGCCGACTTGGTGGCATGGGCCAGGCCCTCCCCGGACAGCATCCGGATGTAGGCCCAGCTGATGGAGAGGATCCCCGCACTGCCGAACGGTGCTGCACTGACCGGGCCGATCCCGTCGCGCTGAGCGGGGCGCGGGTGCAGCGGGTGCGACGGGAGGAAGGGCACCAAGTGCTCGGCCACCGCCACCGGCCCCACCCCTGGTCCCCCACCGCCGTGGGGAATGCAGAACGTCTTGTGCAGGTTCAGGTGCGAGACGTCACCGCCGAACCGCCCAGGCTCCGCGAGGCCGAGGAGCGCATTCAGGTTCGCCCCGTCGATGTAGACCTGTCCACCGTGCTCGTGGACGACCGCGCACATGTCAGTGATGCCTTCTTCGTAGACACCGTGGGTGGAGGGATACGTCACCATGATGGCCGCCAGGTCCTTGCCGTGCTCCTCGCATTTGCGGCGCAGGTCCTCGAGGTCGACCGTGCCGTCACCGAGTGCCCCCACCACCACGACGTGCATGCCGGCCATGACCGCCGAGGCTGCGTTCGTCCCGTGCGCACTCGAGGGGATGAGGCAGACATTCCGCTGCACCTCGCCCCGTGAGCGGTGGTACGCCGCGATGGCCAGCAGACCGGCCAGTTCCCCCTGACTGCCTGCGTTGGGCTGAACGGAGACCTTGGCGTAGCCCGTGACCCGGGCTAGCCACTCTTCGAGTTCGTCGATCAGCGACAGGTAGCCCGGCGTGCTCTCGAGCGGCGCGAACGGATGGACGTCCGCGAACCCCGGCAGGCCGATGGGCTCCATCTCCGTCGTCGCGTTCAACTTCATTGTGCACGATCCCAGAGGGATCATGCCGCGGTCGAGCGCGAAGTCCTGATCGGAGAGGCGACGCAGGTAGCGGAGCATCGCCGTTTCCGAGTGGTGCTCTGCAAACACGGGGTGCGTCAGAATCGGGCCCCGGCGTAGGAGTGCCTCAGGCAGCGCAGTGCTTGAACTCGCTCCCCCGTCCTGCGCGGCGAACGCCTCGAGCACCTTGGCGCAGTGGCCGGCCGTGGTCGTCTCGCCACACGAAATCCCGACGTGATCGTCGTCGACGAGGCGCAGGAGGACTCCCAGCGCACGGGCATCCTCGACGATCGCCGGCGCGCGACCGGGCGTCTCGACCACCACCGTGTCGAAGAACTCGGGGTGGACGAGGCTGAAGCCGGACGCCTGCAGCCCGTCAGCCAGGTCGAGGGTTCGGCGGTGCACGCGCCGGGCGATACCGCGTAGGCCTTCGGCGCCGTGGTACACGGCATACATGGAGGCGACCACGGCCAACAGCACCTGGGCGGTGCAGATATTGGAGGTGGCCTTCTCCCGGCGTATGTGCTGCTCGCGGGTTTGCAACGCAAGCCGATAGGCCGGGCGGTCTTCGGCGTCGATCGAAAGCCCGACGAGTCGTCCCGGCAGGTCACGCTCCAGGCCGGCCTTCACCGCCATGAAGGCCGAGTGCGGACCGCCGTACCACAACGGGACGCCGAATCTTTGGGATGAGCCCACTGCGACGTCCGCACCCCACTCCCCCGGGGGCTTGAGCATGGTCAGCGCCAAGAGGTCCGCCGCTACCGTGACCAGGGCGCCCTGGGCATGCGCCGCCGCGGTCAACGGCTCGAAATCACGGATGGCTCCCGAGCAGCCCGGGTACTGCTGCACCATGCCGAAGTAGTCACCCTCAGGTACGCCCGCACCGAGATCGACCACGTCCAAGCTCAGCCCGAGCGGCGCGAGCCGCGTCGCCAGCACGGCGATGGTCTGCGGCAGACAGTCGGCGTCGACGATCACTCGATTCGATTCGTTGGTGGCCCGGCGACGCATCAGGGTCACGGCCTCAGCCACGGCGGTGCTCTCGTCGAGCAGAGAGGCGTTCGCCGTGTCGAGACCGGTGAGGTCGCTCACCATCGTTTGGAAGTTGAGGAGGGCCTCCAACCGACCTTGGCTGATCTCGGGCTGGTACGGGGTGTACGCCGTGTACCACGCCGGGCTCTCGAGCACATTGCGCCGGATGACGCCCGGAGTGACGGTGCCGTAATAGCCGAGACCGATCATGGGCTCGGCGACCGTGTTGACGGCGGCAAGCCGGCGCAGCTCGTCGAGCACCTGGTGCTCCGAGACGGCCGGAGGGAGATGGAGCGTTGCGAGGCTGCGCACGCTGCCCGGAACCGCCGCATCGATCAGCGTGTCGAGCGTGTCGTAGCCGAGGACCTTGAGCATCCCCTCCTGCTCCTCGTCGGAAGGGCCGACATGGCGTCTGACGAAATCCTCGAATGGCTCGAGTGCTTCGGATCGCTCGTCGTTGCGCTGCTCGGTCACGGGGATCTCCTCGCGTGTTCCGCGCGGAACGCGGAGCTGGTCGGACGTCCTCCCCACTCTGTCACTGGACCTGAGAGCCTCACCGTGACCTGCACGGCTTCCACCTTCGGTGCAGGCGTCGGGCGCCCGCTTTCCAGAGTTGCCTCGCCGGAGCGGTATGTCGGCCTGAGAGTTTCTCGGGGAGAGTTGCTCCTCCGGCGTCCCCTCGATTTCGTGCAACGGGGACTCTGGCGCTCCGGTTCAATCGGCGTATTCAGTTGTGCCGCCCACTATACGGCAGACACTCCTGACCGGTTGTACGCCGGCGCTCTATTCACTGTCTTCACGGACCGGCCAGAGGGGTGGCCGCACAAGGCGTGCGCTGAGCTCGCGCCCGCGCTGCACGATGGTGACGGGGTCTCCGTCGAGCAGTCGGGCATCGGCATCGACGAACCCCAGCCCCATGCCCCGTTCACGCATCGGCGAGAAGTTCCCGCTGGTCAGGATGCCCACCTCCGCTGGGCCTTCGCACAGCAGGGAGCCGTCTCGCAGCGGTTGGCGCCCGTCCGCCACGAAACCGCGCAGCCGTCGAGCCGGGCCGTTCGCCCGCTCCTCCTCGAGCGCAGCCCTGCCGGTGAAATTGCCCTTGTCCCAGCCGACCACCCAGCCCAGACCGGCCTGAAGGGGAGTGATGCCGGGACCCAGCTCGTGGCCGTGCAGCGGGAGCCCCGCCTCCAGCCGGAGGGTGTCACGCGCACCCAAACCTGCGGGGACGATGCCCTGGGCCAGAATCGCGTCCCAGAAGTCAGGCGCTGCCTCGGCGGGCACGGCGCACTCCACCCCGTCCTCCCCCGTATACCCGGTGCCGGCCACGAGGCAGGTGGCACCGGCCCACACGAAGCGTTCGACGGCGAAGCGGTGGACCGAGGCGGCCTCCGGGGACACATGCCCCAAACGGGCCCGTGCCTCTGGACCCTGGATCGCGATGACGGCTCTTTCCACGGTCACGTCCGTCCCGCCGATGGCCTCGACGACATCCGTCGTATTCGAGGCATTCGGCATGACGTCGAACCGCTCGTCGTCGACCCACCACACGATGATGTCGTCGACCACGGAGCCATCCTCGTCGAGGAGGTGTGTGTATTGAGCCCTGCCCGGATGGATCCGGGAGAGGTCGTTGCTCAAGGAGTGCTGCAGGTGCTCGAAGGCATCGGTGCCGCGGACCCGCACCGTGCCGAGATGGCTCACGTCGAAGGAAACGGCCGAGGTGCGACAGGCGCGATGCTCGGCCACTGTCCCCGACGGATACGCCAGGGGCATGTCCCAGCCGCCGAACGGCACCATCTTGGCACCGAGAGCCAGGTGCGAGGCATGAAGCGGAGAGGCCCGCAGAGGGGCCGCTGCGCTGTCGTCGCCGTTCACCCGGCCAGACTATGCGGCACCGGAGAGTAGTCCGTGCGAAGCGATCAGCGAGGCGAAATCGCGCTGGTACACGATGGAGATCGGCACCTCCGGGTAGAGCTCGCGCATGCGCCGCACCTTCCGGTTCTTGCGGGTGACAAGACGTTGGTCGGCGGTGGTGAGTTCAATGAACGCGCCGAGCCGAGGGAGGTAGAAATCGGGCCGGAAGCCGGCCACAGGCGAGCCGCTGATGTCCCATGCCAACGGGAACTCCACTGGTTCGTACTGCCAGCGCTCACCCGACAGATCGAGAAGGGTGGCGAACAGGCGCTCCGACGGATGGGCGAAACGGACCTGCCCTGCGGGCACGCAAGCCGGATGGTGGATACGCCCGACACGCGCTGGGTCCGTCGGGGTCACTCCCCCGAGGCCCGCGCGACCTGTGCTCGAGTGGGACGCGTCTTGGAGGGTGCCGTCTTCGTCGCCGCGTCCAGGCTCACGATGTCGGCATCCAGTTCCTCGACCACACCGGCCAACGGCACGATGTTGAAGACGCCCTGGCCGCCCGCCAGGAGGTCGACGACCTCACCGTTGGAGCGGGCGAGCACGGAACTGGTCCCCGTCAGGACCAGGTTGGCAGAGGCCAGGTCGGAGCCGAGGTCCTCTCGCAGGCACTCCACGGCTCGCCGAGCCGACTGCAGCGAAACCCCGGAATCGAGCAGCTGCTTGATCACCTTGAGCTCGAGCACATCGGAGTAGGCGTAGACCCGCCTGGAACCACTGCCCTTGGCCGGCGCCACCGAGGGTTGGAGCAGGCCCGTCCGGGCCCAGTAGTCGAGCTGTCGGTACGAGATCCCCACGAGACCACACACCTGCGGCCCATGAAACCCCCCGACACGGGGTACGGCGTCGTCGACCATCACACCTCCCTGCAATCCCACTCCAGCGCTGCCACTCCAGGGGATACTCTAGTCCACGGCGGACGACACGGCAGTAGTTACGTGTGCGTTATTCGGGAGGAATCTGCGGTTCCGCGGGCTCTCGGGGCCAGGCCACCACGTCACCGGACACCGAGACGCCGACCCGGTGCCCAGGTTCGAGCGGATCGCCCCCGGTCACCCGCACGACCAGGTCGGGCAGGTGCCCGCCCTCGGGCCGGACCCGGACGACGGCGTCGTGGCCGTAGTACTCGTAGCTCTGCACCGTGGCCACCACCCCGCCGTTGAGGGACTGGTCCAGCCGGATCTGTTCCGGGCGGACCAGGACCCGGGCTCGCCCTCCGACCCCCGTGCCGTTGCGCGGGACCACGGACAGGTCACCCAGGGCCGTGCTCGCCGTGCCGTTGTGGACGTCGCCCTCCAGGACGTTCGATTCGCCCAGGAACTGGGCCAGCTCCATGTCGCCGGGGCGACCGTACAACTGTGCCGGGGTGTCCAACTGCGCGATGACGCCGTGCCGCAACACCGCCACCTGATCGGCCATGGAGAGCGCCTCGTCCTGATCGTGGGTCACCAGAATGGAGGTGGTGCCGGCCTGGCGCAGGACGGCGAGGACGTCGGAACGGACGGATGATCGCATAGCCGCATCGAGTGACGAGAAGGGCTCGTCCAACAGGACGACCTCGGGCCCGATCGCCAGTGCCCGGGCGAGGGCCACCCGTTGCTGCTGTCCTCCCGAGAGTTGGTGCGGGTAACGCCGGCGGTACCCCGACAAGCCGACCAGCTCGAGGAGCTCGTCGACCCGGCTTCTCCGGTCCGGGCCGCGGGGCAGCCCGAACGCGACGTTGCGGCCGACGCTCAGATGCGGGAACAGCGCGCCCTCCTGTGGGACATAGCCGATGCGGCGCCGGTCGCTCGGCACGAATCGACGGGCGGCATCGTCGACGACGTCATCCCCGATACGCACCTCCCCTCCGTCGGCCCTTTCGAACCCGGCCAGGATCCGCAACAACGTCGTCTTGCCGCTGCCCGAAGAACCGAGGATGGCGGTGAACGAACCCCCCGGAACGGCCAGATCCACACCGCGCAGGACCGGTTGGGGCCCGAACGCCTTGGCCACGCCCGAGATGCGGAGGTCCTTCATGCGGACACCATTGTGGTCGGTGCGTCGAGCGCGCTCTGGCCCGCGGCAGCCATACGCGCCGGCTGTCGGTCAAACCAACGACCAAGCACGTAGCCGGGTATGGCGGCAATCAGGATCATGACGCCCGCGTACAAGGCTGCCTGGTGGTAGGACACGTTCGACTCGTAGGCCCAGAACTGGGTGGCCAGCGTCTGCACATTCGTCGGATGGAGGACAAGCGTGGCCGTGAGCTCCGTTGCCGTCTCGAGGAACACCAGGGCGAAGGCGGCCACCAGGCCGGGAGCCACCAGCGGCAGCGTGACGCGCCACATCACCGAACGCCGGCTGACACCGAGTGAACCGGCGACCTCCTCGAGTCCGACCGGGGCCCGGGCCACGGCAGCCCGGACCGCCACCACCGCCAGTGGGAAGAACATGATGACGTAGGCGACCACCTGCAGGGCATCGGTTTGGTAGAACCGGCCCTGCAAGAAGTGCTCGGTCACGTAGGCGAGGCTCAGCGCGACAACCAGACCCGGAACCGCAAGCACCACCATGTTGGATCGCTCCAGTCCGAGGACCTTGCGCCGCGGAAAGCGCACCGACAGAAGGGCTATCGGCACCGCGGCGAGCGTCGCCAGCACTCCGGCTGCGGCCCCGTACCCGAACGTGTTCAACGTCGCATCGGCCAATGACGATGCTGCAGGCAGTGTGCTGCCTCCGCCCTCGACGATGAGATAGACGACAGCTCCCACCGGGACACCGAGCGCAAGCGCGATGAGCAGCGCGATTCCCACGAATGCCACGGGCCGGAATTGACCCAACGGAAGAGGCCGGAGCTGGCGGGCCGCGCCCGCGCCCAGTCTGGAGGTCCGTCCGTGGCCACGCACGGTGCCCTCGCTGGCCAGCAACAAGGCACCGAGCAGCACGAGGATCAGTGAGAGGGCACACGCGGCCGGCTCGTTGAACCCGACTTGGAACTCGTTGTAGATCTCAGTCGTCAGGGTCTGATAGCCCAGGATCTCGAAGGCGCCGAACTCCGCCAGCACCACCAATCCGACCAGGATCGCTCCTCCGAAGATGGCCAGACGCGCTTGGCCCACCGTGACGGCCCAGAAAGTCCGCACCCGGCCCAGGCCGAGACTGCGTGCGACCTCCTCCTGCGCTGGGTCCGCCGCCCGCAGGCTGGCGGCCACCGGAAGGAAGACCAATGGATAGACCGCCAGGGTCATGACGAGCACGGCGGCCCAAAAGCCACCGATGGAGGGGAAGATGGCCTTCCACCCGAAACTGACCAAGAAGTCCGGGATGCCGAGCGGGATCACGACCAGGATGGCCAAGAGCCGGCGGCAGGGGACGTCGGTCCGCTCGACGAACCAGGCCGCCAAGGTACCGATGCCGGCACTCAGCGCCGTCACCACGACCACGAGCGACACGGTGTTCGAGATGAGCGTGGCGGTGAGACTCCGGAACAGCAGCTGATGCAGGTCTGCCCACCCGACCTGGAAGGCCTGCACGATCAGGAAGATGAGGGGAAGCAGCACCGCCACAGAGATCAGGACGGCCAGGGTGGTCAGGACCGGCGGCAACCGGCCCCGACCTCGGCGGCGACGGGCAGCCGGAGCGGCCACCGTCACAGCAGCTGGACCCCCTTCAGCAACTCGATCCCCTCGCTCGTGTGCCCGACTCAGGGTTGGTGATGCTGTTCTGGTTCCGACGCATGGCGGCCTCCGGCCTCCCATATTAGGTGCGCCGAAAGTTAGGGTTTCCTAAACAGCGGGTCAAGCCCACGCTGCGGTCACGGTGCCGCGGCTGTGCCTCCAGCGAGGTCGGCCCTGCCTTCCAGCGGACTCGAGGGCTCGGCGTGGAAGCGAACAGGGATGCGTCCGGCGCGCCGGGCCTCGGTCCCGGCTTCGACCGCCAGCCGCATGGCCCGCGCCATGGCCACCGGATCATGGGCGCGGTTGACCGCCGTCGCCACGAGGACGCCGTCACAGCCCAGCTCCATGGCCAGGGCCGCGTCCGACGCCGTGCCGATACCCGCGTCGAGGATGACCGGGATCTCGACGGCCTCGCGCAGCAGCGCGATGTTGTGCGGGTTGCGGATGCCGAGCCCGCTGCCGATCGGCGACCCGAGCGGCATGACGGCGGCACAGCCGACCTGCTGCAGGCGGACGGCCAGGACAGGGTCGTCGGTCGTGTAGGGCAGCACCACAAAGCCGTCCTCGGCAAGCTGTTCTGCCGCGCTCAAGAGCTCGACTGCGTCCGGGAGCAGGGTGCGGTCGTCGCCGATCACCTCCAGCTTGACCCAGTCGGTGTCGAAGGCCTCCCGTGCCAATTTGGCGGTGAGCACGGCCTCAGGGGCCGTGGCGCAGCCGGCCGTGTTGGGCAGCACGCGCACGCCGAGTTCCTGCAACATGGACAGCAAAGACCCCCGGCCGGCGGCCTCGACACGCCGGACGGCCACCGTGGCCATGTCGGTCCCCGATGCGCGCAAGGCGGCCGACAGGACGTCGAGGCTGGTCATCCCACCAGTCCCGAGAATAAGACGGGAGTCCAGCCTGGCCCCGGCGATGCACAGGCCGCTCTTCTCTGGAGCGGGCGTCGACGGACCGGCGTCGTTGCGGGTCACCCGAACGACGATACCCCCGTGCCCGCCTATGGTGGCTCGGTGCCGGACCTGACTCCGCCAACGGCATTGACCATCGCCGGCTCCGACTCGGGCGGTGGAGCCGGCGCACAAGCCGACCTCAAGACCTTCGCCGCGCTGCGCGTGCACGGCACGTGTGCGCTGACCGCGGTGACCGCGCAGAACACGGCCGGGGTGCGCGGCGTTGCCGTCCTGGAGCCCGGGTTCGTACGGGAGCAGGTCGAGGCCGTCCTGGACGACTTCGCCGTCCGCGGCGTCAAGACGGGGATGCTGGCGACGGCCGGCATCGTCGCCGTCGTGGCCGACATGGCGGCGCGTGGGTTGCTCGATCCTCTCGTGGTGGATCCGGTCCTGGTGTCGTCGACCGGCCATCGGCTCCTGGAGGCCGACGGCGTCGACGCCTACCTGCAGCAACTCCTCCCCCACGCGTTGGTGGTCACGCCGAACCTACGGGAAGCGGCCGTCCTGGGCGACACCGACGTCGAATCTCTCCGTGCCCTCGATGCTCGTATCGCCGTGGCCGAACACATCAGGGCGACAGGCGCCCGTTACGTGGTCGTGAAGGGAGGCCACCTGACCGATTCGGCCGACGACGTCGTGGCCGGGCCCGAGGGGATCCTCGTCCTGCCCGGCGAGCGGGTGGACACCGGGAACGACCACGGCACCGGTTGCTCACTCTCGGCCGCGGTGGCTGCCCATCTGGCCCGGGGTGCGGCGGTGCTCGACGCGATCTCGCTGGCCAAGACGTTCGTGGCGGGGGCCCTTGCCGGCGGCGCCTCCTGGCACCTGGGTTCCGGGCACGGCCCCCTCGACCATTTCGGGTGGTCCGGGGCGTCCTAGGCTGGGTGGGGCATGACCCTGCACGACACCGAAACGGCCCCGCTCCTGGACGGGGGCGAGGGACCGGAGCCGCAACGACCGCCGACGCCGGGTGGGATCTCCATGCGCCCGGCCATGATCGTCGTCGGCCTGGCGGCACTCATCCTGATTCTCTTCGTGACCATCGGGATCGTGTCCTCCCAGTCACCGACGCCGGTGAAGCATTCAGGGGCCGCCGTCGATGTGCCCGGGGTCACGTTGCGGGCCGTGCCGGCCGCCGGGCTGCTGTCCCCGATCGTCGGCGGCGACGAGCCGCCCAACAACATCCTGAACGCGGTCTCCGTCCCGGTGGGATCCGCTCGGATCTCGCACCAGAACAACAGTGCGGGGGCGGGGCAATACGACGCCCAAGTCACCTTCGGATCCGGTGACTCGCAGGCGGCGCTGTTGGCCTTCTACGCCGCCGACATGAAGCTCCAGGGCTGGCAGGTCACCGACCAGGGAGCGGCCAGAAACGACCCTGGTGCCCTCGAGGTCCTGGGCAAACTCGCGGGCTCAGACGGCTACTACTGGGAGATGGGCGCCACCGTCAACGCGACGACGTTCAGCTCAGGCGGCCCGGCGCGTGGCACCACCCACTTCACGGTGGAGCTCTTCCAGGTCCCCGATCCCGAATAGGCGGATCTCGAGGACCGCACCGGGCGCGCCGCGTCAGTTCGACGCAGCGCCGATCGATTCGTCTGCTGTCTCGAGGGGCAGGACATCCGACGGCGGCGCCGGCTCAGCCAGCAGATAGGCCCACACGAAGAAGTTGATCGGGTAGAGCAGGTAACCGACCCGTGGATCGGGTGCCAGCAGGATCAGCGCCGACATCACAACGCCGGTCAAGAAGCAGACCTCGGCGGCGGTTTGCGGTGTATGGCGGTAGAGATGCCGGGCCAGGAGGACGGACAGCACGATTCCGACGGCGAGGGGCAGCGCCCGGCTCAGGGACGGGAACTCGCTCACGAGCACGTGACCGGGCAGCGCGCTGGCGGCGGTCGTCGGGATCCTGCTCAATCCGAGCGGGAAGAGCACCACGTCGTCGATGAGGGCAAACGGGCCGCGGAGGGCGAACGGGAAAATGGTCGGCACTGCGACCACGATCATCCCGGCCAGCATCGAAAAGGGACGGCGTTCGCCTTTACGCCCGCGCGCAGCGAAGAGCGCCAACGCGGCGAGGGGCCAGGCGGTGAATTTCATGGCCGAGGCGATACCGAAGACGATGCCCGATGCGAAGGGTCTCTGCCGCTGCGCCAGCACGACGGCCAGGAGCAGAAATGCCACCACCGGGATGTCGTCGCCGCCGGTGGCCAGCGGCAACGACGCCACCGGCAAGATGATCAGAGCTTGGACGGCGCGCATCTTTCGTCGCCCGTCGGCCCGACAGAGGTAGAGCGCGACGGCGGCCACCGCGAGTGTGGTCAGGCAGAAGAAGATCCGTGCGTCGCTCAGCCCGTTGTTGGGCCAGATCTCGCTCGGGATTCCGGCCACCGCCATGAGCGGCAGGTAGGGCAAGAACCCCTCGTAGTCCGGTTCGCCCGGGGGGTGGTACTTGACGGCGTGGGGCAGGCGCACGATCGGGTGGTACGGGTCCTGGTCGTGGACCAGGTCCTGTCCTCCGATCTCGACGGTCACGACCTCGGGCTGCTGATGGGATCCGGCCACGTGATCGAACCGCCACAGGATCTCGAAACCCATTGGGATGGCGAGAGAGCCGGCGAACACGCACGCCGCCACGACGATGCGCGTCAGCCAGGCGCGCCGGTGCTGGCGCCTGGTCAGCGAGTGATCCGGCTGTCGCCGTCGCGTCCGGCGTAGCGCCAGGGCCAGGACGGCCGACGCCACGGCACCGAAGACGAAGGGGAGCAGCGCCATGCGTCCCCACACCTGGTACAGCGCATTGGTCGACGTGAAGATGGTCAGGAGGGCGAATAACGCGCTGGCTCCGTACAGCCACACGTCGCCCACTTCCGGGGATGTCCGTTTGATCCGCCCCCATAGCCGCCACCACCGGTCGGCCCAGGGTGCGGCCCAGCTTGGGATCGTCGTCGGGGAATCGGTCAGCATGGCCTCGCAAAAGCCTCGCACACAAGGGGCACTCGTCAACGAACCCCCGGGGTGATCCTAAAGGCGGAGATGGCGGAGGTAGAACGCCAGTTCAGCCTCCAAGCATGCGGTCAAGGTGTCGGCGCGCCGGAATCCGTGGCCCTCGCCTTCGAAGAAAGCCAGGTCGCAGTGGTTTCCTGCGGCATGGAGGGCGGCCCGCATCCCCTCGGCCTGCGCTGGCGGCACGACGGCGTCCTCGGTCCCCTGGAGCAGGAGCACCGCACCGCGCATCGATCCGGCGCGATGGACCGGCGAACGCGCCTCGTAGAGCGGACGCGCCTCGGGTAGCGGTCCGATGAGCCGGTCGGTGTAGTGGGCCTCGAAGTCGTGCGTGGTCGCCACCAGCCCCAGCAGATCGGTGACCCCGTACCACGAGACGCACGCGGCAAACCCCTCACCCGCCGCCAGCGCGTTGAGGGCCGTCATGCCGCCAGCACTGCCACCCCGGACGGCCATCCGGCCCGGGTCGATCTCGCCCCGGGCCGCGAGGTACAACGCCGCGTCGAGGCAGTCCTCCGAGTCGGCCACGCCCCACTGGCCCCAAAGGGCGCAACGGTAGGCCCGCCCGTAGCCCGAGCTTCCGGCGTAGTCGACGGTGGCCACCGCAAAGCCGCGGGTCGTGAAGAACTGCAGGGTCAGGTCGAAGCCCGGCTGACAGGACGAGGTCGGACCTCCGTGACACCACGTCACCAACGGAGGCGCACCTTCACCTGGCCCGTGTTTCCCGCGCAATGTGGGGCGGAACAGTGTGCCGTGCACCGCACGCCCGGTCCGCCCCGTCAACGTGAACGGCTCTCCCACTGCGACGTTCCCAGCGTCGAGGACCGCACCAACGGGGGGACGCAAGGGCCGGGCACCACCGTCGGGGCTCCAGGCCCAGACGGTGGAAGGCCGGTCGGGCGTGCTGCCGATCAGGGCCAGACCCCGCCCATGTGCGCACAGTGCCGCGACGGAGACACAAGGCTGCGCCAGCTGCGACGGCCAGTCCGTTTCACTCGGTGCGCCGAACCGGACGAGCGCATCGCGGCCGGCGGCAGTCATCCGTGCGACGAGTGACCCGTCGGGCATCTCCGCCATGGTCCGCTGGCCGAGCACCCAGTCCGGCCCGTGGAACTCGGCCTCCGCCTCCGTCATCGGGACGGGCTCCCCCGCGTCGTGCACCCGGCCGGAGTGGCGGTAGGGCTGCCACCAACCCTGCCGATCCGAGACGAAGCGGAGTGAGCCGTCGGCACTCCAATCGGGCTGGCCGACCGACTCCGCCACGCCGCCAGCGATTCGCTCCGCCGGACCCACCGCCTGCGGCACGTCATGCCCGTGGGCGGCGCACCGAACGGAGCCAACCGGGAGAAGCAGCAGAGTCGAGGCATCCCAGGGCATGTCCGGATGGTCCCAGGCGACCACCGCCACACGGTCCCCGCTCGGGTGTGGCCGCGGCATGCCGAAGAAGTCGTGCCCCTCGAGCAGCGTCGTCTCACAGGGCGAGCCGCCACGAGTGGAGAGGGCGACCACGCGACGCACGGGCCGGGACGATCCCGCGCGATGGATCTCCCGGACGGCCAGCACCCACTCGCCGTCCGCCGTGGCGGCGAGCCCACCGTGATTGTGCCATTCTCCGTCCGTTGGCACGGCGCTCAGCGCCAAGGGCACCGCTCCGCCCGGCGCGGCTGCCGGGCCGTCACAGAACCACACCCGTTGGTCCGACTGGTCGACGTAGGCGAAGGCGCCGGCGGACCGTCCCGGCACGAGGCACAGGGCGCCCCCGCCGTATTCGTCAACCCGGCTCCGGATGCTGACGCCCTCCCGCGAATGGTCGGCCATGCCATGGGCATCGGCGCGCACGACAACGGTCCGGCCCGCCTCGGCCGGGCGGGACTCCAGCCAGTAGACAGCATGGCCGTCCGAGCAGAGTTCGGACAGGGAGACCTTGGCCCGGGCCACGTCCTCCGGCGCGAGCGGTGAGGCCCAGGCCCCATAACCTCCGGCTGTGGTCACGGTCCGAACGTACCCGTTGCCACCGGTCGCGCCAGAAGACGGCGTCGACGCCCTCTACAGTGAGCCCGTGCGCTTTGCGGCCTACCTGCTCTCCAAGGCCGGCGCAGTCATCCGGCCCGCCGTGGTCGAGTTGGCCGACACCGACCTGCCCCAGGGCGAGGTGCTCATACGGGTCGAGTGGTCCGCCATCAACTTCAAGGACGCCATGGTCACCCGGCCGGGGAACCGCGTGGCTCGGGTCTTCCCGCTCGTTCCCGGGGTCGAGCTGACCGGCAGCGTCGAGGAGAGCACGAACCCCGAGTTCACGCCCGGGCAGCGCGTCCTGGTGCAGGGCTATGACCTCGGCGTCGGCCGTCACGGTGGCTTTGCCGCCTACGCGCGCGTGCCGGCCGACTGGGTGGTGCCCCTCCCCGACGCCCTGACGTGTCGGACGGCGGCCATCATCGGCCTGGCCGGCTGCACGGCGTTGCTGTCGCTCCGCCGCCTGGTCCATCACGGGACGACGCCCGAAGACGGGCCCATCCTGGTCACCGGTGCGTCCGGTGGCGTCGGGAGCGCGGCAGTGGCCTTGCTGGCCCACGCGGGCTTCGAGGTCGTGGCCTCGTCGGGTAAGACGACTGAGCACGAGTACCTGAAAGAGCTCGGAGCGTCCCGCGTGGTCGGGCGCGAGTTCACCGAGGACGACGACCGGACGCTGGGACCGCAGTTGTGGGCAGGCGTCGTCGACTGCGTAGGCGGGAGGGCACTGGCCGAAGCGCTGCGCACCGTTCACTACGGCGGCGCCGTGGCGGCGAGCGGTTTGACGGGAGGCAACGACCTGACCACGACGGTCTACCCCTTCATCGTGCGGGGCGTCGCCCTCTTGGGCATCGACACGGTGGCGACACCCATTGAGGAGCGTCGAGCCCTCTGGAGTGACATGGCGGACGCGTTCCCGCTGCAGCACTGCGAAGAGATGGTGAACGAGGAGATTGGGCTGGGCGGGCTCACCGCCGCGCTCGACCGGGTGCTCGACGCCGCGGTCCGTGGCAGGATCCTCGTCAACCCTGTTGCCGTCTCCTGAGGGTCAGGAGCCCGCGTAGACGGGTGAGACCTTGATCGTGCCGTTGCCGCAAGGCCCGATGGCCAACTGAAAGCTCGGCGATGCGGTGGTCGCCCCCGGCATCGTGACCGTGGCCGATTCAGAGCTGGGGCAGCTCGTTTCCGAGCCGACAGGCACATCCGAGAACTGGTAGGCGAACTGGGCCGTGGACGAAGGCGTCAACGAGAACGACACCGGCGGCGCGTTCGCTGCTCTCGAGATGCTCACTGAGAGCCCGTTCACCATCGTGACCGTGAGCGGCGCGCCGCTCCCGGAGAAGAGTGCCATCGTCGGATAGCCGTTGATGGTGCAGGCTGCGCCGCCCGCATTCGTGACGGTGACCATGCCGGTGATCGTCCCGGCCGCGCCCTGCCCCTGCACCGGCGAGGCGGTGATGTGGTTGCAGGCAGTCGTGGTCGCCGAGGTCGGGGCCGTGGTGGAGGCCGTCGCGGTGGTGGTCGTGGTCGACGCCGACGTCGTCGACGTGGCAGCACTCGTCGTGGTCGTGACGTGCTTGGGTGTGCTGGGACTGCTGCTGCACGCGGCGAGTACCACGGCGGCGCCCGCCAGAACGGCGAGCGCCCAGCGTCGGTGGCTCACCCTTCGAAATCCTCGGGTCGCACCGAGTCGAGGAACTGCCGGAACTGGCCGACGAGCTCGTCGGGCGTGTCGTCCTCCTCGTCGGTGTCGAGAGCCAAGATGATCCCCTCGGATTCCATGAGCTCGTCGGACACGAAGAGGGGCGACTCGGTCCGCACCGCGACCGCCACCGCGTCGGAGGGTCGGCTCGATACGATCGTCCGCTCCTCGCCGCGGACGAGATGCATCTCGGCATAGTAGGTGGAGGCACGCAACTCTGTGATGATCACCCGTTCGACGCTGATATCGAGAGCACCCAGCATGTCTTTCACCAGGTCGTGGGTAAGGGGGCGAGGCATCGTCACTCCCTGGAGGGCGTAGGCGATGGCCGTTGCCTCGGGGCTCCCGATGAAGATCGGCAGCGTGCGCCCCTCACCTTCGGTCTCCTGCAGCAGGAGCACCGGCGTGTTCGACTGCAGGTCCACCCTGACGGCACGAAGAAGCACACGGACCATGACTGAAAATGTAGCGCCCGATTCCGGGCTTGCGTCACCCCCCCAGATGGTGCCGGAGAGCCTGCCGGAGCAATGTGGCTCGCATGGATTGGCCCAGCGCAGCCAGCTGATCTGCCCCGTCGACGGCTCGCTGCCGTGATTCGGGGTTCCTCTGGCGCAAAAGAGGGATCACCACCTGCTCAATGAGTCCCAGCTCGCGGTCGGCGGCGTTTCGGTACAGGCGGAGGTGGCGCGGCTCGATCCCGAAGGCACGGAATGCGACAGCCAGATTTGCCACGGTGAGCGCATCCTCGTCGTAGGTCTCGATACCCGCCACAGCCACGCACTCGAGGAGGCCGAATCCCTTGAGCCCCATCAATTCATCGGAAGTCAATCCACTGGCTGCGCACAGCTCGTCAGCCGACATACTCGCTCCGGTGACCATGGCGGCGATGGCGCTCGCTGCCGTGGTCTCGTCCGCTCGCGGCTCACCCTTGCGCGGGCGAGTGTCGGCCGGCGGCGGCGGGGTGGGCGAGGTCACCGCTGCCTGTGGTTGACGAGGCAGCGCCGCTCCATTGCCCCGTCCCGTCGTTGTCGGCGGCGACGTAGGCGGCGATGCGGCATGGCGACCAGCAACTGTCGCGGCGGTAGTGCCGGGCCGTTCGGCTACGGCGCGGCGCGGCGCCTTCGGCTCGCCGGCGCGTGTCGCTGCGGCTGCGGGCGCGACACGCTGTGCCGGGTCGGCCTCGGTGACCACCTGCAATCCGGGCCGCGCCTGCTTCTCCTCGGGGAGCCGGGCGGTACGGCGCGACGCGTCGGCGAGGATACGAGCCATCGCCTCCTCGTCGGCTTTCGTCGGTTGTTCTTGCGCGCGACCCGACGCAACGCCCGACACGGCGACCGCGTGTGCCGGCTGGGCCTCCTTGCCGTTCGGCTGCTCGGGACCCAGGTCCTCGCCGAGATCCCCGTCAGCCAGACGGTCCCGGATGACCTTGAGCGGGAGGAAGTGCTCACGCTGCTGGCGCAGGACCCAACGCAGGCGCTCGACGTCGTGATCGAAGAACTTCCGGTACCCGGACGGCGACCGTTCTGGATTGACCAGGCCCTGGCTCTCGAGGAACCGGATCTTCGAGATCGTGACGTCGGGGAACTCCTCACGAAGCAGGGTCAGGACGTCGCCGATGGAGAGATACGTGCGACTGCTCACTCGTTGCCTGCCACCAGGTAGACGAGCTTGAACTTGCCGATCTGGACCTCGTCGCCAGGGGCGAGCGGTACCTCGTCGATGCGCTCCCGGTTCACGTATGTGCCGTTCAACGACCCGACGTCCCGGACCGTGTACCCCCCGTCCGCAGGGGTGATCTCCACATGGCGTCGTGACACGGTGATGTCGTCGAGGAAGATGTCGCTCTCCGGATGCCGTCCCGCCCTCACGATGTGCTCACCGAGGAGGTAGCGAGCGCCGATGTTGGGCCCCCGCGTGACGACGAGGACGCCCGCACCGTGCGGGACTTCCACAGAGGTGACGTCGGGGTAGTCCTCCGTCGTCTCTCCGTCGTCGGTCGGATGGAGCGTGATGGTGGCGTCATCGCCGTCCGCGAGCAGCGCGTGCCCGCACGAGGAGCAGAAGTTGACACCCTCCGGATTGCGGTGCCCGCAGTTGTGACAGAACACGGCGTCCACGGTACCCCACCCCACGAGCGACTTCTCCTGTCCTCATCAGACCCCCGAACGCCAGGTCAATCAGCGGTCAGGTCGCCGTAGGCGACCGCGTCGAGGAGGCTGTCCGGGTCTGCCCCCGTCGCCAGCTCCAATTCGCAGAGCCACCCGTCGCCGTAGGGATCCTGGTTGATCCTCTCCGGCCCTTTCGCAAGCGTGTCGTTCACCGCCGTCACTGTGCCGGCCAGCGGTGAATAGATCTCCGACACCGACTTCGTCGACTCGACCTCGCCTAGCTGACCTCCCGCCTCGACCTCGGTCCCGACGGCCGGCAAGTCGACGAACACGATGTCCCCGAGAGCGTCCTGGGCGTAGTCCGTGATGCCCACGCGGACCTTCGTCCCCTCGACGCGGATCCACTCGTGCTCCGGCGAATAACGGAGATCCTCGGGGATGTTCATGGGGGGCGACCATACCGGACCACCGGCACGGGCCGCAGCCCTGAATTTCAGGCCAGCATCCCGGCGATCCGCTCCACATAGGTGGCGACCAAGGCCTCGGACGCGGCCAGGTCCGCTCCCTCGGCCCAGACGTGCGTCACCGGGTCCGCCGGGTCGGGCACCACGAGGGCCCACCCCTGGTCGGAAACCACCTTGATGCCGTCCACCAGCACCAACTCAGCCCCCTCGTCCGTCAGCTGCTCCATCAGGGTGCGCATGATCAGGCCCTTCTGCTCCATCGGGGTCGCCACCTCGCCCTCCAAGATGGGCATGACCGGGGTGGCGTCGACGATCTCGGCCAGGGTCGTCGGGCTCTCCTGGAGGAGCGACACCAGGCGGGCCAGGGCGGCCGCGGCATCGAAGGCCGGCAGGAACGCCGGGAAGACATACCCTCCCCGCCTGTCGGAGGCGAAGGACACGCCACCGGACGCTGCGGCCTGGAGTAACCCCGAAGGCGACAACGGGGTGAGCATCAGCTCGATGCCGCGCTCGCGACAGTGGCGCACCGTGCGATCGCTCGCCGTCACCGGGAGCGCCACGCGACCGGTCTCCCCCGCCGCGGTCGACAAGTCGATGAAAGCCATGATCGCCTCGTCGTCGGAGAGCACATGGCCGGTCCCGTCGATCAGCGTCAGCTGCTCGCCGCCGGCATCGATGACAGCGCCGACATCGGCGCCTGAGCCCCGCACCGCGTCCGCCACCCGGGCCTCGCTCACCGCGCGGTCGACTGCGATCATGCCCGGTGTCTGCGCATAGGGATTGATGCTGAGCACGTCCGCGCCGACCTTCGACAGAAGGTTGGGCATCACGAAGTTGGCCGCCCCGTAGGAGAGGTCGAGGACGAGCTTCACCTGGCGCCCTGCATCCCGTCGGAGCCCGAACTCCTCGACAAGGTCGGCGGTGTAGAGATCGATGGTGCGAGGTGAGAAGTCGATGTCTCCGATTTCGCCGGCGGTAACACGGCGGAACTCCTCACGGTGGTACATGCGCTCGACACGGCGCTGATCGCCCTCTGAGAGGTCGATGCCACGTTCGTCGAAGAAGCGGATGACCACCGACTGCGGGTCGTCCGGGCTCAGCCGCACGGTGAGGCCGGCCCGATTGCCGCGCATACGCACGTGGTGCCGCGTCACGGGCACAGTGGCCAGCTCCAGGTCGTTGACATTCACGCCCACCGAGTTGCACCCCACCATGAGGGCGCGCTTGAGCACCCGCGCCACGCGGCTGGTGTCCCTGGAGGCGGTGATGAAGGAGCCCTTCTCGAACCCCGACGCCCAGGCCTTGGCGAGACGGACCGCCAACTCGGGGCTGACGTCGACGTTGGCTATGCCCTGGACGCCCTCGGGCCCGAACAGGGTCCGCGACCCGCCCGACTCCCAGACGATGGAGGCGTTGACCTGGGCGGCGGCCTCCACGACCTTGTAGGGGTAGACCTTGACGTCGCTGCGGACCTCGGCGTGGGCGCCGACCAGGCAACCCTCGCCCACGACCGCCCCGGGTTCGATGCGCGCCCCCGTCCGCAGGTCGCACGAGCGGCCCAGCACCGCCCCTTCCACCCGAGTGGCCGGTCCGAGGTAGGAGTTCTCCCCGATCACCGAGCGCTGCAGTTCCGCCCGCGGCGCCACCTGGGTGTTGGCGCCCACCGTGGTATAGGCGCCCAGCACCACGTCGGGGTCCACCGTGCAGTTCTCGCCGACGAATACCGGCGAGTCGATTCTGACCGACGGGTCGATGGAAGATCCCTTGCCGATCCACACGCCGGGACGGAGCTCGAAGCCCGCCACGTTCACGTCGACCTTGCCGTCGAGGATGTCCTCGTGCGCCTTGAGATAGGCCGCCGTCGTGCCGACGTCCTCCCAGTACCCATGCGCCACGTAGCCGTACAGGGGCAGCCCAGCGTCGAGGACGGCGGGGAACACATCCGCGGAGAAGTCCACCGAGCGACCTTCGGGAATATGGTCGAAAATCTCGGGTTCGAGCACGTAAATGCCCGTGTTGATGGTGTCACTGAACACCTGGCCCCAGCCCGGCTTCTCCAAGAAGCGCTCGATCGTCCCGTCCTCCCGGGTGATGACGATCCCGAACTCGAGGGGGTTCTCGACCGCACACAGGGCGATGGTGGCCAGTGCCTCGTTCTTCTCGTGGAAGGCGACAACCGCTGTGAGGTCGATGTCCGTGAGCACGTCGCCGGAAATGACCAGGAAGCGCTCGGTCAGCTGCTCGTGTGCGTTGCGCACCGATCCTGCCGTGCCGAGGGGGGACTCCTCGGTGGCGTACACCATCGAGACGCCGAGCTCGCTGCCGTCGCCGAAGTAGCTGCGGATCGCATTGGGCAGGAACGCGACCGTGACGACGATGTCGGTGATGCCATGGCGCCGGAGGAGCTCCACGATGTGCTCCATCATCGGACGGCCGACGAGCGGCAGCATCGGCTTGGGCAGGTTGGAGGTCTGCGGGCGGAGTCGGGTCCCCTCACCGCCGGCCATGATCACGGCCTTCATACGCTGCTCCGCCGCGCCGCCCGGCCCTCTCGCAGAGCACGCCGAGCCGGCGCGATGTAGCTTCCGGCCGCCCACCAGGCGAGCGCGAGCCCGACGAGACCCGTGACCCACCCGATGACCCGGATGGGTTCCTGCCAACCCGCCGTGCCGTCTCCGAGGAGAAACGTCGGATACGCGAACATCAGTCCGAACGTGCCCGCCTTGCCCACCCACAACACATCGATGCGCGCCGCGCCGAGGGCAGCCAGGAGGAGCACGATGGCAGAGACGAGGACCTCCCGGGCAATGGTGGCAAGTCCGAACCAGAGCGGTACGGCGCCGTACACCATGATCGAGATCACGGCCGTTCCCACCAGGATCCGGTCGGCCGTCGGGTCGAGCACCTTGCCGAACGTCGTGACCTGGCTGTAGCGCCGCGCCACGAATCCGTCGATCCAGTCGGTCGCCCCGAGGACGGCCAGGAGGACGGCGGCGGCTATCTGACGGTGCGCCCCGAAGAGCAGCCACAGGTACAGCGGGATGCACAGGAGCCGCACCATGGTGATGACGTTGGGAACGGTGAGGATCCGGTCCAGGCCGTCGTCGTCCACGCCCAGAGTCTAGGGAGTGCCCTGCGACGACCCCGTCTGGCGTGTGCCAGAGTGGCCCGGTGCCGCGCTTCGAACCGTTCCAGGGGCTGCGCTACCGATCCGAGGTCGCACCCCTCGCCCAGGTCATCGCCCCGCCGTACGACGTGATCTCGGCCACGGAACGGGCACACCTGGCGTCGCGGCACCGGGCCAACGCGGTGCTCGTCGAGCTTCCCGAAGCCGATCTCTCCGGGAGGCGCGACCGCTACGCCGTCGCCGCCGACCTGTTCGCCCGCTGGCAGGCCAAGGGGATCATCGTCGCCGATCCCCTGCCCAGCCTCTACCCCTACCGGATGACCGACCGGTCGGGGCGTGCCACCACGGGTGTCATCGGCGCGCTGGGTCTGGCCGAGCCGGGAGCGGAGAGCGACATCCTCCCCCACGAGCAGACCCTCCCCAAGCCCAAGAGCGACCGTCTCGACCTTCTGCGGGCCACCCGGGCCAACCTCTCCCCCATCTGGGGCCTCTCCATGGCCACCGGCGTGACGGCGACCTTCGACCCGACGGACGACGACCCTGTGGCCGACGTCGTCGACGATGACGGGGTACGGCACCAGCTCTGGGTTCTGAGCGACGCCGACACCGTCGCCGCGGTCCGAGCTGCGCTGGCCACGGCCCCGGTCGTCCTGGCTGACGGGCACCACCGCTACGAGACCGCCCGCGCCTACCAGGCGGAATGCCGCCAGGCCAACGGCGGCGGCGCCGGGCCCTACGACCTCGTGATGGCGCTCGTCGTCGAACTGGCCGAGGACCAGCTCACCGTCGGTGCCATCCACCGCACGATCAGTGGGCTGCCCGCCGACTTCGACCTCGTGGTGGCGCTGGCCCCCTGGTTCGACGTCGTCCGGGCCGGTGCCGCCGACGACCGCACCCTCGGCGCGCTGGCCGACTCCCACGCGCTCGCCCTCGTCACCGGTGGCCAGGCCTATCTGCTCCAGGCCCACGCCGAGGTCCAGGAGCAGGAAGGCAACGACCTCGACTCGAACCTCATCGCCACCGTGCTGGCGGCGCTGCCGCCCCATGAGGTCATGCACCGTCACAGCGTCGCCGAGGCAATGGAGGCCCTGCGGGACGGCGACGGGCAGGCCGCCTTCCTCCTCCGGCCGGTCACGGTGGCGCAGATCGACGAGTGGGCCAACCAACGGCGGCGCATGCCCCCAAAGACGACCTTCTTCAGCCCGAAGCCGCGGACCGGCATGGTCTTCCGGTCCCTCGATCTCCCCTGAGGTGACCACGTGCACGACTCGGTGACCATCCACATGACCGCTCCTCCCGAACGGGTCTGGGACCTCGTCAGCGACGTCACCCGGATCGGCAGCTACAGCCCCGAGACGTTCGAGGCCGAATGGATCGAAGGAGCCACCGGCCCGGCGATCGGCGCCCGGTTCCGGGGGCACGTGAAGCGCAACGGCATCGGGCCGATCTACTGGACGACCTGCACCGTGTCGGAGTGCGAGCCGGGAAGGTCCTTCGCGTTCGGGGTGGGCGGCGCGGACAAGCCTCCCTTGAACGTGTGGCGCTACGAGATCACGCCGGCCGAGGGCGGCTGCGACGTCACCGAGTCCTTCACCCTGAGTCCCACCTTCGGCCTCCGGCTCTACTGGGCCCTGTGGGGATGGTCCCGAGGCAAGGTCAATCGCAAGGGCATGCGCACGACGCTCGAGCGGATACGCGACGAAGTGGAAGCGCAGCCGGCGGTCTAGCCGTGGAGGACCGTCCCGGCTCCTTGCTGCATCTCGAGCTCGGCAACGCCCCGCCCGAGGATTGCGCACGGAGGGCGCAGGAGTTGGCCCGACGTGAGGGCGTCGAGCGGGTGACCTGGTGGGAGAACGGCGCCTTCGAGCGCACCGACCTGCCCCGGCGCATCCGTGACGGCCGCACCCTGGTCGTCGTCGAGGCCGACGAGCGCTACGAGGTCCCGCCCCCGACGCCCGTGGTCTCGCAGTCCCACTGCTTCCGCCGGCACCCCCGACCGAGCCAGGGCATCCTCACGGGCAGGCCGACGCTCGGCCTTCTGATCGTGTGGATCAGCCCGAGGACCCCGGACCTCGCCGGCCGGCTGCGCGATTGGGGCGACTTCGTGCACATTCGCCACATCGCCGCGGCCGCCATCCCGGGCTTCACCCAGATCTCGGTCTACGAGAACACGGCCGAGGCGGATCCCCGGTACATGCACTTCTACGAGTTCGACAGCCCGGACGCCGAGGCCACGTTCGCCACGATGATCGACCACGTGGCGCCGCGCCTCGGAGGGCTGGACAGCCCCGCCTACGCCGAGTGGGCCGACTGGCGGCCGCCGGGCGGGCGGCTCTTCTACTGCACCAGCTTCAACCGCCGAGGCGAACTGGCGCCTTAGTCGACCGTCCAGCTCGAGCCGGAGCGGAGCAGCGCCTCGACGTCGCCCAGCCCGCGCTTGCCCTGGGCCGCCGTGATCTGCTCGGCCATCTGGGTCCCGTACTCAGGTCGATCGACGGCCCGGAAGACGCCGATCGGGGTGGGCTCGTAGGGGCCGCGGGCCAGCCGGGACAGCGCGAAGGCGAGGCCCGGGTCGTCACGCTTCTCGTCGTGGACCAGCAGGGCCTCGAGACCCACCTCGGCCACCGACACGATCTCGAGGCTGCCGTCTGCCCGCTGCGTCACCCCGCGCTCCTCACCCTCGGCACCGAAGACGATGGGCTGGCCGTGCTGCAGCGGGATCAGCATGGTGGCCCGGGCGTCGCGGCTGGTGATCTTCTCGAAGGCACCGTCGTTGAAGACGTTGCAGTTCTGCAGGACCTCCACGAAGGCGGCGCCGTTGTGCTCGTGCGCCCGCCGGAAGGTCTCCTGCATGTGGGCCCGGTCCATGTCGTGGGTCCGGGCCACGAAGGTGGCCTCGGCGCCGAGCGCCAGCGAGACCGGGTTGAACGGCGTGTCGACCGACCCGAACGGCGTCGACTTGGTGACCTTGGCCACCTCGGAGGTCGGCGAGTACTGACCCTTGGTCAGCCCGTAGATCTGGTTGTTGAACATGAGGATGTTCAACCGGACGTTGCGCCGCAGCGCATGGATGAGGTGGTTGCCCCCGATGGACAGCGAGTCGCCGTCACCCGTGATGACCCACACGTCGAGGTCGGGGCGGGTGGTCGCCAGCCCGGTGGCGATGGCCGGCGCCCGTCCGTGAATGGAGTGCATGCCGTAGGTGTTCATGTAGTACGGGAAGCGGGCGGCGCAGCCGATCCCCGAGAGGAAGACCGTGTTCTCACGCCGTACCCCGAGGTCGGGCATCAGCAGCTGGACGGCGGTCAGAATGGAGTAGTCGCCGCAGCCCGGGCACCAGCGGACCTCCTGGTCGCTCGTCCAGTCCTTGCGGGCGGTGACGGGGACAGCGGTGGCGTGGGCGGTGGCGGTGGCGGTGGCGCCGTTGGACTCGCTCATGATTTCCCTCCGAGCAGCGCCGTGATGGCTGCCTCGATCTCTCCGACGCGGAACGGCACGCCTTGCATCTTGGACATGGTCTGGGCGTCCACCAGGTACTCGGCGCGCAGGATGCGGCTCAGCTGGCCCAGGTTCACCTCCGGTACCAACACCTGGGTGTAGCGGTGCAGGACGTCGCCCAGGTTGGACGGCAGCGGTGAGAGATGGCGCAGGTGGACGTGGGCCGCCTTCATGCCCCGGGCCCTGATCCGCTTCACACCCGCGGCCACGGCGGCGTAGGTGGAGCCCCAGCTCACGAGCAGCAACTGCGCGTCCCCGGTCTCGTCGTTCACCTCGACCAGCGGGATGTCCGAGGCGATCCCGGCGATCTTGTCCCGCCGGAGGTGGACCATCCGCTCGTGGTTGACGCCCTCGTAGGAGACGTTGCCGGTGCCGTCCGCCTTCTCGAGCCCGCCGATACGGTGCTCCAGGCCCGGCAGGCCGGGCGGGGCCCAGGGGCGGGCCAAGGTCTCGGGGTCGCGCACGTAGGGCCAGAACGACTCGTTGCCCTCGTCGTCGACGTGGTTGGGGCGGGAGGCGAAGGCGGGCTCGATCGCCTCGAAGGAACTCAGGTCTGGCAGGCGCCAGGGCTCGGCACCGTTGGCCAGGTAGCCGTCGGACAGGACGATCACCGGCGTGCGGTACTTGACCGCCAGGCGGACGGCCTCGATGGCGATGGCGAAGCAGTCGCTCGGCGTCTGGGGTGCGAGTATCGGCAGCGGCGCCTCGCCGTGGCGGCCGTACATGGCGTGCAGCAGGTCGGCCTGCTCGGTCTTCGTCGGGAGCCCGGTGGACGGCCCCCCGCGCTGGACGTCGACGATGACGAGCGGCAGCTCGAGGTTGATGGCGAGGCCCACCGTCTCGGACTTGAGGTCCAGTCCCGGGCCGCTCGTGGTGGTCACGCCGAGGGCGCCGCCGAACGACGCGCCCAGGGCGGCACCGATGCCGGCGATCTCGTCCTCGGCCTGGAAGGTGCGGACGCCGAACTCCTTGCGCCGGCTGAGCTCGTGGAGGATGTCCGACGCCGGGGTGATCGGGTAGCTGCCCAGGAACAGGGGCAGGCCCGCCAGCCGGGAGGCGGCGATGAGACCCCAGGCCAGGGCCTGGTTGCCGGTGACCTGGACGTACTCGCCCTTCTCGAAGGCAGCGGGGCGGACCTCGTAATTGGATTCGAAGAGCTCCGCCGTCTCGCCGAAGTCGTAGCCGGCCCGAAATGCCCGCGTGTTGGCGTCGGCCACCTGGGGCCGCTCACCGAAGCGCTCGGTGATCCATTCGACCGTGGGCTCGACCGGACGGGTGTACATCCAGCTGATGAGGCCCAGCGCGAAGAAGTTCTTGGAGCGTTCGGCGTCGCGGGGCTTGACCCCCGCCTCCTTGCAGACCTCCTGGGTGATGGAGGTCATCGGCACCTCGTACACCGTGTACGCGGCCAGCGAACCGTCGGTCAGAGGGTTCTCGGAGTAGCCGGCCTTGGTCAGGTCGCGCTCTTCGAAGGAGTCGCTGTTGACGATCAGCACGGTCCCCTTGGCCATCAGCTCTATGTTGGCCTTCAGGGCCGCCGGGTTCATCGCCACCAGCACGTTGGGCGAGTCGCCCGGGGTCAGGATGTCGTGGTCCGAGATGTGGACCTGGAAGGCGGACACCCCGTTGACCGTGCCGGCGGGGGCCCTGATTTCGGCCGGGAAGTCCGGAAAGGTGGACAGGTCGTTGCCCAGCAGGGCGCTGCTCGTGGTGAAGCGGTCGCCCGTCAGCTGCATCCCGTCGCCCGAGTCGCCGGCGAAACGGACGATGACCTGGTCCAATACCTCTGTTTCGTGCTGCGTTCCCGATGCCACGGGCTGCCTCGTCTCATGTCGTGGACGTCGAGGGTCTTGGCTCACTCAAGCGGGCCAGCACGCTCTGCCGCGAGGCGCGCGGCACTCTGCGTCCGAATTGCTCGTTGCCGGCAATCCTAACCCCGCCCCACAGGGGGTCTTCTTCATGCAGTCTTCATGCAGGACCGGCAGGCGGCGGCCGGTCCCGTCCTCGGGAAAGGGCCGGCGGCGGTCCGCCGAGGCTGTCCCCGTCAGGGGCTCTCAGGCGATGGTGACGTCCTTGTTCAGGTACACGTCCTGGATGGTGTGGATGAGGGCGGCCCCCTCGGCCATGGGGCGCTGGAAGGACTTGCGGCCGACGATGAGGCCCATGCCGCCGGCGCGCTTGTTGATCACCGCGGTGCGGACGGCCTGAGCCAGGTCACTGTCGCCCTTGGACTCGCCGCCCGAGTTGATGAGGCCGATGCGGCCGGCGTAGCAGTTGACGACCTGCCAGCGGGTGAGGTCGATGGGGTTGTCGGTGGTGAGCTCGTCGTAGACGAGGGGGTCGGTCCGGCCGAACCCGACGGCCGTGTAGCCGCCGTTGTTCTCCGGCTGCTTCTGCTTGATGATGTCCGCCTCGATCGTGACGCCCAGGTGGTTGGCCTGACCGGTGAGGTCGGCCGAGACTTCATAGTTGACGCCGTCCTTCGTGAAGGCCGGATTGCGCAGGTAGCACCACAGCACGGTGAACATCCCGAGCTGGTGCGCCTCGGCGAAGGCGTCGGACACCTGCTGGAGCTCGCGGTCCATGTCGTCGGAACCGAAGTAGATGGTGGCGCCCACCCCGACGGCTCCGAGATCGAAGGCCTGGCTCACGGAGCCGAACATGATCTGGTCGTAGGTGTTGGGCACGTGCAGGAAGGCGTTGTGGTTCAGCTTCACGATGAAGGGGATCCGGTGCACGTACTTGCGCGAGGCCAGCCCGAGCGTGCCCAGCGTGGTGGCGACGGCGTTGCACTCGCCGGCCAGGGCGAGCTCGATGATGTTCAGCGGGTCGAAATAGGCCGGGTTCTTCGAGAAGCTGGCCGCCGCCGAATGCTCGATGCCCTGGTCGACCGGCAGGATGGAGACGTATCCAGTGCCGCCGAGCCGTCCGTGGTTGAACAGCGTGCCGAGATTGCGCAGCACGGTGGGATTGCGGTCGCTGCCGGTGAACACCTCGCTGAGGTAGTTCGGCCCCGGCAGGGTGAGGTGCTCCGCCGGGAAGGCCTTGGCCGTGTAGCCGAGGAGGGCGTCCGCGTCGTCGCCGAGAAGCGCCTGCAGATCGGTGCTCGAAGTGCTCGTGCTCATGGCGGTCATGCTACCGGAGGGTCGAGGAGCGTCTCGGGGGTCAGCGGCCGTTCGGCATCCGGGATGTCACCATGCTGACGCCTGAAATTCATCGGATTTCCGCTACCCCTGACGCATCGCGCCCGGTTGCGGCTCATACGCTGGCGGGAGCCATTTGGGGTTGCGAGTGAGGCGACGTCTTGAGCGAGCGGAGGCCATACGTTCTCGAGTCCCGGGCGGGCAGGCCGCTGCGCCTGCGCCCGTGGGTGCTCCTGGTCGGCGCGGCCGGCGTAGTCGCCGTGGTCGTCGTGGGGATGCTGCTCACCACCGGCGGATCGACGCCGAAGCAGCCGGGAGCCTCGAGCGGAGCGAGCGCGAGGGGTTCCGGGAGCGGTTCGGGCGGCTCGGGCGGCTCGCGTACGGCCACCTTCACCCTGCGGTCCACCAACCCGGCGGCGGGCACGCAGGACGTGGCGGCGAACACCGCTATCTCGCTGCAGTTCTCGGCCCCGGTGTCGCTAAAGCAGACCGCACCCACTCTCGCCCCCGCCATCGCGGGCAAATGGGTGCAGACCAACGCCACCACGCTCACCTACGCCCTCAACTCCCCCCTCATCCCGTCTTCGCAGGAGGTGGTGACCATCCCCGGCGGTGCGCACGGCCTGCGCTCGACGGCCGGCGCCGTCCTGGCCTCCTCGGACTCCGTCGCCTTCGACGTGGCCGCGGGTGACACCCTCAGGCTCCAGCAACTGCTGGCCCAGCTCGACTACTTGCCGGTGGGCTTCTCCCCCACCGGCGTCGCCCCCACCAGGGCCGATCTGGCCGAGGACCAGGCGGGCACCTTCTCCTGGCGCTGGCCGGGACTCCCCACGGAGCTCACGTCGCAGTGGACCCAGGGCACCATGAACGAGATCACCAAGGCCGCCGTCGAGGACTTCGAGACGCAGAACAGCCTCGGCGTGGACGGCATCGCGGGGCCCGCCGTCTGGGCGTCGCTGATCAACGACACGATCAACGACAAGCCCAGCGCCACGCCGTACATCTATGTGCTCGTGAACAAGGTCGTCCCGCAGAACCTCACCCTCTGGAACAACGGGGTGGCCCAGTACGTCGGGATCCCGATCAACAGTGGTGCACCCGGGGCGGATACGACCGACGGCACCTATGCCGTGTTCGAGCACGTGCGCTACTCGGACATGAAAGGCACCAATGTGGACGGGTCCACCTACAACGACCCCAACGTCCCCTACGCCAGCTACTTCAACGGCGGCGACGCGCTGCACGGCTTCATCCGGGCCTCCTACGGGACCCCACAGAGCAACGGCTGCGTCGAGATGAGCTACGCCGACGCCGCGCTGGTGTGGCCTCTCACCCCCATCGGGACCCTGGTCACCGTCGAGGGACCGAACTTCGGGACGGCCCCGCCGCCGACGACCACCACGACGACCACCGCGCCCCCGGCGACGACCACCACCACAGCTCCGGGGGCGCCGCCGGCGACGACGACCACCGCCGCTCCGGGAGCGACTCCGGCGGGCGCGACGCCCTGAGGGCTTGCACGCGGGAAGGCGTCAGGGCGGACGTCAGCTCTTCGTGGCGGCGGGGCCTGTCTTGGTGGAGGTCGACTTCTTGGCCTTGGCGCGCCGCGGCGGACGAGGCTTGCGCTCCGGGCCCAGGCCACGGAGGCGCTCCGCCACGTCGTAGGCCTCGGGGTCGCTGCGGAACACCCGCTCGAAGTACTCCCGGGCCTTGGGGACATCGCCAGCACGCTCGTACAGGTCGGCCAGCAGGTACCACTGCCGGACGTGGCGCTCTGACGGATTGCGCAGGGCCTTGGACGCGCCCGCGGTCGACAGCATGGCGATGGCACCGTTGAGGTCGCCAGAGTCGGCCAGGGACGCCGCCGCCACAATCCGTCCTTCGGCCAGCACGTCCGGATCGGGAGAGCCCTGCCGCAGCTCCGCCCACAGCGCGGCGACCTTCTTCGGCTTGTGCAGCGCCCGCTGGCAGTCCATCAGCACCGGCAGGTGCTCGACGGAGTCACTCATCCGCCCGAACGCCTCGAGATGCCCGGCCGCCGAACGCCAACGCCCGCAGCGATAGGCGGCCAAGCCGGCCAGCTCACGCACGGCGGCGACGCCCGGCGCCTCGTCGGCGACGGGCTTGATGGCCCGCATCGCATCTTGGAAGCGCCCCCGTTCGTAGGCGCCGTAGGCCGACTCGGCCTTGTCCACCAGATGCTCGCGGTGGCGGGCGGTGGCGACGTCGGCCGCGTTGCGGATGTCGGCCGCGATCTCGGGCGGCAGCGAGTGCCGCTGGGTCAGGGTGGCGATGGCCTCGCTGGCGCTCTTCGTGGCCGGGCGTGCACTCCCCCCGGCCCGGCGAGGCGGCACGTCCAGGTCCTGCCACTCCGGGGCGCCGTCGTCCCGCGTCCATTGCGCCTGCTTCTTCGCTCGGGGTGCGCTGCGGCGCCGCTCCCGGTCCCGCTCGTCGGAGTCGTCCCAGGCGCGCTCCTGATCACCGCGGTGCCTGACCTGGTGGGCGCCGCGGCGGGCGACGTTGCCCCATCCGGCGGCCTTGCGCGGCAGGGGCGGGCGCTCTTCGGGGGCCTCCCGTGGTGACCGCGCGGTGGCTGATCTGGGGGTGCTGGTCCTTGATCCACCCGAAGTCGATCGCGGGCCGTCCGTCCGGGTCCCCGCTGACCTGGGACGTCCGCTCTGGCCGGCGCGCTTCGCCGACCCCGACGACCGCTGCGGCGCTGCTCCCCCTTTTCGTCCGGAGCCGCTGGCGCGTGCGGCCCCACTGCCCCCGCGGCTGGGCGCGCCGCCACCGGTGCCCCCGGTCTTGGCCGGGCGCCGCGCTCCTCCGCCGGCAGCCCTGGTACCGCCCCTGCCGGCTGCGCCGCGAGATGAGGGGTGACCGGTTCCGCCCCTGCTCCCTTGCCCCCCGCTCCCGGACCGAGCTGGACGCGCGGACCCACCCGAACGCGCCGAGGAGGCGCGGCGATTCGGCTGGGAGGAATTCGGGGGCATCGGGTGATTCTAGGGGTCGGGTCGCGGGCGCCCGGGTCGGCGCTGGGCGCACCAGACATCGGAGCCGTCAGGAGACGGGGCCGCCGCGTCGGCGTCCAGACGTCGCGACGGACTCCGTCTCAACACTGTCGAGCGGGGCCACTTGCCACCACCGGGCCCTGAACGTACGAGACCCCCTCGAGCCGAAGCTCTGAGGGGGTCTCGTGAGAAATCCCGGCGGCGACCTACTCTCCCAGGGGGCCTCCCCCCAAGTACCATCGGCGCGGGCGGGCTTAACTGCCGTGTTCGGAATGGGAACGGGTGTTTCCCCGCCGCCATGGCCACCGGAAATCTTGCACTCGGCGGGGCACGACCATCCGTCGACTCATCGACAGACAGGGCCACGCGTGAGGCTGCGTTTCCGCAGCCGCTGAGCGTTCCAAAGCGAGCACGAGCACGAGGTAGGTCTCCAAGCCCTCGGCCGATTAGTACCGGTCGGCTGAATGCATTGCTGCACTTACACCTCCGGCCTATCAACGTGGTCGTCTAGCCACGGGCCTTACCAGGTTAACCCTGTGGGAGATTTCATCTCGAAACGGGCTTCGCACTTAGATGCTTTCAGCGCTTATCCCACCCGTAGGTCGCAAACCAGCCGTGCCCTTGGCAGGACAACTGGCACACGAGAGCTACGTCCGTCCCGGTCCTCTCGTACTAGGGACAGCCTTTCTCAAATCTCCTACGGCTGCATCGGATAGGGACCGACATTTCTGTTACCACCGGCCAGATCGGCCGGGGGCCAGGACATTTCTGCCTGGCTCTGCATGTCGCCATGCAGATCGGACCATATCTTCACCTTCAGTTCAGCGAAGGTGCTTGGCATATGGTCTCTGAGGATTCTGGACTCTGAGCTCGGTGACGTCGTCTGTAGCGACCACCACCGTTCATTTGAAGCGCCTCGGCGGCAAGCCGCTCGAAGCCCTCCAGTGCGAGATGCTCACCTCTCGCCATCGCTCTCACGATGGCGGCAAAAGTGTTGAACTCATCTTGCTTACAGCTCAGTAACGGATTTCGTTCGAAGAAGGGAATCACTCTCTCGAGGAGATCCTGTCGTCGACGAACTACCAGCACATATGTGTGGTCGTTCGATCCACGATGATTCTCCCGAAGCAAACCACAACCAAGAACCTCTCTCGCCAGGTCCAAGACCTTGGCTCGAGCGACATCTTGGCTTATACGAAACTCCGGCACGAGTTGTCTTCCGACTCTCGTGCAAGGGTTCCTTTGGAGTGCCACGTGAAAACATCCTCTCCGTCTACAAATCCGGCTATATACGACTCCAGCCTTTCCTGCTGATTGACCGCACCTGACACATTTTCACTGCTCTCCACGTCCATGCCCGCATCGTATGTAGCGGGTGTCTCACGACCTTTGGAAAGCGAGTAGTGCAGGATACATACGGTGTTTCCAGCAAATAGCCAAGTTTATAGACAGCGCGGTTAATTCACTGTCTCACGACGTTCTAAACCCAGCTCGCGTACCGCTTTAATGGGCGAACAGCCCAACCCTTGGGACCGGCTTCAGCCCCAGGATGCGACGAGCCGACATCGAGGTGCCAAACCTTCCCGTCGATATGGACTCTTGGGGAAGATGAGCCTGTTATCCCCGGGGTACCTTTTATCCGTTGAGCAACGGCGCTTCCATAAGCAACCGCTGGATCACTATGCCCTGCTTTCGCACCTGCTCGACTTGTAGGTCTCGCAGTCAAGCTCCCTTTTGCCATTGCACTCGACAGCTGATTGCCAACCAGCCTGAGGGAACCTTTGGGCGCCTCCGTTACATTTTAGGAGGCGACCGCCCCAGTCAAACTACCCACCTGACGCTGTTCCTGATCCGGATTACGGACCGAGGTTAGAGTCCCGGCACTAAAAGGGTGGTATTTCAAGGTTGACTCCACACTGGCTAGCGCCAATGCTTCAAAGTCTCCCACCTATCCTACACAAATAGTACCAAAACTCAACATCAAGCTGTAGTAAAGGTCCACGGGGTCTTTCCGTCCTGATGCAGCTAACGAGCATCTTTACTCGTACTTCAATTTCGCCGGGTCTGTGGTTGAGACAGTAGGAAAGTCGTTACGCCATTCGTGCAGGTCGGAACTTACCCGACAAGGAATTTCGCTACCTTAGGCACGTTTGTTACTACTCAAAAACCTCGCAGCCATTTTCGCTTTGAAGCTCTCGAGCGGCTAGGTCATTTCTGCCTAGCTCCTCATGTCGCCATGAGGGTCGGACTGTATCTTCGTCCCTGATTCACCAACCCAGTTGGGAACTGGATCTTGAGGTTCGCCAGGGAGCCCCACGTACAGTCTCTGAGGATCCTGCAATGCAGTTTCCTGCTGATTGTCCGCACCAGACGGATTTTCACTACTCACGTCGACGCCCAAAAGAAGGGCATCAATAACGTGAATGAGTACCGCTGGATACTCGGATGTCCCAGCATACAGTGGGGTTTTACAACAGCCAGGTATTAACTAACCGTTATAGTTCACTTGATCCCCATGTCGCCATGAGGTGTGGACCATATCTTCATCCCTCTGCTTCATAGAGGGAGCTCTGCATATGGCCTCTGAGGATTCCCAACTCCTCAACGTCGCGATGATTTCGTCATCGCTCCGCCGACGCTTGCCGCCTCGGTTCATCGGAGCCCTCAAAACGAGGGCCTCCTCGATGCCCGCTGCAGACAGATGTCGGCCTGACAGGACAAGTTCGGTGATCGCCCGGAAGATCCGAAGATCTCCCTGCTTCGGACTTCGCAATACGAACCGATCAAAGAACGGGAACACCCGCTCTTTCAGATCGATTGGCTTGGTGACTTCGAAATAGAAGACACCGTCGCCACGGCCTCGCACCGTGGCAACGCCGAAGACCGAACGGAGAAGCAAGGGTGCTTCTTCACCGATCTGCGAAACGTTGAACGACAACGAGACGCGCCATGGAAGTCCACGGTCACACTCTCGACGGATAGGGACGTTGAAGCTTCCCTCGCCATCGACGAATCCCGCGACCCAGTTGCCCAGGTCATATGGGATCCGATCCAGCCAGTTAGAGGAACTGGGCCTTTCCTGCTGATTGTCCGCACCGGACGGATTTTCACTACCCATGCCGGCACCCAAACAGAAGGGTGTGACATGGGTGAGTACCGCCGGATACTCGGAGTTTCCAGCATTTAGCAGAGTTTGTTTCAAGGGATTACTCCCCTGAAGCCGCAACTTGTGCTTACGGCCGCCGTTTACCGGGGCTTAGGTTCAGAGCTTCGTCCGAAGACTAACCCTTCCCCGTAACCTTCCGGCACCGGGCAGGCGTCAGAGCGTATACATCGTCTTACGACTTCGCACGCTCCTGTGTTTTTAGTAAACAGTCGCTTTCCCCAATTCTCTGCGGCCTCCTCGGGCATCAGGACGCGAAGTCCGTCACCCTATCGAGGCCCTCCTTCTCCCGAAGTTACGGAGGAATTTTGCCGAGTTCCTTAACCACAGTTCTCCCGATCGCCTTGGTATTCTCTACCCGCCCACCTGTGTTGGTTTGGGGTACGGGTACCGTGTCAGCTCGCTAGAAGTTTTTCTAGACAGCATAGAATCAGTGACTTCGCCTGGGATGGCTCGGCATCGCGTCTCGGGATTCACAGGATCCGGATTTACCTAGATCCCTCCCTACACGCTTACCCCAGGACAACCAACGCCTGGGCTCACCTATCTTCCTGTGTCGCTCCTTTGCTGTCCGCCCCAGGGTTTGTCGGCTCGACCCGAAGGTCATCCCCTTAGTACCCCTAGATTGGAATGGGCGCGGACACGGTAGTACTGGAATATCAACCAGTTGTGCATCGACTACGCCTCTCGGCCTCGCCTTAGCTCCCGACTTACCCTGGGAGGATTAGCCTTCCCCAGGAACCCTTGGGCTTACGGCGGAGGAGTTTCTCACTCCTCTCTCGCTACTCATACCAGCATTCGCACTCGACCACGCTCCACGACGGTTCACACCACCGCTTCTCAGCGAGATCGACGCTCCCCTACCACTCCCGTCCAAAGACGGAAATCCGCGGCTTCGGCTCTTGACTTGAGCCCCGTTACATTATCCGCGCAGGACCACTCGACCAGTGAGCTATTACGCACTCTTTTAAGGGTGGCTGCTTCTAAGCCAACCTCCTGGCTGTCTTTGCGTTCCCACATCGTTTTCCACTTAGTCAAGAATTTGGGGCCTTAGCCGGCGGTCTGGGCTGTTTCCCTTTCGACCAACGAAGCTCATCCCTCGTGGTCTCACTGCCGGGTTCTTGAGCATCGGCATTCGGAGTTTAGTTGGGGTCAGTAAGCTTGTAGGCCCCCTAGCCCATCCAGTGCTCTACCTCCGATGCTGAACACCCGACGCTGCACCTAAATGCATTTCGGGGAGAACCAGCTATCACCGAGTTTGATTGGCCTTTCACCCCTTGCCACAGGTCATCCCCCCAGTTTTCAACCTAGGTGGGTTCGGCCCTCCACGAAGTCTTACCTTCGCTTCAGCCTGCCCATGGCAAGCTCACTCGGCTTCGGGTCTACAGCATGCGACTCAACGCCCTATTCAGACTCGCTTTCGCTTCGGCTACCCATCGCTGGTTAACCTCGCCACACACCGTAACTCGCTGGCTCATTCTTCAAAAGGCACGCCATCACGGCTGACACCCACCTAATGTCACCAATCTCACCCGAAGGGATCATGGCAACGGCGGGGCAACGACGCTTTGACTGTTTGTAAGCCAACGGTTTCAGGTACTATTTCACTCCCCTCCCGGGGTACTTTTCACCTTTCCCTCACGGTACTAGTTCACTATCGGTCGCCTAAGAGTACTTAGCCTTACGAGATGGTCCTCGCAGATTCACGCCGGCTTTCCCGGATCCGGCGCTACTCGGGTGTTCAAGCGGAGTCCAATGCTTTTCGTGTACGGGACCATTACCCTCTTTGGTTCAGCTTTCCTGACTGATTCCACTAGACATCGGATTTGTAACTCCGTGACAGGTCTGGTGCCCCGTCTCTTGAATCCCACAACCCCATACCGGCAACGCCACCAGGCTTTACCACCGGCACGGTTTAGGCTCTTCCCGTTTCGCTCGCCGCTACTCAGGGAGTCACTGTTGTTTTCCTCTCCACGGGTTACTTAGATGTTTCAATTCACCCGGTTCCCTCGCCCCGCCCTATACATTCAGGCGGGTGTAATACCTCATGACAGGTATTGGGTTGCCCCATTCGGATATCCACGGATCGACGCTAGGTAGACAGCTTCCCGTGGCTTTTCGCAGTCGCCCACGTCCTTCTTCGGCTTTAGGCGCCAAGGCATTCACCGTTGGCTCTTTGTAGCTTGGAGAACAAAGATGCTCGTGCTCGCTTTGGAATTCTCAAGGGGCTGCACAGCGCACGCCGGGGCCAGGACTCCGTCACCACTCTCCGTCGAATAAGCCAAAACGGAAAGCAGCCGGAACGAACCGCCCGACCAGGGCACGCACGGGGTGAGCGGTCACCGCGGCAGACACGAAAACCCTGAGCACGAAGCTGGGCATCACATGCCGGGACCTCGAGGAGCTCCCGAAGGGCTCGACTCGACGACCAGGCACTGCCCCGCCCCGGGCTCAGGCGAGCGCCGAAGGGACATCACCGGGAACGACCCGATGGGCCACTCCCTCAAAACGGAATAGTGAGAGTTCCGGACGCCTCCGCAGGGACCGATCCGTGGATGACGGGCTCCGGCTCCCGAAGAAGTCGAAGGCGGCCATCCATCTGCCGGTATACGAGAGCGCCCGAGTAACCAGTGTTCAACTGGGTAGTGATCGGCAAAATCCCTTCAATCAAAATGATCAAAAGGCACCGATAGCACTCCTTAGAAAGGAGGTGATCCAGCCGCACCTTCCGGTACGGCTACCTTGTTACGACTTCACCCCAATCACCGATCCCACCTTCGACGGCTCCCTCCTAAAAGGTTGGGCCACCGGCTTCGGGTGTTACCGACTTTCGTGGTGTGACGGGCGGTGTGTACAAGGCCCGGGAACGTATTCACCCCGGCGTTGCTGATCCGGGATTACTAGCGACTCCGACTTCATGGAGTCGAGTTGCAGACTCCAATCCGAACTGAGACTGGCTTTTGGGATTGGCTCCCCCTCGCGGGATAGCAGCCCGTTGTACCAGCCATTGTAGCATGTGTGCAGCCCTGGACGTAAGGGGCATGATGACTTGACGTCGTCCCCACCTTCCTCCGAGTTGACCCCGGCAGTCTCCTACGAGTCCCCGGCATTACCCGCTGGCAACATAGGACAAGGGTTGCGCTCGTTGCGGGACTTAACCCAACATCTCACGACACGAGCTGACGACAGCCATGCACCACCTGTGTAAGGCCCCGAAGGACACCGTATCTCTACGGCTTTTCCCTACATGTCAAACCCAGGTAAGGTTCTTCGCGTTGCCTCGAATTAAGCCACATGCTCCGCCGCTTGTGCGGGCCCCCGTCAATTCCTTTGAGTTTTAGCCTTGCGGCCGTACTCCCCAGGCGGGGCACTTAATGCGTTAGCTGCGGCACGGAAACCGTTGAATAGTCCCCACACCTAGTGCCCAACGTTTACGGCGTGGACTACCAGGGTATCTAATCCTGTTCGCTCCCCACGCTTTCGCTCCTCAGCGTCAATGTCGGCCCAGACCACCGCCTTCGCTGCTGGTGTTCCTCCTGATATCTGCGCATTTCACCGCTACACCAGGAATTCCGTGGTCCCCTACCGCATTCTAGTCATGACAGTATCGAGTGGCGGCTCCAGGTTGAGCCTGGAGGTTTCACACCCGACTTATCAAACCGCCTACGAGCTCTTTACGCCCAATAAATCCGGATAACGCTTGCACCCTACGTATCACCGCGGCTGCTGGCACGTAGTTGGCCGGTGCTTCTTCTGCAGGTACCGTCACTATCGTCCCTGCTGAAAGGAGTTTACAACTCAGAAAGCCTTCGTCCTCCACGCGGCGTTGCTGCGTCAGGCTTTCGCCCATTGCGCAAGATTCCCCACTGCTGCCTCCCGTAGGAGTCTGGGCCGTGTCTCAGTCCCAGTGTGGCTGATCGTCCTCTCAGACCAGCTACCCGTCGATGCCTTGGTGGGCCGTTACCTCACCAACAAGCTGATAGGCCACGAGCCCCTCCCGAAGCGAAAAACTTTCCTTATCAGATCATGCGGTCCGATAGGGATATCCGGTATTAGCACCGGTTTCCCGGTGTTGTCCCAGTCTTCGGGGCAGGTTGCTCATGTGTTACTCACCCGTTCGCCACTCACTCTTCATCGGTATTGCTACCGAATGGAGCGCGTTCGACTTGCATGTGTTAAGCACGCCGCCAGCGTTCATCCTGAGCCAGGATCAAACTCTCCATCGAGACTCCGACCGGCCAAACCCCAAACAGGGGGCCCGAACGGCCAAGAATCAGAGAGTCACCATAGTTTGACTCGAACTATTTGTGACCACAGGCTCGTTCTCCCCGAGGGGATCCAGAACCTGCGTAATGCTTAATTGACGTACAACCCATCCGTTTGAGTCCGGATGAATTGCCCGCACTGGCTTTTGGCTCTCACTATTCCGTTTTCAAGGAGCGACCGGGCACACACCAGTCCAGCCGGTGTTGGTGCCGGGTGTGCCAAAGGACTGCTCCGGACGATGCCGGCGAGTCTCCTTCGGCTGCCGGAGGGCCTTGGGGGGCCGTTCCGACGGGAGTGTCACTGTAGCAGGCGCGTGACGGAGCGTCAACGCGTTCAGGGCGCCGAAAACCGTCCGGGTGGCCACCCGGGGTTCCGCCCTCTGCCGCCGATCGTAGCGGGACACCCGCCGTCGCCGGCGGATGCCCGCCCGAGCGGCCCGGTTACCGCAAAGAGCACCCATACGGCGCACCACGAGGTGGCATGCGGGAAGCCACCCGGCCTTCCGCATGCCACCCGGTGCTCGAAGCTCAACGGGCTTTCCGCCTCCCACCTGTCGCCAACCAGGAACTGCGGGGGGCGTGCGCCGCCTGCTGATGCCGTCGATCTACCGCACGTCACCACGATGCGATTGCTGCATGTTGCATCGTTGTTGTTGCACCGTCGTGACAGCCCAGTGACACCGCGATGAACGTCGTCGTGCCTGCTCAGGAGTACCAATGGCTCGTTCGCGGTGGTCAGGCCCGGGAGACCGACGGGCTGCCCGGCACCCAGAACCGCCAGCGCTTCTCGGTCGCTTCCCTGATGCCGATCCGGGTCCCGCGGCCGGGACGCCGGGGGGGCGGTGTCCCGTCGTCCAGCAGGCGGACGACCCCCGTGGCACCCGCTCCTGCGGCCCGGGAACGGCGGCGGGCAGCCAGGAGGTCGGCGCCGCTGTCGGCGCCGGTGATGCCCAGCGCCTGGCAGAGCTTGGCCGGGCCGTTGCACAGATCCTGCTGCCGGCGGGCCGCCGCCCGGGCCTCCCACATCGCCTCCACCCCGCCGAGTGGTTCGAGGGCCCGGATCAGCACGGCGGCTGCCTCGCCCTCGGGCCCGCAGACGACGTTGGCGCACCAGTGCATGCCGTAGGTGAAATACACGTAGAGGAACCCGGGCGGCCCGAACATCACCGCCGTCCGCGGTGTCAGCCCCCGGTAGGCGTGGGAGGCCGCGTCATTCGACCCGTGGTAGGCCTCCACCTCGACGATGCGCCCGGTCCGCTCACCGCGGGCCAGCACCTTGTTGAGCAGCCACGGGGCGACCGCGACGGGATTGCCCTCGAGGTCCGCTCGCTCCACTGCGCCACCCTGGCGCACCGGAATGGCGCCGCGCCACCCCCGCCCGCACGCGCCATCGGCGGTGCAGCGGTGTGGCGATCGGCGGCGGTCAGATCGGTGTCGGTGTACCAACCCGGCGCAGGGCGCCCGGCGTCGACCCCGAGCCGTGCGAGCCGGTGGCCAGACGGGCACGCGAGACCCGGTGTGGCTCCCCCGCTCCGGCCGCCATCCGGCACAGCAGGGCCAGCTCGTCCACCATGGCCCGGGTCAGGCCCGCCAGGTCGGGCACGGCCGTGGCGCAGGCGTTGATGCCGACGAAGAGCGACTCGCGGTAGCTCTGCACCGTGATGTTGAGCGCGACACCGTCGATCACGGGCCCCAGCGGGTAGACGGCCCGCAGTTCCATGCCGGCGAAGTACAGCGGGAAGTCAGGACCGGGCACGTTGGAGATCATGAGGTTCCCGGGGCGCAACTTGCGCAGCACGCCCGATCGGACCCCGAGCTGAATCATCGGCTTGCTCACGGCCGGCGGGACGGCCTCGGTCAGCCGGGTCGCCATGGGGCCGTAGCCGACGGCGCGCTCCTGTCCCTTGCACGAGGCGCTCGCCGCCGTCACCGTGCGCAGCCGCTCCAGCGGCGTCTTCTTGTCGTTCGAGAGCGGCACGAACATGGCCGAGAGGTGGTTGCCCAGTGCCGCCGCCTCCGTGTCGCGGCGCACCGAGACCGGCACGACGGCCACCAGCGGGCTCTCGACGTCCTGATCGTGCGCGGCCAAGTGGGAGCGCAGCGCCCCCGAGCAGACGGCGAGGACGACGTCGTTGATGGTGGATCCGAAGCGGTTCTTGATCGCGCGGACCTTTGCCATGTCCAACTCGGCGAACGACACCGCCCGGTCGGCGCCCACCGGCGACTCGAACGTGTCGGGCGCTCCCAGGGGGATCGACACCGGACCGAGGCGGTCGTCGACCGCGCAGCGGGCCAGCCGCACCGCGGTACGGCCCACCTCCCGCGCCGCGCGCAGACCGCGCAGGGGGCTCCGCATGAAGGTCGGCAGCGCATCGGTCATCAGCTGCGCCTGCGAGGGCAGCCGGGGCGGGACCCACGGCGGGCAGGGTTCGGTGACCGCGCTGCCCTCGGGCGTCAGGTCGAGGAGCTTGGCCAGCATCTCGGCCCCGGCGACGCCGTCGATGACCGAGTGGTGCACTTTGGCGATCAGCCCGACGCGGCCGTCCGCCATCCCCTCCACCACGTGCATCTCCCACGGTGGCTGCTCGGGCATGAGAGGGCGCCCCATCACGTGGGCGACCTTGGCCCGGAACTCCGCGTCACCACCCGGTGCCGGAAGGGCGACGCGGTGCAGATGGTTGGCCAGGTCGAAATCCGGATCGTCCACCCAACGCGGGTGGTCCAACCCGAGCGGGACGGGCATGAGCCGGCGGCGGAACGGTCCCAGGGTCGGGATCCGCGTCTGCAGGACGCCGGTGACGCGTTCGAAGCTGTACCCACCGGGAAGCGAGTCCGGATCGAAGAGGCAGGCGTAGGCGATCTCCATCGGTGTCTCCGGGGTGTCGGAGTAGATGAACATCGGGTCGATGCCGGTCATCCGCTGCATGTGCGCTTCTCCACGTGGTGAGGGCTTCCTGTGGACCCGACTGAGACCCGCGACTCGATACCGGGTCCGCCTCCCCCCTCAGACCCTCGGAGGCGGATGCCAGCGCACTTCGTCGATTCGGGGATCGTCGTCGTTGTGCCGATAGCTACAGCCTTCACCCTGGGCCGGGCCGGCACAACAGTTTGTGGGGATCTTTATGTTGCGTTCACCTGCGCGTTACTTGACATGGGGGGTGGGCCGCGTGATTGACACATCAACCACCCTGGCCGGTCCACGCGGTGAAGCGATGGTCAGGAGGCCGCTCCCGGCGGCCGCCACTGGGCCAGGCGCGTCCGGTCGACCTCACGCCGGCGGATGAATCGCTCGGCCTGCTCGCCGACGGGGCCCGGTCCGGCCCCTCCCGGGGTGCGCCGGCGTGTCACCGCCACACCCGGTTCGAGCAATTCGGTGGCGGTCTCACCCAGATCGGGGTGGGCCGCGACCAGCTCGACCAATGGCACGTGGCGCTCGAGCGACTCGCGCACCAGGCCACCGATCAGCGCGTGGGCCTGGCGGAAGGGCATGCCTTGCTCGACCAGCATCTCGGCCAGGTCGATGGCCGAGGCCGCCGGGCCATCCGCCGCCGTCTGCATGCGCTCCTCGTTCCACGAGGCGGTCTCGTAGACACCGCGCAATGCCACCAGCGCACGCGTGACCTGAGTCACGGCGTCGAAGAGCGGCTCCTTGTCCTCCTGCAGGTCGCGGTTGTAGGCCAGCGGCAGGCCCTTGAGGGTCACCAGCACCGCGGTGAGATGGCCGATCAGGCGCCCGGACTTGCCGCGGGCCAGCTCGGCCACGTCGGGGTTCTTCTTCTGCGGCAACATCGAGCTGCCGGTGGCGTAGGCGTCGTCGAGCGTGCAGAAGCCGAACTCCTCGGTCGACCACAGCACGATCTCCTCGCCCATGCGGGACAGGTGCACGCCCAGCAATGCGATGTCGAAGAGCGCCTCGGCGACGAAGTCGCGATCGGACACCGCGTCGAGGGAGTTCTCGAAGCGGCTGTGGAACCCGAGCTCGGCCGCCACGTAGTCGGGGTCGAGCGGCAGTGACGAACCGGCCAGCGCCCCGGCGCCGAGGGGCGAGATGTTGAGGCGGTCGACGGTGGTGACGAGGCGGTCGACGTCACGGGCGAGGGCCCACCCGTGGGCCAGCAGATGGTGGGCCAGCAGCACCGGTTGCGCCCGCTGCATGTGGGTGTAGCCCGGCAGGTAGACATCCGCCGCCTCGCGGGCCCGCTGGGCCAGCACGTCCTGCAGCGCCATGATCTCGTCGGCCACGCCCAGGAGCGAGCGACGGCACCACAGGCGCAGCGCCGTGGCCACCTGGTCGTTGCGGCTCCGCCCCGTGTGCAGCTTGGCCCCGACGTCGCCCACCAGCTCGGTGACGCGCCGCTCGATGGCGGTGTGGACGTCCTCGTCGCCGGGGGCGAAGACGAACTCGCCCGTCGTGAACTCCTCCTCGACGATTTCGAGCGTCTCCACCAGGGTGGTCACCTCGCTGTCGGTGAGGATGCCCGCCTTGCCGAGGCCCTTCACGTGCGCCCGCGACCCGGCCAGGTCGTCGTGCGCCAGCACCCGGTCGAAGGGCAGGCTGACAGTGAACGCCGCCACGGCATCCGCCATGCCGGTCGAGATCCGACCCTCCCAGAGCGTCAATGCTCTCCCCTGACTTCTCCCGCCTCTGCAGGCGGTGGCGCCTCGACGCCCGTCTGCGCACCCGGCCCTTGGCGGGCCGACCACGTGGCGACCCCGAGGCCCCACAACCGGACAAATCCCTCGGCGTCCGCGTGCCGGAAACTGTCCGACGCATCGTAGGTCGCCAGGTCGTGATCGTAGAGCGCGACCGGGCTGCGCCGACCCACCACCGCACAGGTGCCCGGCGAGGCGAAGCGGAGCCGCACCTCACCCGTCACGTGACGCTGACTCTCCGTGATGAAGGCCTGCAACGCGGAGCGCAGGGGCGAGTACCACAGTCCGTCGTAGACGAGCTCGGCCCAGCGCGGCTCGAGGCGGGCCTTCTCGTGGTGCACGTCCCGCTCCAGGGTGAGGTCCTCGAGGTCGGCGTGCGCCAGTATCAGGGCGAGGGCGGCCGGGCACTCGTAGACCTCACGGCTCTTGATGCCGACGCGGCGGTTCTCGATCATGTCGAGACGCCCGAAACCGCGACTGCCCGCCATCTGGCCCAGGCGGGCAATCAGGTGGTACGGACCCAAGGCCGTACCGTCCAGGCTGACCGGCACACCGGACTCGAAGCCCACTATGACCTCGACGGGATCGCTCTCGCTCACCCGCGTCAACGTGTAGACGTCGTCGGGGGCGGGCGCCCAGGGATCCTCGATCGCCCCGCACTCGATGGCCTTGCCCCACAGGTTGTCGTCGATGGAGTACAGCTTCTCCTTCGTGACGGTGATGGGAATGTCCCACTTGGCGGCCAGCTCGACGCAGTCTTCGCGCGTGAGGCCCCAGACCCGGGCCGGGGCGTAGATGCCGAGGTCCGGCGCCAGGGCGCGCACCCCGACCTCGAAGCGCACCTGGTCGTTGCCCTTGCCCGTGCACCCGTGCGCCACCGCGGTGGCCCCGTGCAGGCGCGCCTGGGAGACCAGGTGGCGGACGATCACCGGCCGAGACAGGGCCGACACCAGCGGATACTTGCCTTCGTAGCGCGCGTTGGCCTGCAGGGCCGGCACGCAGAACTGCTCGGCCATCTCGTGGCGGGCGTCGACCACTACGGCCTCGACCGCCCCGGCGGCCAGGGCCCGGGCCCGGATGGCGTCCCAGTCCTCGCCGCCGCGGTCGGCCGACTGCCCGACGTCCACGGCCACGGCCACCACCTCCACGCCTTCGTTCTCAATGAGCCAGCGCACGGCCACCGACGTGTCGAGTCCTCCGCTGTAGGCCAGTACCACCCGATCAGGCATGTTCAGTCCTCATCCTTCCCGTTCACTTTGAACCTGGTGCTGTCGACGATGCCGGCGACGTCGCGCAGGCGATCCGCCATCGGAGCCCCGCCGAACCTCTCCTCGACGACGACCAGGACCGTGTCGTCGCCCGCCACGGTGCCCACGACCTCTTCCAGCCCGCTGCGATCGAGCGCAGAGCCGACCACGTGGGCCGAACCGGGCGGCGTGCGCAGGACCACGAGGTTTCCCGAGTGGGCCACTTCCACGACCCATTCGCCGAGCACGCGCCGCAGGTGGTCCTCCGGCGCGATCTGCTGCGCCGGGAGCTCGGGCAGCGCGTAGGCCGTCTCACCCCCGGGCAGGCGCACCTTCACCGCGCCGAGATCCTCGAGGTCACGTGACACCGTGGTCTGGGTCGCCTCGATCCCCTGTTCTCCAAGCAGGGCCACCAGCTGCGCCTGGCTCGTGACCGGTTGGGTCTCGAGGAGCTTGGTGATGCGGTGCTGGCGCTGGTTCTTCGTCAGCCGGCTCGGCGCCTGCCCGCTCACGGCGACTCCTCCACGACCCAGGCCAGCACGCCCCGCATGGCCGTCCGCCGGTGGGCCGCCTGCCGCCAGACCAACGAGCGGGGTCCCTCGAGCACGTCGTCGGCGATCTCCTCGCCGCGGTGTGCCGGCAGGCAGTGCAGGACGACGGCATCGGACGCCGCCTGCCCGACAAGGTCCCGGTCGACGGTGAAGCCGGCGAAGGCGTCCAGGCGGGCGGCCCGCTCCTCCTCCTGGCCCATGCTCGTCCAGACGTCGGTGTAGAGGACGTCGGCGTCCTTGGCCGCCCGGCCCGGGTCGTCGGTCACCTGCACGGTGCCGCCCCGTCCCACGCGATCCCCGAAGGCCTGCAGCTCGGCCAACTCGGCGCCGGAGAAGGTGTAGCCCGCCGGGGTGGCAAAGCGGACCTGCATGCCCTCGAGCAGCCCACCCTTGGCCAGCGAGCGCGCCATGTTGTTGGCGTCGCCGACGTAGGTCAGCGTGCGGCCGGCCAGCGGGCCCAGCGCCTCGCGCATGGTCAGGACGTCGGCCACCACCTGGCACGGGTGAGCGGTATCGCAGAGCAGATTCACCACCGGGACCTCGAAACCGCTCCGCTGCAGCGCGCCCGCCATCCGCACCAGCATGGAGTGCTCGAACACCCGGGCACACAGGACGCGGTGGTAGCAGGCGAGCGTGCGGGCCACGTCCTCCGCGGTCTCCCGCTCATCGAGGCCCACCTCGGTCCCCTGGATGTACACGGGATGGCCACCCAGGTCGACCACCGCCATTTCGGTGGCGTTGCGGGTCCGGGCCGACGGCTTCTGGAAGAGCAGCGCCACGCCCTGGCCCGCCAGCGGTGGATCGGCCGACGGGGTCAGCGCGAGCTGCAGGAGATGCTCCCAGGTGTCGGGGTCGAGGTCGTCGATGTCGAAGAAGCTGCGCGTCACGGTCGCCGGCTCCCCTACCGGGTCCCGCCGGAGCCGGACCGCACCGCCGTCAACGCCCCGCCGAGGATCCCCAACGCGGCGTCGACCTCGTCCTCGCGGACCAGGAGCGGCGGTGCCACGCGGATGGCGTCGGGCCGCACCGGGTTGACCAGCAGGCCGTGGGCCAGCGCCCACGCCGCCGCCTCCTTGGCCACCGGGGCGTCGAGCTGGGCCGCCAGCAGCAGGCCGGCCCCGCGTACCGAGACGACACCGGGCAGCCGGACCAGCCCGGCGCCGAGTTGGTCCCCACGCTCGCGGGCGCGGCGGCAGACGTCCTCGGACTCCATGACGGCGAGCGTGGCCTTGACGGCGGCCAGGGCCAGCGGCTGGCCGCCGAAGGTCGAGCCGTGGTCGCCCGGCCCGAACGCCGCCGCCACCTCGGCCCGGGCCCAGCACGCCCCCACCGGCATGCCGTTCCCGAGCGCCTTGGCCATCGTCACCACATCTGGCTCCAGGCCCTGGGCCTGGAAGGCGAACCAGTGCCCCGTACGGCCGAGGCCGGTCTGGACCTCGTCGAGCATGAGCAGCGCGTTGCGCTCGGTGCACAACGACCGCACAGCTCCGAGGTAGTCCGAACTCGGGACCACGACGCCGCCCTCGCCCTGCAGCGGCTCCATGAGCACAGCCGCCACCGTGTCCCGGTCCAGCGCCTTGTCGAGCGCGGGGACGTCGTCGTAGGGGACGTGCACGAACCCCTCGGGCAGCGGAAGGAATGGTGCCTGCTTCTCCGGCTGGCCGGTGGCGGTCAGCGTGGCCAGTGTGCGGCCGTGGAAGGCATTGTCGGCGCTGATCACCACATGGCGACCGGGCCCGGCCCAGCGCCGGGCCAGCTTCAAGGCGCACTCGTTGGCCTCGGCTCCCGAGTTGGCGAAGAAGACCTGTCCGCCGGCCTGGCCGGTGCCGCCGTTGACCAGACGGTCGATGGTGCGGGCGACCTCGGGGGCCAGCGTGTTGCCGTAGAGGTTCGACACATGACTGAGCGTCCGCGCTTGTTCCGCCACCGCGTCGGCTACCGCAGGGTGGGCGTGGCCCAGCGACACCACGGCCAGGCCGGTGATGAAGTCGAGGTACTCGGTGCCTTCGGCATCGAAGAGCAACGTGCCCTGGCCCCGCACGAACGTGGCGGGCGGCTCGGCGTACGTGCGCATGAGGGACGAGCGCTCGGAAGGGGCAGCGGCCACGACGTCGGGTTCGCTCACGGCCGCACCATCGTCCCGACGCCTGAGTCGGTGAACAGCTCGAGCAGCAACGCGTGGGGGACGCGCCCGTCGAGGATGTGCGCCTGGCCGACTCCGGCCCGCACGGCGCTGGCACACGCCTCGACCTTGGGGATCATGCCGCCCTGCACTCCCCCGTCGCGCACGATCTCGTCGATCACGTCGGGGGACACCTGCCGGATCACCGTCTCCGGGTCGTCGGCCACGACCCTGAGCCCCTCGATATCGGTCAGGAAGATGAGCTTCGCAGCCAGCAGCGCTTCTGCCAGCGCGCCCGCCACCGTGTCGGCGTTGATGTTGTAGGCCTGACCGGACTCGTCGGTCCCGATGGTGGCGACGACGGGGATCAGCCCTTGGGCGAGCAGCCTTTCGAGCATGGCGGGATCGACGTCCGACACGTTGCCGACGAAACCGAGGTCGGCATGGTGCGGCGCAGCCGTGATGAGATTGGCGTCCTCGCCGGACACCCCGACGGCGATGGGACCGTGCACGTTGATGGCCGACACGATGTCGCGATTGACCTTGCCGACCAGCACCATGCGGGCGATGTCGAGCGTGTCGGCGTCGGTGACCCGCAGCCCGTTACGGAACTCGGTCTCCTTGCCGAGCCGCGCCATCAGCGCGCCGATCTGCGGACCGCCACCGTGCACCACTACCGGGAGCATGCCGACGGCGCGCATGAGCACCACGTCCTCGGCGAACGAGGCCAGCGCGTCACCGGGATTCTCCGCGTCCTGGCCGTCCGCCACATGCAGCGCGTTGCCGCCGTACTTGACGACGACGATCTTCTCCCAGAAGCGCCTGGATGTACGGCAGCGCCTCCACGAGCACAGATGCCGTCCTGGCCGCCGCCGCCTTCTGGGCGCGGGTGACCTTGGGTGGGACGATGGGGGCCTCGCGTGCCGTCACGACGTCGTCCGGTTCTCGTCGATGTAGCCGTACCCGAGATCCGTCCCTAGGACCACCGACTCGCCCGTGCCGAGCCCGAGGTCGCACTCGAGCACGATGTGGCGGCCCGCCATGTGGGCGGCCACCGCCGCCGCATCGTGGGGCACGCCGACACCGCCCGCACAGACCACGGTGCTGCCGTACGCCAGCAACACCCGGTCGATGTCGAAGGGCGTCCCGGCCGAGCCGAGCTCGGAGATGATGCGTCCCCAATAGGGGTCCTCGCCGAAGAGCGAACACTGCACGAGCATGGAGTCGGCCACCTTGCGCGCCGCAATGTGCGCCGCCTCGTCGCTCACCGCGCCCACGACGTGCACGTGCGCGACCTTGGTCGCCCCTTCCGCGTCGTCCACCATCTGCTCGGCCAGAGACCGGCAGGCTTCGAACAAGGCGGCCGTCAGGGCCGACGGCGACGGGCTCGCCCCGAGGCCGTTCGCCAGCACCAGGACGGTGTCGTTGGTGGAGGTGCAGCCGTCCACCGTGATCGTGTTGAACGAGGCCGCCACCGCCTCACGCAGCGCCTCCTGCAGAGTGGCCGGGTCGACGACGGCGTCGGTCGTGCAGACGGCGAGCATGGTGGCCATGTTCGGCGCCAGCATGGCGGCGCCCTTTGCCATGCCACCCACGGTGAACCCGTCACCCGCCACGATCACTTCCTTCGGCCTGGTGTCGGTCGTCATGATGGCCTTGGCCGCCTCGGCCGCCGACTCGGCCCTGCCGGTGCGCGCCATCACGATCGGCTCGATCTCCGGGATGACGTGATCGATGGGGAACGGGATGCCGATCAGGCCCGTCTGGCAGATCAGGATCTCCTCGGCGGTCGCACCGATGTCGCCGGCGACGGCGGTGCACAGCCGCTCGGCGGCCTCGCGGCCCGGGACGCCGGTGGCGGCGTTGGCGTTGCCCGACGTGAGGATCACGCCCGCTGCCTTCCCCCCGGTGGCGGCGAGGTGGGACCGGCTCACCTGGACCGGCGCGGCGGCCGCCAGGTTGGAGGTGAAGACGCCCGCCGCAGGGACGGCCCGGCCATCGGCGGTGGCCACGACGGCGACGTCGTGAGCCTTGGCGGCCTTGATGCCCGCGTACCCGCCGACGGCCACGAAACCCTGCGGTGCGTTGACGCTCACGGGTAGACCCCGGCCATCGGCAGACCGGTCGTCTCGGGCAGGCCCAGCGCGGCGTTCGCGCACTGGATGGCCTGGCCGGAGGCACCCTTCACGAGGTTGTCGAGCGCGCAGAGGGTGAGCACCCACCCCGTGCGCGCATCGACCCGCGCCGTGACGTGGGCCGCGTTGGAGCCCGCCGTGGATTTGGTGCAGGGTGGGTCGTCGGTCACCACGATGAAGGGTTCGGCGTCGTAGGCGTCGTGCAAGGCAGCCATCACGATGCCGGTCGTCGGATTGGTGCCCACGGCAGGCCGGGCGTAACAGGTGGCGAGGATGCCGCGGGTCATGGGGGCGAGGTGCGGCGTGAACAGCACCTCCCCGCCGATGATCTGCTCCATCTCGGGCGTATGACGGTGGGTCAGCAGTCCGTAGGCGCTGAAGTCCTCGTCGACCGTGCCGAAGTGCAGCGACTCCTTGAGCCCGCGGCCGGCGCCCGAGACGCCCGAGGCGGCGTCGACGACGATGCCGGTGGACTCCACCAGGCCGGTCCGCACCAGGGGCGCCAGGGCAAGTCCCGCCGCCGTCGGGTAGCACCCGGCCGCCGCGACCAGCGTCGCCCCGGCCAGGCCCTCGCGGAACAGCTCGGGCAGCCCGTACACGGCCTCGGCCAAGAACTCCGGCGCGCGGTGCTCCTCGCCGTACCACTGCGGATAGAGCGCGGCATCCTTCAGCCGGAAATCGGCAGCCAGGTCGACCACGAGGCCCACCCGTGAACGGAGCTCGGGAACGATCCGCTGGGACTCCCCGTGCGGCAGGCCGCAGAAGACCAGGTCGAGGCCATCGAAGCGGGCGGGATCGCTCTCCTCGTACGACAACCCGGGGTAGGCGGCGGCCAGGGAGGGGGTGTGGTTGCCGACCGCCTCACCGGCGTGGGAATGGGCTGTGGCCAGGGCAACCTCGAACTCCGGGTGAGCGGCGAGCAGGCGCAGCAGCTCAGAGCCCGTGTACCCCGACGCTCCGAGGATGCCTGCCTTCATCGCATAAGTATACATACTTCTGCATACTCATACTTGACGGAACCTGACGTCCCCTACGATTGCCCTCGACCCGAGAGTTGCGATCAGGCGGTCACCGGGCGGGGTCCCAGGCGCTTCTGCCAGAAGTTCCCTTCGCTGGCGACCTCGAATCCCATCATCTCATTCACCGCGATCATCGGCGCGTTCACCGACGCGTTGCCGGTGACGATCACCCGCACCTCAGGTGCCCGCCGGGTCAATTCGTCGACGTTGGCGATCTTGACGGCCAGCCCCAAACGGTGCCCCCGGTGCTCCGGCTCCACCACGGTCAGCATCTGCCAAGCCTGGCCTGGCGAGTCAGCCGCCAGTGAGAGCTCCGTGCAGGCGACGAGCCGTCCCGACGCCCGGTGCTCTGCCGCTGCGATGAGAAACCGTGCACCGCGAGCGGCACGAAGGGCGTCGTTCTCGCTGACGCGATCGGCGTTCCAGACTTCCTCCTCATGGCCTTCGTCACCGTGCGGCTCGTCCGTGGACATGCACTGGAAGAGCGCACACTGGTCGTTGAGGTACTTCGCCGGCCACGGAGCCTCGAAGGTCAGCACGCGATAGTCGTCTGCACGGCGCGCCCGCCTTACCTCGGCGCGCAGATACTCCAGACGTCCTGCATCCATCGGAACTGCCAGGTGACGGATGTTGCCGGACAGCATCGCCTCGAAGCCGACCTTCGGCGCGAACGAAAGCGAAGGGTCGTCGTGCGCACGATGGAGCGGCACGTCCACAATGGAGTTGAGCACCTCACGGCCCTCGGCCCGTCCCCGCTGAGCCATGCCGTCGACCAGGGCGGTCCCCACGCCGAGACGCCGATGGGCCGGGTGGACCGCCACCGTCACTTCGGCACTGCGCACGTTGTCACGCAGCGTCAGCTCCATCATGGCCACGCCGAGAATCGGCCCGCCGGCCTCCCGTGCCGCCAGGAGATCGAATCGCTTGTACGAACTGCGAGAGCGGGCGAAGGCACGGATGTCCGGCAGCGTGAAGCCGGTGAGGTCGGGCCACAGCTCCATGTCGCTGGCGCGCAGGACCGCAGCCCACTCGGCCAGCTCATCGCCGTCCAGCGGGTCGACCAGACGTACATCCACCGAACCACCTTGCCACGGCGGACGCCCTTCAGCGCAGGACGGCGCCGAACTCCTGGGCCACGGCGTCGATACAGCGGGTGCGCAATCCACCGACCTCTTCGTCCGTGAGCGTCCGGTCATCCGCGCAGAAGCGCAGGCGGTAGGCCAGGCTGCGGAATCCTTCGTCGATGCCGGCGCCGCGGTACACGTCGAACAGGTTCACGGATTCGAGCAGATCACCGCCTGCCTGCCGGAGTGCGTCGGCGACGGCGTCGGCAGGATGGCGGTCCTCCACCACGAAGGCCAGGTCGATGTCGGACGACGGGAACCGGCTCACGGCACCGCCCACCGTGATCCGGCGCGGCACTTTCGTCTCGTCGAAGAGCAGACCCAGGTCGACTTCGAGCCAGCCCACGCGCCGGGCCATGATCGTCGCACTCGAGGTGCGGGTCAGGTCGAACCGGGCCGCCACCGCCGGGTCGATCTCCCCCACGGAGCCGATGGTGACGGCGTCCCCACCGCTCGAACGAGCCACCAGATGTGCCGCGCGCGTCGGGTGCAGTCCCGGCAGCGGCGGCATGCCCTCGCCCGGCGGTATGAGGCGCACCCCGTCCAGGCGGAGTGCGTCGGCCAGGACGTGCCACGACGCCACCGCCGAACGGGCATCATCCTCGCCGTCGGCGAAGACCGCGGCGAGCAGCTCGCGCTCCCCCGGCAGGTCCGCCCGCTCGGTGCCGCCGGCCCCGCTGCGCTCGACGATCCGGGCCGCGCCCTCGCCGGGATGCGAGAAGACGACGCCCACCTCGAACAGGCGGACGTCGGGCTGGCGCCGGCTGGCGTTGTAGGCCAATGCGCCGAGGAGTCCGGGCAGCAGGGAGCGGCGCAGGAAGGGCTTCTCGGCGTCGAGCGGGTTCGCCACCCGCACGGCAGGTCCCGTCAGGTCCACGTCGTCGTGGGCGGTAGCCGACACGAAGGTGTCGGTCCAGCCTTCCGACGCGCCCAGGCCACGCAGGATGTCCTTGACCTCGCGCCGCGACCTCTGCAGTGGCGTGAGACGTCCGGGCTGGGGCCAGGTCGGAATGTGACGCGGCACGTTGGAGTAGCCGAACGTGCGCGCAATCTCCTCGATGATGTCGTCCACCCCGTAGGGCTCGGACCGGACGTCGGGGCGGTTCGTCGGCACCTCGACGGTCAGCACGCCTGCGTCCGTGTCGCTCTCCTGTTCGAGCACCGTGAAGCCGATCGGCTCTATGAGACGGGCGATCTCAGTTGGGTCGAGCGCCACGCCGATCTGACTGTGCACCCGGGCGATCGGCACCGCAACGACAAAGGGCTCGGGTACGTCGCCGCGCACGTCGAGCATGCCGTCGGCCACCTCGAGCCCGGGCACGCTCTCGGCCAGCAGCTGGCAGAACCGCTGGACCGAGGGCTCAATCACCCAGGGGTCGACGCCGCGCTCGAAGCGCGCCGAGGCCTCGGTGCGGAGACCCAGGCGCTTGGAGGTACGGGCGATGGCCATCGGGGTGAAGTAGGCCGCTTCGAGGAGCACCTCCGTGGTCGTCTCCGCGATCTCCGACGACGCGCCGCCCATGATCCCGCCGATGCCGACCGGCGTGCCCTCGGCGTCGCAGATGAGGCAGTCCTCGCCGGTGTCGCCCAGGCTCCTCCCTCGCTCCCCCACCGTCCGCCGCACGCCGTCGAGCGTCTCGACCGTCTCCCCCGGCCGGGCCCGGCGGACGGTGAGGCCGTGTCCGGACAAGAGCGACAGGTCGTACGGGTGGGTGGGCTGGCCGAGCTCGAGCATGACGTAGTTCGACGCGTCGACCACGTTGTTGATCGGGCGCATGCCGGCCAGCAACAGCCGCTGGGCGATCCAGCCCGGCGAGGGCGCCACGGTGACCTCGCGCAGGACGGACACGGTCAGGCGGGGACAGAGGTCGGCCGACTCCACCGATGCGCTCGCCGCCTCTTCCACCGGCCACCCGCTCGCCGCCGGCGCGGGAGGCTCGGGCAGGGTGAACGGCAGCCCGAGGCGCCCTGCCAGGTCGCGGGCGATGCCCGAGATACACCATGCATCGGGGCGATTGCCCTCGACCGTGATGTCGAACACGGTGTCCACCCGCAGGCCCAGCGCCTCCATGATCGGCGTCCCGGGCTCGCCTGGTGACTCGTCACCCAGGATCAACAAGCCCGCCCCGTCATCGGAGAGGCCCAGCTCCTTGCCCGAGCACAGCATGCCGTTGGAGGTCACGCCGCGCAGCTTGCGCTGGCTGATCTCGAAGCCCCCCGGGAGGATGGCGCCGACAGGCGCCAGCGGCACCCGGTCCCCCACTGCGAAGTTGGTCGCGCCGCACACGATCTCGAGCGGCTCGGTTCCGCCCCCGTCGGCGATGACGAGCCGGATCTTGTCCGCCCCCTTGATCGGGCGGATCTCGAGCACCCGGCCGACCACCACGTCGCCCAGCCCCTCGCCGACGTGCTCGATCGCCTCGACGACGAGCCCCAGGTCGTCGAGCGCGTCGCGCAGCGTCCCGACGTCGTCGGGGAACGGGGCGAAATCACGGAGCCAGCTGAGCGGAGCGCGCACGGGGGACTTTCTCGTTGTGGGGAGAGATCAGAATTGCGACAGGAAGCGGATGTCGTTCTCGAGGAACGAGCGCATGTCGGGAATGGCGTGACGCATCTGCGCCAGCCGGTCGATACCGAAGCCGAAGGCGAAGCCCGACCAGACCTCTGCGTCGATGCCGACGGCGGCGAAGACGGCGGGATCGACCATGCCGCACCCGCCCAGCTCGATCCAGCCCGTGTGCGAGCAGGTACGGCAGCCCTCGCCGAGGCAGACCGTGCAGGTGATCTCGTACTCGGCCGACGGCTCGGTGAAGGGGAAATAGGCGGGACGCAGACGTGAGCGCATGCCCGGGCCGAAGTAGGCCTCGGTGAAGGTCTGAATGGTCCCGGCGAGGTCACCGAAGGTGATGCCTCGGTCGACCACCAATCCCTCGATCTGATTGAAGACGGGCAGATGGCGGGCGTCGGGGGTGTCGAGCCGGAAGCACTTGCCCGGCATGACGGCGTGGATAGGCAGGGAGTCGTCGCGCACCGCCGCCTCCATCAGGTGGATCTGCACCGGGGAGGTGTGCGTGCGCAGCAACACCGTCTCGGGCTCCCCGATGTCGAGATACATGGTGTCGTACATGCCGCGCGCCGGATGGGCCGGCGGGATGTTGAGCGCCTCGAAGTTGTACCAGTCCGTCTCCGCCTCAGGACCCTCGGCCACGGTGAACCCCATGCCCACGAAGACGTCCTCGAGCTCCGCCCGGGCCTGCGTCGCGGGATGCAGGTGGCCGCGCGCCGGCGGCGTGCGCACCTGATCGGGGATGACCTCGGTCAGGTCGAGGCGATCGGCCAGGACAGCCTCGGCGCGTTCGGACTGCGCCAGCTCGGCACGCCGCGCGGCCAGGATGGCTTCGAGCTGGGTCCGTGCCTCGCCGAGACGCCGGCCGGCCTCCTTGCGGGCCTCGGGGTCGAGGCCGCCCAGGGTGCGGTGGGCCCGGGTCAGCGCCGAGCGCTTGCCCAGGAACTCGGCGTCGACCTGGTTCAGGGCCTCGGTCGTCGCCGCGCCTTCGATGGCCCGCGCGCCGTCGGCGGTGATGCCCTCGACGTCGAGTTCCACGCTGTCAGTTGCCATGTCGCCAGAATTCCCTGTCGTCAGTCACCAGGTCGGGTCGGTCCGCCCCCCTCGATGCTACGTGGCGCGGCACCGCCGCCCCGGCGTTGGCGGAAGGCCTCGAAGCAGACCACGGCGCAGGCCACGCCCACGTTGAGCGATTCGGCCCGGCCCGCCATGGGGATGGCCAGCGCGCCCGAGAGGGTGCCGGCCAGATCGGGGTCGAGCCCCGAGGACTCGTTGCCCAAGAACACGGCCGAGGGTGTGGTCCAGTCGAGCGCGGCATAATCCTCGCCGTCCCGCACCACGGTGGCCAGTGTGCGGAACCCGGCCGCCGTCAGTTCGGTCGCCAGGGCGTCCGGGTCGGGCCGCACCGCCAACGGCACATGGAAGAGGGAGCCGGCCGAGGAGCGCACGGTCTTGGGGTTGTAGGGGTCGACCGAATCGCCCGCGTAGACGACCAGCGTCGACCCCGAGGCATCCGCCGCCCGCAGCACGGTGCCGGCATTGCCGGGATCGCGCACGTCGACCAAGACCACGATCAGGGCGCCCGGGCCGGCCAGCCACGGGCCCGTGCCCACCGGTGGCTCTTCGAGCATGGGCAGGACGGCGAGCACGGGTTGGGGCGTCACGGTGTCGGCCACCCGCTCCAACACGCCCGCAGCAAGTGGAAAGGAGCGCACGCCGGCCGCCTCGGCGCGCCGGCACACGTCCCGGACGGCGCGGTCGCCATCACCGGCGGGCGACACGTAGAGGGACTCGACAGGCGCGCCCGCATCGAGCGCGCAGCGGATCAGCTCCGCCCCCTCGGCCACGAAGGCGCGCTCGCTCCAGCGCGCCGAACGCTTCTGCAGCAGCCCGCGCAACCGGCGGATGCGCCGGTGCGAAAAGGCCAGCCGCTGGGTCAGGAAGCGACCTCGGACACGGGCGCATTGGACAGCGCGTCCTGCGCGGTCGCCACGAGCGCGCCGAACGCCTCGGGGTCGCTGACGGCCAGATCGGCCAGGACCTTGCGGTCGACCTCCACGCCGGCCAGGTGCAGGCCGTTGATGAGCCGGCTGTAGCTCATGCCGTGCTGCCGGGCTCCGGCGTTGATGCGCTGGATCCACAGCTTGCGGAAGTCCCCCTTGCGGGCACGACGGTCCCGGAAGGCGTACTGCATCGAATGCATGAGCTGCTCGTTGGCGGCCCGATACGAGCGGCTCTTGTTTCCGTAGTACCCCTTCGCCTGCTCGAGGACAGCGCGGTGGTGCTTGCGGCCGTGGACGGACCGCTTCACTCTGGCCATGGGGGTGCTCCTCTCAGATCTCGGTGTGTCGGGTGGATGTGCGCCGGAGCGCGGTGGTGACTGCCTGCGCTCAGATGCCGAGCATCCGGCGGGTGGCGCGCTCGTCGGCCTTGGCGATGTCGGCCTCGCGGCCGAGCCGGCGCGTGCGGACGCTGCTCTTCTTCTCCAGAATGTGCGAGCGGAAGGCCTTGCGCCGGCGCAACCGGCCGGATGCGGTCACCTTGATGCGCTTGGCGGCGCCCCGGTCTGTCTTCATCTTCGGCATTGCGTCATCCCTCTTCGGCTGATGCTGCGACTTCGCTGACTCCGTTGTTCCCACCGGTGTTGCTCCCACCGGTCGCCGGCGCACTTCCGTTCCCCTGGGCCGGGGATGCGACCGTCTCGCCCGCGCCGTTCGCGGCTGCCGGATCGGCAGTCGCTTGCGGAGCGGCAGAGGCACCCGACTTGTCGGTGCGCTGCTGCGCCTTCTCCCTCGACTGGGCGGCCTGGCGGGCCCGCTTGTCGGGGGCGAGCACCATGATCATGTTGCGGTTGTCGAGCTTGGGCTCGGCCTCGACCTTGGCGATGCCCTCCATCTGCTCGGCGATGCGATCGAGGATCCGCTTCCCGTGCTCGGGGTGGTACACCTCGCGGCCTCGGAACATGATCGTGATCTTGACCTTGTGCCCTTCGCCCAGGAACTTGGCCACTTGCCGGGTCTTGGTATCGAAGTCACCCGGGCCGATCTTCGGCCGGTACTTCATCTCCTTGATCCCGACGTGGACCGTCTTGCGGCGGCTCTCCTTGGCCCGCTGGGCCTCGTCGAACTTGAACTTGCCGAAGTCCATGATCCGACAGACGGGCGGATTGGCCATGGGGGCGACTTCGACGAGATCGAGATCGAGCTCCTTGGCGATCGCCAGGGCCTCGGGGAGCGGCTTGATGCCTAGTTGCACACCGTCGGGGTCCACGAGCCGGACTTCACGGGCACGGATTCGGTCATTGATCCGGTGCTCTGTTGTGGTTTCAGCGACGATGCGTCATCACACCTCTCACTCGGGCCCGCGGTCCTTCCGCAAGCCAATCGGTGGAGCGAGGCCGACCAGCGGGCAGTGCCCACGGCAGAGAGGCGATCGACCTGGCGCACGATGGTCCCCGACTCGGCAGGGTGGTGGCCAGGTGGAGGCCACTCAGTGGAGGCCCCGCTTCCATGTAGTCAAGGAGCATAGGGTACCAGCATGAGCAGCTTGTGGACACCGTCGGGCGAGCATTTCCCCAAGAAGGAGGCGGACGACGCCCCTTCACAACCCTCCGGACAGTCGGGCGACACCGAGGTCACGCGTACGTCACGAGAGGCCCCTCTCACCGAGGAGCAGGCGCTGGCGCAGGCCGAAGTCGACGCCATGCGGGCGCAGCTGGCCCACACCCCGGCCGAGGTCGTCGTCGCCAACCACTGCTACGGGCTCTTCGAGCTGGCTGCCATCTACCTCTCGCAGACCCCGCCCCAGCTCTTCCAGGCCCGCTTGGCCATCGACGGTCTCGGCGCCCTGCTCGACGGGCTTCGGGGCCGCCTCGGAGAGGCCGAGCCCGCTCTGCTCGAGTCGCTGTCCCAGCTCCGCCTGGCCTACGTCGGCCTCGAGGGTGCCGAGAAGAGCGCCTCGGAAGGCGCCGCCAGCCACGACCTGAACTAGGCCCGCCGCCCTCAGCTGCTGCGGGCCCGGTCGGTCGCCGCGGCCAGGCCCTCGACGGTCCCCTTGATGAACTTGCCCAGCTCGCGGCGGTAGAGCCAGCCCGTGCCGGGCACCTTGGGTCGAAATGTCGAGCGCCAATTGATGGAGGTCCCGCCCGCAGCGGGAGTCAGCGTGATCACCGCCTTGTAGTCCCGCAGAGGCAGTCCCGCCTCGAGCACGTAGGCGAAGGCCTGGCCGGGCTCGCAGGTGACGACCCGCTCGCGGCTCTGGTGTCGGCCGGTGGTGAACAGGCGCACCGCACCGGGGCCCTCCGGCGATCCCGCCCCGGGCTCGATGAGCTCGAAGGCGCCGATGGGCGACCACTCGGGCCACGTGGAGCCGTCCGCCAGGAGCGCGTACACCGATGCCGGATCTGCGCCGGTCGTCGCCGTCTCGTCGATCACCTGCTGGGCCATGGCGGCCTCCTCCCTTCAGCCAGTCTCTCGCGAATGTACCATTTGGTACATGAGCGGACAAGCGAGCGCAGCCGAGGCGAACGAGCCTTCTGTGGGGACCGGCGAGGCCGAGGGCGGAGGAGCCGGGGCGCACCCGGCCCGGCAGCGCCTGCTCGATGCCGTGGTGGAGTACCTCGCCGCCCAGGGCCTGGCCGACCAGAGCCTGCGCCGGATCGCCGAGGCCATCGGAACCAGCCACCGGATGCTCCACTACCACTTCGGCTCGAAAGACGGCCTGCTGTTGGCGGTCGTCCGCGAGATGGAATCGAGGACGGAGCAGCGCGTGGCCGAACTCGGCCGGGATGCTGCCGGCGAGTCGGACGAGTTGCTCCGCCGGCTGTGGGGCTACCTGTCCGATCCTGCGCTCGGTGACTTCGAGCGGCTGTTCTTCGCCCTCTACGGGCGGGCACTGCAAGGCGAGGAGGCGATCCGTCCCCTCCTGGACAACGACATTGGGCACTGGCTCGACGCCAACGTTGCCTTGACCGCCCCGCTGGGCGTACCCGCCGACGTCGCCCGGACCCATGGCCGGCTGGCCCTGGCGGTCACGCGCGGCCTCCTGCTCGACCTGCTCGCCACAGGCGATCGGGCGGGGGTCGAGGCCGCCTTTGAGGTGTTCGCCGGCCACTACGGCGGCCAGTGGTGGAGACGTCAGCAGGAAACCGGCAGCAGCGACCGCGCCTCGTAGAGGCCGCCAAGGCCCGGCGTCACCGTGAAAACCACCCTCGCGCCGACCTCGATGCGCCGGCTCCCGTCGGCGATGGCGGTGGCGTGGAAGCCGTAGCTCGTCCCGTCGTGGTCGTCGTCGACCATGCCGAGGCCCCGGGTGGGATCGAACGAGACCACGCGCCCGTGGTGCGGCCCGGTGGTCGGGACGGGGCCGGCCACCTCAATGGACGATCTTGGACAACGGGATCTCCAAGATGTCGCTCGCGCCCTGGTCGCGCAGCGCCGGGATGAGGATGTTGATGTCGGACTTGGCCACGACGGCCTCGAGCGCAAAGGCGCCGCCGCCCGAGAGCTCCGAGATGGTCGGCGCCCGCATGGAGGGCAGGACGGCGAGCACCTTGTCGAGGTTGACCGCCTCGACGTTGAGCTTCACGAGCACCTTGCCCCGAGCCTCGAGCGTGCCCTGGAGCAGCGTGTGGATCTGCTCCATGGCGTGACGTTTGGCGGGATCCGCCGCCGCGATCGGATTGGCGATGAGTTCGGTGTGCGACACGAGCAGCGTCTCGATGACGCGCAGTCCGGCGGCGCGCAACGCGCTCCCGGTCTCGGTCATGTCGACGACGGCGTCGGCGATGTCGGGCACCTTGGCCTCGGTGGCGCCATAGGAGAGCGCGATGTCCGCCTCGATGCCGTGCGCCGCAAGCGCGCGCCTGGTCAGCTCGGGATACTCGGTGCTGACGCGCAGGGGTCCGGAACGGTCGGCCACGGTGGCGGCCAGCTCGGCCAGCGTGTGGGCCGGGGAGTCGGCGCCGACGGCCAGCACGACCCGGGCCGGGTTCGCCGTGTTCTTGGAGTAGGCGAGCTCGCCGAGCGAGACGACCTCGCTCCCCCGTTCCTCGATGCAGTCGCGCCCGGTGATGCCGAGGTCGAAGAGCCCGTCGGCGACGTAGACGGGGATCTCCTGGGGCCGCAGGATGCGCACCTCGTCGATGCGGGGGTCGGCAATGGTGGCGCGGTAGGCCACATCCGAGGCGCGGTTGACGGCCAGGTCGGCGTCCTCGAACAGCTGCATGGTGGCGCGTTCGAGCGAGCCCTTGGGCAGGACGAGGCGGAGCATGGGGGTAGATCTTCGCAGACGCGCCGGCGTGGCCGGGCCCGTGGGGCGCCAGTCGGGCATGCTGTTCCCGTGCCAGCGCCCTACGATCCCCAGAACTTCCTGCAGCTCCTCGGCATCGATGTGCCCCGGCCCGACGAGGATCGTGACCCCGTGGCCCGCCTGACCGTGACCCACACGCTCATCGCCGGGACGGGCTACCTGTGGGCGCCCGTGGTGATCGCCATGGCCGACGCCCTCTGCGCCTTCGGGGTCAGCCACCACTGGCCCGAGGGGGCCCGCGGCTTCACCACGGTGGACTGCTCGGCCAACTTCATCTCGAGCGCGCGGGAGGGCGAGCGGGTCGAGGCGACGGCGGCGGCGCTGCATCTCGGGCGGACCACGCAGGTCTGGGACGCCACCGTGACGAACGAGACCACAGAGCGGTTGATGGCGTCGTACCGCTGCACGCAGATCATCTTGTACTGAGGCTTTCGTGCGGCAGTCTCAGTCCGCTCCCCGGAGGGCCGTGAGGTCGGACGCGTCGACGGCCTCGTCGGCGCCCGCGACGTCGGCCTCGTCCAACTGCTTGCCGCGCCGGAGGCGCGTGCGCCATTCGCCCTGGTCGTAGGTCGCCGGCACGGAGCGCCCGATGAAGTCGTGCAGGACGCGCACGAATCGGACCGGGTCGGTGTGGTGCGGGAAGTGCCCCGCTTCGTCGAAGATCTCCAATTCGCTTCCCGGCATCACCGTGTGGATGAGGCGCCCGTGCCCCAAAGGGATGATGGCGTCACGGCGTCCCCACACGATCAGCGTCGGGACGCCTTCGGCCAGGTAGGCCCGGTCCACCATGGTGATGATCTGACCGTTCCAGTCGACGCTCGAGCGGAGCGTGCGCAAGATGCCCATGCGGGCCTCCGTGTTGGGGAGCGCGTCGAACACGGCCAGGATCTCCTCGGCGTCGCGCCCGAGCGCGGTGTCGAAGAGGCGCAACAACTCGGCCCCCAGGCGGCTGGCGAAGCGGATGGGGGCCAGGCCGAGAAAGGGCATGAGCAGTTCGATGCCCGGGACGGCAGCCACGCGCAACAAGGGGCTGACCGTCCGGCCCACTCCCCCGCTGCCCACCAGGACCAGGCGCTCGCAGCGATCCGGGAACTGGTAGGCGAACTGGGCCGCCACGCCGCCGCCGAGCGAGTGCCCGACGACGGTGACCCGGTCGACCTCCAGCACGCTGAGGAGGTCGCGCATCCCGTTGGCGAAGCCCGCCACCGAGTAGTCGGCTCGCGGCTTCTCGGAGCGCCCGTGCCCGAGGAGGTCCGGGGCGATGACGGTGTAGTGCTGCGCCAACTGCTCGACCACCGGTCGCCATGTGTCAGAGCTGTCGCCAATGCCGTGGATCAGCAGCAGGGCGGGCCCCGACCCGGCTTTGACGTAGGCCCGCCGGTAGCCGTGGATCGTGACGTAGCGCACCGTGAAAGGGCCCTCGCGTCGGATGCCCGCGCGGAAGCGGATCCCGCTCGGGTCGATCGGGCCGCCGGCGCCCATCGGGTCTGTCGTCTCCGTCGTGGGCGCCGTCTCACCCATGCCGATCTCCCGTGCTGGTCCGCTGCTGGGTCTGTTCAGCGCGACCGTAGGAGGCTGACGTGTCCGCGCCGTGTCGACCCTGTGAACGGCCGGTGAATGGATCTCTCGCCGTCAGGTGAACGGTCCACTGCGCAGGAGGCGCACCATCTCGACGCCGGTCAGCGCGGCCTCGCGACCCTTGTTGGTGTGATCGGGCTCGGAGCGGACCAGCGCCTGGTCGAGCGTGTCGGTGGTCAGGACACCGAAGACGACGGGCACCCCGGTTGCCAACTGCACCTGCTGGATCCCGGCGGCGCACTGCCCCGCCACGAAGTCGTAGTGACCCGTGTCGCCGCGGATGACCGCCCCGAGGCACAGGACGGCGTCCACCTTGCCGGCTTGGGCGAAGGCGCTGGCCACGACGGGGAGCTCGAACGCGCCGGGGACCCAGGCCAGGGTGACGTCCCGGCGGTCCGTGCCCGCTTCGTCCAGCGCCTGGAGCGCGCCGTCGAGCAACCGCAGGGTGATGCCGCCGTTGAACTCGGCGCAGGCGACGCCGATGCGCAGCCCGGTGCCGTCCGCCGAGCCGTGCAGGCTGGCCCCGACGCGCGACGCCACGTCGTCGAGCGCGCCGTCGGGCAGTGCCGCCAGGTCGGACTCGGCCATCAGCCGGCGGGAACGCTCGGGGTCACGCCCTCACTGTGGCACAGGTCGACGTCAGAGGACGTCGTCGAGCCCGTGCAGCAGGTGCCCCATCCGCTCGCGCTTGGTGCGCAGATAGGCGATGTTCTCGGGGTTGGCCGAGGGCTGCAGCGGGACCCGCTCGGTGATGTCGAGGCCGAAGCCCTCGAGCCCGCCGTACTTGACCGGGTTGTTGGTCATGAGACGCATGGTGGTCACGCCCAGGTCGACCAGCATCTGGGCGCCGATGCCGTACTCCCGGCTGTCGACGGGCAGCCCTTGCTGCAGGTTGGCGTCCACGGTGTCGTGGCCCTCCTCCTGCAGCTGGTAGGCGCGGATCTTGTGGCCGAGGCCGATGCCGCGGCCCTCGTGGCCGCGCAGGTAGATGAGGACGCCGCGCCCCTCCTTCTCGATGAGGTCGAGCGACGCCTGCAGCTGCGGGCCGCAGTCGCAGCGGAGCGAGCCGAACACATCGCCGGTGAGGCACTCGGAGTGCACGCGGACCAGCACGTCCTCCGTCCCGGCCACCTCGCCCATGACGAGCGCCAGGTGCTGCTCGTTGTCCAGCACGGACTCGTAGACGAAGGCCCGGAACTCACGCCCTACGGCGGGGATGCGCGCCTCGGAGACGAGCCGCACCAGCTTCTCGTTCTGCCGGCGGTAGCGGATGAGGTCCGCGATGGAGATCAGCGGGAGGTCGTGCCGCTTGGCGAATGTCTCGAGGTCGGCCAGCCGCGCCATCTCGGACTTGTCCTCGGTCACGATCTCGCAGAGGACGCCGGCCGGCGTCAGTCCGGCGGCCCGGGCCAGGTCGACCGTCGCCTCGGTGTGCCCGGCCCGCTTGAGCACTCCGCCGGAGCGGTAGCGCAGCGGGAAGATGTGGCCGGGCCGGTTCAGGTCGTTGGGGCGCGTGGCGGGGTCGATCAGGGCGGCAATGGTGGACGCCCTGTCCGTGGCGGAGATCCCGGTCGTGGTTCCGTGGCGGAAGTCGACGCTCACCGTGAAGGCGGTCCGCTGCGCCTCGGTGTTGGCCGTGACCATCAGGGGCAGGTCGAGGGCGTCGGCCCGTTCGGGCAAGAGCGGCACGCAGATGACACCCGAGGTGTGGGCCAGGAAGAAGGCGATGTTCTCCGGCGTGGCCGCCTCGGCCGCCATGACCAGGTCGCCCTCGTTCTCACGGTCCTCGTCGTCGACCACGACCGCCATGCCCAGCCGGCCGATGGAATCGATCGCCTCCTGCACCTCGGAGAACGACATCAGGCCGCCACCTCCACCCGAAGATCCTCACCCAGCTGCTCTATCGACACCAGCCTGCCCTTCCACACGTCTTCAATTGTGCCAGCCCCGGGACCCGCGAAAATCGGGCGGCCGTCGTCGCCTCCGAACAGCACGGGTGCGAGGTACAGCACGTAACGGTCGACCAGGCCCGCGGCGTGGAAATCGTGCGCCACGCTGGCCCCGCCCTCCACCAGCAGCTGGAGCACGCCACGACGCCCGAGCTCGGTCAGCACGTCCCCGAGCTCTCCCGAGAGTTCGAGCGCCGGACGCACCTTGGCCCCCTGCGGCGCCTGCCCGAGCACGACGCGCAGGGGTTGCTCCCGTTCCACGCCGTCGTCGAGTCGGACCGTGAGCTCGGGGTCGTCCGCCCGGACGGTGCCGGCCCCGACCAGGACGGCATCGGAACGGGCGCGCAGCCGGTGCACGTCCCGGCGCGCCGCCTCGCCCGTGATGAAGCGACTGGTGCCGTCGGGCGCCGCGGTGCGGCCGTCGAGGCTGGCGGCCATCTTGAGGACGACCCAGGGCTGCCCCGTCGTCCGGTGCTTGAGGTAGGGGGCCAGCTGCTCGGCCGCCTCCTCGGCGGCCACCCCGATGGTGACTTCCAAGCCGGCGGCCCGGAGCGCGGCGATGCCGCGTCCGGCGACCTGATCGTCGGGGTCCTCGATGCCGACCACGACCCGGGACACGCCCGCCGCGATGATGGCGTCACTACAAGCCGGGGTGCGCCCGTGGTGGGCGCACGGCTCCAGGGTCACGTACAGCGTGGCTCCCCGGGCGGCCTCTCCGGCCGCTGCCAGGGCCGACGCCTCGGCATGGAGGCCTCCCGGCGGTGACGTCGCTCCGGCGAACACCGTCGCACCGGCCGGGCCGGCGTCCGGCGCAACGACGACGCAGCCCACCCAGGGGTTGGGCGCCGTGGTCGAACGGACCGTTGCCGCCAGCGCCAGCGCTCGGCGCATGTGCTCCACGTCGTCCATGGTCCAGATCCTCGCCCGGGGTGGCTCCCCGGCTTCGTGCACTAATACTAGAACACGTTTCAGTTTTTGTCGAGAATTCCAGGTCAGGAGGCTGGAACCGCCGGCGTCACAGCCGGCCGAGCAACGGGATCAGGCCCGTGATGTCCGCCATGACCGCCGTCGGTGCGGCGGCGGCCAGGGTGGCCTCGTCGTGGGCGCCGCTGAGCACGCCGATGACCGCCCCGGCGCCGGCGGCCTTCCCCGCCTGGAGGTCGCTCGTCGTGTCGCCGACGACCACCACGGCGCGCGGGTCGCCCACCCCGAGGCGGGCCATGGCGCCGAGGACGAGGTCCGGCGCCGGGCGGCCCCGGCCCACGTCGGCCGGTGACAGGGCGAGGTCGACGTCGGCCCGCCACCCCAGGGCGTCGAGCAGCGCCTCGCGCGTCGAGGGCGCGAACCCCGTGGTCAGACAGACCGCCACCCCGGCGGCGCGCAGGTCGCGCAGCACCTGGAGGGCGCCGGGAATCTCGCTGACGTCCCCAGCCGCCACGATCGCCTCGTAGGCCTGGGCGAAGGCGGCGGTGGCCTCCCTGGCCTCGTCCGCGTCGAACAGCGTGGCGAACACGTCGGCCTTGGACCAGCCCATCGTCTGGTGGACGACGACCTCGGCCTCCTCGTAGAACCTGCTCCCCGGCGTGACGCCCACCGCGGCCAGGGCGCTGGTGAACGCCGCCTCGACGGCGCCGTCGTCGCGCACGGTCGTGCCCGCCATATCGAGGCAGGCCAGCGCGAAGGGCCCGATCATGCCGCCACCCCGGCGGCCCGCAAGGTGTCGGCGGCAATGGCCGGCGAACACGTCATGCCGCGGCCGCCCGGGCCGGTCACCAACCACACCCCTGCGTCGATCTCTTCGCGCAGGCAGACCGCACCGTCCACGCACTGCGCGTAGACCCCCTCCCAGCGACGCTGCACCGGGGGGAGCTCGGTGCCGAGGATGCGCGCCGCCCGGGCCAAGAGCTCGGTCGTCGGGTCCTCGCACAGCGCGAAATCGAACGGCTCCCCGTAGGCATGCGTGTCCCCGATGGTCAGACCACCGTCTGGACGCTGGACCAGCAGCAGCTGCAGGTGGTGCGCGGCCGCGACAGGCGTCTGGGGAGCGAGTTGGTCCAGTGGCGCCGACTCGTAGGCCGGGTAGTAGCGCAAGGTGTCGGCATCGGCCAGCGTCGTCGTGAGCGCGGTGGCGAAAGGTCCCGTCTGCAGCATCTGCAACCGCACCCGGCGGAGCCGGGGCGCCAGCGCCGCGGTGACGGGGATGTGGTCGTAGGCGGCGCCGGTCGCCAACACGAGCACGTCCCCCTCCCAGCGGGTCCCCTGCGTGTCGCACAGCGCGTGAGGCTCGGTGGCGGCGACACGGCGTCCCGGATGGTAGCGGTAGCGGCCCGCGTTGGTGGTGGCGACGTGGTTGCGCAGGGCGGCCAGGGCGAGGCGTGGCTCGACCACCGCGTCCTCGGCGCAGTGCAGCGCGCCCTCGACGTCACCGCGGACCGCCGGGTTGCAGGCGCGCACCTCGTCGGGCTCCAGAAACGAGATGGCACGGGCGGCGGCATCGGGCTGCCGGGCGAAGGCCTCCATCACGGCGCGGGCGGCAGCGTCGGTGGCGACGGTCAGCGAGGCCATGGCGCGAAAGCCGATGCCGGGAACTGCAGCGCCGATCTCCTCCCAACGCCGGCGCGCCCGGCGCGCCACCTCGAGCTCGGCCCCCGAACGCCGTCCGCTGACCCAGACCAGACCGAAGTTGCGCACCGAGGCACCGGTCGGGCCCGCTTCGGCTTCGAGATGGTCCACGTCGAAGCCGGCCTCCGCCAACTCGAGCGCGTGCCAGGTACCGATGATGCCGCCCCCCGCGACGACGGCGCGGCCGGTCGTCACCCGTGACCGGGTGCAGCGGCACGAGCGGCGGCGCGGATGGCGTCGGCCGCCTCCCATGGCCGCGGCTGCCCGAAGATGGCGCTGCCGGCCACGAGGACATTGGCGCCGGCCGCCACGGCGACGGGCGCCGTGGTCGTGTCGATGCCCCCGTCGACCTCAATGTCGAGTTGCAGGTCGGCGGCAGTGACCTCGGCCCGCGCCTGCGCCACCTTGGCCATGACGTCGGCGATGAAGCTCTGGCCCCCGAAGCCCGGGAAGACCGTCATGCACAAGAGGAGATCGACGTCGCGGAGGTAGGGCCGCACCGCGTCGAACGGCGTGTCGGGGTTGAGGGCCAGTCCCGCCCGCAGGCCCAGGCTGCGCATCTGCACGATGAGCTCGTCGGTGTCGCCGATCTCGACGTGCACGGTGCAGCCATCGGCCCCGGCGTCGGCGAAGTCCTTCAGGTAGCGCCCCGGCTCGGTCATCATCAGGTGGCAATCGAAGAACAGCGGTGTGTGGCGCCGCAACGAGGCCACGACCGGCGGCCCGATCGTCACGTTCGGAACGAAGTGCCCGTCCATGACGTCGACGTGGAGCCAATCGGCGGAGGGCGCCACCTCCCCCACCTGCTCGGCCAGCATGCCGAAGTCGGCCGACAGGACCGACGGCGCGATCCGCAGCTGGCCAACGGTGCCCGGATGGCGACCCGCCATCGCTGTGGATCCCTCCATCGCCCCGTTCGCCCCGCTCAGCTGAAGCGGGCCCAGCAGAGGATGCGCCGGAACCCGTAGAAGTACGGCTCGCGTTCACCGAGCTCCTCAATCAGCCGCTCCCGGTAGCGCTCCACGAACTCGTCGAACAGCTCGGGGCTCAGCCGCTTGCGGTACGGGGTCAGCAGGGTGCCCATGACCCACTCGACGACCTCGCTCGTGGACTCGAGCTCGTGGCCGTACACCTCCATGCGCACGACCTGATCCTTCGCCCCCAGTTCGTAGAGGAGGTCGGCGTAGAGCTCGGGCGACAGCACGAAGCGGCCGCGGTCCTCGGGGACGTCCCCATAGAGCGCATCGATGAAGGGGGGCTCGTTGGCCACCGCCTGCGCCAGCAGATGCGAGGGATGGCGGTAGTTGGCCGGCACCTGGAAGGCCAGCTGCCCGTCGGGACCCAGCGCGGTGCGCATGCGCGCCAGGAGGTTCAGGTGATCGTCGATCCACTGCAGCGACGCGTTGGCGAACACCAGGTCGAGGCCCTCGTCCAGCCAGGTGGCGATGTCGCCCTGCGCGAACGAGAGGCCGGCCACGTCGGCGTGCGTGGCCTGGGCGCGGGCCAGCATGGCCGGCGACGAGTCGATCCCGACGGTCTGCTCGGCCGCCATCTCCTCGTGCAGGGTCTTGGTGAGGTCCCCCGTGCCGCACCCCAGATCGACGATGCGCCCGCCCGGAACGGGGTGGCACAGGGTGAGCAGATCGTCGAACGGTTGCTGGCGTTCCGAACGGAACCGCTCGTACTGATCGGGGCTCCACCCGTCGATCGGCGTGACGGTCATTGCGTCATGTCTAGTCCGTCCCGAGGCGCTCGCCGAGCGCAGGCCGCACGCCGCGCAGCCACTCCTCGGCTGACATGGGAGAACGGCTCTCGGGCTGCACCCGCTGCAACACCACGCTTCCGCCGCCCGTCGCGACGACCGGACCGTCGAGGGAACCGGGGAGACGCCCGGCGGTGTCGTGCTCGTCCGGCCCGAGCGAGACGTCGAGCACCGTCAGCCTCCGGCCGCGGAAGGTTGTCCAGGCCCGGCCCAGTCGCACGACCCGCGTGAGGGAGACGGCGGTCGCGCTCCAGTCGAGATGGAGGTCCTCCTTGCTGATCTTCTCCGCCAGCGTGACCTCGCCCGCCTGGGGGACGGGCCGGGGCAATCCGGCGACGCCGTGGGCCAGCGCCTCCACCACGAGCGCGCTGGCCACCATCACCAGCTCCTGGCGCAGCGCGTCGAGCGTGATGGCGTCGTCGAGAGGGACGCGGCGAACGGCGTAGACCGGACCGGTGTCGAGGCCCTCTTCCACCTTCATCAGGCAGACGCCCGTCTCGCGATCGCCGGCCAGAATGGCGCGCTCGACGGGTGCCGCACCGCGCCAGCGCGGCAACAACGAGAAGTGCAGGTTCACCATCGGGATCTGCTCGAGCAGTCGGACGGGGATGATGCGGCCGTACGCCACCACGACGGCGAGCTCGACGCCGGCCGTCGTCAGGTCGTCCATGGTGTGGGTGACGGGGAGCCCGAGCTCGGTGGCCGCCACCTTGACCGGGCTGGGCGTCTCCTCCTTGCCCCGGCCGCGACGGCGGTCGGGGCGCGTCACGCAGAGCGCGATGTCGTGTCCGGCCTCGACGAGCGCGCGCAACGGCGGCACGGCCATGTCGGGGGTGCCGAGGTACGCCAGGCGGGCCACCCGTTCACCGTAGGGCAGGCGGCCACGGGTCGACAGCGGCTCGTGCGCCGCCCCGCGGCCGTCAGTGCTCAGCGCGTGTTCAGCGGGAGAAGAGGTTGGCGAGCCCGTCGGGATCGGAGGAGGGCAGGTCCAGTGTGCGGCTGCGCAGGATCTTGAGTGCCTCCTTGCGCTGGTCCTCGTTGAGGCGCTCCACGAGCAGGATGCCGTCGAGATGGTCGAGCTCGTGCTGGAACACGCGGCCCTCGAGCTCCGAGGCTTCGATGGAGATCTCGTTGCCGTCGAGGTCGAGGCCGACCAGGTGCACGGCGTTGGGTCGCACGATCTCCCAGCTGAGACCCGGCACCGACAGGCAACCCTCGTCGAAGGACCACTCGCCGTCGCTCTCGATGATGCGCGGGTTGATGACGGGGCGGGCGCCCTCCCCCACGTCGTAGACGAAGATGCGGCGTTGCACGCCCACCTGGTTGGCGGCCAGGCCGGTGCCGGGGGCGTCGTACATCGTCTCGATCATCGATTCGACCAGGCTGGCCACGGCCCCGTCGATGTCGTCCACCTCGCGGGTGCGCTCCTTGAGCACGGGGTCCCCGTACTGGCGGATGGTGAGGCTGGGCATGGCACACATCTTACCGGCGGCCCCTGGAAGGTCAGAGCGAGGTCGGGTCCACCTCGACGCGGAGGCCCCGCCCCGGCGGGCGCGGGGTGCGGGCGAGGAGATCGCAGAGTGGGTCGTGGGTGTCCGCCCGCAGGAGGAACCGGTCGTCGCCGAGCGGCGACAGGGACGGGGCGACTCCGGCTCCGGCAGGCCCGCCGGCCCGTGCGACCTCGAGCTCCAGGCGCAACGCCTCGGCATAGGCCGGGGCGAGCGCACCCGAGACGACCGCCAGCGCGGAGAAGGGCGGCAGGGCCGACGTGCGACGGATCGCCACCTCCTCCGCCAACACCTCGGTCGGGTCTCCGAGCGCGACGGCGCGGAGCAAGGGGTGATCGGGCACCCGCGTCTGCGCCTGCAGGCGGGCCCACGGCGCTCCCGTGCCGCGGGGGCCGACCAAGCGGGCGGCCCGGACGAACAGCGCCAGGGTCTCCTCGGTGGCCGCGAGCCGCGGGGCCAACAGGTGGAGATCGATGTCGAGAAAGGCCACGGCGGCGGCGCGGCGCACTCGGTGCAGCACGGCCTCCGTCCCGATCAGGACCGGGGCACTCGGGAGGGCCGGCTCCGGCCCGGCCGCCCGCGGACCGGCCACCTCCCCCACCTCGGCACCCAGCAGCGCCGCCAGTTCCTCGCGCAGACGGCTCACCCCGGCGCGCAGGGTCTTCATGCGCAAGCGACCACAGGCGACGCAGACCACCGGCCGGGTCTCGTGGCAGCGCGGGCAGCGCAACAGCTCCTCACCACGGGGCTGGGCCACGGCTGCGCCACAGCGGGTGCAGCGGGCCAGCTCGCCGCAGTGACGGCAGGCCAGCAGGCGGGCTCCTCCCGTGCGGTTGTACACGCAGACGAGCGGGCCGATCTGGCGTGCGTCGGGATCGTCGAGGACGGCGCGGGACAGGCGGACGAACTCCTCGGAGAACAGGCCGCTGCGCGGATCCGCGCCGCGCCGGTTGACCGTCTCCAGAACAGGCCACCCCGCCCGCTCCAAGTGCCGTGACGGCGCCAGCGTCCGCAGGCCCGGGCGGGCGGCGAGCGCGACCGGCGGGACGGGCGACGCCACAATGCATGGAACGTCCGCTCGCCGGGCACGCTCCATGACGACGTCGACCGCGCTGTAGGTCGGCGCGCTCTCCTCCCGGTAGGCCGCGTCGTGCGCATCGAGGACGACCGTGGCCGCCAGCCGGGGCAGCGGGGCCCAGGCGCCGGCCCGGCTGCCCACAACGACCGGCCAGCCGGCGCGGGCCTGCTCCCATGTGCTGCCGGCCGGGCACCCGCGGCGCTCGAGCCGTGCCGTCAGGCGTTCCGCCCAGCCCGAGGACGGGACGAGCACAAGCACGCTCCCCTGGCGGGCGCGCACCGCGGGATCGCCCACCACGGCGAGCACGAGGTCGATCGGGTCGGTGAGCGGCGGCTCGCGCACGACCGTGACGCCGGGCTGCGCGAGGTCGAGTCCGTCGGGTCCGGAAGATGCGACGGCAAGCGTTTGCGCCGGGGGCACGGGCAGTGTGCGCACGATGACCGCCGGGGAGCCGATGCGGAGGAAGAACGAGACCGGCCCGGCCCAACGCCAGGCCGCCCACTCCGCCATCTGCACCAGGGCCGGCGGCGGACCCCACCCCAGCCACGACTTGAGGGGGAGGACGTCGACGCCGGCCGGTGTTCCCACGTCCTCGTCGACCACCCAGCCCCGTACCGTCCGCCCGTGGAGCGGCGCCCGCACCCGCGTGCCGATGTGCACGTCCTCGCGCCAGGCGGGCGGGACGGCGTAGTCGAACGTCTTGGCCACGGCGGCCACCTCGGTGCGCACGCGTACGACGGCCGCCGGGTCGGCGGCACCACCGTCCTGCCTCATCCGCTCATTGCCACCCGACGACGGCTCCCCTCAGGGGAGCGCCCGCCCGCTCAGAGCCCCAAGGCGGTCCGCAGGTCGTCCACCCGCGGGGTGGCCTCCCACGTGAACTCCTTCTCCGAGCGACCGAAGTGACCGTAGGCCGCCGTCTTCTTGTAGATCGGGCGCCGCAGGTCGAGGTCGCGCCCAATGGCCGCAGGCCGCAGGTCGAAGAGCTCGCGCACCGCGTCGGCGATCTTCTCGGGGTCGACCGTCTCGGTGCCGAAGGTCTCGACGAGCAACGACACGGGGTGGGCGACACCGATGGCGTAGGCCACCTGCACCTCGCAACGCTTGGCCGCGCCCGACGCCACGACGTGCTTGGCAACCCAGCGCGCCGCATACGCGGCCGAGCGGTCGACCTTGGAGGGGTCCTTCCCGGAGAAGGCGCCGCCGCCGTGGCGGGCCATCCCGCCGTAGGTGTCGACGATGATCTTGCGACCCGTCAGCCCGGTGTCGGCGTGGGGACCGCCGAGCTCGAAGATGCCGGTCGGGTTGACGAAGATGCGCAGGTCCTCCGCGTCCATGTCGGTGGGCAGCAGCGGGGTGATCACCTGCTCGGTCAGGTCGGGCCGCAGCTGCTCCTCCAGATCGATGCCGCCGGCGTGCTGGGTCGAGATCAACACGGTGTCGATCCGGACCGGCCGGCCGTCCTCGTAGACGACCGAGACCTGGGTCTTGCCGTCGGGGCGCAGGTACGGAACCGTGGCGGCACGCCGCACCTGTGACAGTCGCTCGGAGAGACGGTGGGCCAACCAGATCGGGAGCGGCATCAGGTCCGGCGTCTCGTCGCAGGCGTAGCCGAACATCATCCCCTGGTCTCCGGCGCCCTGCGCATTGAGGACGTCCTCGCCGCCCTTCCCGGTGCGCAGCTCGAAGGCGGCGTCCACCCCTTGCGCGATGTCAGGCGACTGTGCGTCCAACGACACCAGCACACCGCATGTCTTGCCGTTGAAGCCGTAGCTGTCGTTGTCGTAGCCGATCTCGCACACCGTGTCGCGCACGATGGAGGGGATGTCGACGTAGGTCGACGTCGTGACCTCGCCGGCCACCACCACGAGGCCGGTGGTCAGCAACGTCTCGCAGGCCACCCGGCTGGAGGGGTCGCCTTCGAGCATCGCGTCGAGGACGGCGTCGGAAACCTGGTCGGCCATCTTGTCGGGGTGGCCCTCGGTCACCGATTCCGAAGTAAAGGTGGTTCTCACGTCGTACTCCGCTTCTCGTTGTAGTGGGCGATCACCCTATCCAATACGGCATTTGCCACTGCATCTTTGGAGGTCAGCGGGATTTCCAGCAAGGTCCCGTCCGGCTCGAGGATCACGACCGCGTTGGTGTCGTGGTCAAAACCAGCACCCGGCGCGCTCACGTCGTTCACGACGAGGATGTCGACGCCCTTGCGGGCGAGCTTGGCGCGTCCCCGCGCCAACGCGTCGTGCGTCTCCGCCGCGAAGCCGACCAGCACCTGTCCGGGGCGACGACGGGCCGCCAGCCCGGCCAGGATGTCCGGGGTCGGCTCGAGGACCAGTTCGGGGAGCCCCTCCTCCTTGGAGAGCTTCGTCCCGGCCGGCTGCTTCGGGCGGAAATCGGCGACGGCGGCCGCCATCACGACGGCCTCCGCCCCTTCGGCTGCGGCACCGACCGCGTGCTCCATGTCCGCCGCCGTCTCCACATCGATCCGCGTCACCGCGGCAGAGACGTCGGGTGGGAGCGGGAGCGGTGAGGACGTGACGAGCGTGACCGCCGCGCCGCGGCGCGCCGCGGCGATGGCGATCGCATGGCCTTGCTTGCCCGACGACCGGTTCGTGATGAAGCGCACGGGATCGAGCGGCTCGCGCGTGCCACCGGCGCTCACCACCACCCGTGTCCCTTGGAGATCGCGCCGAGCCGACCGACCGAGCAGTTCGAGGACGCGCGCCACGATCACGTCGGGATCGGCGAGCCGTCCCTCCCCCGAGTCGCCGCCGGCCAGCCGTCCGCTCTCGGGCGGGACGATCTCGACGCCGCGCCGCTCCAGGGTGGCGAGGTTCTCCCGCACCGAGGCGTGCTCCCACATCTCTGTGTGCATGGCGGGACAGACGACGACGGGCGCCCGGGTGGCCAGCAGCGTGGCGCAGAGGAGATCGTCGGAGAGCCCGGCGGCGTAGCGGGCGAGGGTATGCGCCGTTGCCGGCACGATCAGCACCAGATCGGCCTGTTGGCCGAGCCTGGTGTGGGGAATCGGCGAGGCCTCATCCCACAGGGACCGCTGCACGGGCTCGGAGGCGAGCGCCGAGAAGGTCACCGCGCCGACGAACCGCGTGGCCTCGTCGGTCAGGACGGGCGTGACGTGCACGCCGGCGTCGACGAGCTGCCGGCAGACCTCGACCGCCTTGTAGGCGGCGATGCCACCGCACACACCGAGGACGACGCGTGGAGCGGAGTGGGCACGGTCAGGGAGCACCGGCGAGTCGTCGGTTCCGCGGTCTCTGGCCATGGGCGCTGTTCGGCGGACCTTGTGCCGGGCGCCTAGCTCGCAGCCGGGTCGTCGCCCCCGACGTCGAGTACCTCGATCACCTCGGTGCCCTCGGACCCTTCGGCTTCGGCCTCGGCGAGCAGGCCGGCCTCGGCCGCATCGGCCATGGCGGCGGCCAGCGCGGCCTCTTCCTCGGGATCCGGGCGGGTGAACGTGGCCTTGCCGGCGGCGATCTCCTCGAACGCGATGGACACGGGCTTGCCCGACACCGAGGCCACCTGGGGCGGCACCACCTTGCCGAGGCCCTCGCCGAGGCTGTTGTAGTAGGAGTTCACCTGGCGGGCGCGGGCCGAACCCAGCGCGACCAGGGTGAACTTGGAGTCCACCTTGTCGAGCAGCTCTTCAATGGGCGGGTCCATCAGCGTGTGGCGGCCTTGGGCCATCAGGATTCCTCCGGTTTCGCGGCGCAGGGGGCAGCCGTTCGAGTCCGGTCAACTATAGCGGTCAGCTCGGCCAGGGCCTGACCGAGGTCGTCGTTGATGACGGTGTGAGCTGCAATTTCGGCCCCACGCTCCACCTCGCGGCGACCCAGTTCCACCCGGCGCCGGATGTGCTCGGCGTCGTCCCCGCGGGCCCGCAGCCGCTCGGCCTGGACCGCGGGCGACGGCGGCAGCAGCAGAATGACCGTGGCATCGGGGCGCCGGGCCAGGACCTGCTCGGCCCCCTGCACGTCGATCTCGAGGAGGACATCGGCGCCCGGCGGTGGGTCGGGAATGGGCGTGCCCATGAGGTAGTCGAGGAACTCGGCCCATTCGTAGAAGCCGCCCTGGGCCACGGCATCCTCGAAGGTCGGCCGGTCGACGAAGACGTAGGCGCCGCGCTCGCGCTCGCCCGGCCGGGGCTTCCTCGTGGTCCAACTCCGGCTGAGCCAGAGATTCGGATCCTGCGCGATCAGCGCTGCGGCAACCGTGCCCTTACCGGCCCCACCAGGGCCGATGAGCACGAATATGTGCGGCGCAGTGATGTTGGGTTCAGCGCGCAGTCTCTTTGAGCAGCGCTTCACGCTGCTTGGCACCAAGACCCTGGAGCCTCCGGCTGTCGCTGATGCCGACGGTCTCCATGAGGCGGCGCGCCTTGACCTTGCCCAGACCGGGTAGGGACTCGAGGACCGACACCACCTTCATCTTCCCGATGGTCTCGTTGGAGTCCGCCTCTTGGAGGAGGTCCCCCAACGACAGGTTCCCCATCTTGAGCTTGTCCTTGACCTCGGCCCGCTCACGGCGAACCTTGGCAGCCTTTTCGAGTGCAGCTGCGCGCTGCTCTGGAGTGAGTGCGGGAGGTTGCGGCATGGCGAGACCATAGCGCCTCGGCCAGGGCCGTTCACCTATTTCCCCTCTTCAGCCCATCGCTGCCGCCAACTCACGGTTCAGCGAGCGTGCGCTCTGGCGCAAGTCGGCGGGATCCGGCCCGGCGTCGAGGAGCCCGCGAGAGCTGCTCGGCAGCACCGTGCCGGGCCGGCAGCCGGCGAAGCGGGCCGCCACTTCGGCCGGGCCTGCGCCCTGGGCGCCCAAGCCGGGAGCCAAAATAACCCCCCCGAGCTGGGATAACTCGAAGGTCGACCGCTCCAGCGTGGCCCCGATGACAGCGCCCACCGTTCCCGCAGGCACCTCGGGGGATGAGTTCAGCCCGGCGATCTCGCGTAGGAGCATGTCCTCGACCGCCGGGCCGCCGGCGGTGACGGCCTGCTGGAGTTCCCGGCCCTCGGGATTGGAGCTCCGGGCCACCACGAGGACACCCTTCCCGTTGGCCGCGCCCAGGCGGACGAGCGGCGCCAGTGCGCCGAGGCCGAGATACGGGTGGACCGTCACCGCATCCGCGGCCAGCGGGCTGCCGTCGGCGAGCCACGCGTCGGCGTAGGCCGCCGCGGTCGAGTCGATGTCGCCCCGCTTGGCGTCGGCGATGACGAGGAGGCCGGCTGCCGTCGCCTCGGCGATCAGCCGCTCCAGTTCGGCCATGCCGGCGGAACCGTGCCGCTCGAAGAAGGCGACCTGTGGTTTGACCACGCTCACCACACCGGCGAACCCCTCGACGCAGGCGGCACAGAACGCGCGCAGTCCGGTGGCGTCGTCGGGCACCCCCCAGGCCGCGAGCAGGACGGCCGAGGGGTCGATCCCGGCGCACAGCGGCCCCGTCCTCGCGACGGCCGCGGCCACCCTGTCCCCGAAACTGTCAGCCATCACGTCCTCCTTCGTGCAGCGATGGAACGGCCGTGCCGGTGGCGGTGGCGGTGGCGGTGGCGGTGGCGGTGGCGGTGGCGTCCGCTTCGGACGCGGCTCGGCCGCCGTCGGTTCCGCCGCTGACGCGCTGCCGCGCCCGCTGGCGGATGTCGCCCACCGTCGTGCCGTGCGCCTCGCACCAGCGCTCTAATTGGCGGAGCACCTTCCAGGGCGCCCGGGGGTCCCGGAAAGTGGCGGTGCCGACCGCAACGGCGTCGGCCCCGGCCACGAGCAGCTCCACGGCGTCGCGGCCCGTGAAGACACCGCCCACACCGACGATGGGCAGCTCGGGGAAGGCCGACCGGCATTCCCACACGGCGCGCACGGCCACCGGGTGCACCGCGGCGCCGGACAGCCCGCCGCCGCCGCCGCCCAGGACCGGCCGGCCCGACTCGATGTCGACGGCGAGACCCAGCAGCGTGTTCACGAGTGTCAACCCGTCGGCGCCGCCCGCCACGGCCCCGGCGGCGATCTCCACCAGGTCCGGCACGTTCGGGCTGAGCTTGGCCCAGCGCGGCACACCGCAAGCGGTGGCCGCGAGGACACGGGATGTCGCGTCGGCCGAGTGGGCGAACATCCGCGAGCGGTCCTCCACGTTGGGACAGCTGACGTTGACCTCGAGCGCCGCAATGCACGAGCCGGGCCCGGACGACGCGGCCACGGCGACGAGCTCGGCCGCCTTGGCGTAGTCCGCGACCGAGCGGCCCCAGATGCTCACCACGACGCGGGCGCCGGTTGCGTGCAACGCAGGGAGATCGTCGGCCACCCACGCCTCCAGTCCCGGGCCCTGGAGGCCCACGCTGTTCAGCATGCCGGATCCGACCTCGTGCACCCGCGGGGCGGGGTTGCCCGGCCACGGCTCGACCGACAGCGACTTGACCACGACCGCGCCCAGCTGACCCAGGTCGCCGTATTCGGACAACTCGGTGCCGTGTCCCGACGTGCCCGAGGCCGTCAGCACCGGGTTGGCCAGGGCCACGCTCCCGACGCTCGTGGCGAGCGTGGCCGCACGGCCCCCGTCAGGAGCGGCGCTCATTGCGACGTGCGTCCGGTTGTCGGCGCGGGATGCAGATCCTGCAGCGCGCGGACCTGCAGCGGGTGCGCCCGCGCGTCGGCGATGCCTGCCGCCGCCGCGCGGGCCGCCGCCAGCGTGGTCAGACAGGGCACCTTGTAGACCACCGAGGCGGTGCGGATGTGCTGGCCGTCCGCCCGCGGGCCCAGCCCGCGTGGCGTGTTCACCACCAGCTGGACCTTGCCCTGGGCGATCAGCTCGACCGCGTCGGACGCCACACCTTCTTCTCCCACCTTCGCCACGAGCGTCTCGACCACCAGGCTCTGGGAGCGCAGGTAGCCCGCCGTCCCCAACGTCGCCGCGATGGAGAACCCGAGCGCGCTGAAGGCCCGTGCCGCCTCGAGCCCCGCGGGCTTGTCGCGGTCGGCCAGCGAGAGGAACACCGTCCCGGTGTCGGGCAGGCGCGTCCCCGACGCCATCTGGCTCTTGGCAAAGGCGAGACCGAAGGTGCTGTCGACGCCCATGACCTCGCCGGTCGAGCGCATTTCGGGCCCGAGGAGCGTGTCGACGCCGGGGAAGCGGTCGAAGGGAAGCACCGCCTCCTTGACGCTCACGTGGTCGAGCACCGGCACCCGGCCGATCACATCGGGGCGCAGGAGGCCCTCCTGCCGCAGATCGGCCAGCGTCTGCCCCACCATGACGCGGGAGGCCACCATGGCCAGGGGCACACCGGTGGCCTTGGCCACGAACGGCACGGTCCGGCTGGCCCGGGGGTTGGCTTCGAGCACGTAGACCTGCCCGTCCTTGACGGCGAACTGCACGTTGATGAGGCCGCACACGTCGAGCGATCGGGCCAGCGCGCGGGTGTGACGTTCGAGCTCGTCGATGACCTCGGCGCGCAGGGTCTGGGGCGGCAGGGCGCAGGCGGAGTCGCCCGAGTGCACCCCGGCTTCCTCGACGTGCTCCATGACACCGGCGATCAGGACCTCGCCGGTGCGGTCGCGCACGGCGTCGACGTCGACCTCGACGGCGTCCTCCAAGAACCGGTCCACCAATACGGGACGATCGGCGGTGACCCCGCCCTCGCGCGCCAGGGCGCCGGTGGTCATGGCCTGCATGACCCGGCGCACCCCGTCGTCGTCGTAGACGATCTCCATGGCCCGGCCACCCAGGACGTAGCTCGGACGGAGCAGGACCGGGTAGCCGACCTGTGCGGCGATGGAGAGCGCCTCGGGCGTGGTCGTCGCGGTACCACCGGGCGGCTGTGGAATCCCGAGCTCGTGGCACAGGGCGTTCCAGCGCTCGCGATCCTCGGCCAGGTCGATGGACGCGGGGCTCGTGCCAAGCACGAGCTCGGGCGGGAGCGAGCCGGCCAGCTTCAGGGGCGTCTGCCCGCCGAGGGAGACGATGACGCCCGCCACCGTCCCGCCGGCGCCGAGCTCGGCGTCGAGCACGTTCGCCACGTCCTCGTCGGTCAGCGGCTCGAAGTAGAGGCGGTCCGAGGTGTCGTAGTCCGTCGAGACCGTCTCCGGGTTGCAGTTGATCATCACGGTCTCGTAGCCGGCGTCGCGCAACGTCATGGACGCGTGCACACAGCAGTAGTCGAACTCGATGCCCTGGCCGATGCGGTTGGGACCAGACCCGAGGATGATGACGCGGCTGCGCTCGGACGGACGGACCTCGTCCTCCTCCTCGTAGGTGGCGTAGTGGTAGGGCGTGAAGGCCTCGAACTCGGCCGCGCAGGTGTCGACCGTCTTGAACGTCGGCCGCACACCGTGCGAGAGCCGGGCCGCCCGCATGTCGGCTGCCGTCCCCCCGCGCAGGAAGGCCAGCTGCGCGTCGGAGAAGCCGAGGCGCTTGGCCCGGCGGAAATCGGCCGCACCGAACGAGGATGCCCCAGCGATGCGCTGACGCTCGGCCACGAGGCGCTCCAGCTGGCGGACGAACCAGGGGTCGATGCCGGTCCGGGCCACGACCTCGTCGGCCGCGACACCGCGGCGCAGGGTCGCCTCCAGCTCGAAGATCCGATCGGGGGTGGCGACGGCGATGCGTTGCAGGAGCTCCTCGAGAGACAGCGCGTCCAATGCCGCCTCGGCGGGATCGGCGTTCAGGCCGGCCCGGCCCTGCTCCAGCGAGCGCAGTGCCTTCTGCAGCGATTCGCAGAAGGTGCGGCCGATGGCCATGACCTCGCCCACCGACTGCATGCGGGTCCCGAGGCGACCGTCGGCCCCTGGGAGCTTCTCGAAGGCCCAGCGCGGGATCTTGGTCACGACGTAGTCGATCGTGGGCTCGAAGGAGGCCGGCGTGGCCTTCGTGATGTCGTTGGGGATCTCGTTGAGCAGGTAGCCGACGGCCAGGCGGGCCGCGATCTTGGCGATGGGGAAGCCCGTGGCCTTGGAGGCCAGCGCCGAGGACCGCGACACCCGGGGATTCATCTCGATGATGACCCGCCGCCCCGTGGACGGCTCGACGGCGAACTGCACGTTGGAACCACCCGTCTCGACACCGACCCGCCGCAGACAGGCGAAGGCGTCGTCGCGCATGGCCTGGTACTCCACGTCGGTCAGCGTCTGGGCCGGGGCCACCGTGATGGAGTCGCCGGTGTGGACGCCCATCGGGTCGAGGTTCTCGATGGAGCAGACCACGACGCAGTTGTCCGCGGCGTCGCGCATCACCTCGAGCTCGTACTCCTTCCAGCCGGCGATCGACCGCTCGACCAGGATCTGCCCGACCGGGCTGGCGGCCAGGCCTTCGGCGGCGAGCCGGGCGAAGTGCGCCGCATCCTCCGCGATGCCCGTGCCCTTCCCGCCGAGGATGAAGCTCGGGCGCACCATGATCGGGTAGCCGATGTCGGCCGCGATCTCCTCTGCCTCCTGCAGGGAGTGCGCGAACCCCGACCGGGGCACCTCGAGACCGATCTCCTCCATGGCGGCCTTGAAGCGGTCCCTGTCCTCGGCGGTCGAGATGGCATCGGGCCGGGCCCCGATGACCTCCACCCCGAAGCGCTCGAGCACTCCGAGCTCGACGAGCTCCATGGTCAGGTTGAGGGCGGTCTGCCCTCCGAGCGTCGGCAGCAACGCGTCGGGCCGCTCCTTCTCGATGATGGCCGTCAGGACTTCGGGGTCGAGCGGCTCGATGTACGTCCGGTCTGCGGTGGCGGGGTCCGTCATGATGGTGGCCGGGTTGGAGTTGGCCAGGATGACCCGGTAGCCCTCCTCGGCCAGCACCCGGCAGGCCTGCGTGCCCGAGTAGTCGAACTCGCAGGCCTGGCCGATCACGATCGGGCCGGACCCGATGACCAGGATCGACCGCAGGTCGTCGCGACGTGGCATCAGCGTGCCCCGGTCCCGGCGCCGGCGGCACGGGTGGGGTGGGCCAACATGAGTTCGCGGAACGCGCCGAACAGGTAGCGGGCATCGTGAGGCCCCGGCGCCGCCTCGGGGTGGTACTGCACGGAGAAGGCCGGTGCCCGGAGCGAGCGGAACCCCTCGATCACGCCGTCGTTGAGGTTGACATGGGTCGTCTCCGCGTCGGGGATTGATCCGGCTGCCACGGCGTAGTTGTGGTTCTGGCTCGTGATCTCCACGACCCCGGTCTCGAGGCGTTGCACGGGATGGTTGGCGCCGTGGTGCCCGAAGGGCAGCTTGTAGGTCGACCCGCCCAGCGCGGTGGCCAGGATCTGATGGCCGAGGCAGATGCCGAAGACCGGCACGCGTCCGACCAGATCGGCCACGGCGGCGGTGGGCCTCGGCAGGGCGGCCGGGTCGCCCGGCCCGTTGGACAGGAACACGCCGTCGGGCTCGAGCGCCAGCACGTCGTCCGCCCCGGTGCCGGCCGGCACCACGGTGACGGTGCCGAGCGTGGCGAGCAGCTGCACCATGGTGGTCTTGACGCCGAAGTCGTAGGCCACGATGCGCAGGCCACTCCCCGCTCCCGCGCCTGTCCCCTCATGGATGCTGACCGCGCTCGTCGTGACGCCCGTGACCAGGTCCATCCCGTCGGTGCCGACGGCCGCGGCAGCGGCGACACGGAGCTCGCGCTCGGGCGCCGAACCGAACGCGCAGGGGATCGCTCCGGCCTGGCGGACGTGGCGGGCCAGGCGCCGGGTGTCGACGCCGGTGAGCGCCGGGATGCCGTGCCGGCGCAGAAAGGGCTCGAGACCTTCGGTGGCCCGCCAGTTCGACGGCTCGTCGGACAGGTCGCAGACCACGACGCCGCGGCAGTGCGGCGCGACGGCCTCGTCGTCCGCAGCGTTGGTGCCGTAGTTGCCGATATGCGTGCTGGTGAACGCGATGACCTGGCCCGCGTACGACGGGTCCGTGATCACCTCCTGGTAACCGCTCATGGCGGTGTTGAACACCAGCTCGCCGGTCGCCACCGGCACCGGCGCGCCGGCCGCCTCGCCGGTGAACACCAGACCGTCGGCGGTCACCAACAACGCCGGCGGCCTGTCGCCGGCGCCAGTCAAACCTGCGCTCACCGCTGCGCCGTGGCGTCAATGACGACCGCTTCACCGCGCAGCACCGTGTGCCGGACGGCGCCGGAGAGGGCGCGGCCGGCATAGGGCGTGTTGCGGCTGCGACTGGCCAGGCGCGCCGGATCGACCACCGTGGTCGCGGCCGGATCGAAGACGCACAGGTTGGCCGTGGCCCCCGCCTCGACCGGTCCGCCCTGCGCGCTGTGGCCCGCCGTGCGCGGGTCGGTCGCCCTCAGCTTGGCGATGACGGCGGGCTGCGCGCTGAGCAGGGCGAAGATGCGCTCGGGGCCCATGTGCGGCGCGAGGACCTCCCAGGCGATGGGCAGCGCCGTCTGCAGACCCAGCATGCCCGGGGGGGCCTGGTCGAAGGGGACGTCCTTCGCCTCCGGCGCGTGCGGGGCGTGGTCGGTGGCTACTGCATCGATGGTGCCGTCGCACAGCCCGGCGACCACGGCGGCCACGTCCTCGTCCGTGCGCAGCGGCGGGTTCACCTTGAAGACCGGGTCGTAGCCCTCCACGAGGGCGTGCGTGAGGAGCATGTGGTGCGGCGCCGCCTCGGCGGTGACCGGGAGGCCCTCCTCCTTGGCCCGGCGCACCAGGTCGACCGAGCCGGCCGTCGACAGGTGAAGGAAGTGCACCGGGGCGCCGGTGAGGCGCGCCAGCGCGATGTCGCGGGCGACCATGGCCTCCTCGGCGGCGGCGGGCATGCCGGGGAGGCCGAGACGGCTCGACCAGCACCCCTCGTGCATGGCGCCGCCGGCTGCCAGACAGCTGTCCTCGCAGTGCTGGGCGAGGGTGATGCCGAGACCCTTGGCATAGTCGAGCGCGCGCCGCATGAGCGCACCGTCCTGCACCCCGGCGCCGTCGTCCGTGAAGAGCGTGACACCCAGTGCCGCCAGCTCGCCCAACGGGGCCAGGGCATGGCCCGCCCGCCCGACGGTGATGGCACCGGCCACCGCCACCTCGGAGGTGCAGCCGGCTCCGAGGGCCAGCACCTCGGCCGCCACGCCGGCCGTGTCGATGGCCGGCTCCGTGTTGGGCATGGCGACGATGGCCGTGTAGCCACCGAGCGCGGCGGCCCGGGCGCCGGTCTCTATCGTCTCGGCCTCCTCGCGGCCGGGCTGGCGCAGGTGCGTGTGCAGGTCGACCAGACCGGGGCCGACCAGGCAGCCGCCGGCGTCGAGCACCCGCGCGCCGCGCGGCACGTCGATCGACTCGGCCACGGCGACGATGTCGTGCCCCACGACGGCGACGTCGCCACGAGCCAGTCCGGCAGGCCCGACGACCGTGCCGCCGCGGACGACGAGCGTGAGCTCAGGCAACGGCGGGCACCTCCGCCACGCCCTGCAGCTCGCCGCCCAGGAGCAAGAACAGGATGGCCATGCGCACGGCGATGCCGTTGGCCACCTGCTGGGTCACGACCGTGCGCGGCAGATCGGCCACGTCCGAGGCGATCTCGACCCCGCGCACCATAGGCCCGGGGTGGGTCACGATGGCGTGGTCGGCCAGCCGCTCGGCCCGGCGCGCCGTCAGCCCCCACCCGGCCGTGTACTCCCGCAGGCTGGGGACGAACGACCCGCTCCCGCGTTCGGCCTGCAGGCGCAGGAGCGAGACCACGTCGGCGTCGCCCAGAGCGGCATCGAGGTCCGGGGCCACCTCGACGGGCCAGCCCTCGAGCGAGGGCGGCAACAGGCTGCCCGGTGCGGCGAGGGTGACGTGCGCTCCCAGCGCGGTGTAGGCCAGCACCTCGGAGCGAGCCACCCGGCTGTGGCGGACGTCGCCGACGATCAGGACGCGCAGATCCTCGAAGCAACTGATGCCGAGCTCGTCGGGCGCGGCGCCCTTGCGCTCGGCCAGGACCTGGCGCACGGTGAAGCAGTCCAGCAGGGCCTGTGTCGGATGCTCATGCCAGCCGTCGCCGGCGTTGATCACGTGGGCCCGCTCGACCCAGCGCGCCACCTGTTGCGGGGCTCCGGACGAGGCGTGGCGGATGATGATGGCGTCGATCCCCATGGCCTCGACCGTCTCGACGGTGTCGCGCAGGCTCTCGCCCTTCTTGACCGACGAGCTCGCCACCGCCAGCGAGAGCACGTCGGCCGAGAGCCGCTTGGCCGCCGTCTCGAAGGAGAGGCGGGTGCGGGTCGACTCCTCGAAGAAGAGCGTCGCCACCACCTTGCCGCGCAGGGTCGGGACCTTGGGCACTGAGCGGCGTTCGACCTCGGCGAAGGCCTCGGCCACGTGCAGGACCTCGCCGATCCCCTCGGGCCCCAGATCGGCCACCGAGAGCAGGTGCTGGGTACCGGTCACTTGTCCTCCAAACTGCCGATCCAGACGCCGTCCTCGCCGACGTCGACCATCTCCTCACGGCGCGTGGGGAGGTTCTTCCCCACGAAGTCGGGCCGGATGGGGAGCTCGCGGTGGCCGCGGTCGACCATGACGGCCAGCTGAATGGAGCGGGCCCGCCCGAAGTCGTTGAGGGCGTTGAGGGCGGCCCGGATGGTGCGGCCCGTGAAGAGGACGTCGTCCACCAGGACCACCACCTTCCCGGCCAGGTCGACGGGGATGTCGGTGACCGCCTCGGGTAGTACGGGTCGCAGCCCGATGTCGTCGCGGTAGAAGGCCACGTCGAGGCTGCCCACGTCGAGGGTGTCGACCGCTTCGATCTGGCGCAGGATCTCGGCCATCTTGATGGCGAGGGGGACACCGCCCGTCTGGAGCCCGACCAGGACGATGTCCTCGAGCCCCCCGTTGCGCTCGACCACCTCGTGCGCCATACGGGTGAGGGCGCGCAGGACGTCGGCTGAGGTCAGGACCTGGGAGTGAGCCACGAATACGCCCCCGAGGGGTCGCGTATGACTGCGTTCGCGTTCGGCCACTGCTCCTCCTGCCGTGTGAGCCTCACGGGACTCACTTCACGGTCAGGTGTTGATGTTAGCGCGCCGGGGTGCAGCGCGGGCCGGCGACGGCGCGCCTTCAGCGCGACCCGACGTCGGCCGCCACGGTTGAGAGGATCCCGTTGACGAAACGGCCCGACTCGTCCGTCGAGTACTCCTTGACCAGTTCCACCGCCTCGTCGATGACCACGGCCGTCGGCGGCCCGTCGGGGTCCAGCAGCTCCGCGAGGGCCAGGCGCAGGACGATGCGGTCGACCACCGCCATGCGGTCGAGCGGCCATCCGACGGAGGCCGCTGCGATGCGGCGGTCGGCCTCCTCCCGGGACCGCACGGCCTGCTCGATGAGGGTCCGCACGTAGGGATCGGGTGGCACCGGCAGGGCGTCCACGACCTGCAGCGGCGCTTCGCCCTTGAGCTCGGCCTCGTAGAGCAGGGAGAGGGCCCGTTCCCGTTGCTGGTGCCGGGGTGCGACGTCGGTCATCGGCTGTGGTCCCGTCCTCGGCCTCGAGGGTGCGGCGGCTCGGCGAGGCGGCCGGGCCGTCAGGCCCGGGTCAAGTACTCGCCGGAGCGGGTGTCGACCTTGATCACGTCCCCGATGTTCACGAAGAGAGGGACCTGGACGACGTGGCCCGTCTGCAGGGTGGCCGGCTTGCGGGCCCCCGAGACCCGGTCACCCTGCATGCCGGGCTCCGTCTCGGTCACCGTCAGCTCGACCGCCGCCGGCAGCTCCACGCCGACGATCTCGTTGTTGTACATCTGGACGTTGGCGGCGTCGCCTTCCTTCAGGTAGTTGGGCGCATTACCGAGGGCGTCGGGCGGCACCTGCAGCTGCTCGTAGCTCGTCGTGTCCATGAAGACGTAATCGGTGCCGTCGCGGTAGAGGAACTGCATGTCCCGCTTGTCGATGATGGCCTGCTCGAGCTTCTCGTCAGCCCGGTAGGTGCGCTCGATCACGGCGCCGCTGCGGACGTTCTTGAGCTTCGTGCGGACGAAGGCACCACCCTTGCCCGGCTTCACGTGCTGGAACTCGACGACGCTGAACAGGCCCTCGGGGAGGTCCAGGCTCATGCCGTTCTTCAAGTCATTAGTCGAGACTGCCATGAATGTCCTTCGTAAATCGGGTCAGGGGGCGGGCGCCGTCCTCGGTCACCACCAGCGTGTCTTCCACGCGGACGCCGCCGTGCCCGGGAACGTAGACACCGGGCTCGACGGTCACGACGAAGCCGGGGGCCAGGATAGCAGTGCCCAATTGACTGACCGTCGGGGCCTCGTGGATATCGAGGCCGACCCCGTGCCCGGTGCCGTGCTCGAAGCGCTCCGCCCAACCGGCATCGGCGATGATCCGGCGGCAGATGTCGTCGACCTCTTTGGCCGCGATGCCGGGGCGCACCGCGGCGGCTCCGGCGGCCTGGGAGGTCTGGACGACATCGAAGATGCGGGCCAGCTCCCCCTCCGGCTCGGCGTCGACGCAGAAGGTCCGGGTCATGTCGGAGCGGTAGCCCTCGAAGGTGGCCCCGAAGTCGACCACCACGGGGTCTCCCCCGTTGATGCGCCGGGAGCCCGGGTGGTGGTGCGGCTTCGCCGAGTTCTCGCCGGCGGCGACGATCGTCTCGAAGGCCGTGCTCTCGGCCCCGCCGCGGCGCATGGCCGTATCGAGCTCCAGCGCGAAATGCTCCTCGGTGACGCCCTGGCTCATGAGCGGGAGCACATCGAACAGCGCGGCGTCCGCGATGGCGGCGGCCCGCTCCATGCGGGCGATCTCGGCGGCATCCTTGCGCTCACGCAGCGCCTCGACGGCGTTGGCGGTCGGGACGAGCTTGTCGCCGCCGAGGAGGTCGGCCCAGCTGCGCTGCCCGCTCCAGGTGACGTTGGCTGCCTCGAGCCCGATGCGCCCGGCGCCCGCGGCGTCCAGCACGGCTTGTGCCGCCTGGCGCTGCTCGGCTCCGGCGCCGATGGTGATGTCGATGTCGGCTGCACCGGTGCGCTGCAGCTGCTCGGCCGACTGGGTGCGATAACGGCCGTCTGTCGTGAGCAGAGCCAGGTCCTTGGTCACGATCAACACGGCCGCCGAGCCCGAGAACCCCGTGAGGTAGCGCACGTTGGGCAGCGTGGTGACGACGAGCGCGTCGATCTCGTGCTCGTCGAACGCGGCGCGCAGGCGGTCGAGGCGGCCGGTCACCGTGATCTCGGGGAGTGGCGCCGTGGCCGGCGAGTACGGGTTGGCGCGAGCGGTGGTCGTCATGGTTCAGGATCCCTTCAGTAGAGCGGCCGCGGCATCGACGGCGAGCTCGTAGCCCAGCCCGCCGAAGCCCGCGATGACCCCCGACGCCACGGGCGCCAGCACCGAGGTGTGCCGGAAGGGCTCCCGGGCGGCGGGATTGGAGAGGTGCAGCTCGATGACGGGGCCGTCGAAGGCGGCCACGGCGTCGTGGAGCGACCACGACGTGTGGCTCAGCGCGCCGGCGTTGATGACCAGCGCGTCGGCCCGGCCGCGGGCGGCGTGGACCGCCTCGACGAGGTCACCCTCGTGGTTCGACTGCAGGTGCTCGAGCTCGAGGCCGTGGCGCGCCGCCGCTCTCTCGGCCGTGGCGACGTGGTCCGCCAGCGTGTCGGTCCCGTAGACGGCCGTCTCCCGCTCGCCGAGCAGGTTGAGATTGGGTCCCGACAGGAGGAGGACGAGGCTCATGTGCGGGCACCCATGGAAGCCAGGGTAGCGACCACGTCGGGCACAGCCACGCCGCGCACCGCCTCCACGCCGTCGGGCCCGTCCAGCACGAACGTCAGATCCTGCTGCGCCTTCTTGTCCCGTCCCATGAAGGCCACGAGCTCCTTTGCCTCGGCGCCCGGCGGGAGGTCCGTGGGCAGATCGAAGCTGCCGAGGATCCTGCGGTGCTCGGCCACCCGGTCCGCGTCGATGCGCCCGAGCCGCTCCGCCAGCAGCGCGGCGAACAGGACCCCGATCGCCACCGCCTCACCGTGGCGCAGATCCCAATCGGGGTGGCCGGCCTGAGCGGCCCCCTCGAGCGCGTGGGCCAGGGTGTGGCCGTAGTTGAGGATGATGCGGCGGCCGCCCTCGCGCTCGTCCTCCCCCACCACCGCCGCCTTGATGCCGGCGCAGCGCGCCACCTGCTCCTCGATCGGCTGGTCCGCCGTGGGGGCGTCGCCGAGGAAGGCGTACTTGGCGATCTCGCCCCGGCCGCAGGCCCACTCGCGGGGCGGGAGGGTCGAGAGGGTCTCGGTGTCGCACAGCACGGCGTCGGGTTGCCAGAACGCGCCGACGAGGTTCTTGCCCTCCGGCAGGTTGACGCCGGTCTTGCCGCCGATGGCGGCGTCGACCTGGGCCAGCAGCGAGGTGGCGACATTCAGGTACGCCGTGCCCCGGTGGTAGGTCGCCGCGGCAAAGCCGGCGACGTCGGTCACGATGCCGCCCCCGACGGCGACGACGACGTCCGCTCTCGACAGGCCGGCGTTGGCGAAGGAGCGGGCCAGCACCTCGACGGTGGCGAGCGTCTTGGCGTCCTCGCCGTCGGGGATGACGCACACCTCGAAGGGCACGCCGGGGTCGAGCCCCTCGACCCAGCCGGCGTCCATGATCGACTGCTGCGTGACGATCACGGCCGCTCTGGCGGTGGCCGGCACGAAGCGCGCGGTCTCGTGGCGGGCCCCGGGGCCGACGAGCACCGGGTAGGAGCGGTCGGACAGGTCGACGGAGAGGGCGTGCACAGCGTCTCGCTTCCTCGGCTATTCGGCGCTGGTCGGGGCGGTCGGGGTGCCGGAGCTGACGTCCATGGCATCGATAATGCGATCGGCGATCGCACCGGGGGTGAGGTCGTCGACGTCGATCACGATGTCGGCCACCTCGGCGTAGAGCGGGGCGCGCACCGTGTTGAGGCGTGCCAGGGCCGCAGCGGGGTCGTCACCGAGCAGCGGGCGGCCGGCGCCGTCACCCACCCGGGCGGCCAGCGTCTCGGGCCGCGCCCGGAGCCAGACGACGAGCCCGCTCGCCGCGATGAGCCGGCGGTTCTCGGCGCTCAGTACTGCGCCACCGGCCACCGAGACCACGGACGGCTTCTTGTCGGCACAGGCGGCGCCGAGCACCGTTGCCTCCGCCCGTCGGAACGCCGCCTCTCCGTCGCGGGCGAAGAGCTCGGGCACGGTGCACCCGGTGGCCATCTCGACGTCGGCGTCGGAATCCCGATAGTCCCAACCGAGGCGGGCGGCCAGGAGCTGCCCGGTGGTGGTCTTGCCGGCGCCCATCATCCCGACGAGCAGGATGCGGGGGGTCATCCCGCGGCGGTGTCCGGACCCGCGGCCGACACCGGGTTGTCCACGGCGGACGACGGCGTCGTGCCGAGCGAGGCCACGAAGCCGTCTCGGTTGCGCACGACTTCGGCGAGCGAGTCCCCACCGAATTTGCGCAGCGACTCGGTGGCGAGCACGAGCGCCATCATCGACTCGGCCACGACGCCCATGGCCGGCACGGCGGTGACGTCGGTGCGCTCGCGGAAGCTCACCGTCGATTCCTTGGTCACGACGTCGACCGTCTCGAGCACGGGCTTGTTGAGCGTGGCGAGCGGCTTCATGGCCACACGGGCCACCAGCAGCGCGCCGTTGGAGATACCGCCCTCGATCCCGCCGGCGCGGTCCGTGGGCCGCACGTAGCCCTCAACCTCGTCGTAGCGGATGGCGTCATGGGCTTCAGAGCCCCGGCGCCCCGCGTTCTCCCAGCCCTCCCCGATCTCGACGGCCTTGACCGCCTGGATCGACATCAGCGCCTGGGCCAGATTTGCATCGAGTTTGCGGTCCCAGTGCACGTGGCTGCCGAGCCCGACCGGCACGCCGTAGGCGAGGACCTCGGCGACGCCACCGAGGGAGTCCCCCGCCTTGGCCGCCGCCTTCACGGCGGCGACCATCGCCTTCTCCCCCGCCGGGTCGAAGCAGCGCACCGCGCTCTCGTCCACCTTGTCGAGGTCGGCCGGGCCGGGCCTGGGGCTGTCGGCAGGGGTGGCGGCCTCGCCCAGCGCCACGATGTGGCTCACGATGGAGACCCCGAGGTGGGTCAGCAGCAGCTTGGCGAGCGTGCCGGCGGCCACCCGGGCGGCCGTCTCGCGGGCCGAGGCCCGTTCGAGCACGTCGCGTGCGTCCTCGAAGCCGTACTTGAGCATGCCCGGCAGGTCGGCGTGGCCCGGACGCGGTTGCGTCAGGACCTTGGAAGGAGCGCCGGGCTCGGGGGACATCTCCTCGGTCCACTTCGGCCACTCGGTGTTGGCGATCTCGATGGCCACCGGCGATCCCAGAGTGCGCCCGTGCCGGATGCCGGCGAGCAGGGTGATCTCGTCGGCCTCGAAGCGCATCCGGGGGCCCCGTCCGTAGCCCAGCCGGCGGCGGGCCAGCTCGGCCGCGATGTCGGAGGCCTCGACGGGCAGCCCCGCGGGCAGACCCTCCACGATGACGACCAGAGCGCGACCGTGAGATTCTCCGGCGGTCAGAAAGCGCAGCACACAGCAACGCTACCGGACGGCCAACGCCGCCCCGGGGCCTCGGGGACCCAATTCCTCAGCTGTAGAAGGGGTTGTCCCCGCTGCCGTGATCGGTCACGTCGGCCACGCGGGTGAGCTCGGGCACCTCTTCGAGCAGGGTGGTCTCGATCCCCTGGCGGAGCGTCATCTGCGACATGGCGCAACCCTGGCAGCCGCCGGACAGCCGGAGGTAGGCCGTCCCCTCCTCTTCGTCGAGCGCCACCAGGTCGGCCCGGCCGCCGTGGCTGGCAATGGACGGGTTGACCGCCTGCTCCAACACGGCCACCACCCGGAGGGCGAGCGGACCTGTGATGCCCTTGGCGAGGATTTCGGGCGGGACGCTGGGCGAGGCCTCCTCGGGCGTCGGCGTGTTCGGGTTGACCAGCACGAGACCACCACCGTCGGCCTCGGACCACTCGAGCCGGGCGCCGCGGAGGCGGTCGATACTGCCGGACGGGATGACGACTTCGAGCTCGTCCTGGGTGTGGCGGGCGTCACCCTCGTCGGAGTCGGCGACGGCCTGGAAGTAGAGGTCGTAGACGAAGGACCCCTCCTGCACCCCCCGCACCTCGAGCCAGAGGGCGAGGCTCGCCGGGTCGGGCTCCTGCCCGATGGCGTCGCGCACAATCTTGTGCGCCTCGGGCGTCAGTGTGACGACGGGGGTGGTGGTCTGGAGATCCTCGGCAGTAGTGGCCATGCGGTCCAGTGTACGGCCTGTCGCCCGTGCGACGGCCCCTCGCCCCTCGCCCTCGGTTGCCAGCCCGAGCCTGACGGGACCCGACGGGCGCGGGCGCCGCAGCCATGGGTTGTACGCAGGTGAAATGCCCATGGCGCCGGCGTAGGGAGACGAGTACCGTCACCCGCAGACATCGGAGACACCGAGTACACAACGGAGGTTAGGGCCCATGAGACTGTCCGTCGGTCGTTTCGGAGCGGGGCTGGCCCTCGTCTCGTTGATTCTCGGCACCGGGGTGGGGGTGGGGATCGAAGCCCTCGGCGAGGGGCCCGCGGGGGCGACGACGACCATCACGGTGAACGACCCCGTCGACAGCGGCACCCTGGCTCCGGGGAATTGCACCGCGGCGACGGAGGGCGACTGCACGCTGCGCTCCGCCATCGATGCCTTCAACAACGCTGATTCGGACATGACGATCGACCTGCCCGACCCGTCAATGCTCACACCCTCACAGGACTTCTACAACGTCGATTCGAACAACCTGAACCTCACAATCGGGAGTGGCGCCGGGAACCCGAACACCCTGACCATCACCTACACCGGAACAAACGCGGCCAACGGGGTGATCCTGGCGGACGAGGGGACCGATTCCGGGACCGACATCAACGTCTTCCAAGTCGACGGGGACACGACAGCCGTCATCTCGGGGGTCACGATCGAGGACGGTGACAACACTGGGAGCGACGGCGGCGGCATCCTCAACGAGGGGAACCTTCAGCTCCGCAACTCCACTGTCACCGCCAACACCACCACGGGCAGCGGTGGCGGGATCGCTCAGGAACAATCGGCCATCGAGGAGTCACCTGCCCCCGCCATGACGCTGACGAGCGACGCCATCAGCGACAACTCGGCCACGGGCGGCGACGGGGGCGGGGTCTACGCCGCGGCGGGCACCGTGGCGATCACGGGTGGCACCATCGGCGGGAGCGGCGAGATCGACGGCAACTCTGCCTCCGACAATGGCGGTGGCCTGGCACTCGAGCAGGGTCAGGGCACCGTGTCGGGCGTCACGTTCGGCGGTACCAGTTCGACCCAAGGCAATTCGGCCATCGACGGGGGCGGCGTCTACGCCGCAGAAGCCGACCCGACCTTCTCCCACGACACCGTCAGCGACAACACCGCCGACTCCGGCGGAGGTGTCTTCATCGAGTCCGGGACGAACACGTTCACCGACGACGCGATCACAGGGAACACGGCCACCGACGACCAGGGCGGCGGCGTGTACATCCATGGCGGGACCAACACGTTCACCGGCGGCAGCATCTCGAGCAACGTGGCCGATGACGACGGGGAGGGTGGTGGCGTCTACATCGACGACGGGACCAATACCTTCAGCGGCCAGTCCGTCACCGGGAACGAGGCAACCGACGCAAGCGGCGAAGGCGGCGGCTTCTACGTCCTTCAGGGCACCAACACCTTCACCGACGAGACGGTGAACGACAACACGGCGACCGACGAAGGGGAGGGAGGTGGCTTCTACGTCGACGACGGCAACAACACGTTCAGCGGCAACACGGTCACCGGGAACCAGGCGACCGGCAACGGGTTCGGTGGCGGCATCTACGTCGACGACGGCACCAACACATTCAGCGGTGATACCACCGATACCAACACCGCGATCAGCGGGGGTGGCGGGTTCTACATCGACGACGGTACGAACTCGTTCACCGATGAGACCATCGAAAACAACACGGCGGGACTGGCGGCCACGGACAACGGTTCCGGTGGCGGCATCTACATCGACGACGGCACCAACACATTCACCGACGCCACGGTCAACGACAACACCGCCATCTGGGTGAGTGGGGACACCGCCTACGGAGGTGGACTCGATGTCAGCGGAGAAGGGACCGTCACCTTCACCGGTGGCTCACTCGACTCCAACAACGCCTACGGCGGCGGTGGGATCGCAGTCTTCAGCGGGACGGTCAACGTCTCGCAGGCGGACATCAGTTCCAACCACGTGACGGAGGGCGCCGGAGGCGTCCTGCTCGACGGCGGCACGACCTCCATCACGCACTCGAGCATCAGCAGCAACGCGGTGACCGAGGCGATCGGTGTCACCGAGTTCGTGGGCGACGGCGGTGGGATCGTGTCCGACTTCTGCAATCCGCTGACGCTGACCAACGACACCATCGCCAACAACTCGGCAACGTTGCTGGGCGGAGCCTACTTCGGCACCGGCTGCGACAGTGCGCAAAGTGGCACGGACACGACATTCCTCTTCGACACCATCTCGGGCAACAGCGCCGGAGAAGGAGGGGGCAACATCAACACGGATGACGAATCCACTCTCGCCATCGGCGAGAGCATCGTGGCCAATGGCGTGTCCGGAGGTGTGGAGGGACTCAATTGCACCTTCACCGACGGGGGCACCCTGCGGTCTCTCGGCTACAACCTGATCGACGACTCGAGCTGTGGCACGCCGGCGTCGACCGACATCATCGGGCAGAACCCGCAGCTGGGCTCGCTCGGGAACAACGGAGGGCCGACGGCCACAGAGGAGCCCGGGACCGGGAGCCCGGCCATCGGCGCCATCCCCTCGGCGACGTGCACCGGGACCGGGGTGACGACCGACCAGCGCGGCGAAGCCCGCGGCCAGGGCACCGACGGCTCGTGCACCATCGGATCCGTCGAGGTGGCACCGACTCCACCACCGGCGTACAACCCGAACGGCTACCGCCTGGTGGCCGACGAGGGTGGGATTTTCGACTTCGGACTGAACTTCAACGGGTCGCTGGCCAACAACCACCTCAACGCCCCCATCGTGGGCCTGGCCAACTCGCCGGGGCCCAACGGCTACGTCATGGTGGGCTCCGACGGCGGGGTCTTCGCGCTCGGCGGGGCGAACTTCTACGGCTCTTTGGGCGGCCAGAGCCTGCCCTCGCCCATCGCCGCCATCGCGGCACCGACCGCCGAGACGGGCTACTGGCTGGTGGCCCAGAACGGCAAGATCTACAACTTCGGCTCGGTGCCAGCGCTGCCGGCGCTGTCCCTGCCCCCCGGTGCGCACATCGTCGGCATGGCGTCGGACGACTCGGGCCAAGGGGCCTGGCTGGTCGACCAGTTCGGCGACGTCTACGCCGAGGGCGACGCCCTCTATGAAGGCGGCCTCGGCGGCGTCCACATCAATGCCCCCGTCGTGGGCATCGCAGCGGCAGCGAGCGGCCAGGGCTATGTCCTCGTCGCCTCCGACGGCGGGGTCTTCAACTACAAGATGGGCTTCTACGGCTCGGTGCCCGGCTCGCTCAATGCGGGCCAGTCCCTCGTCTCCCCCATCGTCGGCATCGCCGTGACCCATTCGGGCAACGGGTACTGGGAGGTGGGAGCGGACGGCGGGGTCTTCAATTACGGCGACGCCCCCTTCTTGGGCTCGATCTACACCGCCATTCCGGGCAAGAAGCTCAACGGGCCCATCGTCGGGATTCAGCACCTCGGATCCGCGCCGCCGGCCTGAGCGACACCAGGTGGCTCGGGTCGGGTCGGTCTGAGGGAACCGGTCCGGCCCCCGCCGCCGGGTCGGTGTGACAGCGCGGGGCGGCCTCACCGAAATCGGACGAAGCCGACAATGCAGGGACCCCTGGCGCGCGCTGTAACGTGCGAAACCGTGGCCATGACACCGACCGACGCACATGAGTGGATCAGCTTCGAGGACGACGAGGAGGAGCGGACGTGGGTCTTCGACGCCACGTTCTTGACGAGTAACTGGACCTGTATTTTCGGCAACGGGTGCCAGGGCGTGCTCACGGGCCCCGCGCCCGAGCTCGTGCAGGGCTGCTGCAGCTACGGCGCCCACCTCGTCAACAAGAAGGACGCGCGGAGGGTCGAGAAGGCAGCTGCCACCCTGACCGCGGACGAGTGGCAGAACCACGGGACCAAGAAGAACGTCATCCACGAGAACAAGAGCGGCGAGACGGTCACCCGTCTGGTCGACGATGCCTGCATCTTCCTCAACAAGCCCGGGTTCGCCGGCGGCGTCGGGTGCGCTTTCCACATTGCGGCCATGAAGCGGGGCGTCGACCACATGACCCTCAAGCCGGAGGTGTGCTGGCAGCTACCCCTGCGCCGCGAGGATGCGGTCGATGACGACGAGGGACACGTGACGTCGGTCATCCGGCAGTGGGACCGCCGGCACTGGGGCAAGGGCGGACGCGAGTTCCATTGGTGGTGCACCGAATCACCCGACGCCTTCGTCGGGAACAAGCCGGTCTACAAGGAGATGCGGCCCGAGCTCACGGCGATGGTAGGTCCCAAGGCCTACGACCACTTCGTCGAATTGGTCGAAGAGCGTGACCGGCTACGGACGAAGGGTGTGGCACTCCCCCATCCGGCCGTGCGCAGCCGTGTGGGCGACGAGGCTGCCAGTTAGTCGTTCAACGGGTCGTCGTCGGCCACGGCACTGGTCGGCATCGAACCGAGGATGCGGTCGTACTTGTCCTCTTCGGCCAGGCACCATGACGCGTGGACGTCATCGGGCTCTGCCCCACACTCGGCACAACGCCCTGTCGACTCGGTCGACGATCGCTTCAGACTGCGCGCTTCCTCGAAGCGCCGATGGCGTCCCTTTTTCACGAGAACTCCTTGTCAGACCCGGTCCGCATGTTGGCGTCCCGCCCCCTTACGGCCGGACCGTACGGGCCAGGTCGACCGTCTGGCCATTGTAGTGGTTGCGCGCAGCGTCCCTGCCCGGCCGCAGGTCAGGAGGGGTGCACAGCGACGGGGACGCACTCGTCGTGGGTCTCGGCGGGCGTGCCGGTGGTGCTCAGTCAGGTCGCTCGTCGACCCGTGCACCCTCTACGCTGACCGCCATGCCCGGGTTCGACCCGCAGGAGATGGTTGCCCGGTTCCGGGCCCGGGCCGAGGCCGTCCGCACGCGCGGGATGCCGCCGGTAGAGGGGCCCGAGCGCCAACGCTTCCGGGAGCAGGCCCAACGGGACTTCTCGGACTTCGCCATGATCGGTGACGCCGAGGCCGACTTGGTCGACGGGATCTTGACGCTGCGCATCGACCTGCGGCCCCGGCCGGACGCGGGCGGGGACGCCTCGGCCTGAGTCGCGGCGAGGCCGGCGGGGCTGGGTGGTCAGCCGCCGTAGTGCATGCGGGTGTCCTCCATGCGCAACACCTCTGTGGGCTCACCGCTCACCGCGATGACCTCCCCGATGCACCAGGTGTGGCTGCCGAGAGGCTCGGTGTGAGTCAGGCGGCAGTCCAGGTAGCCCGCGGCCGACGCCAATGCCGGACGGCGATCCGGTCCGACCTCGGTGACGGGTTGACCTGACAAAGCGAGGACAGCCCCGTCAGGGGCGCGCTCGACCTCCTTGACCGGTTTCACGAAGCGGCGCACCACGTCGCGGTCGGTGCGGGCGAGGAGCGACAGGGTAAATCCGCCTCCCGCCGCCACCAGGCGGGCCGTCACCGACTCCGCTTCGAGCGCCACGCCGACGAGCTTGGGCTCCATGCAGACTTGCACCACGAGGTTGGCCGTCATGAGGTTCACGTCGTCGCCGTGGCGGCTACCGATCAGGTAGAGGCCCGTCGGCATCGCCCACAGGACCCGGCGCCGGTGGCGGTCGAACTCGTCGGGGTCGGGACTCATCCGAAGATGCCGCCGATGCCCGAGTTCCCGGTGTTGCCTGCGGTCGTCGTCGTCACCGGCACCTGCCCGTCGACGACGCGGATGCGTTGCAACGCCTCCTGGTAGAGCGCCTCCGCCTTGACCCCGTTGCGCTGGGACTCGGCCAGGAGCTTCTGATTCGTGGCGCCGGCGTCGAAGCACTGGTTCGCCGCCGTGCCCTCGAGCCCATAGGCCTTCGTCAGCAGTTCGGTCACGTCGGGGTCGGGCGAGGGCAGGCTCGAATTCGCCATCTCGGAGTCGTTGAGCAATGTCGAGCACGCGGCGTGCACGGCGCCCGTGCCGTTGGCCACGTCCTTGGGGACCCGGGCGTTGTCCGCCACGAGGGTCCCGATGTCCTCGCCCAGCGAGGTACCGCTGACCCAGACCGACATGCGATGCGCCGGCGAGCCCTCCTGATCGGCGCCCGCACACGAGGTGAGGGTAAGGGCACATCCGGTCACGAGCACGAGAGACGGGACGAGGAAACGGCGCCTCATACGGCCTTGACGATGTGGACCTCTTTGCGGCCTTTGCGGAGCACGAGATACCGGTCGTGGAGCAGATCGCCGGGCACGAAGGTGCGCCCGTCGTCGGTCTGGCGGAGGTTGTTGACGTACGCGCCGCCCTGCCCGACGGTGCGGCGCGCCTCCTTCTTGGACTTGACCAGGCCGCTGCGCTCGAAGAGGTCGGCGAGCGTGAGGCCATGGAGGAGCTCCGGCCGCGGGATGTCCGTGGTGGGTGCATCCTCGGTCACAGCGAGCAGCATCTCCTCACTGAGGCCCGCGATCTCCTCCCCGAAAAGGGCGGCCGAGGCCTCTTCGCACTTGGCCACCTCGGCGTCACCGTGGACGAGACCGGTGACGGCCCGGGCCAACGCTCTCTGCCGCGTCACGTCGCTGGGGCTGCTCCGCCGTCAGACGGTCCAGCTCGTCGATCCGGTCGTGCTCGATGAAGGTCAGGAACCGGACCAGCTCACCCACCTGCTCGTCGGACGTATTGAGAAAGAACTGGTACATGGCGAACGGACTGGTCCGCCCCGGGTCCAGCCAGACGGTGCCCGACTCGGTCTTGCCGTACTTGGTCCCGTCCGCCTTCACGATCAGCGGCGTGGTGAAGCCCCACACCTCGTCGCCGCAGACGCGGCGGATGTAGTCGACGCCCATGGTGATGTTGCCCCACTGGTCGCTGCCGCCGAACTGCACGTCGCAACCGTGGTCGAGGTGGAGCCGCAGGAAGTCGTAGGCCTGCAGCAACATGTAGCTGAACTCCGTGTAGGAGATCCCCTGATCCGGACGGTCGAAGCGGCTCTTGACCGATTCCTTGGCGACCATCTGGTTCACCGTGAAGTGCTTGCCCACGTCGCGCAGGTACTCGAGGGTGGAGAGCGAGCCGAGCCAGTCGGCGTTGTTGAGCAGGAGAGCGCGGCCATCGGCCAGGTCGAGGAACTGGCCCAGCTGGGGGCGGATCGCCTCGACGTAGCCCTCGATGGTCGGCAGATCGAGCAGCTGGCGCTCGTCCTGCTTGCCACCGGGGTCCCCGATCATGCCCGTACCGCCGCCGGCTAGCGAGATCGTCCGGTGGCCGGCGTCCTGGAACCGGCGCAGCGTGCACAGCTGCATGAGGCTCCCCACGTGGAGGCTGTCGGCGGACGGGTCGAAGCCGGCGTAGACCGTAAGCCCGGGCTGGTCGAAGCGCTCGAGGAGATCCGGGTCGGTCACCTGGTGGATCAGGCCGCGGAAGGTGAGGTCCTCCGAGAGCGTGGGCATGCCTCGACTTTGCCATACGCAGGTAGGTTGATCGGCCTCATGGGTCCCCTCGTCCTCGGTCGTCGTGGTCGCTCTCGGGAAGTCCGGTCGTCCCCGTGATCGGAGCGGACCACGGGGCGCTGCCCCTCCCTATGTCGGGCTCGCTTCCGCCGGAGCTGCAGGGAACCTTGTTCCGGGTGGGGCCGGCGTGGCCGTGGGGGTCTCGGGAAGCGGGTGCGGATGCAGTTGCGGATGCGGGTTTCGGGGATGCAGGAGAGGGCGATGACGAGGTGGGTGGGGAGAGTGGCGGAGACGGAGACGAGAGTGGCGGTGGCGGAGCGGCGGGGGCGCTCCATGCCGTGGAGATCCGCGACGGCCAGGCGGTCTGGTACCGGCGCCAGGAGTCGGAGGCCGATGCCGGCGTATTCTGGCACGCCGGATCGCTCCTGGCCCTCCCCGAGACGGGGATTCCGTCGCAGTACTCGCGGTTCTTGGAGCCAGAGGAGTTCGCCGGCGGCTTGACCGTCCCGATCGCATCGCATTCCCACCGATTGGCCGCCGACGGCGGCCGGGTCCTCTTCGGCGTCGACGAGGGCGCCGGTGACGACGGTGCAGGGGTGCGCACCGATGACGGCGAGGGCATCTTCCTGCGCGTGGGCGAGTGGGATGCGGCCGGTGCGCTGCGATCGGCCCAATCGGTAGAGCTGGAGCGGGCCACCTGGCAGCACGACATCGGCGTCACCGCGGAGCACGTGGTGTTCATCGAGTCGCCGACGACCCGGCTGCCGGCGGGACACGGTGGCGGCAGCGCCGTGCCCTTCGGGTGGATCCCGGGCGCCGAAGGGTGGATCGGCGTACTGCCTCGTCGCGGTGAAGGTGCCGCGGCGGCAACGGCGCGCTGGATCCGACTCGACCCGTGCCTCGTGACGCACGTGCTCGGTGCCTACGACGAACCTGGTGGGGCCATCGTCGTGTACGTCTGCTGTTACGGCGTGCCCGAAGCGGGCCAGCCCGTCGACGAGGCGGTCTCGGTCGTCGGCCCGGCCGGCTTGGCCCTCTCCGGCGTCGGCGGGACGCTCGGCGTGCTGGAGCGCTGGCGGATTGACGGCAATCGGGTCGAGCGCACACAGCTGGACGAGCGGTCCGTGGAGTATCCACGGCTGGACGCGTTCTGTGAGGGCGCCTACTTCCGCTACGGCTACACCCTCGAGACCGTTTGGCTGGAGATTCCCCCGGCGTCGGGGACTGCACGGGGCCATCCGGACCCTTGGACAAGAGAGGCCTCGCCGATCGGGCTGTTCAAGTTCGACCTGGCCCGCGACGAGGTGGCGTCGTGGAGTCCCGGTCCCGGACGCACGCCCAGCGAGCCCTTGTTCGTCCGATCGGTCGACGGCCACAGCGACGACGAAGGCTGGCTGCTGACGATTGTCGATGATGCCAACCGCGGCGGAACCGACCTCTACGTCCTCGACGCCTCCTCATTGGGCCGGCGCCCCCCGGAGGCGGTCATCCAGCTGCCGGCACGACTGCCCGTGCGCAGCCACGGAGAGTGGGTGCCGGCCGACCGGTACCGCTGACAGGAACCGCTGACCAGCCCGGGATCGGGGTTTCGGAGGGTTGCGGGGTCTGGAACAGGGTGTGCGCGCCCATTCGCGTCTCAAGGTCCCGCTCGCCTGCCGTACCGCGACCGTTCACTGTCTGCATGGCACCAGCCCTCCTCAAAGATGGACCCCGCCCGGGCTCGGTGTCGCGGCGAACCGAGACGCTGGTCTCGAGCGTCGCCCAGCATCATCGGGCCATCTCGGCGCACCAGAGCCAACTCCTGGCGGCGGTGGCCGAACTGGACCGCCGGCGGGCCTGGCGTGTCGACGGCGCGACCTCCATGGTGGCCTGGCTCGTCCAGCGGTGCAGCGTCTCCGCCGCCACCGCCGCGAATGGGTCACGGCGGCTGCCAAGCTCCCTTCCCTGCCCAAGATCGCCGATGCCCTGTCGCAGGGAAAGCTCTCCTTCGACCAGGTCAAGCCACTCGTCGAAGTGGCCAAGCCCGAAACGGATGCCCAGCTGGCCGAACAGGCGGCACGCTGGTCGGCGAAGCAGGTCCGCGAGCTCGCGTTGGCCACGCGGGACCAGCCCGACGAACGGTCGACCGGCTTTTACACCCGGCGGTTCCTCCGCTTCGACGATCGACGTCGAACCCTGAGCGGAACGCTGCCCGAGGACCAGTACGCCGTCGTCAAGGAGCTCTCTCGTGCGCGGGCCCGTGGCGGCGGTCGTGACCGAACGCCTTTCGATCAGCGGATGGCCGATGCCCTCGTCTCCGTCTGCAGAGCGACGTCGGCGGCCCGGGAAGCCACGCAACGTTGCGACCGGCCCGGCGCAAGCGGGCGGGGCACGGCGCAACCGCCCCACCGTCGTCGTGCACGCCGACTTGAACTTCCTGGCCGGGGGCGAGGGCGGCGCGGAACTCGACGTCCTGGGGCCGGTCGTCCCGAGAAGTCGCCCGCAGGCTCGCGTGCGACGCCAAGTCCTCGTCTCTGCCGACGGGACCGATGGCCGCAGCCTCAATCTCGGGCGGACTCGCCGGGACCCCAGTGATCCCCAGCGGCTGGAGATCAGGCGTCGTGACAAGGGGTGCCGGTTCCCCGGCTGCACGCACACCGAGTTCACCGACGTACACCACATCCGGCACTGGGTCGATGGCGGTAAGACCGACCTCGACAATCTTGTCGAGCTCTGCGATCACCACCATCGCTGCGTCCACGAGATGCGATGGAAGATCTCGGGCAACGCCAACGCAGAGCTGATCTTCCAGAGCCCGACGGGTCGGCGTTCGACCTCGATGCCTTCCCCGACCCTCACTGCAGCGCGAGACGGACCGCCTGGTTGATCGCATCGTGCAACGCAACATTCTGCGCGCGGCCGGGCACGCGGACTCGCACGAGCGCTGGCGTCGGCGCCGGCGCGGCCAGTACCGATTCGAGCTGCGAAGCGTGCCGAGACGTCATGGACCGCCAACCCGAACCCGCGCGCGACCTCGCTGATGTCGCTGGTCGGTGGGGTGCCGAAGAGCTGCTCGAACACGGCCGGCTCGACCGACGCCGCCTGGGGAAGGAACGAGAAGATCCCTCCCCCGCCGTTGTCGAGCACCACGAAGGTGCAGGGAACTCCGGGAGGTTGACCAGCCCCGAGACGTCGTGGAGGAATGCCAGGTCCCCGAGCAGCGCGACGGTGCGGACACCGGGCCTCGTCTCCGAGGCGGCCACCCCCAGTGCGGTCGAAACGACGCCGTCGATCCCGTTCACTCCCCGGTTGGCGAGAACCCTCGGCGGCCCCGTGAGGCCTCCGCGTACCACTCCAGGTCCCGGATCGGCATGGAAGCCGCCACCACGAGGGTCGCACCCGTCTCCGCCGCATGGCGGTGCACGGCGCGCCACGAGCGGTTCGCTGAGCTCGGTCCCGAGGACCTCGGCGATGGCGGCCTGCGCCTCATTTCCCGCTACCGCCAGGAGTCCAGCCACTGCGGATCGGAAGGAGTCGCCGTGGCGATGGCGGCGTCGAGCCACCCGTCGGTGTCGCATTGGTGGAACTCGGTCGCCACCCGCAGCGGATCGGCCCACTGCCGCAGCGGATCCACGACGATGATCCGTGCGCCCCGCGGCCGCACCGGAGACGTACGTCGCCCAGTGCTCGAGAAAGCCAGGGCGCCCCGAGCAGCACGACGCATTCGGGCAGCGGGGGCTCCGTGCGGACGATGGCATCGGCCGCGGCGATCGTGCCCGTCGAACCTGCTCCCTGACAGCGGGTCCGCCAGCACGGGCCATCCCAGGTGTCGGCCAGCCGAGCCACGCCGGCGGGGTCCGCCCGCTGCGCCAAGGCCGCCGGCGATGATCATCCCCCGCCCACGGAGAGGCACCAGTCGACGGGTCGCGGCGTGCTGCCGGTGGGGACCACGACCGTCGGACCGTGGCGTGCCGGAAGGGCCGCCGCGGTCCCGGTCAGAGGCTCCCGGAACTCCAGATTGAGGTGTACCGGACCCGGGCCGGCGGCCCCGTGCACCGCCTCCTCGAAGGCCCGCACGGCCAGGGGCCGCCACGTCTCCTCTTGGCCCTCGGCGGGCACCCCGGGGGAGAAGGCCCAGCGTGTCGACGCGGCGAACAGGCCGTTCTGCTCGATGGTCTGCGATGCTCCGGTGTGTTGCAGCTCGGGCGGTCGGTCCGCCGTGCACACGATGAGCGGCACCCGGGCGTGGTGCGCCTCCACCACAGCGGGGTGCAGTTCGGCCGCGGCCGTGCCGCTCGTCACGCAGATGACGGTGGGCCTGCCGGTCGCCATCGCCAACCCCAGGGCGAAGAAGCCTGCGCTGCGCTCGTCGAGGCGGACGTGGACCCGGAGCCGTTCGGCGAGAGGCAGCGCCAGCGGCGTCGAACGCGATCCGGCACAGACGACCGCATCGGTGACCCCGAGCCGGACCCACTCGTCGACCAGGGTGGCACTGAAGGTGGCCTGTACGCTCATCCGGCGTGCCACTCCATGTCGAGGTGCGCGGCTCGGGGCCGCCGCTGGTCCTCTTGCACGGGTTCACCCAGACGGGTCGGCTCTGGGGCCCGTTCGGAGATCGCCTGGCCGAGTCGCACACGCTGGTCGCGGTCGATCTTCCGGGACACGGGGAATCGGGCCGTGCGGGCCGACCTGCCGACGACGGCCGGCCTCGTGGCCGAAGCGGTGCGCTCCGTGGTCGGCGACGAGCCCATGCGCCCTGCTCGGCTATTCGCTCGGTGCCCGGGTTGCTCTGCACGTGGCGCTCGGTACCGATCTGCCCCTGCGCTGCGTGGTGTTCATCGGTGTGACCGCAGGCATTGAGGACACAGCGGACCGCGAGCGCCGGCGTCGGTCCGACGACGCCATGGCCGACGATCTCGAGGCATCGGGTGACGTCGAGGACTTCGTCGACTCCTGGCTGGGCGGGCCGCTCTTCGATCGGCTGGAGTCCAGCAACGCGGCACAGCGGTCGGAGCGGCTCCGCAACACCGCGGAAGGCCTGGCTTCCAGCCTGAGGCTGTGCGGGACGGGCACCATGGAGCCGTTGTGGGATCGCCTCCCGACACTCCCCTCTCCCGTCCTGGCCCTGGCGGGGTCGGACGACACCCGGTTCGCCGCCCACGCCGTGCGCGTGGCCCGCCTGGCGCCGCACGGCGTCGCCTCCCTGGTCCCGGGAGGTGGGCATGCCGTACACCTGGCCCAACCCGAACCGGTCGCCCGGATCGTGCGTCACTGGCTCGGCGTACGAGCCGGGGCCTGAGGGACCCTGAAGCGCTCATAGAAGGAGCCCGACCGCGAGAAGCATTCCGGCGAGGATCTGAAGACGTGAAGTGCTCCCCAGCATGGGCAGCAGCGCCCGGCCTTCTGGTCACCCAGCGCCAGGCGGAGGGGGGCGATGGCCATCGGAAGCGCCGCAAACGCCAAGAGCGCCCAGGCCCGATAGCTGGCCAGCAAGCCGATGGAGAAGGCGACGCCCATAAGGGTCACGCAATAGAGCAGGCCAGCCCGCCGCCTTCCGAGGCGTACGGCCAACGTCTTCTTTCCAGACTTGGTGTCCGTGCCGATGTCGCGCAGGTTGTTCGCCTGCAGGAGGGCGGCGGCCAGCAGGCCCACTGGTACCCCGGCCCAGAGCACGAACCACCAGTCGTACTGGTACGAGAACAGATGGCCGGCCAACGAGATCACGAACGGCGCGTGCTGGACATAGGCCGAGCCCGCGGTGGCCACGAGGCCGAAGAAGACGAAGACGAAGAGTTCGCCGAATCCGAGATATCCGTAGGGCCGAGGGCCTCCCGTGTACGCCCAACCGGCGATGCCGCACACCAGGCCGACCGGGACGAGCCACCACGTCACCCGGGCCGCCAGGACCAGGCCGGCCACTGCGGCGAAACCGAAGGCGATCAGGGCGGCGAACTTGACCTCTCGCACCGTCGCCAACCCGCCCGGCCACGAGTCGTACCGGGCCGACCCGGTGCTCGTCGGTCCCGCGGACCCCGTCGGCGTAGTCGTTGACGTAGTTGGTGCCGATCTGGATGCCCAGCGCCACGATCAGCGCCAGGACGGCGTTCAGCCACGACAGCTGGCGGTCGAAGGTCGCGCACACCGCGGCATGACAGGCTCGAGATACGCGGCGTGGTGGGGACGAGGCGTCCGCTCGAGAGATAGCCCGCCGCCGAGCCGACGACGACCGGGACGACCGCGGCGGGGAGGGTCCGCGGGCGCGCGCCGCCACCCACACTTGAGCGGAGGACTCACGGGCGCCGCGGGAAACCGCGAGAAGTCCGGGGCTCGGTGCTCGACGAAGGCGTTGCGGCCCTCCTGCCCTTCCTCGGTCATGTAGAAGAGCATGGTGGCGTCACCCGCCAGCTGCTGTACGCCGGCCAGCCCGTCGTCGGCGGCGTTCATGCCCGCCTTGATCATGCGCAGCGCGATCGGCGAGAGCGTCAGCATCTGACGGCACCAGGCCACGGTCTCCCGCTCAAGGTCTTCCAGCGGCACCACCGTGTTGACCAGTCCCCAGTCGAGGGCCTGCTCGGCGTCGTACTGCCGGCAGAGGAACCACACCTCCTTGGCCCGCTTGAGCCCGATGGTGCGGGCCAGGATGGAGGAACCGTATCCGCCGTCGAAGCTCCCGACCTTGGGCCCGGTCTGACCGAAGCGAGCGTTGTCGGCCGCGATCGACAGGTCGCACACCAGGTGCAGGATGTGCCCGCCGCCGATGGCGTACCCGGCGATCATGGCCACGATCGGCTTGGGGATCCGGCGCATGAGGATCTGCAGGTCGAGCACGTTGAGACGGCCTATCCCGCGTTCGGCCACTGCGTCGTCGCCGATGTAGCCGTCGTCGCCCCGGATCTTCTGGTCCCCCCCCGAGCAGAACGCGTCGGGACCCTCGCCGCACAGGATGATCACGCCCACGTCGGGATCGTCCCGGGCCAGCGTGAAGGCGTCGGTCAGCTCGAAGAGCGTCTGCGGCCGGAAGGCGTTGCGCCGCTCGGGGCGGCAGATCGTCAGCTTGGCGATCCCCTCCGCCACCTCGTAGCGGATGTCGTGGAACGTCACCGCGCCGCCTCCCACGCGGGAGGGGAAGCGGGCGGAGATCGTCGAGGGGATCATGGGGACTGCCTGTGACCACGGTCTGCACGGCGGCCTACGCTACTGGCCGGTGCCTGAGCTCGTCGCACTCGACCTCCCTGGCGGCACCGGCTTCGTCGATGCTCTGCGGGCCGATTTGGGACACGGGCGACGCCGCTGCTCCGCTCGACCCCCGGCTGCCCCGAGCGCCCCGCGAGGCGCTGCTCGATGCGTTGCGCCCCACCCGGATCGTCGGTTCCGACGGCGAGCAGCACCGCTGGCGGACGGCGTCGCGGTCGAAGATGGGGACGCCTTGGTCGTCGCCACCTCGGGTACTTCGGGTCACCCGAAGGGTGTCGTGCTCACCCACGACGCCGTTGCCGCTTCGGCGCGGCGACCACGGCCCGCCTGGGCGTCGACCCGGCCCGGCACGTATGGCTGGCCTGCTTGCCGCTGGCCCACGTCGGTGGGCTCTCCGTCGTCACGCGGGCGCTCCTCGACCGGGACTCCCCTCGTGGTCCTCCCGGGTTCGAGGCCGAGGCCGTCGAGGATGCAGGACGCTCGGGCCGTGTGTCCACGTCTCCCTGGTGGCGACCGCCCTGCGGCGCGCTCGATCCTTCCGTGTTCACCTGCGTGCTCCTCGGCGGCAGCCGACCTCCGACGTCCTGCCCCCCAACGCGTGTCGCGACGTACGGCATGACCGAGACGGGCTCGGGCGTGATCTACGACGGATGGCCCTCGACGCGTGAGGTGTCGTTCGAGAGCGGCCACCGAGCGGCGCGATGGTACGAGCGGAGGCGAGATCCTCGTGCGCGGTGCCATGTTGCTGCGCTGCTATCGCGACGGCGACGACGGGCGGGTCCTCGGACCCGACGGCGCCGCGGACTGGTTCGCCACCGGCGACGCCGGTCCCTCGACGCCGACGGGAGGCTCGTTGTCTCGGGCCGCATCGCCGACGTCATCACCACGGGCGCGAGAAGGTCTGGCCCGACGCGGTCGAGCGCGTCCTCGGCGCACCCGGCGTGGCCGAGGTCGCGGTATGGAAGCGACCCGATCCCGAATGGGGCGAGCGGGTCGTGGCCTGGGTGGTGCCCACCGGCGGCCCGTCCCTCGACGAACTCCGCCAGATGGTGGCGGAAGCATCGCGCCCTGGGCCGCTCCGAAGGAGCTGGTGCTGGTCGACGCCCTCCCCCGGACCGCGGCGGGCAAGATCCGGCGGCGGGCGCTCGAGACCTTCGACTCGTAGGACGTCCCGGTCCCGAACCTGTCAAGCGTCGCCCTCGGGGAGTCAGATCCGCGCCCGAAGGCACGGGCGACGGCAAGAATCGCGTGGAGACAGTTCCCCGCTCTTCTTGTATGGGGCTGGAATCGGAGAGATATGACAGAGACCACGGATTCTCGGCCGCCAAGCGACTCTCCTGGCCCGTCGTCGCAAGGCGGAAACGGGCTCACCCCCACCAACCAGTCAGCGAACATACCGACGCCGGCATTTCCCCCGGATAGCTCTGGGAACAGAGCGGTGTGGTTGATGGGCCTGATCCTGTTGATCCTGGTCTTGACGCTCCTGATCGCCTTCGTCGGTGCCTTGCGCCATTGGTTCGCGCTCCACACTGGGACCCTGCACGGTGGACCGGACCCCTATTACAACTTCTGGTCCGGATTCGGCTCTGATCTTGGTGAAGCCACCCTCATCAGTGCCGTCGGCATCGGCGTCTATACGGGCGTGCGCAAGGTCAACTGTCATACGAAGGGTTGCTGGAGGATCGGCCACCATCCACTCGCCGGGACGCCCTACATCCTCTGTAGGCACCATCACCCTGAAGTTCCGAACCACGGCGCCACACACGAACTCATCCTTGCGCAGCACCACAAATTAAGGCTCAAGGAGGAGGCTGGGAGGAAGGACTGAGTTTCCTCTGCGACTACCACACGACCAGTATCGACTTGCACCGCCCGCGGATGCCGTCAGTCGGTATGTGTGGTCGCCTGACTTCTCGATTCGGATCCCGTGCATGTGTACAAAAAGGTCCACTCGGCGGACATTCTTGAGAAGCACTTCGATCCGGGTCTCCAGCTCTACTCCGGCGCGCTCACGGGACGGCGGCGACTGCGGTGTTCACTGCGGTGAAGACCGCAGCCAACTCTGGGCTGACGTTGCCCACGAGGGCAGACCCGCAATGTCAGCCTCGACGATGGAGAGGTCGGGTTGCACGCGCACTGGAAGTTCGACGTTGAGTTGCTCGCCGCTGCTCCCGCGCTCGGCGCTGGGACCAAAATGGTCGCACCGGCGATCCCAAGCATCATCGTCACTGCCGCCGAGGCCACGACAAGCCTGGCCAACTGCTTCCGCACCATGGGGTGCTCCTTCCAGGTAAGCCCCTCTTGGCATGGGAACATCCGAGCGTTTCCCACCTTACGGCAAGGACAGTTGCAAGCCCTCAGCTCGACGTCCTTCGAGGAGCTCCTGAGCAACGTGTGAACTGCCACGAGGCATTCCATCGCGGGTGGAGATCGATGCCTTCAAGGACGAGAAGACTCTGCGAATACCTCGCACACCCGGCATACGGGGTCAGCTCTCCCGCCGTTTCCATGTGTAGAGGGCGGCGTCCTCGACTTTGGTGACAGAGCCACCGAATTCCTCGGTAATCGCTGTTGCGATCGCTTCGTACTGCTCGTCCGTGCGCTCTCCGCCATAGGTCCTCGTCACTTCGATGAAAGCAGAAGCGTCAAGGGTGCGCTCAAAGACGTGATGGAGAACCCGGGCCTCCACGAACCGTGGATCATCATGGATCTGACGCATGGAGCGATCGACGTGGTCCATTCGCTTGATCCACGAATGACCAGTGATCTGGGTCAACCGCTCTTCGAAGGGCTGCTCACCCCATGAGACGACTTCAGTCCATACAAGTGCGATCGAACCGCCTGGAGCGAGGAGCTGTGCTACTCGGTTCACTGCGGCTTCGGGGTCCACCCAGTGCCATGCATTGAACGCAGTAACCAACTGCACCTGGACGGAGGCTGAGTAGTCCTCAAAGCGACCCACGAAGACTGAGCCACGATCCCCCAGCTTGGCCTGTGCCAAAGCTGCCATCTCTGGTGACGGTTCGATTGCTGTCACTGACAGTCCACGTTGCACGAGCGCTTCTGTTGCAATGCCGGTCCCAGCTCCTACCTCGATCACCGTCGCCCCCGTAGCGGTGTCAGCGAGACTCAAGATGTCGTCAAACAGGGCTTCCGGGTACGCGGTCGATAGCGGTGATAGCTAGGGCCTGTGCTCCGAATCTCTTGGTTGCCTCAGAGGCTTGGTGCCATAGGTCGGGCATGGGCTCCAAGTATTCCGTCACGGGATGCAGCGCGGTTGACGCTCCAAGAGCTCAATCGGGGACTGTCCTCGGACGAGCGAGCATTGCGTCAGGCGGTTCGTCGTGCGGTCACTTCGGGTGGCGGGTCATAGGACTCCTGACCACTGTCCCTGACGAGTTTCGTGGGCACGCCGTCCACCGAGACCCAGCGATCTTCATGGATTCCATACGGATCCTCGTGCCAGCCCCAGACAAGCGCCTCACCGTCGTCGTCTTCCAGTTTACCCTAAGTTCACGTTTGTGTCATATTTATGTTACCTAGTTCACTTTGGTGGGGCTGTCCTCAGGGCATTCGTACGGTGTCATCGTCCCGGCGACACCCCGGCCGGTCGGTCGGATCGGGCGAGCCAACGCAGTCAGCCAACCTCACGACAGAGATCGGAGGATGCAGCAAGCGAAGCTCATCGTTCCACGGGCGCCTCCAATTCATCCTTTGAGCGAGTACCTGCCTCTCCGCCGCTCGTTGGGACTATCGTCGTAGCGGGTCGTTACTGGCGTCTGGGTGGAGCACCACCGGGGATCGACCTGCCGGCAATACGCCGGAGAGAGCCGTGCGCCTGGGCGAACATTCGACGTCGTCCAAAGGAGCACGTGATGCCCGATCCAGCTGTCACGATGGCCTATCGATCGGCGCTGGAGGTGATCTCCGCCGCCGAACCAGATGTGGCTGAGGCCATCGTCGGTGAGCTCGAGTCGCAACGTCGCCAGTTGAAGCTCGTCGCCTCCGAGAATTACGCCTCACCGGCCGTGCTGCTCGCCATGGGTAACTGGCTTTCCGACAAGTACGCCGAGGGCATTCCCGGCCATCGTTTCTATGCCGGATGCGAAATGGTTGACCGGATCGAGACCCTGGCTACCGAGCACGCCAAAGCGCTCTTCGGCGCCGAGCACGCCTACGTCCAACCTCATTCGGGAATCGACGCGAACCTCGTGGCCTACTGGGCCATTCTCTCCCACCGAGTCGAGCAACCTTTCCTCGACGAAGCCGGAGTGGATCATGTGAACGACCTCGATTCCGTCAGCTGGGATCAGCTGCGCAACGGGCTGCACTCGCAGCGCATGATGGGTATGGCTCTCGACGCCGGCGGGCATCTCACCCACGGGTTCGACCCAACATCTCTGGAAAGCTCTTCGACCAGACCAGCTACGGCGTCGATCCCATCTCCGGGCTCCTCGACTATGGCGCCATCGCAACCCAGGCCAGGGAGTTCCGTCCGCTGGTGCTCGTGGCGGGGTACTCGGCCTACCCCCGGAACCCCAATTTCGCCACTCTCGCCGAGATCGCTCACGATGTCGGGGCCACCTTCATGGTCGACATGGCCCACTTCGCCGGGCTGGTCGCCGGAAAGGTGCTGGTCGGTGATCTCGATCCGGTCAACCATGCCGATGTGGTGACGTCGACCACCCACAAATCTCTGCGCGGTCCTCGGGGTGGGCTGGTGCTCTGCACCGAGGAATACGCACCCTACGTAGACAAAGGCTGCCCGATGGTCCTCGGCGGCCCACTACCCCACGTGATGGCAGCCAAGGCCGTCGCACTGTCCGAGGCCCGCCAGCCCTCATTCGCCTCGTATGCGACGGACATCGTGGAGAACGCCCGAGCGCTCGCCGACGGGTTGCTGCGCCGGGGCGTGCATCTCGTCACCGGGGGAACAGACAACCATCTTGTCCTTCTGGACGTGGCTTCCAGCTTCCGTCTCACCGGCCGTCAGGCCGAGGCCGCCCTGCTCGACGCGGGCGTGGTGACCAACCGCAACGCAGTGCCAGGCGACACCAACGGCGCCTGGTACACATCAGGCATTCGACTTGGCACACCGGCGCTGACCACGCTGGGCTTCAGTCCAGAAGAGCTGGACGAGGTCGCCGACGTCATCGTCACCGCGCTACGGGCCACGACACCCGCGACGTCCACAGCCAAAGCGAAGTACGACTTAGATGCTCGGATCGCCCAAGCCTGCCGAAACCGATGCGCCGATCTGCTGGCCCGCCACCGCCTGTATCCGGAGATCGAACTGTGAACCCACGCTGGCGGGGCAGTACGAACACCTTTCCCGTAGCGGATCCCCTTTCGGACAGTGACTCGGGCCCCGCAGGTGCCCCCGACAATTCGACGCCAGGACTCCAAAGGTCCCGTTGTGCCTGCTTGAACTACCCGACCTCCCGCTGTACGGGTGCACGTTTCGACAATCAGGGAGCCAACCCCGGTCTGCCCGCCTGGACAGCACCCTGAATCGCCCACACTTGGCCTCCCTTGTAGCAGCGAGCTGCACTTGGCCACGAAGCGGTACCAACGAGTCCACCGCCAACAGTGACGTACTGGCCCTGATGCGCCACGACCTTGCCCGATGGATCGAGCAATACCGTCGGATGGAATCGGACTCGGTACCCCGCAGGCCATAGATAGTCGATTGATCCATCCGAGCTGCACGTTCCTGAATGAGTGAGTGTGGCTTGAAATGGCGCCGAGGACAACGCTTCCATGGCAGCCTGTCCGGGTCTCCACCCATCGCTCGGCAGCGCATAACTATGGGTCCGCTGGGTGGACGCTGCAGCGGAAGCTCCCGATAGAGGACATACGACGCTCGCTAGAACGCCAATCACCAAGAACGCAATCGATCTCCTGAGGGACTTCATCCTCATTCCACCTTTGGCGCAGATCCGTACAACAATTTGACGCATGTCCGCTCGGTTTGGTTCGGCGGTCACAGTTGTACCAGTTGGTAGCACATGTTCCCGGCGGACTCGGACAGGGCATGACTGCATGGCGCATCTGTGTTGGTGAATCGGCGACACGCGACTCCGGCGATCTTGAAGACACCTGGCGGAGTCCGAGGTGGTGGCAGAGGCTGCACGACATGGGGTCCGATCAGTACCTCATATGGCTGGCAACGAGAGGTTGCGGGTTGTGGTCTCGTCGTCACTGCCGTGGATTCCGTTCCTCTTGCCTCATTCAAGACGGTTGTCCTGGGAGCACTCCTCACTCCGCTCGGTGTGTTGACCGCTTTCTATGACGTAATCATGGTGCGCAAGTGCGGAGATGACCGATCACCATCCCGATTGGCGTATCGGGGGCAGCCCTATCAGCGCGAGGTTGGGTCTACCTCGACCATGGGTAGATATGTCCGATGGCAGTACATCTCAACGGGGCGACTCGACGACTGGAGGCAAGGCAATGGCTGCACGCATCAACCAGATGACGAGCTTTACCTACACGATCTACATCCAGGCCACGCCCGAGCGGGTCTGGCAGGGCCTCACCGACCCCGCCCTCATGAAGCGCTATTGGCGGCACCAAAGGGCTGGTGAGAAGACCTTCCGTTCGGACTGGAAGAAGGGCTCCACCTACGACATGGCGCACGAGGAGGTCGGGCTTGTCGTGAGCGACCCCGAACAGGTGATCCTCGAGTCCGATCCCTACCGCCGGCTGGCCTACACCTGGCACACGATTACGCCCGAGTGGGCCGCCGAGGTCGGCATGGACGAAGCCACCGCTGACGCCTGGCGGGCTGAACCCCGATCCAAGGTGGCCTTCGACATTGAGGACGTCGGGCACGGCGTCGTAAAGCTCACGGTCGTCCACGACGGGTTCGAGCCCGGTAGCGCCGTTCTCCAAGCCATCTCTGAGGGCTGGCCTGCCGTTCTTTCCAGTCTCAAAACCCTCCTTGAGACCGGTTCGACGCTGCGGACCTCGTAGGGGTGCGCCGCCACAGCGAGGAACAGTTGGTCAGAGACGGTCGGGGTGGCTGTTCGCCCTCAAAGCCATGGCGACACCGAGAACGAGAGGAGCCCGATGGCTGAGTCATCCGATGAGTACAACGCCAAAGTGATCGGTGAATTCCGGGCCAACAGCGGACGAGTCGGCGGCATGTGGGAGGAAACGCCACTTCTCTTGCTCCACCACACCGGCGCAATGTCCGGTGTGAGCCGTGTCAACCCGGTCGCGTACCTGCCCGACGATGGGCGCTACTTCATCTGGGCCGCGAACGGAGGAGCGCCGAAGCATCCAGCCTGGTATCACAACCTAAAGGAGCACCCGGTCACGAGGATCGAGGTCAGTAGCGAGACGATTGACGTTGTAGCGGAGGAGGCCACCGGCGACGAGCGCGACCGCCTCTTTGCGAGAGCAGCTGAGCGCTATCCGCAGCTCGCAGACATCGCGCGGAAGACCGAGCGCATTATCCCCCTGATGGTCCTCACGCCCAGACCGAGCTCCTAGGTTTTCGGGCTCAAGTTCGACGGCCCAGGAAACCGGCCAGCTTGTCCGCGGCCGGCGCGTCGTCGCCGACTTCGACTCTCGGTCCGAAGGGCGCTGCACCGTCGGCACCGCGGAACTCGTCGGGCAGCAGCGGCTCGACCTCGACGAGCAGCTCCTCGGCCAGAGCAGGGTCGAGGGTGCCCGCCCCCTGGCCCGTGGCCTTGGCGAGATCCCAGCCGTGGACGAAGGCATCGCCCGTCGCGATGGTCGCGAAGGCCGCTGCCGGCAGCTCTCCGAAGGGCATTTTCACCAAGCCCTCGAAGGCGCCCTCGCCCCGGAATGCGTCGAGGGCGTGGTCGGTCGCCGCGTCGTAGGCGGCGAGGTAGTCACCCGAGGCGTGGTCGACGTCGTCGCCTCGGTGATTGGAGAAGTCATGGGTACTCGCCACCGTGGCGGCAAAATCGGGCGCCTGCACCATGTGGTTGATCAGGTCTCGCACCTTCCACGACGCACAAGGCGTCGGGTCGTCGAGCTGCTCGGGCCGTACGGCGACGAGGACCGAGCGCGAACTGCGAACTGCGCGGCCGAAGCTATCCGCATCCATGGCTGACTCCTTTGCTCGCTGGGGGCGATCATATGGGACCTTGAACGGGCTTGCTGCCGCACGAGTCTGGTCTAACTCGCCCGGGAAACCCGCACGTCGAACCTCGCACTGTGACTCAGCCCAGCAGTTCAGCGACCTCCTGTGACGGAACGTAATTTCATGCCGGCTGGTCAGATAGGCGCCTCCTTCCATTGTTCGGGGGCACGCTGTCTAGTAGGTGCAGGGGTCGTCTACGACCACGTGCGTGCTGCGACCGGAACGGATCCGGAATGCCGAGCTTCCGAAATAGGCCGGGCCGGAGAAAGGAGGAGACCGCGGGATGGAATAGTGCTGGGGCGGAGTCCCGTCGTTGGAGATCACGTGGATGCCGGGTGGCAGACCGAAGCGAAAGGTGTATCCGATTCGAAAGGACGCTTTCCGGACGAGCGCGCTGCCCCGGTACACACTCAGAGGCCATTCCGCTTTCAGCAGTGCTGCTTCTTCTCTCTTGGTCGTTATGGGGCCGATGCCGCACGGAACCGTCCGGCCCGTTGCCGGTCACACCGACGGCGTTAGGGGCGAGGGTCGAGTTCGCCTTGGTGCCCGCATCCGGTGGGTGAAATGATCGGCCTCGTGGAGACCGCTGAGGTACCACAAGAGGTCGCTCGGCTACGCCGCCAGTTTGCCGACCGCATTGTGGCCCTGGACGAGACAGCGTGGGATCAACCGTCCTGGTGTGCCGGCTGGCTGGTGCGTGACGTGCTCGCCCACCTTGTGAGGAACGCTGAGTCCACTCCATGGTCGTTGATGAGTGACCTACTTCGAGGTGGATTCCGACCCGACCACTCGGTGAACAAAGCGGCCAAGCGACTCCGCGGGGTGCAGGTCCCGGAGCTGGCTGATCGGCTCCACAGGGCGGCCGACGTGCGCCTCCGTTCTGGCGGATCCTCGAAACCTTTCGGAATGGGCGACGTAGTCGTGCACAGTGCAGACGCATTTCGGCCATTGGGCGAGGACGTCGACGTAGCCCCCCACGTTGCGGCGTCCGTGTTGGATGCCTATTGGGACAGAGCGCGGATGGTCGTTCATGCAGCACCCCACCGTGGCCACCGGTTGGTGGCGACGGACGGTGCCTGGTCGAGGGGAAGTGGAACCGAGATAAGAGGGAGAACCATTGACCTCGTTCTTTTCGTAGCGAACAGGCGCCAAGTCCTCCCGGTCCTCGAAGGGCCGGGGCTCGGGGACTTACGCTGAGAGGGGCCCATTCCCCGCTGCGAGAACCTTCCACATGGTTCGACTACGACTGGGTGTGTTGAGTCAACTCAATCACGTTGCCGTCAAAGTCTTCATAGCGACCGCTACGACCCCAAGGTTCCGTGCGTGGTTGGTGAAGGACGTGGGCGCCAGCACTCACGGCTGCTTCATGAGCGACTTCGATGTCAACGACAGACAGTGCGATCTGCGCACCAGAGGTCGGTTTCTCTTTCGCCGGATAGAGAGCAAAATGAAGGTAGGCACCCTCGTGCCACGAGATTTCTGCGTGCCGTCCGCCAATCCATCTGTCGTCAACGCCATTGTCGCCCGGATGAAGATCTAGGCCGAATCCATCTCGGTAGAGAGCCTCCGAGCGGTCCAGATTGGAAACCTCCAAGATGACCGCCACCAGCCGACCGACTTTGGCCATCTCGCCTCCTTCTCGAACCCTCTTGAATGCCCTATTTTTCCCCTGCCTGGCCGGTAGATGAAAGCGCGCCCTAGGACCGTTGTGTGTACGCGGGCACCCCTATCCGGCAATGTACGGGGCAGGCAGGCTGGCCCCCAGGACTTGCAGGGGGCCCGGCGATCTGCGTGCGCCTAAGCCTCCGGGAGACGCCACACGCTGACATGCCAAGCAGCTCTCACCTGTGAACGGCGATCGATCCCACCACGCCCCATCGATGTTCCAGCGTCATTCCCGCGATCCGAGCCATCAGGTCCAACTCAGCCGGCCACACATATCGGAACGGTGCCGTGAATTCGGTGAAGCTGCCGTCAGGAAGTCGGTTGAAGTGCCGAGATCGGGAGATCTGCTTGTGCGTGCGGTCAATGAAGTCGTCGATGCCGATGTAGTCCTCTGTCAATGCAAACGCGACACCGGAGTTGCCCGGTGGTAGCTGGCGAAGACCGGGCACGCTGGTCTCTATTACAAAGCGGCCGCCGGGGCGAAGGTGCCGGGCAGCGTTTTCGAAACACGCCACTTGTTCGTCCTGCGTCGTCAGGTTCTGATCGTGTTGAAGACCAGGTACACAAGGGAGAACTCGCCCTCCACGAATGTCACGGCCATGTCGCCTTCGACGGCCTTGATCTCGCTCGCTTCGGGTTTCGATCGCAGTACGTCGAGCATGTCTGCGGACAACTCGATCCCGGAGACCGAAACACCCCGGGCAGCCAAAGGGACGGCGACCCGGCCAGTCCCAATGGCGAACTCCATCGCCGCTCCACCGTCGGTCAACTCGACCAGACAGTCGACGGTCGCTTCAAGCAACGCCGTCGGCGAACATCCCCGTCCCAGGTTGGTCATAGGTTCTGGCGATCTCGCCGACGAATCGGTTTTCGGGCACACTCCAGCTTGGTCCGACCTGAGTCGGCTTGCAACGTCCTCTGCCCCTATCCCATAGGTGCCGAGGGGCGCGCCCTGGTCCGGCAGTGGGGGGCCCGCGCTCCCGGGCATCCGACTTCCTCAGTCGGGGAACGTCTGCGTAACTCGGAACCTGATGAACTCGCCGGGCACCGCTGCAGCAGCGACGTCAAACGTGAAAGAGCGTGCGGCATTCTCGCCTGAGTCGTGGGTCGAATCGCTGCAGGTGACCGAGAAGGCTTCATCGGGGCTTGATCCACAGAGGGCCCCTTCGCGCCACGCCCCAACCAGGAACCGCTCCAAATCGTGTCGCGATCTCGAGCACTCTCCTCGAGGGAGACCCAGGGGAAACGTAGGTGGGGTTCGAGGGTCTGCTCTTCCATCGCCCTAACCAGCCCACCATCACCAGAGTAGGACACCTTCACTGTTCTCCGAGTGTGGGCCCTGAGTGCTTTGAGGCGGTTATCCACGCGCCCACACGTGCCTGATTCGTACGTGGGCAGGTCTGGCGGGCGGCCCCATTGTCCAGTTCGGGGTACACAAGTGCAGGCTCCAACTCGTCGATCCTCAGTCCAGCTCCTCAGGGGTGCCGGCGGGCAGCCGCGCGCTCAGCCGGGCCAGCTTGTCCGGGTTCGTCACGGCACGGACGCCGACGATCACGCCGTCCATGATGTCGAGGACGAGGGCCGCGACGACTGTGTCACCGTCCACGAAGACGGTGGCCGGTTGCCCGTTCAGAACGGCAGCGCGCGGGAGGCCCTGTTGCTTCTTGGCCACGTGCAACAGGAACCGCGAGCTGCGGTATGGACCCACCACCGGCCGCATGGCAGCGCGCACCTTGCCGCCGCCGTCGGTCCACACCACGACGTCCTCGGCGAGCATGGAGAGGAGCCCCGAGAGATCCCCGGTGGCGCAGGCCACCAGGAAGCGGTCCGTCAGAGCACGACCCTGATGCAGGTCGGCATCGAAGCGCTGGCTCCGCGCCTCGATGCGCCGGCGCGCCCGTGCGCCCAGCTGGCGGGAGGCCGCCGGCGTACGCCCCAGCGAGCGACCCACCTCCTCGAAGGAGTAGCCGAAGACGTCGTGCAACAGATAGGCGGCGCGTTCGAGCGGCGTCAGCTCCTCGAGCAGGACGAGGAAGGCCAGCGACAGGGAGTCCGCCTGCTCGGCTGCCTCCGCCTCGTCGACCACCACGGGCTCGGGCAGCCAGGGGCCTGCATACGACACACGGGTGGCCCGGGCGGAGCCGAGTTGGTCGAGGCACAGGCGCGTCACGATCGTCACGAGATAGGCGCGGACCGATTGGACGTCGCGGTCGCGCCGGCGCAGCCAGCGGATGGAGGCGTCCTGGACCACGTCCTCCGCGTCGGCGGCACTCCCCAGCATGCGATAGGCGATGCCGAAGAGCAGCGGGCGCCACTCCTCGAAGGTCGCCGCGTCGGCGTCGGGGTCAGGCGACGGCATCCGTGCCGGCGGCCCGCATGGGGATCTCGCAGTCGTCCGAGAAACCCTGGCTGCGCAGGCCGAGGCCGGCGTTGAACCGGGACCGGAAGTTCTCGAGCGCAACCCAGGCTGCGAGCTCGACGAACTCCGCATCAGTCAGGCGGGCCCGGATCCGGGCGGCAAGCTCATCGGAGACCTCGGCGGGACTGCCGGTCGCCGTCTCGGCGTACTCGAGCACCACGCGCTCGCGCTCGTCGAAGAGCTCGCTCATGCGCCAGCTGCCGACCGCCCGCACCTTGTCCGGGTCGATGCCCTGGTTCATCCCCTCGAAGTAGCCGTAGTCGACACACCAGGAGCAGCCGATCTGCATGCCGGTGGCCTGCACGGCGAGCCAGCGCAACGTCGGGTCGAGCTTCTTCCAACTGAACTGGACCGCTGTCTCCAGGCTGCCCATGGCCACGAGGACGCCGGCATGGTGCGCTGCCGCCTCCGTGGGCTCGACCATCTGGCCGAAACGGCGCTTGGTGTACCTGGTGGCCAGGCGGGCGACGAGGCCTTTGGGGTTCTCCCGCAACGGGACGTGAGCCATGGCTCTCCCTTCCTCTGCTCGGTGCATTCTCTTTCATCTCGTTGGGACGGGACAGCCGCCGGTTCTGTGACATGACGATGGGATCACCCCACGCCCCCCGAAGGTTGCGCCGTCGTCCCGCCGTCCACGACGAGCGTCTGCCCGGTGATCCACGAAGCGGCGTCTGAGGCCAGGAACAGCGCGGCCGTGGCGATGTCGTCGGGCAGGCCCAGCCGGCGCATCGGGATGTGGGCGGCGATGCGGTCCTCGCCCGGACCCTCCCACAGCGCGGCGGCCAGCTTCGTCTTGACCAGCCCCGGCGCCAGCGCGTTCACCCGGACATCGGGGGCCAGCTCGAAAGAGAGCTGCCGCGTGATGTGGAGCACCGCCGCCTTCGTCACGTTGTACCAGCCAATGCCCGGCTCGACACCGAGCCCCCCGATGGACGCGACGTTGATGATTGAACCCCGCAAGCCCGCCTTCACGGCGGCGGCCGCCCAGACCAGGATGGCGAGCTGGTTGACCTCGAACGTCTTCTGCGCCCGCACGACGTCGATGTCGATCATCGGCCCGAAGTACGGGTTGGTGCCGGCGTTGTTGACCAGGATGTCGAGCCGACCGAAACGGGCCACTGTCTCGGCCACGCACGACTGCGCGTCCTCGGGCCTGCCGACGTGCGCCACGGTCCAGGCCACGTGTTCCTCGGCCGCGCCTCCGGCGACGAGGCCCGCGGCGGCCTCGGCCAGGACCTCGGCCTTGCGCGAGGTGATCATGACGTTGGCGCCCGCCTCGGCGAAGCGGGCGGCCATGGCGAGGCCGATCCCCCGGCTGCCCCCCGTCACGAGAGCGGTCTTTCCGTTGAGTTCGAGCTCCATGGCCTGAGCCTTGCACGGCACCGGCGGTGTGCCGCGGCCCGGCGAAGGAGCCGTAGCATCGCTGCCGTGAACCACCTGGGCGACGAGACCAGCCCCTATCTGCGCCAGCACGCCGACAACCCGGTGGAATGGTTCCCCTGGGGAGACGAGGCCCTGCGCCGGGCCCGTCAGGAAGACAAGCCCCTCTTCGTGTCCATCGGGTACGCCTCGTGCCACTGGTGCCACGTCATGGCCCACGAGAGCTTCGAGGACCCGGACACGGCGTCGGAGCTGGCCAAGTCGTTCATTTCGGTCAAGGTCGATCGCGAGGAGCGCCCCGACCTCGATGCCGTCTACATGGCGGCGACCCAGGCCCTGACCGGATCCGGGGGCTGGCCCATGTCGGTCTTCTGCACCCCCGACGGGCGGCCCTTCTATGCGGGGACCTACTTCCCCCCCGTCGAGCGCCACGGGATGCCATCGTTTCGCCGCGTGGTGCAATCGCTCGCAGAGGCCTGGACCAACGAGCGGTCCCAGGTGCTCGAGCAGGCTGACGCACTCGTCGGCGCCGTGCAGCGGGAGCTCCGCCTAGCTGAGGCGCTCAGCGCGGAGGCGGGTGGAGGCGACGCTCGCCCGGCGCTGCGGGTGGCCGGTGCGCCCGCACCCGGAGGCCCGGACCCCGAGGTCCTGGTCGAGCAGGTGGTCGCCGGCGTGGCCGCCGGCTTCGATCCCGTCTGGGGCGGCTTCGGTCCTGCGCCCAAGTTCCCCCGGCCGACCCTGGTCGAGCTGTGCCTGCGTCGGGCCCGCCGGGGCGGACCCGACGCTCCCCACGCCCGCCACATGGCCCTGCGCACACTCGACGCCATGGCGGCCGGTGGCATCTACGACCACCTCGTCGGAGGGTTCTGCCGCTACTCGACCGATGCCCACTGGCTGGTGCCCCACTTCGAGAAGATGTTGACCGATCAGGCACAGCTGGCCCGGGCCTATCTCCACGCGTGGCAGGACGGCGGACGGGAGGAGTATCTCGGCGTGGTCACCGAGACGCTCGACTTCGTGCTGCGGGATCTCTCGACTCCCGAGGGCGCGCTCTATTCGTCGTTCGACGCCGACGCGGGCGGAATCGAAGGCGCACACGCCACGTTCACGCTCGAGGAGTTGCGCCAGATCCTCCCGGCGGCGCTCGTCGCGCCGGCGGCCGAATGGTACGGGATCACCGCCGGCGGCAACTGGGAGGGCCGCTCCATTCCCGTCCGCCCGGTCGGTGGGCCGCTCGAACGACCGCCCGAGGTCGAAGAGGCCCGCATCCTGCTGGGGGCGGCCCGCTCGGCTCGGGTCCAGCCGGCCCGGGACGAGAAGGTGCTGACGGAGTGGAACGCCATGACGGTGGCCACGCTCGCCGAGGTGGCGGGCGCCACCGGCCGGACGGACTACGGGGCGCGGGCCGAGGAGATCGGTGAGTTCCTCTGGGCCTCCATGTACTCCGACGGGCGGCTCATGCGGAGCTGGCAGGGCGGGCGGGCGCGTCATCTCGCCGTGGCGGCGGACTACGCGTGGCTGGCCGACGCCTCCTTCCGACTGTCCGAATGGACGGGCCGAGTGATCTGGCGGGAGCGGGCGGTGCGGGCGGTGCACGAGCTGCTCGACCTGTTCTGGGACGAGGCGTCCGGCGGCTTCTTCACCACGGGCGCTGACGCAGAGGCGCTCGTGGTCCGGCCGAAGGAATTCCTCGACGGTGCGGTGCCTGCCGCGAACTCCATTGCAGTCGCCGCACTGCTCCACGCCGGAGCGTTCGTCGACGACCCGAGGATCGAAGAGGCGATCGAGCGTACCGTGGCGCTGGCGGGTCCGCTCCTGGAGCGCCACCCCGGGGCGTTGGCCGACATGGTCGCCGCGCTGCCCATGTGGAGCGGGCGCAACGAGATCGTGATCACGGGAGTACGCCCCGACCTTCTGGCCGCGGTACACCGCCACTGGATCCCGTCCGCCGTCGTCGTCTGGGGTGAGCCCGATGCCGGGCCGCTCTTCGAGGGGCGCCCCCCGGAGCCCGGCCTGGCCTACGTCTGCCAGGGGCGCTCGTGCCGGACGCCGGCCGGGGACACCGCGACGCTGGAGGGCCAGTTGGAGCCGGTGATCGGATGAGCGGGCTCCCTCGCGATCCGGAGACCGATGGTGCCGCCGGTGTCGCGAACGCAGGCCCGGACGCCGACGCCGACGCCGACGCCGATCGCCTCGCGCGCGAAAGGGACGCCGCCGAGACCGTCCCACGCCGCCGGGCGGAGACGCCGACGGACCCCGCGCGGCTGCTCCGTCGCTCGGCCCGCCGCACCGAACGCGTCCCGACGGCCGGCGGCTCCACCCTCCATCTCCTCGTGCTGTCCTCCACCGTCGAGGACACCACCGTCGTCGACCTGGCCACCCGCACGGTCATGCGGGTCCGTGTGCCCTGGCCCGAGGGCCACGAACCCGACATCAGCACCTTCGACGTGGTCGAGGTGACGCTGGCAGACGACCCCGAGCGCGACGACCTGGCTCGCCCGGAGGCAACGACCGTCGCCGACCTGCCCCGACATGTCGGCACCCTGCGGGGCCGGCACCTGCGCAAGCTCCTCCGCCGGCTGGTGGCGTCCCCCGACGGCCCGCTGCTCGGGTTCCCGGGACCCTCGGCGCCGTACTGGGAGTTCCGGGGTTTCCGGCCCTCCGTGGCGATCATCGAGCCGACGAGGCGGCCCCAGCTGATTCGGCGCCAGGCCGACGGGACGACCTGGGTCCGCTTCGGGTGGGACCGCGACGACGTCTGGCTCCCGGTGGAGGATCGCAACGCCGCCCGCGCCCTCGACGCAGCCCGGCGGGAGCGCCTGAGCGGGAAGAGCCTGTCCACCGCTCTCGGCTTCGAGCCCCAGTACCTCCTGGTGACGGTCAGCCCCCCGCGGGACGGCCACTGCTACAAGGTGTGCGCCGCCGTCCTGCCCCGGGGGTGACCCGCTGGGGCCGCCCGAGGGCCCCGTTCGGCCTCAGCGGCCGAGCTTGCCCCCGGCCAGGTCCTCGGCCATCGCCCAGCCGAAGGCGACCAGACGATCGCCCCGGTCGGCCTTGAAGCTGTCGAAGTGCGTCTCGACGCCCTCCGGGATCTTGACCTTGGGAGCGAAGAAGTCGAGGCCGCCGGCCACCGACCCGTCGCCCTTCAGGACGAACGTGCGGTCGTCGAGCCGGCTCTCGCACCCGAAGCGCTTGGACAGGCGGCGCGCCCAGGCCCGCTCCTCGCCCGAGGACTTGTGGCCCGGAAAAGGCACGACGTCCTGCAGACCGTTGAAGGCACGGAAGCCCTCGGGTGTGAGCAGGCGGGTCCCCAACAGGACGTCCTCGTCGGGGAAGGCCAGCAGGGCCCGACGGTACTGATCCGTCATGATGCCCTTGAGGGCGGCCTCGGCCCGCGACGTGCGATCGACCAACGCCAGCCCGACCAGCAGCGACGGGGTCCCCCCGATGCGCTCGAGGGTGCAGAAGGAGTACCCCCGCAGCTTGTTCCCCTCCCGGGCCTGGGTGATGAGCACCCAGGCTTCGCGCTCTTTGGAGAGATAGCCGATGTCGAAACCGGGTGGCCGGTCCGCACAAAGGTCCGCCATTTCGACCAGCTCAGCATCGCTGAGCGCAGTGCAATCCTTGGTGCTCACTACGATCGGCATGAGGTCAGTCTACTGGTTGTCTTCCGCGCGTTCCCAACCGGTCCGACCCACCGGGTGGCCGGACCGGTTGGTTCACCCCCACAGCGGCGCAGCTCAGAGGGTCTTTTTGCTGCTCCCGCCGCCGCTCAGGACAGGACGGCGCTCTGGCCGAGCAGGCGCTTGAGCTCCCCCACCAGGCCGTTGCGACAGTCGACGTTGAACTCGGGAGGGAGCCGTAGCACCTTGGCGCCGACATGGAGGAGTACCGGTGAGGGCCCGGGGTGCCCGCCCAGCACGTCCTTCAACCCGTCGACCTTGGCATCGGTCAGCACCCCGAGGGGCAGGGTGATGTGCAGGTCCTCCTGGCCGCGCTCGAGGATCGGGCGCGAGACCTCCATGCAGACGATCTTCGGCTCCTCTTCACGGGTGTCGAGCCTGCCCCGCACGACGAGGATGGCGTCGTTCTCGATGAGGGCGCCGTATTCGGCCATGGTCTTCGGGAACACGAAGACCTCCATGGCCGCCTGCAGGTCCTCGAGCACGAAACGGGCCATCAGATCGCCCTTCTTCGTGTACGAGCGCTTCAGCTCGGTGACCACGCCGCCCACCGAACGAACCGGGGCACGGTCACCGACCGCCGTGTCGTCCTCCCGCATGTCCGACAGCGTGCAGTCGGTGTGCCGGGCCATGGCGGCCTCGTAGCCCATGAGGGGGTGATCGCTCACGTAGAGACCGAGCATCTCCTTCTCGAAGGCCAAGCGCTGGGCCTTGTCGAATTCTGCGTCGGGGATGGGCACCTTGGCCCCGCCCCAGGCGGGGTCCGTCTGGTCGTCCTCGAAGGCGGCAAAGAGGGATGTGATGCCCAGATCCTGCTCCTTGCGGCGCTCGAGCGCACGGTCCACGACGGATTCCAGCACGAGGCAGAGGCCCTGGCGGGGGTGGCCCAGGGAGTCGAACGCTCCGCCCTTGACCAGCGACTCCATGGTCCGCTTGTTGAGGACCACCGGGTCCACCCGGGCGCAGAAGTCGAAGATGTCCTCGAAGGGGCCCTTGGCGTTGCGCTCCGCCACGATCCGCTCCACCAGGCTCTCACCGACATTGCGCACGGCCGCCAGGCCGAAGACGATTGACTGCTCCGGCCGGCGGGTCCCGTCCTCCTCGACACTGATGTCCGGCGCGAACTCCGCGAGCGAGCGGTTCACGTCGGGTACCAACACCTCGATCCCCATGGACCGGCACTCGGCGAGATACACAGCTGTCTTGTCCTTGTTGTCCTTCACCGAGGTCAGCAGGGCCGACATGTACTCCACCGGGTAGTGCGCCTTCAGCCACGCCGTCTGGTACGCCACGAGTCCGTAGCCGTAGGAGTGGGACTTGTTGAACGCGTAATCGGCAAACGGCTCGATGATGTCGAAGAGCTGTGTCCCCAGCTCCTCGCCGTACCCTTCCGTGATGCACCCGGCGATGAATTTTCCGCGCTCGGCGGCGATCATGGCGCGGATCTTCTTGCCGCACGCCTTGCGCAGGTTGTCGGCCTCTTCGAGCGTGTAGCCGGCGAACTTCTGGGCGACCCGCATGACGGACTCCTGGTAGAGCATGAGCCCATAGGTGTCCTTGAGGATCGGCTCGATGTCGGGATGCAGATAGGTGAGCTCTTTGCGCCCGTTCTTCAACTCGGGGTAGTCGCGGTGCATGTTGGCCGCCATGGGGCCCGGCCGGTAGAGGGCCACCAGCGCTGCCACATCATCGAAACTCGTCGGGGCGAGGGCGCGCAGTGTCTGACGCATGGCGGCGCCTTCGAGTTGGAACACGCCGATCGATTCCGCCCGTCGCAGCATCTCGAGCGTCGGCTCATCGGTCAACTCGACGCCGTCGATGTCGGGTCTCTCCCCGGTCTCTGCTTCGATGAGATCGAGCGCCCGCTCCATGACCGACAGGTTGCGCAGGCCCAGGAAGTCCATCTTGAGCAGGCCGAGGTCCTCGACCCCGTGCATCTCGTATTGGGTGACGATGGGCGCGTCCTCGGGATTCTCACCGGCGCCAGGCTTGCGCTGAATGGGCAGGTAATCGGTCAGCGGGTCCCGGGAGATCACCACGGCGGCGGCGTGGATGCCGTCCTGTCGACGCAGGCCCTCGAGCCCGAGCGCGACCTCAATGACCTCCTTGGCGTCGGGGTCGACGTCGCGCATGGCTCGCAGCTCTGACGCCGCGGCGAAGCCCTCCTCGTGCCCATCGGTCTTGGTGATGCACGCATGGAGCGGGGTGTCGCGACCCATGACGAGCGGCGGCATCAGCTTCGCGATCCTGTCCCCCACGACGTAGGGCTTCCCGAGCACCCGCGCCGCGTCACGCACAGCGGCCCGGGCCTTGATCGTCGAGAAGGTGATGACCTGGGCAACGCGGTCGCTGCCGTACTTCTCCGCCGCGTAGCGCATGACGTCGGCCCGGTAACGCTCGTCGAAGTCCATGTCGATGTCGGGCATCTGCTTGCGGCCGGGGTTCAGGAACCGCTCGAAGAGCAGGTCGTAACGGATCGGGTCGAGGTCCACGATCTTGAGGCAGTACGCCACGCAGCAGCCGGCCGCCGAGCCACGGCCCGGTCCGACCCGGATGTTCGACTCGCGGGCGAAGCGGATCAGGTCCCACACGACGAGGAAATAGGCGGCGAAGCCCATGTTCCCGATGACGCCCAGCTCGTAGTCGAGCCGCTCCACTACCTCGGGCGGCAGCGACACGCCGTAGCGTTCCCGTGCGCCTTCGAAGGTCAGGTCGCGCAGATAGGCCAGCGCCCGTTCCTCGTAGGTCTCGCCGCTGAAGCTGTCCGGCACCGGGAATTCCGGGAGGCTCGGCTTCCCGAGTTCGATCTGCACGTCGGCCCGCTCGGCGATGAGCAGCGTGTTGTCGCACGCCTCGGGGACGTCGCGGAAGAGGTGGCGCATTTCGGCGGCCGTCTTCAGGTAGTGCTCGGTGCCCTCGAATTTGAAGCGGTTGGTGTCGGAGATGAGGGCGCCCGTCTGCACGCACAAGAGGGCGTCGTGGGCGACCGCGTCCTCACGGTGGGTGTAGTGGCTGTCGTTGGTGGCCAGGAGGGGCGCATCGATGCGGCGGGCGATGTCGATGAGCAGCGGATTCGTCCGGTGCTGGTCGGCGATGCCGTGGTCCTGCAGCTCGACGAAGAGGTTGTCCCGGCCGAAGATGTCCTGCAGCCGGGCGGCCTTGCGCTCGGCCCCTTCGACATCACCCGCCAGAAGCGACTGGAGCACCACACCGCCCAGGCACCCCGTGGTGGCGATCAGCCCGTCGTGGTGGCGCTCGAGCAGTTCCCAGTCGACCCGGGGCTTGTAGTAGTAGCCCTCCAGGTAGGCCGCCGAGGACAGCTTCATGAGGTTGCGGTAGCCCTCGACCGTCTCGGCCAGCAGGGTCAGGTGGTAGTAGAGCTTCTGGCCCCCTTCGACGTCGCCACCGGTGTCGTCGACGCGGCCCCGGCGCACCGGCCGCTCCAGCCGCGACTCCCCCGCCATGTAGGACTCGGTGCCGATGATGGGGACGACGCCCTGGTCACGGCACGCCTTGTAGAAGTCGAGGACCCCGTACATGTTCCCGTGGTCCGTGATGCCCAGCGCCGGCTGGCCGTCGGCCACGGCAGCAGCGACCAAGTCCCCAACCCGGGCCGCCCCGTCCAGCATGGAGAACTCGGTGTGGGTGTGCAGATGCGTAAACGACCGCTCCGACACCGGCCCTCCTTTCGCCACGTCCTGTGAAACTTACACCTGTGTCATTCGCCCCGGACCCAGCAATCTACTCCTTGACGCGGAGCCGGCGGACGACCGGTTCGAGGCCGTCGCGGCGCCGCGGTGGGCCCGCTCAGAGGTAGGCGCCGGTCCGCCCCGATTCGCCGGCCGGGGGCAGTCCGCGTTGGCGCATGTCCTCGAGCTGGGCCCGGGCCGCCATCTGCTGCGACATCAGCGTTGCCTGGATCCCGTGGAACAGGCCTTCGAGCCAGCCGACGAGCTGCGCCTGGGCGATCCGCAATTCGGCGTCACTCGGCGCGTCGTTCCCGAACGGTGGAGCCATGCGCTCGAGCTCGGCGACCAGGTCCGGCGACAGCACCTCCGAGAGGTCGCGGATCGACTGCTCATAGATCTCGCGCAGCCGCACCCGGCTCTTCTCGTCGAGCGGTGCCGACCGCACCTCGTCGAGCAGGGTCTTGACCATGGAGCCGATGCGCAGCACCTTGGCCGGCTCATTCACCGATTCGGTCTTGCGGTCCTCGCCCTCCCCGTCGCGGCTCACGCCCGCCAGGACTTCGTCGGGTGAGACGACTGCTTCCGTCCCGTCGTCGGGTGCGGGGGTCTCGGTCACTTCGTCGTTCTTCACGTCAGCCATGGTGCCTTCCGTCTCTCTGCGGTCGTCGTGGGCCGCCCGTCCGCCTGGTCCCCGCGGTGGCGACGGCCCATGTTGCCACTGGCTGGACCACCGTCACGAGGCCCGCCAGCCCAACAGGGGGATGGACATCTCCGCCGGCGTCAGGGACCCGTGCCTGGCCTTGAGGCGCAGCTCACCGGTGTCGGCCGGGTCGAGAAAGGCGGTCGGGGTGAACGGGACCAAAGCGACATCGCCCAAGCGGGCCGCGACCTCGGGCGAGGGCACTCCGCCCAACCAGTCGTCTGCGATCATCTGTTCCTTCGTCCTCACCCAGGCGACCTCACCGTGGAGGGCGGACGCCGCTGCCGCCACGTCGGCCACCGCCCCGGGTCGGACGTGCAGCCAGCGGAACCGTCCTTCCCCGCTGATCAGCGTCACCGCCTGCATGATCTCGGGCCCGATGAGCTCGACCGAGTCACCGACTTCGACCTGCCCGTGGTCTGCCGTCACGACCAGTACACAGTCGGGAGGGAGCGCCTCCAACACGTCACCGACGAGGCGATCGACCGCGCGCAGCTCGTCGTCGTAGTAGGCGCCGAGCCCTTCGGCATGGGCCACCTTGTCGATGCCCTCGTAGTACGCATAGACAAACGGTGCACCAGCCGCGGTCACCTCACGGACGGCGGTGACGAGCCCGGCCGGTGTGTGCCAACGGTGCAGATCGACATCGCCCAGGTGCGCAGCGGTGAACCCGGTCGGACCGAAGTCCTGCCGGGTGACGACGGGAACCTGACCCTTGGCGCCGGGGAACGATTGGCATGGCTGGAACTTCGACGCCGGCACCGACACCCGTGCATCGACACCGCGCAGCGACCACTGGAGCACGTTCATGACGTCGCCGTCGACGGCGACCCGGTAGCCGACCACGCCGTGCTCGGCCGGCACCCTCCCCGTCACGAGGGTCGTCAGGGCGCACGCGGTGGTGCTCGGGGCGACGGAGGTGACGGGTCCTCCTTCCCCGCTCGTCAGCACCGGAACCAGGGCCCGCCGTTGCTGGAGCTGCTCCACTCCCAGCCCGTCGATCACCAGCAGCACGATCTGGCGGGCTCCCGCCACCGGTTCGGGGAACCACCCGGGCAGGGTGGCGGCGCCGGGGTCGGCCAGCTCTCCGAGCAGGGTCGGGACGACACGGTGGAGGCTCGCCCCCGCCCAGTCGGGCAGGACCGGCTCGGGCTGGTCGGCCGGCTGGCCCGTCCCCCGGGGGAGAAGGGACGTCGTCGCCAGGGCACCTGCGCCGTCACTCACGGAGGCACACCCTACGACCCACGCACCCCCTCTACCCACGAACGGGCCGGTAGGATCGTGTGTTGTGAGGGTTTCCACTCGGGGTGACTACGCCAGTCGGGCGCTGCTCTCACTCGCCCTGCACGGGGCCGAGACCCCGACGTCGGTGCGGGACATCGCGGTCCGGACGGCGCTGCCCCAGCCCTACCTGGAGCAGATCCTCCTGGCCCTCAAGGGCGCTGGTCTGGTCCGCTCGAAGCGGGGCGTGGGCGGCGGCTACGTCTTGGCCCGCCCACCCGAGGAGATCTCACTCGCCCAGATCGTCTCCGCCGTCGACGGGCCCATCGCCGCCGGCGATTTCGGAGAGCCGCACGAGAACGGCGCCTGCGACCACGAGGGCCAGTGCGTGCTGCTGGCCGTCTGGGCCGACGTGGGCGAGACGATCCGCACCCACCTGCAGTCGTACAGCCTGGCCGACATGGTCGCCCGGGCCCAGGGTGGCGTGACCGCCGCCGTCTGACCAGGCACGCACCTCACCCCATCAGGTTCCAGGCCTCGATAGCCGGCCAGTCGAGCTCCCAGCCGAGCACGCAGACCGCTCCGGTTCGGAGCAGGAACAGCCGGCCGGCCACGGGCGGTAGCCCGAGCCACCTGGCGGCCAGGACCCGCAGGACGTGCCCGTGGGCCACGCAGAGCGTGTCCGTCTCGAGTTCCCGGGCGCGCTGGATCACCCGGTCGGCCCGGCGACCGACGTCGGCGGCCCGCTCGCCATTGGGCACGCCCTCGTCCCAGAGCGTCCAGCCCGGTCGCAGTGCTCGGATTTCCGCGCTGGTCAGGCCTTCGTAGCCGCCGTAGTCCCACTCCATGAGGTCGGGTTCGGTCTCCCCGGTGAATCCGGCCAGGATGCAGGTCTCCTCGGCCCTGACCAGCGGGCTGACCAGTACCTGACCGAACGTCTCGGGGCCGAACTGGCGGACCAGCATGCCGGCGGCTTTGGCCTGCTCACAGCCCTCGGCGAGGAGGGGAATATCTGTGCGGCCAGTGTGTTTTCCGTTCTCGGACCATTCGGTCGCGCCGTGTCGAAGGAGGACCATCCGGCCGGGCATGGGCCGTAGACCAGCACGGGCCGGAAAGCGACGCAAACCCGGTCCGAACACCTCGGTGGAATGATCCGGAGACCACCCTGGTTATACAGGGAGGTTGATCCCCGAACGCCTCGGGTACGTACGACTGGGAGTGAGAGAAAGAACGTCTGGAGCGAAGATGAAGAGCGCAGTGAGCACGTCGGACACATTGGGGCTGATGTTGCGTGACCTCGACCAGTTCCCCATGCCCGACCACGAGCAGCAGGTCGAGCTGGCGAAGCGGGTCGTGGCCGGCGACGATGCGGCGCGGAAGCAGATGGTTGCCGCCAACCTCCGGCTGGTCGTGCACTGGGCCCGGCGGTACCAGGACAGAGGGGTCGACATGGCCGATCTGGTCCAGGAGGGCACCTTCGGTCTCATGCGTGCCGTCGACAAGTTCGACTGGGAGCGGGGATTCCGATTCTCGACATATGCCACGTGGTGGATCCGCCAGGCCCTGCAGCGCGCCGTGCAGCAGCACGGCCGCACCATCCGCATCCCGCTCGAAGTGGGTGAGCAGATCCAGCGCCTGGAGTTGACCAAGTCCGAGCTGGCCAGCACCCTGGGCCGCGCGCCCGACAGTGGCCGAACTGGACGAGGCAACGGGTCTGACCGCAGATGAGCGAGAGTCGCTCGAGGACGTGGCACGCGTGACCGCATCACTCGACCAGCCCGCGGCGCTCGAGTCGTCGACCACCTTGGGCGAGCTCGTCGCGCCGGACGACTCGGACTTCGTGGCCGACGTCGAGGAGACGATGGTGTACGACTCTGTCCGTGAGGCAGTCGAGCGCCTGCCCGACCTGCAGCGCGACGTGCTGAGGCTCCGGTTCGGTTTTGACGGTGACTCCCCCGCCTCGTTGCAGTCGACGGCGGAGCGACTCGGCGTGGGCGTCCGCCGAGTGCGCCGGGCCGAGGAGGAGGCGTTGGCTGCGCTCTCGTTCGATGCGGACGTGGTCAGCATCCACCAGGCGGCCTGAGTCCAACGTCCCTCAGGCCCCTGTGGGCTGCCTGCCTTACCCCAGGTAGGCCTGCAGGTCCTCGGGCAGCGGCGAGAAGAATTCGACGCGGACACCGGTGCGCGGATGCAAGAACGCGAGCTTGAAGGCATGCAGGAAGAAGCGGCCCGATCCGAGGCGCTTGTCGGCCACCCCGTAGCGAGCGTCCCCCACCACGGGGTGGCCGATGGCGGCCATGTGCACGCGGATCTGGTGCGTCCGCCCACTCTGGAGCGCCAGCTCGAGAAGCGTCGTCGGCCGCTCGCCGGACCGCCGCTCCAAGACGGTGTAGGCCGTACGCGCCGGTTTCCCTGAGGCCGTCACCGCCATCTTGGTCGGCGTGCGGGTCGAGCGGCCGATGGGCGCCTCCACCTCTCCCCGGTCATCGGCCACCGCGCCGGCCACCAGAGCGAGGTAGCGCCGCTCCATCGTCCTGGTGGCCAACTGATCGACCAGCGCGCCGTACGCCTCCTCGGTCCGGGCCACCACAAGGAGACCGGACGTCCCCTTGTCGAGTCGGTGCACGATGCCCGGCCGGTCGGGTGGGCAGACTCCCGCCGTCACCAGGTGGGCCAGGTCGGGGAATCGGGACAGGAGACCCCCTACGAGTGTGCCCTCGTCGTGGCCGGCACCGGGGTGCACGACCAGCCCCGCCGGCTTGTCCACGACGACCACCTCGTCGTCGGCGTAGACGACCTCGAAGCGCACGCCGGGTTCCGGCCTCACGCCGGCGTCATGGCGTGGTGGGAGGACGATGGTGAGGGTGGACCCCTGGCGGAGCACCTCCCGACCCACCGAGACGGGAGCGCCGTCCACCCGGACCCGGCCCTCGGCGATCAGCTGTGCCGCCACGCCCCGTGAGACGTCCGCCACCATGGCCACACCGCGGTCCACCCGGACGCCTCCCAGCAGGGCCGGGACCTCGGTCGAGATCGTCTCCTCGGCGCGTGCGACCGGCGGCGTCGGGCCGGTGTCGTCCCCGTTCACGCTGCCCTCTCGACCTTTTGCTCGGCCGGCGCCCGACCGCCGAAGAGCAGCGCCATGATGATGACGATCACGCCGATGGACACGGAGGCATCAGCCACGTTGAAGGTCGGCCAGTGGGTGAGCGTGACGAAGTCGGGCACCTGTCCCGCGGGGCCGCCGACGATCCGCTCGCTGAGGTTCCCCATGGCACCCCCGAGGACGAGCCCGGACCCCACCGCAAGTGGCAGCGTGCGGACCTGTCCGACGACGAAGACGACCACCACCATGCCGATGCACAGGATCACCGTCACGAAGATGGCCCGCCCGCTGAAGAGGCTGAAGGCGAAGCCTGAGTTGTAGGTCAGCGCCAAGCCGAAGGGTCCCCAGACGTGGCGCACGTCGTGGAGATGGTCCACGGCGAGCGTCGTGGTCACCCGGTCTGCCACCACCACGACGATGGCGATGGCATAGGCCAGAACGCCGAAGCGGGTTAGCGCCGCGACAGCCCGCCGCTCTTGCACGCCACACAGAGCCGGGCATACGGAAGCGCCCGCAGGCGCGGTTTGGGGATCGGCTGGTAGCAGCGTTCGCAGTACCCGTAGGTCTTGTCGTCGATGCGTCGCAGCGCATCGTCGATCTCCTCGACCGCCAGCAGGGCCTGCCCCGAGAGCGCGAGGTTGCGCTCCCGATCGACCGTGACGGTGCCGCCTTCGCCCGACTCCTCGTCGAACTGGACGTCACCGGGCTCCCGCTCGAGTGCGAGCGAGTCCGCCTCCGCACGCAGCGAGGTGGCCTGTTCCTGATAGATGGCACGATCGGCCAGCAGCAGCTCGCGCACCTCGTCGAGAAACTTGGTGTCCTTGGCGTAGGGACCTGTCTTGGGTCGCACAGGGGGGGGCGGCTTGGGCTTCGGCGAGAACGTCGCGCGGGCCGGAGCGGCCGCTGCGGAACCGCTGCCCACTGCGGACTTGGATCTCGACGCGGCCTTGGCGCTCGACGCGGCCTTCTTGGCGGCCGGCCTGTCAGCCACCCTCTTGGCGGCGCCGGCAGCCGGGCTGGCCTTCTTCGCCGGCGCGGCCTTCTTGGCGACGGCAGCCGCCTTCTTCGGCGGTGGGGCCGACTTCTTGGCCGTGGCGGACTTCTTGGTCGTCGCGGTCGCGGTCTTCTTGGACGCGGCGGCCGACTTCTTCACGGACGGTGCGGCCTTCTTCGCCGCAGGGGCTGCCTTCTTCACAACAGGAGCTGCCTTCTTTTTGGGGGCGGGACGTTTTATCGCCGTTGCATGAACCCTGGCCGAGGTCTTTTTGTTCCCGGTCCGAGAGGTTGCCTTGGCGGCCGATCGCGATGCGGGCGCCCGCTTGACCTGGGCACCTTTGCTCGCTGGGGTCATCGTTCCCTCCTTCGGACCACGTCAGGTGGCCGGATTCCCCGGACAGGACCTCGCCCGGGGAGCGGGTGACGATACCGGACAGCGAGTGACAGGGGCAACAAACCCCGCCGCCCCCTCAGGAGCGGGTCAGAGTGGGCGGGGCGCTCCCGAGACCGATGCGCTCTGCAGGTTCAGCGTGGGCGCACCGTCTTCGGCCTCGGACAGCCTCTGCTGGGCGTCCTGGTCGTGCGGCGCTGAGGCCGGAGCCACCTTCGGCTTCACGCCCATGAGCGAGTTCGCCGGCTGCACGTTCTCGTCCACCCACCGGAGGATCTCCGAGAGGGCGCCGCGAAGGCGGTTGCGCTCCGACTCGAGGTGGCGGGCCATGCTCTCGACGTCGGTGGCCAGCTCGGTCCGCGTGGCCTCCAGTCGGGTGACCTCCTCGCGCAACTTCTGGTGGGTCTCGGCCTGCAACTGTGCCGACGTCGCCTCGGCGGCGGCGATGGCGGCCCGCGCCGTCTCCTCCGCCTGGGCGATCACGGTCGCGGCCTCCGCCTCACTCTCCCGCTTGGTCTGGTCAACGAACTTCTGTGCCAGCAGGAGCGTGCGCTGCAGCGTCTCGTCGGACAGGGCGTTTGCCTCGGCGGTCGCTGCCGCCGCAGCCGCCGCCGCGGCGACTCCTTCTTCGCTGTCCGCCACCACCGGTGCGGCGCGCTTCTCCCGCTCGAGCTGTGCGATGCGCTCGCTGGCCTGGCGCAGCCGCTCGTTCAGCTGCCGGACGTGGTCCTGGAGCCCCTCGGCCTCCTGGGCCGCCTTGTCCAGGTACTCATCGACCTCATCGACGTTGTAGCCCTTCAGCCCGAGGCGGAATTCCACCGTGCGGAGCGTGTCGAGGATGGATGAGGGAGCCTGAGAATTGTCCATGGGGCCCAAGTGTAACCCTCCCCCCCGTGCCACTTCGGGTATGGCGGAATCAGTGCAGGAGCACGGGAATCAGGACAAATTCCGCAACCAGGATCACGATGAGGAACGAGAAGTCGAGCCCACCCATCGGCTTGATGATCCGACGCACCGGACGCAGCACCGGCTCGGTCGCCTGGTAGAGGAAGTACTGGACCCGGGCCAACGTGGTCCCCGGCTGAACCCGGAACCAGCTCAGGATGGCGTAGGGAAACATGACGAGCCAGATGTAGGCCTCGATCAACCACGCAAGGAGATGAAAGATGCTCATCAGCCTCCGAGGGTAGTGCGTTCAGTCGCGGCCAAAGCCGCGCTCAACCAATCGCTGCCGTTCCTCGTCGGAGACCTTCACATTGGTCGGTGCCAGAAGGAAGACCTGGTCCGCCACCTTTTCCATCTCGCCGCTCAGGGCGTACGTGACCCCGCTGCAGAAGTCGATCATCCGCCGCTGCAGGTCGCGATCGGCCATTTGGAGGTTGACGATCACCGGCCGGCTGTCCTTCAGGCGGTCGGCGATCTCCTTGGCATCGCCGAACCGTGAGGGAGCGACGACATGCACCCGTCCCGCGGGAGCGGGCGCCGGCCCGGTCGGGTTCATGGTCGGATCGACCGGTACGGCACGCACGGCAGAGGGTCTGGGCGCCACGTTGCTGGGCGCTGACCTTGGCTGCTGGCTCGGCTGGGCCGACTCACGCGGAATGGTGCGGACCCTGCTCATGCCGCCGCTGAACTCCTCGGCCTGGTCCTGGTCCTGGGCCCGGGGCTCGACCCTGTTCGCGGCCGAGAACCCGCGGGGGCGCGGTCCTCCAAGTCGTCGTACTCGTCGTACTCGTCGTCGAGCAGGCCGAGATACACCATGGTCTTCTTCATGAACGAGGGTGACATGCCTTCTCCTGTCCTCGGACAGCGTAGTGCCTGCTCGGCAACCCAGGCAGGTTCGTCCGGCCCCGGGGCCCGGCTTCCGCCGAGGTCACGCTCCTGCTCAGCCTCACCTCGGCCTGAACCAGAGGTTGCCCATCACCCTCCGCCTCACGCTGCGGTCGCCGGCGGGCGATCCCCGAAGAGGGCCCGCCCGATGCGCACCATCGTCGATCCGGCGGCCACGGCGGCCTCGAGGTCGTCACTCATGCCCATCGACCGTTCCAGCAGCCCCAGGCGGTCGGCCAGGCGCCCGAGTGTCTCGAAGGACTCCTTGGCCGGGCCCGCACCCGGCGCGGCGACGGTCATGAGCCCCTGCACCTCGAGCCCGAGGTCGTCCAGCCGGGCCACGAGCTCCCCGGCCGCGTCGGGGGGACATCCGTTGCGGCCGGGCAGTCCCGTCGTCTCGACCTGCACCAGGACGCGCGCCCCGGGTGCGAAGCGGGCGATCCGCACGCCCTCGGCCTCGCGGGCGACGCTCTGCCATAGCCCCACCAGCGGGGCGAGCTCCGCCACCTTGTTCCGTTGCACCGCGCCGAGAAAGTGCCAGATCACGTCAGCGTCGTCACCCTCCGCGGCCGCTTTCGCGGTCAGCTCGGCCGCATAGTTCTCTCCCAGGTCCGTCAGCCCCGCCTCCCGCGCCGCCCGGACCACCTCGGGGCCGAATCCCTTGGTGACGCCGATCACCCGCACCCGGGAGGGATCGCCGCCGGCACGCTCGATGCGCTGGCGGACCGCACGCAACCTCCGCGCGACGTCGTCGCTAGCGGAGGAAGGAGGGGACGTCGAAATCGTCGTCTCCCAGGTCGAGCTCCTCGTCCGACCCGGTGGCGTCGGCGAAAATGTCGACCGGCTCAGGCGTCGAGAAGATCGTCGAGGCCAGGTCCCCGGCCTTCGACGTGTGCCCGGTGCCCTCCTCCCAGCGCTCGAACCCCGCCGCGATCACCGTCACGCGGACCTCGTCACCCATGCTGTCGTCGATCACGGCACCGAAGATGATGTTGGCGTCGGGATGGGCCACGCCGTGGATGATCTCGGCCGCCTCGTTGACCTCGAAGAGGCCGAGATCAGAACCTCCGGCGATGTTCAGCACCATGCCCCGGGCCCCCTCGATGGAAGCCTCGAGCAGCGGCGACGTGATGGCGGCCCGCGCCGCGTTGGCGGCTCGCCCTTCGCCAATGGAGGAGCCGATGCCCATGATGGCCGTGCCGGCGTTCGTCATGACCATCTTCACGTCGGCGAAGTCGGTGTTGATGAGACCGGGCACCGTGATGAGGTCGGTGATGCCCCGCACGCCCTGCAGGAGGACCTCGTCGACCGTCTTGAACGCGTTCACCATGCTGGTCTTGTCGTTCGACACGGTGAGGAGCCGGTCGTTGGGGATGACGATCAGTGTGTCGACCTTCTCCTTGACGATCTGTATCCCCTTCTCCGCCTGCATGGCCCGACGTCGGCCCTCGAACGTGAAGGGCCGGGTCACCACGCCGATGGTCAACGCGCCGAGGCTCTTGGCGATCTCGGCGACGACCGGGGCACCGCCCGTCCCCGTGCCCCCGCCCATGCCGGCGGTGATGAAGACCATGTCCGCGCCCTGCAGGGCTTCCTCGATCTCGATCCGGTGCTCCTCGGCTGCCAGGCGCCCCACCTCGGGGTCGCTGCCGGCGCCCAGGCCCCGGGTCAGCTGGCGCCCGATGTCGAGTTTCAGGTCGGCGTCGCTCATCAGCAGCGCCTGGGCGTCGGTGTTGGCCGCGATGAACTCGACGTTGCGAAGACCCGAGTCGATCATTCGGTTCACTGCGTTGACGCCGCCGCCTCCGACCCCGACGACCTTGATCACTGCCAGGTAGTTGCCCTGGGAAGGCACGGTCGTCATGAACTCCCTCGTCCTCGGGTCGATCGCCGACCGGTCACTCGCTGGTGGTCTCCGCCAGACGTCGCCCGCGGACTGCGACCAGCGACCCATCCCTGAACCTCTGGGGAAGGTTGATGTTCACAATGCGGGAACGTACACCCACCATACGGGTGGGTGTTCAGGCTGGTCAAGCATCCTAGGTCACCCTGCGGTCACGGTCGGCGCATCGGGGACGCTGACGTCGATGACATCCCCATTGTGGAGGGTGGCCCCGGCCAGAATCGAAGAGACGTCCTCGTACTTGGCGGTGAGCTCGGTCGTGGTGCCGATGTCGACCACGACGGGCGTGGTCAGGGCCAACTGGACCCAACCGGCGGCCTCGACGGTCACGGCGGTCACCTGCCCCACGAAAGAGGCCGGCAGCGTGGAGGCGACCCGGATCCCGGGTGCGTCCTTGGTGGAGAGCACGGTGCCGGGTTGCCCGGGCGGCTCCGGCACGGCCAGGAGCAACAGACCGGGCGGGCGGGCGGCCGACTCTCCCAGCACCCGGCCGTCGCTGCCGAGCGACTCCCACTTGCCCGTGGGCGTTTCGACGGTGAACCGCGCCGTCTCTTCGGTGATGGCGATGTGCACGCCATCGGGCCACGACACGTGGACCGCGGCGGTGCGCACCCACGGCAGCTCTTCGAGGCGAGCCGCCGCGGCGCCGGCGTTCACGTCGAGGAGAGGGGGGTGACCGGCCAGCCCCGCCTGGGCCACCACTTCGGACGCGGTCTCGTGCACGTTGCCCGTCACTGTCAACGAACGGGCGGAAAAGAGCTGTGTGTGGACGAGGAACCACCCGCCCACGACCAAGGAGGCCACGCCGAGCACACCGCCGGCAATGACCAGGCGGCGCCGGCCCTGCTCTTTGATGACCGCCGTGCGCCGGGCCCTGATGCGCGGATCCATGCGGCGCACTCGGCCCTTGCCGCCCGACGCACCCTTCCCCGCCGCCGTCGCGTCACGCGTCACGGCGAAGCCTCGTCCCGTTGCGCGCGCGCTGTGCCGCCGTTCCCGTCCACCGCACCATTTTCCCCGCTGCCGAAGCCGAGGAGGCGGACCTCGGCCCGCAACACCACCCCGGTCTGCTCCGCCACGACGGCGCGCACGTGCGTCATGAGGGCGAGCACGTCATCGGCGCGGCCGCCCTTGTCCGCCTGAATGAAGTTGGCGTGCTTCTCGGAGACGTGCGCCGTGCCCACCCGCAGGCCCTTCAGCCCGGCCGCCTCAATGAGCCTTCCGGCCGAGTCGCCCTCGGGGTTGGCGAAGACCGACCCGGCGTTGGCGCCGCCCGGCTGGTGCTCCCGACGCCACTTGACGATGGCACGCACCGTCGCCTGCTCCTCCTCGACCGATCCCGGCCGCACTGCGAGCTCCGCCGCCACCACCACGTGGGACGCGGCGACAGAAGAGGAGCGATAACCGTAGGCGAGACCCGTGACGTCGTCGGTGCCCCCGGCCTCGCTGCAGAGGTCGACCCAGCTGTAGCGGACGAGGCACGACGCCATGTCAGAGCCGTGGCCGCCGGCGTTCATGCGCACGGCGCCGCCGACCGAACCGGGCACGCCCACGGCCCAGGACAGCCCGCTCCAGCCGGCATCGGCCACGCGGCGGGCCAGCACCGGCAGCGCGACGGCCGCCCCACTCCGTACGACGTGGGTTCCACGCCCCGGCGCCGCATCATCGGCCGGCGGTGGGAGCTGCAGCGGCGCCGGCAGCTCGATGCCGGCGAACCCCGCACCGAGATGCAACACGACGCCGTCGAACCCCTCGTCGGCCACCAGAAGGTTGGAGCCGCGCCCGAGGACGAACACGGGAGGGGCCGGGTCCGGGGCCACTGCCGCGCTGTGCCGCGCCAACGCCTTCCGCACTGCGGCGAGGTCCCCGGGTCCCTCCACCTCGACATAGAGCGCCGCCGCGCCACCCACGCCGTAGGTGGTCAGCGGCCCCAGCGGCACGTCCAGCGTGGCCCGTTCGCCCAATGCGCCGGCCAGGGCGCGCAGTCCGCCGTCCGCCGTCACCACTGGGGCGACTCGAGCAGCTGGTCGGGCAGCGTGGTCAGGTCGCCCGCACCCAGCGTCAGGCAGAGGTCGCCGGGACGCAGCTCGGCCGCGACCGCCTGCCGAAGCTCCTCCCAGCCGGCCGCATAGGTGAGCGGCAAGCGCTGGTCCTGGTCCCTCACGGCGTCGGCCACCAGGCGGCCCGACACGCCCGGAACGGGTCGCTCCCCGGCGCTGTAGATATCGGTCACGACCAGCACGTCGGCGTCGGCGAAGGCGGTCCCGAACTCGGACGCCAGGGCGGCGGTGCGCGAGAAGCGGTGCGGCTGGAACACGGCCACGACGCGGGCCCACCCGCCGGTCCGCGCTGTGGCCAGGGCGGCTCGCACTTCCGCTGGGAGGTGGGCGTAGTCGTCCACGAAGGTCACCCCGGCGGCCTCACCGCGGAATTCGAAACGCCGGGTAACCCCGGCGAAACGGGCCAACGCGGCCTGCGCCGCCGCGAAGGGCGCCCCCGCCCGGAGGGCCGCCACGACGGCGATCGCCCCGTTCCTGGCGTTGTGCAGGCCCGGCACGCCGATCGCCACGGGACCCATCTCGCCGTCGGACCCGCGCAGAGTGAACGACACCGAGCTGCGCTGCAGGTCGAGGTGCTCCATCACATAGGTCGCGTCGGGGTCGACGCCGACGGTGGTGGCACCGTGCTCGCGGCCGATGGCCGCCGCCTCGGGATCGTCGGCACACACGACCGCGCCCTCCCGTGCGCCCGCCACGAAGTCGGCGAAGGCGGCGCGCAACACGTCGAACGTCCCGTAGAAATCGAGGTGGTCCGGCTCGACGTTCGTGAGCACGGCCAGGTCCGGCGCGATCGCCTGGAAGGTGCCGTAGCTCTCGTCCGCCTCGACGACGAGCCACTCCCCCGTGTCCCACACGGCGTTGGTCCCGATCTCGTTGACATCCGCGCCGATGACGAAGGACGGCCGCAGGCCCGCCTCCACGAGGATGAGCGACAACATGGATGCGGTCGTCGTCTTCCCGTGGGTGCCCGAAACGGCCAGGCAGCGGCGGGTGGCGCAGATGGCGGCCAGCATCTCGGATCGGGGCACCACGCGGATGCCCCGGGCGTGTGCCTCGGAAAGCTCGACGTTCTCCGGCTGGACGGCCGGCGAGTAGGTCACCGCATCGGCGCCCGCCACGTTCTCCGGGCTGTGCCCGACCGCGACCGCGATGCCGCGGGAGCGCAACCGCTCGGCCACCGGCGAGTCCTTCAGGTCCGAGCCCGAGACGTGGTGACCCATGGCGCGCAGCACGAGTGCGATAGCGCTCATGCCGGCCCCGCCGATGCCGACGATGTGGATGCGCTGCGGCGCGCCGAGGTCGAGGGCCTGTGCGACGTCAGCGGGCATGGACGTCCACCAACTCGGCCACGCGGGCCGCCGCGTCGGGGCGGCCGTTGTTCCGCGCCGCGTCGCGCATGGAGCGGAGACGCGCGGGGTCGTCGAGAAGCGCATCGAGCTCGAGGGCGAGCCGCCGCCCGTCGCACTCGTCATCGGGGACGTGCACCGCGGCGCCCATGGCGACCAGAGCCTCGGCGTTTCGCGTCTGGTGGTCGCGCGGGGCCCCGGGGAGCGGGACCAGGATGGCCGCCACACCCGCCATCAGCACCTCGGCCACGGTCATGGCCCCGGCCCGGACGACACAGACGTCGGCTGCGTTGTAGAAGTCGGGCATGTCGTCCTCGAAGGGCACCACCTGGTAACGGAGCCCCGGCCCGTCCCCCCCGGCCGACGTCACGCCGTCCACAGCAGGGGTGGTCGCGAACGCCTCATAGTCCCGTCGTCCTGTGACGTGGTACACGGAGCGGTCGGAGCGGGCGACCCATGACGCCGCGAGGTCCGCCGCGGCACGGTTGACCCGGCGGGCACCGAGGGAGCCGCCGGCGCAGGCCACGGTCTGGCGCTCGGGCGGGAGGCCCAGCGCAATCCTGCTGGCGGCGCGGCCCTCAGGTGTCCGCTCCAGTGTGGCGAGCGCCGGCCACACGGGCGTGCCGGTGACGTGGGCCCGCGGCAGGTCGGTCCCGGCGAAGGCCACGGCATTCGCCGCGGCGTAGCGGCCGAGCAGGCCGTTGACGGCGCCCGGCACCGAGTCGGTGGTCATGCAGACGAGCGGCACCCTGGTGCACAGGGCCGCCAGCCCGGCGGGGAAGCTGGCGTACCCCCCGACCACCACCACCACGCGTGGCCGCCGGTGCACGAACGAGGCCAGGGCGCGCAGGCAGGCCCAGGCCAGGCCGGCCACCGCCCCCGCGTTGGCCAAGCAGGCGGCCGGGCGCATGCTGCGGCGCAGGCCTCGACCGTGGAGCAGGGTGTAAGGGAATTCGAGCGTCGGCCACGTCGTGGCCTCCTGCCCGCGCCGTGAGCCGTAGAGCTCGATCGACGCCGCGGCATGACCCCGGTCGACCAGGGCGCGGGCTATCTGCAGGGAGGGGACGATATGACCGCCCGTGCCGCCACCCGCGATCACCGTGCCGCGCCGGGCGCTCACCGACCTCGGGCCGCGCCGGTGGGCAGGCGGCCCGACCCAGCGACCCGCAGCGCGGCCCCGGCCTCGCCCTGCCGCGCCACATTGATCAGAATGCCGGCCGCCGCCATGGTGATGACCAGCGACGAGCCACCGAAGGAGATGAAGGGGAGCGGAATGCCGGTGACGGGGAGCACGCCCACCACCGCTCCGACGTTGATGAGGGTCTCGGCCCCTATCCAGGCGACGATCCCGAGGCAGACCAGCGCACCGAAGCGGTCCCTCGACTGCACGGCCGCCCGGATGCCGAGCCACATGAAGCCGACGAGGAGCGCGAGCACGAAGACAGCGCCGATGATCCCGAGCTGCTCACCGATCACGGAGAAGATGAAATCAGTCTGCGCGTTGGGCAGGAAGCCCCACTGGGCCTGGCCGCCGCCGAGGCCGGAGCCGACGACGTGGCCCGATCCCAGCCCGATGAGCGACTGCATGACCTGGTAGCCCGAACCGGAACTGTGGGCGGAGGGGTCCATGAACGACAGGAGACGGGCCCGGCGGTAGGGCGAGGCCACCGCCACGATCAGGCCCAGGCCGACCAGGGCGGCCAGCACCTTCATGACCGGCCCCAGGCGCACGCCCGAGACGAACAGGAGGGCCAGCGCGATGAAGCCGAGGACCATGGCCGTGCCCATGTCGGGCTGGGCCAGGATGAGCACGCAGGCGAAGCCGGTCACGATCAGCAGCGGGCCGATGATGCGGCGATCGGCGGCGTCCTCATCGAGGCGGCGGGTGATGAAGTCGGCGACGAAGAGGGTGAGCGCCAGCTTCATCAACTCGGACGGCTGCAGCCGGAACTGCCCGAAGCCAACCCAGCGGCTCGACCCCATGGCGTGGACGCCGAGGCCGGGGACCAGCACCACGAAGAGGAGCCCAAACGTCACGAGCAAAATGAGGGGGCTGAACCGCCGCAGCTTGCGGTAGTCGAAGCGGACGGCCAGCCAGAGCACGACGGCGCCGATCGCCATCCACATGGCCTCCCGGACGAGGATGGCCCAGGGCGAGCCGTAGGTGGCGATGGAGATGACCGACGACGCCGAGCCGACCATGACGAGCCCTATGAGGCAGAGGAGGACCACATCGAGGAGCAGCAGCGTCGAGACGGAGAGCCGGCGGCTGCCGATGCGGATGCCGAGGTCGGCCGTGCGGGCGGCTGCGCGGTGGGCCGACGAGCGCGGCGGGGCGGTCGCCGTCCTGCTGGTCCGGCGGGCCCCGGGCGACATGTGCCGCCGTGCCCGGTCCGCGCTGCGCGTCGACGCTGCGGTCATCGCGCCCACACCCTCTGGGCGCGTGCGCGCCGCTCTGCCCGGTCCGACACCCGATGCATGCGTGCAGTCTTCCCCACGGCGCGGACGAAGTGGCGGACCGCGCCGGCAGTCCCTCTCGTGACGGGCGCGCCCATGCGCCGGCCGGTCATGTGAACTTCGCCACCGTGAGGAAGTCGCCGTAGAAGATGCCGAGCCCCAGCGCGCAGAAGAGCCCGCCGAGGATCCAGAAGCGGACGATGACCGTGGTCTCCGGCCAGCCCCCGAGCTCGAAGTGGTGGTGAATGGGGGCCATGCGGAAGATGCGCCGGTGGAACATGCGGAAACTGATGACCTGCAGGATCACCGAGAGCGTCTCCATGACGAAGAGCCCACCGATGACGAGGAGCAGGAGATCGAGATTGAGGAGGAGGCATACCGCGGCCAGGCCGGCACCGATGGCCAGCGACCCGGTGTCGCCCATGATGATCTTGGCGGGCGCCGCGTTCCACCACAGGAAACCGATGCAGGCGCCGGCCAGCGCGACCGCCACCAACGCCAGGTCGACGGCCGACGCGGGGAGCACGTGATAGATGGAGTAGTGCCGGAAGATCCAGTAGCCCATGATCGACAGCACGGCGAAGCAGAACGTGCCGGAGCCGGCGGCCAACCCGTCGACCCCGTCGGTGATGTTCACCGCGTTGGACGCGCCCACCATGACGACCACGGCGAAGATCACCCAGACGTACTGACCCAGGTTGACGCCGATGGCGTCCGCCCGCGTGAACGAGAGCGCCGTCGACGTGTGCACCCAGTGCACTGCCAACTCGGCGAAGGCCAGCGCGCAGACGAACTGCGCGGCCGACTTCCCGCGCTTGTTCAGCCCGAGGCTGCGCTTGTGGTGGACCTTGATGTAGTCGTCGAGGTAGCCGATGAGGCCGAACGCAACCACGGCGCCGACGGCGAGGTAGCCAGTGCGCGAGAACCGGATCTCGGTGCCGAGGTGCCCGATGGCGTACCCGAACACGGTGGCGCCGATGATGGCGATACCGCCCATCGTCGGCGTCCCGGCCTTGGCCGAATGGGAGGCGGGACCGTCCTCCCTGATGTGCTGACCGAGCTCGCGGGAGCGGAAGTAGCGGATCAGGACGGGGGTGAAGAGGATGGCGATCCACAGCGCGACTCCTCCCGAGACCAGCAGCCCGAGCACGTGCCGTCAGGCCTCCGGCAGGGACTGCCCGGGGACCGGAGCCGGTGCCGACGACGAAGCCGACGAAGGTGCCGGTGCCGTCCACGTGCGCGGGTCCGATCCGAAGCGGGCCGAGAGGGCCCGGCGCGCCTCGACGGCGTCGTCGAAGGGAAGGCGCTGCCCGCCGACCTCCTGGGAGGTCTCGTGCCCCTTGCCGGCAATGACGACCACGTCACCCCGCTGGGCCGCGTCGAGGGCCAGGCGGATGGCCACGCCCCGATCGGGCTCGACCACGAGGTGCGGGTTGGACAGGCCCTCGGGGACGCCCGCCACGACTTCCCCGATGATGGCCAGGGGATCCTCGTCGCGCGGGTTGTCCGAGGTGACGAAGGCCACGTCGCTGTGCTGCGCCGCCACCGCACCCATGAGGGGGCGCTTGCCCCGGTCACGGTTGCCGCCGCAGCCGAAGACGCAGAGCACTCGGCCCGCCGGTGCCAGGGCCCGGGCCTCGCTCAGCACGACCTCCAGCCCGGCCGGGGTGTGCGCGTAGTCGACCAGCACCGTGAAGGAAGGGCCCTCGGCGGCCTCCCGGTCCCCCGGCGCGGCAATGACCTGCAGCCGTCCCGGCACGGGGTCCACGTGGGCCATGGCCCGGGCGATCTCCTCGGGCCCGAGGTCCGGCTCCTCGAGCGCCAGCGCGGCCTCGGCCGCCAACAGGGCGTTGTCGACGTTGATGGCACCGGTCAGCGGCGTGGTGATCCGCTGCCCGCGCCAGGTGAACGCCGAACGTCCGGGGCGGAGCACGATGTCGGAGGCATCGGCATGGTGCACGGCGACCGTGGGGATGCGGGCTTGCTCCAAGAGACGCTGCCCCCAGGGATGGTCGGCCTGGACGACACCGCGCAAGGCGTGGCTCGGGCTGAAGAGCATCGCCTTCGCCTCGAAGTAGTCCTCCATCGTCCCGTGATAATCGAGGTGGTCGTGGCTGAGGTTGGTGAAGACGGCAACGTCGAAGTGGATGCCCTCGACGCGTGACTGCACGAGGGCATGGCTCGACACCTCCATCGCCACGGCGTGCCGATGACCGTCGGACTTCTGGCGGTCGCGCACCCCGGCCAGCACCCGCTGCACCTCGGTGGCCTCTGGCGTCGTGCGCGTCCCCGACAGCGTCCCCATGACATTGGTGGGATGTCCGGCCGCGCTGAGGAGGTCGCCCAGCAGCTGGGTCACGGTGGTCTTGCCGTTGGTGCCGGTCACGCCGATCATCGACAGGTCGCGAGCGGGGTGGCCGTAGAAGGCGGCCGCCAACCGCGCCATCGCCGGGCGCATGGTCCCCGGCGCGATCCGCGTCTGCACCACGTCATGGTCGATCAGCTCGGGGATGAAATGCTCGCACAGCAGGCCGATCGCCCCACGGTCCACTGCCTCGGCGGCGTGGACGTGCCCGTCGCTGACGCGGCCCGGCACGCAGCAGAAGAGATCGCCCGGGACGACTCGGCGGCTGTCGTGCGAGATGCCGCCGACCTCGACCACCGAGGGGTCGCCGACGGACTCGATCACCTCTATGTCGTCGAAGAGGAGGTTCATGGGCACACGTGGCATGGTCGAACCGACAGCGTTACATGCCGCGGACACCCCTGCGAGACAGCTGCAACTGGCGTGACAGCCAGGGTCACGTGATGTCCTGGGCCTGGTCCGACGTAGACGGCGGCGTTGCGCCCGGGGTGCTGGGGGGCGTCTGGGCGCCTGGGGTGGTGGGGATGTCGTAGCGGTGCAGTGCGTAGCTCATGATCTGCGAGAAGACCGGCGCCGCCACGGTGCCACCGAAGATCGGCGTGGGCCGGTCGAGGACCACGATCATGGAGAGGGTGGGATTCGCGGCCGGGGCGAACCCGACGAAGGACGCCATGTAGGCGCCGGGGATGTAGGAGTCTTGACCCGCCGTGGGGATCTGCGCGGTCCCGGTCTTGCCGGCCACCGTGTATCCCGGCACGGCCGCGCTGGTGCCCGTGCCCTGGTTGACCACCTGCTCGAGCATGGTGGAGAGCTCGGCGTCGACTGAGGGCGTGAAGACCGGGTGGGTGGCCGACGGGGCGGTGTCGGTCAGCGCGCCCGAGGGGCTGACGGTGGCCTGTACGAGCTTCGGCGCCACGTAGGTGCCGCCGTTCGCCACGGCGTTGTACGCATCGAGCACCTGCAGGGCGCTGACGGCGTCGACCTGGCCAATGGGGAGCGAGACGTAGTCCGTCGGCTCCCACTGCGCGGCGGTGGCCAGAAGGCCGGGCGATTCGCCAGGGAAGTCGAGGCCGGTGGCCTGCCCGAAACCGAGCGTCTTCACCTGGTCGAGCAGCCGCTGCTCCCCCACTCCCTGCGCGATCTCCGACGTGCCGATGTTCGACGACTGGGCCAGGATCTGCGTGGCAGTCAGCTGCTCGGTGGGGTGGGGCTCGGCGTCGTGAAAGGTCGAGCCGTCCAGGCTGATCTGGTCGGGCACGGTGAAGTCGGAGTTGGGATTGATGAGGCCGTCCTGCAGCGCAGCGGAGAACGTCACCAGCTTGAAGACCGAGCCCGGCTCGTAGAGCTGCGTCACCGCCAGGTTGCTCTGCGCTTCGTTGACGGCGTCTTTCGGCCCGATCGGGACGACGCCGCCGGGGTCCGAGGGCGCGGTGGCCGGCGGCGCGCCGAGCGCGGCCGGGTGGGTGGCGACGAGATTGGCCATGGAGAGGATCTGACCGGTCTTCACGTCCATGACGACCGCAGTGCCGCTGGTGGAGTTCGAGGTCTCGATCGCACTCGCCAGTGCCTGCTCGGACTCGTACTGCAGCTGGGAATCGAGGGTCAGCTCCAGACCGGTCCCGGGGCTCGAGGCGACCTGGTTGGTCACCGGCGACTGGGGCAGGGCCACGCCGGCGGGCGACTCCATGATCGTCTTCTTGCCGTCGGTGCCGGCCTCCAGGTTGTTGTACTCGTACTCCAACCCGGCCGCACCCTTGCCCGCAGCGTTGGTGAACCCGACGATGGGCGCCGCCAGGTTGCCGTTGGGCACCTCCCGCTTGGAGTCGGCGGTCAGCGAGATGCCGGGGAAGGCATCCGCCGAAATCGTCTGTCCCGTCGACTGGGAGAGCTGGCGGGCCAGCACCACGTAGCCCGACTTGAGGTGCATCTCCGCCGCGAGCGTGGCGACAGGCACATCGATGATGGGCGAGAGCGCGACAGCCGTCTGCACGGGATGCGCGATCTGGAAGTCGTCGGCCACCACGTCATCGGTGGGGACGGACAGCGCCAGCGGCGCGCCATCGCGGTCGTAGATACCGCCGCGCAGCGAGGGCAGCGAGACCTGTATTGAGGACTCTCCGCGCGCCGCGGCCTGGTACGTGTCGGAGTGCAGCACCTGGACGTCGATCAACCTGGCCACCAACAGCAACACGGCCAGCAGCAAGACCATGCGCACGAGCCGCACCCGGCGCGTGAAGGTCCCGCTCTCCCAACCCCGGCGTTGGCGGGCCAGGGGGAGCCGCGAGACCTTGGCCGGCGGGCGGTGAGGACGCGGCCGGGGCCTTGCGGCCGGGGCCGCCGCAATGGCGGCCGGTCGGCGGGGGACGGCGGGCGGGCGCCGTCCGGGTGGAGCGGGACGAGGCGAGCGAACCGACCCTGTTCTGCCGCCGCCCTGCCGGGTGGTCGAGCCGCTCGCGCGGCCTGAACTGGCGCGCGCGCGCCCAGGCTCATGTCGGGTCGTGCTGCTCACGGTGTCGACGTAGGCGTCGTGGCGGACGTGGCGCTCGTGGCGCTCGTGCTGCCCGTCCCGGTGTTCCCGGTCGTCCCATCCCCCGCCGGCGCGCCCGCACCCGCCGCGGAGGTTGTCGGCGGGGGTGGAGCGGGTGCGGGCGTCACCTTCGGGGTGGGGAGGGGCACGGACAGGGAGACATACGGCAGCTCGATAACGCTCGCACCCGCTGCGACCATGTGCAGCTGACTCGTGGCGTCGGCCACGATCCGCGCCGGCGTCTCGAGCTTGGCGTCGCTGAGTTCCGCCTGGCGGTGTGCGCTCTGCTCCGTGATGAGCTGCTGCTGCAGCGCGGCCAACTTCACCTGGCCGTTGGCCAGGAGCGCCTGGCCGACGACGACGGCCAGCAACGCAGCCACCACCATCCCCACGGAGACGGCGGTGAGGAGCCTCCCCCGACTCGCAGCGGTGCGGCCCCCTCGAATGCCGCGCCGGGTGCGAGTCGGGACGACCCGGAGTGGGGCACGCCGGGTCGAAGGAGTTTCGGTGTCATGTCCCGACCGGCGGGGCGCCGCCCGGGATGTCGCGACGGCGTGCCGGCGAGTCGCCGTCGCCGTTGCCGCGGGTGGAGGCGCCATCAGTCTGCCTCCGTCCGCACGATGGCGCGCAGCCGGGCGCTCTCGGAGCGCGGGTTGGCCGCGACCTCAGCCGCCGACGGTTTCTTGGCACCGCGGAAGACGAGACGATGGCGCACGACGGCACCGCAGACGCAGGGCAGGCCGGGCGGGCAGACGCACCCACCTGACGCGGCGTCGGCAAAGACCTGCTTGGTGAGACGGTCCTCGCCCGAGTGGTAGCTGATCACCGCGCACACGCCACCGACGGCCAGGTGCGATAGCGCGGCGGGCAATGCGGCCGCCAGCTGACCCAGCTCGTCGTTCACCTCCATGCGCAGGGCCTGAAAGACCCGCCGGGCCGGGTGGCCCTTGCGGCGGGCCGGCGCCGGCACAGCCGACGCCACGACTTCGGCCAGCTGCCTCGTAGAGGTCAGTGGCCGGGCTTGCACGACGGCCCGGGCGATGCGCCCGGACAGCCTCCCCTCTCCGTTCGCACGGAAGAGCGCCGCCAGGTCGTCCACCGGAAGTGTGTTGACGAGGTTGGCGGCCGTGCGGCCGCTGGTCGGGTCCATCCGCATGTCGAGGGGCCCGTCCTGACGGAACGAGAACCCGCGCTCGGACCAGTCGAGCTGAGGGGAGCTGACACCCAGATCGAGGAGCACGCCCGCAAGGGGCCCGAACCCGGGCTGGGACAGAACGGACTCCAGTGTGGAGAACGGAGCGGCGACGAGCGTGACCCGGTCCCCGTAGGGGGACAGCCGGTCACGGGCGGCCTGCAGAGCGGCGGGATCGCGGTCCAACCCGACGATGCGCAGGGCTCCGTACGCCTCGAGCAACGCCGCGGCGTGCCCCCCGCCTCCGACGGTGGCGTCGACGACCAACCCGGGGGGGACGGATGCGAAGAGCGAGACCACTTCGTCGCGCAGCACGGGAATGTGTTCGAACGAATGGGCCATCTGCAGCCCCCCGGCCGGTGGGTCGAGAGGGAGGTGGAGATCCGAACGACCAACGTGGAGGTGGGTGGAGTGGCCTTCCAGCGCGCCGGTCGAGGAGCTGCACATGGTCCAGTGCGTCCTGCGAGTCCTTGTCGTATGCAGGGTCGTCGTCTTCAGGGTCGTGCGGCGTGTCCTTTCTGTTGTCTGTGTCTCTGCAATCTGTGTCTCTGTTGTCGTCGCTAGTCCTCGTCGTCGAGCAGCCAGCTCTCCTCCGGCAGCACCCGCTCGGCCCACGCGGCCGGGTTCCACAGCTCCACCCGGTCGATGGCTCCGTGCACGAGCACCTCGGCCTCGAGTTGGGCGAAGGTCCGCAGATGGGCGGGGATCGGCATACGTCCCTGCCGGTCGATCTCGACCTCGGCGGAGTTCGACGCCCAGATACGGGCCCGGTTCCGATCGGCACGGCCGGCGTCCGACTTGTCCTGCATGGCCTGCATCCGCCGCTCGAACTCTCCGGGCGTCCACAACGCCAGACAGCCCTCGGAATTCTGGGTGAGGTAGCCGCCGCGCTCGAACTGGACGCGGAACTTCGCAGGCAGGATCACCCTGCCCTTCGTGTCGAGCGAATGCTCGTATCTCCCTACGAAGCCTGCCACCAGCTGTATCTCCCACGTCGCTCCCCGGCTTGCGTCCTCCGACGCCCCCTCACGCCACTGCGCGCCACTTTAAACCCTTTTCCTCCACTGCACAACCACTTCGGCCCACTGCAACGCAAATGAAACCCACGAGGCGCCCCGACCGTCCCAAATGGCGTCGAAGCGACGCCGGCACGGCCCAGCTCGGGCGCAGAAGCCACGGCGGACGGAGGGAAAGAAGAGGAAAGGGGAGAAGAAGGAGGGGAAGAAAGAGGAAGGCCACTCGAGGAGCAGCCCGTGCCGGAGCGCTACGGGGCCGGCGACCCTGTCACCCCGAACTCGGGGAATAAGTCCAGCAACGACGCGCGCACCATGCCGAGATCCGCCACCGGCGGGTCGAGGTCGGCCAGGCCGGCCGCCAGAGGTGCCAGATCGCGGGTCAATCCGTCCCGGTCGCCCTCCCCGTCGAGGTCGATCAGCGCCAGCAACGGCGCGGGATCCCAGCGCATGTACGCGCAGGAGGAGAACAGCGCGCCCTCGCGTGCCCGCCACTGTGACAGCCCGACGACCTTGCGGGCGCCGTGGAACAGCTCGCCCGGCCCGCGGCCAGCGAAGCACACGAGGTCGCCCAGATCCCCGGGCACCGAGCGCCCGCGGTGGACGTCGAAGCCGTGCTGTCCCAGGCCGGCCAGCGCCTCCCTCCACCACACCCCGACCCATTCGGCGGCGGCGGACACGTCGACGGCCCACAGCGGGTCGTTCCGCGGGATCCAGACGTCGAACCACAGCTGCTCGCCCGGCCCGAGATACACGGCTCCTCCCCCGCCGCGCCGCCGAGCCAGCTCGACCCCGCGCTCCCGCATGGCCGCTACATCGATGAGCTCCGGGGGCTGCGTGCTGCCGAGCACGAGCGTCGGCCGGGCCACCTCACGGGCGAGCGCCAACCGCCGCCGCTCGGCGCGGAACTGCTCGACGTCGAAGTAGGACGGGGACGCTGGCAAGCCTCAGGATGCGGCCGCGAGATACGGCTCCCACAGAGGGTCCACATCCGACAGGTGACGGAGTCGCCAGAGGTGCCCATCGGGAGGGGCCGGCTTCACGCTCATGGTCCAGCCCAGCTCAGAGAGGAGCTGGTCAGCCTTGACCAGGTTGTCGCGCTTGCAGGCAGCGACCACGTTGGACCAGTCGTGGGTGCCGCCGCGACTGCGGGGGATCACGTGGTCGATGGTGTCGGCCGGTTGGGAGCAGTAGACACATAGCCCGCCATCGCGCCGCAGCACCGAGCGGCGGGTCACGGGTGGGGTACGGGCCCAGCGCGGGATGCGCACCATGTGCGAGAGCCGGACGATGGAAGGCACGTCGATAGCGAGCCGGGCCGAGTGGAAGACCGAACAGTCCTCGCGGATAGCCACGGCCTCGGCGCGGCCCGCCAGCATGAGGACCACGGCACGGCGATCCGAGACGAGGGCAAGCGGCTCGTAGGTCGCATTGAGGAGGAGCACCCGCTCCATACCCCCGAGAGGCTATCCGCGGCGGGGACGTGACCTCTGACACCAGCGCAGGTAGGCCATGACGTCGCCGGAGGTCAGCTCCGCTGTCTCGCCGTCCCCGCCGTAGGCGGTGACGAGGCGGAAGCGCCAGTAGGCGTCCCCCGGCAGTGGGAGGAAGGGCGCACGGTGCCACCAGCCCCGTCTCGCCATGCGGCGCATGGCCCCGGCGGAGGCCCACCACAGCCCGGGATGCGGCGCGACGGCCCGCAGCACGACCCGGGCGTCCCGGCCCCAGCGCCGGCGGTGCCGCGCCGCTCCGCCTCCGCTCACGCCGCCGCCGCCGCCGCTCACGCCACCGCCCCGACGCCACAGAGCCCGACCCGCGCCGCACCGACGAGAGGCCCGTCGTCCCCCAGGCCACCGGGCAGCACCCGCGCTCCCTGGGCGAACGAAATCCGGCAGAGCTGATCCATCGCGGCCTGCGCCGCCGCGAAGAAGGGCTCGCCGAACCCCAGCGCCACCGATCCACTGACGACGGCGAGGGACAGGTCGAGCAGGTCCACGACTGTCGCGATGGCGCGCCCGACGAGCATGCCCGTGCGCGCCACCCATTCCGCCGACGCCAGCCGCGCCGGCTGGCCGGTCAACGCGGCCAGCGCCGTCCCCGAGGCCTCCGCCTCCAGACAGCCGCGGCTGCCGCACACGCAGGCGCGCCCGTCGGGAACGACCACGATGTGGCCGATGTGGCCCGCGTTGCCGAGCCGCCCGTTCAGCAGCCTGCCGTCGAGCACGATGCCGCCACCGATCCCCGTCGATACCACCATTGCGATGTAGTCGTCGCACCCGGTCGCCGCGCCGACCCACCCTTCGCCGAGCGCCAGGGCCTTGGCGTCGTTGTCGACGAACGTTGGCAGCCCGGTCAGGGCGGCCAGCCGGGACCGCAGGGGGAAGGACCGCCAGCCCGCGATGTTCAGGGGCGAGACCTCGTCGCCGCCGAGGCTCATCGGGCCCCCGCAGCCGGTGCCGCAGACCACGAGCCTGTCCCCCCGTCCCACCGATGCGCTGACGCCCTCCACCAGGCTGGCCAGGGCGTCCCACAGCGCTTCGGCGTCTTTGGGGGCCGAAGAGGTCGGCGTCGGTCGCATCGCCCGTTCCAGCAGCGAGCCGTCGAGGGCAACGAGCCCGGCGGCCATCTTGGTGCCGCCGATGTCGACGGCGAGGGCGAGATCAGCCACAGGAGGATTGTTGCCGCGGCACGGAGCGGCGAGGTGCCATGCCGATCACCGGCATCAGCGGGACCGGCAGCGGCCCCGCACCGTGTTCAGCTCTCGCGCCGGTGGAAGCGGGAGCGGAACCAGTCGCGCGCATCGCTGACCGCGCTCTCGATCCCGTTGGCCGCCCCGGCGGCCTTGGGTTCGCCGTCCTTCGAACGCGTCAGGTCGTGCCACCCCGCCCGTCCCATGCGGCGCAGGTTGCGCTCGAACCAGACGGCGGACGCGAACATGATGACGACACCGAGGAAGCCGGCAATCACCGACTTGCTGTAGAACGCCACCAGGATGACCACACCGAGAATGAAGGTGACCGCGGCCCACTTGCAGTAGCGGCCGGCGTGCCGGTACACGGTCTCCGAGCGCACGCGCTCGGCGAACTCGGGGTCCTGTTTCACCAGTGACTCCTCGAGCTCCGCCAGAATGCGCTGTTCGTGGTCCGAAAGCGGCACTACCACCTACCCCCTGGGATCTCCACATCCACTCGCGACCCATGTTGGCACGCGCTGGCGGCGCGGACAACGGGATCGAGTTCCTTCGTGCCTACCCATACGGCTCTTTCCACCACCGCCCAGCTTAGAACCCGATCCCAGGGTTAGGCACGCGGTCATGGATTTGCAATGACCGCCACAGGTCGTGCTCAGCCTCCCTGGGGGCCGCCCCGCCGAACCGCCGGACTGGTGCCTGGGGCCGGGCTGCTACTCCTCCGCCTTGGGCTTGCGGCGCATGATCAGGAGCGCGATCAGCGCCCCGAGCAGGCCCGAAATCACGATGACGAGGATCAGCGGCGCCTGGCGGTGGAAGACCCAGAAGTCGATCTGCACCTTCCGGGTGTTGGCCACGGCGAACCAACCCAGCAGGATGACGGTCACCGCGATGGCGATCAGGCGGACCTGGCGCCGGCGGTCGACCTCTTTCGGGGCGCCGGCACCCGTCTCCGTCCCACGGGCCTCCGAGTGCACCGGGCGTCTTGCCACGCAGCCATTCTGCCCTGCCGGAGCACCCTCTTCGCGCCGTCCCCGATCCGACCCACCGCCCCCAGCTGCTATGAGAGTGGTCCCGGAAGGAGGGGTCATGACCACGAGCGAGATACTCACCGGCGCCCGCACCATGTGGGAGCTGGTCGGCCGCCGAGCCCAGGTGTCGGCGGACCATCCCATGCTCATTGCGGCTGACGGCGAGACGGTCACCTTCGGGGAGTTCCGCGACCGGGTCGAGCGGGTCGCTGCGGGCCTCCACGGGCTGGGCATCACCACGGGCTCCGTCGTCTCGTGGCAGCTGCCGACGCGGATCGACACCGTCGTCCTGTCCATCGCGCTCGCCCGCCTCGGCGCCGTCCAGAACCCGATCATCCACCTCTACCGGGAGCGCGAGGTGGGATTCGCCCTCCGGCAGACCGGTGCCGAGCTGTTCGTCATCCCCGCCACCTGGCGGAACACCGACTTCGTGGCCATCGCCGAGGGGGCCCTGACCGGAGTCGCCGCCCCGCCGGCCATCCTCACCACCGACGGCGGGCTCCCCGAAGGCGACCCCGCCGTGCTGCCGCCGCCGCCGGAGGGGACGGCCCCGGCAGATGCACCGATCCGCTGGATCTACTACACGTCCGGCTCGACCGCCGACCCCAAGGGCGTGCAGCACACCGACCAGACCCTGATTGCCGGGGGCTGGGGGCTCGCCCGCGCCCTCGACATGGGTCCCGACGACGTCGGATCCATCGCCTTCCCCTTCGCGCACATCGCCGGGCCGGACTATCTCGTCACGATGCTGTCCATGGGATTTCCCGCCGTCCTCGTCGAGGCTTTCTCGGCTCCCGACGTCCTTCCCGTCTTCCGCGAGCACGGCGCCACCATGGTCGGCGGGAGCACCGCGTTCTACGTGGCGTACCTGGGCGAGCAACGCAAGACACCCGGCGACCCGATCCTGCCCACCCTCCGGCTCATGTCCGGCGGCGGCGCCGCCAAGCCGCCCGAGGTCCACTACGAGGTCCGCGACGAAATCGGAGGGCGCGGCGTGGTGCACGGGTACGGCATGACCGAGGTGCCGATGATCTCCAACGGGTCCCCACACGACACCGACGAGCAGCTCGCCAACACCGACGGCAAGCCGGTGGAGGGTGCGGACGTGCGCATCGTGACGCTGGACGGCCGGGTGGCCGCGGCCGACGAGGAGGGCGAGGTGCGGGTGAAAGGGCCGATGGTCTTCCACGGCTACACCGACCCCTCCCTGAATGCCGACGCCTTCGACGCCGACGGCTACTTCCGCACGGGCGACCTTGGCCGCCTGCGGCCGGACGGGCACCTGACCTTGACCGGGCGGCTGAAGGACGTGATCGTGCGCAAGGGGGAGAACATCAGCGCCAAGGAGATCGAGGACCTGCTCTACACCCATCCCGAGGTCATCGAGGTGGCGGTGATCGGGCTGCCCGATCCCGAACGAGGCGAGCGGGTGTGTGCCGTCGTCCAGCTGGCCGAGGGTTCCGGCGGGCTCGAGCTGGACGACGTCGTGTCGTTCTGCCGTCAGGCGGGGCTGATGACCCAGAAGATCCCCGAGCAGCTCGAGCTCCGGGCCGATTGGCCACGTGCCGGCACCGGCAAGATCGTCAAGAAGTCCCTGCGCGACGAGTACGCCGGCCAGTGAACCGTCATCGGCCGGCCGCCCCCCACCGGCGCGGCCCGATCGTGCTGCCGGGACTGGTCGGCGAAGAGCCCTACCGGATCGTGTTCGTCTGCACGGGGAACATCTGCCGCTCCCCCATGGCCGAGGCGATCACCCGGGCGTTGGCCTCCTCGACCCCACTGGCCGACGGCACCAGCTTGGCCGACCACCTCGACGTGCGCAGCGCCGGCACCGGGCCGTGGCACGAGGGCGAGCCCATGCATCCGCTGGCGCAGTCGGCTCTGACCCGCGCCGGGTACCCGGACGACCGGCACGTCGCCCACCAGGTCGTCTCCGCCGAGTTCGACCGCTTGGATCTCCTGGTGGCCCTCGACCGCCGCCACCAACAGACGCTGCGCAGCCTGGGCGCCGACCCCGACCGCCTGGCCCTGCTCCGGGCGTTCGACGCTGCCGCTGGCGCCGCCGCCGACGTCCCCGACCCGTACTACGGCGACGACGCCGTGTTCGACGGCTGCCGCGACATGATCGCCGCCGGCTGCCGCGGGCTCGTGACCTCCCTGGCGTCCAACTGGGACCGCATCGGGGCCGCGTAGAACGCCGTTTGGGCCAAGACGGCCCGTCCCTGCCTGGCGCTCTCCCCCGAGCGCGCCAGCCGCGCGAATCCGCTGGTCAGGAACCGTCCGCACCGAGGTTCGGGCCGGAGTGTGTGCCATAGTGCCGACGTGGTCTCTCGAAGGGTCATGCGTCGGCGCCGCCAATTCGCCGTCGGAGGCGCCCTCGTCCTGGTGCTGCTGATCTGGGCCGCCTTCTTCGCGGGTGGATCGAGTGCGCCGCCGAAGCCCCCGCCGACCCACCACGCGGTCGCCGTCGCCGAACACTTCCCGAAACACTCGCCGCTCAACCCGGACTGGAAGGGCAACGGCAAGACCGTCGCCCTGGGCTTCGGCGGAGACGTGCACTTCGCCGGTGCCGTCGGCGCCAACCTGGCCAAGGACCCCGCCACCGCACTGGGCACGACCATCCCGCAGCTCTTCAGCGGAACACAGCTTCGTCTGGTGAACCTCGAGACCGCGGTGACCGACGGGACCTGCCCGGAGCCGCAGAACAAGCCGTACATCTTCGACGCGCCGGCATCGGCCATCACGGCCCTCGAGAGCGCCACCGTCACGGTCGCGACCGAGGCCAATGACCACGGCATGGACTGCGGCCCCCAAGGTCTGTCCCAGAACCTGACGATCGCCTCCCGGGCGAAGTACCCCATCCTCGGCATCGGCAACACGGCGGCGCAGGCCTTCGCTCCCTACCGGGTCACCATCGACGGCCAGCGGGTGGCGATCATCACGGCGACGCAGGTGATCGCCGACAACCTCGTGGCCACGTGGACGGCGTCGTCGACCCAACCCGGCGTCGCCTCGGCGATCGACCCGACGCAACTGGTGCGTGAGGTCCAGCAGGTGCGACGCACCGCCGACACCGTGATCGTCTATGTGCACTGGGGCACCGAGACGCAGGTGTGTCCCAACCCGCAACAGGAGCCGCTGGCGGAGCAGCTCGTCAAGGCCGGCGCCGACATCGTGATCGGCTCGGGCACGCACGTCCTGCTGGGCGGCGGGTATCTCGGGGGGGCCTACGTCGACTACGGGCTCGGCAACCTCGCCTTCTACGACGACACCGCCCCCGAGACCGACAGCGGCACGCTCATCGTCACCGCCGAGGGTCGCCACATCACTGGCGCCGTCTGGCGCCCGGCCACGATCCTCGACGGCGTCCCCCAGCCGCTGTCGGGCCCGCCGGCCACCGCGGCGGTCTCGAGTTGGAACGCCGCCCGGAGCTGCACCAACCTGTCGGCCACACCCGCAGCGAGCCTCACCACCATGCACGGCGAGACGGTGCCCTTCGTCGCTCCGGCCGCCCCGCCGGCCACCACGACGACCACCACGTCGGCAGCCGGCTCAGCCGGCAACACCGGCGCGGGCACAACGACCACGACGACCGCTCCCCCGGCAAGCGGATCGACGGGCAGCACCGGTTCAGGTGCCGGTGCGACGACGACGACCTCACCCGCCTCGACCACCACCTCTCCCACCGACAACGCCGGCGGCTGATCCCGTACGAGCCTCTTTGCTCAGGGCAGCTCGATCTTCGACCAGGTGTGCGGCTGCTCCTTGAACGCGTCCTCGCCGGGTATGCGGCGGTAGCGGAAGCGGATCTCCTCCAGATCGTTCGGCTCGGCGACCGTCTCCTCGGCCAGGCGCAGGACCATGTCCGCCTGGCGCCGGAGCACAGCCCTCTGATCCGGGGAGCGGGTGTCGAGCATGATGGAACCGAGCGAATCGATCAGCCGGATGAGCACCGCGGGCATGCCGCGCGCCGACTGGCGCACCTTGTCGAAGGCCCGGTTGACCATGCGGGCATACGACGGGTCGAACTCGATGAGACGCACGCTGCCCTGGGAGTCGCGGTACACGCCCTCGTCGAGCACCCGGCCCGACACCCGGCCCAGCCCGGCCGACAGCCAGTCGATGCAGGTGAGGGCGGTGAAGGTGTCGTTGACGGCGGCGGAGAGTGCCCGGATTGCTATCTCGACGAGCTGGTCGATGGCGAACACCGGATCCTGCACGAGCGTGCGGTGGGGCCCGGTGACGTGCGCCTTGGCCAACGCCTGCGCCACCTCGGGACCGGCGCCGCGCGGCCACACCATGGCCAGCGGCCGGCCGGTCGCGAGGAAGTGCCCCGGCCGGTGCTCCAGGCGGATCACCGAGTCGGTGCGCGTGGCGATGCCGATCAGCTGCGAGTAGCCGACGTACTGTATGTAGCCGCTTACTTGTGACGGCACGGTCGCCCCCCGCTCCTCAATGAGCGCGAGCAGTTCGACCGCCGACTTTCCCGTCTCGAGGCTCGATCCGGACTCCTCCGGCACGCCGACACGGGCGGGGAACTCCGCGTCGATCGACTGCATGAGGTCGTCGGCGATGCCGGCGATGACCTCGGGCAGCTGAATCGATTTCGCGATGTGGTGGATGAAATAGATCAGGACCCCGAGGTCAACCAGCAGGAGTGCTTCTGCCACCGAAGTCGACAGATACGGGACGAATCCATTGCTCACACTGCTGATGGAGCCCAGGGCCAGGACCGAATAGACGAAGGTCCCGACGAACACGCCGAGAGTCACCTGGTTCCCGATGTCGCGGACGAAGTTCCGCATCATGCGCGGGCCGAACTGCTGCGACGCCAGCGTCAGCGCAAGGATCGTGATGGAGAACACCACGCCGATGACTGTGATGACCGCGGCGGCGATGGCGATGAGGACCTGGCGCTCCGCGTCGGCACTCCCCGTGCGAATCCAGGCCGGCAATAAGGCCGGATCGTGATAGGCGGCGATGTCGATTTCGAACGTCACCAGGAACAGCACGGCCGAGACGACGATCAAAATGCTCGGAATGACCCAGAGCGTCGTGCGCAGCTCCTCCCAGCGCCAGCTCGGCAGCTGGCGGCGGTCCTTGCCGACCCGCGCCGGCTGCGGGGCGACGGTCTCGCCGGCGTCGCTCACGCGTCCGCGCTCACGGTCGGGGTGGAGTCGATCATGAGAGAGGTCATCGGACAGGGGTCATTCGTCGCCGACCAGTCTTCCCGGCACACCGCTCAAGAGCGCCACCACACTAGCCGCCACCTTCGTGTCGGCCGGACCCTTCACGTCGGGAAGAAGCGCGGCAGGTGGTCCCGGTTGGCGCCCAGCAGCGCGTCCGCCAACTCGGCCGCCAAGGGGTACTGCCCGACCAGTGGATTGGCCAGGAGCGCACGCACGACGTCGTCACGGCTCCCCGAGCAGGCGGCCTTGACGGCCAGCCGCTCATAGGCCTTGGCATGTTGGACCAGTCCGAGCATCTCGGGCGAGAGCTCCCGCTGCGGCAAAGGGTGCGCGCCGGCGGCGTCGACCACAGCGGTGGTCTCGACCACGGCATCGTCGGGCAAGCCAGGGATCGCACCGTCATTGCGCATGTCGACGACCTGAATGTCGCCGGTCCCGGCGTGCAGCGACGCCATCAAGCGGACGGCCGCCAGCGAGTAGAAGGCGCCGCCGCGGTACGAAAGTGCCGCCGGCTTCGAGACGAGTGCCGGGTCCCGGTACTCCTCGAGGAGCTTCTGCTCCAACTCCGCCACGACATCGGCGCGGGACCGGTGGCCCGGCGCCGACTGCTGAGCCACCTCAGCGTCGTGCTGGTAGTAGTAGTGCACGTAGTACGAGGGCAGCGCGTGCTGCAGGCGCAGGACGTCGATCGGGATGCCGCTCTCGAGCTCGAGCTCGGGTCCGAAACGCTCGAAGAGGTCGTCGAGCCGGTCCGGCCCGCTATCGGGATCGCCGACACGGGCCGACCTGATCCACGTCAGGTGGTTCAAGCCGACGTGCTCGACGGCGACCGCGTCGGGGTCGACACCGAGATAGTGGCCGAGGCGCCGCTGGGCCCAGATGGCGACGTTGCACAGGCCCACGGCATGGTGACCCTCGTCGAGCAGTGCCTGCGTCACGATCCCCACCGGGTTGGTGAAGTCCACCAGCCATGCCCCGGGATTGGAACGGGCCGCCATCTCCTCGGCCAGCTCGAGCACGATCGGCACGGTGCGCAGCGCCTTGGCCAGTCCTCCGGCGCCGGTGGTCTCCTGGCCCAGGCACCCGTACCCGACCGGCAGGGTCTCGTCGACGTGGCGCGCCGCCTGGCCTCCGATGCGCAGCTGGACGACGACGAAGTCAGCCCCCTCCAGCGCCGCGTGCGGGTCTGCCGTGGTGGCGAACGTCCCACTCCAACCCCGAGCCCGCAGAATGCGTTCGGAGAGTCCCCCGACCACTTCGCGACGGAGGTCGCTCGGATCGAGCAGGACGAGGTCGTCGACGACCATGCGGTCCTCAAGATCACAGAGGCCGTCGACCAGCTCGGGGGTGTAGGTGCTCCCGCCGCCGACGACGACCACCTTGGTGCCCACGCAGCGCAACGTAACATCCGTGCGTGTCCGAGCCCTCCACCGCCGAAGCGGCCGTACTGGCCTTCGACGGCGGGAGCACCAAGACCGATGTCGTCCTGGTGTCACGGGATGGCGCCGTCCTGGGCCGGGCCCGGGTCGGCCCGAGCAACCATCAACTCGTCGGTCTCGACGGGACGGTCGCCGCACTGACCGAGGCGGTCACCGCGACCCAGGCCGCGGCGCAGCGCTCCGGTGCCCCGTTCCCACTCTGCCCGACCGGCGTCTACTGCCTGGCCGGCATCGACCTCCCCGTCGACGAGGAGAAGCTCATGCCGGCGATCGTGGCGTTGGGGTTGACCGGGCGGGTCATCCTGCGCAACGACACGTTCGCAGTCTCACGGGCCGGCACGACGGCGCCCTGGGGCATCGGGGTCGTCTGCGGGACGGGGATGAATTGCGCCGCGGTCGGGCCCGACGGCCGGACGGTGCGCTTCCCCGCGCTCGCCGAACTGTCCGGGGACTTCGCGCCGGGCGGCGCCTGGCTCGGCCTGCGCGCCCTCGGCCTCGCTTTGCGTGCGGGCGACGGGCGGGGCCCAGCAACCACCTTGCGCGAGCGGGTGCCGGCGGCGCTCGGCACCCCCGACGCCGAAGCGGCGCTCACTGGCATCTACACCGGCACGCTCCCCTACAACCGCCTGTTCGAGCTCGCCCGGGTCCTCCTCGATGCCGCCGCCGAAGGCGATGCGCCCGCCCGCGCCGCGGCCGACATGCTGGCCGACGAGATCGCCGCGTTCGTCCGGGCGGCCGTCGTGCGGCTCGACCTGCACGACGAGGCGGTCGAGGTCGTCCTCGGCGGTGGGATCTTCGAGACGACCGACGTCGCCTTCCACGCCCGCGTCGCGGCCGGTGTCCGTGCGGCCGCACCTCGCGCCGTCCTCGTCAGGCTCAGTGCACCACCGGTGCTCGGCGCCGCACTGATCGGTCTCGATGCGGAGGGCGCGCCCCCGGAGTCCCTTGCCGCGCTGCGCCAGGCGCTGCAGCTCCCCTTCGGCGGCGCCACCGCCGAGGACTAAGCGCCCCCGCCGCCCCCGCCGCCCCCGCCGCCCGACACGCCGGCCACCACGTGCGGCATGGCGTCGGCCACCAGGCGCTCGTCGTCGGCCAGGAGCGAGTGGGCCAGATCCTTGACCATGGCGATGATCTCGGGGTGCTCCTCAGGGCTCCAGCCCTCGAGGAGCTCCGTCAGCCCCGTGCGCCGCGCCTCGGTCAGCTTCTCCAGCGCGGCCGTACCGGCAGAGGTCAGGGAGAGATCACAGTCCGCACCGCGCCGACGCTCCTCAATCATTCCGGCCGCGAGCAGCCCGTCCACCCCGGGCTGAATCAGGTCGGCACCCACCTTCAACCGCTTGGCCACCTCGTTGACCGTGCACGCCGGCTGATCGGCCAGGCGGTAGAGCAGCCACACCGCCCGGGGCGGCAGGTCGAGACCCGCCCGTTGGGCCAGGGTCTGGTAGAGCTCGACCCGGTTCTCCCGGTCGGACAGCCGGGTCAGCGCCAGCTCGATCTCTTCGAGCGACGTCCGGTGGTCGGGCATGCCGTTGACCTCGCCCACGTCGACCGTCTGGACCGTCTTGCGCAACTCCACCTCCGGCAGCAGGAAGGTCAGGAGGAACGCCACGAAGGAAATGGGCACAGCCACCAGGAAGACGACGTTGATGGAGTGGGTCACGGCGTCGATGTACTTCGTATAGAAGAGCAGGCCCGCGGCGGTCGACTTGAGCGCGCCAAGGACGGACGGATTGATCGTCTGGGGGTTGAAGTTCCTCAGCACCGACGCCGGGACCTTGGCCAGGGTCGGCGCAATCGTGTGGTTCAAGACGATGGCGTAGATGGCGCCGAACACCGCCGTGCCGAACGAGCCGCCGATCATGCGGAAGAAGGTGGCGCTGCTGGTCGCCACGCCGAGATCCTGGTAGGAGACGGCGTTCTGCACCGCCACCACGAGGACCTGCATGATCAGGCCCATGCCGACGCCGAAGACCAACATGTAGCCGGCCAGGACCCAGCCGTTCGTCGACGCATCGATGAGCGACAGGAGATAGGCGCCCACAGTCATCAACGCGGTCCCGACGATCGGGAAGATCTTGTACCGGCCCCAGCGCGTCACCAGCCGGCCGGAGATCACCGAAGCCCCGAGCATGCCGACCATCAGCGGCAGAATGCGCAGCCCCGACGCCGTGGGGCTGACGCCCTTGACGATCTGCATGTAGAGCGGCAGGAAGGTGAGCGCACCGAACATGGCGAACCCCATGACGAAACCGATGGCGCTGGCTGCGTTGAAGACCCGCTCCCGGAACAGCTTGAGCGGGATCACGGGCTCGGCGGCGACGCGCTCGACGAAGAGGAACGCCACCGCCAGCACCACGCCGAGCACCGCGGTGAGGATGCTGGGTGCGGAGACCCAAGCCCACGAGATGCCACCCAGGCTGGCGAAGATGATGAGGGACGTCGCCGAAGCGGCCAGCAGCAGGGACCCCGCGTAGTCGATGGTGTGCGCGACCTTGCGCAGATGGCCTGGGAGTACGGCCCCGGTCACGAAGAACGCGAGGATCCCGAGCGGCAGGTTGATGTAGAAGACCCAACGCCACGACAGGTAGGTCACACAGAGGCCGCCGATGAGCGGCCCGATGACCGTGGCGACGGCGAACATGGCACCGAACAACCCCATGTAGCGGCCCCGCTCGCGGGGCGACACCACGTCACCGATGATCGTCTGTGCGCCGACCATCAATCCCCCGCCGCCGAGTCCCTGGACGGCCCGGAAGGCGATGAGCTCGGTCATGGTGTGGCTGAAGCCGGCCAGCGCCGACCCGATCACGAAGATGACGATGGAGGCTTGGAAGAACGTCTTGCGGCCGTACTGGTCGCCCAACTTCCCCCACAGCGGCGTCGAGACCGTCGACGCCAGCAGGTAGGCGGTGACCACCCAGGCCAGGTGCGACCCTCCGTGCAGGTCGCCCACGATGGTCGGGAGCGCCGTCGAAACGATGGTCTGGTCGAGGGCCGCCAGGAGCATCCCCAGCAGCAGGGCGCCGAGGATGAACCAGAGGCGGCGCTTGGTGATCGTGGCTGACAAGGGGGGTGTTGCGCCGGCGCTCACCCCCAACTCCCCGACGTCTGCCACGATCGAATCAGAGTAGGAACGTGCTGCTCAAAATGCAACCAAGGGCAGCCGACCGGCCGCCTCCGCCGGACCCGTCGCAGCGGCCGGCGCCGCCCGCGCTACGGTCCCCGCGGCGATGCCGGCGTCACGCCTGCAGGATCGACACGAAGGAGGGCCAGGCACCCATGCGAACTCGCCTCACCGAACTGCTCGGCATCGAGCACCCCGTCATGCTGGCCGGCATGGGCGGCGTGTCGTATGCCGAGCTGGCGAGCGCCGTCTCGGAAGCCGGTGGTTTCGGCTGTCTGGGTGCCGGCACCATGAGCAACGCCACCATGGAGTCCGAAATCTCGGCCCTGCGCCGGGCCACTGACAAGCCGTTCGCCGTCGACCTGCTCACCGCCATGCCGGGCAGCATGACGGAGCAGGTGCAGATCATCATCGACGGCGGCGCCACTGCCTTCGTCGCGGCGCTGGGCGTCCCGACCGAGGTGATCGAGCAGTGCCACCGCGCCGGTGTGCTCGTCGTCAACATGTGCGGCAAGGTCGACCATGCCGTGCGCGCGGTCCAGGCGGGGTGCGACCTTGTCGTGGCCCAGGGCACCGAGGCCGGCGGCCACACCGGCCAGGTGGCGACCATGCCCCTCGTTCCCCAGATCGTCGATGCCGTGGGCGAGCGCGTCCCGGTGGTGGCGGCCGGAGGCATCTTCGATGGGCGGGGCCTCGCCGCCGCGCTCTCGCTCGGTGCCGACGGCGTCTGGGTCGGCACGCGCTTCATCGCCACGCCTGAGGCCCGGAGCGTCCTCGGATACAAGGACCGCCTGCTGGCGAGCCGGGAGGACCAGACCACGGTCAGCCGCGCCTATTCGGGCAAGACCATGCGCGTGGTGCGCAACGCGTACACGGATCACTACGAACGCCACCCCGAGGAGTTGCAGAAGTTCCCCGAGCAGCTCGCCGTGTCCTACGGGAACGGTGCCATGCACCTCGGTGGGAACTCCTTCAGCGAGGGAGTCGACGTGGACAAGGAGTGCTACCCGGCCGGCCAGGGGGTGGGCGCCATCACCGAGCTCGTGCCGGCAGGCGAGCTGGTCCGCCGTTTCGTGGCCGAGGCCGAGGCAACCCTCGACCGCCTCTCGCGCGTGCGCTGAACAGCGCGAGCGACCGCGTCGGCACGGCTGACCTCCGGGTGCCCTCGTGACGGGAGCGAACCACGGGATCGGTGGGGCGACGGCGGAGGCGTGATCGGTCTTCGCTGAGGACCGCAACGAGTTTTCACCATGTTCTGCCTGGTCAGACCCCATTCGCCCGACCGAATTCCCCTCGTCTCCAGATTTCTCCGAAATTTGGTGGACACTCACGACCCTTTCCGATATATCATTAGATTACGAATAAGACCACGAAAGGTCTGGCCCGATAGGGGCCAACTCAGATCAAGGAGTTTCAAATGGCACACCAACACGACCACGAGCGGGGACACGCCCACGACCATGACCACGACCACGAAGACCTCCACGAGCGTCTCCACGAACACTTCGCAGGGCGCGGCATGCGAGGCCCACGCGGAGGCCGCTGGGGTGGCGGGCGTGGCGGATGGGGTGGGGGACGACGCATGCCCCGTGGCGCCATCCGCACGGCCATCCTTGTGGCCCTGCGCGACGAGCCCGGCAACGGGTACGAGGTCATGCGCCGGCTCGAGGAGTCCAGTGGCGGCTTGTGGCGTCCCAGCCCCGGTTCGGTCTACCCGCACCTGCAGATGCTCGAAGACGAGGGCCTGGTGCACTCCGCCGAAGTCGATGGCAGCCGCACCTTCACGCTGACCGAGTCCGGGCGGGCCGAAGCCGAGAAGGCCAAGCTCCCCTGGCAGGAGGGTGGCGAAACGGACGACGACGTCCGCACGCTTCGCCTCGGCATTGGGCAGCTCATGAGCGCAGCGAAGCAGCTGGCCGGCGCGGGCGAGAAGGCGCAGATCGAGCGCGGCATCGCGGTGATCCAGAAGGCCCGCAAGGAGCTGTACCAGATCCTGGCTGAGGACTGAGAGGGAAGAGCGATCCCTCCGGAGCAGAGTGGAGAGGTCGCCGGGAGAATGCCCGATACTGTGCTGAGGGAGCCATGACCACGACGACCACAGTCACGCCGCCCGACGGCGGAGCCCCCGGCGACGGGACACCCATCATCGAGACGGTCGGTCTCACCAAGACGTACGCGGGCACGGACTTCCGCGCCGTCGACGGCCTCAACCTGCGCGTCGAGTCCGGCGAGGTCTTCGGGCTGCTCGGTCCGAACGGCGCCGGCAAGACCACGACGATCGGCGTCCTGACCACTCGTGTCATCCCGACGAGTGGTCAGGCGCTCGTCGGCGGCATCGACGTCGTGCAGCATCCGACATTGGTCAAGCAGTTGATCGGCGTCGTGTCCCAGCAGAACACGCTGGATCGTCAACTCACTCCCTTCGAGAACCTCTACTGGCACGGGCGTCTCTTCGGCATGGGCGCCAAGGAGTCCCGCCAGACGGCTGACGATCTGCTCGAACGTTTCCAGCTGTCACGGTTCGCCAAGGCGTCGGTCTATGCCCTCTCGGGCGGGATGGCCCAGCGTCTCATGGTGGCCCGTGCCATCTTCCATCGGCCGGCCGTCCTCTTCCTCGACGAGCCCACGGCAGGACTCGACCCGCAAGGTCGTCTCGCCCTGTGGGATCTGCTCGAGGGTCTGAACGCCGAGGGCCAGACCATCATGCTCACCACGCATTACATGGAAGAAGCGGACAAGCTCTGCAACCGCGTCGCCATCATGGACCACGGCAAGATCCTGGCCCTCGACACCCCGACGGACCTCAAGCGCAGCGTGGGGGCCGACACCATCGTGACGGTCAAGGCCACAGGCGACGCCGATCAGCTCGCCGAGGTGTTCAAGAGCCGGCTCGATGGCGTCACCCGTATCCGGGCGCTGCCCGACGGGGTCGAGTTGCAGGTGCGTGGCGCCGATCGGCTGGTCCCGCGGGTGGTCGAGGCCGCAGAGGCCGGAGGCTTCTCTCTCGCCGACCTGTCGGTGGCCGAGCCCACGCTCGAAACCGTCTTCATCGGACTGACCGGAAAGGAGCTGCGCGACTGATGGCGGCCACGACATCTGAGACCCTGCCTGCAGCCACCTTCGGCACGCCCGGCCGGGTCAAGCTCACGCCGACTCGTTCGACGACTGCCGCCAGCCGGACGTCGCTGCGCGCCCTGATCCAGCGCGACCTGGTCGTGCTCTGGAAGCACAAAATCGAGTTCACCATCCGCACGTTGGTGCAGCCGTTCCTCCTGTGCTTCGTCTTTCTCTATGTGTTCCCGAAAATCGGACAAGGCATCGGAGCCGCCAGCGGCGTACCCGGGGCGGAGTCCGCCTTTGCCACGGTTCTCGTGCCCGGCGTCGTCGGCCTCTCCATCATGTTCCAGGGGATCCAGGCCGTTGCGATGCCGCTGGCCCAGGAATTCGGCTTCACCCGCGAGATCGAGGACAGGGTGCAGGCGCCTTGCCCGATCTGGCTCGTGGCCATATCCAAGGTGATCTCAGGAGGAGCACAGGGACTGATCTCCGCCATCATCGTCCTCCCGATCGCCTCGGTCGTGCACGCCTACGGGGTCGAGGCGCACATCAACCTGCACTGGTTGCTCATCCTGACGCTTGTGCCGTTGTCGTGCGTGTGCATGGCCTCGCTCGGGCTTCTCCTCGGGACCTCCTTCGAGCCGCGCAATCTCGGGCTCATGTTCGGATTCATAGTCCTGCCGATCACGTTTCTCGGCGGCACCTACTACCAGTGGACGCGGCTGGCGCCGGTCAAGGTCGGCCCGGTTCACTGGCTGCAGATCGTGGTCCTGGTCAATCCGCTCATCTACATCAACGACGGGATGCGCGCGGCCTTCACCGATGCAGCGCACATGCACCTCTACGTCATCTATCCCGCCATCGTTGCCTTCAGCATCATCTTTCTGGCGCTTGGCCTGCGCAACTTCCGCCACAAGGTGCTGGCCTGATCCCACGAGAACGGCGCTCCGGGCTCATCAGAGCACCCGGAGCGCACCGGGCAACGCACGCTCGCTCCTCGTGAAACTCCGGAGTGCCTCGACTCCACCCACCCTGGCCTGCGCCAATTCCAAGCACACAGCGAGGCTGACCTCCAACGAGGCCGGGGGCGGACCGGGTGCGACCAAGCCCGGCACACTGCAGACGAGGTCGTCACCATGGACGACCAGTTCGAGCACTCTCGTCCGTAGGTAGTCGCGCAGCGGGACCTGTGCTCCGCTCACGCGGATGACCGCGACCGCCCGGGTTGCCGCGGCCTGATCCAACAATCCCACCAACTGGTCGCGCGACGTCGTGAGCGCCGCGCGCACCATGCTCGTCCCGGTTCGGGCGAACCCTTCGGCCGCAGCGCGAAGTGAGGAGGAGAACGCATCTTCGGCACTCTCCGCATCCGCGGCGTCCGAGACCCGGTTGAGCCCGAAGAACTCCCCCACCGAGGCTGGTCGGAGACCCACCGGCTCCGCGTCGGTCAAGAGCTGCTGGAGCCAGACGACACCGTGCACGGCGTGCGCGGCCAGGCCGCCGACGCTATAGCGCGCCACCACGCTGGGCTCGCCCCACACCCGGGCGAGTTCGTCCCGCCGCAGGATCCCCCGCAGCCAGTCCACCGCGGCCACATAGGTGTCCACCTCATCGCGCGAGAGCCTGCCCCCCACCACGCTCATCGACAGTAGGCGATGTGCCGGCTGGGCTCGCGCAACGGCCGGCCACTCGGCTCGTCGCTCCCCTCACGCCGAGCCGTCGTCGCGCCTCAGAGGCCATTGACGATCCCGCTACCTGGCTTTTGGGTGAAAAGTTCGACAACCGCGTCTGTTGGTGGGCGTCGCTGGGTAGGGTGACCTGAACCGTGCAGCCAGTGTGTGCCATTGCTCCGGATGGGATCGCGAAGGGACGGATCGTATGGATATGACCGGTCGAGGCACGCCGTCCGACCTGTCAGCCGCGTACGGGCGGGTTCGGGCCATGACCGAACGGCTGGCCTCAGTTCTGAGCGCCGAGGATCAAACGGTCCAGACCATGGCTGACGTGAGTCCCACGAAATGGCATCGGGCTCACGTGACCTGGTTCTTCGAGACGTTCATCCTCGGGGAGTACGCCGCTGGGTACCGCGCCTTCGACGACGCATACGCCTACATCTTCAACTCGTACTACGAGGCTGTCGGGGCGCGCCATCCCCGGAGCGAGCGTGGCTACCTGTCACGTCCAGGTGTCGTCGACATCACTCGGTATCGTAACTTCGTGGACGAGGCGATGGACGCCCTGCTGCGCCATCCTGATCAGCCGGGCCTGGCCGAATTGATCACGTTGGGGCTGCACCACGAGGAGCAGCACCAGGAACTGCTGTTGATGGACATCAAGCACGTGCTCTCCCGGAACCCACTGCACCCCGCCTATCTGGCCGGGTGCCCGGAGCCGGCGAACGTCGCGCCGCCCAAGGCCGGCTGGCTCGAGCACGATGGCGGTCCGGTCGAGATCGGGTACCGCGGGACCGCATTCGCCTTCGACAACGAGTATCCGGTGCACACGGTGCACCTCACGCCGTTCGGACTCGCCGATCGACCTGTCACGTGCGGCGAGTGGCTCTCGTTCATGGAGGATGACGGGTACAGCCGGCCCGAGTTCTGGCTCTCGGACGGATGGGCGGTCATCAACGCGCAGCAGTGGGACGCGCCGCTGTACTGGTCCCGGGACCCCGAGAACCCCGAGCGTTGGGTCCAGTTCACGCTTTCGGGCTCCCGTCCCGTCGACCCACATGAGCCTGTCTGCCACATCAGCTACTACGAAGCCGATGCGTTCGCCCACTGGACGGGTATGCGGCTCCCGACCGAGTCCGAATGGGAGACGATCGCGCTCGCTCACGGGGAAGGTGACAACTTCCTCCGGGACGACGTGCTCACGACGGGCGCACCGCACCCACGGCCGGCCCTCTCGTCCAACGGCCTCTTCGGGGACACCTGGGAATGGACCTCAAGTGCGTACTCGCCCTATCCGGGCTTTCGGGCGGCGCCCGGCGCCGTAGGCGAGTACAACGGCAAATTCATGGTGAGCCAGTACGTCTTGCGCGGAGGGTGCTGCGCCACGCCGGCCGGGCACATCCGCCCGACGTACCGCAACTTCTTCCCGCCCGGCGCGCGCTGGCCGTTCGGCGGGCTGCGGCTGGCCCGGGACCCCTGAGCCATGGCGTACACGATCGACGTCCATCTCTCCCCCGATGAAGTCCGCAGTCAGATGCTGGCCGACGCGCGAAAGGGGCTGCAGAGCGAGCAGAAATCCATCCCCCCGGTGTGGTTCTACGACGAACGAGGGAGTCGCCTCTTCGAGGACATCACCCAGCTGCCGGAGTATTACCCGACTCGGGCGGAACGCGCCCTGCTCGAGGCGCACGCCCGTTCGATCGCCGAGCTGTCGAAGGCCGACACCCTCGTCGAGCTCGGCGCCGGGGCATGCGAGAAGACCCGGGTCCTGCTGATGGCGCTCGAGGAGATCGGCTCGCTGGCGAGGTACGTGCCGTTCGACGTGAGCGACGAGTTCCTCCGTGGCGCTGCCGCCAGCCTGGCCGAGGAGTTCCAGTCGCTCGACATCCACGTGGTCATCGGCGATTTCCATCACCATCTGGCAGAGATCCCCACAGAAGGACGCCGGATGATTGCTTTCTTGGGTGGGACGATCGGGAACCTGAACCCGATGCAGCGGTCACGTTTTCTCTTCGACCTGAACTGCACCATGTCGAGCGATGACTCCCTGCTCATCGGGACAGATCTCGTCAAGGACCGCAACCGGCTCGTGGCGGCATACGACGACGCCGCCGGCGTGACGGCGGACTTCAATCGCAATGTCTTGCGCGTGCTCAACGAGCAGCTCGGTGGTGACTTCGATCCGGACGGATTCCGTCATGTCGCGTTGTGGAACGAGGACGAGCAATGGATCGAAATGCGCTTGCGCGCAGGTGAGGCGAGTGAGGTTTCGCTCGCAGATGCCGGCATCACGGTCAGCTTCGATGAAGGTGAAGACCTGTTGACCGAGATCAGCGCCAAGTTCACTCCTGAGCGAGTCGAGCGCGAGCTTTCCGACGCGGGCTTCGTGGTCGAGGGGATGTGGGGAGCCGATGACGGAGAATTCCTCCTGACCCTCGCCCACCCTTTCTGCTGAGCGTCCCCGGTACGACTCAGCCCACGCGTTCGGGCACCGACTCCGGCGTGTCTTCCGGCGCCACCGGGGTCGGAGCAACGAACTCCTGACTCGAGTGGCGGCGCCGGAGCCGTCGGGTCACCCACGCGCCGAGGAGCGCCAGCAGCAACGCAATCGCTCCGAGGCCGAGCACGCTGGCCGCAAGAAGGTGCCGCGGCCGATAGTGGAACGAGACAACATCGTTTCCAGCAGGGATGTGGACCTGCTGGACGAGGTCGAAATCGTTGAGCGGGATGTCGTGGGTCTCGCCCCCGTTGACCGAGACCGTGGCGCTCCACCCCGAATCCCACGCGACCGAACGGATCACCGACGACGAAGCGGGGGCCCGCACACGGATCTGCTCGGATTTCGTCGTGCTGGAGATGACCTGCACCGGCAGGCGTCTGCCCGTTGCCGTCGATGCGACGATCGGTTCGGGTGGTTTCCGAAGCGTGAACACTGCATAGCCCTGAGAGAAGCCGGCAAGCTGCCATGGCCCGGGGACCAGCGCCGAGGAGAGAGAGCCCGACAGCTCATAAGGGCGTCCGTGCACCGTGATAAGCGCACGCTGGGTCGGGAGCGCACCGGCCAGCACCTGGACCGACAGCCCGACAGCGGCGCCGGGGGGGTAGCGGCCGGTCACGGTGCTGGCACCCGCGGGTACCGGGACTGCGGCGCCCCAGCGGGTCGACCCGTCGGCGTGGAGCGCACCGAAGCGAACTACCGCCCCCGGGCCGGCCGGGTGTCCGAGGACGACGCTGGCTCCGTCGGGCTCGAGGGTCTCCCCGAAGAACCAGGAGCCCGTCTGCCCTGCCTCGAGGGCCGGGCGCGGTCCCGGATCGAAGGGGTAGGCAGTGTCGTTGAAGTTGGCGCCAAAGCCGCGGGCGAGAACCGGGTCAGCGCCGAAGCCCTCGGGAATCTGGGTGAAATCTGCGAACGAGGTGGGCGGGGCCTGCAACGGCACGAGAAAGTACTCGGGCACCGTGACGACCTCACGCAGGTCGAGCCGGCCGAGTGTCCCGGTCGAGAGTTGGGCGATGTCGAGATCGTCCTGTTCGTGGGTGTGTGTGGTGGACTCGTAATTCCCGTTCACGATCGACGCGTACCCCGAAACCGACGGCAGGCCCGGAATGATGTTGAGATCGGGCACACCCTGCGGGCTGCCCGGGTAGCTCGAGTAGGTCTGGGGGTCGTAGTTGACGAGCCGCGCACCGGGCGGCAGGTTCGCCGCCATCAGCTTCTCTATCGGTGTGGTGCCGGCCAACAGATCGTTCGACGGCGTGGCTGTCAACTGACTGGTCACCCCCATCAATCCCAGGTCGATCGCGATGAAGACCGCGGCAAGGCGAGACCATGACGACACAGAGAAACGAGGTCTGACCCAGACCAGCACTGCGGCAACCAGGCAGAAGGTGAGTGCGATCAGGGTCGCCTCACGGACCGTGCCGGCAAGGCGAGGGTTGAGTGCGACCCCGGCAAACCTCCACACCAGCGTGCGAGGCGAAACCAGAGCCCAGATGGCCAAACCGGTGACGACTCCGGCCGGGATGAGGGCCGTGATCCGGTCGTAGTGCGTCATGCGCTCGGGCGAACGTGGCGATCCCGTACGGTCGATCCATCCTGCGAACAGGACACAGACCGCGGTCGCAACGGTGATCATGTTGCGGCTCTGCAGTCGCTGGTTCCCGTAGAGCGGCAAGCTGTTGAAGAGGTGCTCCAGTGGGGTGTTCGAACCCAAAGCCAGCAGGAGCCCGAAGAGTCCCACGGCGTACCATGTCAGGCGGTCGCGCGGCGGTATCCGACTGGGCCAGCGCCGATTGAGCAGGGTAATCAGCGCGATGACCGGCAGAATCCCGAGATAGATGCCGACCTCGGGGAGGTTGTACTGACCGAAGAACTGCGCCTCGCCGAGATGCCCGTACCCACCGTCGAGATACGGGACCAGGCCGAAGATGGCGTACGGCCGGGGGAAGCTCCCCGCAGCTGCGACAACACCGCCGCCCCGCTGCGAGTTACGGATGGCTTCGAGCCCCGGAAGCCACTGGATCGCCGCCAGCGACAGTGCCAAGGCCGCACCGGTTCCGCATCTGGTGAGGACCCGCCACCATCGCTCCCGGTTGAGGCCGGCCGACATGACCGCAAACGCGGCGACCAGCAGCGCCTCGTCCAGCATGGCCTCGGGTGCGCCGGCCAGGATGACCGTCGCGTAGGCCACCCCGAGAAGGATCGTCCAGCGCCACCGCCCGTCACGAACGATGTGCAGTACGGCCAAGAGCATCCACGGGATAGCGACGAAGCCCTCCGTCATGTCCACGTGGTTGACCTGGCTCAGCACGGGACCGGCGAATGCGTACGTGGCGGCGGCGAGGACACACGCCACCGTCGAGAGCTTCAGGGCCCGCAGGAAGACGTACATCCCGACGGCGATGCCCGAGAACAAGAGGACCTCGGTGGCCACCCAGGCGGCTCGGTCGGAGAGCACCACGAACAGCCCGGTCAGCGGGTAGAAGGCCCCGGCATTGAAGTCGGCCATGAGCGGCGAGCCACTGAAGATGTACTGATTCCAGAACGGCAGCTCGCCGTGGCGGAACATGGACCCGACCAGACCGCGCAGTGGGTAGTTCTGCTGCAGGTTGTCCCCGGTGATGAGCAGGTGACCGCCGATCAGATCCGGGAGGACGAACGCGGCGGTCGGAATGGCGATGAGCACGACGTAGGGCCAAACGGGACCGATGTGTGCTCGTAGTCGGTTCACTGGCGAGACTGGGCCTTCCGGGGTGCTTGGACTGGGCGCGTCGGCCCCGACAGGCCGGTGCAGCGCGATCGGGGCAAGCTAGCCCCCCAGCCCACGAATTTGCACGACATCAGGTCCGGGGGTCCATCGGCGACCCCTGCTCGTGCATCTCCGCGGCGCGGGTGATCTCGCTGGCCATGGTGAGCCCCCGAGAGGAGCTTCCATTTGCGTAACAGGCAGATTTCGCATCCGTGACAACATGAGTCTCCCGCTGTATTCTGGGAATGTCCTGAGAATCCCGAGAAGGTGGGCTCTCGGGATCGAAATCGTCGGCAGCTGTGACAGAATCACTGCAGTTTCATGACATTTTCCGCTCCCGCGTCGAAACACCGCGGTGGCTCAACTAAGGAATTCCCGATGGAGCTCGTGTCCCCGAGCGCGAACACCATGCCGCCCGAGAATGTCGACGCTGCGGCGCCGGACCAACCGGCGCGTCAGCTCAGCGTCGCGCGCACGGCACTCCTGGGATTCGTCGGCAGTTCGGCAATCGTGGTCGGTGCGGTGTTCGGTGGCCAGGCCTTCGAGACCCATCTGGCCGGTTCCTGGTTCTTCGGCATGCCGGGCGGGCTCTTCGGTTCGTTCGGTTCGAACAGTACGCTCCCGCCCATCGCCTCCTTGGCGCTCGTGTTCGGTGGGCTCATCTTGCTGAGCAGGGTGTGGCTCGGCTTGCTCCGCCACCTCAACGGTCACCACGGTTTCCCGGTCCGGCGCGTCGTGCTCGTCGTTGCGATCTGGGCGGTGCCGCTCCTGCTCGCGCCCCCACTGTTCAGTCGGGACGTCTACACCTACTCCGCGCAGGGCGAAATGATGAGCCACCACATCAACCCGTATTCCTACGGGCCCGAGGTACTCGGCTCGACTCCCTTCAACGAGATGGCCGACACGGTGTGGTCGGGGACGGAATCGCCCTACGGCCCGACCTTCTTGAGCGTCGACGGCCTGCTCGACCAAGCCTCGGGCCACCAGATCCTCGCTGACCTGGTGCTGCTTCGCCTCCTTGAGGTGGCCGGGCTCGCACTGGTCGTGGCCGCCACCCCTACCTTGGCCCGGGCACTCAAACACGACCCGGCCCATGCCGTCCTGATCGGGGCCGGATCGCCCCTTGTGCTGCTGTCGCTGATCGGTGGCGCCCACAACGATGCCCTCATGGTCGGGTTGCTCGTGGCCGGATTGGCCGTGGCCAAACGCTTCGGCACGGTGCCAGGGGTCATGTTGTGTGCGTTGGCGGCCGGCGTGAAGTCCCCTGCGATCCTCGGTGTGCTCTTCCTCGGATGGGTTTGGGCAGGGAGGGAGGCCTCCATCCGGCGGCGCATCGCGCACACCGCGGGGGCCGGATTGATCGCGCTCGCCACCATGGAATGCGTCTCGCTCATTTCCGGCACCGGATGGGGCTGGATCCGCACGACCACCACCGCAGACGCCTCCTTCACCGGTGTCACCCCCATCAACATCGTCGCCCGTGCGGTGTCGATCGTCACCCATGTGGCGCAGGTGCCGCTTTCCGTCATGACGGTCCGTCCCGTCTTCATGGTGCTCGGGCTGCTCATTGCCGTTTACTTCGGCTATCGGCAGCTCCTACGTTCGCCGCGGGTCGGCGTCGTTCAATGTCTGGGCCTCACCTTGCTCGTGCTCGCCCTCCTCGGACCGATCGTGTGGTCCTGGTACGTGACATGGGGAGTGATCGTGATCGCGCCCGCGGCCATCGGTCGCCTGCGGACGGCATCCATCGTCATCAGCACGTTGTGGGCTTTCGTCGGCGTGACGGCCGTCCACGGCATCTATGTGCGCATGCTGCACACCTTTGCGCTGACGGACCTGCTCCTGGTCGCCATGCTCCTGGCGGTGGCCATCACGCCGATCGGCCAGTTCACCACCCGTCGCCGGGTGCAGCTCCCACGTCTGTCGCCCGGCGTTCTCGCCGGTGGTGCGGGCGCCACAACCTGAACCTCCCACTCGCCGCGCCCCGCCGCAGGCAGTGCTCTCAGTCGGCCAGATCGACGGCCGACGCGATGTGGTCCGGTCGCACCCGCACCAGCAACTCGCCCGCCACGCCGTTACGCCTCCCGTACTCCTCGGCCCGCTCGGTGCCCATGTAACGGCCACCGAGCCGGGTAGCCCACCGACGCACCTCGTCGGGATCGTCACTGATGTCGGCGACGCCTTCCACCACCACGAAACTGAACGGCGGGCGATCGTCGTCCACGCAGAGCGACACTCTCGGATCGCGCCGCAGGTTCCTCCCCTTGACCGTCGATTCCCCCGTGTTGAACACCACTGACCCGTCGTCGTCGATGTCGTACCAGACCGGTGCGAGGTGCGGCCGCCCGTCGGGGCGCACCGTAGCCAACTTGGCGGTCCGGGCCGGAAGCGCGCTCAGGAACGCTCGCATCTCCTCGTCGGCCATCGGACGAGAGGACATCAGTCGATCGTGCCTCTCGTCATCGACCGAGATGCCATCCGCTCATCCGGGCTCCCCGCCGTTGGCGATGTACGTTTCGGTCCACGCCTGAATCATCGGCCCGAAAGCGGCGGGGTTGTAGGCATCCTCCTCGTAGGAGAACTTCATGTCTCCGGCATAGTGCAGCACAGTGATGTTGTGCGCCTGGTGGAGTGACCCGTCGCCCGGATCCTTCATGCGGTTCTCAATGCGGCACACCCACCAACCCCGCTCCTCGTCGCACACACACCAAGCATGGGGAAACGAGTTCATGTCCCGGTTCGGCCACTCCGCCATCAGCGGAGCGATCCAGTCATAGATCTCGTCCGGACCGTGGAAGGTACCGAACACGTGCTCGAGGTACACCGCGTCGTCGGTGAAGAGGTCGGCCCATTCCCGCCACTCGCCGCTGGCCGCGCACCGGGCGGCCGTCTCCATGTAGTGCCGGTGCGCCTCCTCCAGCTCGTTCCGGCTCCACTTCTGTGTCATGACTTCAGTATCCATTCGCTCATGGTGACACTGCGCAGGGTGCTCAGGTCGACGAACGCAGTGATCTCCTCCATCATCTGCGTGACATTGGCATTCATCCGCTCGGGGTCTCCGTCCGCGCAGTAGAACAGCATCGGGTCGGTCACATGTTCGAGGGAGGGCCAGGCCTCCTCCACGATCCCGGCCAGCAGCGGTGCGCCCTCGGTGACCGGCCGGAACACCGCGTTGCGGACGTAGCGGGTTCGCGGCTGAATCTCCTCGGTGACGGGCGAGATCCGCGTGTGCCAGCGGGCGATCCACTCGTCGAAGGTCTGATCCGGGTGTTGCTGCAGGAGCGCCACCGTGAGCACACCGGGCGACCGCTCCCCGTCGGGCCACGTGCGGGGCTGCGCCCACCGGTTTCCCCCGTAGTCGCGATAGAGGGACTCCAAGACGGAATAGCCGGCCAGGCGGTCGGCGGCCGCCTCGAGTACCCGTTCGAACGGATCCCGCTGCTCGATGGAGTCCACCCACAGCGAGACGAGCCCGTGCAGCGGCGTCTCTCCCTCGGGGGTCGGCACCGGTGCCGGGATGTCGCTCGCCGGATCCCAGACGTCGATGGTCAGGCCGACTGGGTCGAGGGACAGCAGTTCCTCCCCCACCCGGCCGAGCATGACGTCGGCCACTTCGGCCCGGGTGCTCTTCTCACCCAGCCACGTCAGGTACATCAGCTTCTCCACCTCAGCTCCTCCCTCACCACGTCAGCCCGAGCGAGGCTCGCATGGTGGCCTCGAACTCTCCGTCACTCAGTGTCCGCCGCAGGTGTAGCACCATGGCCGCGTCGTCACCGACCTCGACCCGCAGCGGGGTGGCCGGGTCCTCGAGGGCGCCGGCGACCGCCAGCGCGACCAGTTCGGGGCCCGGCCGGCCCCCCGGCCCGGTCAGTGTGGCTGCAGTGCCACTCCATTGGGTGTGCAGGTCGCCGTAGGCTGCCGGGCCCGGATGGTCGTCCGCGTGCCGCATCCCCGGCGCGATGTACCCGGGCTCAATGATCACCACCCTGATGCCGAAGTGTCCCAATTCGAAGTAGAGCGATTCCGACAGGGCCTCGAGGGCATGTTTCGATGCCGCGTAGGGACCTTCGAGGGGCGTGCCCAGCTTGCCCTGCACCGAGCTGACGTTGACCAGCACCCCGCTGCCGCGCTCACGCCAGCTGGGCACCACCGCCTGGGCGATGCGCAAGGGGCCGATGGTGTTCACCTCGAGCACCCGGCGGAAGGAATCCAGCGGGTAGGTCTCCAGTGGACCCGAGCCGGGCACGCCGGCGTTGTTGACGACCGCGTCGAGCTCGCCGGCCGCCTCCACCGCGGCCTGCACGGACGCGGTGTCAGTGACGTCGAGCTCCAGCACCTGGGCTGCCGGCAGCCCCTCGAGCAATGCCGTGCCCCGTGCGGTGGCCACCACCTCGTGACCGCGTGCCACCAGCACCTCGGCCGTCGCCCGACCGATGGCCCGGCTGGCGCCCGTCACGAGGACGCGCACGGTCAGCCTGTCCCGGTCGGAACGAGGCCGACGAGCTCCTCGCTGACCTCCCACAGCCGACGAGCTGCGTCCTCGTCCTGTGCCCATCGGCGGGGGCTCCTCGGCTTGCATTTGACGAAGTACCGGCCGCTGACGTTTTCCACCTCGGGGGATGAGGCCAGGTACACGGAGGTCCGGGCACCCTTGGCCGGCGACAGGAAGAAGGGGCTGGCGATCTTGATACCGAAGGCCAAGAAGCCGCGCGCATCGCCGCCGCCGCCGTAGCCGCTCCGCACCGTGCCGGGATGAAGGGAGTTCGCGGTGACGCCGCGGCCTTCGCAACGCCGGGCCAGCTCCAACGTGAACAAGATGTTCGCGAGCTTCGACTGCCCGTACACACGCATCCCCCGGTAGTGCCTCGTCGACTGCAGATCATCGAAGGGGATCCCCTTGCGAGCCGTGTTGTGAGCCGTCGACGCCACGTTCACCACGCGGGAGGGCGTCGACGCGCGAAGACGATCGAGCAACAGGTTGGTCAGGAGGAACGGTCCCAGGTGATTCGTGGCAAAGGTCGACTCGAAGCCGTCGACCGTCTCGGCGCGCTCGCTCAACACCAGGCCGGCGTTGTTGACGAGCACGTCGATCCTGGGTGTCTGCTCCAGGATCTCCGCCGCGCCCCGCCGCACGGAACCCAGGTCGGCCAGGTCGAAGACGACGAGTTGGACCCGTGATTCACCCTGCGTCCGTTGCGTGATCGCCGCCACGGCGGCACGGCCCTTGTCCGCGTTCCGCGCCGTGAGCAGCACGCGAGCACCCATGGACGCCAAGGCCGCGGCCGTCTCGAATCCGATTCCGGAGTTGGCGCCGGTGACGACGACGGTCTTCCCCTGCATGTCAGGCACCGCGCGCAGCCTCCTCGTGACGGGCAGGCGTCAGCATTCCACAACCCCCGCCACCGGGCCGGACCTCAACGCCAGGTGTCGCGCGCTTCGACCAGCCCCTCTTCCGGATCGAGAAAGCTGCTGCTCAGCGTCCTCTCGGCGGTGCGCATCTGCCACTGGAGCAGTTCCCGGGTCGCGTCCCAGGCCGCGGCACCGGCGCCAGCGGCCTCCTCGACCACGAGATTGTGCCGCTGCTCGGGGTCGCGGGACAGGTCGAAGAGGAGCGGTGGGAGCAAGGTCGCATCCGCAGCGAACTGGACGTACTTGAACTGCGGGCCGCGGGACACCGCCAACGCGCAGTGGCTCATGGGGATGCGGAAAGCCCGTTCGGCCAGCAGGTTGACCGGGTCGGAGAAGCTCCATTCGAAGTGCGCCGTGTCGCGCCAGTGGGTCGGGACCGGCTCATGCCTCAGGAATGATCCGAGCGACCAGCCGTCGGCCTGTAGGGGCACGTCGACGCCCAAGAAGTCACAGATCGTCGGCAACACATCAACCGATTCGGTCACCGCATCCACCACCGTTCCCCGGGCACCGTCCGCCTCGGGGCGGGGGTCCACGACGATCAGCGGGACGTGATAGCTCTCGTCCCAGAAGCCCAGCTTCTCGAGCAGCCAGTGATCGCCGCCCATTTCGCCGTGGTCACTGGTCAGCACCACCATGGTCGATTCGGACAAGCCACTTCGGGTCAGGTATTCGAAGAGCGGGCCCAGCCCGTCGTCCACCTCGCGCTGGGCCCCGTAGTACGTGGCCCGCACCTGCCGGCGCTCCCGATCGTCGCGCGGCGCGGCGACCTCGGCTCTTGCCATGGCGAACGCACCCAGAGGATGGATGGCCCCCTCTTCCTCGGGAGTGGGGCATCCGACGAACGGTCCAACCGCCTCTGCCGCATAGCGGTCGTGGTAGCCGATCGGGTTGCGGCGCGGCGGGTGCGGCCGGATGAAGGAGGCATGGACGAAGAACGGCGCGTCGCCGTTCTGCTCCAACCATTCGACCACCGCTCGGCGCACGAAGCTGGTCTGGGACAGCTCAGCTGGGAAGCGCGCCGGCGCCCAGGTCGACCCGTGGGCGTCGGCGCCGGGAAAGGCATCGATCGGCTCGTACAGATCGTGGGGGTTGGTGGGGACGTCGAAGCCCTGCGCGGCAAGCCATCGCCCCCAGGCCGGGCTCCCCTTCTCCCACGGATCCTCAATCACTGGGCGAAATCCCGGGAGCACGCCTTCGTAGCTGAACAACCTCGGGTCGCCAGGCGGCACGGTGCGCGGGTCGACCGAGGAATCCGTGTAGCCGAAGAGCACGGGGTCATAGCCCGCACCGCGAGCCAACAGCGCCACATTGGTGAACCTGGCGTCCAACGGGGTCCCGTTCAGGATGGAGCGATTGCGGTGTTGGTAGGTGCCCGTGTAGAGGCAGGCTCTCGAAGGTCCGCACGGCGCCGCGTTCGCCCAGTGGTTGGCGAACAGCACGCCGCGGCCGGCCAAGGCATCGAGCGTGGGCGTCTCGACGACGGGATGGCCGAGTGCGGACAGGCAATCCCCGCGCCATTGGTCGAGCGTGATGAAGAGGACGTTGCGGTGCGGCGCCATGCCCAACTCTTGCCGATGCGACGCACCCCCGAGCCCGGCCGGCCGGCCGGAAGGCGCGGCGACCGACCATGCCGGGCTCAAGACGTGCGGATCGACGCTCCTCCGAGCTTTGTCCCGCATTCGATCAGCCAGGCCCCGAGGCGCGCTGTAATCGCCCGGTGCACCGCTCGGCCACCGGGTACCGGGTGTCCGGTGGCCGAGCGCTGCATCGTGGCGGCCTGACTCCGAGCCTCCCGGCGATCTGTCCGCCGCGGTCCCGCCGTCGCCATCAGATCCCGCCGGTGGGCGTCGGCCTGTGATTGCACTGCCCTCGTCTGGATCATCCGTTCACCTCGCTCGCTTCAGTTGATTCGTCCATCACAATTCTCACCCAACAGCGTCCATGATAACCGGTGGTTGACACGAAATCAAGAATATCCTAATATAGGTGAATGCCTATGTTAACGGAAGCGACCATCGCCCCGCGGACCAAGTCAGTGAGCGCCGCTCCCTCGCTGGTGACCGATCTCTCGTGGCTCCTCTCGGTGGCCGCTCGCCCCTCCATGCAGGCCCGGTACCCGAAGCTGGCCGAGATGTTCAAGGGCCGCGAGGACCTGGCCGACCGTGTCCGCACCTTCTGGAGTGACCGCCCGGAGGAGACGTGTTTCTCCGAGATGCAGGTTCTGGCCCAGCACGCCGGCGCGGTCGGCGCGACCCAACCAGACGAGCTGTGGGCCGCCATCGAGGCCGCGGTACCTGTCGTCCCGCTCGACCTGGCCATGCCCTCGGAGTCTCCGGAGGATCGGAAGATATTCCTGGATCGATTCCGTCGACTCCGCGAGTCGCCTGAGCTCCTGCGGTCGTACATGGACCTTCTCAAGGCCGTCTGGGCTCCGGTGGACGAGATGTGGCAACAGGCGCTGCCCATCCTCGAGGAGGCGGGGCGCCACGTCATCGCGCAGTACGAACGGGGACGTTCATTGGAAGCCTTGATACCGCAGGGCTGTGACATCCTGGCCGAGCGCATGCCAGAGATCCTGGCCAACGTCGAGGCCGGGCAGCCGCTCCTCTTCGTGCCCTGCCTGTTCTTCGGCTCGAGCATGTACATAGAGGTCGCCGGCCTCGTCATCATCGGGACCGGTGTCGGCCTGGGAGACGCCGCCGCCCGGGCGCGCACCGAATCGGTGGCTCGACGACTCAAGGCGGTGGCCGACCCCACACGCCTGGCCATCCTGCACTCGCTGGCCAGCGCACCGAGCACGGTGGGCGAGCTTGCGCTGCTCTTCCGCCTGGCCCAGCCCACCGTGAGCATGCACGTCAAGGTGCTGCGGCAGAGCGGGTTGGTGCACTCCGAGCGGCATGACGGTCGGCTACGACTGAGTGCCGATGCGGGAGCGGTCGAGCGGTTGCTCGAGGAGCTACGGCAGGCGGTGTTGCAGGGGCCCGGCGGCGCTCAGCCTGCGGGCGCCAGCACCACGGGGAGCGATCTGATCCCGGCGACCGTCGTCGAGGGCACCCGTACCGCCGTTCCGGTGACCTCGTAGCGCGGGAAGCGCTCGAGCAGCTCCTCCACGAAGATCCGCGCCTCCAGGCGGGCGAGGCTCGCTCCCAGGCACACGTGCTCGCCGAAGCCGAAGGCGAGGTGCATCGGATTGGCCGGTCGTCGCACGTCGAACGACGCCGCATGCTCCCCGAAGATCCGCTCGTCGCGGTTCCCCGAGGCGTAGAGCATGCAGAGGTAATCGCCCGCCCGGATCGACGAGCCCGCCATCACGGTGTCCTCGGTGGCGGTTCGACAGAAGGCGTGCACCGGCGTGACCCAGCGCAGGCACTCTTCCACTCCCCCGGGGACAAGGGAGGGGTCGGACGCCAGCGCGGCGCGCTGGTCGGCGTGCTCGTGCAGGACCATGGCCGAACCCGAGAGCAGGGTCCGGGTCGTCTCGTTCCCGGCCACCAGCAACGTCAGGAGGAACATGAACAGCTCCTCCTTGCTGAGCGGGCACCCCCCGACCTCACTGCCCACGAGCAGCGAGACGAGATCCTGACCCGGGCGCTCCCGTTTGGACCGGATGTGCTCGACGATGAAGGAGGAGAGCTGCGCAAGCGCCGCCATCGTCTCGTCGGCCGGCAGGTCCGGCGATTCGATGGCGGCGTCCGACCACCCGCGAAATTCGTCCCGGTCCGCCTCGTCGATCCCGAGCAGCTCCGCAATGACGACGAGCGGGAACGGAGCCGCCAATTCGGCGACGAAATCGATCTCGTCCCGGGCCTCGACCGCGTCCAGCAGTGTCGACGCTGTCTTGCGGATCGACTCGGCCAGGCCAGTCAAGGCCCGGGGCGTGAACCGCCGGTTGACCAGCCCGCGGAACGCGGCGTGTTCGGGAGGATCCATGTGGAGGATCGAGCGGGACGACATCGGAGCAGCGCTCCCCCGCATCGGGTCATTGACCAAGGCACCCTGCCCCGAGCAGAAGCGGTTCGGATCGCGGCTGAGATTCCGGATGTCCTCGTAGCGGCTGACCGCCCAGAAGCCCGCGCCGCACTCGTGGACCGGGTCTTCGGCACGGAGCCTCGCCAACACGTCGAAGTAGTCGTCCCGGAGGAAGAAGGCCGCCTGCCGCGGGTCGACCTGGGCGAGGTCGACGTGCTCCCGCTGGTCCCGCGACACGGCGCGAGCGTACTGTGCTCAGCGGTGCGGACGTCCTCCCTGCAGTACACGTCGATCGCCGGCGCGTGACGACACCCCCTGAGCCGGGCGCCGGCCGGAGCCCCGGCGCCTCGCCCTACCCGGCCTCGGGTGAGCACGCCCCCCTCTCGGGCCTCGACGAGTTCCTGATCCACAACGCGCCCTATCCGGTGCGGGTCATGTGGACACCCGACGCCCAGGCGTACGAGCGCGTCTGGTTCACGTGCCAGGACAAGGTGGGTGAGCTTCTCGTCGTCATCGGCCTCGCCTTCTACCCGAACCTCGGCACAGCGGAGGCCTTCGCCATCGTCAACGTGCGCGGGCGTCACACCACGGTGCGGGCCCACACACGCTGCCCGACGGACCGCATGGACATGGCGATCGGCCCCTTCCGCTTCGAGGTGGTCGAGGCGTTCCGGCAGTGGCGGCTGACGCTCGACGGCACCGGGCACGGCATCGCCTACGACATCACCTGGCTCGACACGAAGCGCCCCGTGTTCCGGCAGCTCGGTGCCGGCATGATCGTCGGCGGACGCGCCGTCAGCCCGGTCGCCGGCTACGACGGTTTCGGCCGCCAGGTCGGTTGGGTCGAGGCGCACGGGGATCGCTTCGAACTGGCGGCGGCGACGCACCTCGGCACCCGCGACCATCACTGGGGCACACGAGACGGTGTCGGCGGGCCCGGTCGCTACATGGGGATGCAGCACCCCCACAGCGGTGAGTGGGTGGAGTTCGAGGACTTCGGCATCTGGGGCGACCACGTCCTCTACAACCTCGGCGACGCCCGCAAGCGCAGCGGGACCCTCTCCCGGCGCGTACACCGGATGCGCTTCGAGTCCGGGACCAACCTGCTGCAGAGCGGCGAGGTCGATCTCGTGTTCGCGGACGGCTCCGTCAAGACCATGTCGTTCGAGCGGCTCGGCAACCAGATCGCCTTCCTTCGTTGCGGCATGTACGGCGGTCCCAACGGGGGCACGCCCGATGGTGACATCTGGCAGGGCATGCCGGTCGCCACCGGTGACGAGGTCGTGGTCCACGGCGAGACGTTCGACGTGAACGACCCCGACGTCCGGAGCCGGCTGGCCGGACAGGACCAGCACCACTGCCGCGTCACGTGCGACGGCGAGGTGACCTACGGCCTGGTCGAGCCCTACGACACCCTCTGCTACGAGGTGGCCAAGGCGGGGGTCATGGGCTTCTCGCTGCTCGATCCCATCGCCTGAACCGAACCGCCGTGCCGCCTCATCCCACCTCGGCTGAGGCCGCCTGCAGGCGCGCCAGCAGGATGTCGCCCATCGGGTTCTCACGCCGGCGGGTGTCGCCGGTGATGCGCTGGTGGCGGTCGTTGATAGCCAGGGCGCGGGCCAGCGCGAAGACCTCGTGCCAGGCCAGATCCCTCACCTCGTACCCGGTTCGTCGCTCGTAGCGCTCCACTGCCTCGGTCGCGCCGGGGAAGCCGGGCAGCCGCCCCCCGAACAACGCCTCCATCATGAATTCGAGGCCGAGGTACCAGCCGAGATCCATCTCCCGCGGGCCGAGCGACGCCAGGTCCCAATCGAGCACAGCGGTGAGCCGCCGCTCGGGGTCGAAGACGAGGTTCCCCAGTCGCACGTCGCCCCACAGCAACACGGTGGCGCGCTCGGCCGGCAGGTGGCGAGCGCACCAGTCGAGTGCCTGCTCCAGAGCCGGCAACGGCTCCCCCTCCGACGACCAATCCACATACGCCGCCCAGCGTTGCACCGCGTCGCGGAGCTGCAACCCCGGCAAGACGGTGCCAAGGTCACCGGCCACCCAATCGACGGCATGGACGGCGGCCACCGCGTCGAGCAGCTGGTCGTGCATGACGCGCTGCAGCGCGGGCCCGGCGTCACGCACGTAGGGGTCGAAGTACGGGGCCGGGCCCGGGATGTCCCCCACCACGCGCGGCATGGCCAGGAAGGGCGAGCCGATCCACCCGGGATCGGTCACGACCACCGCCGGCGCCGGCGCCGGCAGCCCTGTCGCGGCGACGACGTTCTGGACCAGCGCCTGTGGCCCGAGGTCGTAATCGGGGAACGTGGGCTCGAGCGGCGGCAGGCGCACGACGATTCCGGGATGGGAGGGACCCAGGTCGATGAGGATCGTTTCGTTGGCTTGCCCGCCCTCGGCGTGGGCCAGGGCCACCAGTGCGAGCGGCGCGCCATCCCCCCGCGCCACTCCGGCCCCACTCTCCGCACCGCCGGGGCCCGCCATGGCGCGCACGACTTCGGGATGCGACGCGACCCAGCGCCCCAACCCCGCCTCGAGTGCCGCATCGTCGCGTTCGGTTCCCGTGGCCATCCGGGGAAGCTACCAAGGGGTTACGCGACGAGACGGGGAACGACCAGATCACGAGCGTGCACGGCCAGGCGGACGAACTGGCGACGGACCCCGCTTCCCGGCGTGCCCGTAACCTGATGGCATGACGGCCAGGTGCGTATGGGTGCAGCAGACGGACATAGGCGGTCTGCGGACGTGGCACCTCGAGGGAGCGCCCGGTCAGACGCTCTGCGCACGCTCCACGCAGTCCATGAAGGCGTTGCCGGGCGCGGTCTGGGACCAGGTATTGAACCCGTGCCCCACCTGCCAAAAGGAGCCGGACCTCGCCGACGTCGATCTGCCGCCCGTTGACAGTGCCCAAGCCGCCGACTCCGCCGACCCACCCGGAGGTTCCGACGTCGTCGACGCGGAGGTCCCAGCCGGCAAACACGTCCGGCGGGACTGAGGCGGACGGAGCCGCCCGGACGTTGCGCGCGCCGCGGCGCGATCTCGTGTCCGGCGGACGCGCTCAGGGAAGGTAGACCACGGCGCGCCAGCGGCCGGTCATCTCGGCCCGGCACAACGCCGTCCCGGCGCGCACCGACCATCCGACGACGGCGGGCTCGGCCACCTCCACCGGGGTGCGCACCAGCAACCCCCGGCGCGCATGGTCCTGGCGCACGACCCATCCGTCGGGCAGGGCCACGCCCGCCTCTGCCAGCCGCGCCACTGCCTTGCCCCCGGTGGGATGCATGACGCCGATCGTCACCCCCTCGGTCGTGCTGCGGTCCTTCTTGGGTGGCATCAGCGTGGTCATCGTCACCGGGGCCGCGTTGTTCCCGAAGAAAGCGAAGAGCCCGGCCCGGGGGTGCACGTCGGAGGCCTCCTCGTCGATGCCGGGCATCAGGTTGACCCAGCCGCTGCCGGCGGCGCGCAGCGTGCGCAGCGCGTCGGCCACGGCTCCCTCGTCGGGCGGCGTGAACTCGATCGTCTTCGTCTGGCGGGCGCTCACCGCCGCACTCCCGACACCAGCCACTCGACCACCTCGGACGCCGGACGGGCCTCGGCCCGTTCGAACGCGGTCCCCGCGTAGAGGCTCATGTGCCCCGGGTCGCCGGCGCGGGCGGCCGCGGCGCGGAGTGGCCGGGTCGCGTTGTTGATCTCGGGATAGGCGGCAGGCGCTCCGGGATGGGCCTGCACCATGGCGTTGACGAGCGCACGCGCCCGCCGGCCGCTGAAGGCGCGGGTGACGGCGGTCCGCCCGAACACCCCCGAACCGAGGGCGTCCTTCTGCAGTTCCGGCGCACCGCTCTCGGGGCAGCGGAGGAAGGCCGTGCCCGCCTGGACCAGGTCGGCCCCCCGGGCCAGCAGGTCGGTCACGTCGTCGGGGCCGCCCACCCCACCGGCGGCGACCAGAGGCGCGAGCGTGCGCCGGCGCACGGCGGCCAGGAGTGCCCGCACCGGTCGGTCCTGGTCCGGGCGGTCGTCGTTGGCCAGGCTGCCACGGTGGGCGCCGGCCTCCGCACCTTGCAGGGCCAGGCCGTCGGGCGCCGCCCGCAACGCCACGAACGCCTCCTCCGGCGTGGTCACCGTGAGAAGGACGGCGGTCCCCGCCGCCTGCAGGGCGCGGATGACGTCGACCGACGGAATGCCGAAGGTGAAGCTGACCACCGCCGGCGGCGCGGCCAGGAGAGCCTCGACCTTGCCCGGGTAGTCGTCGTCGGTCCATGTCGCCTCGCCCAGCGTCACGCCCAGGGCGGCGGCCTCGGGCTCGAGCCGGGCCAGATACGCGGCCAGGCCGGGGCGATCAGCCGTCGGCTCGCCCGGGACGAAGAGGTTGACGCCGAAGGCGTCCACGCCGGCCGCCCGCACCCCGTCCATCTCCCCGGCCAAGACGGCCGGTGTCTTGTAGCCGCCGGCCAGGAAGCCCAACGCGCCGGCGGCAGCGCTGGCCACCACCAGGTCGACCGTCGAGGGCCCGGCGGCCATCGGTGCCACGACGAGCGGCCAGCGGGAGAGTTCCCGCCACCGGGGGCGGCCACCGACCGGGGAGGCCGAGGGGTTCGACCGATCGGTGGGACGCACACCCGCACTCTTACCCACCGCGCCCACCGGCCGCTACGGTGGGCCACCCGTGGACCTCGACCTCGTCGACACGCTGCGCAGCACCGGAGCCGCCCGCCGGTTCCACCCCGAGCCCGTCGGCGACGAGGTGTTGGCCCGGTTGCTCGACACCGCCCGCTTCGCACCGAGCGGCGGCAACCGGCAGGGCTGGCGGGTCATCATCGTGAAGGATCCCGCCAGCCGGACCGCCCTGCGCGACCTGTACCTCAGCGGGTGGTACGAGTACCTGGCCATGGTGTCGGCCGGACTGGTGCCCTGGGCGCCGGTGACCGACCGCGCCGCCGAGGCGGCGGCCATCGCCAACTCGGCGCCGTTCGCCGAGGCGGGTTCCGCCGCTCCCGGCTTCGCCGAGACGCTCGATACCGCGCCCGCCCTCCTGCTCGTCCTGGCCGATCTGTCCGCGCTGGCGGCGGTCGACCGCGACCTGCCCCGCTACACCCTCGCCGGCGGCGCCTCCATCTACCCCTTCGTCTGGAGCCTGCTGCTGGCCGCCCGCACCGAAGGCCTCGGCGGCGTCATGACCACCATGCCGGTGCGGCGCGAGGACGACGTGCGGGCGCTGTTCGGCGTCCCCGACACCGTGGCCGTGGCCGCCCTCGTCGTGCTCGGCCGTCCCGTCACGCCCGCGCGCCACCTGACACGTGCGCCCGTGCGCTCCTTCGCCTGGGTCGACCGTTTCGGCGGTACCCCCGTCGAAGGACCCTGACCGCTCACGACGTCGGGCGTCCCGACCGACCACGGGCGCGGAATCGCACCAGGGCGTTTGTGGCGCGAGACCCGGGTCGTGGTCAAATGAGCCATGGCCCAGAACGTCCTCGGCGAGACCCTCGAGCCCTGCAACTTCGATCCGGTCACCGGCTTCTACCGCGACGGCTGCTGCAACACCGGCGCGGAGGACGTCGGAGTGCACACGGTCTGCACCAGGGTCACAGAGGAGTTCCTGGCCTTCTCGGCGTCCGTCGGCAACGACCTGTCGACGCCGCATCCCGAATTCGGCTTCGCCGGCCTGCAGCCCGGCGACCAGTGGTGCCTCTGCGCCGCTCGCTGGCAGGAGGCCTTCGAGGCCGGCATGGCGCCCCCGGTCGTGCTGGCCGCCACCCACGCGGCCACCTTGGAGTGGGTGCAGCTGGGCGACCTGGTGGCGCATGCGATCTAGTCTCCCCGTCCACGTCACCGAACCGGAGGTCTTCATGACGCAGCGCGCGCAGCACACCGTGGTCAGCGTGGACCGCGTCATTGCGGCGCCACCCTCCGCCCTCTTCGCCGTGTTGGCCGACGCCACCCGTCACCCCGAGATCGACGGCTCGGGCCAGCTGGTCAAGGCCAAGGAGGGCGCCGCACAGCAACTGACGCTCGGTTCGGTGTTCGGCATGTCGATGAAGATGGGGGTGCCCTACACGGTGTCCAACACCGTGGTGGAGTTCGAACAGGACCGCCGCATCGCCTGGCAGACCGTCCTGGCGGGGCCGTTGGGACGCTTCCTCGGCGGACGCATCTGGCGCTACGAGCTCGAGCCCGTGGACGGGGGGACCAAGGTCACCGAGTCGTGGGACCTCAGCGAGGACAAGCAGGCGTACTTCCTGAAGAGCCCCAAAATCGGCCAGCACACCGCGACAGGCATGTCCAAGTCGCTCGACCGCCTGGCCGAGCTCGTCGCATCGTGACTGGCCCCGCTCTCGACATCGACATCGACGCAGCGTGGGAGGAGCGGATCCTCCCCGCCCTGAGCGAGTACACGACGATCCCCTGCCTCTCCCCCGCCTTCGACCCGGACTGGGAGGAGCGCGGCGCCATCGCGGCGGCGGCGGAGTTGTTGGCGACGTGGGTGCACGACCAGGACCGCGCGCTGACGGTCGAGATCATCACGCTGCCGGGCCGCACCCCGTTGCTGCTGATCGACAACGGCGGCACCGGGGACCCGGTCGTCGTGTACGGCCACATGGACAAGCAGCCGCCGCTCGGCGCGTGGCGCAGCGGGCTGGGGCCGTGGGAACCGGTACGCGAGGGCGATCTCCTCTACGGCCGGGGGACGGCGGACGATGGCTACGCGACGTTCGCCGCCGTGACGGGTCTGGTGGCGGCGGGCGGCGGCCAGGGCCGCGTGCTCGTCCTCATTGAGGCGAGCGAGGAGAGTGGCAGCCCGGATCTCGCCGCGCACCTGGAGAACCTCGCCGGGCGCATCGGCACGCCCCGGCTCGTCATCTGCCTCGATTCGGGCGGGCTCAGCTACGACCGCTTGTGGTTGACGTCGTCGCTCCGCGGGAACGTCGTCGCCACGGTGAAGGTCGACGTGTTGACAGAGGGCATCCACAGCGGGCAGGGCGGCGGCGTGGTGCCGTCCTCGTTCCGGATCCTGCGCCGCATGTTGTCGCAGATAGAGGACGAGAAGGATGGCCGTATCCTCCTGCCGGAATTGCTGGGTGCGGGGATGCCCGACGCGCACCGGGCCAACCTCACCGCGCTGGCGGCCGAGTTCCCCGACAGCGCGGCCCCGATCGTCGACGGGCTGCACCTGCTCACGCCGGATCCCGTCGATCGCCTGGCGGCGCGGACGTGGGGGGCCGCCCTCGAGGTGACGGGCGCCGACGGTCTGCCCACGCCGCGGGACGGGGGCAACGTGCTGCGGCCCTCCACGACACTGAAGTTCTCGCTGCGCCTCCCGCCCGATGTCGACGCGCAGGCGGCCACCGATGCCCTGATCTCCGCCCTCCGGACCGACGAAGGAGCGCACGTCACCATCGACATGGAGGCCGCCGCCCAGGGGTGGATCGCCCCGCCCCTCAATCCCGACATCGCCGCCACGCTGGCCGCGGTGTCCGAAGAGCGCTTCGGCCGCCCGCACGGCTTCGTCGGCGAGGGGGGCTCCATCCCGTTCCTCGCCGACCTGCAGCGCGGGTTCCCCCGCACGCAGTTCGTGGCGACCGGCGTCCTCGGACCGCACTCCAACGCGCACGGTCCCAACGAGTCGCTGCACATCCCGATGGCCAAGGCCGTCACACAGGCCGTCGCCGAGCTGGTCCGATGACGGACGGACCGCTGTCCGGCAAGGTCGCGCTGGTGACCGGCGGCAGCCGGGGGCTAGGGCGTTCCATGGTGCTCGCCTTCGCCGACGCCGGCGCCGACGTCGTCGTCACCAGCCGCAAGCTCGACGCCTGCCGGGCAGTGGCGGCCGAGGTCGAGGCCAAGGGCCGCCGGGCGCTGGCGGTGGCGTGCCACGTGGGGCACTGGGACGAGATCGACGGCCTGGTGGAGCAGGCCTACGCCACCTTCGGGCGGGTCGACGTGCTGGTGAACAACGCCGGCATGTCGCCCCTCTACCCCGACCTCACCTCGGTGAGCGAGGAGCTGTGGGACAAGGTCATCGGCGTGAACATGAAAGGGCCGTTCCGGCTCACCGCGCTCGTCGGCACGAGGATGGCCCATGGCCCGTATGGTGGATCCATCATCAACGTCTCGAGCACCGGCTCGCTCCGTCCCGCCCCCGACATGTTGCCCTACGACGCCGCCAAGTCGGGCCTGAACACGCTGACCGAGGGCTTCGCCAAGGCCTTTGGCCCCACGGTGCGGGTCAACTGCATCATGGCCGGCCCGTTCCTCACCGACATCGCCGAGAACTCCTGGGGCCCGGCCGCACGCGAACGCGGACTGCCGCACCATGCGCTCGGGCGGGCGGGCGAGCCCGAGGAGATCGTCGGTGCCGCGCTCTACTTCGCCACGGGCGCGTCCTCGTACACATCCGGCGCCATCCTGCGCGTTGACGGAGGGATCCCATGAGTGACCTTGACACGGCAGACTTCTGGTTCGACCCGTTGTGCCCCTGGGCGTGGATCACGTCACGCTGGATGCTGCAGGTCGAGCAGGTGCGCGACATCCACACCCGGTGGCACGTGATGTCGCTGGCCATCCTCAACGCCGGCCGCGACGAGCTGTCCGACGAGTACAAGGCGCGCATGGCCCGGGCCAAGGGCCCGGTGCGCGTCTGCATCGCGGCGGAGCAGATGAAGGGACCCGACATCCTCCTCCCGCTCTACACGGCGATCGGCAGCCGATTCCACCTCGAGCAGCGGGGACGGGCCGAAGGTGAGGCCGAGACCGTCATCGCCGAGTCGCTGGCCGAGGTCGGCCTGCCGGCCACGCTGGCCGAGGCGGCCACCTCCGACGAGTTCGACGCCGCACTCGAGGCGTCCCACAACGCCGGCATGGAACCCGTCGGCGGCGACGTGGGCACGCCGGTCATCCACTACAACGGGACCGCCATCTTCGGACCGGTCGTGACGCCGGCTCCCAAGGGCGAGGCGGCGGGCCGGCTCTGGGACGGCGTGCTGTTGTGCACGGGGACGGACGGCTTCTTCGAGCTCAAGCGCACCAGGGACAGGCGCCCGAGCTTCGACTGAGGCGCGGCGCGCTGCGGCGCGCTGCGGTGCGGCGGGGGCCGCGTCAGGCGCCGCCGCTCAGGCGGGCCGGTTGCGCAACTGGGGCAGGCGCCGCTTCGCCTCGCGCTGCGCATGCAGGACGCTCTGGAGGTCGCGCAGCACCCCGGCGGCGTCGGCCGCCCGGTTGCGCCGTTCCTCGGGATCCGCCGTCAGGTTGTGCAGCTCCCACGCGGGCTCCGCCGGCGGCGAGGCGAACGGGTTCGCGGGCAGCCCGTGCGCCTGGTCGAACTCGTCGAGCCGCTCGTAGTAGTGGTTGAGCTTCCACACCTCGGAACTGTCGTCGGCACCGGTCGGCAACGCGGTGATCACGGACTCGACGTGCGACGGGTACGGCACCGGCTCGTACGCCTTCCCGCTCACGATGCTCACGGGCGTCAGGCCACGGCCGACGTCGTCCTCGGTCATGAAGTACAGCGGCTCAGCCATGGATTCTGCCGTGGCCGCGCCGCGCAGGACCGGGCTGAGGTCCCGGCCGGGCAGCGGCTGGGCCTCGTCGTGCTCGACGGCGACGACGGACGCTGCCCGCTCGACGTCGATGCCGGCCAGGCCGAGCAGCGTCGGGAGAAGGTCCACGTGACTGGTCGGCGTCTGCAACCCCCCGGGCGCCGCCACGATGCCGGGCCCACGCACCAGGAGGGGGACGCGGATGGCTTCGTCGTAGGCGTTGTACCACTTTTGCATCAGGCCACCGTGGGCACCCACCAGGTCGCCGTGGTCGGAGGTGAACACGATCACGGTGTCCTCGGCCATGCCCGACTGTTCGAGCGACTCGAGGATACGACCGATGGCCCGGTCCACCAGCTTGTGCAGGTAGTAGTAGAGGCGCCGGTACGACTCGTCCGTCGGTTGCTCGTAGAGCATGGCCTGCCAGGCCTTGACGAATGCCTCCTGGCACTCCGGCCGGCCGGCGAAGGAGTCCGCCTGCGAGGGCGCCTCGGGGATAGCGGGCACGGTGTCGTCGTCGACCGCCGGATAGCCGAGCAGATTCTCCCAGGCCCAGCCGTTGAACGCGATGTCGTGAGGATTGACGAAGGAGGCCACGGCCAACCACGGCCCGTCACGGCCGGCGCCGGCCAGCTCGGCGAAGAGCTCGATCACCTGTTCGGCGAAGACGCCGTCGCGCACCGTGCCGCAGTCGGACTTGGCCGCACCGTGGGGCTCCCGGCCGATCCAGCCCGAGAACCCGTAGGGATCGAGGCGGTCGGCCCCCTTGTAGGCCGCCACCGCCTCGAGGATCGGCTTCCCGGCGTCGTCCGAGGCCATCAGGCCCTCGTGCGTCCCGGGGATCAGGAGGTCGGCGTGCGAGACGTGCCACTTGCCGCGGTAATGCGTCTCGTAGCCGCCGGCCCGGAACCAGTCGCCCAGCGTCGGGACCGAGTTGGGGTCCAACCACCCCATGGACGGGTCGTTGGCCCTCTTCGCCATGCCGTCGGTGTTCGTCCCACCGTGCAGCGACGGGTACTGACCGGTGAACAGCGTGGTCCGGCTGGGCAGGCAGGCCGTGGACCCCGCGTAGTGCCGGTGGAATTCGAGGCCCCCGTCCCGGATGGACTCGCGCGCGCCGAGCTGCTCGCGACGGAAGCGGGCCATCGACGCATCCTCGTACGGCGGGGGGTACCGCTCCTCGTCCGTCATGATCACGAGGATGTTCGGCTGTGACATGCGGGCAACCTACACGGCGGTCGGACCCCGAACCCGCCGGGCCACGGACGCCAGGCCTCGGCCGACGGACGTCAGCGGCGGACGTCAGTGGTAGCCGCGCATCAGCTCGCGGGACCAGGTGGGTTGACGGACGGTGCCGGGTGGCGGCTCGAACTCCTCCATGAAGGGCTTGACGTCGAGCACCGGCGATCCGTCGACGGCGTCGAGACCCTGCACGTGCAGGTCGAGACCATCCACCGCGGTGAGGCGGCAGGTCGACACGCCGAGGCGGTTGGGTCGCATCCTGGCCCGCTGCGCGAACATCCCCACCTCGGGCCAGTCGGGGTTCCCCCGCGGGCGACGGGCTCCGGACTCCACGGCGGCCGGATCGACCAGATGGAACTGGAAGACCACCACGAGGTGCGAGAAGTCCGTGAGGCCGGTCACGGCTCCGGGGCCGAACTGCGCCGCGTCGAGGCGGATCACGGCCTCGACACCACCCCAGTCGTCGTCGATCGCCTCGGACCGGCCACCGACGACGATTCCCACGGGCGCCAGCGTGATCACGAGCGCCAACGCTAGTTTTTTCAAGTGGGGACAGCGCACCAGGTTCGGGAGCACGGCGACTGAACGCCCTCGTCATCACCTTCAACGAACTGCGCCGACGGGTGCGCGACCGCTCGGCCGTGATCACCTGCCTCGTGGCGCCGCTGGCCATCGCCGCCATCCTCGGGTTCGCCTTCGCCGGCAACTCCTCCACCGGCCCGCTCCCGATCGGCGTGTCGGGTGCCTCGCCGGCGCTCGTGCGCGCCGCGGCCCACGCCAGCCAGCTCCCCGGCAACGTCACGGTGCGGATCGTGCCGGGCGACGAGTCCGTCAAGCGCGAGGTGGCCGACGGCACGCTGGCCGGCGGCGTCGTCCTGACCCGCGGCGAGCGGAGCCTGACGCACCTGATGATTCCGATGGTGGCCCCGGGCGCCACGCCCTCCCCCGGCTTCGAGATCGTGGACCGGGCCAGCGCGCTGAACGGGCAGGAGTACGCCGAGTCGCTGGCGGCCGGTCTGGCCAGCCGGCTCTACGCCGGCCGCCTGGTGCGCGGCACCGCAACCGACAAGGCGGCCATCTCGGTCTCGGCCAGCACGCTCGGCAACGGGGGCAAGGCGGTGCTGGACTACTTCGCGCCGTCCATCGCGGTGGTGTTCCTCTTCCTCGGCAGCGGCCTCGGCATGCGCTCCCTCCTGCTGGAGCGCTCGACGGGGACGCTGGCCCGCCTGGCCGCCGCGCCCGTCCGGCCGAGCTCCATCGTCTGGGGGAAGCTGCTGGCCATCGCCGTCACCGGGCTGGCGTCCATCCTGATCGTGTGGGGCGTGACGGCGGCCGCCTTCCGCGCCGACTGGGGCGCCCCTCTCGGCGTGCTCCTGATGTGCGTGGGGGCGACGGCCGCCATGTGCGGCCTGGGCGCCTTCCTCACCTCGTTCGCGCGCACACCCCAGGAGGCGTTCGCGGGGTCCCTGGTGGTCGGCCTCGTGCTGGCATTGCTGGGAGGCAACCTGCTCCCGCCCGGGGCGCTCCCCGAGCCCCTGCAGGTGCTCAGCCTGGGGACGCCGAACGGATGGGCCCTGGTCGGGTTCGGGCGCCTGGCGCTGCTGCACGACCCCGTGGGGTCGGTGACGGGGCCCTTCCTCGTCCTCTGCCTGATCGCGCTCGTCACCGGCGGACTGGCCATGGCCCGGGTGCGCCGGATGGTGACGCCATGATCCCCATCGTCCGCGTCAACCTGCGGCGCGCCGTCGGCAACCGCCGTCTCCTCTTCGTGGCCACGCTGTTCCCGGTTGCCTTCATCCTCGTGACCGGCCTGCTGGCCGGGAGCCCGAAAGAGCCCGTCGGGCTGGTCCATCCCTCCCCGCGCCTGATCCAACTGGTGGCCCGCACGGGCGACCTCAAGGTGCGGATCGAGCCAAACCGGGCGCAGCTGGGTGATGACATCCTGCGCGGGCGGGTAGTGGCGGGGCTCGTGGGGCTGCCGGCACCGGCCGGGGCACTACGCGTCGACTTCATCAGCGAGTCGGCGTCGAACGGCGCCATTCAGGCGCGCACCGACGTGGTGGCGCTCCTCGACCTCATGGCGGCGGAGGGCACCCACACGACCGTGACCGATGTGACGCTGGCCCATGCCGATGTGCCCGCCGCGTTGAGCCCTTTTTCCTATGTCGCGCCGGCCGATCTCGTCCTGTTCCTCGGCATCACCGTGTTGCTCCTGTCCTCGGGTGTGGTCGAGTCGCGCCGGCTCGGGCTGATGAACCGATTGGCCGCCGCACCGGTGCGCCGGCGCTCGGTGGTGGCGGCGCTGATCGCGACGAGCCTCTGCGTCGCCGCCGCGCAGAGCATCGGGCTGCTGGTGCTCGGGCGACTCCTTTTCGGCGTGCACTGGGGCAACCCCTTGGCCGTGTTCCTCGTCCTCGCCACGCTGTCGCTCGCCTACGCCGGCGCCGCCGCGCTGGTCAGCATGCGCTCGCGTACGGAGGAGCAGGCCATTTCGCTGGCCGTGGTCCTCGGCATCGTGGGCGGGATGCTGGGGGGCTGCATGTACTCGCTCGCCGTGGTGGGACCGGTGGTCCGCGGCGTCGGCCACATCGTCCCCCAGGCCTGGGCCATGGATGCGTTCGTCAAGCTGATTTACGACCACGAGGGGCTCACCGCGGTGTTGCCGGAGATCGGCGTGCTCGCCCTCTTCGCCGCCGCGCTGAGCGCGCTGGCGTTGCGGGCCTACGCGCGGACGGTGTACTCGCCGGGGTGAAAGCGCCGGGTCAGCCGGCGGAACTTCCACGTGTGGTCGGGCCACAGCGTCGTGTTGCGGCCCCGGTGGTCGAGGTACCAGCTGGAGCAACCGCCCTCCACCCAGACCGAGTGGGACAGCCGGTCCTGCAGCCGCTCGTTGTAGCGGCGCTGCACGGCGGGCTTGACCTCCACGGCGCGTACGCCGGGACGTTGCAGGAAGGCCAGTGCACTGGCGACGTAGTTGATGTGCGACTCGATCATGTAGATCATGGAGTTATGGGCCAACGTCGAGTTGGGCCCGATGATCAGGAACAGGTTGGGGAACCCGCTGACCGTGGAGCCGGCATAGGCTTCGACGCCGTTCGCCTTCCAGTGCTCGGCCAGCCGCACACCGTCCCGGCCCACGATGTGCTCGGCGTAGGGCGGCTCGGCGGCTTCGAAGCCGGTGCCCATGATCACCACGTCGACCGGCCGGGCGATGCCGTCCTGGCCGACCACCTCGTGCGCGGTGAACGACGCCACCGGCGACTCCACCAGCTCGACGTTCGGTCGCGTGAGCGAGGGGTAGTAGTCGTCGGAGAGCAGGAGGCGCTTGCAGCCGGGCTCGTACTGCGGAAGGAGCTTGTGGCGCAATGCCTCGTCGGGCACCTGCTTGGCCAGGTGGTCCAGGGCGGTCTTGCGGACGGCGGCCTTGCGGCGCTCGGCGCGCCCGACGAAGACGGACAACAGAGCCTCGAACGTGACATAGATGCGCAGCCGCGACAGGCGCTGGAGCCAGGGCGCCTTGCGGTAGGCCAACTTGCGCAGGCCCGAGACTGCCCGGTCGCGCCGGGGGACGACGAAGGGAGGGGTCCGCTGGTGCAGGTAGAGGTGCTCGACGACCGGCGCGATCTGCGGCACGAACTGCACAGCCGAGGCTCCTGTGCCGACCACGCACACCCGCTTGCCCGCCAGGTCGAAACCGTGCTCCCAGCGCGCCGAGTGGAAGACCTTGCCGCGGAAGTCACCCAGACCGGGAAGGTCCGGGATCGACGGCTCGCTCAGCGACCCCGTGGCCCACACGAGCACCGGCGCGCCGTATTCCTCTCCGGTCGTCGTCCGGATGAACCAGCGGGCGGTGGCGTCGTCCCAGCGCGCCTCGTCGACGGCCCGGCCGAAGCGCAGGTGCGCTCCGACGTCGAACCGGTCGACACAGGCGCGCAGGTAATCCCAGATTTCGCCCTGCGATGAGAACGAGCGGGACCACGAGGGATTGAGCGCGAAGGAGTACGAGTACAGGTTGGAGGGAACGTCGCAGGAGGCGCCGGGGTAGGAGTTGTCCCGCCACGTGCCGCCGAGATCGTTGCCGCGGTCGAGGACGACGAAGTCCTCGACACCCATGGCGCGCAACCGGGCCGCCATTCCGATGCCCGAGAAGCCGGCACCGACGATGACGACGCTGTGCTCGCCCTTCACGGCGTGGCGGTGACGAAGGAGGCCACGACTGCGGCGAGCTCCTCGCCGCAGTCCTCCTGCAGGAAGTGCCCACCTCCGACGATGGTCGTGTGGGGCTGCCCCTGCGCGCCGGCGATCCGCTCCTTGAGGGTGCGGTCGGCCCCCCTGGTGATGGGGTCGCTGTCGCTGAAGGCACAGAGGAACGGCCGGTCGAAGGCGGCCAGGCCCACCCAGGCGGCCACGTTCGCGTCGTGGGCGGGGTCGTCGGGCCGTGACGGCACGAGCAGCGGGAACTGCCGGGCCCCTGCCTTGTAGGACTCGTCGGGGAACGGCGCGTCGTAGGCCGCCTCGACCTCGGGTGCGACCGGCTTGGCGCAGCCGCCGCGGACGATGCCGCCGGTGGGGAAGACGTCGACCTCCTGCGAGAACTTCTGCCAGGCGAAGAAGGCGTCCCCCGGGTTCGTGTCGCCCGTGGGCAAGAAGGTGTTGGCCGCCACGACCCGGGCGAATCGCCCGGGGTGCTCCCCCACCAGCCGCAAACCGATCAGACCACCCCAGTCCTGGCACACCATGGTGATGCGGGCCAGGTCGAGCCGGTCGAACAGCAGGGCGCGCATCCAATCGACGTGGCGGGCGAACGTGTAGTCGGTGCGCGCTGCCGGCTTGTCCGATCGCCCGAAACCGACGAGATCGGGCGCCACGATCTGCAGCCCGGCGCCGGTCAGGACCGGGATCATCTTGCGGTAGAGGTACGACCACGAGGGCTCCCCGTGCATGAGGAGCACGACGGGTGCCTCGGGATCGCCCTCGCGCACGTAGTGCACCCGCAGCGCGCCCCCTCCCCGTCGTCGACCTCGGCATAGTGCGGAGGGAAGGGGTAACCGGGCAGATCAGCGAAGCGGTCGTCGGGGGTGCGGAGCGTCTGCATGCACCGCCGAGCCTAGGTCGTCCGGGCCGGGGGTCGCCCTGGGCCGGGTCGGTGTGCACGACCACGCCCGCGCCCCATAGCCTGACACCAACGTCACAGAACACCCGCGGGAGGGAATCGCGCCATGGCACTATCGGACGCTCAGGAACACGACCCGTTCAGCGAATTCGACGACGTCGTGGCGGGGACGACGCGGGATCCGTACCCGGACCTCGTCATGAAGCGCCGCGAGACGCCGGTGGCGCTGGGCCTGACCATGGACCCCGACGCGCTCCCCGACGGCATCGACGTCGAACCGGGATGGATCGCCTACCGCTACGAGGACTGCTCGCGTATTCTGCGGGACGCCAAGACGTTCACCTCCACCGGCTACGACGTCACCATCGGCATGGTGATGGGCCACATGATCCTCGGCATGGACGACCCGGAGCACCGCAGCCACCGCAACCTCGTGGCCCACGCCTTCCGTGAGAAGGCCCTGGCCCGCTGGGAGCCCGAGTTCATCCGCCCGATCATCGACGAACAGATCGACCGCTTCGCCGCCGACGGCGAAGCCGAGCTGGTCCGCCAGCTGACGTTCGAGTTTCCCGTGCGGGTGATCTCGCGACTCCTCGGCCTGCCCGAGGAGGACTTCCCGCAGTTCCAGCGCTGGTCGGTCGAGCTCATCAGCCTGGTGGCGGACATCGACCGTGGCCTGGCCGCCTCCGAGGCGCTGCGCGAGTACTTCGCCGGGGTCGTGGCCGAGCGCAGGGCCCACCCGGCCGAGGACGTGATCAGCGACCTGGTCGCCGCCGAGGTCGACGGCGTGAAGCTGACGGACGAGGCCATCTACTCATTCCTGCGCCTGCTGCTGCCGGCGGGAGCCGAGACCACGTACCGCTCGTCGGGCAACCTGCTCTACCTCCTCCTCACCCACCCCGAGCAACTGCAGGCCGTGCAGGCTGATCGCTCGCTCCTGCCCCAGGCCATTGAGGAGGGCCTGCGCTACGAGCCGCCGCTGCTGACCATCAACCGGACCACGACCTGCGAGGTCGAGATCGCCGGTGTCACCCTCGGCTCCGGGGAGAGCATCACGCCACACCTCGGCTCGGCCAACCACGACGAGACGCGCTGGGACGACCCCGAAACCTTCGACATCTTCCGGGCCCCAGTGCCCCACATTGCGTTCGCGCACGGGCCGCACATGTGCCTCGGCATGCACCTGGCCCGGCTCGAGACGCGCGCGCTGCTCAACCGCGTGTTCGACCGCCTGCCCGACCTGGCGCTGCGGCCGGGCGACCTCGATCCCCACATCCGCGGCGACGTGTTCCGCTCCCCCACCTCGCTGCCCGTGACCTTCAGCCCGGCGGCGTAGCACCCGAGACGATCCGGAACGCCTCGTCAGGCGATCTGGCGCATCTCCACCTCGTCGCCCCGGGCGACGAGCACGCACGACACAATGGCGGGCGGGAACAGGCCATGGGCGACGACGCCGGGCGCGGCGTCGAGCCTTGCCGCCAGCAGGGCGGGATCGCCCACCTCGCCGTGGTAGTCGGCGAGCACGCCGCCGTCGGGTGTCAGCGGCGCCCGGCGCAGCACCGCATCGGGCAGCTCGTGCAGCGTGGCCGCCAGCCCGAAGGCCAGCAGCTCGAGCGGCACCGGGGCATGGAGATGCTCGACGGGCTTGTCAGAGGACACGATCACCACGAAGCGGTCGGCGGCGGCCGCCACGATCCGCTCGCGGGTATGCGCCCCGCCGCCGCCCTTGACGAGCCACCCGGCAGGATCCACCTGGTCGGCGCCGTCGATGGCCAGGTCGAGCCGGTCGACGTCGGTGAAGGGCCGGACGACGAGCCCGTGCGCGACGGCCAGCTCCTCGGTGGCGGGCGACGTCGCGGCGCAGACGATGTCGAGGCGACGGGCCCCGAGAACGGGGACGAGCTCGGCCACCGTCGACCCGGTTCCCAGCCCGACCGCCATGCCGTTCTCGACCATCGCCGCCGCAGTTGCCGCGGCGACGCGCTTCTCCGCCCTGTGGTCAGCTCCCGTCACGACCGGCCCGCGCTCAGCTGCGCGGGACATCCTTCCAGGGCAGCTCCTTGTCGGTCCGGACATCACCTGGGAGGCCGAGCACACGTTCGCCGAGGATGTTGCGCATGACCTCGGAGGTGCCTCCTTCGATGGAGTTGGCCCGCACCCGCAGGAACATCTTGCGCACGTCGGGCGAGTTCATGCCGACGAGATCGGGCCGGACCATGGGGTACCCCGCCGGGAACAGCATGGCGTCGTTGCCGAGAAGGTCCATGCAGAGCTCATAGATCCGCTTGTTCTCCTCGGCAAAGGCCAACTTGGCCACGGAACCCTCGGGCCCGGGTGTCCCGGCCTTGCGCGTCTGGGCGGCGCGGGCGTTGGTCATCGACAACGCCTCCATGCGGATGTAGCTCGAGACGAGCCGATCACGAAGTGCGAGCGCCCGGGGCGAGGTGTCCCCCTGCCAACGTTCCTTCCAGATCTTCATGGCCTCGGCGACGGGACCGCCGCCGCGCCGGCCCACGCCGCCGCCGATGGAGACCCGCTCGTTCATCAGTGTCGTCACCGCGACACGCCATCCGTCACCTTCGGCGCCGAGGCGGGCCCCGTCGGGCATCCGCACGTCCGTGAAGAAGACCTCGTTGAACTCGGCCTCCCCGGTGATCTGGAAGAGGGGGCGCACCTCCACGCCGAGGGCCTTCATGTCGACCAGGAAGGCCGTCATCCCCCTGTGCTTGGGGACGTCGGGGTTCGTGCGCGCCACGAGGAGGCCGAACGAGGAGACGTGAGCCAGCGTGGTCCACACCTTCTGCCCACTGAGCAGCCACTCCTCGCCGTCACGCTCGGCCCGGGTCGACAGTCCGGCCACATCGGACCCCGCCCCCGGCTCGCTGAACAGCTGGCACCAGATCTCCTCGCCGGTGAAGAGGGGCCGCAGGTAGCGCTCCTTCTGCTCGGGCGTCCCGTGCGTGGCGATGGTGGGCGCGCACATGCCGTAGCCAATGGGATTGCGCACGCCGGAGACCGGTGCGCCACCGGCGTTGAGGCGGGCCTGTGCCCGCTGTTGGTCCCTCGGGGCCAGGCCGAGACCGCCGGAGCCCAGCGCGAAGTGCACCCAGGCCAGGCCGCGATCGAACTGCTCGCCCAGGAAAAGCTGCGGCGGCGTCGTCCCCGGCGGGAAGTCGGCCAACAGGCCATCCACCAGCTCGTCGACGTTCGGACTCATGCCCGCACCCTATAGCGTGCTTTCGTGCGGGCACCTGCTCATTGCGGACGGATCCCGTACGACGACGCGGCCCGCAGTCCCGGCGCGTCCGAGGGAGCCCTGGTGCGGTGACGGAAACGGTGCGCCTGCCCGACGGACGCGCGCTGGCCTACGAGGACTACGGCATCCCGGACGGTTTTCCCGTCCTGAGCTTCCACGGTGGCCTGAGCTCGCGGCTCGACGCGGCGCCGGCACACGAGGCCGCGGTGGCCATGGGCGTCCGCCTGCTCTCCCCCGACCGGCCCGGCATGGGTCTCTCGACCTATCAGCCGGCGCGCCGTCTGGTCGACTGGCCGGTCGATGTGGCCCACCTCACCGAGGCGTTGGGCATCACGCGCTTCGCCGTCATGGGGTGGTCGGCCGGCGGTCCCTACGCCGCCGTCTGCGCGGCCCGCATGCCTGGTCGCGTCACCGCGGCGGCGCTCCTGTCGAGCGCGGTCCCGCTCGACCTGTACGGCACAACACGCGGGCTCACCGCCGAGGACCGCGCGCTGTTGTTCCTGAGCAAGCGGACACCGTGGCTGGCGTCGACCCTCATGAAGGTCAGCATCGTCAATGCCAGCAACGCCCGGCTCTTCCGGGCCATCGTGCGCACGTTCCCCCCGGCCGATCGCACGGTGCTGACCGAATGGGGGCCGCCCGACCACGCGCTCGCCTTCGTCCGCGAGGCGATGCGGCAGGGCACCGAGGGCTGCGTCCAGGACTACCGCATCTTCGGCGACCCGTGGGGGTTCGCGCTGGAGGAGATCCACGTCCCGGTCGACATCTGGGAGGGAGGCGACGACACCACCGGGCCGCCGGGCTACCGGGCCTTCCTCAAGAGCCACATCCCGCAAGCCCTCGTCCACGTGGTGCCCGGCGAGGGCCACTTGTCGTTGCTGCCCCATCAGGCCACGGCCATCTTCTCCGCACTCCTCGGCGGTGAGCCCGACGCCGAGTCCACGGAGCGCTCCGGCGTCGGCTAGGGGAAGAACCGGCGCGGCACCGCGGCGGATCAGCCCAGCGCCCTGGTAAGGCCTAGAGCCCGCCCCAGTTGGTGATCTGCACGGGGGCCACTATCGGCGTCCCGACGTCGAGCTGGATCTGATAGTGGTCACCGAGCGGAAGGTCGTTGGGGTCGCCGGTGTAGAGCATGGGCTTCCGCCCCGGGGAGGTGAAGAACACCGTCACCTTCCCTGTGGCCGGCCCGACCTGCGAGCTGCTGAGGGGGATGCCCCACTCGTCGAAGAACTCGCCCAGCTTGAAGCTCAGTGTGGTGCTCGGGGATTCGATGTGGATGATGCCGTCGTCGGCGTGCACGTGCAGCCAGTAGAAGCAGCTCCCCGTCGTGACGAAGGCCCCACCCGGGGCGTCCTGGGCCTGGAAGCCCGGGATGCCGATGCCGTAGGGAATCACCCGGGCCTGACCATTCACGAAGATCGTCAGATGGGTGTGGACATGGAGCACCAGCTGCTCGTCGGTCTGGCACTGGATGCCGTTCAGCGTCTGGCCCGTGGCCGCATTGATCAGCGTGGCCAGCTTCGGCCCGCTCGGGATCGGAACCGTCTCGGGGCCGGGCGTCCCGGCCGGCGGCTTCACCCACGAAGAGGACATGGAGGCGGGAATGGGCTCGAGCGCGATATGGGGGTTCTTGACGCTGGGCGGCACGCCACCGTTCGAACCACCCGTGATCACGACGACGAGGACCACGACCAGGGCAATCACTGCGACGGCACCACCGACGCGGACGCCGATGCGCATTCGCTTCTGCCGCAGCTCGGCGGCGCGCTTCTCGGCGGCGCGCTGCTGATTGTCGACCCTGCGCTGGGCCTTCGACTTGCTCTGACTGGTCATTGTGGCGTCAGCGTAGCGAACCAATCCCAGCGGAAGGCATCAACACGCTCGAGAGGGCCGGCCCATTCCGGTTCGTTTCCACCGGCCGTCCCCAGGGAGGCGGAGGCCTGCCAGAGGTCGCCGTCGATGAAGGCAACCGTGACGATCCGATCGTGCTCGGCGTCGGCAAACTGCCAGGCCCCGGCGACCCCCGGGTGGTCCACCAGCTCCTGGCCGTCGACAGCCGGACCCACCACCACATGGACGCCGTGCGAGGGGCGGAACGGAATGGCCCCGGGCGACACCGCCACGCGGGGAGCGGCCCAGCGCCCCACCACCGGGAACGGGCCCGAAAGCACGGCGCGGCGGGCCCGGAAGAAGCGGTCCAGCGCGTACAGGCGCTCCGCCAGGGCGAAGAACTCGGGCACGACGTGCTCGTCGCGCAGGAGGTAGAGCGTCATGTAGTGGAACGGGTCGAGGAGGCTTCCCGTGGCGGCTTCGGCCCCGCGGCAGCGCGGAGACCTGACCCACCGCTGCCCGAACGTGATGCCCTCGATGGTGAACTGCTCCGGAAGATGGTCGAGCTGGTGCCACGCGTTGTAGGCCTCGTGGGCGGAAGGGTCGGTCACCTCGGTGAACGAGAAGAATCCCAGCACGAGGTGAGGCTACCCGGCACCCGATGCAAGACTCTCCCGGTGCCAGGGTCGACGCAGTTCCTCTCCGGGCTCCGGGTGCTCGACCTGAGCATCTGGCGTCCCGGCCCCTATGCCACATCGCTGCTGGTGCCGCTGGGTGCCGACGTGCTGAAGGTCGAGCCGCCCGGCGGGGACCCGATGCGCCGCTACGCGGCACTCTTCGCCGCGGTCAACGAAGGCAAGCGCAGTGTGGAGCTCGACCTCAAGGACGGCGCCGGGCGCACCCGCGCCCTCGAGCTGGCCGCGCAGGCCGACGTGCTCGTCGAGGGATTCCGCCCCGGGGTGCTGGGCCGGCTGGGGCTCGACGAAGCCGCCGTGCGGGCGCAGAACCCCGGCGTCGTCTACTGCTCCATCTCCGGGTACGGGCAGCACGACCCCCGCGCCCTGCTTCCGGGTCACGACGTGAACTACCAGGCATGGTCGGGCGCGCTCGACGCCCGAGGGCGGGCCGGCCACGAGGGTCCCGCCGCTCCCAACCGCCGACCTCGCCGCCGGGCTGACCGCCGCCTTCGGGATCTGCGCCGCCGTCCTGGGCCGGGTCAGCAGTGGCGAGGGGGCCCACCTGGACGTCTCCATGACCGACGTGTTGTCCACCTGGACCGGTCCCGCCGGCGCCGGATCGGCCGACCCGTCGGCGACCGACCCGGCGTCGTCCTCGCCCACGCCGGGGTACGGCCTCTTCAGTACGGCCGACGGCGGGCAGGTGGCACTCGGGGTCCTCGACGAGCAGCACTTCTGGGTGAACCTGTGCCGGGAGCTCGACCTCGGCGGCCTGGTCGAGCTCGGCTTCGAGGAGCGGTGCCGCCGCGGTGCCGAGCTGCAGGGGGCCGTGGGCCGGGCCATCGCCTCGCAGCCCAGGGACGCGCTGGTGACCCGCCTGGTTGCCGCCGGGGTACCGGTCGCTCCGGTGCTCGACCGCCCGGGCATGCTGGCCGCCGGGCCGTTCCCCCGGTTCCCGATCAGGCTTCCCCTGCCCGGCGCCCGACCTGTCCCCACGCTCGATCAGCACCGTGGCCAGGGTTTCGCCGGGCCCGCCGAGGGCTGACGGCCGGCGCGGGTGCTGTTACGGTCCACCGGACCCATGACTCGGATCTCGGACCTCCTCAGCGCCAACGAGGCGTACTCGGCCGCACGCGCCAACGTGACCGACCCGCGCCCGGGCCGGCATCTTGCGGTCGTCACGTGCATGGACGCCCGCATCGACGTCTTCGCAGTGCTCGGTCTGCACCTCGGTGAGGCGCACGTCATCCGCAACGCCGGCGGCCGCGTCACCGAGGACGTGCTGCGCAGCCTGGCCCTTTCGAGCGGGGTCCTGGGTGTGGACACCGCGGTGGTGATGCAACACACCAAGTGCGGGCTGGCGGGCGTGAGTGACGCCCAATTGCGGGAGCTGACCGGTGCCGACCTGGGTTTCCTCCCGATCGACGACCATGCAGCCGCTCTGCGCGAGGACGTGGAGCTGCTGGCCCGGACCCCGTACCTCGCCCGGCTTCAGCTGATCGCCGGGTTGGTCTACGACGTCGAGAGCGGGCGCCTCGAGGACGTGGTGCACTGGGAGCGGGCGGGCTGAGGGGACGGTCCCTAGGCCCCCCGGTCACACCTCGGACCGACCCTGGGGCGGGGTTGCCGACACCGCCCATGTGCCCAGCGTGGGGTGGGATTACAGTGCAGCCCAACCTTCGACCAGACAAACGCCCGCGCGGACGGCCCAGCAGCCCGGTGAAACCGCTGCGTTGGCACATGCCCGGAGCCGACCCTAAGGAGTCCCCGATGCCGGCCCACGACAACGCATCCCTCCACTCCCGGGGCAGCACGTCCCAACAGCGGCAGACGGCGCACGGGCGATCGGTCCTGGCGGCGCTCGTCGCCTGCCTCGCACTGGTGCCCGCCCTCCTGGCCCTGACGCCGGACAGCGCGTCCGCCGCCACCTACCCCGACAACGTGGCCCAGCCCGTGAACTTCGGCGACGCCGGGTCCTTCGGGCCTGCCGGCGGGCTGACCCTCAATTCTCCTCCGGTGGGCATGGCCCCGACCCACGACGGCCAGGGGTACTGGATCGCCGCCTCCGACGGCGGCATCTTCAACTACGGCGATGCGCAGTTCATGGGGTCGGCCGGTGCCCTCCCGCTGAACAAGCCGGTCGTCGGCATGGCGGCGGCGCCGGACGGCGGCGGGTACTGGCTGGTGGCTTCCGACGGCGGCATCTTCTCCTACGGCGATGCGCATTTCTACGGTTCGACGGGATCGATGCAGCTCAACCAGCCGATCGTCGGCATGGCCGCCACGCCTGACGGCCGCGGGTACTGGCTGGTGGCTTCCGACGGCGGCATCTTCGCCTACGGCGATGCCCAGTTCTACGGCTCCATGGGCGGCAAGCCGCTCAACCAGCCGATTGTGGGCATGGCGGCGGCGCCGGGCGGGAACGGCTACTGGCTCGTCGCCTCCGACGGCGGCATCTTCGCCTTCGGCAGCGCGCCGTTCCTCGGCTCGGCCGGGGCCGCGCCGCTCAACGCCCCCATCGTGGGGATGGCCGCCACGGCGAGCGGGTACTGGCTGGCGGCGCGGGACGGCGGGGTCTTCAACTACGGCACGCCGTTCCTCGGCTCCATGGGAGGTCAGGCGAACGCCAACCCCATCCGCGCCATTGCGGCCACGCCCTCCGGGCAGGGTTACTGGCTCCTGCCGACCAGTCCCCCGCCGCTGCCCCCCACCCTGCAGCTCGGTTCGAGCGGGCCGGCGGTGACCTCGCTGCAGACGCAACTGCTCGCCCTGGGCTACTGGGTCGACACGACGAACGGGTCGTTCGACGACAGCACCCAGCAGGCGGTCTGGGCGCTGCAGAAGGCGGCCAACCTCACGCGCGACGGAGTCGTCGGACCGGCCACCTGGGCCGCCCTGGAGGCCGGGGTCGTGCCCCAACCTCAGCCGGAGTCGGGTTATCAGATCCAGATCAACCTGGCGAACGACCTGATCATGATCGTCAACAACAACCATCTGCTCTGGACGCTCAACACGTCGACCGGGGGCGGCTACACCTACACCCAGGACGGCACCACCAATGTGGCAATCACACCCACGGGGCAGTTCAGCACCTTCCGCGTGGTCGACGGGACGGTGACCGACTCGCTCGGCACGCTCTTCCGGCCGCGCTTCTTCTACCAGGGCTACGCCATTCACGGTGACTCGTCGGTGCCGCCCGAGCCGGTTTCCCACGGCTGCGCGCGCGTCAGCAACGAGGCCATCAACTGGATCTGGGCGAACAACATCGACCCGATCGGCACGTCGGTCTGGGTCTACTAGCCCGCCGTCGACGATGGGCTACACCCGGGGACTGCACGAGCTCGCCGACGGGATCTGGGCCTATCTGCAGCCTGACGGCGGATGGGGCTGGTCCAACGCCGGCCTGATCACCGGTGACGGCGGCTCCCTGCTGGTCGACACGCTGTTCGATCTTCGCCTCACGGCCGAGATGCTCGAGCAGATGCGGGACGTGATCCCGGGGGGCGCGCCGATCGCCTCGGTGGTGAACACGCACGCCAACGGGGACCATTGCTACGGCAACGCGCTCCTCGGCGATGCGGAGATCATCGCGACCGCCCGCTGCGCCGAGGAGATGCTCCAGTTGCCGCCCGCCGCCATGGCCGCCGTGCTGCAGTCGGCGGACTCACTCGGTGCCGCCGGCCGGTTCGTGCAGAGGATCTTCTCCCCCTTCTCCTTCGACGACATCCCGCTCGCCCCGCCCACACGGACTTTCGACGGGCAGCTCGACCTGCTGGTGGGTGGCCGCCCCGTGACGCTGCTCGAGGTGGGGCCGGCCCACACGGCCGGCGACGCCGTGGTCCACCTCGCCGACGACGGCATCGTCTTCACGGGCGACATCCTGTTCCACGGCGGACACCCGATCGTGTGGGCCGGACCGGTGGCCAACTGGATCGCGGCCTGTGACCGGGTCCTGGCCCTGCACCCGCGCGTCGTCGTCCCCGGGCACGGCCCGCTGGCCGCACCCGGAGCGTTGGTGGACTTGAAGGGGTATTTCGAGCTCCTGACCGCCGAGGCCAGGACCCGCTACGACGCCGGCATGACGGCGCTGCAGGCGGCCCGGGACATCGACCTGGGCCCGTACGCGGGTTGGAGCGAGGCCGAGCGCGTCGTGGCCAACGTGCACGCCCTCTACCGGGACTTCGGCGACGACGCACCGTCCGACGCGCTCACCCTGATGGGCGAGATGGCCGCGCTGGCCGGCTGACCAGCCGGGGAGCACGACTAGCGAAGCGGCCCTGTGGGTACACAAACCCCGGTGGAGACAAGCACGGCGCCACTGATCGGGAGCCGCTACCGCATCGAAGGCCTCCTGGGCGAGGGCGGCATGGCCCGAGTCTTCGACGCCTTCGACGAACGCCTCGAACGCCCGGTGGCGGTAAAGATCCTGCGAGCGGAGACCCGGTCCCTCCCGGGCATGCGCCAGCGCTTCCAACAGGAGGCCCTCATCGCCGCCCGGCTCATCCACCCACACATCGTTGCCGTGCTGGACTTCGGTGAAGACCACGCGTCGTCGTATCTCGTGATGGAACGCCTGCCCGGATCCACGCTGCGCGACGAGATCGTCGCGCGTGGACCGCTGCCGATGGGCCGCGTCGCCCTCGTCATGGTGGAGACGCTCACCGCCCTCGCCGCGGCCCACGCCCGCGGCGTGCTGCACCGCGACATCAAGCCGAGCAACATCCTCTTGCAACCGGACGGGCACACGAAGATCACCGACTTCGGCATCGCCAAGAGCTTCGACGTGCATCCGGGTCCGGTCCCACCGCCCGACGACATGACGATGACAGGGGTCGTCCTGGGGACACCGGGCTACCTGGCTCCCGAACGGAGGTCGGGCCACGCGGCCACGGTGCAGTCCGACCTGTACGCGGTCGGAGCGGTCATGGTGGAGACGCTGACCGGACAGCGCCTCGGTCCGGGCGGCGTTCCCGCGGAGAACGTCACGCCCCATCTGCGCGCCGTGGCGTCACGCGCCCTGGCCCCCGATCCGCGCCACCGCTTCGCGTCGGCGAACGACATGCTGCACGCGGTGCAGACCGCGACCACGGGGATCCGTCAGGGCACACGGCCCGGGCCTGCCGCCCATCCGGCGACGATGACCGTCGCGGTCCCGGTGCAGCCGTCGTCACAGGAGCGGGGCACGGCGCACGTGACCGCGCCGCCGCCCCTGCCGCCGCGGGACAGGCGGACGCCGACGCGCCGGCGCCGCCGGCTCGCTCTGACCGCCATCGCCGTATTGACCGTCGCCGCCGCCCTCTTCGTGCTGCTCGAGACTGGCGCTGGGCCAACCGGGCCGGCCGCCACGACGGCGACGCACCACAGGGAACGCGCGCAGGGCCACGCGCTCACGGGCACGGATCCGACGCCGACCACCGACGCCGAGAGCTCGGCCATCACCGCTGTCGCCACCTCCATCTCCAGCGGAGGGTTCCCGGGCGACGGAGCCTTGGCCAGCGCCCTGCAGGCGACCGCGGACGAGCCCGCCGGACCGGACCGGCAAGCCTCGGCGCAGCAGACACTCGCCCTCGCCGGCGTCCTGCTCGACGGTGGGGGCATCACGGCGGGCCAGTATCAGGACGTCGTGAACGTCCTGCAGGCGACGGGTGCCACCGTCACGACGACGACCGTGACCACGCCGACCGCACCCGCGCCCACGCCGCAATTCACGGGGCCGTTCCAAGTTCACGGCCACGACCACGGCCCAGGGGGCGGTCCGGGAGGTCAAGGGTAGACGTCGGCCGGAACCGATCCGGCGCTCCTCCCGGTGGCATCGGCGACGGGGCTACGCTCCCTCGCCGAGGTGGAGGAAGGACCGATGCACATGCGCGGCAGGGCGCCGGGGCTCCCGGCCGTGACTGACGCTGACGCTGACGCGACCACGGCTTCGCCGGAATTCGACCCCGACGCGCTGCGCGAGAAGTACCGGCTCGAACGCGACAAGCGGATCCGGCGGGACGGCAACGATCAGTACGTCGAGGTGGCGGGTTCGTTCGAATCCTACCTGCAGGACCCCTACACGGAGCCGATCGATCGCCCACCCCTGACCGACGATGTGGGGGTCGCCGTCATCGGCGGTGGTTTCGCCGGACTCATCACCGGCGCACGACTCACGCAGGCGGGCATCGACGACTTTCGCATCATTGAGAAGGGTGGCGACTTCGGAGGCACCTGGTACTGGAACCGGTACCCGGGCGCGCAGTGTGACGTCGAGTCCTACGTCTACCTTCCGCTGCTCGAGGAGACCTCGTACGTGCCCCGCGAGAAGTACACCCGCGCCCCCGAGATCCTCGAACACTGCCGGCGCATCGCCCGGCAGTTCGATCTGTACGAGCGCTCGTGCCTGTCGACGGAGGTGACGGGCATTGCGTGGGACGACACCCGACTGCGCTGGACCATCCACACCGATCGGGGCGACCGGATGTCGGCGCGATTCCTCGTCATGGGCAATGGCCCCCTCCACCGACCCAAGCTCCCCGGCATCCCAGGCATCGATTCGTTCACGGGTCATGCCTTTCACACCAGTCGCTGGGACTACGCCTACACGGGAGGTGACTCGAACGGCGGCCTGACGGGCCTGCGCGACAAGCGCGTCGGCATCATCGGCACCGGCGCCACCGCCGTGCAGGTCGTCCCGCACGTCGCCGCCTCGGCCCGCGCGCTGTTCGTGTTCCAGCGCACGCCCTCGTCCATCGACGTCCGGGGGAACCGGCCGACCGATGCGGCATGGGCCGCGTCCCTCGAGCCAGGGTGGCAGAGGGAGAGAATGGAGAACTTCACGCTCCTGACCTCCGGTGGCTTCGCCGAGCGGGACCTCGTCAACGACGGCTGGACCGACATCCTCGGAAGGCTGGTCAACCGGCTGCGCGACCAGTCGTCTGGGGCCGGCCGGGACCTGGCCAGCGTCATGGAGCTCGCCGACTTCGAGAAGATGGAGCAGATCCGGGCACGGGTGGACGACATCGTGACCGATCCGGCGACTGCCGAGGCCCTCAAGCCCTGGTACCGGCAATTCTGCAAGCGACCCTGCTTCCACGACGAGTACCTGCAGGCCTTCAACCGCCCGAACGTCACACTGGTCGACACCGACGGGCGCGGCGTCGACGCCGATCACACGCGACGGCGTCCTCGTGGGCGAACGGGAGTTCCAGGTCGACTGCCTGATCTACGCCACCGGGTTCGAAGTCGGGACCGGCTACACGCGGCGGGCGGGCTACGACGTCGTCGGTTCACGCGGGATGCAGCCTCTCCGAGTACTGGCACGACGGGGTGCGGTCCGTCCACGGCATGCACGTGCACGGCTTCCCGAACATGTTCGTCCTGGGCCACACCCAGGGCGGCTTCACGGTCAACTACCCGCACCTTCTCGAAGAGGCGTCCGAGCACCTCTGCCATGTCCTGCGGCACGCCCTCGACAACGACGTCTCGACGATCGAGGCGACGAGCGACGGCGAGGATGCGTGGCTCGTGCAGCTGGCCGAGTCTGCCCGGGACATCCGCGCCTTCCAGCAGCAGTGCACGCCCGGCTACTACAACAACGAGGGCCAGCCCTCCGCCGGCGGCTTCATCGGCAGCTCCTACGGCAGGGGCCCCATGCCGTTCTTCGAACTCCTGGCCGAGTGGAGGGATGCCGGCACCTTCGCCGGGCTCGAGCTGCGCTGACCTGGGCCCGGCGCGACCGCCGGCCCACTAGGACGAAGCGTCGAGTCCCGTCATGGCCCTGAACTCCGACGTGGAGTTCAGGTGGGGGAAGGGCTCGGCCGGCTCTGCCAGGCCCAGCCCGGCACACAGGGGCGCCCATCCGTCACCGGGGTGCCACTCCACCAGTCGGCTGGGAGGCACCTCGGCCCGCACGCGGGCGTTGTGCGCCTCGTAGGCCGCAATGGCACGGGCGCGGTCCTTCCACTCCGGCGTGAACCGTTGCTCGAGCAGTGCCGAGATCATGGTGAACTCCTCGCGGCCCGCTTCATCGTCCGGAGCGCTACCCCGAGCCAGCACGGCGAAGATCGTCTCGGAGGCGCTCTTCCACCATGCGTCGGCGTCGCGGGTGGACAGCACGACTTTGGCATCGGGCGCTGCCTCGCTGAGCTCCCTCCAGAAGGCCGCAGCCGGCCAGTCCACCGTGGCACGGTAGGGCGCGAGGAAGGTGGCCCAATCGACCTCTTCGCCGCGCACGGCCGCCGCCCACGTGTCGCGCTGGTCGGCCCGCCCGAAGACCTCGACCATGTGATAGCAGGGTCCCCCGAGCAATTGTTCCAACGCAACCTTCAGTGAATGCGTGCCGGTCCGCCCCAGTCCTGCGCCAACCACCTGTAAGTCCATGGGCGCTCGTTTAGCACAGCAGCCCCGAGAATGCGTCGGCCATTGTGGGCGGCATCCTCAGCCGGCACCGCCGCAGGGGCCACCTCGAGCGTGGCATGGCAAACTGCGGTCGCTGTGGGGACCGGATCCGGCGGGCGCGCCGATTCCAGGGAGAATGGAGACTCCATGAAGACCGTGCTCATACTCGGTGCCGGCTTCGCCGGCCTGGAATTGGCCACGATGCTGTCGAACGAGGTGCCCGACGAGGTCGACGTCACGATCGTGGACAGCAGTGACGCCTTCGTGTTCGGCTTCTCGAAGCTCGACGTCATGTTCGGTCGAGACCACCTCGACGGCGTGCGCATCCCCTACGCGCAGCTCGACAAACCATCGGTCCGCTTCGTGCAGGAGACGGTCCTCACCATCGACCCAGAGGACCGCCGTGTCACCACGGACGCCACCACGTACGAGCCCGACATCCTCGTCGTTGCATTGGGGGCGGACCTCGACCCGGCGGCAACTCCGGGCATGGTGGAGGAGGGCTCCGAGTTCTACACCGTGGAGGGGGCGGAACGCGTCAGCCACCTTCTTTCCACCTTCGAAGGGGGCGACGTCATCGTCGGTGTTCTCGGCAACTTCTTCAAGTGCCCGGCGGCGCCCTTCGAGACCGCGATCATGATGCACGACTATCTCGAGAAGAAGGGTCTCCGGACCACGTCGACGATCAAGATCGTCAGCCCGATGGCGACACCCATTCCCATCTCGCCCGAAGCCTCGGCCGGCATCTTGGAGGCCGCAGGCGAGCGCGACATCGAGTGGTGGCCCCAGTCCAAGGTGACCACCCTCGACCCCGCCACCAAGATCGCCACGCTGGAGAGCGGGCAGACGCTGCCCTACGGCCTGTTCCTCGGCATCCCGGTGCATCGGGCCCCACAGGTGGTCGTGGACTCCGCCCTGGCCGAGGACGGCTGGATCCCCGTCGACCACCGGACGTTCGCCACCAAGTTCGAGAACGTCTACGCAGTGGGCGACGTGACCAGCGCGCCCGTGCCCCGGGTGGGTGCCATCGCCGAAGGCGAGGCCCGCACCCTCGCCGAGGTGTTGCTCCACCAGATCAGGGGTGGCGAGGCCCCGGAGCCCTACCAGGGAAAGGCGACCTGCTACATCGAGTTCGGCGGCCCCAAGGTGGCCCGGTTCGAGGCCAACTTCCTGTCGGGACCCACACCGTTCGGCACCTTCACCGCGGCCTCCGAGGAGATAGCGGCCTCGAAGGTCGAGTTCGGCGCGTCCCGTCGACGTCGTTGGTTCGGCATCGACTGAACGACGACCACTCCCATGCGGCGCGGCATGGAAGGATGGTCGATCCGGCGACCAAGGAGTCAGAGGGTGCACCAACATCGGGACTGGCGAAGGGTTGTCGGTGCGCTCGCCATGACCTGCGGAATCCTCACAGGCGTCCTCGGAGTTTCCCCGGATGCGCAGGCGGCAACCAGGTCCAAGACCTACTACGTCTCACTCGGAGACTCGTACTCGGTCGGCTACCAGCCGAATTTAGGCGCCACGGCGGGCTACACCGCTGTCGTGGCGAAGGCGACGCGCCTCACGCTGGTCAACTTCGGCTGTGGCGGGGCCACCACCACCTCGCTGGTGTCCTCCATCGGATGTCCTGACGTCCTGCCTCACACGGCCGGCGGTGTCACCTACCCCACGACGACGCAGGAAGCCGCGGCCGTGGCGTTCCTCACCGCCCACAAGGGACACATCGGCCTCATCACCGTGTCCATCGGCGGCAACGACGTGACCGCGTGCGCGACCCAGGCCAACCCGATCAGCTGCGTCGCGACGGCGGTGACCGGCATCAAGACGAACGTCACGAGCCTGGCGATTGCGCTGCGCACGGCAGCCGGGCCAGGAGTCCCGATCATCGGTCTCACCTATCCGGACGTCATTCTCGGGGCCTATGTCTACCCCACGCATCCGGCTGCGGCCGGAGCGATCTCGCTGGCCAAGATCTCTGTGCTGGCCTTCAAGTCTCTGATCAACCCGACACTCAGCAAGGCGTACGGGTCAGCCAATGGATCTCTCGTCGATGTGACCAAGGCGACGGGAGCCTACGTGCCGCTGACGCGCACCGTGCGCCTTCGTCCGTACGGCACCATCCCCGCTGCGGTGGCCAGCGTCTGCACCTTCACGTGGTTCTGTGCGCAGGGCAACATCCACGCCACGACGAAGGGCTACACCCTGATCGGCAAGCTCGTGGTGGCCCGCTTCGGCACCATGCGCCGGTCCTGAACCAAGGCCTCGAGCCGGGAAGCCTGGTGCGTGTGTATCCGCTGACGCCAGGAGGCGACCCGATGTCCACGAGCAACACGACCGGGGACACGCCGCCGTCAGCACGATGAACGAGCTATTCGCCTAGAGCGGGTCCCAATCCCGGGTGTATGCGGGGCACCCCGACAGCGTCGCTAGTGGGCGGCCCCATTCACGACGGGTGCAGATCGTGCATGGGGGCTCGCAGCGGCGCCGGACCGTGAGAAAGCGCTACATGCGAAAACGAGAAGGATGCCGACCAGCAACAGGTACGGAGCGATTGTCACAGACCCGACTATTCCTATGACCAAGCCAGTGATCGAGAGGCTCCAAGCAAGTCTGCCGGCACCGGCCAAACCACGACCCCTGCGCTCCCGCAGAGCTGCCGCAACAGCGAGAACCAGCAGAAGGCCGAGACCAAAGAGAAGCAGCTCAGCGGTTCCGTACTTCTGGAAATAGGTCTGAGGCAATACCGGCGCCTCGACATATCCACCCGAGGAACTTCTGACGAGATTGTGAGACCCAGCCCGGATCGGAACATGAACGAAGAACGCCGACAACATGAGGGCCTCGCTGCCCAACCCGGCGACGAGCAATAGGACTCCGGTGAGTCGATCCAGACGCTTCATGTCGGGCTCCTTTGCTGCCCATTCTCACACCAATTCACACGGATTTCTACCTTTGGGGATCGCCACGCCGAGCCACAAGGTGCGGAAGGGTGCACCCCGGTCCGGCATGAAGATAGGGCAGGTAGTTTTGAGTCTGAGGCGGGCTGACACGTCCACTTCCACCACGTTCGGAGTGAGCGAGCGGTCACACCGCATTCTGGCTCAACTGCACGCACAGCTCCGGTTAGGGGATATCCAAGGTTCAATGCAAGGCACTCAAACCAACCTCGAAGTGGGATACTTCCGAGGTGGACAAATGGGGTGCTCCGCTCTACGGCGACCCATGCCGCGAGTGCGGGTTTACTTGGGCCACTGGGCAAGCCGGCGCAGTCTCGCTGATGCGCGACATGCCAGGCACCATTGAGGAGCTCGTTTCGGATGCCACTGGGGCGGAACGGCTTCCTGACCTCGGATGGAACGTGTGTGGCTACATCGCGCATATGACCGATAACACCCGGATCTGGGCGGAGCGGATTGTTGCGGTCGCCCGAGGAGCGAATGCACATGTCGTTCCCTACGATCCCGATCTCCTCGCCGAGGCACGGCGCTACAACGAGATCGCTCTCCAGGGAACCACCTGGTCCTTCCGCATCGCGGTTGCGAACTGGCTGGCTGCCTTGGAGGAGGCGGAGCCTGCGGGAGTCGTGATGCGGCACTCAGAGCGCGGGGCTATGGAACTCGCAGATGTCGTGGCATCCAATGCTCACGATGTGTCGCATCATCGCTGGGATCTGGCAAGGATTCTGCACAAGACCTGACTGAATCCGAATCGGCGGAGAACGTCACCTTCTCGGCGTACTTGGCTACCTCGTAAAAGGCTCTCAGATCATGTACGGCGTTAGGTAATACTGGTGGCGCGTCCTTCGGGGATGCATCTTCTGGGGCACCCGGGCTGATGGGTTGTGTGCGGCCCGAACTCTCGCGAGATCACGCCGGATCGGGCAGTATGGGCTCGTGTATCCCGGTCGAGACCTCGCGTCCGATGCGAGGGGCCCGACACTGCGGACTCAACGCCTCGTGTTGCGGCGTTGGCGCGCTGAAGACCTAGCACCCTTTGCCGAGCTCAACGCCGATCCCGACGTAATGGCGCACATGCAGAAGACCATGAGCCGAGAGGAGAGCGACGCATTCGTGGCGCGCATCGAAGAGGAATTCGACGACTGCGGTTTCGGTCTGTGGGCCGTAGAGGTGCCGAACCACTCGCCGTTCATTGGCTTTGTCGGGTTGCACCGAGTGCCGTTTGACGCTCCCTTCACGCCTGCGGTCGAGGTCGGATGGCGCCTAGCCCGCGAGCACTGGGGCTACGGATTCGTGACCGAGGCGGCTCGTAGTGCGGTTCGCTTCGGACTCGAAGAGGTCGGTCTTGACGAGATCGTTTCCTTCACCAACCCAGACAACGTCCGGTCGTGGAAGGTAATGGAACGCCTCGGCATGATTCGCGATCCGTCGTCGGACTTCGAGCACCCCAACGTTCCAACGGGACACTGGCTCCGTCCCCATATCTTCTACAGATTTCCGCCTGCGGCCCCGTCGCCGTAGCGCCCGATCTGCCGATCGGCGCCCGTCGAAGACAGGCAGATCCGAGCCGAACGAGCGCCCCATGACGCGCAGCGAACACGGGCGCTAGAGGTATCCCCATCGTGCCGGCAGGTGTCACCCTGTCCCGGCGTTATACAGGTGATCCGTAGGTCCTGGGCTGTGTCCCATGGAAGCACACTCACTGGGCGTCGGCGACTCCTTCGATGAGGCCCTCGAAGAGGCCAGCGCGATCACTCTGACCGCGTTCGTCGGCGTGCTTGCGCTGGCGCTTCAAGATGCTGAGGAACTGCGGACCCGTCTCGAAGAAGCCACACCGTTCGCAGACGCTCTCGAAGGCACGGTCGAGCAGAGCCGGCCTCGTGCAGTGACCGTTGGCGAGCAATCGGGTCTGCTCTGAGTTTGGTTGACGGTGTGACCTGACCTGGGTTTCGTTTCGTGATTCCGTGTTGAATCAGGCGATCTGTTGGGACATCGAGCGTTCGAACTCGATGGGTGAGACATAGCCGAGCATGGAATGCCGGCGGCGGCGATTGTAGAAGACCTCGATGTACTCGAAAATGGCGTTGGAGAGCTCGACCCGGGTCTTCCAGCGCTTGCGATCGAGCAGTTCGATCTGCATGGTCGACCAGAACGATTCCATCATGGCGTTATCGAAAGCATCACCGATCGATCCGAAGGACGGCATCAGGCCGGCCTGGCGGACCTTGTCAGTGAAGGCCCACGAGGTGAATTGGACGCCGTGGTCCGCATGGACGATGGAACCCAGCTTGGTCGAGCGCTGGCTGATGGCCATGTCGAGGGCGTTGACGACGAGTTGGGCGTCTTGGACAGAGTCGATCGACCATCCGACGATGCGTCGGCTACAGGTGTCCATCACGGCGCAGCAGTACACCTTGCCTTCGCGAGTGCGGTGCTCAGTGATGTCGGTGACCCAGAGCTCGTCGAGTTCGAGCCGAGCGAACTTGCGTTCGACGAGATCTTCGGCGCTCGGGGTCCCCTTGATCCTCTTGATCTTGGCCGGGCCCGGAAGTCCCGCAATTCCGGCGTTGTGCATCAGGATCGTCACCAGGCTCTTGCTCACGTGAATCCCTCGACCGAGCGTCAACTCCGCGTGGACCCTCCGAGCCCCGTAGGTGCCACGAGAGTCCGTGTGGACCTCTCGAATGAGAGCCGTCAGCCACTCTCGACGCATCTTGGTGGGCGAGAGGGGACGGCGTCGATAGGCGTAGTAGCCCTGTTCACTCACCCCGAGGATGCGGCAGCAGCGCTGCACTGAGAACCCGGTGCCGACGAGGAAATCGATCACCGGGTGGACCCTTTTGGGCGGCGAGCCTCGCTCCCGAGCATGGTGTTGGCCCGTCGTAAGATCTCGACTTCGTCCTCGAGTTCTCGGATGCGCCGACGGGCCTTTCGCAACTCCCTTGACTCAGCGGTCGTCGTACCCGGGATCTCGCCCCGGTCGATGCGATCCTGTTTCAGCCAGTTGTAGAGGCAAGCATTCGTGATCCCGAGATCATCAGCGGTCTTGAGGACCGAGGCGCCGGCCCGGACCAATGCGACAGCACGCTGGCGGAACTCGTCGGGGTATCTCCTTGGCATGAGATGAGCCTTTCATCGGGCCCGATCTCAACAGCGGAAGTAGAACAATTTCCAGGTCAGGTCAAAATGTCAACCAAACTCAGAGCAGACCCATGTGACCCTCGTCTGGATTTCGCCGCGAGTGGCTCAAAAGAGGAGTGTGCGCACCAGATCCAAATCAGGAGTGCCCTCGCGGTGTCCCATCAGCCCAAGAGGAGGTGCTCATGTCGGTGATCATCGGGGTCGACCCCCACAAAGCGAGCCACACGGCGGTGGCTATCGGTGGTGACGAACGCGAGATGGCCAAGGTCACGGTCCGGGCGACATGCCAGCAAACGCCCAAGCTGTTGGCCTGGGCTGAGCCCTTCGCCGAGCGCACCTGGGCCATCGAGTCCGCCGGTGGGCTCGGTTATCTGCTCGCCCAACAGCTCGTCGATGCCGGCGAAGTGGTGCTCGACGTCCCACCCACATTGGCCTCGAGGATCAGGGTGCTCGGCACGGGGCGTTCGGAGAAGAACGATCCGAACGATGCCTTCTCCGTTGCCATCGCCGCCTTGCGCTCAAGTGGTCTTCACACGGTCGAGCGGGCCGATCACACCGAGATCATGCGGCTGTTGGCCAAACGCAACCACGACCTGGGCCGACTGCGGGCCAAACTCGTCTGCCGCCTGCACAACGCCCTGGCTGAGCTCTCACCGGGCGGAATTGCCAAGGAACTCTACGTTTCTGACGCCAATCGGCTCCTCGACTCCTTCGAGCCGGCCACACCCATCGAGCACATGCGCCACCAGCTCGCCCTCGAACTCGTCGATGACGTGGCCCGCCTCGACGAGCAGATCAAAGAGTCACACCGCCGGATCCGCACTGCCGTGCGAGCATCGAAGACCACGCTCACTGATCTGTTCGGTGTGGGCCCGGTCCTGGCCTGCTCGCTGATCGGTTACACCGGCGACGTTGATCGCTTCGCCAACCGGGACAGCTTCGCCGCCTATGCGGGCATCGCTCCGGTCGAGCACTCGTCGGGCGGTCGGGTGTTCCACCGGCTCTCGCTCCGCGGTCATCGTCGGCTCAACAACGCAATCCACATGGTGGCCATATGCCAGATCCGCCAGCCCCACTCTGCCGGTCGGGCCTACTTCGATCGCAAGGTCGTCGAGGGCAAGACCAAACGAGAGGCTCTGCGCTCCCTCAAGCGCCACGTCTCCAACGCCGTCTATCGCCAGCTGGTCATCGACGCCGAAAGGGGCCCGGGAGGACATTAGGAAACGACTCATAGCCTGCGTGGTCGGCTCTGCATCCTGAAGGCCGGCTCTTTGGCGAAGTCACTCCCGGACCACCACGAAGCCTACGCATGTGCGCCGTCTCGTGACGGGCCGATTCGTCGCGCCCGAACCGCCCTGGAATTGGGGTCTTGACTCAAAGAGGATTCGGTAGGGGCACGCGTGGCGACAAGGTAGAGCGCTACTCAGGGACATCAGGCAATACACAACTCTCCGCTGTCCGCCCTGAATCGCTACTCAGCTCGCTACTCAGTTGCCGGGAATCTCAGCGAACCGGAGCCTTAAACCTGCTCTGAACTGGTGGGCCGTACAGGACTTGAACCTGTGACCCCTTGCGTGTCATGCAAGTGCGCTACCAGACTGCGCCAACGGCCCGTCGGTCGAAACCTTACCACCGGGCCAAATCGCCCCTTGGCTGGTCGCTCCCCTCCTCGCGGGCGGATCGACGCCATCGTCCGTACAATTGGGGCGTGACCCCTCCCGAGCACGAATCATCCGTGAGCCCGCTCCCCGACCTCGAAGGCCACCTCACGCGGATCGCCGAGGAGGGCTACACCGTCCTCCCCGACGCCATCGAGCCGGACCTGGTGGACGAAATCGACGAGGCACTCCTCAAGCTGGAGCGCGACCTCGGCACGGTGCCGGCCGACAACCTCTTCGAGGGTGCGCACACCATGCGGGTGTACAACCTGCTCGTCCACGGCGCCACCTTCGAGAAGATCCCGGTCCATCCCAACGTGCTCCCCGTGGTGGAGGCCGTGCTCGATCCCGGTCTTTTGATCTCGTCGCTCTCCTCAATCGCCATCGGGCCCGACGAGCAGGCGCAGCCGATCCACGCCGACGACCAGCTCATTCCGCTTGTCCGCCCCCACGTCCCGATCATCTGCAACACGATGTGGGCCATCACCGACTTCACCGAGGAGAACGGGGCCACCCGCCTCGTCCCGGGGAGCCATCTGCGCGACGAGCCCCCGAACCCGCTCGAGCTGTACGAAACCATCCCCGCCGAAATGCCCAAGGGCAGCGTCCTGGTGTGGGTCGGGAGCCTCTGGCACGGCGGAGGCGCCAACCGCACCGACACGCGTCGGGTGGGCATCGCCATGAACTACTGCGCCGGCTACATCCGCCAGCAGGAGAACCAGCAGCTCGGCATCCCGCCAGCGCTGGTCAAGACCTTTCCCCGTCGCCTGCAGGAGCTGATCGGTTACTCGGTCTATAACGGCCTCGTGGGGCACATCGACAAGCAGCACCCGGCCAAGGTCGTGCTCGCCGAGAACGAAGGCGTCGACATGGTCTGGGACCTGTTGAAGATCTAGACCGCTGCAGCGGCGGGCAGGACCGCGGGCGCTACGGGCCATTCGTAGTCTCGGGGATCGATGGGGATCATCCCCTCGGACCGGCGCCACGAGTCGTAGTCCTCCATCCACTCCCGGTGCCAGTCGATCTGGTCGGAGTGGAGCTGCGTGAGATCGCAGTCCCACAACGCGTCATAGCGCACGGCAAGAGCGAACAGGACCTCGATGGAGGCAGTCGCATCCGCCGCGGCATCATGGGCGTTGCCGATCTCGATCCCGTAGTGCGCGCACAAGTCGGTCAGCGTGCGCCTGCCCGTGCGATCGGGGTCGAAATGGCGGTCGATCACCCCTGCGTCGAGCACGGGTCCGCACCATCCCCGTTCGACCGGTCCCGAGCCGAACAGATCACGGGCCAGCGTCTCCAAGATGGTCAGGTCGTAGTCGAGCTTCATCCCGGCCAGGGGGACGCCGCGCGCCGAAGCCGACACCACCGCGTCGGAGACGAGCGAGATCGCCGCGGGGAGTGGCATGCCTTCACGGCGGGCCCGTTCCGTCGAGATGCCGTGGACCGCCGTCGCCTCCGGTGGGATCTCACGGCCGGGGTCGATCAAGCCCGCCCAGCTCCGGACCACGACGCCCTCCTCCACGGAGACCAGCGCATAGGAGACCGGGACGTCGTTGAAGCGGTCGACTCCGGTTGTCTCGAAATCGAACCCCAACACCTCCCCAGCCGGCCATCCACGCACGAGGCCGAGCATGCCAGCACGTCGCGACACCGCCGCGGATGCCCGGAGTGGAGCCGGACCGCACGGGCCCGCGGCCGACCCGTCGTCGTTGCGGCCCCATTGCTACGGTCCCCCACATGCCCCGCCCGGTCCGTCCCCGTTGGCGCAGTCCGCTGGTGGTCACCGTGGCCATGCTTTCGGTGCTCGGCGGGCTGACCGCAGCGACGGCACCCGGACTCGCAGGTATGGCTTCGGCGAGCCCACCGGCCGCGGCCGCCGGCGCCGATCCGGCGGCCCTCGTCCATCCGCTCGACGGCACCGGGACCGGACCGGTGAACCCGGGTACCGTGGGCGAGTTCCCCGGAGCCGACGTTCCCTTCGGCATGCTGCAGTGGAGCCCTGACACCAGTCCGAACGCCGTGCAGGCCGGCGGGGGCTACGCCTACGACGATTCCGCCATCAACGGCTTCAGCCTGACCCATCTCAGCGGGACGGGGTGTCCGTCGTACCAGGACGTTCCGATCCTGCCCACCGAGGGCGCCATCACCTCGCCCGTCACGACGGTCGCCGCCTTCTCGCACCAGCAGGAGCACGCCGCACCGGGTCGCTATCAGGTCGTGCTGGGCACCCAGGAACCCATCTCCGTCTCGCTCGCGGTCACCACGCGGTCCGGTATCTCGAGTTTCGACTTCCCGGCCGGCACCCAGTCCAACGTGTTGTTCAAGGTGGCCGACAGCAGCAACCCGGTCAGTGCAGCGAGCGTGCACGTCGTCGGCCGCGACGAAGTCGAAGGTCAGGTGTCGAGCGGGCAGTTCTGCGGCACGGGCACCAACTACACGCTGCACTTCGTGGCGCTCTTCGACCGGCCGTTCTCCGCCGGCGGCACCTGGGCCAACGGAGGCGTCTTCTCCGGAAACGACGCCTGCTCCGGCATCACCTGCGGCGCCTTTGCGACGTTCGACACGACCAAGGAACGTCAAGTGCTCATGAAGGTCGGCATCTCCTTCGTGAGCACCCCGGACGCCATGCAGAATCTCCGGGCGGAGGATCCGGGCTGGTCGGTGCAACAGGTGAGCACACAGGCGACGGATCGCTGGAACGCACTCCTCGAGCGCATCGCAGTGCAGGGCGGCACTGCGGCCCAGCAGCACACCTTCTACACGGCGTTGTACCACTCGCTCCTCTTCCCGAACGTGGTGTCCGACGTGTCCGGGCGCTACGAGGGCAGCGACGGGAGAGTCCACATGGCCGGCCACCGCGAGGTGTACGCCAACTTCTCGGAGTGGGACATCTACCGCAGCGAGATACAACTCGAGGCCCTGCTCGCTCCCGAGGCCGTCGGCGACATGGTGCAGTCCCTCGTCGACGACGCGCAACAGACGGGCTGGCTTCCCAAGTGGGCCATCGTCGGGGGCGACGAGTCGCAGATGAACGGGGACTCGGCGGATCCGATCATCGCCGACGCCCTCGCCATGGGCGTGCACAACTTCGATGTTGCGCTGGCGCTCAAGTATATGGTCAAGGGGGCCACGGAAACCGAGAAGCCCCAGGGACTCGAGATCGAGCGGCAGTACCTGTCCCAGTACCTGTCGCAGCACTACGTCAACGCGGACTCGCTCGATCTCACGTCCATCGACTATTCCATCGGCGGCTCGGTCACACTGGAATACGCCATCGACGACTTTGCCATCGCGCAGGTCGCCACGGCCCAGCACGACTCTTCCCTGGCTTCCACCATGAGCGCGCGCGCCGCCAACTGGGAGTACCTCTTCAATCCCGCCACCGGATACATACAGGCCCGCGGCGCGGACGGCAGCTTCCCTCCCGGCGCGGCCTTTGAGGCGTCGCAACTCGAGCCCGGCGGACAGACCGGCTTCGAAGAAGGCAACGCCGTGCAGTACACATGGTCGGTCCCGCAGGATCTCACTGCGCTCGCCACCCTCATGGGAGGTGATACCGCTGCCGCTGGCAAGCTCGAGACGTTCATGGGCGCTCTCAACGCGACGCGCGACGTCCCCGAGGACTGGTCCGGCAACGAGCCCAGCGAGTGGGCGCCGTGGGAATTCGACGCCTTCGGTGCGCCCGAGGAGAGCCAGCGCTTCGTGCGCGCCATCGCGAACGACGAATACACCGATGCGCCGGTCGACGAGCCGGGGAACGACGACTTGGGCGCCATCTCCTCGTGGTACGTGTGGGCGGCCGTCGGACTGTTCCCCCTGACTCCGGGTGCGGCGAACCTGGCCCTGGCCAGCCCCCTCTTCCCCTCGGTGGCGATCACGCTCCCGAACGGCCGGCGCCTCGTGGAGCAGGCCCCTGCGGCGGCCGCCTCACATCCCTACGTGCACGCGTTGACCGTCACGGGCGTGAGCCGCCCGGCGGGCGCGAGCCCTCCCGGCTGCGGCGGAACCCCGCCGTCGCACGCAACCGCCGGGTCGTGGGACCTCCCCTGGCTTCCGGCCTCCGTCCTCAGCAGCGGCGGGACCTTGCGCTTCAGCCTCTCGGGGACCCCGGACCCAGACTGGGCCTCATCTCCTGCGGATGCGCCACCCTCTTTCGGGTCCGGGCAGCTCCCTGCGGTCGGGTTCTCACAGCCCAGCGGCGGCACGACCGTGACCGCGGGACAGGCTGCGACCATCCAGCTCGGCGCGACGCTGGCCGGGAATCAGGCCACGACGGTCCACTGGCAGGCGGCAGACCTGGGTGGACTCGCAGTGATGCCGTCCTCGGGCACCTTCGCGGTGATGCCGGCTCACGAGAACGGGGGCACCGCGACATGTCCTCCGACCGCTTCGGTCACCCAGTTGCTCAGCGTCACGGCGCCCAGCGCCGGGTCCTACTCGCTGCGGGTCGACCTCAGCACCGCCACCGGGGTCACGTTGCCGCCCGTCGTGGTCGACGTACAGGCCCGACCCTGAGAATCCTGCTGGTCCTCCCCGACGGAGAGAACCCCTTTGTCACCAGGCCTTGAGGGTCTCGGAATGGAAGTCGATGATCGCCAGCAGGTCGCCCAGGCGGCCGAAGATCGCCTCGATGTCGTCGCAGGAATTGCTGAGGGCCCGTTCGGCCGTGGCCGCGACCTCGGCGCAGGTGGTCAGCATGAGGCCGACGCGCCCGCCCACTTCACGGTCCGGACAGGGGTTCCCCCGCATCCACGCCATCGCCTCCCTGGTCGCCGCCTCGAGCTCGTCCGCCGCCGCCAGCATCGTGACGTGGTTCATGCTCATCGCCGCCGAGAAACGCGTCTCGGCGGCGGTGACACGCCGGAGATCCGCCGCCGCCTTCAGAAGCCATTGCTGTGTCTCGAGTTCCAGGTCCATGTCGATCGTCGGCGGGTCTGCTCAGAAGCGCACCACCGTGGTGCGCAGGGACCGGCTCCTGCTGGGATTCTTACGACCGAATCAGACGATCCATAGGGCCGTTCGTACCGTGCCCGAACAACCCTCCGACAACTCGTGTCGATGTGAGCGACGTGACCTCCGTTCCGGCCCGCACTGCGGCGTGAAACGGGCGCGCCGAGCGCCGTGGCGGAGCGGCGAAGTCGGCCCGATCGGAAGAGACCTCGGGACGGCTGAATTGGCAACCTGGATGGAGGCGGCGGGCGGAATCGAACCGCCGTACGGGGCTTTGCAGGCCCCTGCCTAAACCACTCGGCCACGCCGCCGTCGTACCACGACGGGCGGCCAGCCTAACGGCCCGCGTTCCCCGCCCTCGGATCCGGCCCCATCAGGGGTCGAGGCCAGACCTTCGCTAGTGGCGGAAGCGGGAGACCACCCAGAAGACGGCGGCGATCAGGGCCACCACCACCGCCACCTTCACGAAGAAGAAGATGATCCCGGCCAGGCTGCTCAGGATCCAGAAGGCGACGATGATCCCGACCACGCCCACAGCCGTCATGGCGACGGCGTGGGTGAAGGTCATGGGTGTCTTGCCCTCTTTGCGTTCCACGTCTTTGCTCACAAACCCAATGCTACGTTCCCGCCATGGTCGCCGAGACGTCACTCCGTGACCGGCGGAGCCGCCTGCTGGCCGAGCCCGGGCTTCGGGGCGAGGAATTCTGCCGTCGCTATGCGGCCGAGGCGGACGCCTGGCTCTCCGGCCTGGCCGAACGCGCCGCCGGCGACACCCCCCGGCACCTGGCCCTGGTCGCCGTCGGAGGGTACGGCCGGGCCTCGCTCTGCCCCTACAGCGATCTCGACGTGGTGCTGGTCCACAACGGCCACCGGGACATCGCGCGGGTCGCCGACGCTATCTGGTACCCGGTATGGGACGAGGGCGTGCACCTCGATCACTCTGTCCGCCGGCCCTCCGAGGTGCTGAGCGCCGCCGCCGAGGATGTGCGCGTGGCGCTCGGCCTGCTCGACGGCCGGCTGGTCTGGGGTGAGCCGAAGGTGGCCGATCCGCTGCTCCAGAAGGCCCGGGCCGTCTGGCGCGACCGACTGGGAGCACGGTACCTCCCGTTGCTCGAGCAGCAGATGGCCGAGCGCCGCACCATCGCCGGCGACGTGGCATTCCTCCTGGAGCCGGATCTCAAGGAGAGCCACGGTGGCCTGCGCGACCTCAACGTGCTGCGCGCCATCTCCGCGTTCGCCCCCCTTCTGGCCGAGTACGCCGACCTGGCATCCCTCGAGAGCGCCACGGCACTCCTCACCGACATCCGCGTCGAGCTCCACCGCCTGGCCAACCGGGAGCACGACAGGCTGCTCCTGCAGGACCAGGACCAGGTGGCGTCGGCGCTCGGCTTCGACGATGCCGACGCGCTGATGCTTGCCGTCTCGACGGCGGGCCGCCAGATCGCCTGGGTCTGCGACGACGTATGGCGCCGGCGCCGGCTCTGGGACCCCACCCCGGCGCCCAAGCGGCGCTTCCGGCGCGCCACCACCGATGAAGCCGCCCTCCTGGCCCCGGCCGATCTCGGGCCCGACATGGTCGAGGTCGAGGGCGAGATCGCCCTCACCTCGCTGGCGCCGGTGTCCGACGACGCCTCGCTGCCGCTCCGTCTGGCGGCCACCGCCGCCAGGACCGACCGTCCCATCGCGCGGGGTTCACTGCACCGACTGGCCGACCGCATGCCGTCGCCGGGCGATCCCTGGGCGGACGAGACGCGCCGCGCCTTCGTGGACTTGCTCGCCCTGGGCCACCCCGCCATCGACAAGATCGAGTCACTCGACCAGCACGGATTGCTGGTGCGGCTGATCCCGGAGTGGGCTGCCGTTCGCAACAAGCCGCAGCGCAACGCCTACCACACCTTCACCGTGGACCGTCATCTGCTCGAGGCTGCTGCTCTGGCCGCCGAGCTCACCGATACCGTCGAGCGGCCCGACTTGCTGCTCGTCGGCACCCTCCTCCACGACATCGGGAAGGGCTTCCCGGGCGACCACACGACTGTCGGGATCGAGGTGGTCGACCGCATCGCCACTCGGATGGGGTTCGCGCCCGCCGACGTGGCCGTGCTGGTCGACCTCGTGCGCCACCATCTGCTGCTGCCCGACACGGCCACCCGGCGCGATCTCGACGATCCCACCACCATCGCCCGCGTGGCGCGGGCCGCCGGCAACCGGCTGACGCTGCACCTGCTGGCGGCCTTGACCGAAGCGGACAGCAGGGCGACCGGCCCGTCCGCCTGGGGTCCCTGGAAGGCAGGCCTGGTCGCCGACCTCGTGGCGCGCACCGACCGCGTACTGCAGGGTGAGACGGAGCCGGCTGCACCGGACCGCATCGTGGCGTCCAACCGCCAGCTCATGGCCGAAGTGCGCGGCACGGGGCTTCCCTCGGTCTCGCTCCAGCCGCCCGACGTCATCGTGGCCGCACCCGACCGACCCGGCCTGTTCTCCTCCGTCGCCGGTGCCCTCGCTCTGAACGGCCTGGACGTGCGGGCGGCCAACGTCAGCGGTGAGGGCGGGGTCGCCGTGGAGGTGTTCACGGTCGAGGTGGCCCGCGGGACCTGGCCCGACACCGCAAAGCTTCGCCAGGACCTGGCCGCCGTGCTGTCGGACCCCCTGGCCATCGGTGAGCGGCTCTCCGAACGCGAGCGCATCTATCCGCTCCGCCGGGGCTCCGCGGCCCATCTGCCGGGAAGCGATGTCAGCGTCGACAACGAGGCATCCGAAACCGCCACCGTGCTCGAGGTGCGTGCCCCCGACGAGATTGGTCTGCTCCACCGCATCACCCGCACCCTCTTCGACGCCGGCCTCGACGTGGTGTCGGCCCGGGTCTCCACGCTCGGCGAAATGGTCGTCGACGCGTTCTATGTGCGGGAGTCCGGCGGGTCCAAGGTCACCGATGCCAGCCGGCTCACAGAAATCACCCGGCAAATTGAGGCCGAATTGGGACTTTAGGCCCAAGTTCTCCCCTGTAGAATCCACGCTGCTATGTCCGGCGAACACGCACGCACCCCCACCGGCCGCCGACGGTGGCTCATCGTGACCGTGGGCGTGGTCGTGCTCGTTCTCGTCGCCAGCGGGTTCGTGGCCGTCGACCGCCTGCACAGCAACCAGGCCGCTGCCACATCGGCCGCCCCGCCGCCCGCCCTCACCGTCGCCACCGTTTCGCCGACCGGAGCCAACGTCGCAGCCGGCTCCACGGTGACGGTGCAGTTCTCCACCGACCTTGCTCCGGACAGCCCCATGCCGACACTCAACCCTCCCGTGGCCGGCTCATGGGCCGTGTTGTCGCCGTCGTTGCTCGAGTACCAGGCGAGCGGGCCGCTCGTGCCCGGTGCCACCGAGACGGTCACCGTTCCAGGCGGACCCTCGGGTGTCGTGGGCTCCGAAGGCCAGCACCTGACGCAGTCGGTCACGTCGCAATTCTCGGTGGCGCCCGGATCCACCCTGCGCTTGCAACAGCTCCTGGCCGAGCTCGGCTACCTCCCGCTCACGTTCACGCCGGCGTCGCCGCTGACGTCGCCCACCCAGGAGGGGAACGACCAGGTGGGGTCCTTCACGTGGCGTTGGCCCAACATGCCGCTCGCGCTCGAGACACTGTGGACGCCCGGTACTGGCAACGTCATCACGACGGGCGCCGTCATGAACTTCGAGAACCAGAACGGTCTGAAGACGGACGGGGTCGCCGGCCCGCAGGTGTGGACGGACCTTCTGGCTGACGTGCAGAGCGGGAAGGGCGACGCCCAGTCCTGGGACTACGTCCTCGTGAGCCAGTCGCTGCCCGAGTCGGCCACCGTCTACAACGACGGGGTCGCCGTCTACAGCACCCCGGTCAACACGGGGGTACCCGGTGCCAGCACGGCGAACGGCACGTTCCCCGTCTACGCCCGCTACACAGTGACCACCATGACGGGCACCAACCCGGACGGCTCGCACTACAGCGACCCGGGCATCCAGTGGGTGAGCTACTTCAACGGTGGCGACGCCCTGCACGGCTTCGTGCGGGGATCGTACGGCTTCCCCCAGAGCGACGGCTGCGTCGAGATGCCGATCGCCAACGCGAAGATCGTGTTCCCGTTGACGCCGCTCGGGACCCTGGTCACCGTCCAGGCCTAGGCGGAGGGCGACGGGGGCACGGCCTCTGTCGGCTCTATTGTTTCTGCGATGTCTACGTTGCGGCGGGTCGCTGACATCCTCGGGCGGGTTCTGATCGGCGTCGGCGTCCTGATTCTCCTGTTCACGGCCTACCAGATCTGGGGCACCTCGGTGCAGGAGGCGCACACGCAATCCGGACTGCGCACCCAACTTCAACACGAGACGAACAACCAGGCCGTCCGGCGCGCTCTGGCGCAGGAGTCGGCGCTCGACAAGCTGCCGACGGGGCCCCCGGTGGCCGCTCCCACCACTGCCGCACCGGCCGAAGGCCAACCCATCGGCGACATCCGGATCCCGGTCATCGGCATCAACCAGGTCATGGTCGAGGGCACCAACACGCCCGATCTGCGCAAGGGCCCAGGGCACTACATCGGAACGCCTCTGCCCGGCCAGACCGGCAACGTCGCGATCGCCGGCCACCGCACTACCTACGGCCATCCCTTCTACAACCTCGATTCGGTGAAGGCCGGAGACCCGATCGTGCTCACCACGCTGCAAGGCATCTTCGTCTACGACACCACGAAGAACTTCGTGGTCTCCCCGAGCGACACGACCGTGGTCGACAACGTCATCGCCAACCAGCTCACCCTCACCACGTGCAACCCGCGCTTCAGCGCCAGCAGCCGCCTCGTCGTGCAGGCCACGCTCGCCCATTCCCAGATGTTCCCGAACTCGGGCCTGCCCGTGGAGCACGATCTGCACGCTGACCCCAAGAGCCAAAGCCTGGCCGGCAACTCGGGCGTGTCGCTCGCCGACGCCCTGTTCTGGGGTTTCGTCACCGCGGTGGCTATCACAGGCATCTTCGTGGCCGCCTGGCGCTTCCGACGTCAGCGCTGGGTGATCTACGGCGTCGGAACCTTGGGCACGCTGGTCCTGCTGTGGTTCTTCTTCGGGGCCATCACCCCGCTGCTCCCCGCCAGCTTCTAGCCCGGGCGAACCAGGCATGCACGGAAACCAGCCGCTCGGCGAGCACTTCCGCGCCTTTGCCACCACCGTCGAGCGCGACGGCGGTACCACCTACGCCACCATCTCGCCGCGCTGTCGCCGACGACGACGAGGTGCTCTCGCTTCTCGACGGCGCGCCGCTCATGCAGCGGCGTCCTCTGCTTCTCTTTGCGGCCGTGCACTTTCTCCTCCTCTCGGGCGTCGAGCACCCCCTGGCCGCCTCCTTCGACACCGTCTGTGTCATCCGTGGCCTCCCGGCCAGGCCCCGGCCCGCGGGCGACGTCGCCACGGCCTTCACGGACTTCTGCCGCGAGTACCGCGCCGACATCGAGGGGCTGATCGAGACCCACACGACGCAGACCAACGAGATCGGGCGCTGCACCAGCCTGCTGCCCGGCCTGTGCCATGTTGCCGCCCGCTACGGGCGGCACGAACCGCTCTCCTTGCTCGACCTCGGGACCTCAGCCGGCCTGAACATTCTCTTCGACGACTACGGGTACACCTACAGCGCCGCCGACGGGGACGCCCTCACCGCCGGGGTGCCCGGGGCGGCGGTCGCCCTCCAGTGTGACGTGCGGGGCGAGCTGACCGCCCTTCCTGAGCTGCGCCTCCCCGTCATGGCGGAGCGGGTCGGGCTCGACCTCACCCCGGTCGACCCCTTCTCCGACGACGAGGCGCGGTGGCTGCTGGCCTGCGTGTGGCCCGACAACCTGCCTCGCTTCGAACGCTTGCGCGCCGCCGTGGCCAACGTTCGGGCCTCGGCCCATCCCCCCCGCCTTGAGCGGGGCGACATGCTGACGGACCTGCCCCGCGTCGTCGCCACTGTGGCCGGGGACGGTCCACTGGTGGTGTTCCACTCCTGGGTGGCCGCCTACCTCACCGAGGAGGAGCAGCGCGCCCTGAACGTCCGCATCGCCACGCTCGACACGCCGCGCCCCGTGCACCATCTCTATTGCGAGAGCCCGTTCGAGACCCCCGGTCTCGCGACGCCCCCTTCCCCGGTGCGCCGGGAGGGACCGGACCTGGCCACTGCGCTGGTCCACGTGCCGCCGGGAGGCGCGGCGGAGCGGCTGGCCGACGTACACCACCACGGCAAGTGGATCCGCTGGTGGCCTGAGTCGTCCTAGTCGTCGGGGCCCCACGGCGCGTCGCGCCGGGCCGGGACCTGGACCCCGTCCTCCGTCACCATGGAGGCCGCACCCACGGCGCTGCGCCCGAAGCGGTGGCGGATGGCATCGACGGCGATGGTGGCGTCCTGCCAGGATTGCTCGCGGGCGGTGGCACTCTGGTTGTCCTCGGCGAGCCCGTCCCCCAGGTCGAACGAGAGCTGGTCGACTCCACCGGCCGTCAGTCCCGACGCGCTCACCCCGAGGAGGCGGATCCCCTCACCGGGATCGATGCTCGAGAGCAGCGCGGCGGCCACCTGCCCGATGGCGCCGCCGGTGGCGATGGGTCGCTCCATGGTGTGCGAGCGCGACTGCAACGACAGGTCCTTGAACTTGATCTTGACGGTGATCGTCCGGGCCGCGCTCGACGCGCCGCGCAACATGGTCGCAACCGAGTCGGCCATGCGCAGCACGTGACGCTCGAGCTCGTGCGGGTCAACGAGATCCTGACTGAACGTCTCTTCGTGCCCGATCGACTTGTTGGGACGGTTGGGGTTGACCGGATCGGGGTCCTCGCCGCGGGAGAGGGCCGCCAGATGGGCGCCACTCGCCTTGCCCAGGCGCCGGACCACCGTGTCGAGCGGCATCGCCGCCAGGTCGCCCACTGTCCGCACACCGAGATCGTGGAGGCGCTTCGCCGTGGCCGGGCCGACTCCCCAGAGCGCCTCAACTGCATGACCGTGCAGGAACGCCAGCTCGTTCGCCGGATCCACCACGTACACGCCCGGCCCCGGCTGCAGTCCCGCCCGGCTGGCCCGGGGCTTGGCGGCGCGTGAGGCGAGCTTGGCGATCATCTTGGAGCGCCCTATGCCCACTGCGCACTCAAGGTGCAGCTCGTCGTGCACCCGGCGCCGCAGGCCGCGCGCGATGTCCGGCGGCGGCCCGAGCAGGCGCACCGCGCCGGCCACGTCCACGAACGCCTCGTCGAGGCCGATGGGCTCGACCATTGGCGTGATGTCAGCCAGGATCTTGTGCAACTCCGCGCTGACCTCCCCGTACCGGCTGTGGCGACCGGACAAGAAGATGGCCTCAGGGCAGAGCTGCCGGGCCCGCATCGAGGGCATGGCCGAGTGCACCCCGTAGGCGCGCGCCTCGTAGGTGCACGACGCCACAACGCCGCGCGCCCCGGCGCCCCCCACGATCACCGGCTTGCCGGCCAGCGAAGGGTCGTCGAGCACCTCGACCGACGCGAAGAAGGCGTCCATGTCGACGTGCAGGATCGTGGCGAGGTCCGGCCGCTCAACCACCGAGGGTCAACCGGCGGAACCCCTCGGCGTAGGCGACGCCGGCCCGCCGGCCCTCTTCGGCCGCCCGCCGCCGCACCGCCTCGCCGGCCCAGCCCTCCTGGCCGGCGAATTGGGTCCGATGGCACTCGACCGCCGAAGCCTTGGTCTCGATGGTGTCAGAGATGTCCACCCACTCGTCGGGCTCGAGCGTCGCCGACATGAGCACCGTCGCCACCTGGTGCGGTGGCCCGGCGTCGGGGAAGTAGTGCGGCAGCGCGGCGGCCGGAGCCACGGCGTCGAGCAGCGCGGCGCCGGCGATCCGGTGGTCCCGGTGGTTGAAGTAGTCCTGCCCGAAGAAGACCGCGGTGGGGTCGTGGCCGCAGACCACGTCGGGACGCACGGTGCGGACCCGCTCGACCAAGGTGCGCCGGAAGTCCTCGGAATCGATCAGCTCACCGTCGCGCCAGCCGAGATTCTCGACACCGGACAAGCCGATCAACCCCGAAGACGATGCCAGCTCGGCGGCACGCTCGGCCGCCAGCTGCGCGGGCTCGACCGCCGGATCGGTCGTCCCCTTGCCGCCATCGGTGCACACCACCAGGTGCACCGCACTCCCGGCCTTGGCCCATCGGGCCAGGGTGCCGCCGCAGGCAACGTCGGCATCGTCTGGGTGCGCGTAGACGGCCAGGACGATGCCAGGCGTCTCGTCCATCATTTGCGCTTCGGCTCCGTCGTCTTGGTCAACAACCCAGCCTCGCGTTGGAAGTCGCCCGCCTCCTCGAACCCCTTGTACACGCTGGCGAAACGGAGATAGGCCACGTCGTCCAGACTCTGCAGGCGCTCCAACACCGCCACGCCGACCTGCTGGCTGGTCGGCTCCGTCGTCTCCGCCCGCAACGCGTCCTCCACGGCCTGCGCCAGTTCCTCCATCTGCTCGGGGCTGACGGGACGGTTCTTGGTGGCCGAGCGAACGCCTTCGATGACTTTGGCCCGATCGAACGGCTCGCGCAGGCCGCTGCGCTTCACCACCCAAAGCGGGACCTCTTCGACCCGCTCGAACGTCGTGAAGCGCCGCTCGCAGCCGAGGCATTCACGGCGGCGGCGAATGGCGCCGCCGTCTTCGGCCTGGCGTGAATCCACCACGCGGTCGTCGTCGACACCGCACCAGGGACACCGCACACCGCCGACGATAGTCAGGGAATGAAGATGTGCTCCCCGGGCACCACCGAAGGGGTCCCGGTCTCGCGAACGAGTTGCCCGGCCAGCGAGGCGGGGTGCGCTGGATCGGCCCGGGTCGCGATTGAGGCCAGTGTGTCGCCCGCCTTGACGATGTACTCCTGACCCTGGGCCGGTGCCGCCTGGGCCAGTGTGCTGCCACCGAGGGCGCGGATCGGCAGGGCGAGGAGGACCAGCAGGAGCGCAACCACCGCTCCCGCGGCCAGCCGGCGGCGGCGCACCCGGGGGGAAGGTGCGGTCCGCGCCGGCTGGTCGGGCACGACGTACAACCGGGGGCGGCACGTCTCGAAGTCGAGCTCATAGGCGACCGTCATGGCGTCTCCCTCTTCCGAACACCTGTTCGCTTTCCTGCAGATTGGATCACGAACACCTGTTCGCTGTCAACTGTCTTCTCGAACAGCTGTTCGCACCCCGCCACCCTAAGGATCCGGTGTGACAGGTCGGCCGGGCCGGTTACGTCACAATTTCGATTGATTTAGTTGGGATTAGTACGGCCCGATCCCGGGAGGAAATCCATCACCAGCGCCACGGACGTCAAGCTCGCCTCAAGATGCAGGACCTGGTGGCGGACCTCTGCGCTCGACACCGACCGGGCGTGCGCTGCTGGTGACCCACGACGTCGAGGAGGCCGTGCTCTTGGCCGACCGGGTCCTCGGCCTGCGCGCCGCCCGGATCTGCCTCGATGCGCCTGTCGACCTGTCCCGCCCTCGCCACATCGGCGGCCCGGCCTTTGACGCCCTGCGCAACCGACTCCTGGCCGAGCTCGGGGTGCACAACCAGAATATGTGAGTCCGCAGGCGAGGGACCCAACCACCCTTGACCTGTCAGTCGGACTCGGGAAAATCGACGCGAACCAGTGGGCTGCCCTCTACCCATTCGTCGAGGACGGCGGGGGGCCAACCGCTCTCGGGCCTGTTGCGGTGATTGAACTCTTCGACAAAGCGAGTCAGGACGCAACGGCGCTCGGCTCAGGTCGAGGGAGATCCGATTCGCGCGCGACTGCGCAGAGGCTGCACGTCGGCCCGGCTCAAGTGGCACTCGCTTGGTTGTTGGCTCGGGCCCCGACGGTGCTGCCGATCCCAGGGACGTCGTCGCTCTTGCATCTTGAGGCGGAACCGATCCCGAGTCGTCCTAGAGACCGCGAGGGGTCGCACTACCGGCGAGCCGGGTCACGTTCCTGTAGGGCATTCCGTTCCGATCAGAGGCTGGTATGGGCCAAGACGGCGAGGAGCGTCCCGCGGCTGGTCACGTGGTCCGAGACATTGGCGTCGAGAAATCCGACGGTCTCGCAAAGTTCGGCAAAGCTCTCTGCCTGCTGGGTCGTCCAGCCGTGGCTGGCGTGGCCCGTTGCGCCGGGCTTCACGCGCCGCTCGGTCGCGAGGAAGCGACCGCCGGGCGCCAGGACCCGGCGGACTTCGTCGAGCCCGCCCCTCAAGTTCGGCCAATGGTGCACCGTCGAAAGCGACCAAGCGATGTCCTGCGAGTGATCCGTCAACGGGAGGGACTCGGCAGAACCCTTTTGCCATGTCACCGTTCGACGGTGGTCATCTCTGCGGGCGACACGCAGCATGACATCTGAGGGATCGACCCCGACGACGGTGGCGCGCCGTTCTGCGGCCAGGCGGGCCGCGACCCCGGGGCCGCATCCAATATCGACGACGCGTGCTCCGGGGCCCAGGTCAGTCAGCCTCATGGCGAGCTCGGCATCGCCCGTCCTTCCGGATCGCATGCTGAGCGCCGCGATGAGTCCGGTGATCCCCGAGAAGCCCTTGTGATGACCATGGTGGTTGGGGGCCAGGCCAGAGTCCTCCGCGGGAGTCGTCACACGTGGAGCTTGACAGTTGAACCCGACTTCAAGTCAAGTGGTCGGGTGGATGAACTCGTCTCGATCGGTGAGGTCGCAGCCCGGGCCGGCGTCGCAACCTCGGCCGTGCGCTACTACGAGCGACGGGGCCTCTTGACACCTGACGCCAGAAGCTCGGGACAGCGAAGATACGCCTCAGAGACGATACGGAGGCTGATCTTCATCGGCATGCTCCAGGACGCCGGGCTTTCCCTCGATGACATCGGCGGCCTCCTCCATGCCGAAACCATGGCGCAGTGGAAAGCGATCGCATCCGAGCGCCTCACCGCACTCTCGGACGAGATCGACCGGCTACAGCGCGCCCGGCGCTATCTGGAGGGCGCGCTGATGTGCCGGTATGACCATCCGCTCGACGAGTGCAAGATCATGGGCATGGAGATCGACCGGCGCCTCGCGGCCGGCCAGCCTCGCGAACCTTGAGGACAGCCTTGGATGCCTGTTGCGGAGGAACCGGGCGAGCGCACAGCCGTTCTGCGACGTCTTCTCTCTCAGGCGACCGTGCTCGGTGAGGTCCAACGGAAAGACCGCTGCCCGACTGCGGTGTAGGCGGTGACCGTGGCTCCGTCGGCTGGAGTCCAAAGGACGGCGAGCCAGCCGGGTCCAGCGCTGACATCGGCAATTCTGGTCGCGTGCCGCCGGACAACTTCGACGGTCGCAACCGCCGGGCCGCACATGAACACCGCGAAGGAGAACTCGCGTCGATCGTCGAATGGCGATTTCCCGGATGAGCCCCCCATCCGAAAGTGCAGGTCTTCTCTTGCTTCTTGGATGTCCCAACGCTGCCCGAACGACCAGCCGGCACCGCCGCCCGTCAGGTGCTCCCACTTGCCGGATGCATCTTGTTGAAACTCGTCCGAACCCAGCACCTCTCGTCCCTTGCGGTTCCAGCCATACCCGACCACCACCGCAAGGCCGTCGTATCTGTCGACATCGAAGGGCGCGCAGATGCCATTGGATACGGGCGATGGCGACGGCCACGGCCCCGCACTGTCGATGACCGCCCCTGCGGCCTCGTCGCTCGGCCACCAATTCATCGGCATCGTCCCACCTCCGAGGCGGCACACATTTTGCCAGACACACCGGTGCAATTGACCCCGTGACGAACGACCTCACTGATTGGACGTTGGGAGATTCCCCTCGGGCCCGGTCCTTCCACGCTGCGAGCGTGGGGACATTGAGGACCGGCATTACGGAGGGATGCATGCCGGAGGCACGACGTTCCGAAGAGGCCGATCTGCCCCGACAACCTCCCAATCGTCCCGTGGCCGTTTCTTTGGTCCCCTGGTGTTGGTGGCCTCGGTCGGGTTGTCGCTGGGTCTGACGGGCTGTGGGTCAGCGAGATCCTCGAAGTCGTATCAGCAAGGATGGGACAGCGCGGTCAGGTCCGCCTGGGCCACCGACTGCAACGCCGTCCCGCCGGGCACCACGTCACCCCCCGATTGGACCAAGGGCTGCCACCTCGGGCTGGAGGCGACGAGCCTCCACGATTCGGGGCGTCCGGCCGCAGCGCCCACGACCTACCCCGGCGATCCCTGACGGTTTCGAGTTGGGCTCGAGAGCGAACAGATGTTTGCTTTGGCCCCGCCGCTTGGGTATGTTGGTCCCTCACGAACGGATGTTCGCCCCCGGGAGGGGCCCGGCGGAAGGCCGGGTGGACACCAAAGGAGACCCCATGGCCGAGGTCCTGAGCGGGAAGCGTCTGCAGATCCTCAATTTCATCGCCGACTGCCAGCGCGACCGTGGCTATCCGCCCTCGGTGCGCGAGATCGGTGAGGCGGTCGGGCTGGCCTCCTCGGCCACGGTGCACACCCACCTGGCCGTGCTCCAGCGCGAGGGTTACCTCTCCAAGGACCCGAGCAAGCCCCGGGCCATTCAGGTCCACTTCGACCCCGACACCTCCTCGCGGCTTCCGGCATCGGCCGTGCACAACGTCCCGCTGGTGGGCGAGGTGGCCGCCGGGACCGGGGTGCTCGCCGAGGAGAACATCGAGGAACTGCTGCCCATGCCGGCGCAGTTCACCGGTAACGGCCCGTCCTTCATGCTGCGGGTGCGGGGCGACTCCATGATCGACGCGGGGATCTTCGACGGCGACTACGTGGTCGTGCGCCAGCAGCCCGAGGCGAACAACGGCGACGTCGTGGTCGCCGGCATCAACGACGGCGAGGCCACGGTCAAGACGTTCAGCCGCAAGAGCGGTCGCGTCGTGCTGTCGCCGGCCAACACGGCCTATCAGCCGATGGTGTTCGACGGGCCCGACGAGGTCACCATCTTCGGCAAGGTCGTGACCGTGGTGCGGCAGCTGAACTAGGGACGGCGTCCGTCGCGGTCGGCTACTTGAGGAGTTTCGACATGCGGCGGTCGGCCAGCACCTTTCCGCCGGTCTGGCAGGTGGGGCAGTACGCCATCTCGTAGGACTCGAACGAGACCCGCTCGAGCGTGTCGCCACACGGGGTCGGGCAGGGCTCACCGAAGCGGTTGTGCACCTTGAAGCGGCCGCCCAGCTTGGACTCCGACAGGCCGCCCTGCCGCGTGCGCTCGAGCTCGAGGGCCTCGGCCAGGACGTCGGTGGTGGCGGCCAGGAGGGCCTCACGCTGCTCGGGCGTCAGCGACCGCAGCGATGCGAAAGGCGACAGCTTGGCCCGGTGCAAGATGTCGTCGCCCCAACCCCGGCCGATGCCCGCCACCACGTGCTGGTCGCGCAGGTCGGTGGTGAGATGGCGCCGGGAGTCGCTGGTGCGGATGAACTCGGCGAAGGCATCGCTGCCCACCTCGGGCCCGAGACCGGCCAGCGGCCCCTCGTCACCCGGTGCCAGCACCCACCACGAGGCCTTGCGCTGCGTGCCGTACTCGCGCACGAGGACGGCGATCGTCGCCGGGGTGGCGCCGTCGGTCGTGAACGTGAAGCGGGCCACGGCGCCCCGGGGCTTCGTCTTCTTCGGCGGCTCCTCGATATCGAGCCGGCCGGCCTGGGACAGATGCAGCACCAACCGGTTGCCGTCATCGAACGCGAAGACGAGGTACTTGGCCCGGCGACCGACCGAGACGACCCGATGGCCCTGCAGATCGTCGGGGCTCGGTGCGTAGGTCTTGAGGGACGAGAACCCGAGCAGGTCGGCCCGCTCGAGGGTGGCCGCTTCGAGGAGGGCGTCGAGGCGCTCGGACAGCGCCTGCATCTCGGGCATTTCGGGCACGCCACAATGTACGCATGACCTACACGCACGGGCACCATGAGTCGGTGCTGCGCAGCCACACCTGGCGCACCGCGGAGAACTCGAGCGCCTACCTGCTCCCCCACCTGCGCCCGGGTCAGCGCCTGCTCGACGTCGGCTGCGGGCCCGGGACCATCACGTCCGACCTGGCCCTGCTGGTGGCGCCCGGCGAGGTCGTCGGGATCGACGCCGCCGCCGACGTGGTGGCCCAGGCCGAGGAGCACTCCCGCGGGCTGGGCGTGGAGAACCTGCGTTTCGAGGTGGCGGACCTGTTCGCCCTCGGCTTCCCGGACGCCTCGTTCGATGTGATCCACGTGCACCAGGTGCTTCAGCACCTGGACGACCCGGTCGCCGCCCTGGTGGAGCTGCGCCGCGTGCTCGATCCCGAGGGCGTGCTGGCCGCCCGCGACTCGGACTACGGAGCCTTCACCTGGGCCCCCTCGGACCCGGTCCTGGACCGCTGGCTGGAGCTCTACTTCGCGGTGACGGAGCGCAACGGTCACGACGCGCGCATCGGGCCCCGCCTGCTCGGCCACGCCCATGCGGCGGGGTTCTCCGACGTGGATGTCTCGAGCTCGACGTGGACCTACGCCGACCCCGAGGCCCGGGCCTGGTGGGGCGGGCTGTGGGCCGACCGGGTGCGCTACTCACGCTTCGCCGAGCAGGCGGTCGCCTACGGGCTGAGCGACCGCGAGGAGCTCGAGCGCATGGCCGAGGCGTTCCTCCGTTGGGCGGGGTCGGACGACGCCGTCTTCGTGATCACCCACGTGGAGATCCTGGCCCGCGACTGACGGGCCGGCCCACCATGATCGGGCGCCTCAGTCGGCCCAGAGCTTGTCGGTGTACGTGTCGGTGCCCGGGATGGTCGGGATGAACGGCAGCGCGGCGATCACCGTGCCCTTACCCGCCGCCTCGAGCTGGCTCCGGTGCTCCGCGATCACGGGCTCCCACGCCACCTCGGGCGGGGTGTTAAGGAACCACAGCAGCACCGTGCGGTTGTCGCGGGCCTTCTCGCGCGGCACGTCGCCGGGCGCGTCCACCTCGAGAGCGACAGGCGTGAAGGCGGCAACCAGATCGGCGTCGCTCCCCGGCATCAGCGCGGGGAGGTGCTCGGTGCGCAGCCACGTCCACAGCTCCTCGTTGGTCACCGCGTCGTCGCGGTCGATGAAGACGGTGACGAAGCCACGGTAGGGGTGATCGAGGGCCAGCTCCACGGGGACGCCGTCGGCGTCGCGCCGGTGCTCCCACTGGTAGTGGTAGAGGAGCGTGTGCACATGGTCACGCTCCTGGAACATCCGGCCGGCCGCGTGCAGCGCGTTGACCTGGCGCAGCGCCCAGCGGTTCCACACGTCGAAATAGCCGTCGAGCACCCAGTAGGCGGAGATGTACGAACCCCGTCCAGGCTCCCCCGTGATGGCCGACGGGTCCGGGTCACGGAGGTCCTTCAGGTCGGCCGTGGCCACGTAACGACGCCCGGCGAAGTTGTAGGGGCCCACCATGCAGCCGGAGTAGAAGTGGTCCCGCTCGTACCAACGGTTGTAGGCCACCTCGTGACCCCGATGGGGCTCGACCAGGGTCAGCAGCATGGAGCCGAGCTTGACGGGCTCGGCCTCGGCGAATATCTCGATGGGCTTCCGCTGCTTGGGTGCGTCTTCCTCGGACATGAGGAGCGAAACTAACAGCTGCGTGCCGGCGTCAGACAGTCCCGGTGGCGAGGATCGGATCGGTGGGGACGACGGACCCACCAGCCGGTTCGGCCGTGATGCTCAGGCGCGACGGCCGCGTCGATCCGGCCATGGTGAAGGCGGCCCGGCCCGGCGAACCACCCAGCAGACCGAGGGAGATCGGCCGACCCCCCTCGGTCGCCCACAGCTGGTAGGTCCGGCCGTCGGGCAGGGACGGCAACGTCGAGGAGACCAGGTACCCCTGACCCGAGGGCAGGACGACCACCTCGGCCCGCTGCCCGTTCGTGCTCGAGTCGAGCGAGACCACACGGTGCCCGGGCGCGCTGCAGCGCGGCCGTCACCGCGGCCGCCGGCCCGGCCTGGGTGGCTTGCAGGTTGGAGACCCTGTTGTCCGCCCGCACCAGGCCGATGCCGAGGACGACCGCCACGGCGGCGGCGGCCACGGCGATGGCGCCGATGGTGGTGACCACATTGCGGCGCCGGCGGGACGGGCCCGATGCCGGCGGCAGGAAGGGCGACCGGGCCCCCGAGGCGAGATGCGGCATCGGCGGCGGCTCCTCGTCCTGCCGGCGCTCCGGCAGCCGCAGGGCGATCTGGGACCACAGCCCCTCGGGCACGGGCTCGACCGAGTTGCCCATGGCGGCTGCGACCTCGCGCAGGCTGTCGAGCTCGGCGCGACAGCGTGGGCAGGTCTCGAGATGCGCTTCGAGCTCGTTGTGCTCGTCACCGTCGACGGCATCGAGCGCGTAGGCCCCGAGAAGATCGCTGGCTTCGTCGTGCGACATCACGCGTCGACCCCCCGCACTCCGGCGTCCGCCAACACGGCCCGCATGCGCCGCATGCCGTTGCGGATCCGGCTCTTGACCGTCCCTTCGGGCTGGTCGAGCAGCTGCGCCACCTCGCGATAGGTGCGGCCGTCGAAGTAGGCCAGCTCGATCGCCCGGCGCTCCTCCTCGGGCAGCTCGCCCATGGCGCGCGAGACCTGATCGGCCACGGCCAGGTCCCAGACCTCACGCTGCATGTCGTAGGCGGCCTCCGCCGTGCGCAGGGCGTCGCGCGCCTCGCGCTGGCGCCGCGAGCTCGAGGAGCGCACGGCATCGACGGCCCGGCCGTGCGCCTGGGCCAGCAGGAAGGAGCGCAGCGAGCCCCGTGCCGCGTCGAAGCGGTCGGGCTGGTTCCACAGCCGCAAGAAGACCTCCTGCGTAACGTCCTCGGCGTCCGTCGGGTTGTTCAGGACCCTCTTCGCCAATCCGAAGACCGCACCGCCGTGGCGCCGGTAGGCCTCGGCCAAGGCCACCTCGCTGTAGCGGGCGATGGAGGTCACCAGCTGGGCATCGCTCACCTCGTCGATACTCGGCATGTAGTACCTGTTCGGACCCGCTTCCCACTTCGGATGCCCCGAATTTCGCCCATCCGGGCCTGGCCTGGGTTCCGAATAGTAGGCGCCATGCGAACCACCATCGACTCCTACAAGACCCGGGCGGGACGCCTCGACCTCGACGGCATCGACTTCGACGACTTCAGGGACCAACCACTGCCGGCCGATGCGTTGCGCTCGTTGCGCTACATGCACGACGTCGAGCACCACACCGTGTGCTATCTGCGCGACCTCCTGTTGACGCCGGCGCACCAAGACCCCGCAGTCACCTCCTTCCTCTCCTGCTGGGTGTTCGAGGAGATGTGGCACGGTGAGGCGATCGGGCAGGTGCTCGAGGCCCATGGCGAGGAGGCGGGGGCGCCCCGGATCGCCGCGCTGCGGCACGGGCGGCGCCGCCGCCAGGCGACCAGCACGCTCAGCACCATCGCCTCGGCTGCCTTCGCCGGGCGTGCCTTCATCGCCCTGCACATGACGTGGGGCGCCATCAACGAATGGACGACCCAGGCCGGGTACTCCCGGCTGGCCGAGGCGGCCGGGCACCCGACACTGCGCGAGATCCTGCGCCGGATCATGAAGCAGGAAGGCGGTCACATCGACTTCTACGCGTCGGAGGCGACGCGCCGTCTGGCCGACAGCCCGAAGGCACAGAAGCTGACGCGCTTCGCCTTGTCGCACTGGTGGCGGCCCGTCGGCTCGGGCGTCATGCCCAAGCGCGAGGTCGGGTTCCTCGTCAACTACCTGTTCGACGGGAACAAGGGGGCCGATGTCCTGGCGCGCATCGACCGCCGGGTCGACCGGCTGCCGGGACAGAGCGATCTGCACCTGCTGACCCATGCCGTGGCGCGGCTGTCGCCCTCGTAGCCTCGCTTCGACCACCACTCATTGCCGGTCTTCGGCGAGGGCGTCGAACCACCGCGAGACGCGGCTGGCCCGGGTCGCCGTGCGGCCGAGCCAGGTCGTCATGGCCGCGACGCGGCGGGGGCTTCCCGGCGCAGCGCCATCGAGGAGCTCGTTCCAAAAAACGCCCCATCCATCGGCCATGGCACGCCCGATGACCGGCGCGGTGAGAAGCCGTCCCACGGCGGAGACGGCACGCGGGCGCCCGACGAGGGCCGCGTGGCCGGCGGCCGCAATGCGCTGATACGGCAAGTGCGATCGGGCAAGGCTGCGGCGGTAATGCGCCGCAGCGCCTCCGCCGCTGCAGATGATGGCTTCCGCGGCAGACCGCCCACTGGTCATGGCCTGCGCGATGCCCTCACCTTGCAGCGGGTTGACGAGACCGGCGGCATCGCCCACCAAGAGCACCCTTCCGGCGGCAGGCGCCGTGCCAACCATCCCCATCTTCAACCAGCCACCGAGTTGACGGGAGAGCGGTTGTGCCGCGCTCCGGCCCAGCAGTCCCACGCGCACCAGATGATCCACGAAGGCGGGGAGCGCCCGCACCGCTCGTGTCGCCCCTCGCCGATTTCCGAGGGTCCCTATCCCCACACCGAGATTGGCGCCGTCACCGGGGCTCGGGAAGAGCCAGCCGTACCCCGGAAAGGCCTGCCACCGGCTCTGCTCCCACAGCGCGATCACCGGGTGTTCGACGTGTTGGTCCACGTAGGTCCGCACCGCGAAACCCCACAGCACTTTCGACTCCTCGACAAGTGCGGCCACGTGGGCCACGTGACTGGTGGACCCGTCGGCCCCGATCACGAAGTCGGCGTGGAGCGTGTCACCGCCATCGACCTGGAAGCCGTCGAGGTCAGCGTCCGCCCAGACCGGAATACCGGCCCGGCCTTCGACGGGTACCGCTCCGGCCCGGAGGGCGGCGTCGCGCAGCGCGTCGTCAAAGACACCGCGGGTCACGACCCGACCCCGACCGGGATAGGCGGTCCCGTCGATACAGGTGAGGACGACGGTCCGGTTGCTCGGGCCCATGACGACCAGGTGGCCGACGTCCGTACCCGGAGGCTCGGGCACGTCAAGGTCTGCCAGCACCTGCAGCCCCCTCGGCCCGACGAGATCGCCGCAGGCCTTGTCTCGCGGGAAGCGCGCCTTGTCGATCAGGGCGACGTGCGCGCCGGCACGCGCCAGCACAAGTGCCGCGGTGCTTCCGCCCGGTCCGGCACCTACGACGAGCACGTCAAAGCGCCTCGTACCCACGACGGCTCCTTTCCCACGTCGACCGTCTACGGTGAGATCCTCACACCTGAGGAGGCGGCATGGAGACGCGGGCCCCGGCCTCGAGCGACCTCAACCGATTCGCCCAACGTCTGTTCGCCCCGCTGCCACATCGCTACGACCGGCTGGCCGAGGTCCTGTCCATGGGGCAGAACGGCCGCTGGCGCCGCGCCATGATCGACCACGTCGTCCCCGAGCACCCTGCACTCGTCCTCGATGTGGCCTGCGGTCCGGCGGGCGTGTCGCTCCAGATCGCCGAGCGCACCCAGGCCGAGGTGGTCGGACTCGACCTCACGCTCGACATGCTGCGCCAGGGCCAGCGCAACGTCGTCGAGAGGCACATGGCCGGCCGGATCTCGTTGGTCGCCGGTCGCGGTGAGCAACTGCCCTTCGCCGACGGGACCTTCGACGCCCTCACCTTCACCTACCTCCTGCGCTACGTCGACGACCCGCAAGCCACACTGCGCGAGCTGGCCCGGGTGGTGAAACCCGGGGGCGTCGTGGCGAACCTCGAATTCCTCCTCCCCCAGAGCCGGTTCTGGCGCTTCTGGTGGTGGGGCTACACCAGACTGCTCTTGCCGGTCGGCGGCTATGTGACCGGCGGCAAAGAGTGGTACGAGGTGGGTCGATTCCTCGGACCCAACATCTCGGCGCACTACCGGCGCTATCCGCTGAGTTGGACGGTGGAGGCCTGGCGTCAGGCCGGTCTGGCCGACGTCGGAGTGCGACGCATGAGCCTCGGCGGAGGGTTGGTGATGTGGGGACGGCGCCGCAGTGGATAGAGCCGCTCAAGGGGATCCGTCGCCCCAGGAGCGCCCCGCCTTCTACGCCGCCCAGCCCGGTGGGTGGCGCGACTGGTGGACGTTGCTGCACCCGCCGTACACGGCCTGGCATCTGGGCTACGTCGTCATCGGCGCCTGCCTGGCTCCTGTCGTCAACTCGACCCGTCTGCTCGCAACCCTCCTGGCCTTCTTCCTCGCCGTCGGCGTCGCCGCCCACGCGCTCGACGAGTTGCACGGCAGGCCGTTGCGCACGCAGATCCCCACGCCGGCCCTCGTGGGCGCGGCCGTCGTGGGGCTGGCCGGCGCCCTGGCCCTCGGCGTGGTCGGGGTCGTACAAGTGGGCTGGGCGTTGGTCCCGTTTCTCGTGCTCGGGCCCCTTCTCGTCGTCGGGTACAACTTCGAGGTCTTCGGCGGGATCATTCACAACGACCTCGGATTCGCCGCCAGCTGGGGAGCCTTCCCGGTGCTGACCGCCTATGTCGCACAGAACGGCACGTTGGCACTCGCCCCGGCGCTGGCCGCGGCGGGAGCATTGGCCCTCTCACTGGCGCAGCGTGCGCTGAGCACGCCGGCTCGGATGCTGCGGCGACGGGCCCGTGGCGCCACCGGGGTCGTGTCACTGGCCGACGGGACGCAGCAGACGATCGACCGACCCACGTTGCTCGCTCCGTTGGAACAGGCGCTGCGCGCCATGGCCTGGGCGGTCGTCCTGTTCGCCGCGGCCTTCGCTGTCGCCCGGCTTCGTTGAGGGGCGTTCAGCGCTCGATCCGCCGGCGAAACCCGGCCACGGTCGCCTCGACCACCAGGTCGTGTGCCCGGCGCAAGAGCGGATGGCCGAACCGACTGGCCAGGCGCATGGCAGGCTGTTGCATCTCGACTGTCCATGCCACCTCAGCCCAGGTGCCGTCCCCCTCGGGGCGCAGGAGCAGGCCGGCGACCCCCGTCAGGTCACCCCCGACCGCGGCGTCGATGGACTGCGGAGGCACGCACTCGCCGAGTTCGACCGAGATACGCATGCGGTAGGGAACGGGAGGCGAGATCACGCCCCGTAGGACCGACCCTCGAGCCAACCCGTCGCCCTCGAGCTCACATTGCGAGAGCCACGGCCACCATCGCTCGAACTGGTCGACCTCCTCCATCTGCTCCCATAGCTGCTGCGGCGCCAGGCCGAACTGGAAGCCGTGCCGGTAGTCGATGACGGGTGCCCCCACGTCGTCACGATATGGAGTTCGGGGTCGAATGGGGCCAACCATCGGCGCCGGCGCCACACTCCATCCGGATCGTCGGGAGCGACGCCTCGGCACCGGGCGCCGGCGCTCAACAAACCTCGCAGGTCAGGGCGGTATTCGGTGACCGACCGGCCCCGGCGCCACGCGCCGGTCGAGGTTGTCGTGCTGCAGCGTGCCCCTGACGACCGCAGGTATGAAGCGTCGACCTGCGTCCCGGGTAGAAGAACAAGGAAAGCGATCTCTCTGCGGGATCTGCCCGTATTCCCTGGCAACACAACACTATTGAGGAGAGCAGTGACATGGTCCACAAGACGAAGCACCCACAGGCATTCCGAAAGGCTCCGATTCTGCGGACCGCCGGCATCGCACTGGCCCTGGGCGGACTGGCAGCCACCGCTGCCGCTGCCGGTACCGCCGGAGCCGCCACGAGCAGCGTCGTCTCGACGAGCCACACGGCGAAGCTCGGCACCTTCCTCGTCAGCGGGAAGACCGTGTACACCCTGATGCCGAGCACCGTGGCCTGCGGGGCCAGCTGCCTGAAGGTCTGGCCCGAGGTCCTGCTGCCCAAGGGTGTGACGAAGCCGACGGCCGGATCCGGCGTGAATGCCGCCAAACTTGGCACCGTCAAGAGGAAGGGAGGTGCGCTCCAGCTGACCTATGCCGGAAAGCCCCTCTACTGGTTCGTCGGGGACACCGGCCCGGGCCAGGTGCACGGCGACATCACCGATACGTGGGGGAAATGGTCGGCCGTCGTGACGGTGAAGCCGGCCCACGCGAGCACGGGGTCCGGTGGCACTCCGACGACAAGCTCCGGGTCGGGTGGAGTGGCGTTCTAGTGCCGAGATTCGGCACGGAGCCGTCCTGATGTCGTCCGTTCTCGTCGCGCCCCCCAGCACTCGCACCCCCCGAGCGACCGAGCGCACCGGGCGCACCCGTCCCCAGGACGGCCGGCGCGCCCGCTTTGCGTCCAGGGTGTACCTTCCCGCCTTCGGCATCCCGGCCTTGGCGGCGGTTCTGGTCGGAATCGGTTGGTCGAGTGGATGGGAGGGAGCGGCCTTTGCCGGCTCCCTGACGAGTCTGCGTATCGTCGTGGTCGGTCCGCTGTCGCTCGTCGTCGTCGGCATCATCCTCGTGGTGGAACGGGCATGGCCCGCGCAACCACGACCCTTCTTCGCCCGCGGGTACCGCCACGACTTACTGATCACCGCGGTCTACGCGACCCTCGTGCTGCCCTTGGTGGCGGCGCTGACCCTCTCGTTCGTGACGGTGGTCCGCCGACTCCTTCCATGGATCATCCTGCCCAAGATGGACACGGTGCCCCGTTGGATCGCCATTGTCGCGATCATCGTGGCGATGGATGGGTGCAACTGGGCCGTGCACCTCGCCAACCATCGCGTCGGAGCGCTCTGGCGGTTCCACGAGCTGCACCATTCGCAGGAGGACATGAACGTCCTCACCGTCTTCCGTACCCATCCACTGATCCACGTGTCGTACCTCCTGGCGCTTCTCCCCGGTCTCGTGCTGCTCGCCAACGGCTCGTTGTCGCTGACGGTGCTGGCGCTCTACGGGGGGATCGTGGCGTTCGCCCACTCGAACACCCGGCTTGGATTCGGGCCCCTCGGACGGATTGTGGTCAGCCCGAACTTTCACCGCATCCACCACAAACTCGATGGGCCCCAAGACGTCAATCTCGGTTTCGCGCTGAGCATCTGGGACCAGATGTTCCACACCGCGATCTTCCCGACGAAGGAAACGGTTCGCATGGACACCGGGCTGCGGGGTCGGCCCCTGCTCGTCGAACAGGCCACCCCACGACATCGCCATCTCGCGGTCTACGGCGCTCAATTGGTGGCACCGTTTCGCCCTTTGGCTGCACCGAGCCCGTCTGCCCCGGCTCTCGACCCCTGGGCACTCGAGCGGTCGGACGACGAATCGCCCGAGACCCACGACACACTCGAACACTTCGGGAGGATGTGATGGTCACGACCGCGTTGGACGCGCCGCCACGCCCGCGGCGTTCGGCTCGCTCGATACTCGCCCTCGTCGTCGGCACGCGCACGTCGGAGCTTCCCGCCAGCTGTGCCTTGGCCGCGGTGCGCATCGTCCTGGCCTGGATCTTCATCTACTACGGCGCAGGCAAGCTGTTCGGAGCGTTCAACGGCCCCGGCATCCATCGAACGGCTCTGTACTTCTCCAACACCGCGCACCTGCATCCGGGCGGGTTCTTCGCCGTCCTGGGCGGCATCGTCGAGTTCGGCAGTGCCATCGCGCTCGCACTGGGCCTCGGCTCCCGTCTGGCCGGCATCGCCCTGTTCGGGGACATGGTGCTCGCCATGATCACCGTCACGTGGGCGACGGGGATCGCGTCGATCGCCGATCCTCCCGGCTACCAGCTGAACATGGCGCTGGCGGTCCTCGGGTTGGTCGCTGCCGTTTTCGGATCCGGCCGCTTCAGCCTCGACGCGCTGATAGAGCGGCGGATCGCCACGACATCTGCGACGTCCGCCAGTACATGATGGGGACGATCGTCGTCCACTGAGTGGTGCTATGCGATGAGCGCCAGCAGCACGTCGCGGGCGCGCTGGAGTTGTGGCGCCGACACCCGCTCGTCGGGGTGATGCGCCAGAAGCGGGTCGCCGGGCCCGAAGTTGGCCGCGGGCACCCCGTGCTCCCAGAACGACGCCACATCGGTCCATCCGACCTTTGCCTTGGGCGCGGCGCCGCTCCGCTCCACCAACGCGCCGAGCAGCGAGTGCTCCAGGGACGGCGGCGCACCGTCGGCGGCATCGAGGTCCTCCCAGATGTCGCCCGCCTCCGGGTCCCACGTCCCCTGCAGGAGCGCGCGGAGGAACGCGCTCGCCTCGGCGGCCCGCCGGTCCGGCGCGTAGCGGTGGTTGAGAGTGACCCGGGCCTCGTCGGGCACGACGTTGCTGGCCACTCCCCCCTCCACGGCCACGGCTTGCAACTGCTCGGCGTAGGTGCAGCCGTCCAGCACAACCTCCCGACCGGGCCAGTCGGCCACCCGCTGCAGCAAGGGCGCGACGCGGTGGATGGCGTTGCGCCCGGTGAAGGGACGGGCCGTGTGGGCGCGCACGCCCCGCAGCGTCACGCGCACCCGCAGCGTGCCCTGGCAGCCGGCCTCCACCAATGCATTCGTGGGCTCCCCGAGGATGGCCGCATCCCCCGCCAACAGGTCCGGCCGTTCCTGCCACAGCTGCAGGAGGCCGCTGTCGGCGCGGCCGATCTCCTCCCGGGCGTAGAAGCACCATGTGACGTCTACCCTGGGTTGGCGCACCGTGGTGGCCAGGTCGAGCATGACGGCCAGGCCGCCCTTCATGTCCGACGCGCCGACCCCCCACAGGGTGTCGCCCTCGAGCCGCGGCTCTTGGTTCCCCACGGCAGGGACCGTGTCGAGGTGCCCGGCCAGGACCAGGCGCTGGTCGTGGCCGAGCGCGGTGCGGCCCACGACGTTGTCCCCGACGCGTTCGACCTCGAGCCAGGGGCAGGCGCGCAACGCGTCCTGTACGAGCCCCGCCAGCGCGCCCTCACCCCGGCTCGGCGAGGGGACGGCCATGAGGTCCCGGGTGGACGCGAGAAGATCACCCACCGGATCAGGTGCTGGCGCCGTGGTCCCGCAGGACCTGGTTCAGCTGCGCCTTGTCGTGGCGCTCCCCTTCACTGAGCCGCTTGATCACCAGGACGCACGGCACGAAGAACTCCCCGCCCGGGTACTCGCGGCGACGGCTGGCCCGGATGGCGACGCACCAGGAGGGGACGACGCCGCGTGAGATCTCCTCGCCGGTCTCGGCGTCGATCACCGGGATGGACGGATCGAGAAAGCTGCCGGCGCCCAGCACGGATCCCTTGCCGATGCGCGCGCCGCCCGTCACCATGCAGCGGCTGCCCACGAAGGCGTCGTCCTCCACCACGACCGGTACCGCGTTCGGGGGCTCGAGCACGCCGCCGATGCCCACCCCGCCCGCCAAGTGCACCCGCTCCCCGATCTGGGCGCAGGAGGCCACGGTGGCCCAGGTGTCCACCATGGAGTCCGCACCCACCCAGGCACCGATGTTCACATAGGAGGGCATGAGCACGACGCCGCGCCCGAGGAACGAGCCCCAGCGGGCCGAGGCGCCCGGCAGCGCGCGCACACCGGCCTCGGCGAAGCCGTGCTTCAGGGGGAGCTTGTCGGCGTACTCGAACGGCCCGGTTTCGATTGTCTCCATGCCGCGCAGCGAGAAGAGCAACAGGATCGACTTCTTGAGCCACTCGTGCACGACCACGTCGTCGGTGGCCGCATCGACCTCGGCCACGCGGGCCTGCCCCTTGTCGAGCAGCTCAATGGCCTCCTCCACGACCTTCGCCGCGTCCGTGTCCGCCGGTGAGAGCTCGCCGCGGCGCTCCCACAGCTCCTCGATGCTCGCCTGCAGATCAGCCATGCCGCACCCTAGCGAGGCGCTCCCCCACCAGTGCCAACCGCTCCATCGGCTGGACCACCGCCACCCGCACGTGCCCCTCGCCGTCCTTGCCGTACAGATCGCCGGGACTGACCAGGAGCCCGCCGTCGGTGGCCAGCGCCTCGGCCATCAGCCAGGCGTCGGGCCAGCGGCCGGACGGCACCGGAACCCAGAGATAGAAGCCCCCCTCGGGAAACGGCGCCGGACAGCCGTAGTCCCCGAGGACGCCGGCCAGGAAGGCCAGGCGCTCCCGGTAGCGCGCCCGCTGGGTCTCCACATGCGCGTCGTCGTGCAGTGCTGCCACACCGGCGGCCTGCGCCGGGCCCGACACCATGAGGCCCGCGTGCTGACGGACGGCGCGCAGGAACTCCACCAACTCGGGATCCCCGGCATAGAAGCCGACACGGACCCCGGCCATGTTCGAGCGCTTGGAGAGGGAGTGCACCGCCACCACGCCGTCGGAACCAAGTTGGAGCACCGAACGGGGCGGGCCGTCCCAGGTGAACTCGGCGTAGCACTCGTCGGAGAACACGGGGACGCCGTGCGCACGTCCCCAGGCGGCCTCCGCCCCGAGATCGCCCAGGCCTCCCGTCGGGTTCGACGGCGAGTTGGACCAGAGGAGCAGCGCGCGCCCGGCGTCGTCCGGATGGATGGCGTCGAGGTCGAGCCCGCCGAGTCGCCCGGGCGCGGCCGGGACCGGGACGGCGCGGCACCCTGCCAGCTCCGCGCCCATGGCATACGTCGGATACGACACCGCGGGGTACAGCACCGTGTCCTTGTCCGGCGTGCCGAGTCGGAGCACGTGCGGTACCGAGGCGACGAACTCCTTGGTGCCCACGCAGGCGGCGACGGCCTGTGGTCCTTCGGTCAGCCCGAAGCGCCGGGCCAGCCATGCCGCGGCGGCGTCGCGCAGTTGCGGGCTGCCGGCCGAGGCGGGATACCCCCGCTCGGTGCCCGACGTGGCCAGCGCCTCGACCACGGCAGCGGAAGGAGGGTCGTAGGGAGTCCCGATGGAGCAATCGACCATGCCGCCCTCGTGCGCGGCCGCCACCTTGGCCAGGCCGTCCAGCCGGTCGTAGGGATACGGTGGCAGCCGGAAGGTCACGGAGCCGCCACGAACTCGGCGAAACGGGCCCGGCCCACGTCGTCGAGCACCACCTGCAGGGTGGCCGACTCCTCGCCGTCGCTCTGGCCCACGACCTCGCCCTCGCGGTGGATGGCGGCCAACACGTCGCCGCGGGCCCAGGGAACGACGAGCTGCACGACGCGGTCCGAGCCCCGCAGGCGGTCGCCGAGCACGCGCAGGAGCTCGTCAACCCCCTCCCCGGTACGGGCCGAAATCAGGACGGCACCCTCGTGTGCGTGCGCCAGGGCCTTGGCCTCCTCGGGCGCCACGTCGGCCTTGTTCACGACGATGAGATCGGGCACGTCCGAGGCACCGATCTCCGCCAGCACCTCGCGGACGGCGGCCATCTGTCCCAGCGCGTCGACCGCCGTGCTGTCGACGACGTGCACGATGAGGTCGGCCAGGCGCACGGAGTCCAGCGTGGAGCGGAAGGCCTCGACCAGCTCGTGGGGCAGCTTGCGGACGAACCCGACGGTGTCGGTCACGAGGACGGTCTCGCCGCCGGGCAGCGACAGCTGCCGGGTCCGCGGGTCGAGCGTCACGAAGAGTCGGTTCTCCGCCGGCACGCCGGCGTCGGTCAGCCGGTTGAGCAGCGTCGACTTCCCGGCGTTGGTGTAGCCGACGAGCGCCAGTTCACGCTGCCGGCCGCGGGCCCGGCTGCGGCGCTGCAGCTCCCGCGTGCGCTCCACTTCGCGGAGCTCGGCCTCGAGCTTGTGCATGCGCCGGACGAGGCGCCGGCGGTCGACCTCCAGCTGCGTCTCGCCCGGCCCCCTGGTGCCGATGCCACCGGCCTGCTGGCTCAGCGCCGAACCGCGGCCGCGTAGACGGGGCAACCGGTAGCGCAGCAGCGCCAGCTCCACCTGCGCCTTGCCCTCGGGGCTGCGCGCGTTCTGGGCGAAGATGTCGAGGATCACCGCGGTGCGATCGATGGCCGTGCGGCCGAAGAGCTTCTCGAGATTCCGGTGCTGGGCCGGGGTCAGGTCGTCGTCGAACACGACCGTGTCGGCGTCGAGGCTCCGGCTCAGGGCCGCGATCTCCTCGGCCTTGCCCCGCCCGACGAAGGTCGCCGCATCGGGCGCGTTGCGCCGCTGCACCACGCGGCCCACCACGTCGGCGCCTGCGCTGTCCACCAGCCGGGCCAGCTCGTCGAGCTCCTCGTCGACCATCTCTTCAGTCAGGCCGGGGAAGATGACCCCCACCAGGATGATCCGTTCCCGGAAGGTGCGCTCAATGAGCGTCCCGGGCAACACCGTGCTCAAGAGAGCATCCCCGGATGGATCTCGATGTCGGCCACCTTGCGCACGGGCCCGGCGAGGAAGGTGGTGGCCCCTTCGTCGGCACCGAGGGTGACCTCCAGGGTCCCTCCCGGATTGCGTACGCGCACGGTGCCGGCGTCCGTGACGGCGCCCCAGCTCCGGGCCGCAGCGGCGGCGGCGACGCTCCCGGTGCCGCAGGCCAGCGTCTCGCCCGCCCCGCGCTCCCACACCCGGAAGTCGAGCAACTCGCCCACTTCGTCACGGCCGGGTGTGATCCATTCCACGTTGATCCCACCGTCGAAGGCGGCCTGGAGCTTGGGCCCGAGCTCGGCGATGTCCACCGCGGCGGTGTCGGGGCCCAGCAGCACCAGGTGCGGGTTCCCGACGTCGACCGTCCGGGCCCTGCGGTCGCCGAACTCCTGGGGCTGGTCCGGGCCGAGCCGGGCCGGCCCCATGTCCACGCTGGCCGCGGCCCACCCGGGCGAGTCGCCCGGCCGGTACTCCACGCTGCGCGGCCCACCGGCGGTGGCGACCGTGAAGCGGGGCCCCGACACCAGTCCGGCATCGACGGCGGCCTGGGCCAGGCACCGGATGCCGTTGCCACTCATTTCGGCCTCGCCCCCGTCGGCGTTGCGCAGCTCCATGGAGAGGTCGCATCCGTCGCGACCCGGTCCGACCCGGATGATGCCGTCGGCGCCGATGCCACGGCGCCGATCGGCCAGGAGTCGCACCTGGGCCACCGAGAATCGGACGGCGTCCTCAGGATCGAGGACGACCAGGAAGTCGTTGCCCGCTCCCTCGTGCTTGCTCATCCGCATCACACCATTCTCGCAGCTGGCACCCTTCAGCCGTGCACGGCGAGGGCCTCCTCCAACCGGGCCTGGGCCTCCGCGCCGCTCGCGGCCCAGCTGACCCGCGGGTCACGCCGGAACCACGAAGCCTGGCGCCGGGCGAACTGGCGGGTGCGGAGCACCGCCTGTCGCGCGCAGTCGATCAGGGGTGCGCCACCTTCGACGTGGGCCAGCACCTCGCGGTAGCCGAGCGCCTGGCGGGCCGTGCGCGACATGCCGGCCGGGCGTGCCGCCAGCCTCCGCACCTCGTCGAGCAGGCCGGCGTCCATCATGCGCCCGAAGCGCTCTTCGATCCGGAGGTCGACCTCGCCGGGCGGCTGGAAGAGGCCGACCTGTGCCATCCCGCCCTCGGGATACGCCTCGAGCCCGGGCCCGAACGCCGAGAACGGCCGCCCCGACCCGAGGGTGACCTCCAGCGCGCGGACGACCCGCCTCCGGTTCGTCGGCTCCATCCGCGCCGCGCCCACCGGGTCGAGCACGACGAGCCGGGCGTGCAGGTCGGCCGGTGCGGCGCGACCCTCGTCCAGCTCCGCCTCCAGCGCGGCCGCCACCTCGGGGAAGCGGCCCGGGATCTCGAGGTCGTCGACGACGGCACGCTGGTAGAGCCCCGTGCCACCGACCAGCAGCGCGTGATGGCCTCGCCGGGCGATGCCGTCCAGCGCCTGCCGTGCCGCCCACTGGAACTGGGTCACCGTGAAGTCCTCGTCCGGATCGACCAGGTCGAGGAGATGGTGCGGCACGGCAGCCCGCGCCTCGGGCCCCGGCTTGGACGTCCCGATGTCCATGCCGCGGTAGACGCACATGGAGTCGACCGAGACGATCTCGCAGTCGCCCCGGCGCAGGGCCAGCTCGAGCGCGGCCTGCGATTTCCCCGAGGCCGTGACCCCGACCAGCGCGACCGCAGTCAACCGCTGGCCACCGGGATGCGCACGCGATGCCGGGGCCGCGCCACCACCTCCTCCAGGAGGCCCGAGAGGTGGTGCGGGTGGCCGTCGGTCACCGTGACCAGGGCCAGGGCGCCCGCCGCCGGATTCCCGGCGGCCGTGCCGGCGGGGAAGTGGATCAGCTTGCCCTGTCGGGTGCGCCCGGTCAGCATCGACTGGTCGCGCCGGCTGACCCCTTCGACGAGCGCCTCTTCGCACCGGCCGACGCGCGACCGGTGCCGGGCCAGGGCGGAGCGGTCCACCACCGTCTTGAGGCGCTCGAAGCGCTCGGCCACGACGTCGGCGGGGACGAAGCTCGACTCCATGTCGGCCGCCCTGGTCCCCGGACGGGGCGAGAAGATGAAGGTGTACGCGCCGTCGTACCTCGCCTCGGCGCAGACCGCCAGCGTCTCCTCGAAGTCATCCTCCGTCTCGCCGGGGAAGCCCACGATGATGTCGGTCGTCACCGCCAGGTCGGCGATGGCGGCCCGCGCCGCCGCCAAACGGTCCAGGTAGCGCTGGGCGGTGTAGCCCCGGCGCATGGCGCGCAACACCCGGTCGCTCCCGGACTGCAGGGGCAGGTGCAGCTGCTCGCAGACTTCCGGCGTCTCCGCCATGGCCTCGATCGTCTCGGGCCGCAGGTCCTTGGGGTGCGGGCTGGTGAAGCGGACGCGCCCGATCCCCTCCACCGCACCGACGGCGCGGAGCAGATCGGCGAAGAGCGGCCGGCGCCGAGTGATGTCGCGGCCGTAGGAGTTCACGTTCTGCCCGAGCAGCGTGACTTCGGTCACCCCGCTCCGGGCCAGCACCTCCACCTCCGCCACGATGTCCTGCGGGGTCCGGCTCACCTCCGGACCCCGCACGGACGGGACGATGCAGAAGGCGCACGAGTTGTCGCAGCCGGTCTGAATGTTCACCCACGCCGCGTAGGGCAGCGCACGGACGGCACCGGGGCCGAGGAGCGGATTGGCGCCGGCCTCCGGAGCCGGTGCGTCCAGGATCTCCATGACCTGGCCCTCGGTCTCCGCCCGGCGCAGGAGCCCCGGCGCGCTGGTCAGGTTGTGGGTGCCGAAGACGACGTCGACCCAGCCCACCTTCTCCTGGATGCGGGCGCGGTCCTTCTGGGCCAGGCACCCGCCGACGGCGATCTGCAGGCCCGGCTTGGCGTCCACCAGCTCCTTCAGGCGTCCCAGCGTCCCGTAGAGGCGCTGGTCGGCGTTCTCCCGGATGCAGCACGTGTTGAGCACCACGACGTCGGCGTCCTCCATGGTGGTGGCGGGCGTCAGGCCGTCGGCCACGAGCAACCCGGCGAGCCGTTCGGAGTCGTGCTCGTTCATTTGGCACCCGAAGGTGCGGATGAAATAGGTCCGGGCCATCGTGAAAGTGTAGGGAACGGGCGCACCGCTAGATTCCCCGGCCGTGGAGCGACGCGTGGCCCCGCTGCTGCGCCGGACCCGTTGGGGACCGGTGTTCGTGCCCCTGGCGCTGGTCCTGGCCGGGTGCGGCTCGGGGGGAGGCGCACCCCAGTCGCCCGACGACTCGCTCAAGAGCGCGGGCACGACCGTGCAATCGGCCATGTCGGGTTACCTCGCCGCGGTCGCCGGCTGCGCGCGACAGTCGAGCCCCGTCGTGTGCCTCGAGGCGGCCGACCGCAGGCTCGGGAACAAGATCCACGCCTACGCCAATGTGCTCGCCGGGCACCACAAGTTCACCGCACCAAAGGCCGACCTCACCACGACCCTCAATGCGGCCCAGACGCTGGCCAACAGCCTGGAGATCCTGGGCGACGCCCAGCCGACCCAGGCCAACTACAACCAGGTGCTCAACACGTACAACGTCAACTCCGCCATCACCCAGCTGCAAAGCGACGTCACGACTCTGGCCGGGTCGCTCGGCAAATGACGCGTCAGAGCGGGACGTCCGCCTCGTCCCCGTAGACGAGGCCGCGCCGGTCGGTGTGGAGCACCAGCGCCCGGCCGGGAACCGCCGCCTCCGCCAGGGCGGCTTCGGCCCCGGCCAGCACGGTCGCCGCCGCATTGGGCCGCACCATGCCGATGAGCGATGGTCCCGCCCCGGACCAGCTGGCGGCCAGGGCACCGGCGTCGACGAGCCGGCGCAGGAGTTGGGGGGCCTCGGGAAACAGGGCGGTGCGGGCCGGCTGGTGCAGGCGGTCGTCGGTGGCGCTGGCCCGCAAGGCGTCCGGATCGGCCAGGCCGGCCAGCAGCAGGCCCATGCGGCCGAGATTGAACAACGCGTCCTCCCGCGCGAGCGTCTCGGGCAGCACGCCACGTGCCTCGGGGGTCGCCAGGTCGCGCTCGGGGACGATGACGACGAAGGCCAACCCCTCGCTGAGCGGGAGGGCAGCGTGCACCGGACGGGCATCGACCATGGTGGCGGCGACCAGGCCACCGAACACGCTGGCCGCCGCGTTCTCCGGGTGCCCGTCGTAGGCGGCGGCCACCGCGAACGGATCGTCGGCACCCGCCGCCGCGGCGGCCGCCGCCGCCAGCGCGGCGGAGGAGCCCAGCCCGCGGGCCACCGGAATCTGCGAGCGCACCGAGACGGCGAAGCGGTCGTGCCCCAGGACCTCCGTCACGACGCGCGCGGCCAGGTGCGACGCGTCGTCGAAGAGCCCGGCACCCTCGCCCTCGGTGTGTACACGGAGTGCCGGTGCCTTCTCGACCTCGACGCTCACGTAGCGGTCGAGGGCGACGGCGAGCGTGTCGAAGCCCGGTCCGAGGTTGGCCGACGACGCAGGGGCCCGGGCGCGCACGGGGTCAGGCTACGTGGTCAGAACAGGCGCTGGAAGAGCGACGGGCGCGGGATGTCCTTCGTGAGCAGGACCGGGACGGCGGCCCGCTGGCTGCCGAGGGAGACGACGACGGTGCCCACCGGCGTGCCACGGCGGGCGTCGACCGCCACGTGCCGCGTCGGCACGAACACCCGCCTCGCGCTGACACCGGGCCAGGTCAGCATGGACACCGGAGACGCCGTGGCGGCGCCGAGGCTGCTGCCCCCCTCGCCGACGTGGGCGACGACCAGGTGGCCCGGCAGCACCCGGGTGGAGCCGATGAACGGGCTCAGGGCATCGACGAGGGCCAGCGCGTGCAGTCCCGCCTGCGCCAGCACCACGGGGCCGTTCTGCCCGGTCACGGCCGCCAGCAGGAGCACCTGCTTGCCGTGCACCGTACGCTCGACCGCCAACACGTCCCCCCCGCCCGCCGCGGTGGTGAAGCCGGACTTCACGCCGATCACCCCCTGCACGCCGAGGAGCGGCGTGTAGGTCGAGATCGTCCCGGCCACGGGCAGCGTGACCGACGACATCTGCACCATGGACGCGAACGTCGGGTTGGCCATGTCGAGGGCAGCCACCTTCAACAGGTCGGAAGCGGTGGACTGCGAGCCCGGATCGACGCCGCTGGCATCGGCGAAATGCGACTGGTCCATGCCGAGGCGGGTCGCGGTGGCGTTCATCTTGGCCACGAAGGCGGGAATGCTCCCGGCGTCCCACGTGGCCAGGAGGTCTGCGAAATTGTCGGCCGAGTGCACCAGCAGCCCGCCGAGCACGTCCGCCTCACTGATCTGCTCGTTCAGCGTCACCTCCGCGTTGGAGTCGTCGTCGACGGTGGCGCTGTCGTAGTCGTCGACGTCCGCCTGGGTCACGGTGATGGTCGGGCCCGGCCGGCCGAGCGCCACGGGATGGTCGTGCAGCACGACGTAGGCGGTCATCAGCTTGGTCAGGCTGGCCACCGGGGCCGCCTTCTCCGGACCCGACGCCACGTTCACGCCGAGTGACGGGATGGCGATGGCGCCTTGGCCGGTGGCCGGCCACGGGAGCGTGACCGCGCGGGCAGGCACGTGGACCGACTGCGCCGGCACCGAGGTGACAGCGGGAGCCGGCTCGGGCGTGGAGAGGCGGACGGCGACGAAGGCGCCGGCGGCCACGATGACGAGGAGGAGAGCCAGGAGGATGGCCCGGCGACGCCCGCGCCGGCGGCGTCGGTGCGAGTGGACGGAGTGCTTGCCGTGCTCGGGAACCGGCGGGCCCGGCGACGCCTCGCGCAACGAGTCGAGCCGGAACGGCGCCACCATGAACGGCGGCGCCGGTGCTTCCGGGCTCACCTCCCGTTCAGCCCGTCGAGCTCTTCGGGGGTCATGAGGACGGCCCGCGCCTTGGAGCCCTCGCTGGGGCCGACGATGCCGGCCTGCTCGAGCAGGTCCATGAGGCGGCCGGCGCGCGCGAACCCCACCCGCAGCTTGCGCTGCAGCATGGAGGTGGAGCCCAGCTGGGAACGCACCACCAGATCGCGCGCCTGCACCAGCAACTCGTCGTCGTCACCGTCGAGCCCGTCGGGCCCGGATGGGCCGTCGTCGACGCCCTCGATGCCCACGATGGCCTCGGCCTGACCGCCCTGCGCGTGCCAGTGGCGGACCACGTCGCGCACCTCCTCCTCCGAGACCCAGGGGGCCTGCAGGCGACGCGGGATGTTCGAGGACGCCGTCAGCAGCAGCATGTCCCCCTTGCCGATGAGGCGCTCGGCGCCGGGTTGGTCCAGGATCACGCGGCTGTCGGCCAACGACGACACCGAGAAGGCCATGCGGCTCGGGATGTTGGCCTTGATCACCCCGGTGATGACGTCGACCGAGGGGCGCTGGGTGGCGATCACGAGATGGATGCCCACGGCACGCGCCATCTGGGCGATCCGCACGATGGAGTCCTCGACGTCGCGGGCCGCCACCATCATGAGGTCGTTCAGCTCGTCGACGATCACCAGAATGAAGGGCAGCGGTTGCGGGGGCTCCGGTTCGGGCTCAAGGTCGTCCTCGTCGTCGACGGCCGCATGCTCCTCGCCGAGGGCCCGGGCCGCGACCTCACGCATGCGACGACGGTCCGACGGTGGTGGCGGCGCGATGAGCCCCTGCTCGACCAGCAGGTTGTAGCCGGTGATGTCGCGCACGCCGTTCTCGGCCAGCATGTCGTAGCGGCGCTCCATCTCCTTCACGGCCCAGGCGAGCGCGTTGGCCGCCTTCTTCGGGTCGACGACGACGGGGTTCAGGAGGTGCGGCAGGCCGTCGTACTGGCCGAGCTCGACGCGCTTGGGGTCGACGAGGATCATCTTGACCTTGTCGGGCGTGTCGCGCATGAGGATTGACGTGATGATGGAATTCATGCACGACGACTTCCCGGAACCCGTCGCGCCCGAGATGAGGATGTGGGGCATTTCGGCGAGGTTCGCCATCACGGCGCGCCCGGCGATGTCGCGGCCCATCGCCACCTCGAGCGGGTGCGTGGTCGCGGTGGGCTTGGCCTCGCTCGACTCGAGGATGTCGCGCAGGGACACGAGCTGGCGCGTCCGGTTCGGCACCTCCACGCCGATGGCCGACTTGCCGGGGATCGGCGCCAGGATGCGCACGTCCGGTGACGCCATGGCGTAGGCGATGTCCTTGGAGAGACTCGTGACGCGGGCCACCTTGACGCCGGGACCCAGCTCGAGCTCGTAGCGGGTGACCGTCGGGCCGACGCGGCAGCCCACCAGCCTGGTCTCGACGCCGTGGGCCTCCAGTGCCATGACGAGATCCGCGCCGAGGGCGTCGATCTGGCGCTGGTCCTGGCGCATCTTCTTGGAGGCGTGCAACAGGGACAAGCTCGGCAGGGCCCAGTTCCCGGGAGCGCGGGCCGCGGCCGGAACGTGCGGGAGCGGGGGCGTGACGGCCACTTGGACCGGTTCGAGCTCCGGCTCCAAGGGGATGTCGATGTCGTCGACCGGGTCATCGTGCGGCGGCTCGTCGTCCTCCTCCGCGTCGAAGGGGACGCGGCGGGACGAGGCGGCCTCCCCCGGCGCGTCGGCGCCGAGATCGGAGGTGATCACGAAGGGCTTGCCCTGCCACAGCGCGGAGAGGCTGCGCCCGGAATGGGTGGCGGCGGTGACGATGGCCCGCCCGACCGTGGCCAGCGACACTCCGGTCGCCACCAGGACGGACACGAAGACGACCGCCACGAGCAGCACGCCGGCCCCGGCCGGCCCGAGCCCGGCGTGCAGTGGGCGACCGACCGCCGCGCCGACGTAGCCACCGGCGTCGCGCAGCGCGCCCGAGTTCGAGAACGGCGGCGACCCCTTGGCCACCTCGGCCAGACCGCAGAGACCGAGCAGGCCGAGGACGGAGCCGACGGCCAGGCGCCAGGGGTCGGCCCCCTCACGCTCCTCGAGCTCGTCGTCCTCGGGGCGGGCCCGATCGAGCAGCAGGGCGAGGCCGGCGCCGAAGGACACCAGCGGCAGCAGGACGCGCACCCACCCGCCCAGCAACCCCAGGCCGGTGTCGGCGGCGTGTCCCACCGGCCCCAGCTGCTTGCCCCAGAGCGCCAGCGCCAGGAGGACGCCCAGCGTGATCAGGCCCACCGCCCACAGGTCCCGGGCCTGGACCCGCCAGAAGGGAGGGCGCGCCGGCTCGGGCCGCCTGCGGGGAGCGGGCTTCCTGGTGGTTCGTGCGGCCGGGCGCGGCGCAGGGCGCCCGCGGGTCTTGGTCACCACAGTACGGTCGAGATTAGCGGCTGACCTGGTCCTTTTTGTGGACACCCGGCCCGTTGAATTACGAACATGTGTTCGCTATCGTAGTCCGCATGGCTTTGCGCTGGGCCCTGGCCGAGAACGAGGGGGGCGGCACCTTGTTCCCCGACGAGCGCGTGGCGGAGCGTCACGTGGGCCGGGGGGCCTACGCCGGGATGGAGTTCCTCCACGTCAACGCCCGCACCGTCATCAACACCGTGCCGGCGGAGAGCCCGATGCCCTTCCGCCACACGATCAACCCGTATCGAGGCTGCAGTCACGCCTGCGTCTACTGCTTCGCCCGACCCACGCACGACTACCTCGGGCTCGGCATCGGGACCGACTTCGAGCGCAAGATCGTGGTCAAGGTCAACGCGGTGGAGCGACTGCGCGCCGAACTGCGCGCCGCGGCGTGGGACGGCGACCACATCGCCATGGGCACCAACACCGATCCCTACCAACACGCCGAGGGCAAGTACCACCTGACGCGGGGCATCGTCGAGACGCTCTCGGGCGCCCGCAACCCCTTCAGCATCCTGACCAAGTCGACGCTGATCCTGCGCGACGCCGCGGTGCTGGCCGCCGCCTGCGAGCGCACCGACGTGGGGGTGAGCTTCTCCATCGGCACCCTCGACCGGTCGGTGTGGAAGCTGACAGAGCCCGGCACGCCCCCGCCCGACCGGCGCGTCGAGGCCCTGCGCCGCCTCACCGCGCTGGGCATCCCGTGCGGTGTCCTGGTGGCCCCCGTGCTCCCGGGACTGTCGGACTCCGAGGCGCAGCTGACCGAGGTGGTCGAGGCCTGCGCCGACGCCGGGGCGGTGTCGATCACCGGGGTGGCGCTGCACCTGCGCGGCACCGTCCGGGGCCACTATCTCGGTTGGCTCGAGGGTGTGCGGCCCGACCTGGTCCGCCTGCACCGGGAGCGCTTCGGGCGCGGCGGCTACCAGCCCGACGAGGAGCGCCGGCGCGTCGAGGGGATCGTGCGGGTGGCGGCGCGGCGTTGCGGCGTAGCGGGCCGTGACCGCCACCGCGGCACGGGTTCGTCCGACGAGGCCGGCGCAGAGGGTCGAACCGGGCCGGGGGCCGTCGAGGGCGGCCGGCAGCTGCGCCTCCTCTGAGGGGGCGCGTCCTCTGAGCGGGCGCGTCCTCTGAGGGGCGCGTCAACCGAGCAGCGCCCGCTCCCTAAGATCACGGGCTCATGCGCGGGGGATCGTGGTCGTCGAAGGCGAGCCGCCGCGCCGCCGTGTGTGTGGCGATGCTCCTGGCCGCCGCCGTGCTCGTGACCGGATCCGGGTCCCTAGCGGGCCGTGCCGTTGCCGCCGGAGCCGCCGTCGTGCCGGGCGCCACCGACAGCTCGTACGCCATCGTCGACGCCGCGGGCGGCGTCATGACCTTCGGGGGCGCCGCCTACGACGGTGACACCCTCGAAGTGCCGTTGTCCAAGCCGATCGTCGGGGCCGCGGCCGATCCTCACGGCGGCTACTGGCTCGTGGCGTCCGACGGCGGAATCTTCGCCTTCGGCGGCGCGCAGTTCTGGGGCTCGACGGGCGGCACCGCGCTCAACCAGCCCATCGTGGGGATGGCGGCCACGCCGGACGGGAACGGCTACTGGCTCGTGGCGTCCGACGGCGGCATCTTCGCCTTCGGCGACGCGCCAGTTCTGGGGCTCGACGGGCGGCACCGCGCTCAACCAGCCCATCGTGGGGATGGCGGCCACGCCGGACGGGAACGGCTACTGGCTGGTGGCCTCCGACGGCGGCATCTTCGCCTTCGGCGACGCCCAGTTCTGGGGCTCGACGGGCGGCATCCACCTCAACCAGCCCGTGGTGGGCATGGCGTCCACCGCGGACGGCAACGGCTACTGGCTGGTCGCCTCCGACGGTGGCATCTTCACCTACGGCGACGCCCAGTTCTGGGGCTCGCCGGGCGGCATCCACCTCAGCGAGCCCATCGTGGCCATGGCGCCGACGCAGGACGGGGACGGCTACTGGCTGGTCGGGCAAGACGCCGGCGTCTTCCCGTACGGCGACGCCCAGTTCTCGGGGAGCGCGCAGTCGCCGCTCCACCCACCGCTCTTCCCCAAGCCGCTGACGAATCCGATCCCCCCCGTTGTGTCGATCCTCAACGAGGCACTCGGGTCGCAGGCCACCCACCAGGGCACCATGCGGGTGGCCTTCTCCGGCGACTCGCTCTCCCTGTACGAGGGCGACTATGTGGGGCAGAACAACCCTCCCTACGACGTCGACGACGGGGCGGCGGCCGGCTGCGGGTATACCGACGGCGCGCCGACCATCCCGTGGAGCAACCCGGGGTCGGTCTACATCAGCCCGGGGGCCTGCGCGCTGTGGGCGACGCAGCTGCAGTGGGTCGTGTCCCGCTTCCATCCCGACGTCACCGTGATCCAGACCGGCTACTGGGAGACGCAGGACCGGATGTTCAACGGGTCCTATACGACGTTGGCCAACCCGGCCTATGCCGCCTTCATTCAGGACAACCTGGCCCAGGCGGTGCAGATCGCCCACTCCGACGGTGGCGCCGTGATCCTCTCCACCTCGCCCTACTTCGCCGACGGGACGCCGACCACGCTGGTGGACGACTACAACCAGATCGTGCAGTCGGTGGCCGCCCAGTACTCCTACGTGTCGATCGACGACCTCTTCACCGTGCTCGACCCCGGCGGGGCCTACTCCCCGGTGGTGGACGGCATCGTGGCGCGGGGCTCGGACGGCGTCCACATCACCTCGGCCGCGGTGGACACCCTCATTGAGCCCGCTCTCAACCAGATCATCGCCAACGTGGCGGGCGCCGTCTACGCCGGCACCGCCTGAGCGCGCGACGGCGCCGGCCCGCGGACACGTGCGCGTCGTCGCCATCGCCCACCGGGGCGAGCCGGTCGAGCACCGGGAGAACACGCTGCCCGCCTTCGCCGCCGCGGTGTCCCTGGGCGCGGACATGGTGGAGATCGATCTGCGCCGCACCCGCGACGGCGCCATCGTCGTCCTGCACGACCAGTCGCTCGAACGCCTGTGGGGACTTGCCGTGGCCCTCGGCGACGTCGACCTGGCCGAGGTGGCGGCGCTCGGAGCGGGCGACGTCCGCATCCCCACGCTGTCCCAGGTGCTCGACGCGGTGGCGCTGCCCCTGATGATCGACTTCACCCGGCGCGAGGTGGTGCAGGGCGGCCTCGAGGCGGTGCGGGCAGCCGGGGCCCTGGCGCGCTGTCTCTTCGTCACCGGCAACGTGGCCGCCCTGCAGCAGCTGCGGGCATTGTCGGCCGACGCGCGCATCGGGCTCACGTGGATGGACGGCCCCGAGCCACCTCTGGCCCTCCTGCGCGAGTTGGGGGCCGAGTACTGGAACCCGTGGTCCGGGGTGCTGAGTCCCGAGGGGGTGGCGGCGGTGCACCGCGCCGGCCGGCGCGTGTCGACCTGGACCGTCGACTCCCCCGAGGACATGACGCAGGTGCTCGAGGCCGGCGTGGACGCGGTCGTGAGCAACCGGATCGCCGCGCTGGTGGCGCGGCTCGGGCGCTAGGAGTCAGGGGAAGACGACTGTCTTGTGACCGTTGAGCAGGATGCGGTCCTGCAGGTGCCAGCGCAGCCCGCGCGCCAGCACGGTCCGCTCGACGTCGCGGCCCACCCGCCGCAACTCCTCGACTGTGTCGCCGTGATCGATGCGCCGGGTGTCCTGCTCGATGATGGGGCCCTCGTCGAGCTCGGCCGTGACGTAGTGGCAGGTGGCGCCGATGAGCTTCACCCCACGGGCGAACGCCTGGTGGTAGGGGCGGGCACCGGCGAAGGACGGCAGGAACGAGTGGTGGATGTTGATGATGCGGCCCTCGCGGCCGGCGCAGAAGGACGCCGGCAGGATCTGCATGTAGCGGGCGAGGACGACGACGTCGGCCCGTACCTCTTGGAGGATCCCCTCCATCTGCGCAAACGCCCGCTCCTTGGCCGCCTGCTCCGTCCCGACGGGTACCAGGTGGAACGGGATCCCGTGCCACTCGACCAGGTCCCTCAGGTCGCCGTGGTTGGAGATCACGCAGGGGACGTCGCACTCGAGCTCGCCGGCGCGCCAGCGGTAGAGGAGATCGGCGATGCAGTGGTCCTCCTTGCTGGCGAGGAACACCACTCGCTTGGGCGCGTCGGTGTCGCTCACGCGCCATCGCATGTCGAACTCCTCCGCCACCGGCTCGATGGCCGCGGCCAGCTCGGCCGGCCCGAAGCCCGTGGGGAGTGACCCGGCCACGACCTCGATGCGGAGGAAGAACAGGCCGGAATCGAGATCGCCGTGCTGCGCCGCCTGCAGCACGGACCCGCCGTGGCCGGCCAGCAGCCCTGTGACGGCAGCGACGATGCCGACCCGGTCCGGGCAGGTGACGCTCAGGATGTAGCGGCGCACGGGTCCCGGCGGACGTCTCGCCCGCACATGTCGGCGAACATCCGGTGGATGCGGCGGTCCGGCGTGAGCTCGGGGTGGAAGGACGACGCCAGCACCGAGCCCTGGCGCACCACGACGGGCACGCCGTCCAGGGTGGCCAGGACGTCGACCGCGTCACCGACCGAGACGAGCAGCGGGGCCCGGATGAAGACGGTGGGCAGGGGTGGGCCCTCACCCGACCCGAACGCGATGTCGGCTTCGAAGGACTGCCTCTGGCGCCCGTAGCCGTTGCGGCGGACGACGGCGTCGAGGACGCCGAAGCTGCGCTGGTCCGGGCGCCCGTCGAGGACCTCCCGGGACACCAGGACGAGTCCGGCACAAGTTCCGAGGAGAGCGAGCGGGTGCTCGGCGTCGCCGATCCGTGTCGCGATCGCCTCGAACAGGCCGGTCGACTCGAGCAGCATGGACAACGTGGTCGACTCGCCGCCGGGCAGCACCAGGCCGGAGAGCCCGTGCAGGTCGCCGGGCCACTTGACCAGCCGGGCGTCGCACCCCACCTCGGCCAGTGCGACCAGGTGCTCGCGCACGTCCCCCTGCAGGTCGAGGACCCCGACTACCACCCCCGGTCGGCGAGATGCTCGCCGTACTGCGACGCCTCGAGACCCCGCATCGCCTCGCCGAGGCCGCGCGACACCTTGGCCACGTGCTCGGCGTCGGTGAAATGGGCCGTGGCCTCGACGATGGCCGAGGCCATCCGGGCGGGGTCCGACGACTTGAAGATCCCCGATCCGACGAAGACGGCCTCGGCCCCCAGCTGCATCACGAGCGCGGCGTCCGAGGGCGTGGCGATGCCGCCGGCGCAGAACAGCGGCACGGGCAGCTTCCCTGTGGCGGCGATCTCCTGGACCAATGCGATCGGCGCGCCGAGCTCCTTGGCCCAGCCGTAGAGCTCGGCGCTGTCTGCCTGGGTCAAGGCGCGGATGGTGCCCAGGATGGACCGCAGATGGCGCACCGCCTCCACGATGTTGCCGGTCCCGGCCTCACCCTTGGAGCGGATCATGGCGGCGCCCTCCGAAATGCGGCGCAACGCCTCGCCCAGATTGGTGGCGCCGCACACGAAGGGGACCGTGAAGGGCCACTTGTCGATGTGGTACGCCTCGTCGGCCGGCGTCAGCACCTCGGACTCGTCGATGAAGTCGACGCCGAGCGACTGCAGCACCTGCGCCTCGGCGAAGTGGCCGATGCGCGCCTTGGCCATGACCGGGATCGTGACGGCCTCGATGATCCCCTCGATCAGTAGCGGGTCGCTCATGCGGGCCACGCCTCCGTCGCGCCGGATGTCCGACGGCACGCGCTCGAGCGCCATGACCGAGACCGCACCGGCGTCCTCGGCGATTTTGGCCTGCTCGGCGTTGACCACGTCCATGACGACGCCACCCCGCAGCATGTCGGCCAACCCCCGCTTGACGGTGAAGGTCCCGGTTGTCATTACTCCAGTCTACGAGGCCGGCCGGCCGCCCCTTCTCACCACTCGCTCAGCGCGGCGGCCCGCACCGAGGTGGCATCGAGATCCCCGGGCTCGAGGAGATCGTCACGGTGTCCCACGGAGGGGTCGATCCACACCCAGCGGGTGGGGCCGAACCGGGCCGGGGAGGCGAAGAACGAGCCTTCCGCCGGGGCGGGGGCGCCCATCATCGTCCGCAGCGCACCGAGCAGGCCGCGGGGGAAGCGGACGGCCGAGGCGCCGACGACGTCCGCCCGGTACTCGCGGCTCTCCCCCACGCAGCGCCGCAACGTGGACGCACCGCCGAAGATCCGCCCGAGCGTGATGCCGATGCACGACACGCCGTTGTCGCCCCGCTTCACGTGCGCCAGCTCGTGGGCGACGACGCCCTCGAGCTCAATCGGGTCGAGCCGGCGCAGCAGCCCTGTGGTCACCACAACGACGGAGCGCCGGGCGTCGCGGCCGAGGGCGCACGCGTTGGGCACGTCGTCCTCGAGGACGTAGAGCGACGGCATGCTCAGCCCGAACGTGGCACAGAGGCCCTCGGTCACATTCCAGAGCCGGGTCTCGTCCTGCTCGTCGATCGGCACCGCGCCGATGCGCTTGAGGGCGACCGACGGGGCGAGTCGCCACACCGCGTACATCACCGCGGCGCCGGCGACCACGAACACCACGACGCCGGCGATGACGGAGAGGGCCACCCACACCAGCGCGCCGAGCAACAGCGCGGGGAGTAGGGCGGCCACCGCGCACAGGGCGAGGACGCGGCGGCGGTTGGCCGCCACCTCCGCCGGGAAGATCTGCGGCGCGCCGAGGGTGGGCAGAACCTGCAGAGGCTCGAGGGGTGGGGGTGGCGCCAGCGCGACGGCGGACCGGGCCGGCGCGGTGCGTGGCCGCGAGCCCGAACGGGACGGGGGCCGCTGGCCGCCGCCCTTGCCCGATCCCTGACGTCCGTCTCCCTGACCGCCACTCCCCTGGCCCTTGCGTTGCCCGTTCGAGCCGCGACCGCGCGTTGGGGCTGTTGCCGGACGAGCGGCTGCGGTTGCGGTTGCGGTTCCTGTTGCGGTTGCGGTTGGCGCCGCTGTTCGTGCCGCCACCACCAGCGCCACCACCACCACTCCCGCCGCCGGAGCCGCCGCCAGTGCTACCGCCGCTTCCGCCGCCGGAGCGGCCGCCGCCGGGCGCCCCCGAACCCTCTTGTTGATCGACCATGAGGCCCAGCAGCCTACGACCTGTGACTCACCGGCCCCGGCCCCACCGGACCAGGTCGGTCGCGACGGTGTCAGGGCGTGGAGCGAAAGGCCCCGATGGCGCGCCCGTAGATGTCGAGGTAGCGCTCGGCCAGGGTGTCCATCGACCAGGCCCGGGCGTACTCGGTCGCTTCCTTCCGGGCCCGCTCCGACGCGCCCGCCCCGTCAGCCAGCACGCCGTCGAGGGCACGAGCCAGAGCGGCGGCGTCGCCGGGCGGCACCAGCGTGGCGTGGCCGCCCGCCGCCATGCGGTAGCCCTCGATGTCGGAGGCCACCACCGCGCAGCCGGACGCCATCCCTTCGAGCACCACCATGCCGAAGGACTCGCCCTGCAACGACGGCGCGCACAGCACGTCGGCCCCGGCGAGCCGGGACGCCACTTCGTCGTCACTGAGCACGCCCAGCCACTGGACCCGGTCCGAGGCCAGTTGGCGCCGGCGCCGAACCTCGGTGCCGGGGCCGTCGCCGGCCACCCACAAGACCGCCGGCCCCTCCACCCTGGGGAAGGCGTCGAGCAGGACCTGCAGCCCCTTGCGCGGTTCGTGGCGGCCGAGGAACAGGACGGTGGGGCGGCCCTGGGCATCCCGCAGCGGTTGCGCCGACTCGAACCGGTCCATCTCGACCCCGTTGAACAGCACCTCGAACTCGCCGCCGCCCTCCCGTCGGCCCGTCTCGCGGGCTGCTTCGGAGACGGCCACACGGATCTGCATCCGGCGCCCGACCAGTTGGGTCAGCCCGTGCAAGGGACGGACCAAGCGGCTGACCCCGGCGCGGTGGTACGTGCCGACCATCGGCAGCGGCGCGCTGAGCACCAGCCCGTAGGCGGCCACCGGAGCGAGGGGCTCGTGGACGTGCACGACGTCGAAGCCGCCGCGGCGGACGAAGCGCTCGGCCCGGGCCGCCGCCATCGGCCACGGCGCCACGGGGGCCACCGATCCGTTGGAGCGCAGCCCGGTCGGCTTGCCGATGACGTAGTGGTCCCCCACCGAGTCGGGCACCGTGTCGGGGTCCCCCGGCGCGACCACGGTCACCTGGTGGCCCTGCGCCCGCAGCGCCCGGGCCAACCCGGTGACCTGCCCCTGCACACCACCGACGCTCCCGAGGGCGTACGGCGACAGCATGGCGATCCTCATCGGGGGTCGCTCGGCCAGTTCGGCTGGTAGAGGTGCCACTGCTCGGGACGGGCGCGGATGTCGTGCTCGAAGGTCGTCGCCAGGTCCTGGGTCACCCGCACGATGTCCTCGCGCATCCTGCCCTGACGGGAGGTGTCGAGCGGTGGGTGCACGATGCCGGTGTGCCAATTGCCGGGGCCCGAGTAGACGACGACGGGAAGCAACGGCGCCCCCGTGCGCAGCGCCAAGGTGGCGGCGCCGGCCGGCAACGTCGTTTTCTCCCCGAAGAACTCGACCTCGACCCCGTTCCCCACCAGATCCCGGTCACTGACGAGCCCGGCTATCTGCTTGACCTTGAGGGCACGCAGCAGCGCCGAGCTCGAGCCCTCGCCGAGGGCCACGGCCGTCAGTCCCATGGCGGCCCGTTGCCGGACGAACCACTCGAAGAGCTCCTCGGGCTCGAGGCGCTCCACCACGGCCGTCATCGGCATGCCCTCGAGCCCCAGCCAGTAGCCACCCCACTCCCAGCTCCCGACGTGGGGCAGTGCCATCACGACGCCCCGGCCCCGGTCCATGGCGGCGCGCAGGTGCTCGTCCCCCGCCAGGAGCTGCCAGCGGGCACGCACCCCGGCCTCGCTCTCATACGGCAGGCGGGCACCGTCACACCAGTAACGCGCGTAGGAGTCGAAGGTGCGCTTGCTCCAGCGCCGGACGAGCGCCGGGTCGGGCTCGACGCCTTCGTATTCGCTGGCCAGGACGCGCCGCATGTGGCGCTCGTTCATGGCCAGCGCGGGACCGCCCCGCAGGGCCATGACGCGGGCCACCCCGCGGGCGATGCCCTGGGCCAGCGGCTCGGGGATGTGGCCCATGCCGGCGGCGAGGCCGCGGTAGGTCAGGTATTTGGTGGTGGCGCGGCGGCCGCGGACGGAGTCGTCGCTCACGACGGGCTGTGGAAGAGGCGGATCAGGACGCGGGTGGCGTACGGCGTGTCGTTCGGCGCTCGCCGGCGTGTCCCCGGGCGGCGCGCCGGCGCTCCCGCAGGGTACGACCCGAACGGCTGCTCGGCGACTCCTGCCGGCGCGCCCGCCAGCGGCCTACCGGGGCACCCGTCGTCCGCGACAGCTCCCGCCTCGGCACACCGGCCGACTCGCGGCCTTCGCGCCAGGCGCGCCAGCGCGAGTCGACCCGGCCCTCGCGCCAGGCCTCGATGCGGCGCCGGATGACGGCGTCGCGTCCCGACGCAGCGTTCCAGACCTTGACGAACCGGGAGATGGCAGTGAACGAGACCAGGACGAGCAGGACCCAGAGCACCGGCACGAAGATGACGCTGCTCAAGAAGGCGACGCCGAGCAGGAACATGCGCTCGCCCCGCTCCATGAGGCCGCCCTTGGCCGATAACCCGAGCGACTCCGCCTTGGCCCGTTCGTAGGAGACCAGCGCGGTCACCGCCAGGATGGCCATCGGCAGCAACGCGAGGCGACCGTCCCCCCGGTTCAGGAGGTACCACGCGCAGCCGAACATCAGCACGCCGTCGGCGACCCGGTCGGTCACCGAGTCGAAGAAGGCGCCCCGGACCGACGCCGTGCCCGCCGCCTTGGCGACCGGACCGTCGAACAGGTCGTGCATGCCGGTGATGATCAGGAAGATGATGGCGAGGTGGAGATGGCCCGACGCCACCAGGACCGCCGTCGCGGTGGCCGACACCAGGCCGGTCGCGGTGAGCACGTCCGCGGTGATGCCATGGCGGTGGAGTGCCTCGCCGACCGGACCAGTGGTCCGGTCAACGGAGGTTCGCCAACGACCGTCGAACATGAAGCTCCTCGTCGTGCGCGGCCCGGGGACAGGGCTCTGGCGCTGCTCGCAAAAGTTTACCATCCGGTCCCCGGAAGCCGGCGGTCCACCACTCGGCTCACACGCCCGTCGGGCCTGCACCAGGAGGCGGCGCGGGTGCCCGGCAGGGTGCTCCATGCCTGGTGGCGGCCTCTTCGGGCTCCGGCCGAATCGGCCGTCGCCACAATCCCGGCCGCCGTCCGGCCCGTACCCATCATTGTGACATCAGGGCAACAACGAGCCCAGAGGAGCGCCATGCCTTCCGTCCCCACCGCCACCGGGATCGCCATCGCCGCGCTCGCCGCGCTCGCCGCCGCCTCGGGGGCCACCGTGGCTGCCAGCGTGGTGACGGCCGCGCCGGCCTCGGCCGCCAACGTCACCACGGTCAAGGCAGTCGAGACCGACTTCCACATCGCTCTCTCGAAGAACACCTTCAAGGCGGGCAGGTACGTCTTCGTCGCGCAGAACAAGGGACACACCACGCACGCCCTCATGATCACCGGGCCCGGCATCACGATGGCCATGACGAAGGACATCCAGCCGGGTCAGAGCGCCAAGCTGGCGGTGACCTTCAAGAAGGGCCCTTACGACATCTACTGCCCGATTCCGGGGCACAAGGCGTTGGGGATGAACGTCAACGTCACGGTCGGTGGCGCCACCACCACCACGGCCAAGGGCACCAACAGCGCCGGCGGCGACAGTACCAGCGGCGCCAGCAGCGGTGGTGGCTCGGTCAGCTTCTGAGCCTCCGGTCGCGCCCGGCGCCCCGGCGGCGTCGGTTAGCGTCGCCAGCCGAGATCGCCCACTCCCGCGTGGGCCACGTGAGGTGATGGTGCCGGTATCCGAGCCGAGCAGTGCGGGAGCATCCCGACCCGACCCGGATTTCCGGGAGATCGTGCTCCCCGAACCAACGCTCGACGTCTCCATCGTGGTGCCGTACTACAACCCGGGCGAGCGTCTGCGCACCACGGTCGAGGACATGGTGCGGGTGCTCGATGCGTCCGGCATGACGTTCGAGATCATCACCGTGTCGGACGGCTCGACCGACGGCAGCCCCTTCACGCTCGACGGCTTCCCCGAGAGCGTGGTGCGGCGCCTGTCGTTCGACACCAACATCGGCAAGGGGCACGCGTTGCGGTCGGGACTGGCGTTGGGGCGAGGGCGTTATCTCGGCTTCATCGACGCCGACGGCGACATCTCCCCCGAGCTGCTCGCCCCCTTCGTCTCGATCATGCGGGCCGAGGCGCCCGACATCATCATCGGCAGTAAGCGCCACCCCGACTCCTCGGTGCACTACCCGCCGCTGCGCCGGCTGTACTCGTGGGGCTACCAGAACCTCATCGGGGTGCTGTTCCGGCTGCACGTCAAGGACACCCAGGTCGGGATCAAGCTGGTGGATCGCCAGGTGATCGCCGACGTCCTGCCCCTGCTGCGCGAGAGCCGCTTCGCCCTGGACCTCGAATTGCTGGTCCTGGCCCGTCGCCTCGGCTACACCCGAATTGTGGAGGCACCGGTGCGCATCCGCGAGCGGTTCGGCAGCACGATCTCGCTCAAGGCGGTGTGGCTGCTGCTCATCGACACCCTGGCCCTCTACATCCGCTACTCCGTCCGTCACGAGTACGACGCCGCACTGGACGCCCGTCGGAGTCCCGGCGGAACCGGACCTGGCTGAACGGGCTCGCTGAACGGGCCGGCTGAACGGGCCCAGCGAGCGGGTCCGGGCCCGCGGAACGGTCCCCCGAGCAGCGGCGCAGATGCGGTCGTACACTCGTGTCCAACGAGCCGCTTCAGGCCTGCCTGGACGGACGGAGGACGGAGGACCAGGTGCCACACGACCCCACCGCTATCCGCAACGTCGCCCTCGTCGGCCATCACGGCGCCGGCAAGAGCACGCTCGCCGAGGCCCTGTTGGCCGCCACCGGCTCGATCGCCCGGCGGGGATCGGTCGAGAAGGGCACCACCGTGATGGATTTCGAGCCCGAGGAGGTGTCGCGCCAGCTCTCCATCTCGACCGGCCTGGCCCCCTTCATGGTCAACGGTGTCAAGGTCAACCTGCTCGACACGCCCGGGTATGCCGACTTCGCGGGCGAGATGGTGACCGCCCTGGCCAACGTCGACCTGGCCGTCGTCGTCGTCAGCGCCACCGACGGTGTACAGGCCCAGACCGAGGACGCGTGGAGGGCCGCCGCCCGCCTCGGCGTGCCGCGGGTCATCGTCGTCAACAAGCTCGACCGCGAGCGGGCCGACTTCGACCGCACACTGGCGGAAATCCGGGCGACATTCGGCGCCGGCGTGGCGCCGGTGGAGCTCCCCATCGGCCACGAAGCCGACTTCCACGGTGTCATCGACCTGCTCGACGACACGGCGACGCACTACGACACGCCCGGCGGCGGTGCGGCGGTCGACGGCACCGTGCCACCTGCCGGTCACGAGGGCCCGATCCCCGACGAACTGGTCGACGAGGAGCACACCGTGCACGAGCAGCTCGTCGAGGGCATCGTGGTGGGCGACGACGACCTCATGGAGCGCTACCTCAACGGGGAGACGCTCGACTACGGGGAGCTCGAGAAGAGCCTGGCGGGAGGTGTGGCCCAGGCGGCGGTCTTCCCGGTGCTGTGCTGCTCCGCCACCAGTGGAGTCGGCGTCGACCGGCTGGCCCGCCTCATTGAGGAGCTTTGCCCGAGCCCGGGGTCGCGGCCGCCTGTTCTGGCCACGGCCGGAACCGAGACGGCCGAGATCCCGTGTGACCCGAGCGGCCCGACGCTGCTCACCGTGACCAAGACGTTCAACGACGGGCACAGCGGCAAGATGTCCCTCTGCAAGGTCCTCTCGGGCACGCTGCAGCCCGACGCCGTCCTGGTCAACCCGCGCACGCGGGAGGAGGAGCGCCTGCACGCGCTGCAGAGCATCGCCGGGCACGCCACCGCGCCGGCGACGTCCGTCGTGGCGGGTGACTTCGTGGCGGTGCCCCGCCTCAACGGGACGCGCACCGGCGACACCCTCGCCCCCAAAGGGCAGCCCGTCGTGGTGCCCGCTCCCGCGTTGCCGGCGCCGGCGCTGCAGGTGGCGGTCAAGCCCGCGACACGCGCCGACGACGACAAGCTGATGTCGGCCCTGCACCGGTTGTTGGAGGAAGACCCTTCGCTCACGGTGGCCCGCGACGACGAGACGCACCAGACGATCCTCGGCGTCAGCGGCGAGGTGCACCTGAGCGTGACGCTCGAGCGGCTGGAACGCAAGTGCAACGTGCACGTCGAGCGCGAAGAGCTGCGCATCCCCTACCGCGAGACGATCACCCGGCCGGCCCACGCCGAGGGGAAGCACAAGAAGCAGTCGGGCGGCCACGGGCAGTTCGGGGTCTGCCATCTCCGTCTCGAGCCGCTGGGCCGCGGCGAGGGCTTCGCCTTCCGGGACGAGGTCGTCGGCGGTGCCATCCCGCGCCAGTACATCCCGGCCGTGGAGAAGGGCGTGCTCGAGACGTTCGGCGCCGGCGGGGTCCACGGCTACCCGGTCGTCGACATCGCGGTCACGGTGGACGACGGCAAGGCGCACTCGGTGGACTCCAACGAGGTGAGCTTCAAGATGGCCGCGGCGTTGGCCGTGCGGGCCGCCATGGCGGAGGCCGGGCCGATCGTGCTGGAGCCGATCTCGCGGCTCGTCGTCACCATCCCGGCCGACTGTCAGGGGGACGTGCTGGGCGACCTCCACGCGCGGCGGGCCCGCATCATCGGGACGGACGCGGCGGCCGACGAGGGCTACCAGACGGTGACTGCGACAGCGCCCACCGCCGAGCTCACGCGCTACGCGGTCGACCTACGGGCGCTCACGGGCGGGCGGGGCTCGTTCACCGTCGCCTACGACCACTACGACGCCGTGCCCGACCACCTGGCGGCGACGATCCCCGACGGGGGCTGACCGGCCCCACCTCAGAACGGGTGCGTCTGGCGGAAGCGGACCGGGATCTTGTTCAGGATGAGCGTGCCCAGCAGTTTGTTCGCCGGCGTGGTCACCACCGCCACCGCCACCGTGCCGGTGGCGCGCCCCAGCGGCTTGCGGACGTCGGATGCGCTGAAGTGCCCCGTGTAGCCGGCCAGGCACACCGCTTGCTTGTTGGGCACGTCGTCGGAAAGTTGGCGGTAGAGGCGCGGCGCCATGCCGCGCAGGTCGTTCAGGGTGTACTTGCGCACGCCCTGAAGGTGGCCGTGGCCGCCGACCGCCTCGGCCGCGGTGGGCAGGGCCAGGTAGCAGGACGACGACGTATTGGTCGTGTCGAGGTCGCTGCGCGCCGACGAGCAGGACGCCAGGAGCGTGGCGGACAGGACGAGGGCGGCGGCGCCGGCGGCGATGCGTGACCGGGTCACTCGGCACCTCCCGCCCCGGAGGCGGCGGCAGCTGCGGCGCCCGTCGGCAACACCGGCCCGTAGGCCACCGGCCCGGCCTCGACCTCGCTCGACAGGGCCTGCCGGTTCCAGCGCCCGCGTCGCACCTGCAGGGCGAGCTGCCCGATGAAGAGCCAGCCGATGACCAGGATCATCCAGAAGCTCAGGATCCGGTAGAGCAGCACGGCGTAAGCCGTGCTGGCCTCGGGTCCCCCGAAGGCCACGAGCGCGACCGTGATGGAGCCCTCGACGACACCGAGGCCGCCGGGCGTGATGGGCAGCGAGGCGGCCAGCTGGCCCGCGCCATAGGCCAGCAGGAGACCCTTCCAGGGGATCGGCGCCCCGATGGCCGAGAACATCATGGCGAAGCAGGCGCAGTCGAGCAGCCAGTTGAACGCACCCCAGGTGAGGATGCGGCCGATCTGGGTCCAGCTGAGGCGCACCGCGGTCATCCAAGCGGTGATGCGGCCGATCAGGGCCACCGTGTCGCCCCGGGGCCGGCCGGTGACGGCGACCGACAGCTTCAGAGACCACGACAACACGGCATGCAGCGGGCGCTCGTAGACAAAGAGTGACCCGATGCCGACCATGATGACGAAGGTGCCGACGAGCACGGGTACGAGGTCGAGGGAGGCGCCCTCCTGGGCCGCCACGCCGAGCCCCAGGATGGCGACGAGCGACAGGCTCACGACAGCGGCGACCAGTGTCCCGGCCAGTGCCCACACGGCCAGCGTGTTGTCGGCGCCGAAACGGCGGAACCAGCGGAAGCCGTAGACCGAGGAAACGGCGTTGCCGATGGGCAGGGAGTTGGTGATCGCCTGCGACGCGAAGGTCAGCTTGACCAGTGGCGTCCAGGGGGCACGCAGGTGGCCGGCTTTCAGGAGTTCGAACTGCATGGCCGCGAAGCAGTAGTACGAGGCGATCTCGGCGGCCACCGCCGGCGGCACCCACCACCAGTCGAAGTGGCGGAAGATGGTGCTGAAGCCCTCGAGCTCGGAGGTCTTCGTGGACAGCACCCAGAGCGCGACGACCACCAGGGCGAAGCCGATGATGACGCGGATCGCCGGCCAGGCCCGGCGCAGGGCCCGGCGCACCGGATGGGTGGATGGGGTCGACGGGGTCGCGGCCGCCGGGGCGACGGACGTCGGCGTCGGCGTCGTGACGGGAGAGCCTTCGTCGGGGCGCGTGCCCACCGCGCCCCCCGGCTCCCCGGGCCCCCCAGTCGGAGCGCTACCCCGGCCAGGCGTCGGCGAGCCTCTTCCAGGACTGCTGCAACGTCTCGGGCATAACGCGGGTCTCGGATACCGCCGTCATGAAGTTGGTGTCGCCGGACCAGCGCGGGAGGACGTGGAGATGGACGTGCGACGGCAGGCCGGCGCCCGCCGCCCGGCCGAGGTTGGCCCCCAGGTTCAGCCCGTCGGGCTCGTAGGCCGTCTCGATCGCCGCCACCGCCGCCTGCGTGGCGGCCCACACCTCGGCGGACTCGTCGGTCGTCAGGTCGGCCAGCGAACCGACATGGCGAAGCGGCAGAACGAGGACATGCCCGCTGGCGTAGGGGTACGCGTTCATCACCACGAAGGCGGTCTCGCCGCGCCACACGACGAGGTTTTCCTCCGAGGGCGCGCCGCTGGCCGCCAGTCGGCAGAAGACGCACTCGGACTCGTCGTCGGCGGTCCCGCCCGCCCGCTCCCGCGCCGTCGCCTCCACGATGTACTCGTGGCGCCACCCGGCCCAGAGGTGCTCGAGGCTCACGGCCTCATGCGCTCGCCGCGGCGGGTGCCCTGTCCTCTGGCAGGCCCCGGGCGCGGACCTCGTCGACGACCTCCCGCACCAGGTCGGCCAGAGGCACGCCCTGCTCGGGCTTGGTCGTCCAGCCGCGCCGGTTGACCCCGACCGAACCCGCCGCCACGTCCCGCTCGCCCACCACGAGGACGTAGGGGATTTTGGCCAGCTTGGCCCGCCGGATCAGCGCTTTCATCTGCTCCCCTGTGCCGTCGACCGTGGCCCGCAGGCCCGCCGCCGCGCAGGCCTCGACAACCGAGTGGGCGTAGTCGACGTAGGCATCGCTCACGGGAATGACACGGACCTGTTCGGGGCTCAACCACGTCGGCAGCGCGCCGGCGTAGTGCTCGAGCAGCACGGCCATGAAGCGCTCCACCGAGCCGAACAGCGCCCGGTGGATCATGATCGGCTGGTGGCGTTGGTTATCGGCGCCGATGTACTCCAGCCCGAAGCGGTGCGGCAGCTGGAAGTCGAGCTGCACGGTCGACATCTGCCAGGTGCGGCCGATGGCGTCGCGTGTCTGCACCGAGATCTTGGGCCCGTAGAAGGCACCGCCTCCCGGGTCCATGACGAGCTCGAGGCCCATTTCGAGCGCTGTGGTGCGCAGCGCCTCGGTGGCGATTTCCCAGTCCTCGTCCGAGCCCACGGCCTTGCCCGGCGGCTTGGTCGACAGCTCGAGGTAGAAGTCGTTCAGCCCGTAGTCCCGCAGCAGGTCGAGGACGAAGTGCAGCGCGCGGACGAGCTCGGCATCCATTTGCTCGCGGGTGCAGAAGATGTGCGCGTCGTCCTGGGTCATGCCCCGTACGCGGGTCAGGCCCTGCAGAACACCAGACTTCTCGTAGCGGTAGACCGTGCCGAACTCGAAGAGCCGCATCGGTAGCTCGCGGTAGGAGCGCTGGTGGCTCTTGTACACGAGGATGTGGAACGGGCAATTCATCGGCTTCAGGTAGTACTGCTGCCCGCCGTCGAGATCCATCGGCGGGTACATGCCTTCGGCGAACCAGTCCAGGTGGCCCGACTGCTCGAACAGGGCGCTCTTGGTGATGTGCGGCGAGTTGACGAAGTCGTAGCCCGATTCCACGTGGCGCTGCCGCGAGTACTCCTCCATCAGCCGCCGAATGGTCCCGCCCTTGGGGTGGAAGACGGCGAGGCCCGAGCCGATCTCCTCGGGGAAGCTGAAGAGGTCGAGCTCCGCGCCGAGCTTGCGGTGGTCGCGCCGTTCGGCCTCCTCCAGCTGGTGCAGGTGTGCGGCCAATGCCTTCTCCGACTCCCAGGCGGTCCCGTAGATCCGCTGCAGCTGCTCGCGCTTCTCGTCGCCCCGCCAGTACGCGCCCGCGACCCGCATCAGCTTGAAATGGCCGAGCCGGCCCGTGGAGGGCACGTGCGGCCCGCGGCACAGGTCGATGAAGGCGTCGGTGTTGCGGTAGGTGCTGACGACCGAGCCGCCGGCGTCGATCTCGTCGGCGCCGCTCCCGACGGCCCCAATGATCTCCTGCTTGAAGGGCTGGTCGGCGAAGATCTCGAGCCCCTCTTCGAGGGTGTGCTCGTGGCGGACGAAGGGCTGGTCCTCTTTGACGATCTCCCGCATCTCCGCGTCGATGCGATCCAGGTCGTCGTCACTGAAGTGGGCCCCGTCCGGCAGCTCGAAGTCGTAGTAGAAGCCGTTCTCGATCACCGGCCCGATGGCGTACTTGGCGCCCGGCCACAGCCGGCGGACGGCCTGGGCCATGACGTGGGCGGTCGAGTGGCGCAGGACCTCACGGCCGGCGTCGGAATCGGCGGTGACGACGGCCACCTGGGCGCCGTCGGGCAGGGGCGACTCCAGGTCGGCATCGGTGCCGTTCACCGTGACGACAACGGCGGCCTTGGCCAGGCGTGGCCCGATGGACTGGGCCAACTCCAGGCCCGTCGTGCCCTCGGTGAGCTCCCGCGTCGAGCCGTCGGGAAGACCAACCGAGATGACGCCTGGCATCGTGGACCCTTTCCTGTTCCGCCGGCCGCTTGCTATCGCTCCTGGTCCGGACTCCGTTCGTGGTCCACCAAGGGTACTGGACCACTCCCGTCGCCCCGGCCCACCGAAGCCTCGCGGGTCAGGGCGTCAGAGCCTCACGCCGAGCAGGCGCGCCCCGTCGGCCACCGGCCGCCCGGCCGTGGCCTCGTCGTCGAGCGCGCGCAGCGCGGTGGGCGTGTCGAGGTCGTCGTCGAGGGCCGCCCGCACCGCCGCCAGGCCGGCGCTGCCACCAACGTCGCCGGCGGAGCCGTCGGCGCCGCCGGCGCCGCCGGGTGCGCTGCGCCAAAGCGCCAGGCGGGCCGCCGCCGCGGGCATGTCCTCGTCGGTGCGCCAGTCCCAGTCCCTGCGGTAGTGGTGTGCAAGGAGCGCGAGCCGCACTGCGGCGGGGTCCCACTCCTTGCACAGGTCGCCGACGAAGACGAGATTCCCCAAAGACTTCGACATCTTCGTCCCGTTCAGCCCGACCAGGCCCACGTGGAACCAGAGGCGGACGAAGGGCTTTCCGGTCACCGCCTCGGACTGCGCCGTCTCACACTCGTGATGCGGGAAGACGAGGTCGCGCCCGCCCCCGTGGATGTCGATCGTCTCCCCGAGCTCACGCAGCACCAGGGCCGAGCACTCGATGTGCCACCCGGGCCGGCCCGGCCCCCAGCGCGACTCCCAGGCCGGTTCGTCGGACAGCGACGGCTGCCACAGCACGAAGTCGAGGGGGTCGCGCTTGTTGGGGTCCTCGGGATGCCCGCCGTGCTCGGCCGCCAACTCCAGCATGTGGGCCCGGTCGTAGCCGCTGATGCAGCCGAACTCGGGGAAGCGGGTCACGCTGAAATAGACAGAGCCACCTGACTCATAGGCAAAACCCAACTCGAGCGCGGCGCCGATCAACGACAGGATCTCCGAAATAGCCGAGGTCGCTCGCGGCTCGGAGTACACCGGCAGCAGGTTGAGGAGTCCCATGTCGGAGTCGAAGCGCGCCATCTCCTCGGCCGCCAGGTCGAGATAGTGCACCCCGAGCTCGCGGGCCTTGCGCAGGATGTCGTCGTCGACGTCGGTGACGTTGCGCACGCAGCGCGTCTCGTGCCCGGCGTCCTGCAGACGGCGCTGCAGCATGTCGAAGTAGAGGTAGACGGCAGCATGCCCGAGGTGCGCCGCGTCGTACGGGGTGATGCCGCACGAGTACATCGTCACCAGCGGGCCGGGCTCGAACGCGACCACCTCGCCGCGCCTCGTGTCGTACAGCCGCACGACTAGAGACCGGTGATCCTCAGCGTCGAGTGGGCCTTGTGCCGGATGTTGAGGGTGATGCAGACGGCGGTGAAGGACTCGATCGCCGCGGCCTGGCTCAGGCTCCCGGCGTCGAGCGGGCGCAGCCCCGGCATCTGTTCCACGAGCGCGACCGTGGCCGCAGTCGCTTCCGGGAAGTCCGAGCACACCAGCACGTCTGCTTCCAACCCCGATTCGAGGTTTTCCATTTCCGAGGCGGGCAGGTGGTGGAACGCGGCCGCAATCAGGCTCTCGGGCAGGGCGGCCTGGACGGCGGCCGCCACCGAGCCCCGCGGCGGAATGAGAGCGAGCATCTCGCGGCCCTCCTTCACCAGCGCGTTGGCCATGGAGACCACGACCTTGCCGGCCAAGGGCTCGCGCAGCGACCGCACGGTCGGCACGGCGCTGTCCCAGGGAGTGGCCACGACGACCAGGTCCGCCGCGGCGGCACCGGCGTTTTCCGCCCCGCCGAGCTCGAGGTCGAGGTCGGGCCAGCGCGCCACCACCTCGTCGGCCACCGTGGCCGCCCGCTCCGCGTCGCGCGAACCGAGCGTGACCCGGATGCCGGCCTCGGCCAGCCGGACCGCGAGCCCGCGCCCAGCCGGGCCGGTCCCACCGAGTATTCCCACGTGCACGCCCCTACCTTCGCAGTAACCTCCTGGCGCAGTGGGACTCCTCGACGGCAAGCGACTGCTCATCACGGGCGTCCTCACCGACGCCTCGCTGGCCTTCGCCGTCGCCCGCCTGGCCCAGGAAGAAGGAGCCGACATCGTGCTCTCGGGCGCCGGCCGCGCCCTGTCGCTGACCCGGCGCACGGCGCGCAAGCTCCCGGCCGAGCCCGAGGTCCTCGAGATCGACGTGACGTCCCCCGACCAGTTGCGCGCCGCCGGTGCCGCGCTGGCCGGCCGGTGGGACCGCCTCGACGGCCTGCTGCACGCCATCGGCTTCGCGCCGCCCGACTGCTTGGGCAACGGGATGTTCGCGGCCGACTGGGACGACGTGTCGACCGCGCTGCAGATCTCGACCTACTCGCTCAAGGCGCTGGTCGACGCGTTCCTGCCCCTGCTGCGGGCGGCCGGCGCCGCCGGCGGCGCCTCCGTGGTGGGCCTCGACTTCGACGCCACGGTGGCCTGGCCCGTCTACGACTGGATGGGCGTCGCCAAGGCCGGCCTCGAGTCCCTCTCTCGTTACCTGGCCAAGGAGCTCGGGCCGAGCGGCATCCGGGTCAACCTCGTGGCGGCGGGCCCCGTCCGGACCATGGCCGCCAAGTCCATACCGGGGTTCAGCGCCTTCGAGGACACCTGGGCCGCCCGAGCCCCGCTGGGCTGGGACATCCACGACCCGACGGCGGTGGCCAAGGCCTGCCTGGCCCTCTTCAGCGACCTCTTCCCCATGACCACGGGCGAGATCCTCCACGTCGACGGCGGCGTCCACGCCGTCGGCGGCTCCGCCTGACGCACCCGTCGCCCCGCACGCACCGCCAGTCCGGCCCCTGTGGGCCGTTCCCAGGGTAAGGCGGTACGGCGCCGGCGGAGGCAGGGGCAATGAGCATCTCGGATGCTGAGGTGGAGATGGAGGTCGAGGTCGCACCGGGCGGCGCCCAGTTCGTCGCCGCCTCTCCTCCGCGCTACCGCACGATCACGGACAAGGAGCTGACGCTCGTCCAGATCTGCTGCGACTTCGTGTGCGCCTGCATCGCCCTGCCCCTCTCGCTCTTCCTGCTGTCCCAGCTCTCCGCCGTTGCGGTGAACGCCCCGGGACAGCTGGTCTCGAACATCCAGCTCGACTCCCTCTTCCCGGTGGCGGTGGTCATCGCTCTGGCATCGGGCGGCGTCTACCGCGTGACCCATCGCCGGCTGCAGCCGAGCGCGTTCCTCGAAATCCGCGAGCTCGCCTTCGGCGTCGGCGAGGGCTGCGTGCTCGCACTCGCCATCGGGTCGTTGCTGCACGTCCTCTTCGGCACGTCCGAGCCCTACGCCACGCAACTGGTGATGGCGGTGATCGTCACGATCGCCACCATCACGCTGGGCCGCATCGTGTTGCGCTCCTTCCTCCACACGTTGACGACGACGCGCGTCCTGGTGGTCGGCAACGGCACCACTGCCGATCGCATCACCCTCAGCGTGCGCCAGGACCCCGGCATGACGCTGGTCGGCCGCATCGCCGGTGACGACGACGGCCGCAGTGACTGCGACGGGGAGGGCGGGGCGCTGGGACAGGTGGCCGACCTGCCCCGGCTCTGCCGGCAGCTCGACGTCCACCGCGTCCTCGTCGCCGCCCGGGACGAGTTCTCCGTCGAGGCCATGGACGTCTACCGCCAACTGCAGGACTTCGTCCACATTGCGATGGTGCCCCGCTACTACGAGCTGATCAGCTGGCGCTCCCAACTCACCGACCTCGCGGGCCTACCCTTCCTCGAAATCGCCCAGCCGCACCTCAGCCGGTGGGACACGTTCATGAAGCGGGCCTTCGACCTGTGCATCAGCTCAACCGTCCTGCTCGTCACCTCCCCCCTGCTGCTGATGGTGGCCATCGGCGTCAAGATGAGCTCGCCCGGCCCCGTCTTCTTCCGTCAGGTGCGCCTCGGTCGCGACACCGAGCCCTTCACGGTCACCAAGTTCCGCTCCATGACGATGGGCACCGAAATCGCCGTGACGTCCCCGCCGGCCCCCGAGCCCGAGGACCCGGACCGGCCACTGCACGAGCTACGCAACAAGAGCGACGAGAGCGCCCGCATCACCCGCTTCGGTGCCTTCCTGCGCCGGACCGGCATCGACGAGATCCCGCAATTCATCAGCGTGTTCAAGGGTGACATGTCCGTCGTCGGACCGAGGCCTTTCATTCCGAGCGAGTCCAACGTCGAGGGCTGGGCCACCCGGCGTTTCGAGGTGCGGCCGGGCATCACCGGCCTGTGGCAGGTGTCGGGGCGCAACGACCTGACCCGCAACGACCTGGTCCAGCTCGACTATCTCTACGTGGCGTCCTGGTCGCTCTGGTGGGACCTCAAGATCATGTTCGAGACCCCCAAGACGATGGCCCGGGGCATCGGCGCCTACTGACGTTCGCGCCCGGGTCATCTCCACGACGCGGCCGACCTGGGCCTTCGCGGCTCATGGGGGTTGCCGGAAATCACGTGCGAAAGAGAGGCGAACAGCTTTCGTTTTACTCCTGTGCGCAGCGAGGAGATCGCGATGGTGGGCCGGGTCGTGCTTTTAGCAGCGATGGTGGGAGCGGCGGCCGTGGGTGCCGTGGCGTGGTCGCTCACCGCCGGTTCCGCCCTGGCCTCGGCTGCCACCCGCCTCCGCTCGGGCACCGTGCACGCGCAGTTGGTCAGCCACGTCACCACCGGGGCCAACGCCGTGTCGGCGGGGCTGCCCCTGAAGGGCTCGGGCGTCATTGCGGCCATCGTCGGCGCGCTGGCGGTCTTCGCCCTGGCCTTCCTCGTCGTGACCTTCATCCGCCGCCGGATCACCGTCGCCTGACCCGGTTCAGGGGCCCGCGACGGGCCCGCTCGGGCCGCCCGCCAACCAGGTCTGCGCAGCGCCGACAGTAGGTTGCAGCCATGAGTATGCGGGGCCATGGCATGGGAGGCGGCGGCCGCGGTGGTGGCTGGGGCGGCATGCGCTCCGTGCGCCAGGACCGCGCCGTCCTGCAGCACCGGGTCAAGAAGGGCACGGCGCGGCGCATGCTCACCTTCGCCGTCCCCTACCGCACCATCCTGGCCGTCTTCCTCCCCGTCGTGATCCTCGACGCGGCCATCAGCGCCGTGAATCCCCTGATCCTGCGGGCCCTCATCGACAACGGGATCCTGAAGAAGGACTCCGACCTGGTGGTCCAGCTGGCGGTCCTCGTCGCGGTCCTGGCGTTGGCCGACGCCGGCCTCGTGCTCACCGAGCGGCGCATCTCGGCCTACATCGGGGAGAGCCTCATCTTCGACATGCGCTCGAAGGTGTTCCGCCACATCCAACGGATGCCACTGGCGTTCTTCTCCCGCACGCAGACCGGCGCCTTGGTCAGCCGGCTCAACAACGACGTGATCGGCGCCCAGCAGGCTTTCACCGACCTCCTCTCCAACGTCGTCGGCAACTTCGTGACGGTTGTCATCGTGCTCGCCGCCATGTTCTTCCTGAGCTGGAAGATCACCCTGGCCGCACTCATCCTCGTCCCCGTCTTCTTGATCCCGGGCCGCTTCGTGGGCCAGCGCATCGGTTCGCTGACGAAGGAGGGGTACAACCTCAACAGCGAGATGAACATGATCATGCAGGAGCGCTTCCAGGTGGGCGGGGCCATGCTGGTCAAGCTGATGGGGCACCCCGAGTCCGAGGCCGACTCCTTCGACACCAAGGCCGGCCGGGTGCGCGACATCGGCATCTCCCAGGCGACATACTCGCGCGTCTTCCTCGTCTCGCTCACCCTGACGGCGGCGCTGGCCACGGCGCTGGTCTACGGGTTTGGCGGCATCGCCGCCGTGCACGGCGAGCTGCAAGTCGGCACCGTCGTCGCTTTGGCCAGCTACCTGACACGCCTCTACCAGCCGCTGACCCAGCTCTCGAACGTCAACCTCGATGTGATGACCGCCCTCGTCTCCTTCGAGCGCATCTTCGAGGTCCTCGACATCGAACCCATGATCGAAGAGGACCCCGATGCGGTCGACGTCCCGCGCGGCAACGCCTCCATCGCGTTCGAGGATGTCGACTTCACGTACCCGAGCGCCGAAGAGGTCTCGCTGGCCTCGCTCGAGTCGGTGGCGGTGCTCGAAGCGGGCCAGCGGGGGGAGGTGCTCCACGACGTCTCCTTCACCGTCGAGCCCGGCCGGATGGTCGCACTGGTGGGCCCGTCCGGTGCCGGCAAGACGACCATCTCGAGCCTGGTGCCGCGCCTCTACGACGTCACGGCGGGGTCGGTGCGCCTGAGCGGCATCGACGTGCGGCGCGCCACCATGGCCTCGGTGCGCGACGTCGTCGGCGTCGTGAGCCAGGACCCCCACCTCTTCCACGACACGCTGCGGGCCAACCTCCTCTACGCCCGCCCGGACGCGAGCGAGTCCGATGTCTTGGACGCCCTGGCCCAGGCACAGATCGGGCACATCGTCGGAGAGCTGCCCGATGGTCTCGACACCGTGATCGGCGAGCGGGGCTACCGGCTCTCGGGTGGCGAGAAGCAACGCGTCGCCCTGGCCCGCCTCATCCTCAAGGCCCCCGACATCGTGGTGTTGGACGAGGCGACGGCGCACCTGGACTCCGAATCCGAGGCGGCCGTGCAGCGCGCCCTGCGCGAGACGCTGGCGGGCCGCACCTCCCTCGTCATCGCCCACCGGCTCTCCACGGTGCGCGAGGCCGACGAGCTGTTGGTGATCGACGACGGCCGCATCGTCGAGCGGGGCACCCACGCCAGCCTGCTGGCCAGCAACGGCCTGTACGCCGAGCTCTACCGCACGCAGTTCGCCGACCAGGAGCAGGAAGAGGAGCAGATCGCCTGATCAGTCGGCGGGGCGCAGCACCTGCGACAGCTGGTCGGCCACCGGCGTGAACTCGGGCATCACGAAGTCACGGCGCAACCAGTTGGCCCCGTCCACCACCAGAGTGTGGCCCGTGACGAAGGCGGCGTAGGGCGAGCAGAGCCACGTGACGGCCCAGCCCAATTCGTGCAGCCGGCCGAGCCGTCCCGCCGGACTCCTCTTGGCGTCGACCGACTCTCCCTCCGGACGGAGGGCCTTGAGGTCGTCGCGCATGTCCTCGTGGGGGAAGAGCCCCGGCGCCAGCGCATTGACCCGGATGCCGTCGGGGGCCCATTCGACCGCGAGAGACTTGGTCAGGTTGCCCACCCCCGCCTTGGCGGCGGCGTTGTGCGCCATGCCCGGGCCGCCGGTGAAGGACTGCGTGGCCAAGATGTTGACGATGGCGCCCCCGCCCGCGCCCCGCGCCACCAGCCGGCGCTGCAGCTCCTGACTGCAGAAGAACGTCCCGTCGAGCACGATGTTGGTGACCGAGCGGAAGGCGTTGGGCCGCATGGAAGCGGCCAGCACGGGGAAGTTGGCCGCGGCGTTGTTGACGAGGACCGTGGCGGGCCCGAGTGCCTGCTCCACGGCGTCGAACGCCTCGGCGATCTGCTCGGGCTCGCGGATGTCGGCCGGCGCGTGCGCCGCCCGGCCGCCCACCGCTTCGACGGCGGCCACGCCGGCCAGGCGGTGCTCCTCCGCACGCGAAATGACACCGATGGCCGCGCCGGCCCGGGCCAGCTCGACGGCGATGGCCCGACCGAGGCCGGTGCCGGCACCGGTCACGATGGCCGTCGTCCCGTCGAAGGTGTCGGGCGGAAGGAAGGGTGACCCCGCCGGCGGCGGCTCCGGCAGTCCCACGGCGACTACTTGCCCTCGAATTCGGCCTGTTGCTTCTTGGCCTTGGCCGCGTAGCCCGCCGGCATGTCCTCGCTCACGAATTCGACCGACGCACTGAGCGCCTCGAAGCGCAATGCCTCCGAGAGGCCCCGGTAGGCGAAGGCGTCGATGGTGCGCTTGATCGACTGCACGGCGAGCGGCGCGTTGGCGGCGATCTCGGTGGCGATGGCCAGCGCCGCCGGCACGAGCTCGTCGCGCGTCGTCACCTGCTGCACGACGCCGAGGCGCTCGGCCTCCGCGGCCGTGATGCGGCGGCCCGTCAGCGCGAGCAGCTTGGCGTGGCCGGCCCCGATCTCGTGGGCCAGCCGGAGGTCGCCGCCGGCGTCGATGGACACACCCACCTGCGCCTCGGGCAGCGCGAAGAGCGCATCGTCGGCCGCCACCCGGATGTCGCACATGAGCGCGAGCTCGAAGCCGAAGCCGAGGCAGTACCCCTGCACGGCGGCGACGATGGGCTGGGGCAGGTCGTGAAAGACGCGGAAACGCTCGTGCACCCAGCGGATGCCTTCGTAGTAGTTGCGCACCTTCTCGGCCGGCGAGCGGCCCGTCACCCGGTCCTCGGGCATGCCGAGGTCCACACCGGCACAGAAGGCCCGGCCCTCGGCCTTGACCAGGAGGACGCGGATGCGGTCGTCGAAGCGGGCGCGGTCGGCCAGGACGCCCAGCTGCCGCGTGGCCTCCCACGACCACATGTTGAGCTTCTCGGGATAGGCGAGCGTGAGCGTGCCCACGCCCGAGCCGTCCTCGGGCGGTTCGAGGCGGAGCTGCCAGTCCTCCTCGGGGAGCACAGGTTCGGTGCGGATGGGCATTGCTGGCTGCTCCTCCCCTGACTCTGCCGGACCGGACTGGCATGCTGTCGACTGATGCTGGCGGCCGGATCTGCGGGACCGGCCGATCAAAAGTAGAATCTGTTCTAGTTCCCGGGGACGCCCCGGGCAACCGCCCGGCACCGAGCCGGCCAATCAGGAGGAATCCCCGTGCACAACGAGCTGTGCGAACGCCTGGGTATCGAGTTCCCGATCTTCGCCTTCACGCACTGCCGTGACGTCGCCGCCGCGGTGAGCAACGCCGGCGGCCTCGGCGTCCTCGGCGCCGTCGGCTTCAGCGCCGACGAGCTCGAGGTGGAGCTCACCTGGCTCGACGAGCACGTGGGCGACCGCCCCTACGGCGTCGACATCGTCATCCCCGGCAAGTACGAGGGCATGGGCGAGCTCGACCCGGTGAAGCTCGAGGAAGAGCTCAAGGCGATGATCCCCGAGGAGCACCGCACCTTCGCCAAGAAGATCCTGGCCGACCACGGGGTACCCGAGCTCGAAGGCGGGCCCAAGCGCGAGCTGCTCGGGTGGACCGCGGCGACCGCGGCGCCGCTGGTCGAGGTCATCCTGCGCCACGAGAAGGTGGCGCTGGTGGCCAACGCGCTCGGGACGCCACCCGACGACGTCATCGACCAGGTGCACGAGCACGGGATGCTGATCGCCGCGCTGGCCGGCTCGGTGAAGCACGCGCTGAACCACAAGGCGGCCGGCGTCGACATCGTCATCTGCCAGGGCTCCGAGGGCGGGGGCCACACCGGCGACGTCGGCTCCATCGTGCTGTGGCCCGAGGTCATCGACGCCGTCGCCCCCCTGCCGGTGCTCGCCGCCGGCGGCGTGGGCTCGGGCCGCCAGATGGCGGCGGCCATGGTCATGGGCGCGGCGGGCGTCTGGACCGGCTCGCTGTGGCTGACCGTCGAGGAGGCCGACGTGCCGCCGAAGCAGATGGAGTCGTACCTGAAGGCGACGTCACGCGACACGGTGCGCTCGCGCTCGTTCACCGGGAAGCCGTGCCGGCTCCTGAAGAACGACTGGACGGACGCCTGGGACGCGCCGGGCAACCCCAAGCCGCTGGGCATGCCGCTGCAGATGATGGTGGCTATCGAGTGCGTGTCGCGCGGCCACGCCTACCCCGAAGAGGCCCGTGACGTGAACTTCAACCCGGCGGGCCAGATCATCGGTGCCGCCACGTCGGTGCGGCGGACGAAGGACGTCGTGCTCGGCATGGTCGAGGAATACGTGGACGCGTTGGAGCGCCTGCAGCGGCTGAACGAGGGCGCCACGGCCTGACCGCATCTCCCCTCGGGTGCCATGATGCGTCACCGCCCGGATCCCAGGAGGCACCCCGTGGACATGGCAGAGCACACGCCGGTTCGCCCTCTGTCGCCGGGACATCGTCAGGCCGTGGTGCTCGGCCTCCTGGTGCTCCTCGCCGTGGTTCCGGCCTGCAGCTCGGCCTCGACGCCGACGGCCGCCTCGACGTCGACCTCGACCTCGACCTCGTCGACGACCTCGACGACCACGGCGGTCACCGTCCCGCAAGGGTCGTCGGCGTCGGTGGCCGCCTGCGAGTCCGATGCCGCGGACGCTCGAAGCGGCGCTCGATGCGTACATGGCCGAGAAGGGTTCCTACCCGTCGCCCCCCTCGCCCTGGAGCGCTTCCACCTACGTCGCCAACTTCGGTCCCCTCACCTCGGCCGCCGGCGGCGAGGGCCCGTACCTGAGCACGCCGCCGCCCACGACGCTGTACGTCATTGAATACGACTCGTCCGGCCACGTGTGGATCGCGCCACCGGGTGCGTACGGCACCGCGTACGATCCCGCGCAGAGTTTCGGCGCCAGCGCCAGCGTCTGCCTGGCCGCCGTGCGTTGACCACGGACCGTTCCCCTTGGTTGCGACGCCGGTCACGTCGGCACGTGTGACCAGTCGCCGGCCCGCCGGCTGCGATAATCCGGAGGTGAGGGGTGATCTCGGCGGCCCGACGGCAGCACGACGAGTCTCTGTCTGGCTGGACCGGCCGCTCTCGGGATGGGCCTGCGCACTGGGGTGGGCAGTGGCCAGCGCACTGTTCGTCCTGCTGGTCCAGTGCCTCGGGGGCTTTTCGGGCAACGACACGTTCGAGTCCGTCTTCTCCACGTGGGCCATCGGGCACGGCCAGGTGGCCTGCGCGTTTCCAAAGGGCTTCCGTGTGACGGCCCCCCTCTACCCGCTGGTCTCAGGGGGCATCGTGGCCATCGCCCACGTCGGGCACACCGTGCCCTTTCCACCGCGTCGCGCCATGGGCTCCCGGTGCGACCGCGCGTTCATCGCGATCAACACATGGTCGGCTCAGGCCCGCGTCCTCGTCACCACGCTGCGGATCGCCTATCTCGGCTGGCTGGTGCTGTTGGCGGGAGCTGTCTCGCTGCTGCGGGCCACCGGGCGCGGGCGCCGCGGCTGGGAACCAGCCACCGTGATCGTCCTCGCGTGCCTGCCCCCCGTCTGGACCTGCGTCGAGAGCACGTTCCACCCCGAGGATCTCATGGCGATGGGGTTCGCACTGGCAGCCACGGCGTGCGCGCTGCGAGGCTCGTGGCGAAGCTGTGGTGTCCTGATCGCCCTGGCCTGCCTCTCGCAGCAATACGCGCTTCTGGTGGCGGTCCCGCTTCTTGTCGTGGCCCCACGCAACCGCCGCGTCGCCTACGGCGCAGCGGCGGCCATCACCCTCGCCGCCATCGCCCTTCCACTCAGCGTCTTCAGCGCAGGGAGCGCCACACACTCGATCTTCTTCGGGACCGGGAGCACCGGCGGGATCGGGGGCAGCTTCCTGTCGGATCTAGGACTCCACGGGACCCCACTGCTCATCCTCTCCCGGATCACGCCCCTCGTGCTCACGGCGATCATTGCGTGGTGGGCGGTGCGGGCCACGGGCCCTGCCGCCTTCGGACCGGTGGCCCTCGTCTCGCTGGTCGCCGTCTCGCTCAGCCTCCGACTGGTGTTCGAACAGCAGATCTTCGAGTACTACTTCATGGCGCTGTCGGTGTCACTGCTCCTTCTCGACGTCGTTCGCGGCCAGGTCCGCCGTTCGCTCATCGCCTGGCTCATCGTCGTGCCCACGGCGTTCGTGGGTGAGATCGTCCTGCCCGGGTCGTTGGGCAAGGTGGTCCCCTGGGTGGCCGTCGGCCTTGCCCTGCTGGCGCTCATCGACGGGGCCCGGACCGGAAGAACGCCCGGCCAGCTCCTGCCCTGGGCTGGGGTCCTCGCGGCCGCATTGTTGACGTGGCAGACGACCTGGTCCCTTCCCGCCTGGTTCTGGCAGGCGGCGCTCGTCATCCCGGGCGTCGTGCTGGCGGCGCGGCCGCTACTGGCCGAGGTGCGACGGGGCGGGACGCCGTTGCCCGCCCCGGAGCGGAGACCCGTGGCGACGGCCACGGTGATATCTCCACCAAACCGCTGAATCCGCTCGCGCGCGCCATCTTGGCGGGCCCCGCCCACGCTCCCCGGGCGGCGTAAGGTGCCGTTCCTATGGATCTCCACGAAGCGCTGTACACGACGCGTGCGATGCGACGGGTCAGGCCCGACCCGATCCCCCACGACGTGCAGGCCCGCATCCTCGATGCGGCCATCCGGGCCCCGTCGGGCGGCAACCAGCAGAACTGGCGTTTCCTCTGGGTCGACGACCCGGCCAAGAAGGCCGCCCTGGCCCCGCTGTACCAGCACGCCATGGGCGAGCTGTGGAAGACGGTCTACAAGGAGCAGCTCGACGCCGCAGCCGCCGACCCCGACGCCCCCGAGTCCGTCCAGATGTTCAAGGTGCAGCGCTCGGCCCAGTGGCTGGCCGACAACTTCGAGACGGTCCCGCTGTTCCTGTTCCCCTTCAGCCAGTACGACCCGACGGGTGGCTCCATCTACCCCGCCGTCTGGAACGCCATGCTCGCCGCCCGGGCCGAGGGCGTCGGCAGCTGCCTGACCGCGCTGCTGCAGTTCTTCCACCCGACCGAGACCTTCGAGATCCTCGAGCGTCCCCGACGACGAGGGCTGGATCCTCTCGGGCACGGTGAGCTTCGGCTACCCGACGGGCACCTGGGGTGTCGCCCCGCGGCGCCCGGTCCACGAGGTCTCCTACCGCAACACCTGGGGCACCGACGTCGGCTTCGAGGTGCCCGCGCCCCTGTGGGAGGGCTGACCGAGCTCACGGTGCCCTTCGCCGGCACCGTGCTCCGCGTCGACGTGCGCCCCGGCGACCGGGTGCAGGCCGGGCACCCTCCTCGTCGTGCTCGAGTCCATGAAGATGGAGCACGTCGTGGAGGCGGCGGCGCCCGGTGCGGTGCGTGCGGTCGCCGTCGCCGAGGGCGACGCGGTGCAGGCCGGCGACGTGCTGCTCCTGATCGACGAGGACGACGCTGCGCCGGTGCCCCCTGCGGAAGACGAGGACGCCCCGGATCGCGTGGTCGGCGAACAGGCCGTCGAGGTCCGTCCCGAGCTCGCCGAGCTGCGCGCCCGGGTGGCCGCCACCCTCGACGAGGGCCGGCCGGCGGCGACCGAGCGCCGGCATGCGGGTGGGCGACGGACGGCCCGGGAGAACATCGAGGACCTCTGCGACCCCGACAGCTTCGAGGAGTACGGCGGCCTCGTCATCGCGGCCCAACGGGCGCGCCGGAGCACCGAGGACCTCGTCGCCAACACGCCGGCCGACGGCCTGGTGGCCGGCATCGGCCGGGTCAACGGCGACCTCTTCGACGATGAACGGTCGCGCTGCGCCGTGCTGTCGTACGACTATTCCGTCCTGGCCGGCACCCAGGGCCAGATGAACCACCGCAAGAAGGACCGCCTCTTCGAGCTCGTCGAACGCCTGCGCCTCCCCGTGGTGCTCTTCGCCGAGGGCGGCGGCGGGCGCCCGGGCGACACGGACATGGCCGTCGTGACCGGGCTCGACACCGAGGCCTTCGCGTTGTTCGGCGCGCTGAGCGGCAAGGTGCCGCTGGTCGGCGTGGTGTCGGGACGCTGCTTCGCCGGCAACGCCGCGCTGCTGGGATGCTGCCACGTCATCATCGCCACTCCCGACGCCAACATCGGCATGGGTGGCCCGGCCATGATCGAGGGGGGCGGGCTCGGCGTGTACCGCCCGGAGGAGATCGGGCCGGTGTCGGTGCAGGTGCCGAACGGGGTCGTCGATGTCCTCTGCGCCGACGAGAAGGAGGCCGTCGAGGTGGCCCGCCGCTACCTGGCCTACTTCCAGGGGGACGTGCGGGAGTGGACGGCGCCGGACCAGGACCGCCTGCGCGACGTCGTCCCGCCCGACCGCCGGCGGGTCTACGACGTGCAGGCGGGCGGTCGAGTTGCTGGCCGACGAGGGGTCCGTCCTCGAGCTCCGGCCGTCGTTCGCCCCGGGCATGGTGACGGCGCTGGCCCGGGTCGAGGGCCGGGCGGTCGGGGTGATCGCCAACAACCCGATGCACCTGGCCGGCGCCATCGACGCGGCCAACGCCGACAAGGCGGCCCGCTTCCTGCAGCTGTGCGAGGCCTTCGGGCTGCCGATCCTCTCGCTGTGCGACACGCCGGGGTTCATGGTGGGGCCCGAGGCGGAGGAGACGGCGCTCGTGCGCCACGTCAGCCGCATGTTCGTGGTGGGCGCGTCGCTGACCGTGCCCTTCGCCTGCGTGATCCTGCGCAAGGCCTACGGGCTGGGCGCACAGGCCATGGCCGGCGGCAGCTTCCGCCGGCCGCTGTTCACCGTGGCCTGGCCGACCGGCGAGCTCGGCGGCATGGGCCTCGAGGGGGCGGTGCGCCTCGGCTTCCGGCGGGAGCTCGACCTCATAGACGACCCCGACGAGCGCGCCGCCGCCTTCGACACCATGGTTGCCCGCGCCTACGAGCACGGGAAGGCGGTCCACGTGGCCGAGCACTTCGAGATCGACGACGTGATCGACCCGGCCGTGACCCGGCGCCGCTTCGTGCACGCCCTCGATGCGGCCGGGCCGCACGGAGCCGGGCGGGGCCGTCCGGGCGGCCTGCCGGTGGTCGTCGACCCTTCGTCGACACATGGTGATATGACCTCTGGCATGGACGTGGACACGCAGACCGACACGGAGACGCACACGGACACGCACACGAGCGACGATGGAGAGCGAGATCGAGCGCCTCGTCGGCGCCATGACCCTCGACGAGAAGGCCTCACTGACCGCCGGCGCCAACATGTGGTACCTGCCGCCGGTCGAGCGCCTGGGCATCCCGGCCCTCAAGGTGTCCGACGGCCCGTCGGGCGTCCGGGGCGACAGCCTGATCGGCCGGCGCTCGCTGTCGCTCCCCTGCGGCATGGCCATCGGGTCGACGTGGAACCCCGACCTCGTCCGCCAGCTCGGCGACGTGCTGGCCGCCGAGGCCCGCTCCAAGAACGTGCACGTGTTGCTCGGCCCGACGGTGTGCATCGTGCGCACGCCGCTGGCCGGCCGCACCTTCGAGTCCTTCTCCGAGGACCCGCTGCTCACGGCCCGCATCGCCGGCGCCTACGTCTCGGGTGTGCAGGCGGGCGGCGTCGCCTGCTGCATAAAGCACTTCGCCTGCAACGACCAGGAGCACGAGCGGATGACGATCAGCGCCGAGGTCGACGAGCGCACCCTGCGGGAGATCCACCTCGTCGCCTTCGAACACGCGGTACAGGAGGCCGGCGTCTGGTCCGTGATGACCGCCTACAACAAGGTCAACGGCGTCTACTGCGGCGAGCAGCCGGACCTGATCGGCGGCGTGCTGCGGCGCGAGTGGGGCTTCGACGGGCTCGTCATGTCCGACTGGTTCGGGACGCACTCCACCGCGCCGGCCGCGCTGGCCGGGCTCGACCTCGAGATGCCGGGTCCATCGGCCTGGCTCGGACCCTCCTTGGCCGCGGCGGTGCGCGCCGGCGAGGTCGACGAGTCGGTGGTCGACGGGCAGGTGCGCCACGTCCTGCGGCTCATGGGACGGGTGGGGATCCTCGGCGGCAACGAGACGAGCTCCGACGAGCTGGAGGAGGACGACCCCGGGCGGCGGGCGGTGGCGCGCCGGGTGGCGGCGGAGGGCACCGTCCTGCTGGTCAACGACGGGCTGCTGCCGCTGGACCCGCGGACGGTGGCGTGCGCAGCGTCGCCGTCATCGGGCCCAACGCGGCCCAGCTCGCCATGGGCGGCGGCAGCTCCGAGGTGACCCCGCACCGGCGGCGGCGCGTGGACGAGGCGCTGGCGGAGCGGCTGCCGGGCGCGTCCGTCCGCGTCGGAGCTGGGCTGCCGGATCGACCGCGGCCTCCCGGCCATCGACCTGCGGCTGCTCACGGCGGGCCACGCCGGGACCATTCGGATCGAGTACTTCGACAACCCCGAACTGGCCGGTGCTCCGGTGGCGACGGAGTCGGCGCATACCGCTCGGGTGCTGTGGATCGGCCGCCTCCGCAGCCGGGCTCACCATCGGGGCGTGCTCGGTCCGGCTGTCCGCGACGTTCGTGCCCGACGTGTCGGGCGCGTGGCGGCTCGGGCTCGAGAGCGCCGGACGGGCCGTCCTCCGCCTCGACGGGCGAGGTCGTCGTCGACAACACCGAGCCCGTCGCGTGGTTCCAGCTTCTACGGCGGCGGGCAGCGAGCCGGTCGAGGTGACGTTCGACCTCGCCGCCGGGCGCTCCTACGAGCTCGCCGTCGACGTCTGGCCGCGGTCGTCCTCGTCCCCGATCATGGGAGCGCGCCTCGGCGCCTCGCCCCCGGACACGGGCGACGAGTTCGAGCGTGCGGTTGCCGCCGCCGCCGAGGCCGACGTCGCCGTGGTCGTCGTCGGCTCCAACGGGCAATGGGAGTCCGAGGGGCACGACCGCCCCGACCTGTCTCTGCCCGGTCGCCAGCGCGAGCTGGTCGAGGCCGTGCTCGAGGTCAACCGCGCGCACCGTCGTGGTCGTCAACGCAGGCTCCCCCGTCGACATGCCCTGGGCCTCTCGGGCCGGGGCCGTCCTCATGACCTGGTACCCGGGCGAGGAGGGCGCGGACGCCCTGGCCGACATGCTGGTCGGGCTGGCCGAGCCGTCGGGACGGCTGCCGGTGACGTTCCCCGCCCGCGTGGAGGATGGTCCGGCGGGGCTCGCGCTCGAGGGCGAGCGGTATCCGGGCATAGAGGGCAAGGTCGTCTACGGGGAGGGCGTCCTGGTGGGCTACCGCTTCTACGAGACGACCCAGCTGGATCGCCCTCTTCCCGTTCGGCTTCGGGCTCTCCTACGGCGACATCGCGTTCGACCGACGTGCAGGTGCACGAAAACGGCGAGGGCGACGAGGTCGAGGTCGGCGTCGAGGTGACCCTGGTGAACAACGGGCCCAGGCGGGGCACCGAGGTGGTGCAGGTCTACGTGCGGGCCCCGGAGTCGCGGGTCCGCCGGCCCGACCGAGAGCTGGCCGGGTTCGCCAAGGTCACCCTCGACCCCGGCGGCCCGTACGACCGTACGCGTGCCGCTGGGCGCCGCCGCCTTCCGCTACTGGGACACCGACACGCACGCGTGGCGCAGCGACCCCGGTCGCTACGAGGTGCTCGTCGGCACGTCGTCACGCGACATCAGGTCGAGCGCCCTCGTCACCTGGGGCGGTTCGCCCACGCCATGACGCAGCGTCTGTGGGACCGGCTGCTGGTCGAGCCCCGGCGGCCCGAAGCCATACGGGAACGCCGCGACGCCCACTGGTTCGCCGTGGCCGCGGTCTGCGTCGGCGCGTTCATGGGCCAGCTGGACGCGTCCATCGTCACCGTCGCCCTGCCGACCCTGCAGCACACCTTCGACGCCTCCATCGGCGCCGTCACGTGGGTCGGCCTGTCCTACCTGCTGGTGCTGGTGGCCACCGTCGTCGCCGTCGGGCGTTTCGCCGACATGTGGGGCCGCAAGCTCCTGTACGTCTACGGCTTCGTGATCTTCACGCTGGCGTCGGTGCTGTGCGGCCTCGCTCCGGGGCTGGCGGCGCTCTGCGGCTTCCGGGCGCTGCAGGCGGTCGGCGCGGCGATGTTGCAGGCCAACAGCCTGGCCATCATCGTGCTGGTCGTCCCCGCTCGGGCGCTGGGGCGGGCCATCGGCCTGCAGGGTACGGCCCAGGCGCTGGGTCTCGCCCTCGGTCCGACGATCGGCGGGCTGCTCCTCGCCGCCGGCGGGTGGCGCCTGATCTTCTTCGTCAACGTCCCCTTCGGGATCTTCGGCGCCGTCGCCGCCATTCTGCTGGTGCCGCGCAGCCGCGACCTCATGGCGCGGGTCCGTTTCGACTGGAGCTGGGCTCGGGATCTTCTTCCCGGCGGTGGTGGCGCTCCTGTCGGCCATCTCGTTCGGAGCCGAGCTGGGCTGGAACTCGGGCCTCATCATCGGGCTCTTTGCGGCCGCCGCCGTGTTGGTGGCGCTGTTCATCTGGCACGAGCGACGGGACAACGACCCCATGCTCGACCTCGGGCTGTTCCGCAATGCCCGCTTCTCGACGGGGATCGCCAGCGGCGTCGGTTCCTATCTGGTGATGTTCGGGGTCCTGCTGCTGGTCCCCTTCTACTTGCAGCGGGGGCTCGGCCTGGGTGTGGCCCGATCCGGTCTGGAGCTCATGGCCATGCCGTTGGCGTTCGGTGTCGTGGCGCCGCTGGCCGGACGCTGGGCGGACCGCCTCGGGGCGCGCCCTCTCACCGTGAGCGGCATGGCTCTTGTCGCTGTGGGACTGGCGCTGCTGGGCTCACTCCGCCCTTCCACCGCCGGATTCCTGGTCCTGTTGGCGGTGATCGGTGTCGGCCTGGGGCTCTTCACCTCACCGAACAACGCGTCGATCATGGGCGCCGCCCCGGGCCAGCAGGCCGGCATGGCCTCCGGCGTCCTCAACATGACCCGCGGCATGGGAACGGCCCTGGGGTTGGCCCTGACGGGCACCGTGTTCGTCGTGGCGGGAGGCGACAGCGCCGGGACGAGCGGCGCACAGCACGCGTTCACCGTGACCGCCTACGTCCTCGCCGGCATTGCCGCCGCGGCGGGTGTCGTCTCGGCCTTGCGCGCCAACGGCCCTCTGGCCGACGCACGGGTGTCCTCCATCGAATAGCGACGTCCGAACATTTCTCGCCGGCCTCCCGAGGCCGACCGACCGTTCTGTTGTTGTGCCCGAGACTGCCGCACCTCCCACGCCGGACCTTCCTCGGGTGACGGTCCAGAACACCACGCCGCCGGCGTCAGCGCTCGGTGCCGGCGGCGTGGCTGGGCACCCGTCCCCTGTGGAAGAAGCCCAACCTGTCCGGGAGATCACGGACCGCCACGGCGGGGTTGCCACGGAACAGCGTCTGCTCGCCGGAAAGTTTGGTGTCGACGACGGAACCGGCAGAGACGATGCTGCGTGGCGGGACCCGTGTGCCGGCGAGCAGCATGCAGCCGGACATGACCACCGCACACTCGCCGAGGACGACGGGGCCGACGACGTACTTGTCCCGCATGAGGTCGATGGAGTGGGTCAACACGGTCGACCGGAAGCCGGCGACGGCGGCGTGCGGTCCGAGCTCCAAGGTGTCGACGCAGTCGATGTAGTGGTACGACGCGATTTGGGCGTGGTCCCCGAGCAGGAGAGAGGGGTTGCGCTGGGCCAAGGCCTCGGTCGGATGGTCCCACCAGCCCTTGACCATGTTCCCCGATCCGATGACCGCGCCTTCCCCCATGCGCAGCTCGTCGAGGTTGGTGATCGTGTTGCGACCGCCGATGGAGGCACCGGGACCCATGGACACGTGGCGCACCGTCAGCACGCTCGGGCCGATGTACGCGGTCGGGTGGATGTCCCAGCCGTAGACCCACTGCGCGACCAGCCGCTTGAGCGGCATGGGTAGGAATGCGAACGCGTAGGCGAAGGCGAGCCGCATCTCAGCCGCGCTCGTCCGGGCGTGCGTCAGGCACTGGTGCGACCGCGTTGGGCCGCACCGGCTGACATCTCATTGAAGATCCATCGGTAGGTGTGCAGCAGGCCGTTCTGGAGGCTCACCGACGGCGTCCAATCGAGGCGGTCGGCAATGAGGCCGTTGTCGCTGTTGCGGCCCCGCACGCCCTGGGGCGCCGTCAGGTTGTAGTTGCGCTTGAGCGAAATGCCGGCGATCCCCTCGACCATGTCGACCAGCTCGTTGATGGTCACGAGCTGCTCGGAGCCGATGTTGAGCGGCTCGCGCACGTCGCTTGCCGTCAGGCGCAGCGTGCCCTCCACGCAGTCGTCGATGTAGGTGAAACTGCGCGCCTGCTTCCCGTCTCCCCAGATCTCGATCTCCTCGGAACCGTCGAGCACCGCCGCGGCGACCTTGCGGCAGATGGCGGCGGGGGCCTTCTCCCGCCCGCCGTCGAATGTTCCGTGCGGTCCGTACACGTTGTGGTAGCGGGCCACCCGCGTCTCGAGCCCGAAGTCCTCGTAGTAGTGGCGCGCCATCCGCTCACTGAACAATTTCTCCCAGCCGTACCCGTCCTCGGGCATGGCCGGGTAGGCGTCGGACTCGCGCAACGGCTCGACCTCGGGCGACTCCTGCTTCCCGGCCGCGTAGACGCAGGCCGACGACGAGTAGAAGAAGCGCCGGGCCCCCGCCTGGCGCGCCGCCTCCAGCATGTGGGTGGAGATCAGCACCGACAGCATGCACAGCCCCTTGTTGTTCTCGATGAACCCCATCCCGCCCATGTCGGCGGCGAGGTTGTAGACGACGTCGACGCCCTCGCAGGCGCTTCGACAGGCCGCCAGGTCCTGCAGGTCCGCGCTCCGGTTGTCGACGTCGTCGAAGCGCTGATACCACTCGTGCAGAGGGGCCCGGTCCACGCCACGGATGTCCCCGACGCCCTGCTCGCGCAGGCGGGCCACCAGATGGCCACCGATGAAGCCTCCCGCGCCGGTCACCAACACGCTCGTCATCGAAATGTCCTCCCTAGCCCTCGATTACCCAACGTGATGGGGGAACGGCCCAGAAGCGGTCACCTTGTTGTCGTTCGACGACCTGGTCGCGCCGCCCGCGGTGGACGAACAGGCCTGGTCGATCAACCTGGGGCCCGGCGAGGAAATCCCCAGGTCACGCACTGTTCGTCTGCCGGTGGCCAGCGGTCCATCCGGTTCATCCACCAGGTCGCCGAAGACCTCGACGAAGCGATCGGCGGCCGTCTCGGGACTGAACGCCCGCTCGGCGTAGCGCCGGCCGGCGCGGCCCATCGCCCCCCGGCACGCCTCGTCGTCGAGGAGCCGGGCCACCTCTGAAGCGACCTCGTCACGACGGGCCGGGTCGACGACGACCCCGGCGCCCTGTGTGAGGAGGATCTCGGCCACCGAGTTGTCGGCGGGAAGGACACCCACGATGGCCCGGCCCGCGCACAGGTAGGTCAGGACCTTCGAGGGCACCGAGAAGCGCGACGCGTCGGGCTCGAGCACGGCCACGAGCACGTCGGCGCTCCCCATGACGGCGGGCAGGTCCTCGTACGGCTGGAAGTCCAGGAGCACGAGGTTGTCCGCGGACGCCCCCCGGTCGCGCTTCCAGTCCTCGAGCCAGTCGCGTCCTTTGCCCTCCGAGATCACCACCACCCGGGCCCCGGGGTGCGAGGTCCGTAACCGCTCCGCGATCAGCGCCAGCACGCTCGGGTCGTGCTTCAGGCCCAACGTGCCCGAATACAGCACCACCGGGTGGCCGCACAGGCCTAGGCGCGACCGCCAAGAGTTGTCCGCGGCGCACACGGGCAGCTCGTCTATGGGCGCCCAGTTGGGGACGACGGTCGCCTTGTCGGCGACGCCCCAGGTGGCGAGCCGTTCCAGGAACGTCGGCGAGATCGCCACGACCGCCGCACTCCGCCGGGCGATCGTGCGCTCGAGGCGCTCCGCCAGCCGGGCGATCAGCGGGCCCACGATCGGCAATTGCCGGCGCGCCGCCGACCCGATGGCCTCCGAGTAGATGTCCTGGTGCCAGAAGACCATCGGCACGCCGCGGCGCGCCAGTCGACGGGCGAGCACCGAATGGGCCAGCAGCGGCACGTTGCTGATCACCGCCACCGCGGGCTCCTTGGCGGCGATGGCCCGGGCCGCCCGCCGGCCGTGGGAGAGCTCCTGGCGGATGCGGGTGAAGGCTGCGTACTTGGCGAACGCGCCCTCCATGGAGCAGGGCTCGAACGAAAGCGTCGCCGGGTCACCCGGCTCGATCTGCAGCGAGCCCTTCCCCGTCGCGTACGACGGGCAGTGCTGGTGCGTGACGTCGAAGCCCCGGCGGGCCAGGGCGCGGCTCAGCTGCGCCTGCCCGGGATGCCCGGAGTAGTCGTGCACCACGAGGCGCGTCATGCTTCGACCTTCTGACGCATGAGCTCGTCGAGCAGCACGACGACCTGCTGTGGGTCCACCCTGACGTCGGAGGCCACCCCGCGATTGCGCCGGGACCGGACCGGGGTGCCGTCGCCCACCAGGTAGCGGTAGCGCAGGCCCTCGACTGTCGAGGCCAGCGCCCAGAAGCACTCGTTCACGTAGTCGCCGGCGAACAGCTCCACCACCGCTGCGCCGGGAGCTGCGAAGGCCAGATTGGTGAGGCCGGCTCCGTGCGGCCCCACGATGTACTCGGCCTCGGCGAACGCGCGCACCTGCTCGGCGGGCGCCAGCGCGCCGGGGTCGACGGCCTCGAACCCGAATGGCTCCAGCACGGCAAGCACCTCGGCCTCGTTCTCGACCCGTCGGGTGTGCTTGGTCTGGCCGCGGCTCACGTAGAGGCGGCGGTGCGGCGGGCGGATGTCGCCGGGCAGGAACTGCGCGCGCAGCCAGGGCACGATCCAGGGCGGGGTGCGCAGCTGGTCGTCGGGCAGGGACGGCACCACCAGCGCGTCGGCCCGGACGTGCTCGCCTCCCAGGCAACGCTCGGCCGTCAGGCCGAGGTGATCGAGCAGGTCCCGTTGGAACCGGGTCGCCCGGTTGACGAGATACGCGTCGGGAGTCGTTCCTGACCGACGCAGCAGCTCCAACCGGGGCAGGACGTCCAACAGGAAGTGGTAGTAGTTGTCGTTCCCCCGTGTCGTGAGCACACCCACCGAGCCGGGGACCTCTGTGACGGCCGGCGGGCGGCAGCGCAAGAAGACGGGATGCTGCGCCGGCGTGGCCGCGCCGTAGTAGGGAGACAGATCGAAGAGGAGGGTGTCGTCCTCGGTCATGACCGCCCCGTACGGAGCGAGGACGCGGCCGCGCCGCACGGTGGCGACGACTGCGGGCGCCACGTCGGCCCGACGGTGCGCCGCGAATTGTCGGTGGTGGGCGGGCAGTCCCGCCGGAAGCGGCCGGTCCAGATGCAGCGCGGTGACCACCTCCACGACCTTGACGCCACCGCCGGGATGGTGCGCGCGCGTAGTCGGACGCGGAACGGGCGACGTGGCGCGGTGGCGTGGCGCCGGGGAGGCGCCGCGTGAGCGGGCTGACCGCCTGGGTGGCATGGAGCACACCCGCCTTGAGCCACGGGAAGAGCGGGCGCAGCGCGCTGGGCAGCCGGGTCACGGCCGGGCGCTTTCGTCGTGATCTGCTAGAAACCTCGCGTGAGCGCCGGCAGCCACGGGCACGTGCAGGACAGCGGCGCGGCGCGGCGGCTGGCGCACCGGGCGCGGCGATCGGTGTACTGGGTGTGGGCGATCGCCCGGCATCCCGCCAACAAGGGAGGCCGGATGGCGGCCGAGCGGCGCGGCGTCGAGTGGCACTGGAGGACCCGCGACGGTTCGGGCGAGGCCGTGGTCACGGTGGACGGCCGCACCCGCCTGGTGGCGCGCCCGCACCAGTTCAGCGCCGTGTGGACGGTCTACGACGGCGTGCACGAATGGGAGGAGCTGCAGTTCTGCCTGCGCTACCTGCGTCCAGGTGACCACTTCGTCGACGTGGGTGCCAACGTCGGCGTCTTCTCGACGCTGGTCGGGACGCGGATCCCGGGCGTGCGCATCACGGCGGTCGAGCCGTTCCCTCCCGTGCGCGAGGACCTGCTCGCCAACCTGGCACTGAACGACCTCGACGTCACCGTCGTCGACTCGGCGCTCAGCGACGCGGCGGGCGAGGCCACGTTCGAAGTGCTCGACCGGGACGTGCTCAACCGCCTGGCGCCGGGCGGGGGCACGACGGGCATCACGGTGCCCGTCACCACTCTCGACGAGCTCGTCGGCGGCGATCCGCCGGCGCTGATCAAGATCGACGTGGAGGGCTCGGAGCTGCGCGTCATGCAGGGGGCGCGCCGCCTGCTCACCGGCGCGGCGGCGCCGGTCCTCCTCTTCGAGCACGCGGGGTACTGCGAGCACTTCGGCATCACGCCCGCGGAGGTGCGCGCGTTCCTGACGGAGGTGGGCTACGGCATCTACCTGCTCGACGGCGAGCTCTCGCCCTGGCACTCCGACGGGCTGCCGCCGACGCTCAACGTGGTCGCCTGTCGCGACGTCGCTGCGGTGCGGGCGCGCCTCGACTCGCCCGGCGGCGCGGCGGCGGTGCCGCCGGTGCGGGTGGACGTCACCTACCGCTGAATGCGCTGACTCGGTCGACGTCGGCGTAGGGATCCGGGTCCGGGTCACGGCTCCGAGACCTCCGCCACGACATCGGTCACCACGGCGCTCGTCCCCGGGACGAAGGCGCGGGCCACCTTCATCAGGAGGCGCCAGGCCAGCACCGAATAGATGGCGCCGGCGACCGCCAGTCCCCCGGCGGCACCGCGGGTGCCGTAGATCTCGGCACCGCCCAGGCAGAAGACGAACAGGAACGGCACCATGACCACCGACAGCCGGAGGTTCTCGCCGGCAGCCCGCATGGCGCGCAGCCCCGAGATGGCGGCATTGGCGAAGCTGGCGAACGCGACGGCGAGCCCCGCGTAGGGCACGATCACCCGGGCCGCCGTCCAGTTCTGACCGAACAGGCTCGCCATGACATGGAGCGGCGCCCCGAAGACGAGGCCCGTCCACGCCATCGTGACCGCGAAGGAGCCCACACCCGCCCAGAGGAGGAAGCGGACCGCCTTGTGCGGGTCGGCCTGGAACCGCTTCGTGGCCAGCGCGATCAGAGCGGACTGCACCCCGGACAGCAGCACCGTGATGGGCCCGAGGGCGAGTTGGGACAGCTTGAACACGCCGACGGACGCCAGCGGGAGCACGAAGAGCAACAGGTACGAGACGAAGTACGTCCACGACGTGACGAGCATGAACTGGCCGGCGAAGCGCAAGCCGACGCCGCGTTCGCTCCGGTCCCAGAAACGCAGCAGCTGACGCTGCCTCGCCCGGGCGAAGTGGGCGCGCAGCGTCCAGAGCCCGACCAGTGCGCCGGCGCCGCTCCAGGCCCCGAAGAGCCAGGCCAAAGTCGTGAGCCCCTCCTGCTCGAGCACCACGTACGCGAGCAGGAAGAGCACCAGCCAGGCCACGTCGAGCCGGATGGCGTAGGCGGGGTCGTAGCGGCTGATGCCGATGAACCGGGCAAAGTCCTGGCACGCCATCAGGGGGAAGGACACGGCGAAGATGACGAACGGCAGCGTGAACTCGCTCGGGAGTAGGCCGCTGATCGCCGCGATGACGGCCGCCAGGGAGACGGAGAGGACGATGGCGGCCAGGTACCCACCGCGCTCGTAGCGCGAGCGGGATCCGTCGTCCGTCTCGGACCGGGTGAGCAGGCAGTCGCTCGAGAGGCTGCGCACCAGCCCCTGGCTCAGGACGTAGGTCGAGGTCAGGATGGCGAACACGCCCAACGCACTGGCCGAGCTGTAGTGCGCCACGATGATGGCGAGAGCGAAGTTCGACACGCTCGAGGCGCCCTGGTCGACGATGGTGAGCACCATCACACGCTGGGACGATGCGGTCCCGCGCCTCGAGAACGTGCCCGGGGTGGGCGCGGGGGTGGGAGCCGCTGCGGCCGGGGCGGGGGCGGGCACGGCCCCGAGCTGGTCCGTTCCGGTCATACCAATTGAACGTTTGGGAACGGGGAAGCTTGCTGCTGGCGTGACACGGTCACGCCCTACAGAACGGGCTTGACCCCCGATGCCTGCGGAGCCTCTTCAGATACCGTGCTGCCGTGCGCGTCGTCGTCAACGCCGTGCCGGCACGCGGCACGAGCCTCGGCGTCGTCACGGAGAACCTGCTCAGGGGGTGGGTGGGGCTCGGGCTCGACGACGAGCTGCACCTGGTGCTCCGCTCGGGCGTCGAGCTCGACGTCGGCGACGGCGTGCAGGTGCACCGGGTCGACGGTTCCCGGTCGGCCGCCATGGAGATCCGGGTTCCGGCGCTGTGCCGGCGGCTGCACGCCGATGCCCTCCTCGGACTGACGCCGGCCACGACCATGGCGCCGCTCCCCTGCCCCGCGCCGTCATCGCCCTCGATCTCCGCCACGAGGCCCGGCCCGAGCAGTTCAGCCGCGGGCGGCGCCTGCTGCGCGGGGTGAGCTACGGCATCGGCTACCGCCAGGCGGACGCCATCGTGTGCATCTCGTATCGGACGCATGACGACCTGCTGGCAGCACACCCCTTTCTGCGCTCCCACCGGGTGACCGTGGCCCAGTTGGGCGCGGACCACGTCCTGACCTGGCCGCCGCGGCAGCCGGGTCCCGACTACGCGCTCGCCTTCGGGCAATGGGGGAACAAGAACGTGGACCTCGTGCTCGACGCCTGGGCCGTTCTCCGTTCCCGCGCCGAGGAGCTGCCACTCGTCGTCGTCGGCTTGCCGGAGGAGGGGCGCGCCGCCGTGGCGGCCGGCGCCGCCGCCAGGGGGATCGGGGACGTGGTCACCCTCAGGCCCTGGCTGAGTGACCTCGAGTTCGAACGGCAATTCACCTCGGCCGCACTGGTCGTCTTCCCCTCCGACTACGAGGGGTTCGGCCTCCCTGCCGTGGAGGCGATGCGCCTGGGGATTCCGGTGGTGGTCACACCCGAGCCGGCGTTGCTCGAGGTCACGGCGGGACTGGCCACCGTCATGGACGGCTGGGACGCCGCGTCGCTGGCCCGGGCCGTCCCGCAGGCACGCCGCACCAGCGACCAGGACCTGCGGGCCGGGGTCGACCGCGCGGCGACGTTCACCTGGCCGCGCACGGCCGGCCACGTCCGCGACGCCCTGGTCGCCTGCATCGGATAGGAGGCGGTACGTCGCACGTCGCACGTCGCAGGTCGCACGTCGCAGGTCGCAGGTCGCACGTCGCAGGTCGCAGGTCGCAGGTCGCAAGACCGGCTCAGGCCTGGCGGCGGGCGAAGACGACCAGCGCCATCCACATGGAGGTGGGCAGGTGGCGTTCGAGCTGCGCCACCCCCCGACCCAGGCGCGGCCAGGGCTTGCAGTACTGCTCCAGCCCGGTCCGCCGCGCCAGGGCCAATTCGAAGTCGCCCTCGAACAGGCGGGCAAGGTCCCGGCGCGTGTTCATCTTGTAGGCGGTGCGGAAGACGTCCCGTTCCTCGCGGCCGGGTTGCAGGCGTTCGAGCGCTCTGGCGTGCTGGTCGTTGGGGACCAGGCGGGCGGCGGCGGCCAGGAGGGAATGGCGGCTGATGGTGCGGGCGATGAACACGCCGCCGGGCCGCAGGACGCGCCTGAGCTCGCGCACGAAGTCCTCCGGGTCGGTCACGTGCTCCAGGACGAAGTCGCTCACGGCCAGGTCCACCGACCCGTCATCGAGGGGCCACCGCCCGTCCGTCCCGATCAGGCGGAACTCGTCGATGACGGGGTTGTCGAGGCCGGTCGGCTCGACGTCGATGCCGATGACGGTCCGTCCCTCTCCCCGCAGGTCCTGCCAGGCGCCTCCCGGCTGCGCCTCGTCGACCAGGGCCCCCCGGCCGCAGCCCACCTCCGCCACGAGGCGTGAGCGGGAGGCCACGGCCTGCGCGCTGACCATGAACACGTGGGCGCTGTCGAGGCCCAGGATGCGGTCGTCGAACATCTCACCCAGGCCGATGGGCGCCCGGGTCGTCACGACGGCCGCCTGGTCCGGGCGGCGGCGGGCACCGTCCCGCTGACCCGGCGCAGGACGGGCAGGGGGTCGGCCGTCTCGTCGGGGGCCGGCGTGCGTGCCGGCACGGGCGCCGGCGCGGAGACCGCCGCCGCGACTGGCACTGGTTCGGGGACGGGTGCGATGTCGCGGCGTCCTGGCCCTGCCGACGGCGCGCCCGGACGGAAGCACAGAGCAAGCAGGAACGGAAGCCAGAGCCATCGGTCGACGAGCTCGGGGGACTGCATGGAGAAGAACAGCACCGTCACACACCCCGCCAGCACTGTGTCACGCAGGGCACCGTCGGATCCCTTGCCGCGCTGCCGACGACCGCGCAGCAGGCGGTTGAAGGACGAGCTGATCATCAGCGCGCCGGCAGCCACCATGAAGATCCCGCCGGCGAACCAGTACAGGATCACGATGTTGTGGGCCGGGTACGCCACCCCGACGTCGGCGTCGTAGTACACGTCGATGGTCGTCTGATCGAGACCGTGCCCGATGACGGGGCTCTGCACGATCCCGCTCCACGAGTGCTCGATCGTCGCCACGCGCGGGTTGACGGTGTTGTACCCCGTGTTCGTGCCCGTCGTCTGCTCGATACGAGCGATCGGGTTCAGGCTGAAGTGGCTGCCGGCCGACTGCACCGAGATCGCGATCACGTAGACGAAGGCCAGGGCGGCCACCACGCCGAGGATGGTGCGCAACCGGAAGCCGCGCGTGAGGAACAGCACGAGACAACCCACGAGTGTGCTCGACATGCCCGAGACGCTGGCGCTGAAGATGAGGGCGCTGGCCAGCACGGCGATGCACACACCGAGGTACCAGCAGCGGCGCAGTCCCATTTCGACGACGAGACCGATGGCGAAGACAAGGGCCAGGGCGAAGGCCACGGCGGCGATGTTGGGCTGGTTGCTCAGCCCCACGGCGCGCGAGCCCTCGAGGCTGGCCTGATGGCTGTACCCCAAGACGTGGAACTCCGTCTGCAGGAAGGCCACGAAGGCCGAGACCGAGGACCCGAGGACGAAGGCCACCATGCCGGCCCGGATGCGGGCCGTGCTGTCGAGGAGCTGGCGCAGCATCCACTGCAGCACGAAGAACACGAAGATGGCGTTGGCCACGACCTGCAGCGACGCACCCTTCGACACGGCCTGGGACGACGCCACGACGCCGGCCAGGACGAAGACGAAGGAGCCGAAGTACCACGCGGGTGCCGGCGGCGCCTTCTTCGGTGGACGCCGGGTCAGGATCATGAACACGGCGGCGATCAGGAAGCACAGGTCGCTCAGGTCGAAGGCGTTGCCGACCCGGTAGTGCAACAAGGGCAGGAGCACCAGGCCGACGTAGACGAGCCGGCGCGCCACGACCACGAAGAGGTCTTCCTTCACCGTCGTCCCCACGCAACGGAAACTGCAGCCGCCTCCATTGCCTACGGCACTCCTGCCCCGACGATTGCCCCATCTGATTGGACGAATGGGAGCAAGAAGTGCCGCTGCCCCACGTTCCGCAACCGATGAGTGATCCTCTCGAGGTTGAGCAACCTGGGTTGCGGGCTTACCGGAGCCCCGCGCCGACGGGCACCGAGGCTTCCGGACTGCGCGAGTACGCCCTGCTCCTGTGGCGCAAGAGAGTCACCATCCTGGTGGTCGCGACCATCTGCGTGGGAGCGACCCTGGCCTACTGCGTGCTGATCAAGCCCACCTACGAGGCGACGGCATCGGTCCTGCTGGAGCCTGCGATCTCCCAGACACTGGTGGAGGCCAACTCGCCCGCCGGCATCGCGCCGATCCCCGATGTGCCCGACGGCATCGAGGTCATAGAGAGCTCCGCCGTGGCCAAGCTCGTGGCCGACAAGCTTCCGGGCGCTCCCTCGGCCACCGCGGTCCAGGTCGGCACGACCGACGTTGTGCAGATCTCGGTCCGCTCGAAGGACCCGCAGGCCGCGGCGGCTGCGGCCAACGCCTACGCCAACGCCTACATCGCGTTCGAGCAGAAGCAGACGACGGACACCTTCACCTCGGCACAGGCGCAGGTGCAGAACAAGATCGACACCCTGCAGCTCGCCATCGCCAACCTGAACTCCCAGATCCGCTCCGCACCGGCGACGACCAACGTCACCCCGGACGAGACGCAGCTCGGCGACCTGCAGAGCGAGTTCACGACGTTGCAGAACCAGCTGCAGAACTACCAGTTCTACGCGTCGCAGGGGGTGACGACCGAGGCGGGGCAGGTCATCTCGTCGGCGACGGTCCCGAGCAAGCCGGTCTCGCCCAAGACGGTCGAGTGGACGGTGCTGGCCCTGATCTTCGGTCTCATCCTCGGGATCGGCGTGGCCCTGCTCGTGAACGCCCTCGCACCGCCCCGGACGGACTGACCGCAGGTAAGCAGGCCAACAGCCGTTCTCCCTTCGACGAGGCGGGGGACGGAGGTCCGGGGGGATGGCAGAGCTACGCAGATACCTGGGCTGCTGGAAGGGCACGGTGCCGTGGCGCCTGGTGATGGGCGGGCTGGCACTGGTCATCACCCTCTCTGCCTTCGCGTTGGCACCGTACGTGCCGGGCGGAAGCGGCCCGGCCCCCGCCACCAAGTCAGGGCAGAACCTCGGGGCGAGCAGCGCCGCGGCGGCCGACACCGTCAAGGGGGCCCGGGAGGCCGACGCCAACGGCTGGTCGCCGCAGCCGGCGACGTACGGCACCGGGTCGTTGCGCGACCTGCCGGTCACCATGTCGGACGGCACCGTGCTGCGGGCCGACGTGTACTTCCCGACGACGGCGGGCGCGAGCACGCCGGCCAACGGGCTCTTCCCCGTGCTGCTGCAGCAGACGCCGTACGGCAAGGCGTTCATCGTCGACGCGTCCGCCATCGCCAACACGAACGTCGAGTATCTCGTCGACCGGGGCTACATCGTGGTCATCGCCGACGTGCGCGGCACCGGGGACTCGGGCGGCACCTTCGACCTGTTCGACCCCGTGCAGTCGACCGACGGCGTCACGCTGGCGCGCTGGGCGGCGCACCTGCCCCAGTCCAACGGCGAGGTCGGCCTCTTCGGCGAGTCCTACATGGGCATCAACCAGTTCCAGACGGTCGCCGCGGCCGGTGCGAATTCACCGATCAAGGCGATGTTCCCGATCATTTCGGGCAACGACCTGTACGCCGACACGGTGACCCAGGGCGGCCTCCCCGACACCGAGTTCGCCGCCACGTACATCGCACTGCTGTCCGGCCTGAACCTCTCCAACCCCGCGCTGCAGCCGCTGGTGGAGGCGGCCGAGAGCGGCGACGGCTCGGTGCTGGCCAGCGGGCTGGCCAACCTGGCGCCGACCGAGGCCGCGCACAGCCAGGTCCTCGTGTCGTTCCTCAAGCTCGTCCTCGACGTGGAGACCGGGCAGGGCGACGACGCGTTCGACCAGAGCTACTGGGCGGCCCGCAGCCCGGCCCAGGACCTGGCCGCCGTCGTCAAGGACGACGATCCCCGCCTTCCTGGTCGGCGGCTGGAACGACCTCTTCGAACAGGGCGAGCCGCTCAACTACGTCGGCCTGCAGAACCTCTTCGACGGCCGGTCGCAGTACGCGGCCATGACGCCCGACCAGGCGGTGACGCCGCGCTACCAGCTGCTGATGGGGCCGTGGCAGCACGTGACGACGGGGACGGGCGTCAACATCTCGGCGCTGGAGCTCGAGTGGTTCGACACGTGGCTGCTGGGCGAGCACACGCCGCTGGCCACGACGACGACACCGCTGCATCTCGACATCCAGAACTCGGGGGGCGCGTGGGTGGACGCGGCGCAGTGGCCGCTGCCCCAGGCCGATCCCACCGAGTACTACTTCGCCCCCGGCCGCAGCGGGAGCGATCCGGTGTCGCCCAACGACGGCGATCTCTCGCCGGCGGCGCCCACCGCCGTGACCGGTTCCGACCTGGTCGCCTGGACGGGCACGACGAGCCCGTGCGACATCCAGACGGACCAGTGGGGAGCCGGCCTGCTCGCCCTCGGGTTCCAGTCGCTCGACACGGGCGAACCCTGCGACCTCAACGACGTCACGCTGGGCACCGGCCCCGGCGCACTCACCTACACGACCGCGCCCGTCGACTCGCCCGAGGTGGTGGCCGGGCCGATCGACGCGACGTTGTATACGACCTCGACCGGCACCGATACCGAGCTGGCCGCCACGGTCGAGGCCGTCTCGCCGTCGGGCGACAGCGTGCCGCTGTCGTCGGGCGCGCTGGACGGCGACCTACGTGCCCTGGACCCCAGCCGGACATGGACGACGTCCTCGGGAGCCACCCTGCTGCCGGTGCACCCGCTCACGCAGGCGTCGTCGCAGCCGATCGTGCCCGGGCAGGTCACCCGACAGGACATCGCGATCTTCCCGACCATGGCCGAGCTGCCCACCGGCTGGCGGCTGCGGGTGACCATCACCACCGGCGACACGCCGCACCTCCTCCCCTCGCTCGCCCAGCTCCCGGGCCTGATCGGGGGCATCTACCAGGTACAACGCAATTCGGGGGCGGCGTCGGAACTGACCGTCCCGGTCGCGCCGGTGTCGGCCTTCGACGTGCCCTGCGGCAGCATCTGCTCCGTCGCCGGTCCCTGACCCCAGACGGGCGAGAAGGGGGCTCCCGTACCATGGGCCGGTGCCGCCCGCCCCCGACGACCGCGCCGAGCACGACGACGGCGCCATCTCCCTGGAGGAGATCGAGGATGCGGTCGTCGACGGGGACAGCCCCGTCCCTGCCCGCAGCGGCACCGCACGGGCGGCCCTGTCGCACCGCACCTTCCGCATCGTCTTCCTGGGTGCCTTCGCCTCGAACATCGGCACCTGGATGCAGAACGTCGTCCTCGGTGCCTATGCCTACGACCTCACGCACTCGGCCACGTTCGTCGGCGTCATCATCTTCGCCCAGCTGGGCCCCACCCTCGTCCTGCCCATGGTGGGCGGGCTGCTGGCGGACAAGATCGACCGCAAGCGCTTCCTGATCATCCTGTCGGTCGAGCAGCTGGTGTTCTCGCTGGGGGTGGCCCTCGTGGCCGCCTCCCCGCACCCCTCGCACGTCCTGCTCGTGCGTCATGGTGCTGGGCGTCGGCGCGGGCAGCGCCATGTTCGGACCGGCCTACTCCGCCGTCCTGCCCGGCCTGGTGGGCAAGGTGGACCTGCCCGGCGCCATCTCCCTCAACTCGGCCCAGATGAACGCGTCGCGGGTCATCGGGCCGGTCATCGGCGGCCTCCTGTACTCGCTGGTCGGGCCGGCCTGGATCTTCGCCGGGAACGCCGCCACCTACCTCTTCGTGGTGGCGGCGCTCATGGCGGTGACGCTGCCCGCCGTACGCCAGGTGCCGACGGGAGCAAGCCGCTGGCGGCAGTTGACGGCCGGCATCACGGTGGCCCGCCAGGACCGGGTGGTGGGCCGCTGCCTGGTCACGGTGTTCCTCTTCTCGTTGCTGGCGCTTGCCTTCATCGGGCAGATGCCGGTGGTGGCCGCCCACAACCTGGGCATCGACCTCTCGAAGTCGGCCGACTACGGCATCCTGTATGCCTCCTTCGGCACGGGCGCCCTGGCCGGCGCCATCTCCATCGGAACGGTCTTCGCCCGGACGTCCAAGCCGCTGCTCGTGCGCGTCTGCCTCGTGGGCTATTCGGTGGCGCTCTGCAGCTTCGCCCTGCAGCGCAGCCCGGTGCCGGCCGACGTGTGCGTGGCCATCACCGGGGCCTTCTACTTCGCGTTCATCACGGCGCTGAACACCACGCTGCAGGCCCAGGTGCACGAGAACGTGCGGGGACGCGTCATGGCCTTGTGGATGATGGGGTTCGGCGGCACCGTCGGCATCGGGAACCTGCTCATCGGGCCAGTGGTGGAGGCCGTCGGCATCACCACCGTGCTGCTTGTTCGGCGCCGTCGTGGCACTCGGGTTGGCCTGGTACGCCGACGTGCGGACGCCGCCCGAGGTTCAGGTGGTGCTGGGGGCCGAGCTGGCCCAGTAGGCCTCGCGCAGGGCCTTCTTGTAGAGCTTCCCGTTCTCGCCCCGGGGCAACTCGTCAGTGAAGTCGACCGTGCGCGGGCACTTGTAGTGCGACAGGTTGGCCCGGCAGAAGGCGATGATCTCGGCTTCGAGCTCCGGTCCCGGGATCACCCCGGGCGCGGGCTGGACGACGGCCTTGACCTCCTCCCCCATTTCGGGGTTGGGGACGCCGAAGACGGCCACGTCGGCCACCGCCGGGTGCAGCGCGAGGACGTCCTCGATCTCCTGCGGGTAGATGTTCACTCCGCCGGACACGATCATGAAGAGCTTGCGGTCGGTCAGGTAGAGGTAGCCGTCGCCGTCGACGTGCCCCACGTCCCACAGCGTGGCCCAGCCCTTGTCGTTGAAGGTCTGGCGGGTCTTCTCCGGATCGTGGTTGTACTCGAAGGCGGCGGCCCCCGTGCGGCCGCCGAAGTAGACCACACCGTCCTCTCCGGTCGGGAGGTCCTCGCCGTCGTCGCCGCACACGTGCACCTCGCCCCAGATGGCCTTGCCCACCGAGCCCGGATGCGTCAGGGCCTCGGCGGCGGTGATCCAGGTCATGCCCATGCCCTCGGTGCCCGAGTAGTACTCGTGGATCACCGGCCCGAACCATTCGATCATGCGGCGCTTGACCTCGGGGGCGCACGGCGCGGCGGCGTGGACCACCGAGCGCAGTGACGAGAGGTCGTATCTGTCCCGGACCTCGTCGGGGAGCTTGAGCATGCGCACGAACATGGTCGGGACGAACTGGGCGTGCGTGACCTTGTGCTCCTCTATGAGCGCCAGGCAGCGCTCGGGTTCGAAGTGCTCCATCACGATGGCCGTCCCGCCCATGCGCTGCGCCGTCATGGACCACACCAGCGGAGCGGAGTGGTAGAGCGGAGCCGGGCTGAGGTACACGTCCCCCGGGCGGAAGCCCATGATGCCGCCGAGCATGCCCGAGAGCACCACGTCCGAGCCGAAGGGGTGACCGCTCAACGGGCGGCGGATCCCCTTGGGATGGCCGGTGGTGCCCGAGGAGTACAACATTGCGGAACCCTCGACCTCGTCGGCGAGCGGCTCGGCCGGGGACGCGGCGACGAACTCGTCGTACGCGGCGTGTCCTGGCGCGGGGTTGGCACCGATCATGAGCCGCAGCTCCACGTCGGGCGTGCGCTCGACCAGCTCCGTCGCCAGGGGTGCGAGCTTCTCCGACGTGATCAGCGTTCGGGCGCCGCAGTCCACGACGATGTACGCCGCCTCGTCGGCGGCGAGATGCGTGTTGACCATCGTGTAGTAGAGACCCGAGCGTTGGAGGGCGAACGCCACCTCGTGGGTCCGGTCGTCGTTGGGCAGGAGCACGGCCACGTGGTCGCCGGGACGCAGCCCGTGGGCGAAGAGGGCCTGGGCCAGCCGGCTCGAGCGCTCCTCGAGCTGGGTGAACGTGACCACCTGGCCGGAGTCGGTGATGACGGCGGGCCGCTCCCCGTCGCTGGCGGCGTACGTGGCGGGGCGGAAATGGGTCGGTGGGGACTCTTCGGGGCTCACCGCCCTCTTCTAGCCGCCCCGGGGTTGGAGCGCCCGCCCGGCGGGGCCGGAACGGGCCGTAGGACCAGGGGGCCCACCGGCGTTGTCAGGGTATGAACCGCCGGACGCCGTCGGAACAGCGCCACGCGCACCTACTGCACCATTCTGTCGACGAACTACCTCCCGAAGGCGCTCGCCCTCGCCGAGAGCCTGCGGCGTCACGAGGACGGGGCGATCCTGCGGATTCTCTTCATCGACGTGGCGGAGGACGAGGGGCTGCCCGAACCTCCCGGTGTCGCCTTCCTCAGCACGGCCTCGCTCGGGCTCTCCCGGCGCACCGTCCGCGAGCTCGCCATGTCGTACGACCTGGTGGAGCTCGCGACGGCGGTGAAGCCGCTCCTGTTGCAGCGGCTGCTCGAAGACGCCGAGCAGGTCGTCTACCTCGACCCCGACACCTACCTCACCGCACCGATGGCCGAGCTGCCGGGCGCACTGGCGGGCTCGGCGCAGGGGATCCTCCTCACACCCCACTTCCTCGGGCCGCCGCCTGCGGGCGCCAACCACTCCGACGGCCACCTCCTGCTGGTGGGCGTCAACAACCTCGGGTTCTGTGCCGTCGACCGCCGGGCGCTGCGGGCCCTCGAGTGGTGGTGGTCCCACCTCAGCACCGAATGCCTCTACGACCCGCTCGCCGGGCTGTTCGTCGATCAGAAGTGGATGGACATCGGGAGCTCGCACTTCCAGGCGGCCAGCTTCCGGCACGCCGGGTACAACGTCAGCGTCGCCAACCTGTGGGAACGGCCGCTCGCACTCGACGCCGACGGCTACCGGATCGCTTCGACCGGCGAACGTCTGCGGCTGTTCCATTTCCACGCCTTCGACTCGAGCGCGCCGGAGAAGCTCTCACTGCGGGCCCTCGACTCCTACGCGCACCTGGTCCAGGACGACAGCGTCGTGCTGCAGCTGTGCAAGGAATACGCCGCCGTCCTCTCCGCGTACGAGGAGAGCCTCCCCCCGGCGCCGCCCTACCCCTACGCGCAGGACAGCCGGGGCAGGCCGATCTCGCGCCAGCTCCGCCGGGCCTACGGGAGGGAGCGCAAGGCGAGCACCGCCCCGCTGCCCTCGCCGTTCGAGCCGTCGGACGCCGCGGCCTACGAGCGCTGGCGGCGGAGGAACGCTCGGATGGCGATCGGCCGCGGATTGTTGCAGGAGGGCGCCAAGTGCGTGCGGATCGTGCTGCCCGAGGAGTACGACCGCGTGAAGAAGCGCTTTCCGCGGCTCGCCGGCAAGCTGCAGGAACGCTTCGCCGGCGGGACGGGGAGCTGGGGCTAGGCCGGGCGCCCTACCACCGCCTCCGCCAGTAGGCACCGAACCCGTCGATGTCCACGATCTCCTCGTCGATCCCGTGGGCCTGGCGGTAGTCGAGCACCGCCTGGCCGGCCTGCGACTGGTGGCTCCCGAAGTCGTCGATGATGCAGAAGCCCCCCGGAGAGAGCTTGGGATAGAGCGCTTCGATGGCCTGCCACGTCGACTCGTACATGTCGCCGTCGAGCCGCATGACCGCCAGGGCGTCGATCGGCGCGCTGGGTAGGGTGTCCTTGAACCAGCCCACCAGGAACCGCACGCGGTCGTCGAGCAGGCCGTACCGCTCGAAGTTGTGCCGCACCTGATCGGCGCCCACACTGAGACCGCCGCGCGTGTGCAGGTCGTCCCCGCTGTCGGCGGGGTACAGCGTCGCATTGGGTGCCGGGAGCCCCTGGAACGAATCGGCCACCCACACGTTGCGGCCCGTGTCGTCGTTCGCCACCAAGTTGGCCTTCATGAAGATGCACGCGCCACCGCGCCAGACGCCGGCCTCGAGCAGATCGCCGGCCACCCCCTCGTCGAGCACGGTCTGCACGCAGTGCGCGATGTTGTCCATGCGGCGCAGGCCGATCATCGACTCGGCGCGCGAGGGCCAGTCGCGGCCGACCTCGCGCTGCGCGGCGTCGTAGGGCTTCTTGTAGACGATCTCGACGTTGACCCGGGCCGCCAAGTCGCCCACCAGGTTGGCCAGCCGACGCTTCCACGAGGCCGAACCGGCGGTCCGCACTCCCCCGAGGATGCTGTCGTTGTCCTCGGCCAGGGACCCGGTCAGGCTTCGTTTGAGCAGGTCGAGGTACAGGGACGCCTCTGCGGTGGTTCGGTCAACCGTCACGGACGTGGAACGACCGCGGGGCGGGCGTCCTACGCCTCCACCTCCAAAACGTCCTCACCTCGGTGGAAGAATTCGAGGGTCCCGGGCAGGGTGCGGACCGCCTCGGCCGGGTTCCCGCTGTAGAACGTCAACTCCTCGGTGAGGGGCGTGTTGACCACCGACCCGGCCGACACGATGGAGCGCGCCGGGACCTTGGTCCCGCTCAGCAAGGTCGAGCCCGACATGACCGCCGCATGGGCGCCTATCTCGACGGTCCCGGTGACGAAACGGTCACGCACGAGGTTCAGGCTGTGGGTGAGGACGGTGCAGCGGAAGCCGGCCAGCGAGCTGTAGTCGCCGATCTCGACCCGATCGGCGCAGTCGATCTCGTGGGCCATGGTGATCATCGCCCGCGTGCCCATGATCAGCGAGGGACGCCGGTTCGGCGAGTGCGGGAAGGGGTCGGTGGCCGGATCCGGCGATCGGGGGAAGCCGGTGATCCAGTTCCGGGCGGCGATGCTGGCGCCCGCTGCCATGCGGAGCTCCTCGAGGTCCCTGATCACGTTCAGCGGGCCGATGCTCGCCTCCGGGCCCATCGACAAATGGCGCACAAGGATGATGCTGCGCCCGATGTACGCCGTCGGGTCAATCTCCCATCCGAGGAGCCGTCGTCCCAGGCAGCCCTTGATTCGGGACGGCAGCACGAGCATGCAAAATGCCAAGACGAGCCGCAAGCATCACCCCGTTGGTCCGTTTGTAGAAGGTGGAGACGGCAACTCTATCCACAGCCCGTGACGGCCGACGCATGCCCCGCAGGGCCGTGCCACGCCGTCGCTAGGGACGGAGGAACGGGTGATGGGCACTGAGAGCATCCACATGTACGCGCCTGCGGCGCACTATGACCGCGTCCACCGCGCCTGGCGACTCATCATGGGAGAAGAGTTCCACTACGGGTTCTTCGAGGCCGCGGACACGCCGCTGGAGCAGGCCACCGACGCGCTCACCCGGTCCATGCTCGACCACGCCGCAGTCGTGGCCGAGACGCGGGTGCTCGACGTCGGGTGCGGGACCGGCCGCCAGGCGTGCGACCTCGTCGCCGACTGGGGCGTATCGGTACTGGGCATCACGACGAGCGCGAGCGGGGTGGCGGCGGCCCAAGCGCTGGCCGAGACGCGCGGCCTGTCCGGCGCCGCGTTCGAGCAGCGCGACGGGACCGACAACGGTCTCGGTGCGAGCTGCTACGACGTCGTGTGGGTGCTGGAGTCGTCTCACCTGATGCGTGACAAGCCGGCACTCCTACGCGAGTGCGTCCGCGTCCTCTCCCCCGGGGGACGACTCGTGCTCTGCGACATCATCCGTAAACGCGAGATCCCGTTCCTCGAGGTGCGCGAGCGTCGCCGGGACTTCGCCCTCCTCCGGCGTGCCTTCGGCGATGCCCACATGGAACCCCTCACCACATACACATCCGCTCTGGACGCGCTCGGCATGACGATCACCGATGCCACGGACATCAGCCTGCCGACACTGCCCACGTTCGCCGCCTGGCGGGCCAACGTGGACGACCACGAGGACTCCCTGCGCGGCCTGATCGGCGACGCGGGCATCTGCGACTTCGTGGAGTCGACGCATGTGCTCGAGGACTTCTGGAAGGACGAGACCCTCGGCTACGGGATCCTCGCCGGCGTCAAGGGCCCGTGACACCCGACGACAACCGTTCGAGAGAAAGGGGAACAGTGGAAGCAAAGACAGGGACACAAAAGACAGGGACGCAGCAGGACACGGCGCAGGCCGTCATCGGCGAGTTCCTCGGGCGCATCGACAAGGGCGCCGAGGGCTGGACCGACGACACAGGCCTGTGGGGCGACGGGCTCGGTCTCGACTCCCTCGAAGCGGCGGAGCTCTCCGCCATGCTGGAGGACGAGTTCGGGTCCGATCCCTTCTCGGCCGGTGGTGACCTGCCCGAGACGGTCGGCGATGTCGTGGCCTTCTACGCGGCAGTCCGGACCGAATGATCTCTCTGCTCGAGGCCGCCGCCGCCGACGGGGCCGAACGGCCGGCGGTCGTGACGCCGGAGGGTGCGCCGTCCTACGGCGAGCTGCTCGGTGACGCCCGACGCGTGGCGGCAGCCTTGCAGCGACGCGACGTGACCCGCTTCGCCGTGGCGGAACCCGACGCGGCGTGGGTCCTGCGGTTGCTCGCCGGCGCGGCGCTGGCCGGGGCGGAACCATGCCAGTACCAGCCGGACACCGATGCGCGGGCAGCTGGTCCACGAGGCCGACACGCTCGGGCACACCGTCATCGTGACCCGGCGCGACGACTTCTGGGACGGCCCGCTCGAGGTGCTCCACCCGGACGAGCTGCTGGCGGAGGCACCCGACGGGACCGACGTCGGATCATCCGACGGCCCGCAACCGCTCGTCATCCGCACCACCGGCACCACGGGCGCGCCCAAGGCTGCTCGGCACGACTGGCGGACGCTCACGAAGCCAACGGCCAAGGTCAAGCCCGCACCCACGCAGCGCTGGCTGCTCGCCTACGGCCCGCACCAGTTCGCCGGCATCCAGGTGCTCCTGCATGTCGTGGCCAGCCGGGCCACGTTGGTGGCGCCCTTTCCACGCCAGCCCAAGCACGGTCTCGACGCGCTGCTCTCCGACGATGTCACCTGTGTCAGCGCGACGCCGACCTTCTGGCGCTTCCTCCTCGCCGAGGCCCGCAGTCGCGGGGTACGGCTCCCCAGCCTGGAACAGGTCACGCTGGGTGGCGAGGCCAGCCCTGCCGACCTCCTCGACGAGCTCCGCACGACCTTTCCCCTCGCCCGGGTCTCGCAGGTGTACGCCTCGACCGAATTCGGTTCCGTCACGTCGGTGACGGACGGCCTGCCCGGGATCTCCATCAGGTCGCTCTGGAGCTCGTCGAACCGGACATCCAACCTGCGCGCCGAGAACGGCGAACTCTGGGTGCGGGCCGAGGCCGGCATGCTCGGCTACGCGGACGAGCTGGACGGCGCGGGTGACGGCGCCGTCCCCAGTCCGACCGCGTGGCGACCGACCGGCGACCTCGTCGAGATCGTCGGCAGCCGCGTCCTGTTCCGAGGCCGGCAGTCGGAGATCATCAACGTCGGCGGGGTCAAGGTCCACCCCCTACCCGTCGAGGAGCGGATCCTCGCGCTGGCCTCCGTCGAGGCCGCACGGGTTTTCGGGCGCCCCAGCAAGCTGACCGGCTCCATCGTCGCCGTCGACATCGTGCCGGTGGGTGGTGTCGCGACGGCGGACGCCGCCGAGATCCGGCGCGCCGTGAAGGAAGCGGTGGCCGACCTGCCGCGGGCATGGCAGCCGCGCAGCGTCAACGTGGTCGCCGAGCTCGAGACCCGGGGCGGGAAGACGGTGAGGGGGATGCAGCAATGAGCGACACCATGCCGCGCGTCGCGCTCGTGACCGGTGGCAGCCGGGGCCTGGGGGCGGGCCTCGTGCAGGCCTTCCTCGACGCCGGCTACGTCGTCGAGACCTGTGCCCGCACAACGACGGACGTCGTCGGGGCCTGGGAGGACGACCCCGAGCTCAAGGAGCGCTTTCACTTCAGCACGGCCGACCTCTCGGATCCGGCCGGCGCGGAGCAGCTCGTGAAGGAGGCGGCGGCGCGCTGGGGCCGGCTGGACGTCCTGGTGAACAACGCCGGCGTCGCCCGCGAGGGCGTGATCGGGTTGTTCGGCGACGAGGCGCTCGACCAGGTGATCGACCTGAACCTCAAGGGCACCGTCTACGTCACGCGGGCGGCCAGCCGGGTCATGCTGGCCCGGCGCGCCGGCACCATCGTCAACATCTCCTCGGTGGTCGGGTTGTCGGGCTACCGCGGGCTCGCCGTCTACGGGGCGACCAAGGCTGCGCTCGACGGATTGACCCGGGCCCTGGCGCGCGAGCTCGGCTCGCGCGGCATCACGGTCAACAGCGTGGCGCCGGGGTACCTGCGGACCGAGATGAGCCACGGGCTCGACGCGGGCCAGCTCGACCAGATCGCGCGGCGGACGCCGCTGGGGCGGCTCGGGGAGCCCGGCGACGTGGCGCGCGCCGTGCTGTTCCTGAGCGACCCCGCCAACACCTTCCTCACCGGCCAGGTGGTGGTCGTCGACGGGGGGCTCACTTGTTGAGGCCGAACGGCTGACGTCGCACGTGTGTGTCGCGCCGACGCCCCGCTCAGCCTCGCTTCGGCGACCAGCTCCAGCGTCGCAACCCGACGACGGCACCCACCACACCCCAGATGGCCATGACACCGAGGTCGTGCCAGGGCCACAGCGGCGTACCCGGTTGCCCGGTGAACGACCCGACCAACGCATCAATGAGATGACGGATGGGAAAGTAGTCGGCGAAGGTGGCGAGGCCCGAGCCCGGCGCGATGGGGAACCAGAGACCGGACAGCGCGACCAGGATGAAGAAGGTGAGACTCACCATCGGGCCCGCCGCGTCGGCATTTGGGACGAGGGTGCTGACCCCGACCCCCAGCGCGCTGTAGCAGAGCATCGCCACGACGAGTGTCACGATGAACGGCAGCCAGTGCGCCGGTCCGTGCACGCCGTAGCCCAGGCGGCCGATCACCAACAGCAGGATCACGCCGAGCGCGGCGATGATCATGGCGTTGATCAGCACGGCTGACATCGCCATCCACGTGGGCAGAGGGCTGAGCCGGAGCCGCTTCAAGAGGCCCATTTCGCGCCGGTTGACCAGCTGAATGGCCAGGATGGTGAAGCAGGCGGCCATGACGCCGTAGCCGCAGAACCCCGCCACGTAGTAGTCGATGAGCTTGATGTGGCCGTACGAGCTCACGGTCGAGGTCCCCGCGGTCGCACCGAGCAGGATCAAGAAGACGACCGAGAAGGCGATGGTCATCGAGCGCGCCGATTGGGTTCAGCCAGAACGACAGCTGCTCGAAGCGCACCTGGCGCGCCACCAGGGGCAGGTCGCTCAGCCCGCGGAACGAACCCTTCATCGGGACCTCGCGCGCGCCAGCGTCTCTCGAGGGCACGGTGGAGCTCATACGTCCGACCTCGTCAATCCGAGGTAGATGTCCTCCAGCGAGACACGCAGGACCGACAGCCCTGCCAACGCGTGACCTCCCGCCAAGGCCCAGCCGGTCAGCTCGTGCAGCACGCGGAGCTCGTCCTCGGTGTGGATGACCACCTGGCCGTCACCGGCGGGCTCGGCGGCCATCGGCAGCTCTCCCAGGACGACCCCCTCGGGCAGCCGGAAGCGGATGGTCACCGCACCGAGGTCGCGGCCCCCGATGGACGAGGGCGTGCCGCTGGCCACGATCTCCTGGCCGAACAGGACGGCCACCCGCTGGGCCAGCGCCTCCACCTCGTCCATGTAGTGGGTCGTGAGCAGAACAGTGGTCCCGGCCGCGGACAGCCGTTTGATGAGATCCCAGGTGTCACGACGACCGGCAGGGTCGAGTCCAGTCGTCGGCTCGTCGAGGAACAACAGATCGGGATTCCCGATGATGCCCAGACCGACGTCGAGGCGGCGTTGCTGGCCACCCGAGAGCTTCTTGATCCGCTCGTCCGCCTTCTCGCGCAGACCGATGAGCTCAATGACCTCGTCGATGGGACGCGGGTCCGGGTAGTAGCCCGCGTTACGCGTCAGGACCTGTCGCACCGAGTAGTAGGGCTCGATGGCAAGCTCCTGGAGCACGACCCCGATGCGCGTGCGCAACCAACGCTGCGTGCTGCGATCGGCGGGGTCCACGCCGAGGGTCTGCACCGCGCCGCCACTGCGGTCGCGAAAGCCTTCGAGGATCTCGACCGTGGTGGTCTTGCCGGCGCCGTTCGGACCGAGCAGTGCGAAGACCTCGCCCTTCTGCACTTCGAAACTCACGTCGCGCACCGCCAGAGTTTCCCCGTAGCTCTTGGACAGGTGCTCCACGCTCACCGCCGCCACGGTTCCCCCGATGCATCCCGGGTGGCGCAACGCCCGCTCATGTCTCGGCCCGTTCCCACCACGCGGCCGACGCTATCGGAGCGCATGACCCGCGCCGCGCACGCCGGCTACGACGAAGCGGTCGCGTCCACCTTGACGTCGGGTGCTTCGCTGCGGGCCGCGGACCGATCCGATGCCACCAGCACTTTGTCGAGGAGCTCCCGCAATTGGCGCAGCTCCGCCTGCGACAGCGCCGAAAAGGCCGAAGGGGGTACGGAGAGGACGCGGTCGATGTCGCTCGGCCACGGCACGGCCGGCGGCCGTGAGGACGATGATCTTGACCCGCCGGTCGTCCGGGTCGGGCTCACGGCGGGCCAGCCCTCTCTCGTCGAGGTCGTCGACCAGCGCGGTGATGTAGGACGGGTCGACGCCGATGCCCCGGGCCATCTCGCCCATGGAGACGCCGTCGTGCTTGGAGAGCCGCATCAGGGTCTTGATGACCCCGGGCGACAGCTTCAGCCGGGTGCCGAGCGCGGCCATGCGCTCCACGTGCTCGCCGTCGAAGGCGACGCTGCGCAGGCGCTCGAAGGCGTCCTCGGCCACTCCCATGGACCGATTGTCCCACCGAGGAAACTCTTTGACAACTCCATATCTTTGAGTATTATGAACTAATCCCCATGGCCTCCACCCAAGCCACCTCCTTCACCCTGACGCCCGAGCTCCGGCGCACGTCCAGCGTCGTGGTCCTCGGCATGATCATGTCGATCCTCGACACGACGATCGTGGCGGTCGCGCTGGCCACGCTGGGCCGGGACTTCCACGTGTCGGTCACCACGATCCAATGGGTCTCGACGGGCTACCTGCTGGCCCTGGCCACGGTCATCCCCGTCTCGGGGTGGGCGGTGGACCGCTTCGGGGCGAAGTTGGTCTGGATGACCTCGCTCACGCTCTTCGTCATCGGCTCGAGCCTGTGCGGCCTCGCCTGGTCGGCCAACTCGCTCATCGCCTTCCGGGTCATCCAGGGCGTCGGCGGGGGCATGCTGCTCCCGGTCGGCCAGTCCATCCTTGCCCGCGCCGCCGGGCCCCAACGCATGGGCCGCGTCATGAGCATCATCGGGGTGCCCATGGTTCTCGGGCCGATCCTCGGGCCGGTCATCGGCGGTCTCATCGTGTCCAACACGAGCTGGCGCTGGATCTTCTACATCAACGTGCCCATCGGCATCGTCACCCTGATGCTGTCGAGCCGGTGGCTGCCCAAGTGGGACACCGACGAGCGGTTCGCCTCCGCCTTCGACACCCTCGGCTTCTGCCTGCTGTCCCCCGGCCTGGCCGCCCTCGTCTTCGCCCTGGCGGAGGTGGGCACCACGGGCAGCTTCACCAGCACCTCGGTCCTCGTCAGCTTCGTCCTCGGCCTGGTCTTGATGACCGGGTTCGTTCTGCACGCGCTGCACATCAAGAACCCGCTCCTGGAGCTGCACCTCTTTCGGGATCGGAACTTCACCATCGCCAACATCTGCATCTTCGTGCTGGGCGCCACTCTGTTCGGGTCCATGTTCCTGTTGCCGCTCTACTACCAGATCGCGCGGGGCCAGGAGGCCTGGGTGGCCGGGCTCCTCATGGCGCCCCAGGGCATCGGCGCGGCGTGCATCATGCGCTGGGCCGGGAGCATGACCGACCGCGTGGGGCCGCGGCGCATCGTCCCGTTCGGCATCTTGCTCATGGCGGTCGCCACCGTCCCCTTCGCGTTCGTCACGGCCTCGACGAGCGAGGTACTCCTGGCCGGCACCCTCTTCGTACGCGGCCTGGGACTCGGCCTCACGATGATGCCCATCACGGCGGCGGCGTACTTCGACCTGAGCCACGCCGAGATCCCCAAGGCCAGCACGACCATGAACATCGTCCGTCAGGTCGGGGGTTCGGTGGCCACCGCGCTGTTCGCCGTGGTCCTGGAGCGCCAGATCGTGGACAACCTCGGCCCACTGGCCACCAAGGCAGGGGGCAGCGCGGGCATCATCTCGGCCACGGTCAAGCTGCCGCCTCCGGTCGCCAACGACGTGGCGGCGGCGTTCGCCCACACCTTCTGGTGGTCGGTCTTCACCATCCTGATCGCCTTCGTCCCGACGCTGTTCCTCCCCAACCACGCCGCCATCGCCGCCACGGCCGTCCCTTCGCATGCCGGAGACGGCGCGGACGGCGCGGACGGCGTGACCCGTGGCGACGACGCCGGCAGCGGTCCCCCGGTCGCCGGAGCGATGATCGACTGACGGCGGACCCCGACGAGCTCGTGGCGGATCTGGCGGTGCAGCTGTCCTTGGCCGGATGCGTGGCGGCGGAAGAGGAAGCGCGCGAGCTCGCCGCCTGCACCGGCGGGGACCACGCGTTGCTCTCTGCCCTGGCCCGGCGACGCCTGGCCGGCGAGCCGCTGGCCTGGATCACGGGCCGCGCTGCGTTCGGCGAGCACGCCGTGTTCGTCCACCCCGGGGTCTACGTTCCCCGCTGGCAGAGCGTGGAGCTGGCCCGGCGTGCCGCGGCGCACCTGCCGGCCGGCGGCGCGGCCATCGACCTCTGTACGGGCACGGGCGCAGTGGCCACCGCGCTGCAGGCGACCCGGCCGGCGGCGCGGATCGTGGCGACGGACTCCGATGCCCGTGCCGTCGCCTGCGCCCGGGCCAACGGGGTCGAGGCGTATCAGGGCGACCTCTTCGGCCCCGTGCCGACGTCGTTCCGCGGGGCGACCGACGTGGTCGTGTCAGTGGTGCCCTACGTCCCCTCTGTCGCTTTGCGCCTGCTCCCCCGCGACACGCTCGACTTCGAGGACGCCTCCCATTACGACGGCGGCCCGGACGGCACCGACGTCCTGCAGCGGGTGGTCGTGGCCGCAGCGGGCTTTCTGCGCCGGGGCGGGAGTCTGCTGCTCGAGCTGGGCGGGGACCAGGCCGACCTGCTGCGCCCTCTCCTCGAGCGCCTCGGGTACGCCGCGGTCGGGACCTGGTGCGACGAGGATGGCGATCTGCGCGGACTGGAAGCCACGCTCGGCTGACAACACGGCACCGGCCGTGGCCGGCGCCGGGGCAGGCGTCAGCGACGGCGCCCGGCGTCAGCGGCGCGCGAAGACCAGGGCCACGGACGACCGGTCGACCACGTGCCAGCGGTGGTCGCGGGCGAGGTAGAGCGCCAGAGCGGTGTCGGGAGCCCAGACCACGTAGGAGACGTGGTAGGCGGACAGCACTGTGTCGGGGTTCATGGTCAGGTTCGTCACCGCCATGAACTCGGTCAGGACCCGCCCCTCGAAGAGGTCCGTGCGCCCGTCGAGGAAGGTGGCCCGGTGGCGGGCTACCGAGTAGTCGCCCCAGGTGTACTCCGTGAAGATCCGCCCCGGGTGCGCACTGAGGTAGTCGAAGGCCTCGACCGGCTGGTTCGACGCCACCGCTCCTGCTGGGACCGCCGGGATGGCCAGGATCACGATCACCAGCACCGTCAACCCGCCGCCGGTCCACCGCCGGGCCGTCGTCCCCCAGGGCGCCGCGGCCGGCAGGGTGGCGGCCAGGCCGGCGCCGACGATCAGGAGGTACACCGCGAGCCGCTGCGTCTGCAGCGCCTCCACGAAGAGGACCAGACCCACCGAGCCCTCCAGGAGGGGGATCCGTCGCCTCCAGATGCAGGCGACCAGGACGGCCAGCGGGACGCAGTAGACGAGCAGCGTCATGACGGAGTGGAAGTTGGGCGAGTTCCACTCGCTGATGTACTGCGCGATCTGGCCGTTGCGCGACACGGCCAAGTCGTAGGCCAAGAGGCCCGGCCCGTACGGCGTGACGCACGACGCGAGCACGCTCCCGAGCAGCGCCAGCGCGAGGCACCCGGTGTAGGGCGACTGGTTCACGCCCCCGACCCTGTGCACGACGCGCTCGGGGATCAGCGACCAACCGAGCTCGACCCCGAGCACGAAGAGGCCGAGCAGGATCGACCCGTGGGTGTTGACCCAGAGGAGGCAGAGAAGGGGCAGGAGGAGCAGCCAGCGCGGATTGGCCCGCGCCTTGGTCAGGAGCAACAGTTCCAACGGGAGCCACACCAGGGAGAAGTCGAGGCCCCGGTCACCGGCCACGATCCCGGCGATGCCGACCGCAAGGAGGATCACGATGGCGAGGACCCGCCCGCCCCGGGCCCCGAGCGCCCGGGCGTAGGCCGCACTGGCCACCAAGCACAGACCGCCGAGCACGATGGCGTAGATGCTGTAGGCCGCGTTCCCGAAGGCGCTGAACAATGCGGCCAGCGCGATCTCCGACCCCCACTCGTCGGTCACCCAGCGGCGGTGGGTCTCCGTATAACTGAAGGGGTCGAGGCCCATGAAGGCGTGGTGCGCCAGCATCCATTGGCCGGCCGCCAGCGACCAGAACTCGTCGTTGGACAGGCTGTGGGCGCGCGCCACCGCGGCGATGAGGGCAATCCCGATGACGATGCCGATGACCTCGATCGCCCCGAGCGAAAGACGGCGACTCGGAGTGCCGCCGGGCCCAGCCCCAGCTCGGACAGGGTCGGCGCCGGTCGTCGGTCCATCGATGGTCTCGACGACCTGGGCGCTCGCCTGCACTGCTCCCCCCTCGCACCGGTCCCCCACCGGTATCCCTGAGTGCACGGTACAACGCGCCCCGACATGGTGACGTCGCCGGACGGTTGCGATTCCGTCGCTTTCGCTCAGCAGGTCGGCTGCAGGACGAGCGCCTTCATCAGCGCGGGCCACTCGTACACGATGCCGCGCACCCAGGCCCAGAACCCCGGAGGCGTCACCGCGACTTCGAGCACCTGTCCTGGATAGCAGCGTCCGATGCGCAACCGCGCCCTGGTGGCCTGCGTCGTCGGCATCACCACGATGACCCGGTGCCAGTGGTGCACGGCCGCGAGATGGGCGATGGCCCGACCCTCGCCCTGCGTCGTCTGCGGTTCGGCGCGGAAGCACAGCAGGTGCGCGGTCGGAACCTCCGGAAGCGAGGTGAGATGGCGACAGGAATAGCCGGGGACTAGCGACAGCACCAGGGTCGGCGCGAAGTGGTGCCGGGCGAGCGCCACCCCCTCATCGAACGGTCCGGCGCCGTTCCCGCCCAGGACCACGATCGCATTGGAACGCTCGGGTGCGTTGACGTCGGGGAAGACGAAGAGGCGCACTGTCGATGCGACGAACGCGAGCACCACGACGAGCACACCGACGGCCACAAGGCGTGACCGCGTCGAATGCAGACCCACCACCGGGGACATTGTGCCAGCCGAGGCAAGTCCGTCCGAGCCGCTTCCCCGGCGATACACTGTCTCCCGTGCGGTAGAGCCCGACGCGTCCAACGGTCGCACCACGCTGCGACCGGTTCCACCCGCCGTCGTCCCGTCACCTCCTGCTTCCGGAGCCTCCATGCCCCCTCCCGCCGCCGCACCACCGGCGACACTCGTCGCCCGCCATCTGCACCACGAGCGCGACGGGCACACCGTGCTCGACGACGTGTCCTTCTCCGTGGGGCCCGCCACGTGTCTGGGCGTCGTCGGCCCGAACGGCGTCGGCAAGTCCACACTCCTGCAGATCCTGGCCGGCCTGTTGGTCCCGACCGCCGGGGAGGTGCGGGTGGATCCACCCGCGGCCACCGTCGGCTATCTCAGCCAGGAACACGCGCGCGCCGCGGCCGGTGACGAGACGGTCGAGGCATCTCTGACCAGGCGAACCGGGGTGGCCGGCGTCGAGGCGGAGCTGGCGGCGGCGGCCTCCGGCCTGGCCGCGGGAGAACCGGGAGCCGACCAGCGCTATGCCGTCGCACTCGAGCGCTACGAAGCGGTTTCGGCCGGGGACTTCGAGGCCCGCCTCGTCAGCGCCTGTGCGCAGGTGGCGCTCCCGCCGGACATTGCGGCGCAGCCGGTGGCGACGCTGTCGGGCGGGCAGGAGGCCAAGGTGGCCCTCGCCGCCATCCTGCTCGCCCGCTACGACATCACTCTCCTCGACGAGCCTACGAACGACCTCGACTTCGACGGCCTGTCCCGGCTGGAGGACATCGTGGCCCGTCGGACGGGGGGCATGGTCATCGTCTCGCACGACCGGGCCTTCCTCGAGCGGACCATAACCGACGTCCTCGAACTGGACGAGCACGCACGGAGCGGGAGCGTCTACGGAGGCGGGTGGACGGCCTACCGGAGCGAGCGGGCCGCCGACAAGGCGCACGCCCTCGACGACTACGCCGTGTACGAGTCACAACGCACCGAACTCCGCCGTCGCGCGCAGCGCGAGCGCCGGTGGGCGAGCAGCGGCGTGGCCCGGGAGAAGAAGCGTCCCCGCGACAACGACAAGGCACAACGCGACTTCAGGGTCAACCGTACTGAGGCCCTGGCCGGCCGCGCCCGCAGGACCGAGCGCGCCTTGGACACGTTGGACGTCGTCGAGAAACCGTGGGAGGCCTGGGACCTGCGCTTCTCCATCAGCGAGGCGGCGCGGTCGGGCGACGTCGTCGTGCGGCTGGAGGACGCTGTGATGGTGCGGGGCGCCTTCACCCTCGGCCCGCTGACCTTGGACATCGCCTGGGCCGAGCGGGTGGCGCTCATCGGGCCCAACGGGTCGGGCAAGACCACCCTCGTCGAGGCGGTGCTGGGGCGCCTGCCGCTGGCCGCCGGGACGCGGCGCCTGGGTCCCAGCGTCGTGGTGGGCGAGCTCGCGCAGGACCGGCGCATCCTCGGCAACGGCCCCAATCTGGTCGATGCCTTCACGGCTGCAACGGGCCTTCCGAACGATCGGGCTCGATCCCAGCTCGCCAAGTTCGGTCTCGATGCCGACGCGGTGCTCCGCCCCGGCTCGACCCTCTCCCCGGGCGAACGGACCCGGGCCGAGCTGGCCGCCTTTGCCGCCCTGGGCGTCAATCTCCTCGTCCTCGACGAGCCCACGAACCATCTCGATCTCCCGGCCATCGAACAGCTCGAGTCGGCCCTGCGTGACTACGGCGGGACGCTCCTGCTCGTCTCCCACGACCGGCGCCTGCTCGAAGCGGTCACGACCACCCGCCGGGTGGAGCTCCCGGGCCGCGACGACCCGTCCCGAGAGCGACGCAAGAGCTGAGGGACCCTTCCGTTCCCAAGAGGGCGGGCCGGAGCTGCCGGGCGTCGCCCCGCAGCGCGTGTGGCGGCGGCGGCTCGGACGGTGGAGAGAGCACATGCCCGGTGGCCAGCATCAGACGTTGCCGGCCGTGGTCCCCGCCGCCGGCCCAGAAGACCCTCCAGCGGGGTCTTCGGCTCCGGAGCCCGACTTCAGGGTGCTCTTCGAGGCGCTGCCGCAGAAGTACCTCGTGGTCGACCGCATCTTCGGGATCGTCGCCGTCAGCGACGCCTACCTCGCAACCACCCTCACCCGCCGCGCCGATCTGGTGGGCCGTCCGTTGTTCGACGTCTTTCCCGACAACCCCGACGATCCCGCCACAAAGGGCGCACGCAACCTGAGGGCGTCACTCGCACGCGTGCTGCGCCAGCGCACCGGCGACTCCATGTCCGTCCAGAAGTACGACATCCCACGTCCGGCCTCAGCCGGCGGCGGCTTCGAGGAGCGGTACTGGAGCGTTTCCAACTCCCCCGTCCTCGCTCCCGACGGGTCGGTCGAATTCATCGTCCACGCGGTCGAGGACGTCACGGAATACATCTGGCGCCAGCTCGAGGATCCCAGCCGTTCCGACTCCGACCGCCTCGACCGGATCGAGGCCGAGGTCGTGCGGCGCGCCCGCGAGGCGGCGGACCTCGGACGGGATCTCAAGGAGGCCAACGAGGAGCTCGCCACCCTCTACGCGCGCCTGCAGGAGCTCGACCGGCTGAAGACGAACTTCTTCGCCAATGTCAGCCACGAGTTGCGGACGCCCTTGACGCTGATCCTCGCACCGGCCGAGCGGATGCTCGCCGACCTGCCGGCCGACGATCCACACCGCCATGGGCTCGAGGTCATATTGCGCAACGCGCGCGTACTGCTGGGCCACGTCAACGATCTCCTCGAGACGTCCAAGATCGAGGCGGCCAAGCTCGAGCTCGACTATTCGGAGCTCGACCTCGGCCATCTGGTGCGCCTCGTGGCCAACAACTTCGAGACGCTGGCGCTCGACCGCGCGCTCACCTTCTCCGTGCGGGCACCCGATCGCGCCCTGCCGGCGCAAGTCGATCCCATCCGCATTCAGCAGGTCCTGCTGAACCTTCTGTCGAACGCCTTCAAGTTCACGCCACCCAATGGGACCGTCCGGCTGGAGCTGCGGGACGCCACCGATGAGGGCACGGCCCACCTGGAGGTGGCGGACAGCGGCCCCGGCATCGCACCGGACCGGTGGAACGAGGTCTTCGAGCGCTTCCACCAGCTCGACGGCAGCTCGACGCGGAAGCTGGGCGGCACCGGTCTGGGCCTGCACATCGCCCGCGAGCTGGTCGACCTCCATGGCGGCAGCCTCGGGGTAGGCGACGCGCCCGAGGGCGGCGCGCTCTTCGTGCTGGATCTCCCCGTGGTGGCACCCGAGGGCAGCGCCGTGCACTTCGGGAGCCCCCTTCCCGTGGAAGGACCAGCCGCAGTGCTGGAGGACGGACGCGGGATGTCGCTGGACCCTTTCACCGCCGTGGCCGCAGTCCCGCCCGGTGCCGACCCCGGCGATGCGGTCCCGCTGGTGCTCGTCGTCGAGGACAACCCGGACATGAACCACTTCGTCTGCGACGCCCTCGGCGGTTCGTTCCGCGTGCACGCGGCACTGAACGGCAAGGAGGGATTCGCGCTGGCCCGGGCCCTGCAGCCAGACCTCATCGTCTGCGACTTCATGATGCCCGAGATGAGCGGGGACGAACTGGTCCGGGCGGTGCGAGCCGAACCGCGCCTCGATACGACGCCGATCCTGATTCTCACTGCACGCAACGACACCACGGCGCGCATCGACGTCCTGCGCGATGGGGCCGACGACTACCTCCTCAAGCCCTTCTTCCAGCCCGAGCTCCGGGCCCGGGCGGACAACCTGATCAAGTTCAGGCAGGCCGAGCGGCACTTGCGGGCCCTGCAGGTGGCCGAGGAGCGTGACCGCATCGCACGCGACCTGCACGACCTCGTGATTCAGCGTGTGTTCGGGGCCGGCATGCGCCTGAGCTCCATGCTGGCGACAGTGGAGGGCCGCACCGCCGAGAGGCTCCGCGAGGTGGTGGCCGAGCTCGACAGTGTCATCAGCGACATCCGTACCACGATCTTCGATCTCCAGACCGAGAGGAACGTGCGCGGGGGGCTCCGGGCCGGCGTGCACCAGTTGGCCACCGACGCCGGGGAGCGTCTCGGCTTCGATCCCCGGGTGCGCTTTACGGGACCCGTCGACACTGCCGTCGACAGCGAGGTCGGAGGGCAGCTGCTCGCGGTGCTGCGCGAATCGCTGTCCAACGTCATCCGACACGCCGCGGCGACGTCGGTCGAGGTCGAGGTGACGGCGGGCGACGAGCTCGTGCTGCGCGTGTCCGACAACGGCCTGGGAGCGTCGTCGGACTGGGGCGAGGGCTTCGGGCTGAGGAACATGGCCTCCCGCGCCGACGCGCTCAGCGGGTCCTTCGCCCTCGGCGCCCTCAACCCCCGCGGCACCGTCCTGCAGTGGCGGGTGCCCCTGGGGGGATCGGCCCGTGCGACCTGAAGGCGGCACCGTGATTGCAACCCCCCTGCGCCGTTCCTCCTACTGGAACAGGACATTCTGTTGTGCAGCCGTGGTCCGCGACGACAGCGGCCGTGCTCCAGGGTGGAAGTCCCGGCTCCGGGTAACCGTCCGGGCAGCACACATGGGGGAACACCATGACGAAGAGCCTCAACGCAGCCGAGGGCAAGGTCCGGCGCCTGATCGCAGGAGCCAACCGCGCGCACGGCGCCGCCACCTGGAGCTACGAGCTCACCAGCGAGGTGGACAATATCGAGGTCGTACGGGGACCCCGGACCAACACACTCCGGATCCACCCGTGCTGGCTCCGCTACGTCGTCGCCCAGGGCGAGTTCCGGAGTTGCGTGGCCGGCGAGATCGAGGCCTGGTACCTGCTCGAGCGCCTGACCGCCGAAGGGTCCGTCTCCTTCATCGCCTGAGTTGACCGCGTCGCCCGCGCGGCGGCGCTAGAAGCGCTCCCGCAACGCCACCTCGGCGGCGGCCAGCCCGCACATGCCGTGGACGCCGCCGCCCGGGGGCGTCGAGGCCGAACAGAGATACACACCGTCGACCGGCGTGCGGTAGGGGTTCCAGCGCGCCACCGGCCGGAAGATGGTCTGGCGCAACGAGGCGGCGCCCCCGTTCACGTCACCGCCCAGCAGGTTGGGGTTGTGCGCCTCCGCCTCGGCGGCGGTGCGCACCGTCCGCGCCAGCACCAGGTCGCGGAAGCCGGGGGCGAAGCGCTCGATCTGCGCCTCCATCCGCTCCGTCATGTCCATAGAGGAGTTGTTGGGCACGTGGCAGTAGGCCCAGAGCGTCTGCTTCCCGGGCGGCGCCCGCGTGGGGTCGACCACGCAGGGCTGGGCCACCAGCACGAAGGGCCGCTCGGCGTGCCGGCCGGCGCGCACGGCCGCCTCGGACCGGGCCACCTCGTCGAAAGTGCCCCCGACATGGACGGTGACGGTGCGCCGGCAGGCCTCGGCCGCCCAGGGCACCGGGCCGTCCAACGCCCAGTCCACCTTGCAGGTCCCGGCGCCGGGCTTGAAGCGCGCCCACGGCCGGCCGGCCCGACGCGAGAGCTGGGCCCCGGCGAGCGCCACGAAGGCGCGGGGCGAAGTGTCGAGGAGCACGGCACGCGCCGGTGGGAGTTCGGCCAGCGAGGTGACGGGGCTGTCGGTGTGCACCACGCCCCCCAGGCGGCGCAGCTCGCCCGCCAACCCCTGGGTGATGGCGGCGCTGCCTCCGGCCACGACGGGCCAGCCGGCACCGTGGCCGAGCGCCGTCAGGAGGAGCCCGAAGGCGGAGGTCAACGGTGCGGTGAGCGGCTCCATGGAATGCGCCGCCGCTCCGGCCAGCAGGGCACGCGCCGCGTCGGTGCTGAAGCGGCGCGCCATGTGCTGCGCCGACGGCGTGCCGACGAGCGCGAAGCGGGCCAGGGCGAGCGGGTCGCGCGGCACGCTCCGCATCGGTCCCAGGACGTACGGCACGATGCGGTCGAGCCAGTCCACCAGCGGCCCCACCAGGTCCCGGTAGGCCGCGGCGTCACCACCGAAGTGGGAGGCCGTCTCGTCCACGTCCCGGTACAGCGCCGCGGCCCGCCCGCCACCGAGCGGATTGGCGAAGGCCACCTCGGGCTGTCGCAGCACGACCCCGAGGCCGGCGAGGTCCACCGAGCGGAAGAAGGGCGAGGCCACCAGCGCCGGGTGCACCGCCGAGCACACGTCGTGGCGGAAGCCGTCGAGCGTGAGGGCCTGCGTGCGTGTGCCTCCACCGATCGTCGGCTCCCCCTCGAAGACCTCCACCCCGAGGCCGGCCCGGGCCAGCGTGAGCGCGGCGGCCAGGCCGTTGGGTCCCGAGCCGACGACGACGGCGTCAGGACGCTGCATACGGCGACGATATCGAGCCGGACCTCGGAGGAACGGTCGACCAGCGCCTTCGGTCGACAGGAGGGGCCCGCCGCCGCCCACGGACGTCCCGCTGGCGCGCCGGGCCCGAGATCAATAGGTTGCGCTGAGCGACCCACGGCCAGGAGCGGCCCACGGCCACAAAAGAAGGGGGTCCCCATGGCAGAGGTGCACGGAACCTGCGAGCCGCGCTTCGACGCGGTGCGCCAGACGCTGTCCGACCAGATCGACACTGGAGCGGACGTCGGCGCGTCCGTGGCCGTCTTCCTCCACGGCGAGCCGGTCGTCGACATCTGGGGCGGCTGGGCCGACCTGGAGAAGACGCGCCCGTGGGAGCGCGACACCATCACCAACGTCTGGTCCACCACGAAGACCATGACGTTCCTCGTCGCCCTGATGCTCCACGATCGCAAGGAGCTCGACTTCCACGCTCCCGTCGTCACCTACTGGCCCGAGTTCGCCGCCAACGGCAAGGAGCGCATCGAGGTCCGCCACATCATGGGGCACACCGCCGGCCTGAGCGGCTGGGACGAGCCGCTGACCGCCGAGGACCTGGCGAACTGGGAACTCTGCATCACCGGGCTGGCCGCCCAGGCGCCGTGGTGGGAGCCCGGCACCGGCTCGGGCTACCACGCCGTCACCCAGGGCTACCTCATCGGTGAGATCGTCCGCCGCATTACGGGCGAGAGCATCGGCGCCTGGTTCGCCCGCGAGGTGGCCAAGCCGCTCGATGCGGACTTCTTCATCGGTCTCCCTGCGAGCGAGGACCACCGGGTGTCCGACATCATCCCGCCGCCGCCCATCGACGTCGCCGCCCTCGGGGGTCAGGTCTCCGAGCTCATGATCAAGACGTTCATGAATCCGCCCCTCGACGCCACGATGGCGCACCACGAATGGTGGCGGCGCGCCGAGATCCCCGCCGCCAACGGCCAGGGCAATGCGCGCTCGGTGGCCGCAATCCAATCGATCATCGCCGGACGGGGCGAGGCGCGCGGCGTGCGCCTGCTCTCGGCGGCGGGTACCGACCCGATCTTCGAGGTGCAGGCGGAAGGCATCGACAAGGTGCTCGGCGTGCCCGAGCGCATGGGCATGGGCTACGGGCTGAGCAACCCGCCCGAGATGCCGCTGGGCCCGCGCGCCTGTTACTGGGGCGGCTACGGCGGCTCGGTCATCGTCATGGACCAGGACGCCGAGCTCACGATCTGTTACGTCATGAACCGCATGGAGGCGGGTCTGGTCGGCGACCTGCGCGGCACCAACCTCATTGCCGCCACCGTGGCCGGCCTCGCCTCGTGAAGCCCTAGCTCAGCCCGGTTCGCCGGATCCCCCTGCCGGGGGCGGCACCGCCTCGGCTTCGATCTCCACCTTCCAGGCGGGGTCGAGCAGCCCCGCCACGACGACCATCGTGGCGGCGGGGCGCACGTGTCCGAGGACGTCGCCGTGCACGGCACCGACGGCATCGGCGTCGCCGGCCGCGGTGACGTACATGCGCGTGCGCACCACGTCGTCGAGCGACGCCCCTGCTTCGGCCAGCGCCGCCGCGATGATCTCGAAGCAGCGCCGCGCCTGGGCGCCCGCGCTCTCCGGGCAGCGACCGCCCTCCACGACGGGACCCGTTCCCGACACGACGACCCGGTCACCCACCCGTACAGCCCGGCTGAAGCCGATGATGGGCTCGAAGGGCGAGCCCGAGGAGACGCGCTGACGCTCGGCCACGCCGGCATCCTCCCACCGGCGGGCCCTCGGCGGAGCAAAGGGCGCCGCCACGGCCGGTACGCTGGTCCCCAGCGGAGGTCGGATGGGGCTGAGTCGGGGGCGGATCGGTGTCCTGGCGGGATCAGGCGCGATGGTGGTGGGCATCGGCGCGCTCGTGGTGGCCGCCGTCGGCGTCTTCTCGGGCACCCCCGCCGCACCAAGCAGCAGTCAGGCTGCGCTCGGCCCCTCTGCGACGACCACTACCACGGCTCCGCCCGGACCCCCCGGCCCGCCGGCCAGCACGCTGGTGGCCACGCTGGACGGGTCTGTCCCCGGCTACGCGTCGCCCGAGTCGGCCGCGCCCGCCATGACGGTCCCGGGCTCCTGGTTCGGCTACCCGTCCAAGCTCCCCGTGCTCGCGAGCGAGCCCGGCTGGCTCTACGTCCGCCTGGCCCAGCGCCCCAACGGCTCGACCATCTGGGTGCGCCAGAGCGACGTCACGTTGTCGAGCACGCCGTACGCCATTGTGGTGAATCTCACGACGATGCACCTGCAGGTCTTCGACAACGGCGCGCCGATCCTCGACTTCCCCGCCGGTATCGGCGCGCCCGACGACCCGACTCCGCCCGGGCAGTACTTCGTGCCGATGCAGTACCCCTCGCCGGGGCCCGGCTACGGCCCCTTCGTCCTGGTGACCTCCGACCACTCCGACACCATCACCGACTGGGAGAACTCCGGCGACGCGGTCATCGGGATCCATGGGCCGATCACCTCGTACGACGACTCGCTGATCGGGACGACGGGCGCCGCCATTTCGCACGGGTGCATCCGTCTCCACGATGCCGATCTGGCACAGCTGTCGATGATCCCGGCCGGCACGCCTCTCGACATCGTGAGCTGACCGTCAGAACCCGAGTTCGTGGAGGTCAGACCCCGAGTTCGTGGAGGTAGGCCCGCGCCCGGGCGAAGGCCGCCAGCGCCTCGGGCACGCCCGCGGTGACCAAGCCCTGCCAGCCGTGCACCATGCCCGGCCACGACTCCGCCGTGACGGCCACCCCGGCGTCGAGGCCCACCCGCGCCAGCGTCTCGGTCCCGTGGCGCAGGGTGTCGTACTGCCCCGCCGGCAGGTAGAGCGGGGGCAGTCCCGCCAGGTCCGCGTAGGCCGGCGACAGCCGGGGGTCGTCGAGCGGCACCCGGCCCGCCGCGTACTCCCGCCCCCGGTTGCGGACCCATGGTGCCGACAGGAAGGGGTCGCGACCGTCGTCGCCGCCCTCGACCGGGGACCGCACCGACACGTCGAACCAGCCCGAGAAGGAGACGAAGCAGGCCGGCGGCGCCAGCCCCTCGTCGCGGGCGTCGAGGAGCACGCCCAACCCGAGCGAGCCACCGCACGAGTCCCCGCTCACCACCACATGCGCCGGATCGACCCCGCCGGCCAGCAGCCCGCGGTAGGCGGCCGCACAGTCCCGGTGCGCGGCGGGAAAGGGGTGCTCGGGCGCCAGGCGGTAGTCCGGCAACACCACGCGCGCCTCGAGCTGCTCGGCCAGCATGGCGCCGTAGAAGTGGTAGTCGTCGAGCGGGCACGAGACGAAGCCGCCACCGTGGCAATGGAACACGACGCGCTCGGGTGGAGCCCGGCGGTCGTCGTCGTACCAGGCGCAGCGCACGCCACCGAGCTCTTCCTCCGTCACGCTGACGTGGGCGGGCACCGGGTGCCCGTGGAAGGGCGCCAGCATCCCCCGCACGGACCGGTAGTCGGCCTCGGGGTCGGCGAAGTCGTCCGGGACGAGGTCGAGGATCTCCGCCAGCTGGCGGCTGGGCACCGCGGCCTCAGCCCAACTCGTAGTCGGCGAGGTCGGGTTCCCGCGTGCGGGCCCAGTACGTGTGCAGGTCGAAGGGCCAGTTCTGCGTCACGCGTCCGTGCGCGTTGCGGTACCACGTGGGGACGTCCGCCACGCCCCACACCATGCGGGCGTTGCCCTCCTCCATCTCGCGGCCGTAAGCCTCGTGGACGTCGCGCCGGCACGACATGGTCCGGTGCCCCTGGCCGAGCATGCGGCCGATCGCCTCGACGGCGTAGCGCACCTGGCACTCCACCATGATCAGGATGCTGCCGTTGATGACGAGGTTGGTGTTCGGCCCGTAGAGGAGGAAGAAGTTGGGGAACCCCGGCACCGTCAGTCCGAGATACGCCCGGGCGTCGCCGCCCCACTCCTCGTTGAGCTCGACGCCGCCGGAGCCGAAGACCCGGAGGGGCGCCACGAAATCCGACGCGCTGAAGCCCGTCCCGTAGATCAACACGTCGGCCGGGTGCTCCTCGCCGTCGGTCGTGCGCACACCCCGCGCGGTGATCTCCGCGATCGGGGTCGTCACCAGGTCGACATCGGGACGGCTCAGAGCGGCCGCCCAACGCCCGTCGTCGCGCAGCGCCCGCTTGGCGAAGGGAGGGAAGTGCGGGACCATCTTCTCGAAGAGCGCGTCGTCCTCGACCTGGGACCGCAGGACGTCGATCAGCATCGAACGCACGAAGTCGTTCTCGGCGCTCACCGCCTCCGTGGTCTGGTCCCACTCCGGATCGACCCGGGCGGCCACCAGTAGCCCCTCGTGCATCAGCCAGAACTGCCAGAGCCTGTCCCAGCGCCCGTAGCTGGGCAGGAGCCGCAAGAGCTCGTGGAACTCGGGCGGGAACGGGTCGCCGTAGTTGTCCGTCGGCAGCATCCAGGGCGGCGTGCGCTGGAAGACGTCGAGATGGCCCACCTCGTCCACCAGGCACGGGACGAACTGCGCCGCACTGGCACCGGTCCCGATCACCGCCACGCGACGTCCGGCCAATTCCACCGTGTCGTCCCAGGCCGCGGAGTGGAACGACGGGCCGGCAAAGCGCTCGCGGCCGCTCAGGGCCGGAAAGGACGGCCGGTTGAGCTGCCCGACCGCACAGACGATCCCGTCGACCACCTCGGTCGTCTCGGTCCCGTCGCCGGCCCGCACGGTCAGTGTCCAGGCGCCAGCGCCGTCGTCGAAGCGGGTCTCGGTCACCTCGTTGCGGAAGCGGATGCACTCCCCCAGCCCCAGATCCTTGGCCATCGCCTGCAGGTAGGCCAGCAGGTCGGGCTGGGCCGAGAAACGGGAGACCCAGTCGTTGGTCTGGGCGAAGGAGAAGCTGTAGAGCTGATTGGGGACGTCGACACGGCAGCCCGGGTAGACGTTCTCGAGCCAGGTGCCACCCACGTCGTCGTTCTTCTCGAACACCGTGACCGCCACACCGGCCGCACGCAGGCGGTGCGCCGCCGCCAGGCCCGAGGCTCCGGCCCCGATGACCGCGCACCGGAACGCGCCGCCGACCTGGCTGGTGTGCCAGGACGGCTGCCGCGGGTCGCTCCCGGGGAGCGCGAGCTCCTCGGTCAAGAACCCCTCCCAGTGCTCGGCGGCGCCCGCGCCGACCAGGAACGCGAAGATGCGCCGCCGCTCCTCGGTCGTCAGCACGTGGTCGGGCCGTGCCGCGGCCAGGTGGTCGGCCAGCGCGGCGCCGGCCAGCGCACGCGCCGCCGCTTCGGTTTCCGGAGCGAGGCCGCGACCGGGCACGAGCAGCTGGTCCTGGTCCGGCTCGAACTCCTCCCGGAGCAACGACAGGTCCCCCGTCCGGTGCGCCACCGCGCACAGGAGCGGGTGCACGTCCGCCGCTCCCGTGGCCGCCTGCAGCGGCATGGCGCCATCTCCACTCGTGCCTGACATTGCGGACGAGCCTACGCAGGCGCGTCCGCCCCGGTGGCTCTAGCGCCCCATGTGCTTGCCCAGCTCGGCGATCTGGCTGTTGACCTCGACCGTGCGGGGCAACTTGTCCATGGCGGTCGCCAAGCTCTCGGCGGTCCAGCGGTCGTCGGTGTCCACGGAGTCGGCGATCGACCAGCCGGCATAGATCCCGACCGAGCCGCCGTACACGCTGAAGACCTGGCCGTTGAAGGGGCAGCCCTCCGAGGCCAGCACGGCGACGAGCGGCGACACGTTCTCGGGATCGAACAGGTGCTGCTGCATCGACTCACCCATGCCGGGCGTCTGCATGGTGAGCCGCGTCCGTGCCACCGGCGCGATGCAGTTGGCCCGGACGCCGTAGCGGTTGAGCTCCATGGCGTTGACGACGGTCATGGCGGCGATGCCCGCCTTGGCCGCCGAGTAGTTGGTCTGCCCGACGTTGCCGTGCAGCCCCGCACCCGAGCTGGTGTTGACGATGGCCCGATCCGTGATCGTCCCTGCCTTGGCCGCGTCGCGCCAGACGTCGGCCGCGTGCCGGGTCAGGTTGAAGGTGCCCTTCAGGTGTACGGCGATGACGTCGTCGAACTCCTGCTCGCTCATGGAGACGAGCATCCGGTCGCGCAGGATGCCGGCGTTGTTGACCACGATGTGCAGGTCGCCGTACATGGACAGGGCCTGCTCGACCATCGCCTTCGCCCCCTCGAAGGAGCTCACGCTGTCGGTATTGGCGACGGCCTGGCCGCCGGCCGCGGTGATCTCATCGACCACCGACTGTGCAGCCGAGATGTCGGCCCCCGAGCCGTCGACGGCCCCGCCGAGGTCGTTGACGACGACCTTGGCCCCGAGGGAGGCGAAGAGAAGGGCGTGCTCGCGGCCGATGCCGCGTCCCGCTCCGGTGATAACCGCCACTCTGTCCTGCAACATGGTCCAGCCGTCCTCTCACGCTCGTCGGGAACCAGCCGCCGGGCGGTGGTCCGGGCGAGACGATTGCAACGGCACCCCGGCCTGTCAAACCGGCGCGGCGGGCGGCGGATGCATGGACGCCGTGGATGTGGTGCCGGCGGTGAGGTGCTCTTCGCCGCTCGCTTCGAGCAGGCGACGCTCCAGATAGCGACGTTCGGCGTCGGTCCCCGCCAGATCAAAGGCCCGGCGGTAGGTCTCGGCGGCCTCGGCACGGCGACCCAACCGGCGCAGCATGTCCGCCCGCGCCGCGGGCAGCAGGTGGTAGGCACGCAGCTCGCCGTCCGCGGCGATGCAGTCGAGCAGCACGAGCCCAGCCTCTGGGCCCTCGCTCATCGACACCGCCACGGCCCGGTTGAGGGCAATGACCGCCGACGGCGTCATGACGTACAAGTGGTCGTAGAGGCCGGCAATCTCGGCCCAGTCCGTCGGCCCGTCGTCCCGGACGTGACAGGCCGCGATGGCGGCCTGGACCTGGAAGGGACCGGGACGCCCGAGACGGGATGCCGCCTGGAGCCGGACCCGCCCTTCGGCGATGGCGGCGGCGTCCCACAGCGTCCGGTCCTGCTCGGTCAACAGCACGAGGTCGCCGTTGCGGTCGAGCCGCGCCGAGCTGCGGGCGTCGTGGAACAGCATCAGCGCGACCAGGCCGAGCGCCTCCGGCTCGTCGGGCATGAGCGTGCAGAGGACCCGGCCGAGCCGGATGGCTTCGGCGGTGAGGCTGCGGCGGACCAGGTCGGTGCCCGAGCTGGCGGAGTAGCCCTCGTTGAAGAGGAGATAGAGGACGGCCAACACGGCGGCGGTGCGCTCGACCAGTTGATGCGGAGGCGGGAGCGCGAACGGAATGCCCGCGTTGCGGATCTTGCGCTTGGCCCGGACGAGCCGCTGCGCCATGGTGGCCTCGGGCACCAGAAAGGCATGGGCGATCTCGGGGGTCGTCATGCCGGCGAGGGTGCGCAGGGTCAACGCCACCTGCGCCTCGAAGGACAGGGCGGGGTGGCAGCAGGTGAACATCAGTCGCAGAAGGTCGTCGGGGACCTCCTCCGCCGTCGCGGTGTCGTCCATTCCCGCAGCCATCACCGCGACCTCCCGGGTCTTGGACTCACCCAGGTGCGCCCGCCGGGCACGGTCGACGGCCCGGTGCCGCGCCACCGTCGTGAGCCAGGCGCCGGGGCGGCGCGGGATGCCATCGCGGGGCCAGCGCTCCAGCGCGGTCGCGAAGGCATCCTGCGCGCACTCCTCGGCAAGGTCGAAGTCGCCCGTGAGCCGGACGAGGGTCGCCACGACTCTCCCCCACTCGGCGTGGAACGCCTCGGCAATTGCGGCCTCGACCTCGGCCGTCACATCTCCCAGATCGGCCTCACTTCGATGGAGCCGTCCTTGGCGCCGGGGATGCGGGACGCCACGTCGATGGCGTCGTCGAGGTCCTTGCAGTCGACGAGGAAATACCCGGCCAGCTGCTCCTTGGTCTCGGCGAAGGGACCATCCGTCGTGAGCGTCTGGTTGTTGCGCACGCGCACCGTGGTGGCGTCGCTCGTCAGGCGCAGGCGCTCTCCTCCGAGGAGCACGCCGCGGTCGGCCATGTCCTTCATGAAGGAGGCGTACTCGGGCGAGATCTCCGCGCCCTCCAGCTCGCCGTCCCGGGCGCCGGCGCTCTCATCGAGGGCAATCATCAACAGGTATCGCATCGTGTTCTCCTTGCTTGGTTGGTGGACCGTTCTCGCCCTGACGACGATCGGGACCAGCCCGGATCGACACCCCTCGAAGAAAATTCCGTCGGACCAACCCCTCTACGCTCTCCCGGCGTGTCCACCTTGCCCGATCCGACGACCTCGGGCGACACGGCCGGGCCGGCAGACGCCCCGGGCGAAGCCGGTGCACCGCTCCTGGAGCTCGAGGTGGGTGCCATCGCCGCCGGCGGTGGCTGCGTGGGCCGGGCGCCCGACGGCAAGGTGGTCTTCGTCCGCCACAGCCTGCCCGGCGAGCGGGTGCGGGCCCGGGTCACGGCCGTCACTGTTTCCTACCTGCGGGCCGACGCCGTCGAGATTCTGGTCCGTTCCCCGGACCGCGTGGAGCCCCCTTGCCCGCACGCCGGGCCCGGTCGCTGCGGCGGGTGTGACTTCCAGCACGTGGAGATCGGGGCCCAACGTCGCCTGAAGGCTTTCCGCACCAACGAGCAGCTGGCCCGCCTGGCCGGCCTGGACCGGGAGGTCGACGTGGAGCCGGTCCCCGGCGACGCCGCTGGGCTGGGCTACCGCACCCGGGTGCGGGTCGCCGTGGACGGCCGCGGCGCGCTCGGGTTCCGGCGCCACCGCTCCCATCGTCTGGAGTATGTCCACGAATGCCCCATCGCCAGCCCGGCCGTCGCCGCGACGGGCGCCTTCGAGGTCCTATGGCCCGGCGCCACCGAGTTGGAGGTCGTGACCGGGACGGAACCCACCGAAGCGATGATCTCGGTCACTCCGCGGGGCCGATCGGCGCTGCGGCTGCCCGATCTCGGGACCGGCGTCGTGGTCGCCGGGAAGGTCCGCCGCGCTCCCGGTGCGGTGCATGCCGCGGTGGGCGGCAGGACCTACCGGATTTCGCCGGGCGTCTTCTGGCAGGTCCATTCGGGTGCCGCGGCGGCGTTGCTGGGGGCCGTGCTCGAGCTGGCCGGCCCCTGCGAGGGCGCGTCGGTGGTCGACCTGTACGCCGGCGCCGGCCTGTTCTCCGTCGCCCTGGCCGACGCCGCCGGCTCATCGGGCTCCGTTCTCGCCGTCGAGCGTGACCGGCGCGCCTGCGTCGATGCCCGGCACAACGGCGCCACGTTCCCCACACTGCGCGTGCTGGAGGGCGAGGTCACGCCGGCGCTGGTGGAATCCGCGCTGGGCCGCCCCGACGTCGTCGTGCTCGACCCGGCCCGCGAGGGTGCAGGGATCGCCGTCATGCGCGCCCTGGCGGCGCACGCCCGCACCGTGCGCACGCTGATCTACGTTGCCTGCGACCCGTCGTCGTTCGGGCGCGACCTGCGCGTCCTCCTCGACGAGGGCTGGCGCGTCACCGCGCTACGCGCCTTCGACATCTTCCCCATGACCGAGCACGTCGAGCTCGTGGCGGGCCTGGAGCCGCCGCCCTTGTGAGCTCGTTGCACCGCCCCTAGGCGTGCCCGCCGAGCTCGTGGTCGATGTGCCCGGGAGACTCGAACTGCAGGGTCGAGTGCGCGACGTCGAAGTGGTCCGACAGGCACTCTTGGAGATGGTCGAGCACGCGACCGGCCTCGCCCGTCGTGAAGCACTCGTCGGTCACCACGACGTGGGCGGTGAGAACCGGCAGGGATGAGGTGAGCGTCCACGCGTGCAGGTCGTGCACCGACTGCACCTCGGGGAGCTCCATCAGGTGTTGCCGAACTTCCTCGACGTCGATGTCCTCGGGTGTCGCCTCCAGCAGGATGCGCAGGGCCGGACGCAGCAACTCGAGCGCCGCTTTCAGCATGAGGAGCACGACGAGGAGTGATGCGATGGCGTCGGCGCGGTCGAAGCCCCAGATGACGATCACGATTCCCGCCATCAGCGTGCCGGCGAAGCCGTAGAGGTCGGTCAGGAGGTGGCGGAAGGCGCCCTCCACGTTGAGTGAGCGCCGATTGGCCCCGGCCATCGTCATGGTGGCGGCCAGATTCACCGCCACGCCCACCGCGGCGACCACGATCAGGACCGTGCCGTTCACCGATGACGGATGGACGAGCCGCACCACTGCGTCGTACGTCACGAGTGCGGACACAATGAGGAGGGCGATGGCGTTGCCGGCGGCGGCGAGGATCTCGGCCCGCTTCATGCCATAGGTGTGCGACCTCGTCTCGGGCCGTGCGGCCAGCCGGATGGCCACGAGCGAGCCGGCGATGGCCCCGACGTCCACCAGCATGTGCCCGGCGTCGGCCAGCAGGACGAGCGAGTTGGACGCGACGGCCGCCCCGACCTCGAACACCATGAAGGTGACGAGCAGGACCAGCGAGATCCTCAGGGCGCGGCGGTCGGTCTCCACCGAGGGCTGCCCGGCGTGGTGATCGTGGCCGTCACCCATGGGCAGTCACGTGGTCGGCATGGGAGAGGACTTCTTCGACAAGGCGGCGGACGTGCGCGTCATCGAGCACGTAGTAGATCCGGGTGCCCTCCCGGCGGCTGCGCACCAGGCGGGCCAGCCGCAGCTTGGCGAGGTGCTGGGAGACGGCGGCCGGCTGGGCTCCGACCAGATCGGCCAGCTCGTTGACCGGATGCTCCCCCTCGAGCAGGGCGCAGATGACCCGGAGCCGGGTCTCGTCGGCCAGCAGCTTCAACATCCCGACGGCCGAGTGAATCTCCTCTCCCGCATCACTTCTACTTACCTGCGTAGTCATGCAGATAGTGTAGGGGCAACTGGAGGGCCGGGATTCCCGATCGGCTCAGGCCGAGGGTGCGGAGGTGAAGCTCGAGGTCGGCACGGGTGCGACGGTGCACGGCTGCTGGACCGACGACCTGGGCACGGCGGCCTGCAGGACGGCGTTCATGATGGGCCCGGCCACGCTGGCGCCGTCGGAGCTGTTGGCCTGCTGGGGCACGACGACCGCCACCGCCACCTGCGGGTGGTTGGCGGGAGCGAAGCCGATCATCCAGGTGTCGGTCAGCCCCGTGGTCGGGTCCGTCTGCGCCGTTCCCGTCTTGACGGCGGCGCACAGGTAGGACGGGAAGCCGACGCCGGCGGCGGTGCCGCCCGGACCGGTCACGCCCTCCATGAGTGAGGTCACCTGTTGGGCGGCCAACGGGGAGGCCACCGTGGCGGCCGGCTTCGGGGTGTAGGTCTGCACCAACGCGCCTTGCGAGTCATGGATTGTCGAGAGCAGGTGCGGCGTCATCAGCACCCCGCCGTTGGCGATCCCCGCCGCCACCATGGCGTTCTGCAGCGCGGTCGTCTGCACGTCGTACTGCCCGATGGAGCTCTGCCCGAGGAAGGCCTGCGAGTTCGGGGCCAGGGCCGGGAAGACGGAGGTGGATGTGCCGGGTAGGTCGATGCCGGGCACCGAGTTGTACCCGAACAACTCGGCCTGCTTCGTCATGATCGGCACGCCCAGTTGCACCCCGAGCTCGGCGTAACCGGGGTCGCACGAGAACGGCAACATCTGCGTCATGGTCCCGCCGCAGGGTCCCGACTGGTCGCACAGTAGTTTGTCGGAGTCCGAGAATTTCTGGCACTGCTGGACCGGGTAGTCGAAATCGGCCAGCGACGGCTTCAGGTTGTAGGCAGCGGTGCTCGTTACGACCTTCATGGTGGAACCGGGGGGGAACGTCTCGCGGTTTGCGATGGGACGCAACGGGAAGAACCCTTCGTGGTCCTTCTGGACATAGCTGAAGTAGGCGAGCTGCTCCGCGTGCAGCGAGGGGCTCACCAGCGGGTTGGGATCGAAAGTGGGATTCGAGACCATGGCCAGGACGTTGCCGGTCGAGGGCTGCAGGACCACCACGGCCCCGTCCTTGTTGTCACCCGGGGGCAGGGTGGTCAACGCCTGCCAGGCGGCATTCTGGAGCGCGGGCTCGACCGTGAGGCTCACGTTGTCCGTCGTGGTCGGCTGCTGCTGCCGGAAGATCAACTGGCTCAGCGTCTGGGGCGGTTGCTGGTGGGGCCCCAGGAAGGAGTCGTACTCGTCCTCGATGCCGGCGGTGCCGTAATAGAGGGCGGAGTCGTATCCCGTGATCCCCGCGTACAGCGGGCCCTGCGGGTACTGGCGCACGTAGTGGAACGGGTAGTCCGCCGTATCGGTGCCGGCGGGGGTCGGGATCGACTTGGCCAGGACCGTGCCGTCGGCGGCGTAGATCGTGCCTCGCGGGTTGTTGTAGCGCTGCGCGGCGATGCCGGGGTTGAAGGGCGAGGACTGCAGCTGCTTGGCCTTGACCAACTGGATGTTCACGAGTTGCGCCACGACCAGTCCGAGGCAGACGACCATGATGACGCCGAGCCAGCGGATCCGGCGGCCCATCAGCCCGCCAACCGATTCGTGGACGACCTGATCACTCCGAGCATGGTAGGCGGCAGCCCTCCCGCGAAGGCTTCATGGTCCCTGTGGGCCCGTTCCACCCCCTGTGCCACCAGGGACAGGACCGTTCTGGTGCGGAACCCGACGTCGCAACGCACGTACGGCCCGGTCGGTGGGGTTCAAGACACGGTCAGGACGCGCCGATTGTTCATGTGTGGGGCGTTCATTTCTTCCGTCCCGGGTACACGCCCACGGGCGGCGCCCCGGACACCCGGTGACGCGCCGACGACGAGGCGGAGCGGAGCGGACCGCGCCGGACCCAAGAGGAGTCACGTGAAACGTCGTGCGCGGAGAATTTCGATCCCGGTCATGATGGCGGGGGCGACTGCCGCCCTCAGCCTGACGGCCACGCTGCAGGCGGCCCCCGCGGCCGGGGCCGACGAAGTGGCCCACGCGGCCGGCTTCACCGCCAATTTCAAGTGGAGCCAGACGCTCGCCGACGGCGGCAATCCCATTGCGCTGTCGTCCCCCAACGTGGCCGATCTCGACGGGCAGCCGTCAGTCGTGGTCGGCGACCGCGCCGGGAAGGTGTACGCCTTCCACCTCGACCGTGGGACGGGCGTGGCCGGGTGGCCCTACAACGCCGGCGCGCCGGTCGACTCCTCACCGTCGGTCGCACCCATTTCGCCCGGCGGCACCGACTCGGTCTTCATCGGGAGCGGCGGGACCACCGATCCCACCGGCGGCGGCTACCAGGCCATCACGAACACCGGGGGCGACCAGTGGTACCTGCAGGAGACGAACCCCGGGACCGATCCGACACCGCACTCGGGCGTCGCCGCGTCGTTGACCGTCGCCGACTACGCGGGCGGCTACGGCGTGGAGGCGGGATCCCTCGGCCAGAACACGGACGCACTCGCCGCCGGCACCGGGGCCATGCTGGCCGGGTTCCCGTGGTTCCAGGGCGACGCGGTCTTCTCGACAGCGGCGGTGGCCGACCTCTACGCCGACGACAACAACGAGATCATCAGCGGTGGCGATTCGAGCGCGGGAGTGGCGTACGGCCAGACCTACGGCAACGGCGGGCACATCCGCATTCTGTCGAGCGCGGGCAACGCCGGGTCGAGCGATCCCACGAGCGGCCTCATCTGCCAGTACAACACGGACCAGAACATCGACCGCTCGTCGCCGGCCGTGGGCCAGTTCCTCGCCGGCGGCGCGGTGGGCATCGTCATCGGCGACGGGAGCTACTACTCGGGCGCCTCGGACTCGAACAAGGTATTCGCCATCGACAACGGCTGCGGCCTGGCCTGGAGCCAGCAGCTCAACGGGGTCACGGCCGATTCGCCGGCCCTGGCCAACGTGCAGGGCAACGGGCAGCTCGACGTGGTCGAGGGGACGGAGGCCGGGACCATCTACGTGCTCAACGGCACCAACGGCGCGGTGATCTGGTCGGCCTCGACCTCGGGTGAGGTCATCGGATCGCCGGTGACGGCCGACCTCACCGGCGGCGGTTACCAGGACGTCATCGTCCCCACCACCGACGGCATCGACATCTTCGACGGGCGCTCCGGCGCCCAGGTGGCGACGCTGGGCACCAACTACGCGTTCCAGAGCTCGCCGCTGGTGACCGACGACCCCGACGGCCACATCGGCATCACGGGCGCCGGGTACGTCAGCGTGGGCGGGACGGCCACCGGCTACATCAGCCACTGGGAGATCGACGACACGAACGGGTCCGGCTCGAGCGTCTACGAGACCGGGGCGTGGCCGCAGTTTCACCACGACCCCCAGCTGACCGGCGACGCCGGCACGCCGGGGCCGACCCTGGAGGTGCCGTGCAACGCGCCTGCCGGCGGTCCCGACGGCTACCTCCTCTCAGCCTCGGACGGCGGCATCTTCGACTACGGCAACATCCCGTTCTGCGGGTCGACGGGCAGCATCCACCTGAACAAGCCGGTGGTGGGCACCGCCATGACGCATGACGGAGGCGGCTATTGGGAGGTGGCCTCCGACGGCGGAATCTTCGCCTTCGGCGACGCTGCCTTCTACGGCTCCATGGGTGGCAAACCGCTCAACGAGCCGATCGTCGGCATGGCGGTCACGCCCGACGGTGGCGGGTACTGGCTCGTCGCCTCCGACGGCGGCATCTTCAGCTACGGCGACGCCTCCTTCTACGGCAGCACGGGAAGCACACACCTCAACCGGCCGATCGTCGGGATGGCCGCGACACCCAGCGGCCACGGCTACTGGCTGGTCGCCTCCGACGGCGGCATCTTCAGCTATGGCGACGCCAAATTCTACGGCTCCATGGGAGGCAAACCGCTGAACCAGCCCATCGTCGGGATGGCCGCCGACGGGCAGACGGGCGGCTACTGGGAGGTGGCTACCGACGGGGGCATCTTCTCCTTCAACGCCCCCTTCTTCGGTTCCACCGGTGCCATGCGCCTGAATGCGCCTATCGTCGGCATGGACGCCAACCGCGACGGCTCGGGCTACCGCTTCGTGGCCTCCGACGGCGGCATCTTCAGCTACAACGCGCCGTTCTACGGCTCCATGGGCGGCAAGCCCCTCAACAAGCCCGTCGTCGCCATGGCGGGTACCTGACGCCTCCGCACTGACGGTTCGGCCCCCTGTTCGTGCCGGGCCGCCCGCTCCTCGGTACGCTCGACGGCGACGACGAGTCCTGCGACGACCCTCCCGACGAGGAGCCGACGGTCAGGCCTTCGAGGATCGAGAAGGAGCAGGCTATCGATGGCAGCAACGTGCGCCGTTCCGGTTACGGAGACAGCGGCGACTCCCTCGGTGAGCGCCTGCAGGACGCCAGGGCGGTCGCACGGCGGCTCTCTCCTGCCCACTCTTCCCAGCTCAGCGGATCGGGGACACACGTGAGCGAGCCTGACGACTCCGGGCACCTGGTCGGACGACGCCGTGACGGTCATGTGCTGGTCATCACCATGCAGCGGACCGAGAAGCGGAACGCCGTCAACCGGGCCATGGCCGACGCGCTCGACGATGCCTTGAACGAGCTCGACGACGACGATGACCTCTGGGCCGGCGTCCTGACCGGCAGCGCCGACGTCTTCAGCGCGGGCAGCGACCTGACCGCCGGCGGCGACTACAGCACGGGGCGCGGCGGGGAGTACGGGATCATCCGGCGCCGGCGCCGCAAGCCGCTCATCGCCGCGGTGGAGGGGCCGGCTCTCGGCGGGGGGCTCGAGATCATCCTCGCCTGCGATCTCGTCGTGGCGGCGCGCACGGCCCGCTTCGGCCTGCCGGAGGTCACCATCGGCGTGGTCCCGACCTGCGCCGGCCTCTTCCGGGCCCCACGGGCCCTTCCCCTCAACGTCGCCCGGCAGCTCATCCTCACGGGGCGGCCGATGGAGGCGACGCGGGCCTTCGACGTGGGCTTCGTCAACGTCCTCACGGAACCGGGGCGGGCCGTGCCGGAGGCGCTGTCCCTGGCCGGCCAGGTCTGTGCCAACGCACCGGTCTCGGTCCAGTCCTGCCTGGCCGCCGTCAACGACATCGTCGCGGCCGACGACGACCTGGGTTGGCAGCACACGGATCAGGCGCTGCGCCGCGCGGCGGCGTCAGCCGACGCCCGGGAGGGAGTCGCCGCCTTCCTGGAGAAGCGGCCCCCGGTGTGGACCGGGCGATGAGTCAGCGCTAGGCGGCGTTCGAGTAACGCCCCGTCTCCTGACCGTCGACGTAGGTGACGCACTCCTGCGCCTGGAAGCCACCCATCAGGGCCTTGCGGGTCTTCTCGATCCGGACCTCATGCGGCTCGGTCGAACCCACGGAGAATTCGTAGCGCCCGGTGCGCCGCAGGCTGAACATCTCGAACTTCTTGATGATCGGGCTGCCGTCCACCGAGATCTCGAGCGGTCCGAGGAGCTGGTCGAAGCGGAAGGCCACATTGTGGCGCTCGCTCTCCCCTACCTCGAACTCGAACTCCAAGCGTCTCTCTGCCATGTCTGCCCCTCCGCGTCGAACGATGTCACCTCTGGTGTCGGCGCGGCTCGCTCCGACGAGCAGCCCGATTGTCCGACCGTTGACCGAGACCTGTCGGCCAACTACCTCCAGCCCTGCAGCACGTGCTCGAACCACCACTGCGGGGCTGCGGCAGTCAGGACGTTCATGTCCCAGTAGTCGCACCACCGGACGATCTTCCCCTGATGGATCTCGTGCACGGATGCCACGTCGAGCGCCATCGTCTCGCCGGTCGGCCACTCCCAGTGCTCGACGTGCTCCGTCATGACGACGTGCTCCCCGGCCACCAGATGGCGCGGCTCGTCGAAGAGCTTGGAGAGTTTGTCGAAGGCGAGCCGCAAGCGGGCGGTGATCTCTGCGGGACCGCGGGCGACGTCGTCGTCGGGCGTGACGACGTCGGTGTACTCGCCGTCCTCCGCGAACCGCGCCCCCAGCGCGGAGAAGTCCTGCCGGTAGAGGTCAACCCAGAAGCCCTCGATGAACAGGCGGTTCTCGTCGGTAGGCGTCACGGTGCGCTCCTTCGTCGATCGCCGCCTGATCCTATGGGGCAGCGGTGCGTTGTGACGCTGTTGTCGCATCCGGGTCGGATGGCTCTATTCGGCCCGGAGGGCCGAGCATCAGAATTCCCCCGGGGCGGGGTGATCGCCGATGCCCTTGTGTACGGGTATACGCATCATCCCGCCCCTCTCTCACTCCCACGACTCTCGCTCCCACGGCGCCGCCTTGCACCTCCACACATCGGCGCGGCCCCAGGTCGATCGTTCGACGGGTTGCTGTCCTCGGTGGCGCACGCCGGAACGGGCGGCGCGAGAGGTTTGCTGAGCGGCTGACATCGCATGAGCAGCTCGTCTGACACTCGAGCGTGCACTCATCGCCGCCATGCACAAGATACCGCGAGGAGGGGGGCTTCCCGCAAGGACCCCCGATGTGCTGACAATGCTCGCCGTGGGCACGGTGGGAGCGGTGGGCGCGGAGGGCGCGGAGGGCCCGGTGGGCGATCACACAGACAACGACCGGAGGCGGCGATGACCGAGCATGCAGTGGTGATCGCCGGAGGAGGTCCGACCGGATTGATGTTGGGCAGCGAGTTGACGTTGGCGGGTGTCGACGTCGTCATCGTCGAGCGGCGCGCCAGTCAGGAGCTCGACGGCTCACGCTCGGGTGGTTTGCACTCGCGCACCATTGAGGTGCTCGACCAGCGAGGCATCGCCGAACGATTCCTTGCGGAAGGTGAGGCGATGCAGGTCCAAGGATTCGCCGGGATCCCGCTGGACATCAGCGACTTCCCCACCCGTCACAACTACGGGCTGGCGCTGTGGCAGAGCCACTTCGAGCGCATACTGGCCGGCTGGCTCGACGAGCTGGCCGTGCCGATACTTCGGGAGCTGGAGGTGACGGGATTCGCGCAGGACGACCGTGGCGTCGACGTCGAGCTGTCCGACGGCCAGTCGCTGCGGACGGAGTACCTCGTCGGTTGCGACGGGGGACGCAGCATCGTCCGCAAGGGGGCCGGTATCGAGTTCTCCGGCTGGGATCCCACAACCAGTTGGCTGATCGCCGAGGTCAAGATGGACAATCAGCCGGAGTTCGGCCTTCGTCCGGGCGGCGGTATCGGCCCGGTCGACGATCGAGTGCGGGTCGTCCTGACCGAGCAGCATCTCGACCATGTCCGCGAACCCACCCTGCAGGACGTCAGTGAGGCCCTCATCGTTGCCGACGGGACGGACTACGGCGTGCACAGCCCTGCCTGGATCTCCCGCTTCACTGACATGACCCGCCAAGCGGTGTCCTACCGTGAGCGACGTGTGCTGCTGGCGGGCGACGCCGCACACGTGCATCCCCCCCAAGGCGGACAAGGCCTCAACACCGGCGTGCAAGACGCCGTCAACCTCGGATGGAAGTTGGCCCAGGTGGTCAACGGGACCTCTGCGGGGAGCCTTCTTGACAGCTACCACGCAGAGCGGCACCCCGTCGGTGCTCGAGTGCAACACAACACCATGGCGCAGAATGCGCTGCGAGGCACTGACCCACGCACCGACGCGCTGCGCGACACGATGACCCAGCTGCTGGGCATGGACGGGCCCCGTAAGCACATCGCCGGCATGATCTCCGGTCTCGACATTCACTACGACCTCGGAGAGGGACATCCGCTGCTGGGCCGGCGCATGCCCGACCTCGACCTGCTGACGGCGGAGGGGCCGACACGCGTCTTCACACTCCTCCACGACGCCCGGCCAACCCTGGTCAACCTCAGTGAGCCCGATGGATTCGACATGTCTCCCTGGGCGAATCGAGTCAGGTTCGTCAACGCCTCCTTCACCGGCGCGTGGGAGCTCCCCGTGCTCGGTGAGGTCCCTGCGCCTCGGGCTGCCTTGATCCGACCCGACGGGCACGTCGCCTGGGTAGGAGATCTCACCGACCCCGAGCTGCCTCAGGCCCTGACGACCTGGTTCGGACAGGCCGATTCCGCTCGGTAAAGGCGCGTCCACGGCACTCCCGCCGCAATCGACTCCGGGGGAACAACCGACAGGACGTACGGCGTCACCCGCAAGGGCTCCACTCCCTGCCGTCGGAACCCGAGCACTCACCGCGTCGCCCGACGAGTGTCCCAAGAGGTCAGTTCACTCCATCGGGTTGATCATCTTGGCGCTGGATCGTGTCGGCACCCTCTGTTTGTGCATAAGGGTCCGTGCCGCGAATCGAGAGATGCTCGAAACCGAGCATCTCTTCGATCGTTCGCTCTTCTTGGCCCGCACCCAACGCTCGATAGAGATCCCCCCGGTCTAGCCGAGACGTCGTCATGTCTGACAACGCCTCCACCGTGGCCCGGCGTGGTACCTCGTGCAGCATGGCGATCTCGCCGAATGAGTCACCGGCCTCGACTTGGCCCACAACCTCCCCGTCCACGAGCACCCTGGCGGCACCTGAGAGTACGACGAATAAGCTCTTTTCTTGGCTGCCTTGCACCGTGAGCAGGCTTCCAGTACTCCACGTTTCGAACACACAGACTTCGGCAACGCGCCTCAGGCCGGGATGATCCATTCGAGAAAAGAGGGCGATCAAACCCAAAGACGCAGCCAATGCGGAGGTGGTCCACCTGTCCGCGTTGGCGTCCCCCTGAGATCGCACGCCAGTGGTGCGGAGGTCTTCGCTGCCGGTCACCGCGGCCAGGAAGTTGTCCCGATCGAGGGCGAAGAGCTCGAGCTGGGTGGCCGCGACGACAGTGGCGGCTCGCGGATTGTTGCGGAGCAGCGCCCGCTCGCCGAAGCTCGATCCCGGACCGAGCTCCCCCACCGGATACCCCTCGATTTCGACCCGGACGTGGCCCGATGCAATCACGTAAAAGGTGTCTCCCTCCTCACCCAACGTGACGACAGCGGTACCTTTGGGCACGGACATCTGGGTGGCCCGGCTCGCCAGATCCTCCAGGAAAACCATGTCAGGTAGGTGGAAGAGGGGGACGCCGTACAGCAACACAACAATCTGGCTCTGGTCATCCGCCGCCGAATCGGCTTCGATCAACCGGCGGCGCCACAAGAGCAAGAGGACCGGGAGCATCAATCCTCCGATAACGAGAGTTGCACGCAAACCCACCAGATAGAACCCGACGGCCCCCAGGAGTGCGCCGACTCCTTCGAGAGCGAGCTTCACTGCTTCGAGCATGCTGATCACTGGGACAAGGGTCTTCTGTCGTACCAATCGATGCACCAGCGACAGGGAAGTGCTGTCCGCCAGAGCCATGGCGCAGCCCCAGCCTGCAACGACAATGCAGTCAGCGATGCGAAGCGAGGCGGTAGCCGTGCCGAGGACGGAAATGAGCAGGCCGCACGCGGCAAACGATGCTGCACAGGGCATCGCCAGTCGGCGACGTCCCATCATTCTCGCCGTGATCGGCAAGGCCAAGACCGCCCCGACGGCAGCCGCCCCGGTGAGGATCCCGACACCCGAGGGGCCCAACTGGAGGAGATGGAGGGCGAACGGCACCACCAAGGCCGTCCACAGGCCTCTCACCAGGCATCGCAGCCCGCTCAGATAGATGATCGGAGCGACGAGTCTGTCCCGAAGGACCCTTCGGGTCTGCACCAACGAGGCCCGAAGCGTCGGTCTCGACACCTCCGCTGCGGTGCGAGTCGTCGGTGCCAGGTGAAGCGTGAGGAGTGCGGCAAGGCCCATGAGCACCGCGGCGCCGGCCACGATGGTGGCCGGGACCAGGACTTCCGAGAGGATGCCCCCGAGGAACGCCCCGAGTCCCTGGCCGAGGGTCTTGACCATGCTGATCCCGGCGGCTGCGCCGGAAACCTCGGTCGGGGTGTCGGCCAGTAGCGGGATCAAGCTCGACTGAGTCGGCCTATAGGCGGCAGACACGGCTGCGTCGAGCGCGATGAGAAGCAGGGCGACGAAAATCGGCTGGCCCGTGCCCAGGGACACAGCGACGAGGGCAATCAGTCCACATCGAGTCGCCGTCACCAGACTCAGGAGGTTGCTGCCGCCCCAACGCCGCACCAGAGGCGCAACGGCCAAACTCGCGATCGCCGCCGGCACCAGGCGGAAGCCCACCAAGGAAACGGCGAGGACGCCACTGACCCGATAAAAGTGAATCGCGACGGCCGTGACCATGCCCCACTCGGCAATGTTGAGCAACGCAAACGCGGAGAGGAGTTGCCGAAGTCGACGATTCAGCATCACACCCGTCATTTCCGCCATATTGGCGCGTCTGCGCAATGCGCACATGTTCCGCCGCCGCGAGACGGATGAGAGGCGGGAGGAGTTACAAGATCGTGACCAAGGGGTGAAATCCCGGTGGGGGATGTGGGGGAGGCTCGGACCTACGACTCCATCAGGACCGCCAGAGGAGGACGGGACAATCGTTGGAGCGCCATCACAACCTGTGCTCGTTCCTCGCGGTGGCTGGCTTCATGCCTTCGAGTCAGACCGCTACCACGGCGACCAGTCCCCCTCCGGATCGGTGGTCTGCCCCACTTCGATCAAATAGCCGTCGGGGTCCCGGATGTAGCAACGAATCTCATACTGGTGCTGCTTGGGCGGCGTCAGGAATTCAGCTCCCAGGGCACTCCATTCTTCATACTTGGCATGGATATCCTTGACCCGGATATTGAGGAAGCTGCTGACCCGGTCGGGGTCCCGTGGGGTCTCCAGAATCACCGTGGGTTTGTCGTCAGTCGGGCCTCCGCCGACATTGATGACGATGTAGCAATTGGCCAGCGCGACATTCACGTTCGTCACGTCTCCGGAGAACACCACCGTGCCGCCCAGCACTTCGGTATAGAAGCGTCTCGAGCGTTCGACGTCATCCGACACGATGAAGTGGCACAACACCATCTCATCTCCCGGACCATTGGGCTCAGCCAACTCACACCTCCCCAGGTTGTCGGGGCTCGTTCCCGCTCACCACAGGATCACAGTCAATGTTGCGATGATCACATACCCCGAGACAGGCGTCGTCACCTGGTGACGCGATAGTGCACGTGGACGACGCCGCTGCCGAAGTGTCGCACACTGAGCAGCTGAAAACCGAGACGCGTGTGGCTGGGGAGGGCGTGTTTGCCACCCCCCAATGCGATAGGCCAGAAGTACAAGTGGCACTCGTCCACCAGGCCTGCTTCAAACGCTTGGGCAGCCAGATCAGCTCCGCCCACCGTGAGGTCCTGGCTTTCACCGGCCTTCATCAGCCGAATCGCCTCGACTTCGAATTTCCGCTCAAGGGTGGTCCTCCCGCTTGAGGTCGATTCCAGGGTGTTCGAGAAGACGACCTTCGCGGCCGATCGCCAGATGTTGGTGAAGTCCACGACCCAGGCCGGCTGGTCAGCGATGGGTGCGGTCTCCCAGTAGACCATCGCCTCATACATGCGGCGTCCGTAGAGATATGTGCCGACAGGCCGCTGAAGGCCGTTGATGGAGTCGAAGTACTCCTCGTCAGGAGTGCCCCAGTTGATTCCGCCGTGTCGATCCTCGGTGTAACCGTCCAGTGACGCGTTCGCTATGTAGATGAGCTTGGCCATGCTGCTGCCTCCGAACGGGAACTCGAACGAAGATAGTCGCACTGGTATCCGAGGCTCGGATCGTCCTTTCCATGCTCCATCCGCGTCGCGAAGATGCCTTCTGCCATTCCGAGACGTCTGATGGGTCGGTGGCAAACAGCAGTACGTCTCCGACCGACCTGTTCACCTCGGTGGCGACGATGATCGGCGGCATCAGGCTCCCGCTGCGAAGAGGGCGGCGTACCGTTGCAGATACAACGGCCACCCACCCTCGCTGCTCACGGCTCCGCCTAGTGCCTCCCAACCTGGGCCATGCCGCTCAAGCTTGCGGTGCTCAATTTCTACGCGCGTGCGTTCCGGAGACAGGGCAACGAACCGGACTTCGACTTCGCTGGCGTTGTTCGGGTCTGTCACGATCTGCCATTGCGGGTCGATGTCCCAACTGAAAACGACACGCTCTGGCGGTTCGTAGGCAAGCACCCTGGCCCAGCGGCACTCACTGCCGTCGACGCCGCGGTCATAGATATGCCCGCCGACTCGAGGCTCGAACACGGATTCAGCGATGTCAACGCCAAGCATGTTGTGCTCAGGCGGCTTGAAGTCGCCGAATCGCTCCGTGAACACGCTGAAGGCCCGTTCGATCGGTGCGTCGACAACGATCTCAGTGCGGACAGCGGACGTCGATACCTCGGTCATACTGTCTCTCCTCTCAAGTTTCTTCGACGATGTTCTTGTATGCCGTCAACGTCCGGTTCCAGAACGTTTCGAGTTGGTCTCGCAGCGCAATGACACCAATCGGGTTGAGGCGGTAGATCCGCCGAGTGCCGACGGCTCGATCCATGACCAGCCCGGCGGATCTGAGCACCTTCAGGTGTTGAGAGACTGCTGGCTGGCTGACCGGTAATTCGTCGGCAAGCTCACCAACAGCCATCGGGCGCTCGGTCAGGTGTTCGATGATGGCCCGTCTCGTGCGGTCCCCCATTGCGTCCCACACCACGTCAGCCTTGATCGCTTGCACCATCCATAAGTCTTGACGGCAAGTATCCCTTCTCTGGAGAGTCCCTGGTAGCTTAGGGATTCCGCGCATCCACTTTAAGGCGAAACCGCAGGTCAGGGGCGTCACCAGTGAGGGCCGTCGCCCTTGTCGTCGTCGCCACTGGGGGTGGTATTTCATGCTTGCTCGTAGCCTGGATTTTCCGGCTTCTCTGGGAGATCGACCGTGATTGCCGCGCTATCAGGAGGCGCCTACATGATCGCGGTGCTTCTTTTCACCGTGGCCCTGGTGGCAGAACTGGCGGGAGTGGGGCTGATCGTGAAGGACTCCGCGATGACGTGCGACTCGCACGAATTGGCTCAAGGAGGCCAACTCCCGACCTGCTGCCGCTCGAGGGCCGGACGAAGGTGGTCGGCTCGTCGGCGGTGCGATGGGCGCAGCCATGGCTGCTCGCAGCACCAATCCGACACGTTCCGAGGATTTCGTTTTACAACGGCTCCTGGGAGCTTGCGCCAACGATGGACTGGCGTCCTCCTTCTCGTCACCGGCTTTGTCGCCGCCTTTGCGGCCAGCATCGTGGCTTTGGGGTAATATTCGGGCCTCACCGCCCGGTCCACGGTCAGGGCGGCGCGCCGTGAGGCGGCGTGCCGTGCGCCTGTTCGATCAGGTCACCGGCCAGCCCGAGACTTTGCTAAGCGCCGCGACTTCTATGGGCCGCAGGGGTGGCCATATCGCACTCGGTTCCGTCGCCGGGCCATATGTTCTTGAGCGCCTGGTCAAGAGTGATGGCGAGTCCAGTCTGAGCGTTCCCCGGAGAGGACGCAGTTCTTGGGTCTCCGCGATCTCGATCCCGTGAACCTGGTCAGCGGTAACCGAGGGGACCTAGAGAAGTAGGAAATAGGCGCTCCAACCTCCCGGCCAGGGACGCTGACTGATGGAACATTGCATGTGCCCGGGGTTTCCGACCGCGCCGATCCTAACCTTCTCCGGTCGGAGGCCACCCAGTGTCGTTTCTTGCCAACCAACGAAGATGGGAATCCGGCACGAAGTAGCCCCCAGCGAGGTCGGCATGAGCCGTATAAAGCTGAAGCAGAAATGCTGTCTTTCCGTCCGACCGCGCCAAGCGCTCCGGTTGGCTCGGATCAAGCCGAGCAGTCTGGGGAGTGGTGAGCTGCGCGCCCGAAGCGTCCTCACAAAGGCTTTCTCAAGGACGGCTCATCCACCCCTGATTGCAGGCTCACGACACCGAATCCTTCAGCACGATATGAAGCGACCTTGATCGTGGCTTTCCCTTCGGGTCCATTCCTGCCATGGCTTGTGTACCTCTTCGATGCTTTGGCGATCCTCTTACGGATGCCTTTCGAGATGCGTGGCGGATCAATCAAGGCGCCCCTTGCCGCCGCAGAAGAGGCATCGACCTCGTACGGCTCTTCAAGCCCAGATGCTCACCTTTCCGACTAGCCTTGGAGGGAGATGCCGAAGCAGAACGGCGACGAGCCGACGCAGGAGACTCAGCCCAAGAAGGGCGAACCGGTGGAAATCCCGATCCCGACGCGGGAAGAAGTCTTTCGTGATTTGGAGAAGGTGGCCAGACCCAAGAAGCCGAAATCACCGCCTAACCTGGACTGTAGTTACGACTTTGTAATTACGTCCAAGTCATGCGAATTGGGGCCACCTGGGTGTACGCTGGCAGCGCTTGGAAGGTGCGACCGAATAGATGTACGGGTCACTGGGAGCCGCAGCAGCGTAACGCGCTGTCGAGTGGTCCGGCCATCGCCTTCGGGAATAACCCCCGGTGGTGGCCCTAGTAGATCCGATGGACAGAGCACCGCTTTCGTAGCCGTTGTTCGCAGGTTCAAGTCCTGCCTAGGACCACGCGGTAAGCCGCGTCGCACAGAAGGGCAAAGGCGAATCACCTATCAGGTACCTGGAGCCCCCACTCGTTGAGTCCTAACATAGGTCTCAGCTACGAAACCCGCTTTTTCCATCTGGCGCAGGCAAGAACTGCGACTGGCCTGGTAAAGGTGATCGGGAGCGCTCGGGGGTCCTTCGGGCCCCCGCTCCTTCAGCCGTCAATCGGAAACGCCGAGCGCAGAGCCAGCGTGAAGAACATGATCCGGCCGTCCTTGCGGTGGTTGAACCGCCACACGTACTCGTTGAGGTAGCCCTGCAGGTGCTTGGGGACACGGCCCCGTGCACGCCGATGATGCCCCGCTTCACCTGAGACCAGAACGAGTCAATGGTCTGTGTGTGCACATTCCCGCTCACGTAGACACGCGCCGAGTGGTCGATGGTGTGGTGGGTGTAGCCAGCCTGCGGCAGCCACTTGTACCACGACGCCTGGTCCGTGTAGATCGTGGACGACGTGGGCGGGATTGCCCGAGTCACGATGGGCGAAAGAGTCCGCGCCTGGTTGCTTGGCACGACGCGAGCCGAGACCCTGCCGCCGCGCTCGACCATGCCGAACACCGTGGTTTTCTTTTGGTCGGACCATTTGAGGGCAGCGGACCTGCGCTCCATGGGGGAAGCTCAGCCCACCGGGCACGGTCGAACTGGCGGGGCTTGCCGCCCACGTAGGTCTCGTCCAGTTCCACGTCACCCGAGAAGGTTTGTTCGTCGTCCTGAGACATCAGTTCGTTGCGGATCAGGTGGAACATCCGCCAAGCGGTCTTGTAGGTCACGCCAAGCTCCCGCTCAAGCTGCTTGGCCGATATTCCCGAACGGGTGCTTGTCATGAGGTACATGGCATAGAACCAAAGCTGAAGCGACGTGGACGACTTGTGAAAGATCGTCCCCGCTGTCGGGTGCACGTGAAGGCCACAGACAGTGCAGTCCCAGTTCTGCCGCTGCTGCTTTGTGTCGTAACGCCGGAACTGGCGAATCTCGCCACAACGCTCACAGTGCGCCTCGTCGTTGCCCAGGTTGTATCGCTTGTC
>CAWFPP010000008.1:0-34737 GCA_963817735.1 uncultured Acidimicrobiaceae bacterium | reverse complement strand
GCTGGACACCTCCTGGCTCGATGCAGCAAAGACCGAATCGATCTGCCTGCGAAACTCGGGATACCCCTCGTCACCGGCCTGCGTCGGCCTCGCACGACACCGTCGCAGGGCGGCGCCGGATCAGGATAGGGCGGAACCGAGGCTCGCATCTGCTGGCAATGGTCACGCCGATCCGGTTGAGGCCGGCGCGCGGCGTGTGCGTGACGCATCGTGCGTGTTCACGATGCGCTTCTCCATGCGGTCGGCGGGACCGACGACGCCCCGGCCCGGGCGGCCCTCTACGCAGTCGACGATCGAGATGTGCGCCTGGGCGGAGGACCGTGGCGGCCTGGCGGCGATCCTCAGCCAGCACCACGCTGTCCCCGACGGCTACCTGCCCTCGCCGGTGCCGCTGGCCGCGGCCATCGCGGCGCGGACCACCGGCTCCCGATCACCGTGGCGGCGCTCCTGCTCGCGCTCTACGAGCCCGTCAAGCTCGCCGAGGACCTTGCCGTCGTCGACCTGATCAGCCGGGGCCGGGTGTCCTACGTGATCGGCATCGGGTACCGGCCCGAGGAGTTCGCCATGTTCGGCGTCGACCGGCGGACGCGGGCCGCCGCGGTCGAGGAGCGCATCCCCCTGCTCCAACGCCTGTGGTCGGGCGACGAGGTCACGGTCGACGGCCGGACGGTCCGGGTCACGCCGCTGCCCTTCACCCCCGGCGGGCCCATGCTGGCCTACGGCGGGGGCACCGAGGCGGCGGCCCGGCGGCGGCGCGCCTCGGCCTCCTCTTCATGGCCGAGACGCATGACGCCTCCCTGGAGCACGCCTATCGGGCGGAGGGCGGTGACGCGGCGCCGGGCTGCTTCTTTCCTCCGGCCGGCATCCCGCTCACCGTCTTCGTCGCCGACGACCCCGAACGGGCCTGGGCCGAGATCGGGACCTACCTCCTAGCCGATGCCATCAGCTACGCCGCCTGGAACGCGCGGCCGCACCGGCACAGCGTCGATCTCGCGGGCATCGACCGTCGCCGAGCTCGCCGCCGAGAAGGGCGCCTACCAGATCGTCATGCCGGCCGAGGCCCGCGAGCTCACGAGGCCGGGTTCCCCTGAACCTGCAGCCACTCGTCGGTGGTCTGCCGCCGGATCTCGCCTGGCCCTATCTCGAGGCCGCCGCCGCCTCCGCAGCCGCGGCGTCGTCCTAGCCGTCAGCGGTACTGCGTCTCCGACTTCTCCCGCGGGGCCGGCGGGTTCGACGGGAAGTTGCCGATCAGGGTGTAGGAGAGACCGTTCTGCATGGCCGTCGTGCGCGTCATGTCGAGGGACTCCCAGATGGCGCGGATGGTGCCCTGGATCGCCTTGGGGTTGCGGCGGGCGATCGACGAGCGCGATCTCCCGCGCCCGGTCACGCAGCTGGTCCCGCGCCACGCACCTCGGTGACCAGGCCGAGGCGGAGGGCGGTCTCGGCCGTGATGCGCTCCTCGTTGCCCATGAGCGCCCAGCGCAGCACGTCACCGAGCGGCACGCCACGGTGGAGCATCCCGATGGGCTCGAGCGCGCTGACGATCCCGACGTTGGCGTGCGGGTCGAAGAACACCGCGTCGTCCGAGCAGATGATGATGTCGGACTCGTTGAGGAAGTACTGGGCCCCGCCGGCGCACAGCCCGTGCACGGCGGTGATCACGGGCTTCCAGACCGGTGCCGGAGCTTCGGCGCCAGGGCCATCCCCGGGTCGAAGCTGTTCCAGTCGTTGTCCTTCATGAACCAGGGTCCCCGCCTGCGTGATGTCGACCCCCGTGCAGAAGGCCCGGTCGCCGTTGGCCTGCAGGACGGCGCAGTGGATGTCGTCGGTGTCGCGGACGGTCTCCCAGGCCCACTTCATGTCGTCGGCCATGGCGTCGTTGAACGAGTTCAGGCTGTCGGGCCGGTTCAACGTGATGGTGGCGACGTTGTCGGCGACGTCGAACAGGATGGTCTCGCGTTCCATGGATCCTCCTCGGACCCGTGGCGGTCCGCCGAGGCCGAAAATAGTACACTCTATCTCGCGCCGGTTTGCGGCCGGGGCTACGGGCCAGCCAGCATCACACAGACGCGACCGCGACAGCGGGCGAGACGAACGAGGCAACAGAGCGGATCGCAAAAAAAGGAAAGAGGACACGCGTGGAGATCAAGGGGAAGAAGGCCGTCATCGTCGGCGGCGCGTCGGGCATGGCCAAGGCCTCGGCCGAGCTGCTCCGCCAGAAGGGCGCCGACATCGCCATCCTCGACCTGCCGAGCTCGGCCGGCGCCGAGGTGGCCAAGGAGCTCGGACGGCACGTTCCACGAGGTCGACGTCCTGGACGACGCCCAGGTGGAGTCCGCGCTGGCCGACGCCGTGGCCGCGCTCGGCGGCCTGCACATCGCGGTGAACACCGCCGGCGGCGGCATCGCGAAGCGGACCCTGAGCAAGGACGGCCCGCACCCGCTCGACGACTTCCGCCGCACGATCGAGCTGAACCTGATCGGCACCTTCAACCTCAACCGGCTGCAGGCGTGGCACATGTCGACCAACGAGCCCGAGGACGAGGAGCGGGGCGTCATCATCGACACCGCCTCCATCGCCGCCTTCGAGGGCCAGATCGGGCAGGTCGCCTACGCGGCCGCCAAGGCCGGGCATCGCCGGGATGATGCTGACCATGGCCCGCGACCTGGGCAGCCTGGGCATCCGGGCCGTGGCCATCGCCCCGAGCCTGTTCAGCACCGGCCTCACCGAGGGCATCCCCGACGAGTTCGCCGCGGCGCTGACCAAGGACGCGGCCTTCCCCAAGCGCATGGGCCGGCCCGAGGAGTACGGCAAGCTCGCGGTGGCGATCGTCGAGAACCCGATGCTCAACGGCCTCGTGCATCCGCCTCGACGGCGGCAGCGCTTCGCTCCCAAGTAGGACGCGAAGAGCAGGGGGCATCCGTGCGGTCGATCGACCTGCACGTCGACGTCACCGAGGCGGCCGGGCTGGGCGAGCCGGCGCACATCGCGCTGACGGTGACCGTGCCGGACGCGGTCCCGGACCGATCCCGTCGTCTGCTTCGCCAAACCGGGCGCAGGCTACGGGCGCGGCTACTTCACCGAGGACCTCCCTGGGCCGGGCCGCGGGCGCGCCAGGCCGCCTGGCATGCGGCGCGGGGCTGGATCTTCGTCTCCGTCGACCACCTGGGCGTCGGCGACAGCTCGCTGCACGATCCGGAGCGGCTCACGTTCGCGCCGGTGGTCGGCGGCCAGTGAGGCCGCCGAGACCGAGGTGCGGCAGAAGCTGGCGGCCGGCACCCTGATCGACGGGCTCGGACGCGTCGACCGATGACCGGTGACGATCGGCATCGGCCAGTCGATGGGCGGCGCACTCACCATCGTGCAGCAGGGCCGGCACCACTGGCTACGACGGCGTCGGCGGTGCTGGGCTACAGCCCGCTGCGGACGCAGCCGCCGACGGCGCCCGGGCACCCCGCCGCTTCCCCTGCCCTGGGTGCCGCGGGACACCGAGCTGTCCGACGGGGTCATCACCAACGGGCCGGCGCTGGCCGAGCTGGCGCGACGCCGGAGTGCGCAAGGCCGATGCGCCGCCGATGGCCTGGGGCTTCCACTACGACGACGTCGACCCCGCGGTGGTGCGGCGGGATCTCGAGGACTACCCGGCCCGGCACGGCGATGTGCCGCCGTGGGGATCGGCCACCATTCCCGCTGACCGTGGTGCTGTGGTGCCTGGCGCCCGGCGCGACCCTGGCCGAGGCGGCCGCCATCCGCTGCCCCGTCCTCGTGGCGCTGGGCGAGCGCGACGTCCTGGTCGACCCGCGGGGCGAGCCGCGGGCGACGAGTCGGCGCGCAGCGTGGACCTCTTCGTCTGCCCGCGGATGGCGCACATGCACAACTTCGCCGGGACGCGGGAACTGTTCTGGCGCCGCATCGAGACGTGGGCCGAGTGGGTACGGGCGGTGCGGGACGCAGGCTCTGCCGGCGCTGCAGTGCGCTGAGGGCAGCGCTAACCGCCGGAGCGGAATTGATACGAGGCGGCGGTCACCGCACGGTCGCCGGCACCTTCGTCGTGAAGGATGATCCGTACCGCCACGCCGTCGGGGCCCGTCTCCGCTTCGGCGTCGGCCCTGAACGGGCCAACCTTGCCTCGAGCCAGGAACATCACGTGGGAAGAGACGGCCTGCAGGCGGTCAGTGCCCGCGGACGTGGCCGCCAGGTCGAAGGCCGCTGTCTCGAGGACGACGAGTTGGGGTCCGAGATGCAACGCAGCGTCGGGCGAGGCGACCTCCGCCGACAACACCGGCAGCGCCCAGTGACCGTCGGCGCGACGTGCGGCGCCGAAGACCCGCCACAGCGGCGGCAGGTCCGGGCTGTCCTCCACCACGATCGGCTCCACCGGCATCCTCTCGAGCCCCGCCGGCGGCGTGCCGAGGCTGATCCCCTGCCCCTGGGTCAACGCGAGCACCCGGTCGGGCTGATCGGCGTCCACGATGCGCGAGCGGCTGAATCCCATCTGCCGCCCCACCTTGAGGACCTCGGAGACGACCTCCATGCGTTGCACGTCTCGCCCCGGATCGAGGACCTGACAGGAGTGGATCACCGGGTTCGGCACGGCCTCGAGATCGCTCCGGCCACCACCCTCGGGTGCGGCGATCCCGAGCACGGCCAGGAGGATGGCGCCGCTCGGGCTCCGCATATCGCTGCGGAGCGTGACCGTGTTGTCAGTCGGGCCCAGGTCCATCGACGACCAGCTCCGGCCTATGTACCGGTAGCTCAGCAGACCGCCCCACCTCCGCCGCAGCTCAGCCGCGTAGGCGTCCGCGTCGTTGTGCAGTTCCCTGATGTCTCTCGGCATCGGTCGTCTGTTTAGCCCACGGCTTAGCCCACGGCTTAGAGGCCGCGGATAGGGGCCAGCGAAAGACCATCCACCGGTCGCCGTGATGGCCCAACTGTGATGTCGGGTGCGATCCAAACCCGACGACCCAGTGGAGGTCTCCACCATCATGCGCGCACTCGAGCCCGAAGTGTTCGATGCTGTCTTTGAGCAAACAGAGTCCCTGCTCCCGGCGCCGCCCGATCACCACCCGCTGGGCTGCCACCGGCCACGGGTGCCCGATCGGATCTGCCTGTGGGCCATGTTGGTGCGCCTGGTCACCGGATGCTCTTGGGTCGACGCCGAACGCTTGGTCGGTGGCACGGTCTCTGACACGACCTTGCGCACCCGACGCGACGAGTGGATCGCCGTGGGGGTCTTCGATACCTTGGCCGAGATCATGGTCGGCGCCTATGAGGCCGCCATCGGGCTCGACCTCGACGACGCCATGGTCGACGGCTCGATCCACAAAGCACCCTGCGGCGGGGAGGGCACCGGCAAAAGCCCAGTAGATCGAGGGAAATTGGGCTGGAAGTGGTCGCTGGCCACCGACGCGGTGGGCATCCCGATCGGTTGGGTCGCTGCGGCGGCGAACCGCAACGACTCGGTGTTGTTGCCCGCCACCCTCGAGGCGGCCGACGACCAGGGGTTGCTCGAGGAGATCTCCACCTTGCACCTCGACCGCGGCTACGACAACGGCGTGGTGCGCGCCCACGTGGCCGAGCTCGGCATCGCCGAAGTGGTGGTGCCCAAGGTCCGCCCCAAAGAAGGCACCGCGGTCGAGCCCCGACTCGGGTCCCGCTCGGGCGCCGCTGGCCGGTGGAGCGCACCAACTCGTGGCTCTCGAACTACGGCCAGCTCCGGCGCAACACCGACCGCAAGCTCGTTCACCGCGGGGCCCAGCTGGCCTTCGTGATCGCCATCTTGCTCATCGTGAGACTCTTGGACGGCGGCCATCTCCAGAAGCGGCCATGACACCTATCCGCTCGACGGCTTAGCCCACGGCGCCGCGGACACGCCCACTTGCCCCGGGGCCGCCACGCAGCGCACTCTTGAGCATGGATCTCGCCGACGATCTGCGCTCGCTGCTCACCCTGGAACGGGTCGACAAGGACCTCTTCCGTGGCCGTAACGCCAACTACGGCCCCCGCCGCACCCTCTTCGGTGGGCAGGTGGCCGCCCAGTGCCTGCTCGCCGCCGCGGCCACCGTCGAGCCGGGCCGTCTGCCGCACTCTTTCCACGGGTACTTCCTGCGGACGGGCCGCAGCGACATCCCCGTCATCCTTGAGGTCGACCGGGACCGCGACGGACGATCCTTTTCAGCCCGCCGCGTGGTGGCGGTGCAGGACGGCGACGTCATCTTCTCCATGGTCACGTCGTTCCACGCCGAGAACGAGGGTAGGCGCTTCGACGACGCGCCCCGCCGCGCGGTCCCTGCGCCGGAGGACACGACGCTCGGTGGCTGGAACCCGCTGCTCGACGTGCGCCCCGTGACGCCGACGGACTTCTTGAAGGGCGTGTTCACCGACTGCCTGTGGGTGAAGTCCGTCGTCTCGCTCGGCGACGACCCGCTGCTGCACCGGGCGGGGCTGACCTACCTGTCCGATCTCGGCACCGGATTCGGCCAGCAGGACCGGTCCCTCATCGGCCGCGGCGGACCGTCCATCGACCACTCCGCCTGGTTCCAAGAGGACATCCGGGCCGACGAGTGGGTGCTGGTCGACCTGCGGCCCGTCAAGGCGCGTAGCTTCCGCGGCGCCTACCACGGCTCGCTGCGCGACCGCAGTGGCGCTGCTCGGTGCGACCATTTATCAGGAGCAGCTGCTGCTGCCAGGCTCGGCGGCCGACATGTTGGCCGCCGCCTTCCCGTCGGATGAGGACCAGCCGGCAGATGAGCGGGACCCCGAGGGAGCAGCGGCACGACGCGCGTCTCAGGTGCAGCATCCCGCCAGGGACTGAGTCGGCCGCACGCAGTCTTTGGCGTGGCACGGCCGCGCGGTGGCAGGGTGGCCTGGTCCACGAACGATAATAGAGGGTACTCTTTAAAACCATGCCGATCGCCATCACCGAAGACCACCGCGCCCTGGGCCAGACGACCTCGGACTTCCTGGCCAAGCACGACTCCCGAGGGGCCGCCCGGGCTCTGCTCGAAACAGACAGCGAGACCCTGGCCTCCTTCTGGGGCGACATCGTCGAGCTGGGCTGGCTCGGCCTGCACCTGCCCGAGCAGTACGGCGGCTCGGGCTTCGGCCTGCCCGAACTGGTCGTGGTCGTCGAGGAGATGGGCCGGGCCCTCACTCCCGGGCCCTTCGTCCCGACGGTGATCGCCAGCGCCGTCATCGATGCCGCCGGATCCGACGAGCTGGCGGCGCGGCTGCTGCCCGGCCTGGCCGGCGGGTCCCGCTTCGGCGGCGTTGCGCTCGAGTCCGACATCACGGTGCGCGACGGTCGGGCCGCCGGGACGGCGCCGGCGGTCCTGGGCGGCGGCCTCGCCCACATCCTCTTACTGCCATCTGGGGACGACGCCATCGTCGTCGACGTGTCCGCCGGGGGCGTGCAGGTGGAGGTGCCGCACAACCTCGACCCGACACGGCGTGCGGCCCGGGTCACGCTCGACCACGTGCCGGCCGATGTGATCACCGGCGGGCGGCGGGCGCTGATCGACCTGGCCCGTGTCATCGTGGCCGCGGAGGCGACCGGCATCGCCAGCGAGTGCACGGGGCAGGCCGCCGCCTACGCCAAGGTGCGCGTGCAGTTCGGCCGGCCCATCGCAACGTTCCAGGCCGTCAAGCACCACTGCGCCAACATGCTCGTGTCCTCCGAGCTCGCCACCGGTGCCGTCTGGGACGCGGCCCGGGCGGCGGACGAGGGCGGTGACCAGCTGACCTACGCGGCCGCAATCGCTGCCGCACTGGCGCTCGCGGCAGGCGACGAGTGCGCGCAACTCAACACGCAGGTGCACGGCGGCATCGGGATCACCTGGGAACACGACGCCCACCTGTATCTCCGCCGGGCCACTGCACTCGAGGCGCTCGTCGATGCCGAAGCGGCGGCCCGCGAGATCACCGATCTGGTGCGGGCCGGGGCGACGCGCACGCGCACCGTCGACCTGCCACCCGAGGCCGAGCCCATGCGCGACGAGGTGCGCACCTTCGCCGAGAGCATGAAGGGGCTCGGCGACGCGGCCCAGCGCGACGCGCTGATCGAGACGGGCTACGTCATGCCGCACTGGCCTCTGCCCTGGGGCCGCGACGCCGGCGCGGTCGAGCAGCTCGTCATTGAGCAGGAGTTCGCGGCGGCCGGCGTGAAGCGGCCGCAATACGCGATCACGGGCTGGGTGATCCTGACGCTGATCCAGCACGCCACCGAGGACCAGGTGGCGCGCTGGGTCCTGCCCGCGCTGCGCCAGGACGTCATCTGGTGCCAGCTCTTCAGCGAGCCCGATGCCGGGAGCGATGCCGCCGGCGTGAAGACGCGGGGCACCCGGGTGGACGGCGGCTGGCTGGTGAACGGGCAGAAGGTCTGGACGAGCGGCGCGCACTACGCCAGCTTCGGGCTCGCCACCATCCGTACCGATCCCGAGGCTCCGAAGCACCAGGGCATCACGACCATGGTGATCGACATGCACGCCGAGGGCGTGGAGGTGCGCCCGCTCCGCATGGTCACGGGTCGCTCGGAGTTCAACGAGGTCTTCTTCAACGACGTCTTCGTGCCCGACGACGATGTCGTCGGGCCGGTGAACGGCGGCTGGAAAGTAGCCCGCGCCACGTTGGGCAACGAGAGCGTCTCCATCGGGGGCGGGCAGGGCGGCCGGACCATGCCGGCGAGCATGGTGATCGCGCCGTTCGACGCCCACCCGGAACGGTTGGCCGGCGGCGCCGGGCGGATCGGCAGGCATCTCGCGCAGACCGAGGCCGTGGCGCTGCTCAACATGCGCACCGCCCACCGGGCCGTCGTCGGCGGCGGGCCGGGCCCGGAGGGCAACGTCACCAAGCTCGTCCTGTCGGAGATCGGCCACGAGGCGGCGGCGATCACCGCTGCGGTCAGCGGTCCCGAGGCGTTGTACAGCGACGGCGTGGGCGCCCTTGTGACGGGCATGGTGCTCATGCACCGCGGCATGTCGATCGCCGGCGGCACGTCGGAGATCAAGCGCAACCAGATCGGGGAGCGCATCCTCGGCCTGCCGCGGGACCCGCTGATCGACTAGCCGTATCAGTCTACCCCCTTCAGGGCCGGCCAAAGCAGGCGTCATTCCGGCGTGTCGTCACGGCTGGATGCGTCGTGGAAGGTTCTGGCCAGCCCTTCCACCGCGAACGTCGACCGCTGCATCGACATTTTCGTGAGACCGGACGGGACGTTCGGATTCGAGGAGTTCCGGCGAGATCCAGAAGACCGCGGCGCCTGGACGCCCGTCGCCTACTTCTCGCAGCAGGAGTACGGCTCGGAGGCAGACGCCCTCGCCGGCGCCCGACAACGAGTTCCCTGGCTGCCCGACGTGCTCGACGCCGGCCGGGGGTCGTAGTCGCTACGCCGGCGCCGGTCCGAACGTCGTGTCGGGCGAGCGCCAGTCCGTCGACACGAAACGGTGCGCAATCAGCCAGCGGTCACCCACGGGGACGAAGCGGTCGCGGTAGCGGCCCATGTGGTCGAGGCCGATCTCGGTGATCACGGTGAAGTAGCTGGCCACCACCGCCTCGTCGGGGATCAGTGACTCGAACCGGATGTTCGTCACGTTGTGCCGCACGATGCGGCGCAGCGCCCCGGCGTCGCGCTTGCGGGCGGCGTCCTCCTGGGCCTGGGTGGCCGCGGGCGCGCCACCGAAGCGCGCCATGATGGCTCCCGGCCCTGCAGCGGTTCCGCCCCGCGTATCTCGAGGATGCCGTCCTCGCAGAAGGCGCCGGCGAAGTCCACCAGGAGGTAGCGGTCGCCGCAGTGCGTGTACTGCGCCAGCGTGTCGCGACATGCCTCGCGGGCGGTGAGCTCCCAGAGTTCCACGGCTGCGCCAGTTCCTTTCCCGGATGTGGGGTCGGCTGCGATCCTACGCACGGGGCTGCGCGGGCCTGTCCGCACCGGCGTACCCGGTGCGCCCATCTCGTGCTCCTAAAGTGCGCCCTATGGCCGACACCGACGGCAGCCGGGTCTCCGGTGTATGGAACCTGCTGATCGGCCCGCCCAAGTCGGCGCTGCACGGCGGCGGGAAGGACCGCATCACGCCCGGTCCAAGGGCTGTCCGCCCTCTCGCTCGACGCGCTGACGTCGGTGGCCTACGGCCCCGAAGCCATCATCCTGGTCCTGGCCGTGGCGGGCGCCGGAGCACTGCACCTGATCCTGCCCATCACGATCGCCATCGTCGGGCTGTTGGCCATCCTGGTGTTCTCGTACCGCCAGGTCATCGACGCCTACCCGATGGGCGGCGGGGCCTACGCCGTCTCACGGGCCAACTTCGGTGCGCACACCAGCCTCGTCGCCGCCGCGTCGCTGGTCGTCGACTACACGCTGACGGTCGCCGTCTCCATCGCGGCGGGCGTCGCCTCGCTGCAGTCCGCCTTCCCCGGCCTGGACGGGGCCACCATCCCCCTGTGCCTCGGGATCCTCCTCTTCATCATGGTGCTCAACCTGCGCGGCCTGGGTGAGACGGCCCGGGCCTTCCTGCTGCCGACCATGCTCTTCATCGTCGGCCTGCTGGCCATCATCGCCATCGGCCTCATCCACCCCCTCGGGCTGCACGAGAAGCAGCTCGGCACGTCCCAGCTGCCCACGACCGGGCTCAAAGCCGTCACCGTCCTGCTCGTCCTGAAGGCCTTCTCGGCCGGGTGCAGCGCGCTGACCGGTGTGGAGGCCATCGCCAACGGTGTGCCGCTGTTCCGGGAGCCACGGACGGTGCGGGCGAAGCGCACCGAGGTGCTGCTCGGCGTCATTCTGGGCGCCATGCTGCTGGGCCTGGCCGTCCTGGCCAAGCGCTGGGAGATCGGACCTCGCAGCGGCCAGACCGTGCTGAGCCAGATCATGGCGATGTCCGTCGGACGGGGCTGGGCCTACTACATCGTCTCCATCACCATCACCGTCGTGCTGGCCCTGGCCGCCAACACGTCCTTCGGCGGGCTCCCCGTCCTGGCCAGCCTGGTGGCGCGGGACAACTACCTGCCGCATCTCTTCACCATCCGGGGCGACCGGCAGACCTTCGGCAACGGGATCTTCGTCCTCACGCTGATGGCGGGTGCGCTGCTCGTCGCCGTCCGCGGCAACACCAACGACCTCATCCCCCTCTTCGCCATCGGGGTGTTCATCGGGTTCACGCTGTCGCAGGCCGGGCTCGTCGTGCATTGGTGGCGCGAGCGGCCCCCCCGCTGGCGCCGCCGGGCCGCCATCAACGGCTTCGGCGCCGTCATCACGGCGATCGCCACCGCTCGTCTTCCTCATCTCCAAGTTCACCGAGGGCGCCTGGCTGGTCGTCATCGCCATCCCGGCCTTCATCTGGCTCTTCCTGCGCATCCACGCGTACTACGACAGGGCGGCCAAGGAGCTCCGCTTCGACGAGGATCCGGGGCGGCCCGCGCCCAAGCACACCATCGTGGTCGTGCCGGTGAACCGGATCTCGCGCCTGACCGAGCACGCCTTGAGCGAGGCCGAGTCACTCGGACAGGAGGTCATCGCCGTCACGGTCGTGCTCGACGGAGGTGATGAAGGCGCCGCCTACGCCCAGCGCTTCTTCGACCACTGGGACAGGTGGAACTGCGGCATACCGCTCGAGGTGCTGCACACCGAGTACGCCTCCGTGGTCCAGCCGATCGTCGCCTTCATCGACGAGCTGCGGGTGGAGCACCCCGACGACCAGCTGGTGGTGTTGATTCCCATCGTGCGGCCGGAGAAGATCCGCTACCGGATCCTCCACAACCAGATCGACCTGGTTCTCTCCGCCGCGCTACGCGGCCGGGACGACCTCGTGGTGGCCCGGGTCACGGTGCCGGCTGGAACGGCCCGACGCTCTGCCCGACAGCCACCCGGCGCGACGCGTCGACCCGGAGACAAGCACGTCCTAGCGGCGACTCAGCGCCCCTTCCACACCGGGTCGCGCTTCTCGATGAAGGCGGTGGCACCTTCCTTGGCGTCCTCGCTGTTGAACACCTTGGGGTGCCACTCCGCGGCCAACACCTTGGCGCGCTCGAGGTCCGTCGATGCCGTGCGCACCATCTGCTTGGTGGCACGCAGCGCCAGGGGACCGTTGCGGGCGATGCGCTCGGCCAATGCCACCGCGGCGTCAAGCACCTCCGTCGGTTTGACCACCTCGTTGATCAGCCCGAGCGACAGTGCCCGCGGGGCGTCGATGAGGTCACCTGTCAGCGTGAGTTCGAGCGCCACGGCCAGGGGAATGCGCGTGCTGATGAACACGCCGCCGCCCGCGGCGAAAAGGCCGCGCTTGACTTCGGGCACGCCGAAGGAGGCCGCCTCCGAGGCCACCACCACGTCACACCCCAGCAACAGCTCGAACCCGCCGGCCACGGCAGTGGCGTTGGCGGCGCCGACAATCGGCACGCCGATGTCCCCGCTGGTAAAGCGGCCGAAGCCGCGCATCGCGTCGGGGTCCCCGCCGATCCCGCCCGCGCCACCCTCGGCAAAGCCGCGCAAGTCCATCCCGGCACAGAACGCCCGGTCCCCCGTCCCGGTGAGCACCACGGCCCGCACCTCGGGGTCCTTCTCGGCGTCGAGCATGGCGAGACCGATGGCACTCAGCAGCTCGGGGTTCAATGCGTTGCGTGCCTCGGGCCGGTTGAGCCGCAGCACCTGCACGGCTCCCCGCCGCTCCTTGACGAGAACCGGCTCGGCCGGTGCCTCCGTCGCAGTGTCCGTCATCAGGCCACGACCTTTCTCTCCGCAGATCTGCGCTGGCCTCAGCCGAGTCGCCGAGGTCGCTCAGTATGGCCTCCGCCGGTAGACCTGCCAACGATTCCGGCAGGGTCCGACGGCGCGGATCCGAGTCCTTTCGAGGGCAGAAGGCGGTGTTCAGTATACTGAATTGGCCGGCGAACGACCGAGGAGAACCCGTGGCAGAGCCCCCTGCGGGGAGCAACGAGAGCGGACCGGTGATCCTGACCGACGTCGTCGACGAGGTGGGGACCATCACGTTGCACCGTCCCGCCCGACGCAACGCGCTCAACGGCGAGCTCATCGCTGCCCTCGACGGTGCGGTGCGGCAGATGGCCGACGATCCTCACGTGAAGGTGGTGATCCTCACCGGCTCCGCAGCACCCGGCGCTCACGGAGGGTTCTGCTCGGGCGGTGACGTCAGAGACGGGGGGCGGGGCGCACCGGGCAGCGAGAAGGGCGTTCCCGCCGATGCCCTCTCCGGCGACCTGTCCCGTCACGATCTCCACGCCGCCATGCGCCTGCACCTCATGCCGAAACCCACCATCGCCATGGTCGGCGGCCCCGCCGTCGGTGCGGGCTGCAGCCTCGCGGGCGCCTGTGACCTCCGCTTCGCGTCGGAGGACGCCGTCTTCGCAGCAGGCTTCACCCCGAACGGCCTCTCCGGCGACTACGGGGGCTCATTCTTCTGGACTCGTATCGCAGGCACCGGGCTGGCGCGACGCCTCTACCTGCTGAACGAGAAGATCACCGCTCCGGAGGCCCTGACGCTTGGCATGGTGCACGCCGTCGTGCCTCCGGGTCAGCTGCGCTCCCACACCGAGGAGATCGCCCGCCAACTGGCACGGACGCCGGCGAACGTGCTCGCCCTGGTGAAGGACGACCTCAACGCCGCCGAGGACGAGGTGGAGCGGCGACGCTGGCTCTTCGCCCACGAGGCCGAGAACCAGAGGGCCGCAGGTCAGGCGCTGGCCGGTCGCCTGGAGCGGAAGCGCAAGGAGGCCGGAGGCCTCCCGGAGGGCTGACCGGTTGCCTTACTTGGCGACGCTGGACGTCGCTCGGGGCGGGGCCGAGGCCAGGTGCGTCTGCGCAGCGTTGGACCCTGCACTTGCCGACGGCCGCATGCAGGTCGGCCGTTGCCGAGGCCAGAGGCCCGCTCCAGACCGCGACGGTCGCCGCAATGGCGCACAGGACCCCGGCTGCGATGGCGCCACCCCGGAAATTCCTCATCTGTGCACTCTCGCCCGCAATCATTTGAGAAAGACGAGGAGAGGATAAGAACTCCCGAAGAACTGTCCTCAGCGTTCCGGCTGAGGGCCTCGCCTCGAACCCCCGGTTGCCGAGAGTCACGCCGCGCCGGCCGCCTTGCGCTCCGCCGCGATCTCGTGGTGCCGCTCGAGCATCTGCACGGCCTGGGCCGCCAGGTCGGCGGGCGGATCGGGCAACCGGACCGGGCCGTGGGCACGACTCGGCAACGCCACGGTCGCCTTGGCCGGACAGGTCACGGTGTCCCGCTGGTTCGTCCCGCGCATCTCGATGTCGACGACACAGCGACCGTCCTCCTGCCGCTTGTCGACGACTTCACCCGTGAGCATGTGCGTATCCCCGATGTAGTTGAACTTCCGGATCTCCGATGACTGCGACACCAGCCAGCCGTCGTCCCCCATGTAGTCGGTCATGTAGTGGCTCAGCCAGCAGTCGCGCATCACCCCGTAGTCGTAGGCCATCGGATTGCCGATGGCCTGGGCCCATGCGTTGTCCCAGTGCACCCGCTGAGCCACGTCGGGCACCCCGTATTCGTTCTTGACGTAGAAGGGGGCGATGCGTTGGCGGTTCTTGTACGCGATGCGATTGGCGCAGGGCTCGTAGGGGACGAAGCCGTAGCCGCCGGCGTGGAAGACGATCATGTCGGTGGTCGTGAGCGGGCCCTTGGCCATCGGGGTGAGCGCGTCGCCGACCTGCACGTCCTCCCAATGACGGGGCGTCGCGCCCGGACTTCCTCGGCGGCGTAGATGGCGTCGATGCGCTCGATGTCCTCGTCGGTGTAGACGGCAGGTTCGAGGGACGAGTACTTCCCTTTCTCGCGCGCCGTCTTGCGCTCGGTGTAGATCGCCAGCGTGCGCGAGATGGCGACGATCTCGGCCCGTTGGTTCATCTTCACACTGGTGTACGTCGTCAGGAGCGAGCGCTCGGCGAACTCGGACTTCTTCTCGACGACGGATTCGGTGCCACCGAAGCTGTAGAGACCGTCGCCCTCCAGCAAGGGACGGAACCACTGCCAGGTGCTCCCGGAGACGAACACGTGGATGCCGCGGAACGACGGCCGCTTGATCTTCTCCTTGTGCGGGTCTCCGTAGAGAGGCCGGTTCAGTGCGATGGCGATCATGGGCGGTGAAATCTGGCCACCCCAACGGGTGGTCGTCCCGTAGTCCTCCGACGTGAACAACGGGTTGTCGTCGCCGTAGCCCCGGGCGAAGTTCCGCATGACGTCAGGCGTGGCCGTCGTGAGGAATTCGCGGCCGCCCACCGGAGACCAGCGGCCCACCAGCGCCTTGGCCCGCTCAATGTCCTCTTCTTTGAACTGGTAGTCGGTGGCCTTCTCGAATTCTGCGGATGTGGTCGCCATGGCTCCTCTTCGTCGCGGCCCGGGCAGAATCTGCCGGTTCGCCTAAAGAGGATACTAAAAGCGGCCCGTCAACGCATGAGGGCGCCGAGCGCCTCGAGGTGCCGCCGCATCCGGTGGCGGGCAAGTTCGCGGTCGCCGGCGGCCACGGCCTCGGCGATCCCGATGTGCGTCCGCAGTACCTCCGCCTGGATCTCGCGCTGCATCTTCGGGGCGAGCCGCTCAATCTGATGCAGACGGCTCAGTCGGATGAGGACCAGCGCCACCAGGATGAGCACACGGTTCTGGGCGGCGGCCGCCACCGCCGCGTGCAGGTCGTGCACGGCCTCGACCCGCTCGGCATCGGTGGCGTTCTCCTCCCGGGTCAACGCGTCGTGCAGACCCGCGATGCCCGCCTCGTCGATGCGCTCGGCCGCCAGGTCGGCCATGGCGACCTCCACCCCGGTACGCATCTCGGCCAGCTCGGTGAGCCGCATGCCGCGTCGGGCCAGATAGATGGCGGCCACCTCCGTGACCGCGTCCGCACTCGGAGCCATCACGAAAAGGCCGCCGCCGGGGCCTCGCCGCATGCGGGCGATGTGGTGATGCTCCAGGAGCCGTACCGCCTCTCGGAGCAGGGCCCGGCTGACGCCCTCCCGCGCAATCAGCTCGGGCTCGGTGCCGACCAGGTCCCCGGGCTGCAGACCGTCCGCCACGATGGTCTGCGTGATGTTGCGCGCCACCGCCTCGGCCCCCTTGCCGAGCCCCGAGTCGGCGAGCATCACCGAGTCCGGCAGGAGCTGACGGGTGGACCGGCGGCGGCGGAAGAATTCGGCTTCGGCCTGCAGATGCTTGCGCATCCGGTTGCGGGCCAGCCCGGCGTCCCCGGCCATCACCGCCTCGGCGATCATGGCGTGGGCGTGCACGGCCTCGCTCTCGACCGTGCTGCCGAGCCGCTGCCAGTCGGGCGAGTAGAGCTGCGCCACCTGGTTGAAGACGTCCACGAAGAGCTCGAGGCCGGCGTTGTGGCTGATGGCGGCCACCAGCGCGTGCAGCTCGCGCGGATCACGTGCGGGTTCGACCGGCGCGCTCTGCGCGAAGCGCCGCAACTCGTCGAGGTCGTGCTCGTCGGTGCGCTCCGACGCCAGCTGCGCCGCCAGCTCCTCCAAGATGATGCGCGCCTCGAAGATCTCGTCGAGTCTCGCATCGACCCGGTGCAGATACAGGACCACCGCAGCAATGACTGCGGTGATGGTCGGCTCCGTGATCACGAGGCCGCCGCCCGGGCCGCGCCGGGTACGGGCCACCTGCTGGTGCTCCACGAGGCGAACCGCCTCCCGAAACACGGCCCGGCTGACCTGGTAGCGCTCGAGGAGGTCGGCCTCCGACCCGAGGACCTCGCCCACCGGCCAGCCCAGGTCCATGACGTCTTCGATGATGAGGTCGGCGACCTTGGCCGCCCGCTTCGCCTTCGAGTCGGCCCCGGGCCTGGGCACGTCGCGTGCGGCCGCGGCCGTCGGCGTCGTCATTGACCAAGCGTACCCGGTGCCCTCGGCAGCTCCTGCCCCTTGACCTGCACGTTCGGAAAAAGAGTAGTCCGAAAAGGGTTGATCGGACCGGCCCGTGGTTATCATGAAAACATGATTTTCGAAGAGCGTGGCCTGTGAGCGCACTGCTGGCTGCCGCCCCCAACGACCCCGTCGCCACCCCGCCGGCCCGGCGGCCCGGCTCCGTACGCCGGACCTCCACCATGCTGATGTTCTGGCCCGGTGGGCTGGGCACGGACCTGCACCTCGTCGGCCGCGCCCGCGATCTCCTCACCCCGCTGACCGGCGAGCCGAAGGTGCTCGCGGCGGCCGACCTCTCCGTGGTCACGGGCCCGGGGCGCGACATCCAACAGATCGAAGCTCACCCCGTCCTCGACGGGTTGGAGAGCCTGCTCGGCTGCCGCGCCGGGGGCAACCTCCGCAAATCGATCGCCGAGGTGTTGCCGCAGGACGTGGACGCCGGGAACCCGTTGCACCTCCTCCTCGACGACCTCGCCGGCGCGTCGCTCATCTCCGGCTTCGCCTTCTACGTGTGGGCGCACCTCATCCCCGGGTTCCACGAACGGATGGCCACCAGTCCGCCGGTCATGATCGGCATCTGCTCGGGCTTCCAGGAGGGATCGCAGCGCGCTGAATCCCGACGGCACGCTGAAGGGCGTCAGCACGAACCTCGGTCGTCCCGGCCCCCTCGCCGACCCGGCCGACCCGCTGGGCTGGCACGAGCTCGGCGAGCACCCCGAGATCGCCATGCGCAGAGCCCGCCGGATCGACGTCTGGGAAGAGGGCGGCGAGATCCACATGGACACCATGTTCCGCGACAGCTGCTGGAACCCCGACGGTGACGAGGAGGTCGTGCACGAGTACCAGATCCTCGGCACGGCCGACCCGGAGGCCGGAACGCTCACGACCGTCAGCCGCCATCCCCCGCGTGCTGCCCTACGCCGAATGCCCGGGCGCGGCACCCCATGCGTCGCGGATGGAGGGCACCTCGCTGCGCGCACTGCGCCGGGAGGTCTTGGATCGTCTGCGCAATACCGACTGCTGCACCCATCTCAACGACGGGCTGCGCTCGCTGGCCGAGGTGCCGCTGCTGGCCGGTCACCTCCAGCGTGACCCGGCGGCCTGAGGGCGCGTGCGCGCTGGCGGTGGGCTTGACCGGGGCGGGCCCGGCGACCCGGACGGGACGGCCCCGGCGCTTCGAGAGCGAGGACGAGCTCCGCATCCTCCTCGACGCCGCGCTCGTGGTCATGGATCGCAACGGCTACGTCGACGCGGCGGTGGCCGACATGCTGCGCGAAGCGGACCTGTCGACGCGCTCGTTCTACCGGCACTTCCAATCCAAGGACCAGCTGCTGTGCGCGCTCTTCCGGCGCGAGGCCGACGCCGCGGCCGCCCGTCTGCGCGCCAAGGTCGACGGGGCGAGCACTCCCCGGGAGGCGCTCCATACCTGGATCGACGAGATCCTCAACTTTGGCCACCACCGGGTGAAGGCGGCGCGTCTCAGCGTGCTCGGCTCACCCGGCGCCATGAGGGCGGAGGGCTACGCGAGGAGATGCGTCACGCGACGGAGGTCTTGACCGCCCCCCTGGAAGCCTTGTTGCGCCAGGGTGCGGCCGACGGTCGCTCCCGCTGGCCGATCCGGCCGCGGACGCGCCGCTCATCCAATCGGTGGTCTGGGCTGCGGCGGGCCTCAATGCCGCCACGGACAAGCCGACCTCGCGACACGAAGCGGCGCGTCAGGTGCTGCTCCTTCTGCGAGCGGGCTTTGGGAGTGACGACGGCGGGCTGATCGGCCCCGGCGTCCGAGCCTCAGAGCGTCGGCGCGCTCGGTCAAGGACCACAGCGCGGGCTCGCCGTCCTCGACCTCCACCACGCCGTCGATCTCCAGGACGCGCAGGTGCGACACGGCCTCGCCCACCGCGGCGCGGCGCATGAACCCGGCGATGTCGTCCCAGGGTCTCGACCACTTCATATGCTGCGCGACGTCCCAGGCCGTGCGCGGGCCTTCCCGCAGAATGGCGACGACCTCGCCGAAGCGGTCCCGGTGGTGTTGGCGCAGCTCCTCCAGCCGGGTGTGCAGATCGTCGAAGCGGTACTCGTGCGCCGGCAAGACCTCGCTGACCTCGTAGGGCTCGAGCTTGTCGAGTGACGCCAGGTAGTCGCCCAAAGGGTTCGCCCCGGCCTGCGGGTGGTACGGGATGTTCGGCGTGATGCGCGGCAGCACGTGGTCGCCCGAGAGCATCAACTCCTGGGTCGCCTCGTAGAAGCACAGGTGTCCGGGCGAGTGGCCCGGCGTCCAGATGGCGGTGAGATCCCAGCCAGGAACTTCCGGTTGCGCTCCATCTTCGAAAAGAATGTCGGGTACCACCGCATCGACCAGTTGGCGCACCGGCATGGCCGCGTTGCGCAGTGGCTCGAGCTCCTCGTGCCGGCGCGCCCATCCGTCGCAGGGCGGCCGCCACCCGGTCCAGCAGGTCGTCCGGCTCGTCGTAGCGGTCGTGGATGAGCTCGGCGTCGGCCGGGTGCAAGGAGATCCATGCGCCCGATGCCTCCCTGATCCGTCCGGCCAACCCGTAGTGGTCGGGGTGGATGTGCGTCACCATGACGCCCTGGACGTCCGCGATGTCGCAGCCCGACCTCCTCCATGCCGCTCGACAACGCGCCGAAGGCATCGTCGGTGTTCCAGCCGGCGTCGATCAGGTAGGGCCCGCGGTCGGTCTCGAAGACGTACACCAGGACGTAGCGCAGGGAGTTGTTCGGCAGCGGCACCGGGATGCTCCAGAGTCCGTCCCGGACCTTCTCGACCCCGGGAAAGGGGTCGTTCGCCGCGGCCGCGCCCCGGGCGCGCTGGGCGTGGGGCGGTCCGGCGGGCGGGTGCGGGTGCTGTGCTCGGGACGCGACGCCGAGGTCACGACGGGGACTGACCGCTGGGGCTCCCGGGGCAGGCCCAGGCCCCGCTCGGCGATGAGGTTGCGCATGATCTCGTTCGACCCTCCTGCAATGGTCCAGGCACGAGCGTAAAGGAATGCGTCCTGCCAGCGCCCATCGTCCTCGGCGAGCTCGTCGCCCTCGACCGCCATGGAGCGGGGGCCCAGCAGGCCCAATGCGGCCTCTCGACATGGCAAGGTTGAGCTCGCTGAACCAGATCTTGGCGATCGGAGCGTCGGCGGCTGTGATCTCGCCTTTCATGGCCTTGGTGGCCATGCGCTGCCCCAGGTGGCGCTGGATCCGGGACCGGGCCGCCAGGTCCCCGATCTGCTGACGCACCGCCCCGTCCGCGATCGCCGGACGGCCGTGCCGCCTCGCCTGCCGGGCCAGAGCAGCAGCCGCTGCGCCGGGTCGGATCCGCCACCGCCACCGGCGCCCCCCACTCCGGTGCGCTCCTCGGCCAGGCTGGCTCCGGCCACCCGCCAGCCCTCGCCCGGGGCGCCGATGACGTTGGCCGCCGGAACCCGGACGTCGTCGAAGAAGACCTCGTTGAAGTCGGTCGTCCCGGTCATCTCGCGGAGCGGGCGGACGTCGACACCGGGGCTGTGCATGTCGAGGATGAAGGCGGTGATGCCCCCGGCGCCCTCGACCGGCTCGGTGCGCGCCAGCAGGTACCCGTAGTCCGCCCACTGCGCCCACGTGCTCCACACCTTCTGCCCGACGACCACGTACTCGTCGCCGACCAACGTCGCCCTGGTCTGGAGCGAAGTCAGGTCGCTGCCGGCGTCGGGCTCGCTGAAGAGCTGCGTCCAGATGTGCTCTCCCCGCGCCATGGGCGGGAAGTAGGTGGCGCGCTGCTCGTCGGAGCCGAAGTGCTTCAGCGCTCCGGCCACCAGAGGGTTGCCCAGCACGTGCGGGACACCCGCACCACCGAGCTCCTGCTCCAGAATCCGCTGCTCGTACGGATCAGCGCGCTCGGTGGCGAAGCGGTCGAGCCGATAGCCGGCGTCGTACAGCGTGCGGACGTACTCCCGCAGCAACTCGACGTCGTCGGCGCCGTCCGGCACCCGCATCCCGGTACGCTGCTTCCACGCCAGCACCGGCTTGTGCGCTGCGATGAACTCGCGCAGCGTCACCCGGTAGTCGTCATAGCTGTCCGGGATGGGTGGAACGATGACGTCCATGTCGTCAGCTTTGCGCCGCGGATGCCGACGTCGCCGACGCCGTTCCGACGTCCACCGTGTGCTCGAGCAATTGCACGAGACGCTCCCGGTGCCAGGCCCCGTCGCCGTAGAGCACCTGGTTCACCTTGGCCCGGCGCGTGAAGAGATGCACGTCGTGCTCCCAGGTGAACCCGACGCCGCCGTGGAGCTGGAGCGACTCGCCGCAGATGAAGGCGAACGAATCGTCCACGTAGGCGCCGGCGGTGGCCACCGCCTCGGCTGCGTCGTCGAGACCGTCGCCGTACGCCAACGCGGCGTAGTACGTCGCCGCCCGCATCGCCTCGACATGCAAGAGGAGATCGGCCAGGCGGTGCTTGATCGCCTGGAAGCTCCCGATGGTCCGGCCGAACTGCACGCGCTTCTTGAGGTAGTCGACCGTCTCGTCGAACAAGACGTCCGCGGCGCCGACGGACTCTGCCGACTGCAACACGGTCGCGACCGAGATGCAGTGGTCGGCCACCTCCCGCCCGCCGGGCAGCGACGCGCGGTGGCCGGAACCGTCGCACCGTCGAAGCGCACCTCGGCAAAGCGCCTCGTCACGTCGAGCCCGGACAGCGTGCGCTCCGACAGCCCCGTGCTGGGGCGCGGCACCAGGAAGTGGCACACCGCACCGTCGGGATCGATCGCGACGACCAGCAGGACGGCCGCGTTCTCCGCGGCCTGCACGTAGCGGCCCACGCCGTCCAGCCGCCACCCGTCGCCGCCCGGCGCGGCCCGGACCTCGACCGCCGCCATGTCGGGAGACCCGTCCCCACTCAGGCACCAGGCGGCCGTCGCCTCGCCGCTCGCCAAGCGCGGCAGCCACACACTGGCCTGGGCTTCCGTGCCGAAGCGGGCGATGGCACCGGCCACCACGTTGCACGGGACGAACGGCCCGGGATTGAGCGTCCGGCCGAGCTCCTCAGCCTAAGACGACCAGGTCGACGAGCGGCTGCGCGGTCACGCTGCCGCCCTCGAAGTCGGCCGGCACCAGCATGGCGGTCCACCCCAGCGCCGCGCCCTGCCGCCACAAGTCGGCGTCGAAGACATCCGGCCCTTCCATCGACTGGCGCACATCCGCCAGCGACTGCTGTTCGCCGAGGAAACGGCGCGTCGTGGCGCGCAGCAAACTCCTGGTCCTCGCCAAACCCGAAGTCCACGGCTAACGGTCCGGTTCCTATCCCTCGCGGCGACGCGCGCCCATCAGACCCTGCGCTCCGCCGAGGCCCAGTACTCGTCGCGCAGCAGTCGCTTGTACAGCTTCCCGCCGTCGGTCCGGGGCAGGCGATCGCGGAAATCGACACTCCGCGGGCACTTGTAGCGGCCGATGCGCTCCTGGCAGTACGCGATGAGCTCCGCCGCCAGTTCCTCGTTCGGCTGCACCCCTTCGACGACCTCGACGACGGCCTTCACCTGTTCGCCCCATTCCGCATCCGGGACGCCGATGACCGCCACGTCGCCCACCGCGGCATGCCCGGACAGCACGCCCTCCACCTCGGCGGGATAGATGTTCACGCCACCGCTGATGATCATGTCCTTGGCCCGGTCGCGGATGAAGAGGTAGCCGTCCTCGTCCATGACGCCGATGTCCCCGAGGGTGAAGGCCTTGCCTCGGCTGACCGACGCCGTGAGCTCGGGGTCGTCCTTGTAGGCGAACGTGGCACCCCGCTCCGGCTCGAGATACACGTCACCCACCTCACCACGTGGCACCTCGTTGCCGTCCTCGTCCAGGATCCTGACCTTCATGCCGGCCACGGACCGTCCGACCGTGCCGGGTTTCTCCAGCCAGCGGTATGGCTTCGCGATGGTGGCCGCGCCCTCCATGCCCCCGTAGGTCTCCCATATGACCGGCCCCCACCACTCCATCATCTGCTTCTTGACCTCCAGCGGGCAGGGTGCGGCCGAGTGGACCACCACCTCCAGGCTCGAGACGTCGTAAAGGTCCTTCACCTCTTGGGGCAGCCGCAGCAGGCGGACGAACTGGGTCGGCACCATGTAGGCGGTCGTGACCCCGAAACCGGCAATCGCATCGAGCGTCTCCTCGGGATCGAACTTCCCCAGAATCGCCACCGCCTGGCCCACGTTCAACGCCCCGAGATAGAAACCCTGGCAGCCACCGTGGTGCATGCCGGCTGAAATGAGGTGCACCCCCGTGAGCGGCTGGAACTGGAAGGCGTGGCCGAATGTCTTGGCGCTGTCGGCGGCCACCGATGGGTCGACGGTGCGCGCGCGCGGCCGGATCATCGCCTTGGGCTGCCCCGTCGTGCCCGACGAGTAGTTGATGGGGAGGCCCAGCACCCGGTCAGGGGGCTCGGTCGTCGGCTGGCCGTCCACCAGATTCTGCTGACTCGTGAAACCCGGGATGTCGCCGCCGACGGAGACACGCAACGCGATCGAACCGGTGCCCGACATCTCCTCGACCCGTCCGGCGAAGTCGTGGTGGAGAACCAGGGCCGCGGCGTCGGAGTGGTCCACGATCCGCTGCACCTCGATCCCGGACAGCGCCGGATTGAGGCCGATGGAGGCGAACCCGCCCTCCTGGGCCGCCAGCTGCCAGCACAGCATGTCGACGTCGTTGGGCAGGGCGTAGGCGAAGATGTCGCCGGCGACAAGGCCGCGCGCCCGGAGCCCGTGGACCAGCTGGTGGGCCCGGCCGGCCAGCTCCGAGAAGGTCAGCGTGACCCCGGACGGGCATACCACGACCGCCGGCTGATCCGGGTACTCCTCGGCGAGATACCAGAAGCCGAGCCGCCGGTCCCAAGGGTGTTGCATGGCGAATAGAGTATACCCATAATGTCCTGCGACCGCCTGGCCAGCGACGATCCGACCGCGCGGCACCTCAACCGCCGCCGTCGCCACCCGCCGAGTCCGAGTGCTGGGTCTTCGACGTGGACGGCTGCCTGGTCGACTCGTTGACCGGCACGTCGTTGCGGCCCGGAGCCCGCGCCATCCTCGAACACCTGGGCGCCGAAAGGCGGCGCGTGGTCCTGTGGAGCGCCGGCGGCGACACCTACGCCCGGGCCCGGGCCGAAGAGCTCCACGTAGACCATCTCGTTGACGGCTGCTTCACCAAGGACGGCCGGGATGCCGACGGCTGCTACCGGACCTCGCACCTGGGGCTCGGGGGTCGGCGCGCCGTCTTCGTCGACGACCGGCCCGAGGACCTCGCCCCCGGACTCGACGTCCTGGCCGTCTCGCCGTACCTCGCGAACGACCCCTACGACCGCGGCTTCGAAGACGTCGCCCGCCGAGTCGGCCTGACCTGACTGCGCACCGGGCAATAGGGGATACCCTTCTTGCTCGTCCCGCCGCAGCAATCCGGCACGAGCAGATCGGGGAGACCATGGCTGGCCCGCTCAATGGAGTGCGCATCGTCGAGGTGGCCAACTGGACCTTCGTCCCCGCCGCCGGCGCGGTCCTCGCCGACCTGGGCGCCGACGTCATCAAAGTCGAGCCACCGAACGGCGACCCGCAGCGGGCACTGCTGAACATGCTCAACCTGGGCGGCGGTGGGCCCAACCCCTTCATCGAGATCCCCAACCGGGGCAAGCGCAGCGTCACCGCCGACCTGACAACCGACGCCGGCCGCCAAGCGCTGGCCGCCATCGTCAGGACCGCCGATGTCTTCGTCACCTCGAACTTGGCGCCCATCAGGGCCAAGCTCCACATCGACGTCGACGACATCCGGGCCGTCAACCCCGACGTCATCTATGTACGAGGTACCGGCTGGGGGCCCGAAGGCCCCATGGCCGACGTCGGGGGGTACGACATGGCGTGCGGTTGGGCCAGCAGCGGCATGGCCTACAAAATGACCCCGAAGGCCGACAACGGCATCGAACCGCTCCCCCAACCCCCCGCCTTCTTCGACCTGCAGGGCGCCAACACGATCGCGGGCGCCATCGGCTTCGCGCTCTTCAAGAGGGCCAACACCGGCGAGACCTCCGTCGTGGACGTCTCACTGCTGCACGTCGGCATGTGGGCGCTGTCGCCCGACATCACCGGCAGCCCCTACATGGGCGACATCGCGTCCTACGGCGACCGCACCCTGGCGCCCAACCCGCTCGTGAACGGCTACGCCACGAGGGACGACCGCTGGATCTACTTCGTGTGCCTGCAACCCGACCGCTTCTGGGACGAATTCTGCACGCTGCTGGGCCGCCCCGATCTCATCACCGACCCTCGATACGACAGCGCCCCCCATCGTTACGAGAATCGCCAAGCGCTCGTCCAAGAACTCGACGCCGTCTTCGCCACCCTCACCCTCCAAGAGGTCAAGGAGATGTTCACCGGCTTCAGCGGCGTGTGGGCCCCCGTCCTCCGCCCCTCCGAGTTGCACACCCACCCGCAGGTCGAGGCCAATGGCTTCCTGCCCTCCGTGACGGCGCACGACGGCAGCGACTACCGCATCGTGGCGGCGCCGGCGCACTTCTCGGGCCACACCACCAGGCCGCCCGGCCCCGCCCCCGAGCTGGGCCAGCACACCGAAGAGGTCCTCCTCGAGGCGGGCCTCGACTGGGACGCCATCACGACGCTGCGCGAAGGGCGGATTGGGCTGACGTGACCGCGCCGCTGACCGCCGATTCCCGCGTACGTCGGACTGGGAGTCCCAGGGGGTTCGCGCACGCATCGCCGACCAATTCGAGGTCGTCGACGAGACCCACGCGCGCGGTCTCGGGACCGATCGTGCACCCGGAGAACGCCAGCCACGCGGTGCGCAGCCGCCCGATCCGGCGAGTCAGGCTGACTGTCCCACCCGCACCCGGCACCAGTCCGAGTTCGATCTCGGGCAGTGCGATCTGCGTGTCAGCTGCCGCCACGACCCAATCGGTGAAGGCGGCAAGCTCAATGCCGGAGCCCATGCACGCACCATGCAGGTACGCCGCGGTCGACTTCCCGAGCAGGGAGATCGAGCGTCCGATACTTCGTTCCAGCCGGATGACGTGCGCGGTCGCTGGGTCGGACCTCGTCCCGAACTCGTCGAGGTCGCCACCGGCGCAGAAGGCCTTTCCCTCTCCTCGCAGCTCCACCCGCTGCACGTCGGACGTGGCTGCCGCCAATGTCAGCGCCTCGACGAGCTCGTCGCGCATCTGCGCGTCGAGTGCGTTCAACCGATCGCGTCGGGTCAGCGTGATCGCCATGACCGCGCCGGTTCGCTCCACCCGGACCCGGGGACCGCCGTCCTTGTCGGTCCGCGCCGGATGTGCCTCCCGCCACGCGGCGAACTCTGGGCCGGATTGGAGCACCGAATAGGCGGACGACTCGGCCACGAGGCCCTCGCCCACGGACAGGTGCGCCTGCCCACGCAACAACAGAGCCAGAGTGGCAGCGGTAACGGGGTGGGCAGCGACGTTTGCCGCGATCCGGTCCAACGCCGGGTCAACCTCCTCGACCACCACGTCACACAGGTCGAGCCAGCGCTCCGTGACATTGCCGTGGCTCACCCCGACGACGACGAAGGGAAGGCTCGACCGGGTCTCCTGCGGCGGGTCGCCCGGATCCGTCAGACCGGCGTGCAGGTCGACCAGAACAGCACCGGTGCGCTCGGGGGTTATCTCGCTGCTCAATTCGGCGAGCAGTGCTTCGGCGCTGAGAGGTTCGAGGATCGCGAGACGTTACCCTGCCGACGTGGACGACCCTCCGGTGGAGCGCTGGGCGAGGAGCGGCGCCATGGCGCTGACGGGGTCGCCCGACGAGCCGCTCGGGCCACCGCACGGCCTGGTGGAAGGGGTGGAAGAGCTCGCCCGCCCGTTCCCGGGACTGGACGCCCTCGCGCTCCTCGGCGAGCGCGCCGCGTTGATGGGGCTCTGGCGGCGGGGATCCACGAGCTGTGGGGGGAGCTGCCGGTTGCTGCCCTGCGGGGAGGAATTCCTGGCGGTCTCGCTCCCCCGTGAAGAGGACTTGGAGATGGTCCCCGCCTGGCTCGAGCTCGAGCTTGAGCCCGACGCCGTGCCCGCATCGACCCCCGCCATCTGGTCAACCGTCGCCGCGACGCTCCGCCACGGTGACCCCCAAGGCCTGACCGAGCGGGCCCGGCTGCTCGGACTGCCCGTCGCGCGCGTCGGCGACGCCGGCGGATCGACAGCACGCGCCGCTCTGATTCCGACGCAGCTTGGAAACGAACCACCCCGACCCGACGTCACGGGCGCCCTCGTCATCGACCTGTCCGCCCTGTGGGCGGGCCCACTGTGCGGCGACCTGCTGGCCGGAGCTGGCGCCGCCGTTGTCAAGGTCGAGTCGACTCAACGGCCGGACGGTGCGCGCCGCGGCGCCCGCGCTTTCTTCGACCTCCTGAACGGACGCAAACAGTCCGTGGCGCTCGACCTGCAGACCCGGCAGGGGATCCGCGTTCTCCACGAGCTCATCGGGCGGGCGCAGATCGTCGTCGAAGCGAGCCGCCCCCGTGCATTGGAGCAGTTCGGCGTGATCGCCCGCGACGTCGTCGCCGGCGGCGGTCCTCAGGTCTGGGTGTCCATCACCGGCTACGGCCGGTCCGGAGCAGATGCCAACCGCGTTGCCTTCGGCGACGACGCAGCAGCGGCCGGCGGCCTCGTGACCCACACCCGCGACGGCCCGTTGTTCTGCGGCGACGCCGTCGCCGACCCGCTCACGGGCCTGACGGCCGCGGGCGCGTGGCTGGACGCGCTCAACTCGGGGGGTCGCTGGCTCCTCGATATCTCCATGGCCGCCGTCAGCGCCCGCCACGCCGGGCCCACGCTCGCGACGCAGGCCGGCATCGCCGTCGCCTCGCCACGCGCCCGTGAGGTCACTGCGAATGCCCCGGACCTCGGAGCCGACACGGCGCATGTCCTTGCCGGGCTGGGCATCGACCTCTGAGCGCGGAGACGACCGCCGGCCCGGAGAACGCTGTCAGCTCCAGGCGAGGTTCTTGATCTCAGTGAACTCCTCCAGCCCGTGGCGCCCCCATTCACGCCCGAGGCCCGACTGCTTGTAGCCACCGAAAGCGCCACTCTGCCCGATACCGGTGAACTGCGACCCCCACCCGGGGCCCTGACCGCCACCGGGACCCACGTCCGCCAGGGACTCGGCACCCACCTTCTGCACGGTGACCAAACCGGCCCGGATCTGCCGGGCGACGTTGAACCCCCGCGACTCCGACGTCGACACCACGCCGCCGCCCAGGCCATAGATGGAGTCGTTGGCGAGCCGCACGGCGTCCTCGTCCGAACCCGAATACGGCACCACCGTGAGCACGGGCCCGAAGATCTCCTCCTGGGCGATGCGCAGGTCGTTGCTACTCACGAACACGGTCGGCTCGAAGTAGAAGCCCTTGTCGAACCCCTCGGGTCGCTTCCCCCCGCACAACAGCTCGGCGCCCTGTTCGAGCCCCGACGCCACATAGCTCTCCACCCGCGCCCGTTGCTGCTCCCGGATCAGCGGCCCCAGCACGGTGCTGTCGGACCGAGGGTCGCCGATCGTGATCATGGGCCGCATCGCCTCCAGCCCCTCCTTGTATGCAGGGAGCAGGTTTTCGGGCAGCAGCACCCGCGTATGGATGACACAACCCTGGCCGCAGTGCATGAGCACCTGTCCGAAGCCGATCGAACGGGCGTAGTCGTCGCCCACGTCACCGAGCACCACCGTGGCGCTCTTGCCACCGAGCTCCAGCTGGACCCGCTTCAGCGTCCCCGCGGCCGACGCCATGATGCGGCGCCCCGTGGCGGTCGATCCCGTGAAGGTGACCATGTCCACCATCGGGTTCGACGTCAGCTCGTCGCCCACCTCGCCGTGCCCGGTGATCACGTTGAGCACGCCCGGCGGAATACCGGCCTCCGCCGCCGCCTCGGCGATCATCATGGCGTCGAGGGGCGTCCACGGGTGCGGCTTGAGGACGACCGTGCAGCCGACCGCCAGGGCGGGCGCCACCTTGACCACGTTGAGCATGAAGGGGAAGTTGAACGGGGTGATGGCCGCCACCACGCCGATCGGCTCGCGCAATATGGCGTTCCCGCCCAGCCCGGTCGGACCGCCCGTCGGCATCCCGTTCTCCACCCACGGGAAGCCGTGCTCGACCAGCGCTGCGTTCGAGCGCAGCATCCCGATCGAACCCGCTCCCTGCACCGCATCGGTAAGAAACCCGGTCGACCCTGTCTCCGCGACGATCAGCTCCCGGAGGTCCGCTGCGCGCGCCTCGAGGATCTCGGCCATCGCCAGCAACTTGGCGGCACGCTCCGACGGCTTCATGTAGGGCCACGGTCCCTCGTCGAAGGCCCGCCGCGCCGCCTCGATCGCCCGCACGGCCGTCTTGGTCGAGGCCTCCGGGACAGATCCGATCACCTCTTCCGTCGCGGGATCCACGACGTCGATCGACCCGGTAGCCCCCTCCGACGTCCACACACCGTCAACGAACAGTTCGTAATTCCACGTCATGCGATCCTCCCCGATCCCGTTTCCATCCCTTTGCATGCAGTCCCCCAGTCCACTTCCATCGTCAGACCACGTCCCAACTGAGCTCGAGACGATCGATCCCGAAGAGGCCCCCGCCGTGCTCGGTGACGTCGACCCCCGGCGTCAGCCCGTACGTGGGGATCGAACGATGCCATTCCTCCAACGCCACCCGCAGCTCCCGCCGGGCAAGATGCGACCCGAGACACCGGTGCGGTCCCGCCCCGAACGCCATGTGGGGATTGGCCTCACGGTCGAAGCGCACCGTGGCGGCGTCCTCGAACACCTCGGGGTCACGCGTCGCCGCGCACAGAGGCATGAACACCATGTCGCCCGCCCGCAAGGGGCAGCCGTGGAAGTCCGTGTCCCGCATCACCTTGCGGGACGGCGCCACGAACGCGAACTGGCGCAGGAACTCCTCCACCGCCGCCGGCACCACCGCGCGTCCGACACGACCCGCTCCCGGTCGGACGGATGCGTGGCCAGATGCCAGAACGCATAGCTCAGTTGGATCGAGACCGTGTCCAGCCCCGCCATGAACATCAGGAGGCACCACGACAAGAGGTCGTCGTGGGGAATGGGCGCCCCGTCGATCCGCCACGCCAAGGCGCTCGACAGCAGGTCGTCGCCCGGGTCGCCCCGCTTCTCCGAGATCAACTCCGAGAAGTAGCCCATCACCGCCATCATCGCGTCGAAGGCACCGGCCCGCTCCGGGTCATCGCCGCCCGCAGGGTGCAGGATCGCATGCTCCCAGGCGAGGAACTGCTCGAGCCCGACAGCGGGCAGCCCCATCAGCTCCATGAAGATCGTCGTGGGATAGCGCCACGCGAAGTCCCGCAGGAAGTCACAGTGCCCACGACCGGAGAGCTCCCCCAGCAATTCAACGCACCGCGCCCGCACCTTGTCCTCCAAGCGCTCCATCGCCCGCGGCGCGAAGTGCGGCGCCAGCAACTGCCGCCAGACCGTGTGCTCGGGCGGATCGAGCATCTCGGGGATCCATTTGTACGGGGGGTCCGGGTCGTGGACGGTCACCACCGTGCTCGAGAAGACGTCCGGGTGCTGCAGCGCGTCCCGGATCGAGCGTCGGCGCTGGTGAACACCCAGAACCCGTTCCCGTACGTGCTGCGCACGAAGGGGTGCTCCCGCCGCAGCGCGTCGATCTCCTCGGCGTGGGACAGGACGGGCCCGGTCGTGGCCTCGTTGAAGGCGCGGACCGGATACTTCTCGTTCATCCTCGCCCCTTCCCCTATTCAGGACACTCTGTTGGCTAGAGTATCGACCTTCCGGGCAGAGCCGCGCCAGTTCCGCCGGGCCGATTCCGGCGGTGTCCCAGCGGCCATGCCCCGATTACGGTGAGACCGACCTCACGATTGGAGACGCCATGGCCATCGCCAACGACATCAGCGCACCCCTGCGCCACGCGGATCGCTTCTTCATCGGCGGCGAGTGGGTGAAGCCCTCCTCGGATGCCGTGATCGACGTCATCGACTCCACCAGCGAGAAGCTCTTCTTCAGCGTCGCCGAGGCGAAGGAGCCCGATATGGCGCGCGCGGTCGCCGCGGCCCGCCAGGCCTTCGACGAGGGACCGTGGCCACGCCTCAGCCACGAGCAGCGGGCCGAGTACCTGCGGGCCATCGCCACCGAGTTGGAGGGACGCACCGAGGACCTGGGCCAGATCTGGCCGCGTGAGTCCGGCGTCCTCCACGGCGTCGCCAAGGGCTCGGTCGCCGGCGCGTCGGCGACGTTCAACTACTACGCCGGGCTGGCCCAGACGTTCCCCTTCGAGGAAGAGGCGCGGCCCAGCATGGGTGGCAAGTTCGGCCTGCTCGTCCGCGAGCCCGTCGGCGTCGTCGGCGCGATCATCCCCTGGAACGCCCCCCTCGGCCTCATCACCTACAAAATCGCCCCCGCCCTGCTGGCCGGGTGCACCGTCATCCTCAAGGCCTCACCCGAGGCACCGGGCGAGGCCTACGTCATCGCGGAGATCGCCGAGGCGGTCGGCCTCCCTCCGGGCGTCCTCAACGTCGTGACGGCCGACCGGGAAGTCTCCGAGCTCCTGGTGCGCGACCCCCGCGTCGACAAGATCACGTTCACCGGGTCGACCGCCGCCGGGCGGCGCATCGCCTCCATCTGCGGAGAGCGGATCGCCCGCTGCACCCTCGAGCTGGGCGGCAAGTCCGCCGCCGTCATCCTCGACGACATGGACCTGGCCGCGGCGGCCACCGCCCTCGCCGGCGCCGAGTGCTTCCTCACCGGGCAGGTCTGCTCCTCGCTGACGAGGATCGTCGTCAGCCAGAACCGCCACGACGAGCTCGTCGACGCGCTGGCCGGCATCTTCTCCCAGGTGCAGGTCGGCGACCCGTTCGACGCCCAGACCCAGATGGGCCCCCTGGTCGCCGAGCGCCAGCGTGACCGCGTCGAGGGCTACATCGCCAAGGGCGTGGCGGAAGGCGCCACGTTGGCCACCGGCGGTGGGCGGCCGAAGCATCTCGACCGCGGCTGGTTCATCGAGCCGACCGTCTTCGGCAACGTCGACAACTCCTCGACCATCGCGCAGGAGGAGATCTTCGGGCCGGTGCTGAGCGTGATCCCGGCGGAGAACGAGCAGGACGCCATCGCCATCGCCAACGACACGATCTACGGGCTCAACGCGTCCGTCTTCACCAACGATGTCGAGCGGGCCCGCGACGTCGCCCGCCAGCTGCGCTCCGGCACCGTCGGCCACAACGCGTTCCGCACCGACTTCGGCATTGCGTTCGGCGGCTTCAAGCAATCCGGCATCGGCCGCGAGGGTGGCACCGAGGGCCTGCACCCCTTCTTGGAGACGAAGACCGTCATCCTCGAGGGTCGACCCGCCGCGTACGGCACCGCCTGAGCCCGCACCCCTGAATTTCGGGCTGACCAGGCCCGGTTGGCGCCCCCGCGCCGCATCGGGGAAGCTGCGTCGGTCACGTCCGCGCAGGGGAGGGATCCACGTTGTCAGACATCATGGAGGGTGTTCGCATCCTCGAGGTCGCCGAGCACACCTTCGTGCCCGCCGCGTCGGCCATCCTGGCCGACTGGGGCGCCGAGGTCATCAAGGTCGAGCACCCCGAGCGCGGCGACGCCATGCGTGGGCTCGCCTCCAGCGGCGTCATGCCCTCCATGGGCGCCGTGCACGTGCTGCTCGAGCACTCCAACCGGGGCAAGAAGAGCATCGGCATCGACGTCAGCAAGCCGGAAGGTCTCGACCTGATCTACCGCCTGGCCGCGACGTGCGACGTCTTCCTGACCAACAAGGTGCCCGCCGTCAGGAAGAAGCTGCACATCGAGCTCGAGGACATCAAGGCCCACAACCCCAACATCATCTACGTGGCCGGCACCGGCGCCGGCGAGCGCGGGCCCGAGGCGGACCGCGGCGGCTACGACTTCTTGAGCTACTGGTGCCGGGCCGGCAGCGCCATGGGCACGACGCCCACCGACGTCGACTACCTCGCCGGGCAACCGGGTCCGGGTTACGGCGACTCCATCGGCGGCATGACCATCGCCGGAGGCATCCTCGGCGCGCTGTTCCACCGGGAGCGCACGGGTGAGGCCCTCCCGCTCGACGTCTCCCTGCTCGGCGTCGGCATGTGGGCCATGAGCCCGGCCATCGCGCTGTCGCTCCAGCTGAACATGCCCTGGCGTCCCGGTCCCAGCAAGGGGGGCGGCATCAACCTCCCCAATCCGCTCGTCGGCACCTACCTGACCCAGGACAACCGCTTCCTGGCCTTCTCGTGCCTGCAGGGGTTCCGCTACTGGCCGAGCGCCTGCCGGGTCATCGGCCGCGAAGAGCTCATCACCGACGAGCGCTTCTCCTCCCACGAGCAGCTGGCCGCCAACGCCGCCGCCGCCCGCGCCATCCTCAAGGAGACCTTCGAATCCGCACCCCTGAGCGAATGGCGCGAGCGCCTGGCCGACTTCGAGGGCCAGTGGGCCGTGGCCCAGGACAGCATCGAGGTCACGCAGGACGTGCAGGTCGAGGCCAACGGCTACCTCGGCCAGACCGCCACCGCCGACGGCACGCCCTTCACCCTCGTCACCACGCCGGTGCAGTTCGGCGGCGCACCGGCCGCGCCCAAGCGGTCACCAGAGTTCAACGAGCACTGCGAGGAGATCCTCGCCGACATCAACTGCAGCGAGGAAGAGATGATCGAGCTCAAGGTGGCCGGGGTCCTGGCCTGAAGCAGATGAGCCAGCCCCGCACCACGGCGTTGCTCTTCGTCGAATGCCAGCGCGGTGTCATCGGCGACCTCTCCGTGCTGCCGGCGCTGGCCGAAGCCGCGCAGCCTGCCATCGCGGCCATGGCCCGCCTCGCCGGCGGCGCCCGCAGCGCCGGCGTGCAGGTCGTGCACCTGACCTATCTGCCTCTGGCCGGCGGCCGTTCGGCCAGCCAGCGCTCCCCGCTCATGCGCGCCACCGCGTCGACGGCGGACTGGCACGAGTCCGACGCGCCGCTCGAGATCGTGCCCGAGATCGGTGTCGGTCCCGACGACCTGGTACTGCCACGCCACCAGGGCATCTCTCCGGTGCACCGCACCGAGGTCCTTTCCATCCTGCGCAACATGGGCATGGAGGACATCGTGGTGGCCGGCGTGTCGACGAACCTGGCTGTCCCGTTGACCGCCGTCGGCGCCGCCGACGAGGACTTCGGCGTCACGGTGGCCACCGACGCCAGCGTCGGCACGCCACCCGAGCACCACGCATCCATGCTGCGGCACAGCCTCGCCTTCGTGGCCCGCCTCGCCACGGCGGACGAACTGCTGGCCGAGTGGTCCGCCTGACGATCCGGACCTCAGGCCCGAGCCCGAGTCAGCCGGGCCAGGCGATGGCCTTGGTCTCGAGATACTGCTCCAGGCCCTCAATGCCGCACTGGCGGCCGATTCCGCTGTCCTTGTAGCCGCCGTAGGGCGAGTCCGCGCCGTACCACATGCCGCCGTTGACGCTGATGGAGCCGGTGCGGATGCGCCGTGCGATCGCCGTGCCCCGCTCCTCCGACGCCGACACCACGCCCCCGGACAGGCCGTAGTTGCTCTCGTTGGCGATGCGGACGGCGTCGTCGTCGTCCTCGTAGGGGATCACGACGAGAACAGGTCCGAAGATCTCCTCCTGGGCGATGGTCATGGAGTTGTCGACGTCGACGAACAGGGTCGGCTCCACGAACCATCCCTTGGGGAAGTTGGCCGGACGTCCGCCACCGAAGACGAGCTTGGCGCCCTCCTCCTGCCCCTTCTCGATGTAGCCGAGCACCCGGTCGCGCTGCTTGGCGCTGACGAGCGGTCCCATGACCACGGCGTCGCTCGACGGGTCGCCGTAGGG
>CAWFPP010000007.1:0-36646 GCA_963817735.1 uncultured Acidimicrobiaceae bacterium | reverse complement strand
TGGAGGCAGTCGCCGGCTCGGAGGCTGTCAAGGCGGATGCAGAGAGGGAGCTGATGGCGCTGAGGTTCACCTATCCGAAGAAGGCCGCCTTGGCGGCCATTGCCATCATCGTCTGTGGGCCCCTGCTCGTGGTCGTCGGCGCCGGTGCAGCAACCACCACGACCACCGTCGCGCCCAACCCGTCATCGACCACGACGACGAAGGGACCTCCGGCCACGACGACGACGTTGCGACCGCCGATCGTCACCACGACGACGGTGCCGTCGACCACCAGCACGTCGATCATGCCGGCGCCCGTCGGGCCGCCGACCACCACGACGACCTTGCCCCAGCACGTGGTCAACCAGCCCAACCTGAACGCCTTGAGCCCACACGTTCTGCCGTTGCGCGGTTCCGGTGTGCAGTACCAGAGCAGCAGTGGCGTGACCTCGGTGGGGGTCGGCCCCAGTGCCCCGAGCTACCTGAGCTCGCCGGGCGGGCCTTACCTCTACGACTCGAAGGGGCGGGTGATCCTGCTCCACGGGGTGAACGTCGTGTACAAGCACGCGCCGTATATCGCCTACCCCGATCCCGGCGAGCCGTGGAACTTCGACGCGACAGATGCCGCGAGAATGCAGCGGCTGGGGTTCAATGTCGTGCGGCTCGGCATCGAATGGCAGGCGCTCGAGCCCGGCTCCGGTGGGCCCAACCAACCGCAGATCTGCACGCCGGGCACCCCCGGCAACGCCCACGAATGGAACCGTGCCGTGGCCGAGCAGTACCTGAGCCACGTGGCGGCCACGGTCAACCTGCTGGCCCGCTACGGGATCTACACGCTGCTCGACATGCACCAGGACGTCTACAACCAGAATTTCCGAGGTGAGGGCGCGCCGAATTGGGCCGTGTGCACCAACAACGTGCCGATCGTCCCCGAGGCTGGCCGGTGGTCGAACAACTACTCGAACCCCACTCTGCAAGCCGCTGTGGCGCACTTCTGGAGCAACGACGTGGTGGGGAATCTCCAGGGCAACTACGACCTGGTCTGGAAGACGGTGGCGCAATACTTCAAGAACGACCCCTGGGTGGTCGGGTACGACCCGTACAACGAGCCGTTCTCCACCGAGACCCAGACGGCCTCGGAGTCCACCTTCACCGGACAGCTGGAGTGCTTCTACATCGGCAAGGCGCACGCCGCCTCGACCTCGCTGGCCAACGGGGCAGGTGCCCTCAACTGCCCCGCCGGCGACCCCGCCAACGGCGTGATCCCGACGATCCAGTCGGTCGACAGCCATCACCTGACCTTCGTCGAACCGGACATCTACTGGGTGACCGGCGGAAACGTCCCCTCGCAGTTGGGGCCGCTGCCCTTCGCGCGCATCGTGTTCAATTTCCACACCTACTGCGGCGACCGCAGCCCGGTCACGGGTAATCCGACCGATCTCCTCAAGTGCCTGCAGGCGGAGGAGACCTCGGCCTCCGAGCAGGACGTCACTCGCCTCTCCATGAGCTCCGCAGCCCAGCCCAGCGGCCCCGCCATCTTCATGAGCGAGTTCGGCGCGACGACGAGCGTCCCCCTGGCGGGGTTCGATGTCGAGTGGGCCGGCTTGGACCAATTGAGTTGGATCTATTGGGCCTGGAAGTACTACGACGATCCGACGGGCTCGTCAGCCGAGGGCCTGGTGCAGCCCGATGGATCGTATTCGCCGATCGTGACGGTGCTCTCCCGCACCTATCCGCAGGCGGTCGCGGGCGACCCCAACTCGGTCATCTTCAACCCGTTCACGGGGGCGTTCAACATGGTCTACGCACCGACGGCCGCCGCGCACGGGGTCACGACGGTGGCGATCGCGGCCTCGGAGCACTACCCGAACGGGTGGTGCTCGGCCGTCAAGGGTGGCCGCATCACCTCGCAGCCCGGGGCGAACCACCTCACCGTGCAGACCGTCGGGCACCCGGCGCAGGTCTACATCACCGTCACCGCCGGTGCCTGCCCGTCGTCGTGACCTACGAACGCTCCTGGCTGTGCACGTCGAAGAAGATCGGCAAGAGGTAGTTGACGTAGAAGGTGTGCACCGTGAGGCCCGGGTAGGCCAGGTCCTCGCGGCGCTCGATCGAGACCCGATCGTCCTTCTCGGCGTACCGTTCGCAGGCCTCGAGGGCATCGTCGACGTCCTGGCGGGAGTCCAGCAACAGACCGAGGTGGTCGGAGCCGGGCGAGTGGATCGGCCGCTCGCTCTCCAGCACCTGAATGAACTGGTCCGAGCCGCACATCAAGAGGCGGCAGGGTCGGCCGGCCACGTCGACGTCGAAGCCGCTCCATCCAAAGATCGAGCCGTAGAACCCGTCGATCTCCTCGCGCAGCGCAGTGGTCAGACTGCCGACAGGCACCGTCAGCTCCATGTGATCGAACCGCACTACGAACGATCCATGCTCTGGACGTCGAAGTAGATCGGCAGGAGGTACTTGACGTAGAAGGCGTGCACGGTCAGCCCCGGATAGACGAGATCCTCGTACTTCTTGATCGACACCCGGTCGTCCTTCTCGGCGTACCGCTCGCAGGCCTCGAGCAGGTCGTCGACTTCCTCCCGGGTGTCCTGCAACAGTCCCAAGTGGTCGTAGCCGGGCGAGCTCATCGGTCGCTCACTCTCCGCCAGGAGAAGGAATTGGTCGGCGTCGGGCATCAGCAGGTGGCAGGACTGCCCGACCACGTCGGTGTCGAAGCCCTTCCAGCCGAAGATCGAGCCGTAGAAGCCATCGATCTCCCCGCGCAGCGCCGTACTCAGGCTGCCCACCGGAAACGTCAACTCCATGTGGTTGAAGCGCATCGTCCCCCCGTCCCTTCGCTGTCCGTTCTCCGGCCCTCAGTCTGACCGACGCGGCGCCCGCGTTCTCGCTGGGCGGCGGCGAGACGCAGGCAGTCGAAGGGATCAGGCCCGCCGAGCACTCCGAAGGGAGCTCTCCTCGAACGAGAACGGGTCTGGTCCCTTCAGAATGTGCCGGTGCTCTGTCGGGCCGGGCCATCCATTTTGGAGAATTGTCCAGAATGGGACGAAGGCGGCTAAAGGCACCCCCGGGGTGCGCACCGAGACTCAGAACGCGGGCTTCCCGAGAGAGTCGGGAGGAAGGAGAGTCCATCATGAGGCACCGCCGTCGAGTCCCACGCCAACCCGTTGGCTGGGAAGGGACCTGCCATATTGTCGGTGATTCCGCCGCACTCTCGCGAGAGTGCCGGGTCGTCGACATCTCGATGCTCGGTCTGGGAATGACGCTGGAGCACCCTTCGCCCTCCGAGCTCTTGGGGCGGCGCATCTGCGTGGATTTCGCCGACGTCGGTGACTCGTTCAGCATCCGACTCGAAGGTGTGGTCAGAAATGCGGTACCAACGCTGGACGGAGGCGTCCGGGTGGGGATCTCGTTCGATGGGCTCGACGAGCCGGAGCCGGGCACAGTTGCTGTCGACATGAGCGCCGTACGCGACGACGACGGACGTCGGCGCATTCGAAGTCACTAGGACGCCAGGCGCCGCTCGACTAGACCGGTGCCAACGGATTCCCCACGTTCTCTCCGGGCATCATCTCTCCTCTTGATCGCACCCCTTCACGCGGGAGCCGGGCATTCGTCACAGAGGCAGTGGTACAAGCGGGTGATCATCTGTCGCGACACGGCCATTGCCTGGGCTACCTGGGCGAAGCTCATCTGCTCTTCATCGACCATCGCGCGGACCAGACCGGCTCGGTAGACCATGACGGCGTGCTCGTACGCGTCCATTGCCGCCGAGGATCTCAGACGGGCTTCGCGACCTCCCTGCGCGACGAGATCGGCCACGATCTCCGAGACGGGCATCCCGGCCACCAGACGCTCCCGGGCCATATCGATCGATGCGACCCCGTCTCCGATCGCTCTCTGAGCCTCTTCACCGGTCTGCTCGATCTGCTTGATCGCCTCGAGCAGCCGAGCGGTACTCGCTGTGGGGGTCATCGCAGACCCGCCTTCCACTCGTGTTCGCGCCAGCAGATCGGCGCAAGCGGATTTGTGTTGGGATGTGGCAATCGTACTTGGCAGGGGCCCGAGCAACCGGTAATGGGCCAGGTGTCCGGCCGAGTCCGCGCAACCCCAGGTGCGCGGTCTCGCCGCGTTGTCATGACCGCGGTCCACTAATCGGGGTCAAGCCCACCGAGCACCCCCAACCGGATTCGAACCGGTGCTGCCGCCGTGAAAGGGCGGTGTCCTAGGCCGCTAGACGATGGGGGCCGGTACCCGTGCCGTCGGCACGGAACGTCCAAGCCTAATGGGCACCGATCGGGACGCCCGGCGCCGAGGTGTCGCGGACCAGGGGGGCGGGCAGCGCCTCGGGAGCGTGGTACGTGCAGGCCAAGAACGTCTGCACGAACCCGATGACCAGTGCGGTGGCACCCAGGATGTGGACCTCGACGAGCAGCGCCGGCAGGTGGGTGAAGTACTGGGTGTACCCGACGGCCGCCTGGGCCACCAGCACCACCAACAAGATCCGTGCGGCGCGGCGCACCCGTTCGGGTACGTCGCCCATGTGGACGGCCACCACCAGGCCGATGGTCACGCCGACGAGGAGCAGGGCCAAGCTCGAGTGGAGCTCGGCCATGTCGCGCAGGGCGATGGGGATGCGCTTGGCCACCTGCTGTCCTGAGGCATCGCCGGCGTGCGGGCCGGCGCCGGTGGTGGCGGTGCCGGCCGCGATCACCACCGCCAGCAGCGCCAGTGCTCCGTAGAAGAGCCGGATCACCGGACGGGGCACCAGCGGATGTGCCGATCCGGCCCCGTAGGCGCGGGTGGAGCGGTGCACGAGGATCACGGCGTCGACGAGGAGGAGCATGGTGGCGAAGAAGTGCACCATGACCACGTAGGGATTGAGCTTGGTGTAGACGACGATCCCGCCCAGGACGGCCTGGGCCAGCACCCCGCCCACCAGCCCACCGCTGAGCCAGATCAGGTCCCGGCGCCGCGGGGTGCGGAAGACCGACCCGAGGAAGGCGGCGATCACCGCCACGGTCAGCACGACGGTCACCAGGCGGTTCCCGAACTCGACCAGGCCGTGGAACTGCAGCGCCGGGGTCAGGTGCCCGACCGAGCACTCGGGCCAGTCGGCGCAGCCGAGGCCGGATCCCGTCAGGCGGACCGCCGCGCCGGTCAGGACGATGAGGGCCGTCATGGCGAGGGCCAGGACATCGAGTCGGTGGCTCAGGGAGGGCGAGACGGTGGGGGTGCGGCGCCGCGACACTCCGGGCAAGCGTATCGGCGGCCGCGGCCTGGTCCCGGGCGTGCCCCCGGTCGTAAGCTGACGCTGCATGTCCATTGAGGTGCCCGCCCTCCCGGGCCAGCGAGCCAAGGGGACGCGGTCGACCGTCGGGGCCTACATCGCCCTGACCAAGCCCCGGATCATCGAGCTCCTGCTGGTCACGACGCTGCCCACCATGGTGGTGGCGCAGCGCGGCGTGCCTCCGGTGTGGCTCATGGCAGCCACGCTGGCGGGTGGCGCACTGGCGGCGGGCGGGGCCAACGCCATCAACATGGTGGTCGACCGCGACATCGACCGCCTGATGAACCGGACCAAGAACCGCCCACTGGTGACCGGCGCCATGACGCCCACCGCCGCCCTGGTGTTCGCCCTCTCGCTGGAGGTGGCGGCCTTCGTGGAGCTGTGGCTCGCCGTCAACCTGCTCTCGGCGGTACTGGCGATCTCGGCCACCCTCTTCTACGTCTTCGTCTACACGCTGTGGCTCAAGCGCCGCTCGACGCAGAACATCGTGATCGGGGGTGCGGCCGGAGCGGTGCCGGTCCTGGTCGGGTGGGCGGCTGTGACCAACAGCCTCAGCTGGGCACCCGTGGTGCTCTTCGCCATCATCTTCATCTGGACGCCGCCGCACTTCTGGTCGCTGGCCGTCCGCTACAAGGAGGACTACCGGGCGGCCGACGTGCCGATGCTGCCCGTGGTGGCGTCCATGAAGCGCACCACGACCGAGATCGTCTACTACACGGTGGCGCTTGTAGCCGTGTCGTTCCTGTTCGGCCCTGTGGCCCACCTGGGGTGGATCTACATGGTCACCGCGGCCGTGCTCGGCGCGGGCTTCTTGTATCTCGTCACCCGGCTGTGGGGGCTGGCCCAGAGCGACCGGGCCTCCGGACGCGAGGCCATGCGCGTCTTCGGGTACTCCATCACCTACCTCACCGTGCTGTTCGTGGCGATGGCGGCCGACGTACTCATCCGTAATCACCTTCACTAACGTCCGGCGGCATGAGCGACGCGCCACCTCCTGAGCCGTCACTGGCGGCTGCCCCGGATAGGGTGGCGACCCCGGCCATGCGCCCGCCCCGCAAGCGCTTCATCCTCATCGGCGTCGGGATCGGCCTGTTGATCATCCTGATCATCGGGGTGACGACGAGCATCGGCACCAGCCCCAACACGACGAGCGCCCCTCGGCCGGGCGGCCCGGTGCCCTCCTTCACCGCCTCGAACGTCGGCCCCTCCGGCGCGGCCGACGTCTCGGTGCCGGCCGACGGCGGCGGGAACGGCACACCGGCGGTGTTGCTCTTCTTCGGGGCCTGGTGTTCGAGCTGCGCACAAGAACTTCCGCCGCTGGCGGCTGCCGTGCGGGCGCAGGACAAGGCGGGCGGCGCGCTCGCCAAGGTTCGGGTCATCGGGGTCGACAGCTTCGACAAGACCTCGACTGCGAAGACGTTCATTCACGAAGAGGGGGTCACGTTTCCCGTGGCCTACGACCCCGCAGCCTCCATCACCAGCGGGCTCTTCTTCTTCCGCGGCGACCCCTACACCGTGTTCGTCAGGGCGAACGGCACGATCGACAAGATCGTGCCCGGCGCCCAGCTGACGCCGTCGTCCTTCACGGCCGACGAGCGCGCCCTGCTGCCCCGGGCGTCGTAGGGGACCTGCCCGGTCACTCCCACTTGAAGGTGAATGCGGCCGCCACCGGCGCCGCCACCGCCCACACGGCGAGCACCGCCCAGGACTCGGCCGGCACGGCGGTGCCGCTGCCGAGCGTGGCGTGCAGGGCGGTGGAGAGCGCTGCGGCCGGCAGCACCTTGGCGAAGTCGGCCAGCCCGCTCGGCAGCTTGGACAGCGGGACGATCATGCCGCCCAGAAGGAGGAGGATGAGGTAGAGGCCGTTGGCGGCGGCGAGGTTCACCTCGGCGCGCAGCGTGCCGGCCATGAGGAGGCCGATGCCGGCGAAGGCGGCCGAGCCGAGGAGCACGGCCCCGATCGCGCCGGCCACCGCGACCGCGCCGCCGCCACCCGGGTTCCAGCCCAGCGCCAGCCCGACCGGGAGGAGCACGGCGGCCTGCAGGAGCTCGACCGCAATGATCGTGATGATCTTGGCGCCGAGCAGGCGCGGGCGGCCGAGCGGGGTGGCGCCGAGGCGCTTGAGGACGCCGTAGCCGCGCTCGAAGCCGGTGGCGATGCCGAGCGAGACCATCGCCGTCGACATCACCGCCAGCGCCAAAATGCCGGGTACGAAGAAGTTGGCCGGCTCGGCCGTCGGCGTGGACACCACCGAGACCTTCGAGAAGAAGAGCAGGAAGAGGACCGGGATGCCGAGGGTCAGCAGCAGGGTCTCGCCGCGGCGCAGCGTCATGTGGACCTCGGCCGAGGTCTGCGCGGTGAGCGGTCGCAGGGCGCTTGCGGTCGTGCCGGCGGTCATCGGGCGCGCCTCCGCCCGCGGCGCGTTGCGTCCCGGTTGCCACCCGTTCGCTCGTCGGCTCCAGCGGCGGCCGCCGCCCCCACCGCCTCGAAGTAGATGTCCTCGAGGGTTCGGCCCGCCACCAGGTCGGTGAGCGTGGCGCCGCGGGCGGCCAGGAAGTTCGCCACGGCGGCCGTGACGGCCGGCGTGGCGGTGTCGGGGGCCTCCACCCGGTAGCGGCCCGCCGCGGTCTCCGTGACCGTGGCCCCGGGCCCGACGGCCGTGGCCAGGGCGATGACGTCGAGGGCGGGCGGTGCCCCGAAGCTCACGGCCCGGGAGGCGCCGGCGGCGAGCCCGGCTCCGGCGATCAGGCCCGGCGGCGTCCCCTCCAGCACGATGCGGCCGGCGGAGAGGATCACGATCCGGTCCGCCATCTTCTCGGCTTCGCCCAGCTCGTGGGTGGTGAGCACCACGCACACCCCCTCCGCCCGCAGCCCGGCGACCACGGCGCGCACGGCGATGCGGCCCTCGGGGTCCACCCCCGCCGTCGGCTCGTCGAGGAACGCCACGCGTGGCCGCCCCACCAGCGCCAGGGCGAGGGAGAGCCGCTGCTGCTCGCCGCCCGAGAGGTGGCGCCAGGGCGTGGCGGCGACGGCGCGCAGGCCGACCAGGTCGAGGAGCTCGTCGGCCGGGACGGGTTCGGGGTAGTAGCCGGCGAAGAGCCGGAGAACCCGGCGCGGCCCGAGCATCGGGTAGACGCCGCCACGCTGGAGCATGACCCCGACCTGCCCGCTCAGCGCGGCGCGATCGGCGAGGGGATCCAGCCCGAGGACCCGCACCCGACCGCCGGCCGGGCGCCGGTAGCCCTCCAGCGTCTCGACGGTCGACGTCTTGCCGGCGCCGTTGGGGCCGAGCACGGCCAACACTTCGCCGCCCTCCGCCGCCAGGTCGATGCCGTCCACCGCGGCGGGCGTGCCGGCCGGCCCATAGCGCACGGTGAGGCCGGTGACCTCGACAGCTGGCACGGCGTCGCAGGCTACTTTGAGCGCGAGTGATCGATATCCGGGTGCTTCGTGAGAATCCCGACTTCGTGAAGGCCGCGCTCGCCCGGCGCGGCGTGGACGCGGCCGAGGTGGAGGCCGTGCTCGAGACCGACGCCGCGTGGAGCGCACAGGTGCAGGCCGCGGAGTCGATGCGGGCCGAGGTCAAGGAGCTCTCGCGCCAGGTGGGGCAGGCCAGGAAGGCGGGCGACGACGCGCGGGCCGCGGAGCTCAGCGAGCAGAGCCGGAACCTGGGCGGGGCGGAGCGCGCCGCGGCGGCGGCGGCCGAGGACCTGCTGCAGCAGCGGCAGAGGGGGTTGCTGTACCTCCCCAACCTCCCGGCGGAGGACGCGCCGGACGGGCTGAGTGAGGACGACAACGTGGAAGTCCGCCGCTGGTGGCCCGGGCAGGACGCCGGGAGGCCGGCACCCGGCCGGGCGGAACACCAGGAGGTCCCGCACTGGGAGATCGGCGAGGCCTTGCAGATCCTCGACATGGAGCGCGGCGCCCGGCTGGCCGGCTCGATGTTCCCCCTGTACCGGGGCCCCGGGGCACGCCTGTTGCGCGCGCTGACGGCGTTCGCCCTCGATCGGCACTCGCCGCCCTACGAGGAGATCCGGCCGCCGACGGTGGTGCTGACCGAGACCATGACCTCGACGGGCCACCTGCCCAAGTTCGCCGACGACGCCTATCACGTGGAGCGGGACGACCTGTGGCTGATCCCGACGGCCGAGGTGCCGCTCACCTCGCTGCACCGGGGAGACATCCTCGAAGAGTCCCAGCTCCCGCTGCGCTTCACCGCGGTGACGCCCTGCTACCGGCGTGAGGCGGGTTCGGCGGGCCGGGACACCCGGGGTCTGCTGCGGGTGCACGAGTTCGACAAGGTGGAACTTTTTGCCTACGCCACGCCCGAGGGCGCGCTCGACGCCCAGGCCGACATCTTGGAGCGGGCCGAGTCGATGCTGCAGGACCTCGAACTGCCCTACCGGGTCCTCGACCTGTGCTGCGGTGACCTGGGCGGATCGTCGGCCCGCACCTTCGACCTGGAGGTCTACTCGCCTGGCGTCGACCGCTGGCTCGAGGTCAGCTCGGTCAGCTGGTTCAGGGACTACCAGGCCCGACGCGCCAACGTGCGCTTCCGACCGACGGGCGGCGGGAGCGGGGGCGGGAGCGGCAGCGGGAGCGGGCTGCAGCTGGTGCACACGGTCAACGGCTCCGCCCTGGCCTGGCCCCGTATCTGGGCGGCGCTGGTGGAGCACGGGCGTCAAACCGACGGGACGGTGCTCCTGCCCGAGTGCCTGGCGCCCTATGTGGGCGGGGAACTCCTGATCAAGGCGCCGTGACCGTCACCGACGTCGAGGGGAGCGGGCCGAAGGAGCACTTCGGTTTCGGCGACCGGCTCGAGATCATCGCCGAGGAGAGCCGACGCCTGAGCGACACCGTGGCGGCGCTCGATCTCGAAGCAAGGGTGCCGTCGACGCCCGAATGGGTCGTCCGTGACCTGGCCCATCACATCGGTGAGGTCCAGTGGTACTGGGGCGAGAACGTGCGGGCCCAGAACGCCGACGAGCGCTCCGGGGCCGAGCTCACCGCGTTTCCCGAGGACAGCGACCTGCTGGCCTGGCTGGGCTGGTGCACCTACTCGCTGCTCAGCGCCCTGCGCGACGCCGGACCCGACGCGCCGTGCTGGGCCTGGTGGCCCGAGCCCCACACGGCGGGCGCGGTCGGCCGGCACCAGGCCCAGGAGGTGTCCGTGCACCGCTGGGACGCCGAGGGCGTCACCGGCACGGAGGCGCCGCTGCACCCGGGGCTGGCCGACGACGGGGTGCCAGAGTTCATCGAGATCATGGTGGGGGCCGACTTGGCGGACCTGCCCGGGGCCGTCACACTGACCGCCAGCGACACCGGAGCGAGCTGGCGTGTGGCGGGGACTTCGTCGGAATCCGGCGGGGGTGCCGGCCGGGCCTCCGAGCTCCGGGCCACCGCCTCTGACCTGGTGCTCATGCTCTATCGGCGCCTGCCGGTGCCCGATGCCGCCGTGGAGGGCGACCCGATACTGGTGGCGGCGCTGCTCTCGCTGGCCGACACCCGATGACGGAGCTCACCTTCCTGGGGACGGGCAACTTCGACGCCCCGCCCGGCCGGTACTGGAATTCCTTCGTCATGGACACGTCTGTCCTGGTGGAGCCCTCGCCCATCGCCCTGCCCCACCTGCGCCGCTGCGGCTTGGCCGTCCAGGACATCGAGGTCGTCGTCGTCTCGCACTTCCACGCCGACCACTGCTTCGGCTGGCCCTTCCTCATCTTGGCGGCCGCCGAGGCCGGCCGGGGGCGGACGCTCCATGTCGTCGGTCCACCGGGGATCGAGGCGCATTTGGCCCAGCTCAACGAGGCGGGAGCCGTCGACTCGGTCACGAAGATCGCCTACACCCGCCTCGACCTGCGTTTCGTGGAGGTCGACGGGACCTGGCAGGAGGCCGGGCCGCTGCGCTTCCGGGCCGTCGAGGTCGACCACGTCCCCTACCTGCGCTGTTTCGGCTACCTCTTCGAGCGGGGCGCCCGGGTCGTCGCCTATTCGGGCGACACCACGCCCTGCGTCGGGCTGAGCGAGCTCGCCCGCGAGGCCGATGTCCTGGTCGTGGAGTGCAACGGGCGTCACACCCCGCCCGGGGTCCCGACCTCGCACATGGACGAGGAGTCGGTGCTCGCCCTGCACGCCGCCCACCCCGACGTGCGCCTGATCCTGACCCACCTGGGGTCGCAGGTGGACCCGGCGAAGGTGCCCGGCGCCACCGTCCCGGACGACTTCGATCGCCTGACGGTCTGACCACCTGACGGTCTGGCGGCCTGGCGGCCTGATCAGTACTGGGCGGCGGCTCCGACCACGGGTGCGACCAGGGGTTTCCCGCCCAAGGCACCGAAGAACCCGGCGTCGCCGTAGTTGAAGACCCCGCCGTCCGAGGCGATGAGCCAGTAGCCGCCCCCGTCGGGGGTGGCGGCCAGGCCCACCACGGGCGCCACCAGGGGATACCCGCCCGCGGAGCCCTGGAACGAGGCGTCCCCGTAGGAGAAGACGCCCCCGTCGCTGGCCACGAGCCAGTAGCCGCCCCCGTCGGGGGTGGCCGCCATGCCCACGATCTGCCGGACGAGGTGGAGGGAGCCTGCCGAGCCGTGGAACGCCGCGTCCCCGTAGCTGAAGACCCCCCCTTCGGAGGACACCAGCCAGTAGCCGTGGCCGGTGGAGTCCGCAGCCATGCCCACGATGTCCCCGTCCACGGGCTGGCCACCCCGGGAGCCGTAGAAAGCGGCGTCGCCGAAGCTGAAGACGCCCCCGTCGCTGGCCACGAGCCAGTAGCCGCCCCCGTCGGGGGTGGCCGCCATGCCCACGATGGGGGCGCTGAGCGGCTTGCCCCCCATGGAGCCGTAGTAGCCGGCGTCGCCGTAGTTGAAGATGCCCCCGTCCCTGGCCACCATCCAGTAGCCGCAACCGTCATGGGTGGCGGCCATCCCGACCACGGGTTGGTCGAGGACGTGCCCGCCCACCGAGCCGGAGAAGCCGGCGTCGCCGTAGCTGAAGATGCCACCGTCGGCCGACACCAGGCGGTAGCCGTGGCTCGAGACGGCGCGCAGCGGCACGGCCTCGGTCCCGTTGGGTCCGGTGACCTCCAGCGTGGCGGTGAAGGCGCCGAGCGACGGGGGCGTGAAGGTCAGCGCCAGGTTGCAGGTGGCGCCGGCCGGCAGGTCGCAGCTGGTGCCGGTGAGCCCGAAGACGCCCCCGCCGCCGACCAGGGCGACGGTGATGTTCATGCCTTCGCCGGAGGCCCAGAGCTGCAGGGAGGAGGTCTGCGACTGGCCGGGCAGGACCGAGTCGTTGATGCCGTAGGGGAACACGCCCACCGGGAACAGCGGGACCTCCTGGGCCCAGGTGAAGTAGGGGGCCTGCGCCGTGTCGCCGCCCACGAAGAGCTGGGTGGTCGAGGAGCCGTAGCCGACCCCCATCAGGGCGGGAGCGGCGTACTGGCGCAGGATGATGTCGCGGTGGCCCCAGCACCCGCCACCCCCTGTTACCGGGCAGGTCGCATTGGTGCCTCCCGGCCCGTCGTCGTACATCCACATGGCCAGGGACACCCCCATCGACGGCGAGGAGGACCAGGTCGAGCCACCCCCGTTGCCATAGGGCGGGAAGCCTGGATCCGCGTGGGCGTTGGCGCCGGCCTGGGCGTAGGCGTTCAGGTCGGACGCCAGCCCGACGATCGGGGCAATGCCGCGGTCGACCCGCTCGAGGTCGGTCAGGACGAAGAGCTGCTCGGGCGGTGTTAACGAATTCCAGTTGGTGGGCAGGCTCATGGGACCGAGGCCCTCGACCTGGCGGTCGCCGTAGAGCGTCGTGAACCCGCTGGGACAGTAGGGGTTGGGCTGGGACAGGCTGCCGCACGAACCGAAATACCCTGGTGGGGGCGTGATATTGGTCGCCGGGTTCTGGGGCGGGACGATCGCCGCGCCAGCGCTGTCGTGCCGGGCCAGCGGGAGGATCACGACCACTGCTGCGAGCGCCACGCAGACGGCGGCCCTTCCGAGAACTGACAAGATCGAACCATCCCCAATCGTTCGCCGACCGGGTCGAGTGTCCCAGTTGCTCCGGGCCTGAGCAACCGCACCCGGGCCGCACCAGGTCAGCGCGTATGTGAGAGCAACGTCGGCTTCCGGGCCAGCTTACGAACGCGTTAACGCGTTAACACCGGAGCCGTCAGGCGGCGGCGAAGCGGTAGCCCACGCCCCGCACCGTGGTGATGAGAACGGGGGTTGAAGGGTCCGCCTCTATGCGACTGCGCAGCCGCTTGATGTGCACGTCGAGCGTCTTCGTGTCTCCGATGTAGTCGGTGCCCCACACGCGGTCGATCAGCACGTCACGGGTGAGCACCCGGCCGGAGTTCTCCACCAGGAGCCTGAGCAGCTCGAACTCCTTGCGCCGCAGGTGGACCTCGTCGCCGCGGACGAAGACCCGGCGCTGGTCGAAGTCGACCTTGATCCCGTTGGACTCCCAGATGCCGTCGCTCCCGAACTCAATCGATCCGGCCAGGTCACCGGACTCGGAGCCCCCCGGGGCCCGCCGGAGCACCGCCCGCATGCGGGCCACCAGCTCACGGAGCCGGTAGGGCTTGGTGACGTAGTCGTCGGCGCCCACCTCGAGGGCGACCACGGTGTCGATCTCGGTGCCCTTGGCCGTGACCATGATGATCGGCACCTGCGAGCGGGTGCGGATGGCCCGGCACACGTCGATGCCCGACAGCTTGGGCAGCATGAGGTCCAGCAGCAGGATGTCGGGGACGGTCTCGTCGTAGAGCTGCAGGGCCTCGTTGCCGTCGCGGGCCACCGTCACCCGGAAGCCCTCGTTGGTCAGGCCGATGACCAGGGCGTCGATGAAGGACTCCTCGTCCTCGGCCAGCAGCACCTTGACCGGGCCCTCGCCCGGGGACTGGCGCCCCGCCTTCTTGGCGCTCTTGCCCCCTCCGGCCTTGGTCACGCCACCCGCTCGGCCTGCACGGGCAGGACCAGGGTGAAGGTGGATCCCTCGCCCTCTCGCGACTCGACGTCGACCCAGCCCTGGTGGTTGTTGGCCACGTGGCGGACGATGGAGAGGCCCAGCCCGGTGCCGCCGGTGTCCCGGCTGCGCCCGTGGTCGACGCGGTAGAAGCGCTCGAAGATCCGATCGAGGTCCCGGGCCGGGATGCCGACCCCGTGGTCCTGTACCGAGAGCCGCACGTTGTCCCGCTCCTCGATGCGCCAATTGGGGGAGATGACCGCGCTGGAGTCCGCCGGACCGGTTCCGGCGGCGTCACCCTCGGCGGTCACCACAGGGGGCACGGGCATGCTGGGCGCCGTCGTCCCCGTCGCCGCCGAGGCCCCGGGCGCGCTCTGGCCCAGCGGTGCGTACTGGTCGAGGATCTCGGGGGTGAAGACCGGCTCCACGTCCGCCGACGCCACGGTGTCGCCGCCGTCGGAGGCGCCGGCCTCGGCCACCACCGCCGGGTACTCCCCGGTGACGGGGTCCGCTTTCGCGTGGGCGCCCGCCCCGGCGTCGTCATCGTCCTCACCGGACAGGGCGCCAACGATGGAGGGGTGGCTCAGGTTCGGGTTGAAGCGCTGCACGGCGCCGGTCACCACCACCTTCGAGTTGTCGTAGGAGTAGGTGATGGCGTTCTCCAGCAGGGCGTGCATGGCGGAGACGAGCTGGCGGCGGTCCCCCATGACGGCGACGGGTGGCGAGGGCTCGTGGAGGACGATCTCGATGCCGCGCTGGTCGGCGGTCGCGCGCACCCGCTCGATGGCGTCGGCCATCACCAGGTTGACCAACACCGGCTCGCGCGGCGGGGCCTCCTCGGACTCGATGCGCGAGAGATCGAGCAGATCGTCGATGATGCGGCTGACCCGGAAGGCCTCGTTGTGGATGCGGCCGGCCAGGCGCTGGGCCACGTCGGGATCGGGCTCGGAGACGAGCGTCTCGGCCAGGAGCCCCAGCGCGCCCATCGGCGTCTTGAGCTCGTGGCTCACGTTGGCCACGAAGTCGCGGCGGATCTCCTCGAGCCGGCGGCGCTCCGAGACATCCTCGATGAGGGCGATGACACCGAGCGGCCGGCGCCCGTCGTCGATCTGGCGGGCGCGTACCTGCAGCGTGCGGCGGGGCGGGCCGTAGAGGTCGAGGGTGCGCTCGGCCGACCCTTCGTGCCAGGCGTCCTCGAGGACGTCGGTCACCGCCTGTGCGGCGAGGGCGTCGCCGTGGCGGCTCACCATCAAGGCATTGGCGCGCCCGTTGCGGTAGATCACCGTGCCGTTCTCGTCGCAGAGCACGACACCTTGCGTCAGCGTGTCGAGCGACCTGCGCAGCCTGATGGCGTCGGAGCTCGACTCGGTGACGGCCTGGGCCGCTCCACCGGTGACCTGTTCGAGATAGGCCAGCGAGGTCTCGACGTTGTACTCGTCCTGGGGCGGATCGAGGCCGAGGCGGGTGCCCAGGGAGGCCAGGCGCTGTGAGATGGCCCGGCGACCCGAACGCCGGCCCAACGCAGCTGCGATGAAACCGACGAGGACGACGACGACGACGGCGACCGCAATGAAGATGATCGCCTGGGTCATGCTCAAATTGACTTCCCCGGGCCCACTGAGCGGCACGCCCCCAATATGACAGGGCTGGGGAGTGCCGGGCGAACAGGTTGCATGGAGACGGGGACATGACGTGCCGTCTTCTTTCTGCCCCATGGTTGTGACGCGCGCCCTGAGCTGCCCTTCTGCAACCCCCGGGCGCACGGGGAGGCGGGATGGCTTTCTTTGGCGGCCTGTGCCGGAGCGGAAGAAAGGGCAGAAAGGCCATCGGGCGAACCGTTCTCCGGCCGGACGGCAGCTGGAAGGTCCGGCGCCGGCACTCAAGACGGAGGGCACCCATGGTCGTGATGCACCTGGCCGATGTCACGCTCAACCCGAGCGTCAACGCGCTCCCGGGCGGAGGCACCCTGCAGCAACTGACGAACGGACTGGGTGCCTGGGCGTTGATCGCCGCGCTGGCCGGACTGTTGATCGGCGCCGCGGCCTGGGCGCTGGGCGTCCACGCCCAGAACTTCCAGCAGTCGATGGTCGGGCGCCGTGCCGTGCTGGTCTCGGGCCTGGCCGCCCTTCTGATCGGTGCGGCGCCCCCGATCATCAACTTCTTCTTCAACGCCGGGACGAACCTGCACTGATCCGCTCGGACTGAACCCGCTCGGACCACTTCACCGCTCCCGGACACCGTTCACCGTTCACCGTTCATGCTGGCCGCCGGCTGCACCGGTCTCGACGCGCTCAACCCGATCTGCCAGGCCGGCAGCATCGGCGGCTCCCTGGCGTCGTCGGGCTTCGAATCGGTCCTGAGTGGGATCAGTCAGTGGGTGGCGAGCGGCGCGGAGTGGCTGCTGGCTCAGATCGGGGACGTCTTGAGCTCGACGACGACCGTCGATGTGGGCGCGACCTGGTTCAAGACCCACTACGGCCAGATGACGGCGCTGGCCGGCGTCGTCATCCTCCCCATGCTCCTGGCCTCGACCGTGCAGGCGGTGGTCCGCCAGAATCCCGGGCAGCTGGTGCGGACGTTCTTGTTGCAGCTCCCCCTGGCGCTGTTGCTGGCCGTCGTGGCGATCCAGGGCGTCATCCTGAGCCTGTCGGCCACCGACGCCATGAGCGACGCCGTGGCCGGTGGCTCCAATGCCGACGTGAGTTCCCTGCTCACCGGCATGACTTCGAGCCTGGTGGCGGCCGCGGCCGACCCGACCATCGCCAGCTTCGTCCTCCTGTTGATTTCGCTCCTCGTCGCCGTGGCCGCGTTCGTGCTGTGGCTGGAGTTGCTGATCCGGGCCGCCGCCGTCTACGTGGCCGTGCTGTTCCTGCCCCTGGCGCTGGCAACACTCGTGTGGCCGGCCGTTTCGCACTGGTGCCGGCGGTTGGTCGAGACGCTGGCCGCCCTGATCCTCTCCAAGTTCGTCATCGTGGCGACGCTGAGCCTGGCGGCCGGCGCCGTCTCCTCGGGCACGGCGGGCTCGGGGACCCACGGATCAGGCTTCTCGTCGGTCCTGGCGGGAGGCGCGCTCCTGCTCATGGCCACGTTCGTGCCCTTCGCCATCCTGCGCATGATCCCGGCGGTCGAGGCGGGTGCGGTGGCGCATCTCGACGGGCTGCGTGAGCGGGGGACCGGCGCGGTGACCCGGGGTTTGCCTCGGACGGCGGCGAGCCATGCGCTGCACGAGGGGCTGGGGATGCTGGGTGACGGCCGGCTGATGGCCCGGACGGCGGCGGTGGGTGGGGCGCGGTGGCCTGGTGGCGCCGGGCGTGGCGGTGCCGCGGGAGGCGGCGCCGGTGGCGGCGCCGGGGGTGGCGGCACCGGGGGTGGCGGCGCCGGGGTGGCGGTGGCGACGGGGCTGGGGGCGTCGACGGTTCCGTTCAGAACATGGGAAATGACGGTGCTGATTCGGGGATCCCTCTGGGCGAGGGGGACCCCAAGGCTCCGCAAGATCTTCGGGAGGCGGTCGCGCAAGGCGTCACCTCCGGGCCCAAAGGGCCCAAGCCGCTGCTGCCGGCGCCGGGCTCGGGCAGTGCGTCGACGCCCACCGGGTTCGAGCCCGATGTGGCGGATCGCGTGGGGGCCAGGAAGAGCACGGGGCTCGGTGCACGCCTCGGCCCTCGCACGACCGATGACATCTGGATGTGGGAGGGAGTCCCGCCGGGCTGTGGCCTGATGACCAGCTACAAGCCCGGGGAGCGGCGGTACTACATGGACGAGACCTCATCGTTGAAGGAGCTGCCGCCGGCGTGGCCGCCGGGTCAGGGCCCCGACGCGTGAGCGGCGAGCGGGGGTCGCGCTACCGGTTCGGACCACGCGAGCGCGGAGGTGCGCTGGCCGGATGGCGCGCCGGCCAAATCGTGACCGTGGCCGTGGGTCTCGTCTTCGGCGTGCTCGTCCTGCGTTGGGAGCCCAACGCCGCCGGCGTGGCGGCAGCCGTCGGCATCCTCGTGCTTTACGGCGCGTTGGCCACAGTGCCGTTGTCCGGCCGGACGGGCGACGAGTGGCTGCCCGTGGTCGTGTGCTGGGGCGCGCGTCGGACCGGCCTCTGGGGGACGCGTGGGGGGACGCGTGCGGGCGGGGGTGCGGGCGGGGGTGCGGGCGCCGTCCGCAGCGGGGCGCTGCGCGGACTGCGCCTCCTGCGGGCCGGTTGGCAGGACATGGGCGTCGTGCACGACCGCACCGGGCGAACGCTCACCGCCGCGGTGTCACTGCGCGGCGGAAGTTTTGCCTTGCTCGGCGCCGACGAGCAGGACCGCCGGGTGGGCGCGTGGGCCTCGGTGCTGTCCTCGTTGGCCCGCGAGGGTTCGCCGGTGCACCGGGTGCAGTGGGTGGCGGCCTCCTTCCCCGACGATGGACAGGGGTTGCGGTCGTACGTCGCGACGGAGGCCGTCTCCGATGCGGCCTCGGCCTGCACCGCCTCCTACGACGCGTTGCTGACCGACATGGACTCGTACACGTGTGCCCACGACGTCGTGTTGGCCGTGCAGGTGCGACAGACACGGTCGGTCGAGGTCGGGTGCGCGACCCTGGCCCGCGAGATCGGATCATTGGTCCGGCTGCTGGGCGACGCCGACGTCCAGGTCGAGTCGATCTTGTCGGCTGACGACCTGGCGCGGCAGCTGCTCCGAACCTATGAGCCGCGCGCCGTCCCGGTGGGTGGTGCAGCGCCGGACGACCACTGGCCGATGGCCATGCAGGAGACCTGGTCGCACGTGCGTGTGGACGGCATGGTCCACGCCACCTTCTGGGTGGCCGAGTGGCCGCGGATAGAAGTGCGCAGTGACTTCCTGGCACCCGTCCTCCTCGGATCGGCTCGTTCGACGCTGGCCGTCGTCATGGAGCCGCTGGGCCCCGACGCCGCGGTGCGCAAGGTCGAGGCATCGCGGACGGCGGACCTGGCGGACGCCGAGTTGCGACGGCGCGGTGGCTTCGTCTCGACCGCCCGGCATGCGCGCGAGTCAGAAGTCCTCGCCCGCCGCGAGGCGGAGCTCGCCGAGGGACATGCCTCGTTCCGCTATTCGGGCTTTGTCACCGTCTCCGCACCGGGCGAGGAGGAGCTGGTGGTGGCCTGTGACGCGGTGCAGCACGCGGCGGGACAGAGCCGTTTGGCCCTTCGCCGCCTGTACGGCGACCAGGCGTCGGCCTACACCTGCACGCTGCCCCTCTGCCGCGGGTTGTGCTGAATGGTTGGTCGGGGAGGGGGCACTGACCCCATGACCCATGGCCCCATGGCCCCATGCCCTGGGGTCCGCGGTCCCGATGGCGGTATGGCATGGGGAACCGCTGAACTATTTCTTCCGGGCAGAACATCCTGGGTACCGCCCGTAGTTCATGCAGCAGTCACGATTCCGCTCCGGTTCGTTCACCCAATAGTCGTTGCGGATCTGTAGTGTCCGCGGTCCCATTACGCATCCGGCGAACGTGGCTGCACTACGAGTAGGAGGGCTCTTGGCGCATGCTCCGGCCCTTGCCGCAGTCTCGAGTCACTAGGGCGTTCTTCGTCCCCTTCGCCCTGGCGGCGACCTTGCTCGTGGCTGCATGCGTCCCCACTGCAGGGGGAGGTACCGCGGCGGCGGCCGGTAGCGCGAACTCCTTGGGGGCCTATGTCGGGTACCAGTCGCCCGGCGGCGTACAGGCCTTTGGTCAAGCCGTCGGGGAGCAGCCGTCGTTCGCCATGGACTTCCTCGACGGGGATACCTGGTCTGGAATGCTCGACCAGGCCAGCTCGTACATGGCGGCCTGGGAGGGTTCCGGCCTCACCATGATCTGGGGCGTTCCGATGCTCCCCGCCGAGAGCTCGGGCACCGACGAGAGTTCCCGAACCGGATACAGCCTCCAGCTTGGGGCAACGGGTGCATACAACACGTACTTCCTGCAACTGGCCCAGGACATGGTGGCGGGCGGCGAGGCGAACTCGATCATCCGTATCGGCTGGGAATTCAATGGCGGGTGGTTCCCCTGGGCCGCCACCGGGCAGGCAGCCGCCTTCATTGGCTACTGGCAGCAGATCGTCGACACCATGCGATCGGTGCCGGGGCAGCAGTTCACGTTCGAGTGGAACCCGACTATCGGCGGCGTGGGTAGCGACAACCTGGCCGACTACTACCCGGGGAACGCGTACGTCGACTACATCGGCCTCGATGTCTACGACCAGGCCTGGGGCTATTACGGCGCGCCCGGTTGCAGCGGAACGGCATGCCAGCAGGACGAGTTCAACACCATCCTCACTGAGCCTTTCGGCTTGAACTGGCTGGCCAGCTTCGCCGGTCAGCAGGGCAAGGCAATCGTGTTGCCCGAGTGGGGCCCCGGTGCGTTCAACCCGACGGACCTCAACGGCACGTATGAAGACGAGGAGCTCGGCGGCGGTGACGACCCGACCTTCATCAACGACATGATGGATTGGATCGACACCAACGACGTGTTCGAGGCCAGCTACTGGGACTTTCAGCAGGACACCACGAATTCGGCTCCGTTGAGCGCGGCTGCATTGCGGAACGACCTTGCCGAAGGACCGCCTCCGGCGACCGGGCCGATCTCGTCGGGTGGGAGCGCAACGTCGTCGTCATCATCGTCTGGCACCTCAGGGACGGCAGGCGTGACCTCGAGCTCGAGCGGCGACTTCACCCCATCACCCGTTCCCGTCTTTCCGACGAACGGCCAGGCCGACCCGGCCGTGACGATTTCGGGGCCGCCTACGGGGTTGGTCACTTCGAAGGGCGCCCACGTCTCGGCCATCCTGTCCACGGTGGGGACGGGGCGCGGCTCGGGCAGGGGCCGTGACCCGCGCGTCCGGTGTGGCGGTGCCGTGTCGCCCCGGCAGCAGCGCGATCAGCCGTCGCCACGGCATGACCAGAAGCAACGTGGGACACAGCGTCCTCGCGGCCGACGACGGTCCCTCCACGGTCTCCGTCTCAAACCCCGGCAATGTCGCGTCGACGCCACCTCGGCTTCGGTGACCCGGCCCGTGGCCAAGGCTGACTCGAGAACGAGGATCCGGGTGCCGCACGCCGTGGCATCGGGTGCCTCGGCGGTGCTCACGGCGACGGTCGTCGGCCGCCGACCGGCCGCCGCCGGCAAGCGGACCGGTACCGTGACCTTCTCCGTGGTGGGGAGCTCGGGACAGGCGCTCACCTGCACCGGTGGCGACACGGTGCCCCTCGTCTCCGGCGTGGCGACCTGCGACACCACTGCCGCCGTGGCCACCGGATCGCCCTACGTGGTGACGGCCACCTACAGCGGTGACAACACGTTCAATGTCAGCACGTCGAGCACCCGCACCATCAAGGTGCGTTGATCTCGAGAGGCACCTGGCGGGCGAAGTAGACGGCGGTCCCCGTCACGATTCCGGCGGCGATGGCGAGAGCCCAGGTTGCTCCGGCGTTCAGGACCAGGACGGCGCCCACCAGCGCACCGCCGAACATGGACAGGACCGACGTCGTCCCGAGGCGGGCGTGCGGGTTGGTGCCGCCCGCCACCCGCGAACCGGACGCCAGCCTCGTCAAGGTCGTGGTCAGCACCGTGGTGGACATGTCGGGAACGCCGATGCGGCGGACGGCGGCGTTCCGGAGGCCCATGGACCCGGCCAGGAGTGCGATGACGGTGTAGCGCGGCCATCCGGAGCCGATGGTCGTGACTGAGCCGGCAACGACCGCCGCCGCGGTCGTGCACGCCGCCTCGATCACCATGGCCAGCAACAGCAGATTCCGGGCCGGACCGACACGCAGGGCCAGACGGCCCGCGGCCGTTGCGCCGACGAGAAAGGCACCCAGCGCGCACACGCTGGCCGCCACGGAGAACCCGGGCGCACCGGCGGCGGCAAACCCGATCAGGGCCACGTTGCCCGTCATGTTGGCCGTGAACACGTGCCCGAGGGCGAGGAAGCTCACGGCGTCCACAAAGCCGCTGACGACGGTCAAGGAGGCCAGGCTGATCACGAGCGGTGGGGCGGGATGATCCTCACTCATGTGCATGCCACCTTCCCCGCGACCGGGGAGATGGTCACGGCTCCGTCAAGGTAACGGAGCCGTCCGGCGACGCGGGCGACCGTTCACCCGCCATGAGGGAGCGCATGCCGCGGCTGCCGGCCCACCAGGTGACGACGCGGAACCTCGGCGCGGCCTACCCGTTCATCGCGGAGGCCGGGCTCGGGCGGCGCGGCGTGGTCATCGGTGACGACCTCCTCGGCGGCTCGTTCGTCTTCGACCCTTTCGAGCTCTACGCGGCGGGTGTGGTGTCCAACCCCAACATGGTGGTGTTCGGGCAGATCGGCCGAGGCAAGAGCGCCTTCGTCAAGACGTTCCTGTGGCGGCAGGCCGTGTTCGGGCGCCGGGCCTGGGTGGTCGATCCCAAGGGCGAGTACGGCGATCTGGCCGACGCCTGGGGCGTCCGCCCGGTGTCGCTTCGTCCGGGCGGTGCCATCCGTCTGAATCCGCTCGACCCGGGCCCTGATGCCGACGACGACGCCGCCGGGCCCGACGCCAGCGGGCGCAGGAGAATGGAGTTGCTCTCCTCCCTGGCCAGCGCCTGTCTCGGCCGAGCCCTGGTGCCGCGCGAGCGAGCGGCGCTGGGCGCGGCCCTGGCCGAGGCCACCCGGGCCGCCGCCGTGCCCACGGTGCCGGTGGTGGTCGAGGCGCTCCTCACGCCGACCGCCGACGCCGCCCGCTCGCTGCGCACCGAGCAGCGCGACCTCCTCGAGGACGGGCGAGATGTCGCGCTGGAGTTGCGCCGGCTCGTCTACGGCGACCTGCGCGGCATGTTCGACGGCCCCACCACGACCGGACTCGACCTCTCGTCGCCCCTCGTCGTCCTCGACCTCTCCGCGCTGTACTCGTCGGCCGCGCTCGGTGTCCTGATGGCCTGCGCCACGGCGTGGTTGCAGGCGGCGCTGGCCCGCGCCGCCGTCGGCGGGGACGGCACGCCGTCGGGGCGCAGCCGTTTCTTCCTGGTGGTGGACGAGGCCTGGGCGATCCTCTCCAACCTGGGCGTGGCGCGCTGGCTGCAGTCGTCCTGGAAGCTGTCCCGGGCCTTCGGCGTCTCCAACGTCGCTGTGCTCCACCGGGTCTCGGACCTGCGCTCGGTCGGTGCGTCGGACTCGGAGCAGGTGGCCCTGGCACAGGGGCTGCTGTCGGATTCGGAGACCCGCGTCGTCTACGCGCAGTCGCCGGGCGAGCTCGAGGCGGCCACCGAGCTTCTCTCCTTGTCGGCCACCGAGACGGATCTGCTTCCACAACTCAGGCGGGGCATCGCCTTGTGGAAGGTGGGACAGCGCTCGTTCCTGGTGCAGCACCGCCTCAGCGCGACCGAACGATTCATGGTGGACACCGACGCCGCCATGACGGCGTGACTGGCCTCGCCTCGCTGGTCCTGCCCCTGGGCCTGGGCGGTGCGTTGGTGGCCGGGATCTCCCAGGCGGGGGGAACGTGGGGAGGGCGGAGCCGGCGAAAGCCGTCGAGGGGAGCCCGTTGGGCCCGGCGGCGCGACCTGCGCCCGCTGCTGGTGACGGCGAACGCCCCTCCTCCCGGCCGGCTCCTCCTCGGGGTGTGCGCTGGTGTGGCGCGCCAGACCGGCCTGGCCGCCGAGAGGGCGCAGTCCCTGGTCGTGGTCGGGCCCACGCAGAGCGGGAAGACCACGAGCCTGGCCGTGCCGGCGATCCTGGGGTGGCAAGGCCCTGTCCTGGCCGCCAGCGTCAAGAGCGACCTCCTCCGTCACACGCTCGGGACGCGGTCACGCCTGGGGCAGGTGTGGTGCGTCGACCCCACCGGCTGCACGGGGGCCCGGGTCAGCACCTGGTCGCCCCTCAACGGCTGCCGTCAGTGGCGTGACGCGTGCCGAGCTGCCGCCGCGTTGTGCGAGGCGGCCAAGGGTGACGGGACGTCCGCGGACGCGGAGTTCTGGTACGCCACCGCCGCCAAGCTCCTGGCGCCGCTCTTCGTCGCGGCGGCGCTCGACCGTCGCTCCATGGCGGACGTGGTGCGCTGGGTCGACACCCAGGAGGTCGGCGAGGTGGCGGCCATTCTCGAGCGGTCCGCTCCGCCCGAGGTCCTGCAGGCCGCGGAGGCGACCTGGTGTCGCGACGAGCGGACCCGCAGCTCCATCTACACCACGACGGAAACCGTCCTCGCCCCCTTCGCCCACCCGCCCCCGGGGCCGCCGCCGGTCAGCGCCTTCGAGCCGGACCACCTGCTGCACGGCGCTCACACGCTCTACCTCTGCGCGCCGGCCCACGACCAGCGCCGGCTGCGCGGGTACTTCACCGCGCTGACACAGGCCGTGTTGTCGCATGCGTTTGCCCTGGCCACGAAGGCGGGCCGTCCGCTCGACCCGCCACTCCTGGTGGTACTCGACGAGGCAGCCCACATTGCCCCGCTGCCCGAGCTCGACGGGCTGGCGGCAACCTGCGCGTCGCACGGCATACAGATCGTCACGGTCTGGCAGGACCTGGCCCAGGTCAGGGGCCGTTATGGCGCACGGGCGCCCACGGTTCTCAACAACCACCGGGCGAAGCTCTTTCTGCCCGGCATCGCCGACCCCGACACGCTGGAGTACGTCAGCCGCCTCATCGGCGACGAGGAGGCGTCCCGCCCTTCGGTGACGCGTGACCCGCAGGGACGCCGCTCCACGACGTCGACGACGGGGCCGCGCCGGTTGCTCCCACCCGAGGAGCTGCGGTGCCTACCGCTCGGCCGCGCCGTGCTGGTCTACGGCACGCTGCCGCCGGCCCGGCTGCAGTTGCGACCCTGGTGGGCACAGGGGCGGCGGACGCCCAGACTCAGGCCCGGCCGGACTCCGTGAGGCCTGACGACCGCCGAGCCTCTCCCTGCGCGCGGCTCGCGCGCGCCCGCTCCTCTGACATGGCGCGCTCCTGCGCGTTGGTGGACAATGCGGCCGCCCGGTCGAACTCCAACGCGGCCTCGTCATGGCGCCCAAGTCGATGGAGCAGGTCGCCTCGAACGCTCGACAGAAGGTGGTAGCGCTCGAGGGTGCCCGTCTCCGCCAGCTGATCGACCAGCTGTAGCGCGGCGTCAGGTCCTGAGGCCATGGAGACGGCGACGGCCCGGTTCAGCTCGACAATCGGGGACGGTGTGGTGCGAGCGAGCTCGCCGTAGAGGCTGACCACGTTGTCCCAGTCGGTGTCCTCGGGGCGAAAGGCGCGGGCGTGCGAGGCCGCGATCGCCGCCTGCAGCGTGTACGGCCCGCGGGGCTCTCCGAGCTGTTCGGCTTTGGCCAGCGCGTCATCGCCGCGAGTGATGTGGAGGCGGTCCCATGTGCGGCGATCCTGGTCGAGGAGCAGGACGGGCGTGCCGGACGGTGCCGTGCGGGCGCGCAACCGTGACGACTGGAACTCCATCAGGGCGAGGAGACCAAAGACCTCGGGTTCTTCCGGCGCCAGGGTGGCGAGCACTCGGCCGACGCGGAGCGCTTCGGCGCAGAGCTCGGGACGCAGCCAGTCCTCCCCGGAGGTGGCCGAGTACCCCTCGTTGTAGATGAGGTAGATGACCTGGAGCACCGATTCCAGCCGGGTCGCCCGGTCCGCTCCCGTCGGGACTTCGAAGGGAACGCCGACCTCGGCGATCGTCTTCTTGGCCCGGACGATGCGTTGCGCAATGGTCGCCTCCGACGCCACGTACGCCCTGGCTATCTCCGGCACCGTGAGGCCACCGACAATGCGCAGCGTCAACGCCGTCCGGGCGTCAAGCGACAGAACCGGGTGACACGACACGAACATCAGGCGGAGGCGGTCGTCGGCGATCTCCTCCTGCGACTCCAGATCGAAGTCGACTTCCTCGCCGGGAGGCACATTCACCGCGTGCTTGAGCTGTGCGCTCAGCTGAGCGTATTTCTCGCTCAACGTGCGGTTGCGGCGGAAGAGGTCCACCGCCTTGCGCTTTCCCACGGTGGTGAGCCAGGCACCCGGGTTCCGTGGGGTCCCGTCGCGGGGCCACTGGCGCAGCGCGTCGAACAGCGCGTCCTGGGCGAGATCTTCTGCCAATCCGATATCACCCACGAAGGCTGTCAACGTGGCGACCACCCTCGGGAACTCCATCCGGAAGACCGCCTCGACCGAAGCGGTTGAATCGGTGGCCGGCACGCCACCGATTCAACCATCCGGGCCTTGCCACAGGGATCGTCCGATCAGGTGACGGGACGAACGCGGACCTCTCCCTCGCCGAGCACGCCGAGGAAGCGCTTGCTCCACTCGAGGGCCTCCTCCTTGTCACGGCACTCCATCAGGGCCCAACCGCCGACCAGCTCTTTTGCCTCGGTGAAGGGACCGTCCACGACAGTGAATTCGCCGTCCTTCAAGGAGATCTTGACCCCCTCCGAGGTGGGGGCGATGCCGCCGGTGGCGACGACCACCCCGGCGTTGACCGCCTCCTCGACGAATTTGCCCATCTCCTCGTACATCTCGGGGGGAGGTGGTTGGGTCGGCAGCTCCGTTTCGCTGGCAAGGGTGTAGCCCAGGAATCGCATGGCGATGCTCCTTCTTCTCTCAGCTGAGGCGCCTCTCGCCTCACTCTGGCAGAGCGTCGAACGGGATTCTGCGAATTCGACGTGGGGACGAGAAATTCCGAGAAACGGTGCAGGAGGGGTCGCCAAAGGCCCGGAGGGCCCTGTGGCCCCCAGCCGGCCACTTTGCCATTGGAGGCACCGCTTCGTAACCTCGCCGTTGGACTCCAGAGGAAGGGGCGCAGCATGACCAACCCAGTTGCCGGCGAAGTACGCATGCTCATCGACGGAGAACTCGTCGAAGCCGCGTCGGGCAAGCGGTTCGAGAACATCAATCCGGCCACCGAAGAAGTGCTGGGCGAGGTGGCCGATGCGTCGGGTGAGGACATGCAGCGGGCCATTGACTCCTCCCGCCGTGCCTTCGACGAGACCGACTGGTCGACGAACCACGCCTTCCGCAAGCGCTGCCTCGAGCAGTTGCAGTCCGCGCTCGAGGCGGAGCGCGAGGCCTACCGCGAGGAGATCATCGCCGAGGTCGGATCGCCGCGCATGATGACGTTCGCGGCGCAGGTCGACTGGCCCATCGACGAGGCCCTGGGCTGGCCGACCAAGATGATCGACGAGTTCGCCTGGGAACGGTCGCTCCCCGACTCCGAGATGATGGGCATGAAGAGCCGGCGCGGCGTCATCAAGGAGCCCATGGGCGTCATCGGGTCGATCGTGCCGTGGAACTACCCGCTGGAGGTCACGCTCAACAAGCTGGGCCCGATCCTGGCCACCGGCAACACGACGATCATCAAGCCGGCGCCGGACACGCCCTGGAACGCCACCCGCCTCGGTCGGCTCATCGCCGAGAAGACGGACATCCCGGCGGGCGTCGTCAACGTGGTGACCTCGTCCGACCACCTGGTCGGCGAGGAACTGACGCTCTCGCCCAAGGTCGACCTGATTTCGTTCACCGGCTCGACCGCCACCGGCAAGCGGATCATGGAGAAGGGCGCGGCCACACTGAAGCGGGTCTTCCTCGAGCTCGGTGGCAAGTCGGCCATGATCGTGCTGGACGACGCCGACTTCGCCTCGACAGTCCCGATGGCCTCCATGGTGTGCGTCCACGCCGGCCAGGGCTGCGCCATGCAGACGCGGCTCCTGCTCCCTCGTTCCCGCTACGACGAGGGCGTCGAGCTCATCGCGGCCGGCATGGCCGGCGTGCCCTACGGCGACCCGTCAAGCGATGCCGTGGTCATGGGCCCGGTCGTGAGCGCCCGCCAGCGTGACCGGGTGCTCGGCTACATCGCCAAGGGCCAGGAGGAAGGGGCCAAGTTGGTCTTCGGCGGCGGTCGCCCGTCCGACCAACCCAAGGGGTGGTTCGTGGAGCCGACCCTCTTCGTCGACGTCGACAACTCCATGACCATTGCCCAGGAGGAGATCTTCGGGCCGGTCCTGTGCGTGATCCCCTACGAGGATGACGACGACGCCGTCCGTATCGCCAACGAGAGCACCTACGGCCTGTCGGGCGGCGTGGTGTCGGCGTCGGAGGAGCGGGCCACGTCGATCGCCCGCCGCATCCGGACCGGCTCCATCAGCGTCAACGGTGGCCTGTGGTACGGCGCGGACTCACCGTACGGCGGCTACAAGGACAGCGGGATCGGCCGGCAATGTGGCATCGAGGGGCTCGAGCAATACCTGGAGACCAAGGCCATCGCCTGGCCCGGCTGACTCCGGCTTGGGTCTGAGGTCCGAATCCTCAGGCAGACCATTCGGCCAGCAGCTCGTCCGTCGTGGCGAGGCGGGCCACGAAGGCGAGGCTGTGCCGGAGCATCGACGCGTGGTGCTCGGGTGGCGTGCCGACCGTGGCGTCCGTCGCCACGGTGACGGCGAAGTCCTCGTCGGCCGCGCCGACGGCGGCCAGCGGGACGGCCAGGTTGGTCGACACGCCGGCCACGACGATGTCCTCCATGGCCATGTTGCGCAGGATGGACAGGACCTCGGTGCGGTGCACGGGCGAGATGCCCTGGTGGCGCGGCAGCACGAGGTCGTCCGGCCCCACACCGATCTCCGGCACGATCTCGAGGGCCTCGTCGGAGTCGCGCCAGGCGGCCGTCGACGTGGTGGCGCGCATGAGAGGGGAGCGCTGGCTGGCCGAACGGCCGCCGGCCAAGGGCAGATAGGTCAGGTGCACGATCTGCACGCCAACGCCGCGGGCGCCGCGGGCGAGGCGGGCCATGGCAGCGAGCGCGGGCTGGGCCGCCTCGGCCAGTGCCGGCAGCACCGAGAGGTCGCCGATGACGCCGCGCTGGCACTCCACGAAGAGCAGCGCCGTCGCGCGGGGCGGGCTCATCAGATCAATGCCCGACCATCAGGCCAGGACCCCGGCCACCTTGAGCTCGATCATCTCTTCCTCGCTGCAGTCGATGTCGGCGAGGATCTCCTCGCAGTGCTCGTTGAACTCGGGCGCCCGCTTCGGCGGCGACGGTGCGCCGGCGAATTGCACGGGCGTCGTCACGAGTGTGAAGGCCGTGCCGTCCGCGGTGGCGGTCTCGCCCAGGTGGCCGTTCGCCTCGACCTGCACGTCCTTGGTGACCTCGATGCTGTCCTGGGCGACGGCCCACTGTCCTTCGAAGGCGTCCAGGCTGTCCCGCCATTCACTGAGGGGTGCCGATTCGAACGCCTGCTTCAGAATGGCGCGGGCCTCGCCGGCGTTGGCGGCCAGCTGCTCGTGGGAGGAGAACCGCTCGTCGGTGATGAGGTCCTCGCGCCCGATGACGCGGCAGGCGCTCGGCCAGTAGCGGAAGCCCTGCAGGCAGGAGAAGGCCAGGAACCGCTTGTCCTGGGTGAGATACGTGCCGACCAACGGATTGGGCAGGCCGGGGCCGCCTCCCTTGCTCGGACCGGGACGCCAGGGCATGTCGAGCTGCAGCGACAGGGCGATGGCCGGGCTCATGGCCCACATGCCCACGCCGAGTAGCGAGACGTCGAGCGGGAGCGCCTCTCCCGTGCGCTCGCGGTGGAACAGCGCGCCGAGGATGCCGCCGGCGATCGTCATCCCACCGATGGAGTCCCCGTATCCAGGTCCGGGTTGTCCGGCGAGATAGTCGACGTCGGTCGGCGTGGTCCCCATGGCGCTGCCGGCCCGGCACCAGTAGCTCAAGAAGTCGTAGCCGCCGCGGTCGGCCTCCGGCCCGCGCTCACCGGCACCCGTGCCGGCCACGTAGATGATGTTGGGGTTGTGGGCCTTGATGTCCTCGAACTCGATGTGCAGCTTCTTCCTGACGGCGGGCACCTTGTTCGTCAGGAAGACGTCACAGGTCGCGGCCAGCCGGTAAATGAGGTCGAGGCCCTGGGGCGTGCTGACGTCGATGCCGATGCTCTTCTTGCCGCGGTTGGAGTGCTCCAGCAACACATGCACGGCGCCCATCGAAGGCATGACCCCGCTGGAGGCCAGACCGCGCATGGCGTCGCCCCTTTCGGGGTGCTCGACCTTGATCACCTCGGCGCCCCAGTCGGCCAGGATGGCCGACGCCGCCGGCACGAAGGTGTGCTCGGCGACCTCGAGGATGCGCACACCCTTCATGATCTCTGGCAATTGAATTCCTCCCGACGCGAATGAAGGACGCAGCTTCTCTGATCTGCTCAGCGCGACGCCAACCGGACGCCAGGTGAGGAGGTGCTTGGTGCTTCAGCTACCCGCCGGGCCGAACTCGCTGGGTCGCCCCTCCAAGATGACGGTCTTCGTCTCGAGGAAGGGCAGCAGACCCTCGACCCCGCCCTCGCGCCCTATGCCGGATTGCTTGAACCCGCCGAAGGCGATCCCGAAGTCCGTGCGGAACGCGTTGTGGCCGACGGTGCCGGAGCGCAGCTGGCGGGCGACGTCGCGGGCCCGCTCCACGTCGTTGGTGAAGACGGACGCGTTGAGCCCGTAGATCGTGTCGTTGGCGATGGCGATGGCGTCCTGCTCATTCTCCGCGGGGATCACGCTCAGCACCGGCCCGAAGATCTCCTCCTGCGCGATGGTCGAAGAGTTGTCGACGTTGCCGAAGACCGTCGGCTCAATGAACCAGCCGTGGTCGAGGTGCTTGGGCCGCCCCCCGCCGGTGGCCAGCGTGGCCCCTTCCGCCACGCCCTTGGCGATGTAGCCCTCGACGCGGTCGCGCTGGCGCTCGGCGACCAGGGGACCCATGTGGGTCTGGGCGTCGAACGGATCGCCGACCTGTACCTGGGAGAAGATGCCGGCCAGCGCGTCGACGAGCTCGTCGTGGCGGTTCTGGCTGACCACGATCCTCGTGAGCGAGGAGCAGACCTGCCCGGTCAGGAAGCACTCGGCGCCGGCGAGGGCGGTAGCCGCCGCGGTCAGGTCCATGTCGTCGAGGATGACGGCGGCGGACTTGCCGCCCAATTCGAGAGTGCAGCGGGCGATTCGTTCTCCGCAGATGGAGGCAATGCGCCGCCCGGCGACGGTCGACCCGGTGAACGTGATCTTGTCGACGCGGGGGTCACGCACCAGGAGTTCGGACACTTCCCGGTCGGCGGTCACGACGTTGAGGACGCCCGGAGGGAGGCCGATCGCTTCGGCGATCTCGGCGACGACATAGGCCTCGCCCGGTGCTTCGGGTGAGGCCTTGAGGATGACGGTGCACCCGGCCAGCAGGGCGGGGGCGATTTTGTAGCTGATCAGGCCGAGGGGAGCGTTCCAGGGAATGATGGCGCCCACGACGCCGACGGGCTCGCGGACGAGCAGGCCGAACTTGCCACCCATGCTGGGCCGCGCCTCTTCCTCGAAGGGGAACGTCTGGGCCAGTCCCGCGTAGTAGTTGAACGTCGCCGACGCGCCGGCGACCGACCCCTTGGCAACGCCGTGGAGGACGCCGGACTCACGCGGCCAGATCTGGCCCAGGTCCTCGGTGCGTCCCTCCAACGCGGTGGCGATGGCCCGCAGGTACTCGGCCCGCTGCTCGTGGCTGAGGCGTGGCCACGGTCCCTCGTCGAAGGCCTGGCGTGCCGCGGCGACGGCGCGAGCCATATCGGGCTCCTTCGCCTCGGCGACGCTGAAGAAGAGCTTCTCGCTGGTGGAGTCAATGACGTCGATGACGTCATCCGAGGAAGGCTTCACCCACTCGCCGCCGATGAAGAAGCGGTCCGCGTGGCGCAGGGGTGCGCTGATGTCGTTGGCGATGGCCATGGCGTCTCCAATCGTGAGGTCGGTCTAAACGTAATCGGGGCATGGCCGCGGGGACACCGCCGGAATCGGTCCGGCGGAACTGGCGCGGCCTGACCGGAAGGCCGATACTCTAGCCAACAGAGTGTCCTGAATATGGGAAGGGGCGAGGATGAACGAGACGTATCCGGTCCGCGCCTTCAACGAGGCCACGACCGGTCCCGTGCTGTCCCACGCCGAGGAGATCGACGCGCTGCGGCGGGAGCACCCCTTCGTGCGCAGTTCGTACGGGAACGGGTTCTGGGTGTTCACCAACGCCGCGCTGATCCGGGACGCGCTGCAGCATGCGGACGTCTTCTCGAGCACGGTGGTGACCGTCCACGATCCGGACCCCCCGTACCGATGGATCCCCGAGATGCTCGATCCGCCCGAGCACACGGTCTGGCGGCAGTTGCTGGCGCCGCACTTCGCGCCGCGAGCGATGGAGCGGTTGGAGGACAAGGTGCGGGCGCGGTGCGCCGAGTTGGTGGGAGAGCTGGCCGGTCGTGGGCACTGTGACTTCCTGCGGGACTTCGCGTGGCGCTACCCGACGACGATCTTCATGGAGCTGATGGGGCTCCCCGCGTCGGGGCTCGAGCAATTCCTGCTTTGGGAGCATGCGATCCTGCACCCTTCGGGTGGCGATGACCCGGAGCGGGCCGGCGCTTTCGACGCGATGATGGCGGTGATGGGCTACTTCTCGGAGTTGATCTCGGAGAAGCGGGGCGACCCGGGCGACGACCTGTTGTCGAGCGCCTTGGCGTGGCGGATCGACGGGGCGCCCATTCCCCATGACGACCTCTTGTCGTGGTGCCTCCTGATGTTCATGGCCGGGCTGGACACGGTCTCGATCCAGCTGAGCTATGCGTTCTGGCACCTGGCCACGCACCCGTCCGACCGGGAGCGGGTCGCGTCGGACGCGTCGGTGGTGCCGGCGGCGGTGGAGGAGTTCCTGCGCCAGTTCGCGTTCGTGGCGCCGTCCCGCAAGGTGATGCGGGACACGGACTTCCACGGCTGTCCCTTGCGGGCGGGCGACATGGTCTTCCTGCCTCTGTGCGCGGCGACGTGTGACCCGGAGGTGTTCGAGGACGCCGCCACGGTGCGCTTCGACCGTGAGTCCAATCCGCACGTGGCGTTCGGGGCGGGACCGCACCGGTGTCTGGGGTCGCATCTTGCCCGGCGGGAGCTGCGGGTGGCGTTGGAGGAATGGCATCGTTCCATTCCCACGTACTGGCTGACTCCGGGGGTCGACGTCACCGAGCACGGCGGGGGCCTCTTCGGGATCGATCGTCTCGAGCTCAGTTGGGACGTGGTCTGACGATGGACCCGGACAGGGACCCGGACGGGGACTGCATGCAAATGGCGATGGAAACGGAAATGGGGAAGATCGCATGACGTGGAATTACGAGCTGTTCGTTGACGGCGCGTGGACGTCGGAGGGGGCCTCCGGGTCGATCGACGTCGTGGATCCCGCAACGGAAGAGGTGATCGGGTCTGTCCCGGAGGCCTCGACCAAGACGGCCGCGCGGGCGATCGAGGCGGCGCGGCGGGCCTTCGACGAGGGGCCCTGGCCCTACATGAAGCCGTCGGAGCGCGCCGCCAAGTTGCTGGCGATGGCCGAGATCCTCGAGGCGCGTGCGCAGGACCTCCGGGAGCTGATCGTCGCGGAGACAGGGTCGACCGGGTTTCTCACCGATGCGGTGCAGGGGGCGGGTTCGATCGGGATGCTGCGCTCGAACGCGGCGCTGGTCGAGCACGGCTTCCCATGGGTGGAGAACGGGATGCCGACAGGGGGTCCGACCGGGCTGGGCGGGAACGCCATCGTGCGCGAGCCGATCGGCGTGGTGGCGGCCATCACCCCGTTCAACTTCCCCTTCATGCTCAACGTGGTCAAGGTGGCGCCCGCCCTGGCGGTCGGCTGCACGGTCGTCCTCAAGCCGCACCCGTGGACGCCCCTGGACGCCATGATGATCGCCGAGGCGGCGGCCGAGGCCGGAATTCCGCCGGGCGTGCTCAACGTGATCACCGGGCACGGCGAGGTGGGCGACGAGCTGACGTCGAACCCGATGGTGGACATGGTCACCTTCACGGGATCGACCGCCACCGGGCGCCGCATCATGGCGTCGGCCGCGGGACGCTGAAGCGGGTCCAGCTGGAGCTCGGTGGCAAGAGCGCCACGGTGGTGCTCGGTGACGTGGGCGAGGACTACGCCCGATCGATCGGCTTCGGTCAGGTGCTTATGCACTGCGGCCAGGGTTGTGTCATCCATACGCGTGTGCTGCTGCCCGAAAACCTGCTCCCTGCGTACAAGGAGGGGCTGGAGGCGATGCGGCCCATGATCACGATCGGCGACCCTCGGTCCGACAGCACCGTGCTGGGGCCGCTGATCCGGGAGCAGCAACGGGCGCGGGTGGAGGGCTATGTGGCTCGGGGCTCGAGCAGGGCGCCGAGCTGCTGTGCGGGGGAAGCGACCCGAGGGATTCGAGAAGGGCTACTACTTCGAGCCCACCGTCTTCGTGGCGAGCAACGACCTCCGCATCGCCCAGGAGGAGATCTTCGGTCCGGTCCTCACCGTCGTGCCGTACTCGGGTTCGGACGAGGACGCGGTGCCGGTTGGCCAACGACTCCATCTATGGCCTCGGAGGCGGCGTCGTGTCCACCTCGGATGCGTGGGCGTTCAACGTGGCCCGCCAGATCCGGGCTGGTCTGGTGACGGTGCAGAAGGTCGGGACCGAGCCGCTGGCTGACGTCGGCCCCGGCGGTGGCCAGGAACCCGGTTGGGGGTCCCAGTTCACCGGTATCGGGCAGAGCGGCGCCTTCGGCGGCTACAAGCAGTCGGACCTCGGGCGCGAGCGTGGACGGCACGGGCTGGAGGACTTCACGGAGGTCAAGAATCTGGCCTGCAGCTTGACGCTCTGCCCCTCGAGGTCGTCGTCAGGCGTCGTTGACCGGCGCCGAGCTCAACGAGGACCTGGGCCGCGCGCCCCAGTCTGGGCCGCCTGACGGAGGTCACGGGGTGCGGCGGCGTGTCGTGACGGCGAGTCCGGCGGGCGCCGGCAGCGTCGGCACCGCCGGCGAGGTGCGCGGTCGACGGCGGCCATGGAGATATCGAGGAACCCGCGCCCGCCCGAGCCGCAGGGCGTCCACGCAGGCGCCCGCCGCCGTCAGACCCGTGAGCGGGTCGGCGGCGGCGTGCCCAGCACAGAAGAGCGGACCGTCGTCGCCTCCACTGACGAGACCGCCGGCCGCGGCGGCGTCGTCGCCGAACGTGACCCGGTCCTCTGGCGTCCTCGCCCCGAGCCGGCCGTAGCCCGTGATGGACACCCAGACCTGCGGGCCGCCGTCGGCGCCGACCTCCTCGCGGCCGTCGATGCCGAACTGTGCCAGGGCGCGGGCCCGGCTGGCCTCGATCACGACGTCGGCCCGTCGGACCAGCTCCCGGAGGACGTGGGTGCCATGGCGGTTCTGCAGGTCGAGGCCGACCGATCGCTTCCGCCCGTTCAGGAGGTCGAAGAAGGCGCGGGTGCCGCGGGCGTGCACCGTCGGGTCGTTGCGTCGACTCGACCTTCACCACGGCGGCGCCCGCACGGGCCAGGAGGTCGCCGCACAGTGGCCCTGCCCAGAGGGGCCGGAGAGGTCGATGACGAGGGCGCCCGTGACGTCGGGTCGGGGTGGTTCGTTTCCGAGCGGCGTGGGAATCACGGCGGCGCGTGCTGTCGATCCGCCCGCGTCGCCGACGCGGGCGACGGGCAGTCCGAGCAACCGGGCCCGCTCGGTCAGGACTCGGGGGTCGCCGTGGCGGAGCGTCGCGGCGACGGTTGACCAGATGGCCGGTGTCGATGCAGGCATGGCGTCGGGCTCGGGCTCGGGCTCGAGCTCGAGCTCGAGCCAGGCGGGGACCATCTCCACGTCCTCTGCACGGGGGAGCGAGACCGCCAGCCATTCCTCCCCGCAGGGCAGCAACCGGCAGCTCCCGCCACAGCTCGTGGATCCCCGTCGCCAGAGCCCCATCAACGCGGCGCGCTCGCCGAGGAGCGCGAGGGCGTCCAGGCCCGGGAACGGGCGGGCGAGCTCTCGCACCTCATCCACCAGGCGCTGCGGCGGTCCGAGCGGCTCGTCGGGCGACCCCGTCAGCGCCATGGCGCCGCTCCTCGCCCAGCGCTCCACCGGAGGGTCGTCCACGTCGGCAGGGTAACGTCTCGCGATCCTCGAACCTCTCAGCGCCGAAGCACTGCTCGCCGAACTGAGCAGCGACATCACCCCCGAGCGCACCGGTGCCGTCCTGGTCGACCTGCACCACGCTCTGACCGATCCGGGCGACACGCGGCAGGAGACCCGATCGAGCCTTCCCTTCGTCGTCGTGGGGGTGAGCCACGGCGAAATCGCCGAGCGCTGGCTCGACCTGTGTGACGTGGTGGTCGAGGAAGGTGACCCGGCGTTGGACCGGATCGCGGCGAACGTCACTGCCCACCCCGTCACCGCCGCCACTCTGGCTCTGTTGTTGCGTGGGCAAGACCACCTGTCGCTGGGTGAGGGCCTCGTGGCCGAGTCGTCCGCCTATTCGGTGCTCCAATCCGGTCCCGAGTTCGCCGCGTGGCGCCAGACACATCCGGCGCGTGCCGACAAGGACGGCGCTCCCCGGGTCCGGGTGGAGCGAAACGGCGCGGTCATGGCGATCACGCTGACCCGACCCGATCGGTTGAACGCACTCGACGCCCAGATGCGCGACGAGC
>CAWFPP010000006.1:0-113740 GCA_963817735.1 uncultured Acidimicrobiaceae bacterium | reverse complement strand
GCGACGCCGGCATAGCGGCCCGCTGTACAAGAGAAGTCAGGAAGGCGGGCGGCGGGCTTGAGGATCCGGCGATGACACGGCCTGTCCTGGCCGCCGATGTCGCCGGGACGCAGATGCGCGTCCCGGGCGTCGCTGACAGACCTCATCGCCACCGTGGCGGCCGAACGTGGACATGGTGCGGCGACGCATGCGGTCGTCGGGCTGCCCGGCGTGGTCGACTACGCCGCTGGCTGGCTCCTCTGGGCGCCGCACCTCCCACAGCAGTGCCCCGAGCAACCGTCGAGGAGCCGGCTCACGGCCCATCTCGGTCTGCCGGTCGGCATCGCCAACGATGCCGATCTGGCCGCCGTGGGCGAGACCGACTTCGGTGCCGGAGAGAGGAAGACCGACATCGCCTATCTGACCATCTCCACCGGAATCGGAGCCGGCATGGTCCACCATGGTCGCCTTGTTTGCGAAGACGCTCGCTGGGAGAAGTGGGGCACACGGTCATCGACTTACGCCTGTTCACATGCTGTGCCCAGCAAAAGGACCTTTGTCCTCTATAACGTTCCTCAATTTGCAACAAGAATGCAATCCAACCCGCCGCCGGTGGGGTGCATGCAGGATTAGGGGACTCGCCCGGGCGGCGATCCAGGACCAAAGGAGACAACGTGCGTTTCGCTAAGGCAGGCATGCTCGGGGGGCTATCCCTCGCGATGTCGGCGACACTGGCCGGTATTGGCGGGGGCGGGGCTTCGGCTTCAATCCGTGCCACGACACCGTCCAACGTCTCGACCAGCTCGTTCAATAACAGCTTCTCATTCATGAAGCAGTTCAAGTCCCTGGCCGCGGCCGGGAAGGGGAAGGTCGCGGCGATCCTGCCCGACACGGTCAGTTCGACTCGGTATGTCGAGTTCGACGCGCCGGACATCACCAAGGCGCTCACGACCGCCGGGGTGAGCTCCTCGAACTTCGTGGTGCAGAACGCCCTCGGGAGTGACGCCACGCAGCTCACCGATGCCCAGACCGACATCTCGAACGGCGCCACGGTGCTGCTGGTCGACCCGCTCGACTCGGGCGTCGGAACGCAGATTGAGAGCTACGCGAAGTCGCGTGGGGTCAAGGTCATCGACTACGACCGCCTGACCCTCGGCGGGAGCCGCGCCTACTACGTGAGCTTCAACAACGTGACGGTGGGCAAGGTCATGGGCGAGGGCCTCGTGAGCTGCGTCTCCGCCTGGCACGTCTCGAAGCCGCAGGTCGTCGTCATGCACGGCGCGGTGACGGACAATAACGCCACGCTGTTCGCCCAGGGCTACGACTCGGTCATCAATCCCTACTTCAAGAACGGCAAGTGGACCGCCGTGGCACACACGGCCGGCACGTGGGACCCGCCGACGGCCGAGACCGAGTTCCAGGCCGTCTACACGGCGCACCCCAATGTCAACGCGGCCTTGATCCCCAACGACGAGACGGGCGCACCGATCATCACCTACCTGCAGACCCAGCACGTCAAGCCCAAGACCTTCCCGACCACCGGTCAAGACGCCTCGCTGACCGGCCTGCAGAACATACTCTCGGGTTACCAGTGCGGCACCGTGTACAAGCCGATCTACCTGGAGGCGCAGGCCGCCGTCGCGCTGGCCCTGTACCTGCGGGCCGGCAAGACGCCACCCAAGTCATTGGTGAACGGCAAGACCGAGGACACGACGGCGAGCGTCAGCGTGCCCTCCGTCTTGGAGACGCCCAAGTGGGTCACCACGAAGAACATGAACGCCACGGTGATCAAGGACAACTTCGTCCCGGCCTCGCAGCTCTGCGCGGGCTCTTACGCCGCTGACTGCACGGCGGCGGGCATCACGCCGTAACTGTTATTGGCTCGGCAGGCCCGGCTGGGTATTGTCGAGCCATCGAAAAGCTTCGAGCCCGACCCCCCGCCCCGATTTGAGGCGGGGGGTCGGTCGCTGGGAGCCCCGTCCCGACAGTCGCTCTAGGGGGGTGCCAACATGACCGAGGGTGCGCCGCTGCTGGAATTACGGGGCGTCAGCAAGGTGTTCGGAGCGGTCCGGGCGCTCAGCAGCGTCAACCTCAAGGTGCCCGCAGCAAAGGTCACGGCGCTGGCTGGCGACAACGGCGCAGGGAAGTCAGTGCTGATCAAGACCATTTCCGGGCTCTGGGAGCCCACGGAAGGGCAGATCTTCTGGGAAGGTCAGCCGGCACACATCCACAGCCCGAACGATGCTGAGGCCCTGGGGATCACGACGATCTACCAGGACCTTGCGCTCTGCGACAACCTTGACATCGTCCAGAACATGTTCCTCGGCCATGAGGTAATGCGCCACGGGCTTCTCGACGAGGTCTCCATGGAGCTCACCGCGCGCCAGACGCTCGCCGGGCTCCACGTCACGACGGTGCGTTCCATCCGCCAGCCGGTCGCCTCATTGTCCGGTGGGCAGCGCCAGTCCGTGGCGGTCGCCAAGGCGGTCATGTCGGCTGCCAAGCTCGTCATCATGGACGAGCCCACGGCCGCCCTCGGCGTGGCGCAGACCGAGATGGTGCTGGGTCTCATCAAACGCCTCTCAGAGCAGGGGACCGCAGTCATCGTCATTTCGCACAACCTGAATGACGTCTTCCAGGTGGCCGACATGATCGCCGTGCTGTACCTCGGACAGATGGTAGCCACTGGCCCTGCTTCGGAGTTCGACCGTCAAGTCGTCGTTGACTACATGACGACGGGTCAATCGGCGCGAACAGAGGTGTGAGCGGGCGATGACGGACACGATCGACGACCCGGCGGCACCTAGCGGAGATCCCGAGGGTCCATCGGCGGACGTCGCTACTCCGGGCGGCGCGATCACAGGGGACGCCCTCGTCGTCCTTGCACCCGATGTCCTGGCCGAATCCCTCGGTGACTATCTGAAGGCCTGGTGGAAGCGCATACGCAACGGCGAGAGCGGCGCTCTCCCGATCATCGTCGGACTCATCGTCATCTGCATCTTCTTCCAGATTCAATCCCACGTCTTTCTCTCCTCGGGCAACATCGTCAACCTGCTGGTGCAATCGACGTTCTTCATACTGTTGGGCATGGGCGAGCTGTTCGCGCTCCTGATGGGAGACATCGACCTGTCCGTCGGATTCGTGGGGGCGGTGGGAGCCACCATCACTATCGGGTTGATCTCGCCGCCGTACAACTGGCCCTGGTGGGCGGGCGTGATCGTGGGCATGCTGGCGGCCGGAGCCATCGGGCTGTTCCAAGGCACGCTGATCACCAGGCTGAAGATCCCGTCCTTCGTCGTCACCTTGGCTGGACTTCTCGGTTGGCAGGGCGTGCTCATCTTCGTGTTCGACTTCGACAAGGGGTCGACTGGTGGCGTGCTGCGCGTCTCCAACGACGTGATCTACAACCTGGTCAACGGAAACATGACGGTCTGGGCCGGCTGGGTGCTCATGATCGTCATCGTGGCCGCATTCGCGCTCATGATGCTGGTGCGGGCGGCGAACCGCCGCAAGCATGGTCTTAGCGCGCCGCCACTCAGCGTGACCATCTTCACCATCGTCGGCGTCGCCATCGCCGGTTCCGCCCTCGTCTACGTCTGCAACCTCAACCGCGGGGCCCTGACAACACTGCAGGGGGTGCCCTTCGTGATCCCGTTCGTGATTGTGATTCTGTTCCTGCAGACCGCGCTACTCGGACGAACGAAACTTGGCCGGTACATCTATGCCATAGGAGCGAGCCCCGAAGCAGCCCGCCGAGCGGGCATCAACGTCAACCTCGTCCGTACCGTTGCCTTCGGCCTCTGCAGCTTCGTGTCGGGTCTGGCGGCGCTCGTGTACGCGTCACGCCTCGGATCGATCTCCATCGGCTTCGATGGAGGCACGTACGTGCTCTTCGCCGTGGCCGCGGCCGTCATCGGTGGAGCCAGCCTCGCAGGCGGATACGGCAAGGCGATCCACCCGGTGCTGGGCGGACTCGTCATTGCCGCCCTCACCAATGGTCTCGACCTCCTCAACATCAGCACCGCCGGGACCGACGTCGCCACCGCCGTCGTGCTGATCGTCGCCGTGGCCGTCGACGCGACACTCCGCCGCCGCGGCCGCACGGCCACGTTCTGACGCCAGGGCCGAGAACGGTGGCTCGCGCAGGATGAGGCGAGTCTCCGGCGCACGTCACAGCACCACCGCGGCCGCCGTGATGCTGCTTGTACTCGCCGCGGGCGGAAACACTCTCGCCACCGCGGCCACGACCCTGACGACCTCGCCCGCGGTCAGCCCGCAGCCTTGGATCGTCTACCACGGCGACGTCGAGGGAAGCGGGGTGGCCACATCGATTGCATCCGTGAACGTCTCCTCCCCCGCCTGGACCTCACCCGCTCTCGATGGCCAGCTCTATGGTGAGCCGCTCGTGTCCAGCGGGCGGGTCTTCGTCGCGACCGAGAACGACACCGTCTACGCCCTCTCGGCGACCACCGGCGCCGTGCTGTGGTCAACTCACCTGGGTGCGCCCGTGCCGTCGGGCTCCCTTCCGTGCGGCGACATTTCGCCCACCCTCGGCATCACCGGCACGCCCGTAATTGATCAGACGCGCGCAGAACTGTTCGTGGTGGCAGACGAACTGGTCAATGACAGGCCAGCGCACCAGCTGGTCGGGCTGAGCACGGCCACCGGGAAGGCCGAGTTGAACCAGAATGTGGATCCGGCAGGCTCCGCTACAGCCGCGCTTCTGCAGCGCACCGGTCTGACGCTCGATGCCGGGCATGTCGTCTTCGGATACGGCGGGAACTTCGGAGACTGCTCGACTTACCACGGTTGGGTCATGTCGGTGCCTGAGGCCGGCGGTGCGCCGGAAACTTTCGAGGTTGACTCGGCTACCGGCGACAGTCAGGGCGCCGTGTGGATGGGCGGGGCCGCCCCGGTGGTCGATAGCGACGGCAACATCTGGGTCACCGCGGGCAACGGATCGGTCACCTCATCGAGCCGGGCCTACGACGACAGCGACTCGGTGCTCGAGCTCTCGCCGTCCCTCACGCTCAAGCAGTACTTCGCCCCGTCATCGTGGCCGTCCGACAACGCCCACGATCTCGACTTCTCGACCAGCGTGGCGCTGCTCTCCGACGGTCAGGTGGTGGCTGCCTCCAAGTCGCGCACTGTCTTCCTGCTGAACGGATCGAGCCTGGGCGGTATCGGCGGTCAACAGGCACAGCTCCATGATGCCTGCGGCACCGTCATCGACGGTGGCCTCGCCGTCGAGGGCTTGACCGTCTACCTGCCCTGCCTGAGCGGGCCCATCGCTGTGCAGACCACGGACTCCCCCGCCGGGCTCCGTCCGCTCTGGAGTTCGTCGGTCGGCGGCGGGCCGCCCATCATGGCCGGTGGACTCGTCTGGACCATCGGCTCGAACGGCGTTCTCTACGGCCTCAACCCGGCTTCCGGTGCTGTCGAGGATCAAGCGACGATCGGTGCCCCGGCCAACCACTTCCCCACCCCTTCCGTGGGCGCTGGTCTCCTGCTCGCACCTTCGGCGGAACGCGTCGTGGCCTTCAGAGCCACCTCGTCCGGTCCCGCACCCGCTCGCACGACCACTACCACCGCGAGCTCGACGACGACATCCACGATGGCGCTCCCCGCGCAACAGCGAGGAGCCAGTCCCTGGGTCGTTGCGGCCGCCATCGTCGGTGGGCTCGTCGTCCTAGGTCTTCTGACCTGGCTCCTGGGGCGGCGCCGCGGCGTCAAAGCCTCCCGGTGAATTCGACTACTTGGGCACGCGGATCGTCATCGCCGAGAAAGTAGACGTGGCGAAGTTGCCCACCCCGTTGTAGCTGGCTTTGCCCGAATAGGGATCGTACTCAGCACAAAGGCTCAGCGGCACACCGTATGCGTCGAACGCACGTGAGGCGCCGTCGGCGCACGACGAGCTTGCCTCAGCGAGCGGACAACAAGATCTCGAGCACCGTGCCCACCCCGGCCACCACGAGCGAGATCGACACGATGACCGCCATCACCCGCATGAGCGGCCGATGCATGGGCTCCCAGTCACCGACGTCGGCGAACTGGTCGAGCTCTGCGCTGTCTGCGTCCGCCCATGCGGCTTCTTCGGGCGCCCGTTCATCGAGCGGTCGCGGTTCGCGGGTGGCGAGGTACCCGATGAAGGGGGCCACGCCCTCGGGAAAATGCGGCTGCGGCGGTCCAGGAACATGTCCCAGCATGGACGCCAACGTTAGCCCTGCGTGCGGGGCCGTGAGGAGCCGAGCGTCTACCCTCGGGGGCCATGGACGAGCCCCAGCAGATCGGCTTCACCACGGCCGAGTCGACCCCCCGCTTCCCCCACGAGCCCCGGCCGCCGGAGGGTGCGCCCAACGTCGTCGCGATCGTCCTCGACGACACCGGGTTCGGTCACCTCGGCGCCTTCGGCTCCGACATCGGCACGCCGCACCTCGACGGCCTGGCCGCCGCCGGCGCACCGTTCAACCGGTTCCACGTCACTTCCCTGTGCTCGCCGACCCGGGCGTCGTTCTTCACCGGGCGCAACCACCATGCGGTCGGCATGGGCTTCCTGGCCGACATCCCCCTCGCCTTCCCCGGCTACGACGCCCGCCTGCCCAAGTCGGCTGCCACGCTCCCCCGTCTGCTGCGGGACGCCGGCTACTCGACGATGGCCGTCGGCAAGTGGCACCTCACGCCGCGGTGGCAGCGCTCGGCGGCCGGGCCGTTCGACACTTGGCCGCTCGGTCTCGGCTTCGAGCGCTACTACGGCTTCCTGCAGGGCGACACCAACCAGTGGGCCCCGAATCTGGTGTGCGACAACCACTACATCGAGCCGCCGCGGCGGCCCGAGGAGGGCTACCACCTGAGCGAGGATCTGGCCGACCAGGCCGTCCGCATGGTGCAGGACCAGCAGCAAGGGGCCCCCGGTAAGCCCTACTTCTTGTACCTCGCCCTCGGTGCCATGCACGCCCCGCACCAGGTGGCGCCCGAGTGGGTCGACCCCTACCGCGGCGTGTTCGACAAGGGGTGGGACGCCTGGCGGGCCGAGCTGTTCGAACGCCAGCTCGCCACGGGCATCGTGCCCGACGGCACGGTGCTCACCGAGCGGCCCTCGTGGGTGCAGGCCTGGGACGAGCTCTCGGGCGAGGAGCGGCGCATGCTGGCACGCCAGCAGGAGGTCTTCGCCGGCTTCCTGACCCACACGGACGCGCAGATCGGCCGGGTCCTCACCTCCCTCGAAAGCCTGGGGGCACTTGACAACACCCTGGTCCTGGTCTTCTCCGACAACGGCGCCAGCGCCGAGGGGGGCAAGGCCGGCAGCTTCAACGAGCACCGGTTCACCGCGCACATCCGGGAGTCCTTGGACGAGAACCTGGCGCACTACGACGACTGGGGCGGCTTCAGCACCTACAACCACTACTCGTGGGCCTGGGCCTGGGCGGGCAACACGCCGCACAAGCTCTGGAAGCGCTACACCTGGCTGGGTGGCACCCGAACCCCCCTGATCGTGCACTGGCCCGGGCGGATCGCCCAGCCAGGTGCCGTACGCGGCCAGTTCGCCCATGCGATCGACCTCATGCCGACCATCATGGGCGCCGTCGGCCTCCCGATCCCCGGCGAGGTCGACGGCGTGGCCCAGCTGCCGGTGGACGGCGTGAGCCTCCTGTCCACGCTCGACGACCCCGGGACTCCCGAGCAGCACCACACGCAGTACTTCGAGATGATGGGCTCACGCTCCATCTACCACGAGGGATGGAAGGCCACCACCAACCACATCAGCACCGGCATCCTCGACGAGGAGGAGCTCGCCGAGGGCAGCCGCCACTTCGAGGACGACCGTTGGGAGCTCTTCGATCTGTCGGTGGACTTCTCGGAGGCGACCGACCGCGCCGACGACGAGCCCGAGCGGATGGAGCTGCTGCGCGACCTGTGGGATGCCGAGGCGGTGCGCAACCGCGTCCTGCCCATCTCCGACGGCCTGGTCGACCGCTTTGGGGGGTTCATCCCGCCCGTGTGGCCGGCCGGCCCGTCGCGGACGTTCCGTCCGGGTGGTGGCCCCGTCGCCGACGAATCAGTCCCACTGCTGTGGGGGGGATTCGACATCACGGCCGACGTCGACACCGACCGCGACGGTGCCGAGGGCGTGATCTTCGCCCTCGGCGACTGGTTCGGGGGCTACGCCCTGTACCTGGTCGAAGGCAGGGTCCACTTCACGTTCGCCCGGGCCGCAGACGCACTCGATCTGACGATGCCGGCAGCCCTCGGGGCGGGCCACCACGAGCTCACGGTCTCCTACGCCGTCGGCCAGGACGGGGCCCCCGGGCGCATGGTCCTCCTCGTCGAGGGCGCGGAGGTCGACGAGACGGCGGTGGAGGGGATGCTGCCCCTGGCCGTCCAGCATGGCGGGGCGGGGTTGCGCCTCGGCTGGGACAGCGGCTTCCCCGTGTCGGCGCGCTACGCGCCCCCGGCGCGCCTCGAAGGGACGGTCCACGGTGTCCGGGTGGACACGCCGGGCTCGCTGCGGCCGGACCCGAGCGACGAGGTGCGCGCCGCGCTCCACGCCGACTGAACACCGACGGTCAGAGCGGTTCGCCTGCCACCCGGCGCGCATGCGCCAGGTGCTCTCGGGTGTGGCGCGCCGGCACGACCGCCAGATCCGCTGTTGAGAAGCTCTGGCCGGCTGCCGGTCCGAACGGCGCCTTGCGGTCGAGCTCCTCGTCGCTCAAGCCCCGCAGTACGGCCTCGATCCGGCCGCCGTTCGCCTCCAGCAAGGCCACCGTCTCGGCCTGCGTCACCGCCCCGGTGCGGGCCGCGTGGGCGGCGTTGGCCTCGTCGATCGCCTCCGCTGTGTCGCTGACCCCGTCACCCCGCGCCATCCCCAGCAGCCAGCGGCAGCCGTTGTCGTGGCTTTCGGCGATGTGGTGGAGCACGACGCCGACCGCCCAGTCCTCGCCGGGCACCGTCCGCACCCACGTCTCGTCCGGGCAGTCCCGAGCGAAGGCCACCGCCTCTGCGTTCGCCCGTGCGAAGTCGTCGGCCAACGCACCGGCGCGCTCATCCATCGTGCGGCACGCCGGCCAGGGCGCTCAACTCCTCGATGCGCCACGCCCCCGGCGCCGCCCCTTCGGCAGCGGCCCGCACGGCCAGCCGCTGCAACAGCGCGTTGACCGGCGTCGGCACCCCGTAGAGGCCGCCCAGGAGCACGATCTCGCCGTTGAGGAACTCCGCCTCTATTGACCCTGCCCCGCGGGCGAGGCTCTGCCAGCTGGAGCCCCCCTGCCACTCCCCCGAAGAGGTGGCGGCGATCTTGATGAGGTCACCACGTCGCTCGCGGTCCTCCTCGGAGCTCGCCACGTCGATGCCCGCCGCCGCCAGTGCCTCCTTGCCCTCCCGCTGTGCCTCACGCGCCAGCGCGCTGAACCGGCCCTCGACCCCGGCCAGTGCCTCCACCGCGTTGGCCAGGTTCATGAGGAGCTTGCGGTACTTCCAGCGCATGATGTCAGGCCGGGCCACCGACTGGAAGGGCGTGGTCGCGATGGCGTCGGCGATGGCCCGCCCTCGGTCGTCCATGCCGGAAGGGAAGCGTCCGATATCGAGCAGGCCCGACACCGGGGCCGAGTGCAGCTGCACGACACCGGGCCTCAGCTGCGAGGCGGGGCACATGACGCAAATGCCGTAGGTGTTCGTGAAGTGGCGCAGGACGCGGCGCTCGTTCTCCACCCCGTTCTGCAGGCAGACCACCGGTGACGCGGGGGGCGCCACGACGAGCTGCTCGAGCGCGTGGTCGGTGCCCTGGCCCTTCACGGCGAGCAGCACGACCGGGTCGCCGTCCTCGTCACCCTCCCACGACACCTGTGCCGGTTCCGAGACGACGGGAATGGGCAGCGTGACGGTCTCGTCGGGCGCTTCGAGCACAAGACCTGACTGCAGGGCGCGGCCGTGGTCGCCACGTGCAACGAGGGTGACGCCAAAACCGCTCTGGAACAGGCGGGCACCGACCGACCCGCCGATGGCACCCGCACCTATGACGATGAAGCGCATGGAGGCCACTGTAAGACGTGCCAAGCTTTCGCCGTGGCGTCGTTGAACCCGGTGGAGCGCGCGGCGGCGCTGGGCGGCTCCGTCGCCGCTGTCCCGCTGCGCCTCGTGGGCGGCCTCGCCGCGCCGGCCCGCGGCGACATGGCGCGCAACGTGCGGCGCGCCATCGGCATCAGGGATGATCCGGCCCCGATCGCCTTCGACCCGGGCGAGGCGTACCTCCCACCCGGCTGCGTGGCCCGCCGGGTCCACGCCGATCTGCCCGCCATGCTCATCGGCGGCGTCACCGCGTTGTTGCTCCAGATGCTGCACCCGCTGGCCATGGCCGGCGTGGCCGAGCACTCCAGCTACCAGGAAGACCCCTTGGGCCGGCTGCGCCGGACCGCGTCCTTCGTCGGCACGACGACCTTCGGCACGGTGGCCGAGGCGGAGGCGGCCATCGACCAGGTCCACCGCGTCCATCGGCGCGTCCGGGGCATTGCGCCGGACGGCCGGCCGTACTCGGCCGACGACCCCGAGCTCGTCACGTTCATCCACGTGGCCGAGGTGTCCAGCTTCCTGGCCTCGTCGCAGCGCTACGGGACCCGGCCCCTCGACCCCGAGGAGTGCGACCGGTACTACGAGGAGGTCGCCCCGGTGGCGCTGGCCCTCGGAGCAACCTGGGCGCCGCGCTCGGCCGCCGAGGTGGAGAGCTACCTGCTGCGCGTGCGGCCCGAACTCTACGCAGGCCCGCAAGCCAGGGCGGCCCGGGACTGGCTGTTGCGCGGCGTGGCCAGGCGGCCGGGCGAGCGGGCCGTCTACTCGCTGGTGGTGGCGGCCGCGGTGGGCGTGCTGCCCGGCTGGGCCCGCCGCGAGCTCGGCCTCTCCATCGCCGGCCCGCTCGATCTGCTCATCGACACCGCTGCGGTCACGCCCCTGACCCGCGGGTTGTCCACCGCCCTGCGTTGGATCGTCACACCGCCCGGCTGAGACGGCTCAGGTGGCGAGCGAGAGGCCACCGTCGATCACGACCACCTGGCCGGTCACGTAGGCGGCCCGGGCGAGCGCCAGGATCACCTCGGCCACGTCCTCGGGCTGCCCGGAGCGCTTGAGCGGCGCCACCTGGCTCACCACTTCGCGCACGACGTCCCAGTCCGCGGTCCACGGGGTGTCGACCAGGCCGGGCGCGACGGCGTTGACCCGCACCTCGGGCCCGACCACCTTGGCGAGCAAGACGGTCATGTGGTTGAGGGCGGCCTTGCTGGCGGCATACGGGATGGACGAGCCCGTGGGCCGCACGCCGGCCACCGACGCCACGTTGACCACCGAGCCGTGGGCTTCGCGCAGGGCCGGCAGGGCGGCCACCGTCATGGCCCACGTCCCGAACACGTTGACCTCGAAGATGCGGCGCCACACATCGAGAGAGGCCGCCGCGACGTCGTGGTGTGGGATCACGGCGGTGGTGCCCGCATTGTTCACGAGCGTGTCGAGCCGGCCCCAGCGCTCCAGCGCGGCCGCCACCAGGCGGTCGGGCACCCCCGGCTCCGTGATGTCGCCCTGGACGTAGTGGGCGTCGGGCAGCGCGGCGGCGACCGCCTCGCCCTCGGCGACCGAGCGGGCCGAGTTGACCAGGACCGCGGCGCCCTCGGCGGCGAACGCCCGCGCCGTCGCGGCACCGATGCCGCTGGACGAGCCCGTCACGGCGACGACCTGCCCTTCCAACGCGGCGCCGCTCACCACGCTGCGAAGACGGGTGTGCAAGTCACCGGGGCTCGATCCCCCAGCGGGCCGTCCACTCCTGGCCCGGCTGCAGCGCAATCAGGTCGGTCCCCGTGCGCAACGCATTGGGCGGACAGGTCATCGGTTCGAGGGCGACGCCCCGGCGGCGGCGCTGCACCTCCCCCAACGTGTCGCCGGTGTACACCATGAGGTAGCGGAAGCCCTCGTCGACCCAGAGGGCGGCGCCGCCCACGCCCCCCGGCGCGTCGAGTGTGGCCCGGGCCAGGCCGTCGGCGTCACGCTCGAGCGTCGTGTACGCGGTGTCGAGCACCGCCGGGCCGACGAAGCGCGCCGTGGTGAAGTCGCGCTCGGTCCCCTCCACGGGGGTGAGCGCGCCCGTCGGGAGCCCGCGGTCGTCCACGTCGAGGGTGTGCCGGGCCGGCACGTGCAGAATCGCCCCGTCGACCGTGTCCGCACCGGCCCTCAGGTAGGGGTGGAAGCCGAGGCCGAAGGGGATCTCGCTCTCCTCCAGCGACCGGGCCCGGGTGGTGACGCTGAGGCCGTCTCGTCCCACGTGGTACTCCAGCTCGAGCAGGAGGGAGAACGGGTAGCCGGGCGAGGGGTGGAGCTGCAGGCGCAGGGAGAGCTGGTTCTGGTGCCGCGTCTGGAGCGTCCAGGGCATCCAGCGGACCAGGCCGTGGATGGCGTTGCGGCGCTCGGGCTCGTCCAGCGCGGCCTGGGCCCGCACCCCGTTGAATTCGTAGCGGCCGTCGGCCAGCCGGTTGGGCCAGGGCGCGAGCACCTGGCCCCGGCCCGAGTGGGACCACTCGTCGGTGCCGAAGCCGTCGATGACCGCGGTCGAGCCGACGGAGTAGGTCCGCAGGGTGGCGCCCACCTCGCAGACGACGACCTCCTGGTCGCCGTGCCCGATTCGCCACTGCTGCCCGGTCGGTGAGGCGACGGAGATCCGGGGTGACGGGGCGGGCATGGCGAGTGAATTGAAGCAGACCACGGCCTCGGCGTGGGTGAGGGGCCGGCAGAGGCCGGTGTGACGACCGGGTGACACCGGCCCGAACGGGGGATGACGGGGCCGGTCGCCGGCGGGCGCCGGCGGTAGGGTGAACGCACCGTGCGGATTCTCGTCACCAACGACGACGGCGTGAGCGCCCCTGGGCTGGCGGCACTCACACGGGCCCTGGCGGCCTGGACCGACCACGCGGACGGCGACCCCACGCACGAGATCATCGTGGTGGCACCCAGCTCCAACTACAGCGGTGCCGGCGCCGCGGTCGGCTCGGTGACCGATTCGACGACCATCCCCTACCAGCGGGCCTACGTGGAGGGCGCCGAGGCCGTCGAGGCATACGGGCTCGACGCCTCCCCCGCGCTGTCGGTCATCGCCGGCGCGCTCGGCGCCGTGGGGCCCAAGCCCGACCTCGTCCTCTCCGGCATCAACCACGGCGTCAACGTGGGGCGTTCCGTGCTGCACTCCGGGACGGTCGGCGCCGCGCTGACGGCCAGCCAGCTCGGCATCAGCGCGCTGGCGGTCTCCCTGCGCGTCGGCGACGGGCCCGACCCGTGGGAGTCGGCCGCCGATCTCGCCGTCGCCCTCATCCCGCTCCTGGTGAGCGCGCCCGTGCGCACGGTGCTGAACCTGAACGTGCCCCATCTCCCCCTGGCCGAAATCCGTGGCCTGCGTTGGGCCCGCGTGAGCGGCGCCGGGCTGATCAAGTCGGCCCAGGGCTCGGGGACCTGGGAGGCGCCCAACGTCGAGGAGATAGAGGGACCGGCCGCGGCCGAGGCGGCGCGTTCGATCATGGAGGGCGAGCCGGACGAGAAGGGCGAGATCGTCCTCACCGTCGGCTCGCCCTTCCCCCACTCGGGCGATCTCGGCCTGGCCGACTCCGGCGCCGAGGACGCCACGCTGGTGGCGCAGGGCTACGCCGCCCTCACCGCGCTGCGTGGACCCCGGGCCGACGAGGACGAGGAGTTGCTGGCCACGCTCGACGGCGGGCTCGGCGCGGCGCTGGCGGGCTTCGACTTCGCCGGCTGAGAGTGGCGCGGCGCGAGCCGCCTGCTCACATGCGCCGTCAGTCGTCCTCACCGGGGGGTCGCCGCCGCTTCTTCGTCACGGCGCGGCGCCGCTTGGCGTCGACGCGGCGCACCTGGGAGCTCTTCGTGGGCCGGGTCGGCGCCCGGGCCGGTTGCACCCGCAGCCCGGCGTCGAGCTTGGTGGCCAGGCGCTGCAGCGCCAACTCCCGGTTGCGCGCCTGCGAGCGCGAGTCCGAGGCGCTGGCCCGGACGATCGGGCCCACCCGTTCGAGCAGGCGGGCGCGCTGGCGCGGGCCCAGGGTCGCCGACGCGCCGACGTCGAACTGCACCTCCACCCGGCTGAGGGTCCGGTTGGCGTGCTGGCCCCCGGGGCCACCCGAGGTCGTGGCGCGCCAGGTGATCTCCGAGAACGGCAGGTCCAGTCCGCGGTGCACGTGGAGGGTCTCGTCGCCGGCCACTCCACGAGCGTACGAGCACCCGGGTACGCTCCCGTGCCATGGACTACCGACACCTTGGACGCTCAGGCATGCTCGTCTCCGCCCTCTCGTACGGCAACTGGATCACGCATGGCAGCCAGATCGAGGAGGATGCGGCCGCGGCGTGCGTAAAGGCATCCCTCGACGCCGGCATCACCACCTTCGACACGGCAGACGTCTACGCCATCGGCGCGGCCGAATCCGTGCTGGGCCGGGCGCTCAAGCACGTGCGGCGTGAATCGGTCGAGATCTTCACCAAGGTCTACTGGCCGACGGGGCCCAACCCCAACGACCGCGGCCTGTCGCGCAAGCACATCATGGAGTCGATCAACTCCTCCCTCGAGCGGCTGCAGACCGACCACGTCGACCTGCTGCAGGCCCACCGCTACGACTACGTGACACCTCTCGAAGAGACGCTGAAGGCCTTCGACGACCTGGTGCGCCAGGGCAAGGTGCACTACATCGGCGTCTCCGAGTGGACCGCCGAGCAGATTCAGGACGCGTTGCGGCTGGCCGACGAAATGGGCTTCGACCGCATCGTCTCCAACCAGCCGCAGTACTCCCTGATCTGGCGGGTGATAGAGGCCGAGGTGGTCCCGCTGTGTCAGAAGGAAGGCGTGGGCCAGATCGTCTGGTCGCCCTTGGCCCAGGGCGTCCTGACCGGCAAGTACCCCCCGGGCCAGTCCGGCCCGCCGGCCGGGACACGCGCCACCGGGCCCGAGGGCGGCGAGATGAGCTGGCTGCTGCGCGACGAGGTCCTCGAGCCCGTGGCGGCGTACGCCGCGCTGTGCCGGGAGGCGGGCTACACGCCCGCGTCGGTCGCCCTGGCCTGGGTGCTCCAGAACGAGAACGTCAGCAGCGCCATCATCGGCGCCAGCCGGCCCGAGCAGATCGCCGAGAACGTGAAGGCGCTCGACCTCGTGCTCGAGCCCGACTTCGTGGCGGCGATCGAAGAGGCGCTCGAGCCCACCACGCTCTTCGATCCCGGCTTCACGATCAGCCCGGCCACCCGGCCCTGACGCGGGCCGGGTCGTTCAGCCCGGCGCGTCGAAGCGGGACCTGAAGGAGCGCACCTCGAGCGTCGTGTGGCTGCGGTGCTCCTCGAAAACCCGGACATACCCGGTGTGGGCGATGCGCCAACCCTCGCCGGTCAGGCGGTAGCGGTCGGCGTAGAACGCCGTGCCGGCGATCTCGAGGTCGGCCGCGGGGATGATGACGCGGTCCTGCAGGTACCAGGTGCCCTCCGCCGTGGTGTCCGACGTGAGGGTGATCTCGGGGTGGTGGCCGTGATGCTCGGTCACCATGCCGGGGTCGCCCAGAACCTCGCCGAGCCAGGCGACGATGGCCGCCCTGCCCTCCAGCACGGTCCGGCCGTCCTCGTAGGACGACGTGACGTCCTCGGTGAGGAGGGCGCCGAGGTCGTCGAACTGCTTGAGGTCGAGCGTCCGGAAATAGGCGTACTTCAGGCGACGGATGGCCTCGAGCTCGGCCGCGGTGTCCACGGGTGCATCTCCTTTCGATCTGGCCCGGGCAGGCCGCGGCCAGGGTACTTTCCCCGGGAGTTGGCGGGTGGGCCGATTCGGGACCACCATCGCGGGCGTGCCCGGGAGCAGGAAACGCCAGCGCGTCGCCGTCTACGGCGTCTGCCGCGACGGCGAGGGCAGGATCCTCCTGGCCCGGGCCTCACCGGACATCACCCTGCAGGGGCGGTGGTTCCTGCCGGGGGGCGGCGTGGACCACGGCGAGAGCCCGACCGACTCGCTGCGGAGGGAGATCGAGGAGGAAGCGGGCCTCGCCGTATCCGTGGGGCCCCTGCTCGACGTCCTGTCGGACGTGCGGACCATCCCCGACGGCACCCGCCTGCACACCGTGCGGATCATCTACCGGGTGGCGTCCTGGTCCGGAACGCTGCGGCCCGAGGTCGGCGGCACGACCGACGCCGTAGGGTGGTTCACCCCAGAGGAGGTACGGGAGATGCCGCTGGCGCACTACGTCCAGATCGTCGTGGACCGGCTGCTTTGAGCGCCCCGGCGGGTGTCGGCAGCCGGCTGCACCACGTCGTCATCATCGGGTCGGGCTTCGGCGGGCTGTTCGCCGCCCGCGCCCTGAAGCAGGCGCCGGTGCGCATCACCATCATCGACCGGACCAACCATCACCTCTTTCAGCCGCTGCTCTACCAGGTGGCCACCGGGATCCTCTCGGAGGGCCAGATCGCGCCCCCGATCCGCGACGTCTTCCGTAACTACCCGGCCCTGCGCGTGATCCTCGGCGAGGTCGAGCAGGTCGACGTCGAGGCCCGCGAGGTCCACGTCGACGAGTTCGGCAAGCCACTCGTCATCGGCTACGACAGCCTGATCGTCGCCGGCGGGGCGACCAGCTCGTATTTCGGCCACGACGAGTTCCGCAAGACCTCGCACGGCCTGAAGACTCTGGACGACGCCCTGGCGCTGCGGGGCGACATCTTCGGCGCGTTCGAGCTGGCCGAGGCCGAGACGGATCCCCAAGAGCGCCGGCGCCTCATGACGTTCGTCGTCGTCGGAGGCGGCCCGACCGGAGTCGAGATGGCGGGCCAGCTGCGCGAGCTCTCCCGGCGGGCGCTGCGGCGCAACTACCGCATGATCGACCCGGCCGACACCCGGGTCGTCCTGGTGGAGGGCGTGGACCGGCTCGTCGGGTCCATGGGCTCGTACGTCTCGCGGTTGACGCAGCGTGACCTCACCCGCCTGGGTGTGGAGATCCACCTTGGCGCCACCGTGACGGACATGGACGACGACGGCGTCGAGATCACCAAGCGGGACGGCAGCAAGGAGCGCATCGCGGCCGCCACCAAGGTCTGGGCGGCGGGGACGCGCGCCTCAGGCCTGGGGGCCATCCTCGCCGAAGCCGCCGGGGCGGAGACCGACCAGGCCGGCCGGGTCGTGGTCGGCCCCGACTGCTCGCTGCCGACGCACCCCGAGGTGTTCGTGGTGGGCGACCTGATGGCATCGGACGACCTGCCGTACGTGGCCGAGCTCGCCATCCAGTCCGGCATCCACGCCGCCCGCTCCATCGTGCGCCGCCTCGACGGGAAGCCGACCACACGGTTCCGCTTCCGCGACCTCGGGACGCTCGCCGTGATCTCGCGCTTCACCGCCGTGGCCAAGATCGGCCCGATAAAGGTCGGCGGCTTCGTGGGCTGGCTGCTGTGGCTCGTCGTGCACATCACCTTCCTCACCGGCTTCAAGAACCGGTTCGGCGCACTGGCCCGGTGGACGGTCAGCTTCATCGGGCGCGGACGCTACGAGCGGGCGCTCACCGGGCGCTGGGTGGTCCGGGTCAAGCGCCCGACCGGATCCGCGTAGGGTTCCGACCGGAGTACACGACGACCAGGGGGTCGAGCCATGCCGATCAACGTCACGCCCAATGCAGGGCTCAGCGACCACATCAACGACATCCGCCTGCGCACGGCGCGCATCGTCAACGAGAAGATCCTGCCCAACGAGTCCGTGCTGTGGCACGCCCGTGGCAGGGACGTCTCCGAGGCCGAGCGGGCCGAGGCCAGGGCCCTGCGCGGCGAGATCCAGGCCAAGGTGAAGGCCGAGGGGCTCTGGGCGCCCCACCTGCCACCCGAGTACGGCGGCATGGGCATCGACTTCATGGCGCACGCCTACATGAACGAGATCCTCGCCTACGCCGTCGGCGCGGCCTCGCTCTTCGGCGTGGTGGCACCGAACTCGGGCAACCAGACCATTCTGGTCAAGTACGGGACCGAGGAGCAGAAGCAGAAGTGGCTCCTGCCCCTCATCGAGGGGACCATGCAGTCGGGCTTCTCCATGACCGAGCCCGAGAACGCCGGCTCGGACCCGCGCTCCATTCAGACGACCGCCGTCCGCGAAGGCGACGAGTGGGTGATCAACGGGCACAAGTGGTTCACCTCCAACGGGCTGGCGGCCGACTTCTTCATCGTGATGTGCCGGGCCAAGGACTCCAAGGACGACGAGGGGCCGGGACGGATGGTCCAGATCATCGTGCCGACCGCCACCCCCGGCGTCATCATTGAGCGCGGCATCGGCATCTGGGGCAGCGCGAGGTCGGACCACTGCGAGGTCCGCTACGACCAGGTCCGCGTCCCGTACGAGAACTTGTTGGGCCAGGTCGGCGACGGGCACCGGGCCGCCCAGGACAGGCTGGGGGCGGGCCGCATCTTCCACTGCATGAACTCGGTCGGCCAGATGTGGCGCGCCTTCGACCTCATGGTCGAGCGCCTGTTGACCCGCGAGGTGCACGGCGGGCTCCTCAAGGACAAGCAGTTCATGCAGGGCTTCGTGGCCGACAGCTACATGGACCTCCAAGCCGCCCGTCTGATGACGATCCATGCCGCCGAGAAGGTGGATGCGGGCGACCCGCAAGCCCGCACGGAGATCAGCTCCATCAAGGTCTTCGTGCCGGCTGCCTACAGCCGGGTCGTCGACCGTGCCATTCAGGTGTGGGGCGCCGCCGGCGTGACCAGCGACCTTCCCCTGGCCCAGATGTACCTCGGCGCCCGCACCCTGCGCCTGGCCGACGGCCCCGACGAGGTGCACCGCATCCTCATCGCCAAGAACGTGCTGCACCACTACGAGAAGGGCGAGAGCTGGGACTTCGCCGGGTGAGCGCCGCGCCGTGACCTGGCAGCCCGGCCCGGCGGTCTCCGTCTTCGCCGCCGGACTCTTCGAGGACTCCGTGGCTGTCGTCACCGGTGGCGGCAGCGGGCTCGGGCGCGAGGTGGCCCACGCGTTCGCCCGGCTGGGTGCGGACGTGGTGATCGCCGGCCGGACCCTCGCCCGACTGGTGGAGGTGGCCGACTCCATCGGGGACGCCGGCGGGAACTGCCTCGCGGTCCCCACCAACATCCGCGAACCGGCACAGGTGGACGCGTTGCGCGACACCGTCTACGACCGCTACGGGCGGGTCGACTTCCTCGTGAACAACGCTGGTGGACAGTTTCCGGGCCTGCCCAGCACCATCTCGGACAACGGCTGGCGGGCGGTCATCGATCTCAACCTCAACGGCACCTGGAACGTAACCAGCCGCTTCATGAGGCCGATGGCCGAGGCCGGCACGGGGGCCATCGTCAACGTGGTGCACACCTTCTCGCTCGAGCGCGGCGCGCCCATGTTCGTCCACTCGGGCGCCGCCCGCGCCGGCGTCGTCAACATGGTCAAGACCCTGGCGCCCTACCTGATGCGACGCGGCGTGACCATCAACGCGTTCGCGCCCGGTGTCTTCTCGACGCCGGGCATGATCGAGTCCGAGCTGGCGACGGTCGGCCGCACCGAGGCCGGCTTCACCGACGAGCTGGTGGCCGAGGGCACCACCATCCGCCTGGGAACCGTGGACGAGATGGCGGCCATGATCCTCTACCTGTGCTCCCCCGCCGCCCGCTACGTCTGCGGCGCCACCATTGTCGCCGACGGCGCGTCCATGCAGACCAACTGGGTCAACTTCTTTCCGGAGGAGGCGATGTAGCCGACGCCGGCCCGTGCTCCATGGTGGCCGGAGTGGATCGTCAGCACGGGTCCGACCCGGCTGTCAGGCCAGACGAGCCGTGCACACCCACCCGAGGTCGTGGGTTCGCACCCGCACGGAGCCGAACCCGGCTGCGGTCAACCGGGGCTCCAGATCCTCCGCCTCAATGGGGTTGTAGGTGTCGCCCTCGTGGAACGCGACCGTCGCCTCCATGTAGCCGGCGTCGGCGGCCACGAGCAGGCCGCCGGGCATGAGCACGCGGGCCAGTTCGGCGAACACCCGGTCCTGGGCCTCGGCGGGCTCAATGTGGTGGAGCATGTGGAAGGAGGCCGCACCCGTAAAGCGGTCGGCGGGGTACTCCAACGCGGTCGCGTCCCCGACCACGACGTCGACGTTCCCGCCCCGCATACGCTCGGCCAGTGACGCCGCCAGCCCCGCGTCGACCTCCACGGCCGTGAGGTGGGCCGTCTTGGTGCGCAGGATGTCGGTTGTGAAGCCGGGCCCCGGGCCGATTTCGATCGCATCGTCGCCCAGCGCGACGCCCTGTAAGGCCGTCGGCAGGATGTCCTCCTGCACGATCCTCCGCCAGTCGTCGCTGGCGCAAAACACCATGTGCTGGTCGTTCACGGCGGGTCGATCAGCCCGGGGCCTGCACCTTGTACTCGTCCTTCCACCAGCGCGCCGTGCGGACCTCTTCGGGGTCGGTACGCAGTGAGGGGTTCTGCCCCAGGTCCTCGGGGGTGGGCCCGATCCGGTCGGCCACCGGGCGCAGCGCAGCGAGGTCGAAGTCGTAGCAGCGGGCCGCCGTCTCGCCCAGCAGCTTGCGGGCATCCTCCACGGGAATGCCACCGAAGTCGCCGCGCAGGCGCTCCTGGGTGTGCGGCCACGTGCCCTCCGGATGCGGGTAGTCGGTGCCCCACATGACCACGTCGCAGCCGAGCACATGGCGGCGGCGGATCTCCTCCTTCGACATGGTGGAGGCGCCGATGAAGATGTTCTCCCCGAAGTAGTCCGAAGGCAGCTTGGAGATCTTCCCCTTCAGCAGTGCGGCCATCTTCTTTGTGGTGTGCCCGCCGCCCATGTACTGGTCCCACTTCCACATCATGTCGGCCGCCCAGTAGGCGGCGGCCTCGGTCACGACGTACTTCAGGCGCGGGAAGCGCTCGAAGGCGCCGGAGAAGAGCAGGTGCCACATCGGCCGGGCCGCCCACCACACCACCTCGGCGAGGTAGATCCCGATGTTGTCGTTGTACTCCTCCTGCGGCGCCTCACCCGAGTGGGTGTGGACCGGGAACCCGATCTCCTGGCAGGCCGCCCACACCGGGTCGTAGTCCGGGTGATTGTAGGGCTGGAGGTCGTGCCACATGGTCGGGACCATGACGCCGCGGATGCCCGGCTGCTCGGCCAGCCACTCGATCTCGGCCACCGAGCGCTCGACGCCGTGGGTGATGGGCACCAGCGCGATGCCGCCATGGCGCTCGGGGCTGCGGCTGCACATCTCGGCCAGGAAGCGGTTGTGCGCCCGCGCCCCGGCGAACGCCAGCTCCGGGTCGGCGATGGCGCCTGCCGAGAGGCCGGCGCCGAACGGTGGCGAGGCCATGCCCGTGATGGCATCGGCGTCGGCGAACATGACCTCCGCCGTCACGCCATCGGCGTCGAGCTCCTTGTCACGCTGTTCGATGTCCCAGGCGCCGCGCAGGCCCTCCTCGTTGTCGGTCTCCCAACCCATGATGTAGTCGTAATTCATCGTGAGCAGCTGGTCGCGGTTGGCGTGGCGCTCGGCCAGGTACTCGTCGAACTGACGGTGGTAGGCCGAGTCGAGGTAGGGCCGGTAGCCCTCGCACTGCAGGCCCGCGTGGGCGTCGGCGGAGATGATGAGGTAGCGGTCGCTCATCGCTTCGCCCCGAGCACCGACAGGTCGTCGTAGCGCTGGTGGATGAACGGTTCGACCGCGGCCCGGGGCACCGGCCCGATGACACGGCCGACCTGCGTGGAGGCCCGCTCCGTCCAATTCAGGTCCACCATGCGGCGCACCACCAGGTCCGCAATGGGGTCGAGCGGCGCTTCCTTGAGGATGAGCGCACCCTCAATCGACTCGTGCAGCCGCGTCCGCTCCGTCTTCTCGCCGTAGACGAGCAGCGGGTCGTGGTCGAGCACGCCGGCCTGCTCGCAGGACGGCGACAGCTTGAGCCAGAAGTCCGTCTTCTCGAGCTCGTAGTTCTCGCGGGTCCCCGTCACGGTGCCCGTGATCTCGCAGATCACCGAGCCCATCCGGGCGATGTGCGCCGACACGTTGGCACCCTCACGGCTGACCTCGACCTCGGCCAGCTTCTTGGGCTCGCCGTTGATCTCCCGGCCGCCGATCAACGACTGCTCGGTGGTCATCGGCATGAGGATCGGGTACTCCCCCAGGCGGTCCCCGTGCCGCGCCTGCACGCCGATCCACCCCGCCCCGAAGATCGGCAGCCCGGGCATCTCCACCCTGGTGATGGTGATGCGCACCAGCGGCTCGGGGCCCGGCTCGAGGGGCGGCGGGAGCACGGCCGCGATGATGTCGGGGTCCGTCTCGTAGATGGCGGTGACCGCCTCGGACCAGATGTCGGCCTTCTTGGCCTCGATCTCGTGGTTCACTTGCACGGCTCGGGCGCCGTAGCGGACCGTCGTCATGGATGCTCCTCTCTGCTCACCAGGCACGCAGGATCTGCGTGGGGTCGAACGCGTTGCAGGTCGTGTCGGTCGGCCAGTTCTCGGGCACCAGCGGCCGGGCGACGTCCGACACCTGCGGGCCGACACGGTCGCCGACGGTTCGCAGCCGGTCGAGGTCGAAGCCGTAGAAGGACGCCGCCGTCGACTCCACCATGGCCCGCACCTCGGGCTCGGCGTAGTCGGCGAACGCCACGCGGAGCGCCTCGGTCGTGTACGGGTAGCTGCCCTCCGAGTGCGGGTAGTCCGCCCCCCACATGATGTGGTCGATCCCGAGGTCGCGGCACAGGGGGGCCTCGCTCGGGCGCAGGAAGCTGGCGCCGATCCAGAAGTTGCGGGCGAAGTACTCGGTCGGGGTCATCGTCATCTTCGCCGCACCGGCACCGAAGAACTTCGCCTCGGCCGCATTGGCCATGGTCATGCGGCCGTAGAACCAATCGAGCGTCTCGAGGCCCCGCGGCAACCAGGCCACACCCTGCTCCGTGACCACGAAGCGCAGCGTCGGGTGCCGCTCGAGCACACCCGAGAAGATCAGGTGCCAGACCGAACGATGGCTGAACCAGGGGATCTCGATCAGCATCATGGACCGCGCCGCCTCGTGCTCGCCGTAGTCGGGCAGCGCGGTGCCCCCGTGGATGTTGATGGGCACGTCGAGGTCACCACAGACCTGCCAGAGCGGCTCGTAGTGGTCCTCCCAGAGTGGCGGCAGCGGGGAGTTGGGCGGGATGGACGGCAGCAGAATGCCCCCGAAGGGGTCGAAGGCGGAAGCGGCCCAGCGCACCTCCTCGACGGCGTCGGCCATCTCATTGGCAAAGACCTGAATGATGCCGGCGCGGCGGCCCGGCGTGGCGGCGCAGAAGTCGGCGAGCCAGCGGTTGTGGGCCTGGACGCCGGCCCAGCGACGCTCGTAGTCCTCCGGCGACGGTGGCAGCGCGACCAGGTTCCCTTCACTGAAGAAGGGGGGCACGGTGTTGGGGAAGAGAACTTCCGCGGCGATGCCGTCCGACTCGGTCTCGGCCAGGCGCCGTGCGCTGTCCCAGTTGCGATAGGCAATCGGCGCGAGCAGATCGGCGAATGGGTTGACGTACTCGGCGGCCCAGGCGTCGAACTCGTCGTGCCAGCGGCTGGCCAGATAGGGCCGGTAGTCCTGAATGTCGCCGCCGGCGTGGCCGTCGGCCGAGACGATGGTGTAGCGGTCGCGCGCCGGCGCGGTCGCCGTCATCAGCTCAGTGCCGCCGGGGGCAGCTGAGCCGCCCCGATGGCATCGGCCCGGCGGTGCAGCATGGACGCGGCCTCCTCGAGTCCGTACCCGATGATGAAATCACCCCGCTTGACGCCCTCCACGCAGAAGCGACCGAGCTTGTGCAGGTCCATGACGTCGACCGGGCGACCCGCCGCCGCGAGCTGCCCCTTGAACTCCTCGAAGGTGGTGCCGGGCGCCGGTGGGCGGGGCCGGGTCCGCTGCAGTGCCTCGGGCCGGTTGCGCTGGGCCGTCCACAGCCCGGTGTCGAGCAGCCCCCCCGAGGGATAGAACACGGCGGCTCGCAAATTGGTGCCGGCGGCGATGAGCTGGTGCGCCAGCGCCTCGGTCAGGCACGAGATGGCCGCTTTGCTCGAGGCGTAGACCGACGCGTACGGGACCGGCGCGATGCCGCCGTCCATGCTCGACGTGTTGATCACCACACCGGGCTCACCCGACTCGATCATGCGCGGGACGAACGACAGCATGCCGTTGGCCACGCCGAAGACGTTGACCGAGAAGCACCAGGTCCAGTCGTTGGCCTCCTGCTCCCAGGGTCGCCCGCCGCCGCCCGAGGTCACCCCGGCGTTGTTGAAGAGCAGATGGCAGGCGCCCTCCTGGGCGAACACACTCTCTGCCAGCGCCTCGACCGAGGCCGAGGAGGAGACGTCGGTCAGGACGCCACGGACACTGCCTGCGTCGGCCAGTTCCTTGACCGTCGCCTCGAGCACCGGCTCCTCGACGTCGGCGATCACGACTCGCGCGCCCTCCTCAAGAAGGGATTCGGTGATGCCGCGGCCGATGCCCGCCGCTCCCCCGGTGACGACGGCAACCTTGCCGTTCAGATCATCCAACGCGTGCCCCCAGTTTTCTGACGCCCCGTCAGCTGCCCACCATAATCCCCGGCGGCCCCCGGTTCAGGACGACGCAGGGGGGCGCGGACCAGGTCCGATGGACCGATCTATCCCCTGAATCACCGGAGGGTCTGCTGTAGCGTCCTCTCCATACTCGAGACTGGGAGGTGGCGAGCGTGAACCAGCGATCGAGGTGGGTTGGCATCTGTGCCGGGGTGCTCGGCGTGACGCTGGCCCTGGCGCCGCTGACCGCGGCCTCGGCCAAGAGCCACAAGACCAAGGGATCGGCGCCCGGCAGCGCCATGTGCAAGGACGTCAAGACCGAGCAGACCGGCTCGAGCTCGACCGGTCAGGCCATCGAGAAGGCCATGACGTCGGGCAACTTCGCGTCAGCCAAGCAGGCGATGCTGAACGCCTACAACGCCGACCTCAACGACGTGAACAAGGCGCTGGGTGTCATCAAGACCGCGCCACCCAAGGTACAGACCGCCTTCAAGAACCTGCTCTCCTACGAGAAGAAGTTCCGTAACGACATTCAGAGCGCCAGCAGCCTGCAGGGCCTCATCGCGTCGTTCGCCACTCTCGGCAAGGACCCGAGTCTCGTGACCGACGGCACGACCATCGCCAACTGGTACACGTCGGTGTGCGGCGGCACCCCGATTACCTCGACGACGGTAAGCATTCCATAAGCGCGCAGCACGGAGACGTTCGTTGCCCGAGACGCCGCCATCGCTGCGTGTGCCGCGGCCCGACGAGGCTGCGCCGCTCGACGAGCTGGCCATGGGGCGGGCCTGGCTCCAGCACCTGCGCGAGAGCGCCATCTTCAAGGTCGAGGGCCTCGACGTCGCGCAGCTGTGCTGGCGGCCGGCCCAGGCGGCGAACTCGCTCGGCGTGCTGGTGGTCCACCTCGGGTACGCCGAGCGGCTCTGGCTCCGGGCCATCTGCGCCGGCGAGCCGATGGACATGGGCTGGCGGGCCCGCATGTTCGAGCTGCCCGAAGGCTGGGGCGTCGAGCAGGTGGTCGCGTTCTACCGGGCGGAGAGCGCCCGGGCGGACCTCGTCCTGGACCGGATCACCACGCTCGACCTGCCTTCCCGTGGCGCCTTCCGCCCGACCACCTTCCGCTGGGCGCTGTTCCACCTGATTGAGGAAACGGCCCGCCATGTCGGGCACATGGACATCACCCGTGAGCTCCTCGATGGCAGCGTGGGCCGCTGAGGCACCCGGTCGCCCTGTGACCGGAACCCAATTTCGGCCCCGCTGCGCACCCATTGACCCCTTCCGCGTGCGATCCTGGTAGACGGGAGCCGGCGGTACCGTGCGGAGGTACCCCCGGAGGGCCCACAGGGTGGGTCAGGGCCGCAGTAATTGGCGAAGTTCAAGTACGGGGCGTGGGAGGTCGAGAAAACGGCCATGGACGTGCAAGCCGACGAAGCAGGGCTCAGGCCTGATCCGTCCGCTACGGCCGTCGTCGAACGGCCGGTCACGGACACCCAGGGACAGCTCTTCCGCGACGCCTACCCGACCTACGCGGACACCGACAAGATCCCGGTGGTCCGGTCCGGCGCGGCCCGGCCCCACCCGGCTCGGTGGCTCCGGGTGCTCGTGGTCATCGTGGCCCTGGCCGTAGTGGCCGCAGCTGCGACCCTCGGCCTCGTGAAGGCCGGCATCATCGACAAGAGCGGGACGGGCAGCCCGAGCACGACGCAGGCGGGCAGGCATCACGCTTCGACCGGCTCGTCCACGGTGCCCCTGGTGACCCCCGTCTCGACCGGCAACGGCACCGCCACGTACCGGGTCGACATCGCCGCCTACGCCGTGACCGTGCTGACGTCGACCGGCCGCTCCTGGGTCAGCATCGGCGCAGCGGGCCAGCGCCCGGCCTTCGAGGGCATCCTGGCTGCCGACAGCTCGCAGAAGGAGCTCATGCTGGGCCCCTCCCAGGTCGACGTCGGCGCCGGTGGGACCAAGGTGGTCGTGACGTCAGGTCTGCGCTCCTTCACCTTGACGCCGCCGGCGGCGCCCTACAGCTACTCGTTCCTGATCAAGTCCTAGGAAGCCACCCGATCCCACACACCCCCAGAAGGGACGTGGCACTGTCCCGTCTGGCGGGTGGGACTGCGGCAAACCCAACCGACGCCCAAATTCCGGGGTCATCCCCCGGTGCAGCCCTTCAGGAAACGCCGCGGCGCGTCGACTCCTGACCCGTGCGCACCACGGCCTCACCCCGCGCGGTCCGACGCGGCCGCGGCTCCGTGACGGCGTCGGCGGCGTCGGCGGCGCGCCTGACGATCGGGGCGATCGCCCTCGTCGCCCTCGCGGCCTGGAGTGCCTCGGTGAGCGGCGTCGGCGCGTCAACTCCGGGCGGCCAGAGCACGGCCTCGTCCACCGGCATCCCCGCGGACAATTTCTGGCTGGCCGACGCCCAGGGCGCGGTGTGGGACTTCGGCAACGCCGGCGCTTTCGGCTCGGCCGACGGCCTGCCCCTCAATCACCCCGTCGTCGCCATCACCGCCACCAAGGACCGGGGCGGCTATTGGCTGGTGGCCTCGGACGGCGGCATCTTCTCGTACGGCGACGCCACCTTTTACGGCTCGACCGGTGCCATCGCGCTGAACAAGCCGATCGTGGGCATGGCCGCGACCCCCGACGGCAAGGGCTACTGGTTGGTGGCATCCGACGGCGGCATCTTCACCTTCGGCGACGCTGCCTTCTACGGCTCGACCGGATCGATCGCGTTGAACAAGCCGATCGTGGGCATGGCCGCGACCCCCGACGGCAAGGGCTACTGGCTGGTGGCGTCCGACGGCGGCATCTTCAACTTCGGCGACGCGGCCTTCGACGGCTCGACCGGGTCCATCCCGCTGGACCAGCCCATCGTGAGCATGGCGGCGACCCCCGACGGCAACGGCTACTGGTTGCTGGCGGCCGACGGGGGCATCTTCAACTTCGGTGACGCCAGCTTCGACGGCTCCGCCGCAGGTGGGCCGGGCCTCGACCCGGCCGAGCGGGTCGTCCCGACCCGGTCGGGACAGGGCTATTGGGTGGAGGAGCAGAACGGCACCGCGTACCCCTTCGGTGACACCACCGGAGCCCCGCCCACGGAAGCACTGCTGTTCGGCCCCGCCACTCCGGGGGACCGCGCCGTCCTCTTCGCCTTCGCGCAGCTCGGCAAGCCCTACATCTGGGGCGGCAACGGGCCGGTCGGTTACGACTGCTCCGGGCTGGCCCTGGCCTCGTGGGAGAGCGGGGCCGGCGTCGGATTCGCCCGCGTCTCCGACGACCAGTACCACACGGCCGGCGAACCGGTCGCGCTCCAAGCGCTGTCGGCCGGCGATCTCGTGTTCTGGGGCACCAGCCAGACCGACTGGACCAGCGTGTACCACACCGGCATCTACGTGGGCGGCGACCAGATCGTAGAGGCAACGGGCGACCAGGTACAGCTGAACTCGCTCGGGCAGTGGGGCTCGAGTGACCTCATGCCCAACGGCCGACGCCCGTAAGCGCCCCGGTCCCGACCCTCAAGAGCGACGGGTCTGCCGGTCCGGGTGCTCGGGGTCGATGCCCCAGCTCGACACCCACGTCGGCGTGACACGGATGACCTCGCGGCTCATGAACGGGACCGGGGGATCGACGTCTTCCAGCGCCACCGCCGTGCCGCGGATCTCGAGTCCACGCACCGTCCACGGTTCCCGTGAGACGAGATCGTCGACCACGACGGCGGCCCGGCCGTTGGCCCGCACGTTGCGGAACTTGCGCGATGCCCCCATGGCGTGGCCGCCGATGACGATGTCGCCGGTCTTCTCGTCGAAGAACACGCCGACCGGGCTGTTCTGCGGCGCGCCGCCCGCATCGACGGTGGCCAGGCGCGCCAGGGGTTGGCTGTGCAGGTAGGTGCGTTCCGCGTCGGTCAGGGTGATCGTCATGACTTGCAGCGTACGAGGTCGAACCCGGCTCTGACCGCGTCGATCTCCTTACGCCGGTCGGCCGATCAGTGGTCTCAGGCCAGGTAGTCGAGCAGGAGGCGGTTCACCTCTCCGGGTGCTTCAATCTGCATCCAGTGGCCCGGCCCGTCCAGACGGTGGTAGCGCCAGTCCGCCTCCACGAATGCGGACGACCCCTTCATCTGCGCCTCCGTGAGCGCCACGTCACCAGAGCTCCAGACGCCCAGTGTCGGGACGGTCACGGGCGGAATCATCGGAGGTGGCTCGACCAGCGTCCGGGGGTGGACGTTGGCCCGGTACCAGTTCAGGCCCGGGGTCAGCGACCCGTTGGCCTCGAGCTCGGCGATAACGGCGTCCGCGTCGGGGTGGCGGCTCCAGGCGCGGAAGTTGGCCCAGTCGTTGGCGGAGAGCCACTCCTCGGCAATCCCCTCGAACTGGAACAAGAGCATGTACCACGACTTCTCCCGCTGCTCCAGGCCGGCTGCGCCGAAGGCCAGCGGGTGGCCGACCGACAGCACGACGAGCCGGTCGACGCGGTCGGGCGCCAGCGCCGCCGCGGTCCAGGCCACCGCCGCTCCCCAGTCGTGCCCGACGACCGCCGCCTTCTCCACGCCGGCCTGGTCCAGCACTGCGGCCACGTCCGCCGCCAGCAGAATGATGTTGTAGTCGTCGACCGCCGTCGGCTTGTCGGACTGGCCGTAGCCGCGCTGGTCGGGGACGATCACCCGGTAGCCGGCACCCGCCAGGGCGGCCACCTGTCTGGACCAGAGGCGGCCAGTGTCGGGGAAACCGTGCAGCAGCAGCACGGGTGGACCGTCGTCGGGCCCGGTGATCTCGACGTTGAGGCTGACACCTGAGCTGTCGACGTGCATTGTGCTGGGCCTCTCCCCTGTCAGCCGCTCAGCGCGGCGAGCAATTGCTCACGGTCGGGCGCCAGACCCGAGTCTTCGGCATCCGATGCCGTCTGACCCAGGATCCGCTCGCGCAGCGCCGGGTCGCCCAGCACCTCGTCGGGACGACGGAGCGCCATCCCCATGTCGAGCACGGCGCGTATGTTGTCCCCGTCCGCGAGGGCAGCAGCCTCGAGGCCGTGGTTGAGAAGCCAGAACTCGTCGTCGGTCGCATAGGGGCGACCGTCGATCACGGCTTGTATCTCCTGCAACCGGTGGCTGTCGTAGGCCTTCGTGGTGCGGTACCACGGTTCGAGCGTCTCGCGGGTTTCCCGGTACCACCCGGTCGCGAGATCCCAGGGGTCGTCCGGCTGCCGGAGGTGGTCGCGCAGCGTGAGCGCGTGCAGCAGGCCGATGGAGGCGCCACGGCCGAGCGAGGGGTTGGTGCACGACCAGGAATCGGCCACCGCGACCACGCCCGTGGCCACCGGATTGCCGCCCGGCGCGAAGTCCCGGATCCGGTCCTCGATCTTGGCCATCACGACCACGCTCTCGTCGAGCGGCTCGGCGTCGATCCAGTGTGCCGTCAACGGGAGCATCCGATTCACCCTCTCCCACGTCTTGGGGTGGCGCAGCGCCCGGAGCTCGGCATCTTTCGAGCTCGCCGTCAGGGTGACCGACCAGGTTCCGTTGTCTGCCGGCAACGTCAGAATGCCGATGGAGCCCAGGTCCTGCTTCAGCGGACCGAGCATGACGGGCATCTGCCCATCGGCGGAACGGAAGTGCCGTCCGTAGTAGACGAAGCCGGAGTCCTCCTGCTCTTCGACGATCGGCGCGGCACCAATGGCCGTGAGCCACCGCGGCAGCGCCGAGCGCCGGCCGGAGGCGTCGATCACCAGATCGGCGGTGATCGCCTCGTCCGAGTCCAGTTTCACGCCCGTGACGTGCGGCACGCCTTTGTGGTTGGAGGAACCGGCCAGCAGCGCCTGCACGGTGGAACCGCGTCGGATGCTGACGTTCTTGGTCTCCGCACAGAGTTGCGCCGTCACCGACTCCACCACCGGTCGCCGTCCGGTGATGGTATCGAAGCGATCGTCGTCGGCCCGGGGCCCACCCTTCAATTCGTCGGGGATGTTGGCCAGGACGTTGTAGGAGATCGCGCCGGCGCCAGCCAGTCCGTCGCGCAACTGCGGCAGTTCGCACTCCAGCATCTCGCGGAAGCGGCTGAGGAAGAAGTGTGCCATGCGGAACTGGTTCACCCCGCGCCGCTCCCACGACTCGAAGGCCGCGGCAGGATCGGGCGGGCCGTGCTCGTCGCGCTCCAGGACGGTCACCTCGTGGCCGTCGTTGGCCAGCAACATGGCCGTACAGAGGCCCATCATGCCGCCGCCCACTACGAGAGCCTTCATAGGTCACCTCCGTCCGCACGCGACGGTAGTCGCAATGGCCGGTGGAAGCTCGATCCGGCAATCAGGTTCCTCTCAGGAGGCGACTGATTCGAAGGGCTAACTTCTGCCTGGTGCGAGTCCTGTTGATTGCCCCGCCCGGAGGAGGCAAGGGCACCCAGGCCTCGAGGCTCGCGGACCACTACGGGATCACCCATTTGTCGAGCGGAGAGGTGTTGCGCCAGCAGATCGCCGAGAATTCGGAGATAGGCAGGAAGGTGGTCGAGTACGTCCGGAGCGGCGACCTCGTACCCGACGACCTGATCCTCGAGCTGTTGGCCGCACCCTTGATAGAGGCCGCCCACAGCGGTGGCTACGTGTTGGATGGGTTTCCACGGAATATTCGCCAGGCTGAAGCCGCGTACCGCCTTGCGAAGGAGGTCACGTCCATCGAGTTGCAGGCAGTTGTGCACATCGACGTCCCACGTGAGGAGCTCACGCGTCGGCTCCGCCTTCGGGACATGCACGAGAGGCGGATCGACGACGCCGAAGAGGTCGTGGCACATCGCTTTGAAGTGTTCGTCGCCGAAACCGAGCCCCTGTTGGGGTTCTACCGCCGACGAAGGCTGGTCCTGGAGATCGACGGCAACCAACATGTCGAAGACGTCTTCTCCGAGATCGTTGCGGGACTCGAACGTCGCCATCTCGACGACTGAACGACCAACTGGGCTCGAGAACCCGGCCCCGCAGTCGCCGGTTCCGCCAGGCGGCCCCGCCGCTGGGCGCACGAACACGCCGCAGGGGGGAACGCCCTACTTCACCGCAATCTCAGCCACCTTGACGATGACCAACAGGAAGGCCACCAGCAGGTAGCCCCGCAGGATCAGAAGGCCCATCTTGCGCTGGCGTGAGAGCAGCGGCCGCGAGAGCCGCTCGAGCGCAGGCATGCGCCAAGTGGCGCGGTCCTGCCACTGCGGCGGCACCGTGAGCTCTGCCGCCCGCCTCGCCCGATCTCGCAGAAGCACGACCAGCCCGACGACGGCGCCGAGCGCGACGCCGCCGACGAGGACGCTCACGATCTCGACGCTGGTGATGTTCGGGAACAGCACGCTCGCCGTCAGGATCACCGAGAGCAAGACCAGGACCCAGATCACCGATGCCGTAAAGACGTTCAGCTTCTTCGAATTGATCCACGGACCCAACACCTCCGCGTCGTTGCAGAGCAACAGCAAGAAGACAGTGGCGCTGGGGAGAAGGACCCCGGCCAGGGTCTGCACCCCTTCGGTGAGCAGACCGAGCGGCGCTCCTGGCAACAGCACCACCGCGGCGGCGACCGCCATCAGGCCTCCGTAGCAGGCGTAGAAACCCTTGGCCTGGCCCACCGACCGGTGCAACGAGTGGTTCACCCCCAGCACGTCCGCGCTGGCATATGCCGTCGCCAGGCCGACAGCCGCTGCGCCGATGATGCTGGCGTCGAGGAGCGCTATGGCGAAGAGATCTCCAGCGACGTGCGAGGCGTAGGTCCCGAGACCCTTGGCCACCCCGGCCGCGTCGGTGAAGTGCCCGAAACCGGCGCGGCCGGCGAAGACCGCGTCCGAGATTCCAAACATCGCCGCCGCCCCGATGACGACGATGCCGATGCCGATCCACAGATCGACCCGCTCGTACTTCATGAAGCGTGGGGTGATGCGCTTGTCGATGACGTAGGACTGCTGGAAGAACAGCTGCCACGGGGAGACGGTCGTCCCGACCATGGCGATGATCAGCAGCATGACCGTCGAGAGTTGGGCGTGAGGGAGACTCGGTACGACGAAGTTGCGGGCCATCTCCCCCGCCGGTGGGTGCACCATCAGGTAGATCGGGATCAAGAGCAACGATCCGGCGATGAGCACGAAGCAGACACGCTCGAAGCGCCGAAAACTGCCTGTGCTCGCCGCGGCCACGACCACCACCCCGGCCAAGACCACCGAGGGGACCTTGGGCAGGCCAAGGTAGCCGACGGCCAGTGTGACGCCGATGAACTCGGTCACGATGGTCAGCGCGTTCAGGACGAACAGGTCGATCACGCTGAAGGCACCCCAGAAGCGTCCGAAGCGCTCGAGGATCAAGCGCGCGTGTCCCACCCCCGTGACTGCTCCGAGACGGAGCACCATCTCCTGGTTCACATAGAGGACCGGGATCAGCAGCAACAACGTCCACAGCAGGTGCGTGCCGTAGTTCTGGCCGGCCTGGGTGTAGGTGCCAAAGGCCCCGGCGTCGTTGTCGCCGACCATGACGATCAGGCCGGGTCCGACGATGGCGAGGAGAGTCTTGACCTTGTTGGACAGGCGCGGCCGGGCCGCCACATCCCCTCTGGCGATGGTGCCGAACGCCCCGCGGATGTCGCCTGTGTGCTCGGGGTCGAGGACCGCGCCGGTGTCGAAGACGTCGTTCATCATCGCCGGCACCTCCCCCAGAACTCGTGGCGGGCGCGGTCGACCGCGCCGACGACACCGCTGATGGACGCGGCAGGGTTGCGCTCGAAACGCCTGGGAGCGCGCGAGGTCAGAGCATGGGTGAAACGAGACATGGCAAATCCTTTCGGTTTGAAGGACGAGCGACAGAGGCGCGCATTGCGCGCCGACAGACGGCCGCTCTGGCGTGGACCTCGGTCCAGGAGCGCGACGCGATCCTGATCGCGACGAGGTCGGGAGATCTACAGGGCTACGTCCACCGAGCGCGTCGTCGGGATTGCCGGAATTCGACGGAGGCGCAGGGTCTCCTGCGCCTCCGAACCAGCTACCTCGAGCGAGCGGGCATCGGAGGGAGCCAGGTACTGGGGGGTTCTGATCGCATTGTTTCGAATCTCATCTGGCTCACCTCCTGGTGTCGTCGGGTATGTACGGAGCCCTATTCTACCCGGCCCCCCACTGTTGCGGTCAACAGGAGCCTCGCTTTTGCTCGAACGCACCACTGTTGAGGAAGGTGCACGAGGAGCTCGACGCCACCATGGCGTGACCGTCAGGACCGTTGGGCAGACGGCAGAGCGCTGATGGAGTCGCGGATGAGCATGAACCGCATCGGCCAGTATCCGGGGCGCGGCTCCCGGAGCTGGTTCCGGGCCAGGAAGAACCCGGTGAGGGTGACCGCAGCGGCGGCGAGCCAGATGAGTGCCCCGACCGCAAGGATCCACGGCGTGGATCCCGACAACAGCACGATGAGGCCCACGATGCCGACGATCAGTCCGAGGTATCCAACGCGGAGGGCCCAGACGGCCATCCTCCAGTATCCGTTGTGCTGCAGTTCCGGCGGTTCATCCATGCTACGGATTGTGCCGGAGCAGCCGTGGCGCGACAAGGGTCACGCGGCCCACCTTCGCGCCACGACGGGGACGGCGATGGAGCGCGCACATCTCCCACTCCTCCGCCACTGCCATCTTTTCCCCGAGTTCAACGCCGGTGCAGTAGCGAAGCTCGACGCGCTCCGCTCCACCTTTGTTGTCAACAAGTCGGATTGAGAAGTCTGCGCGGACCGCTGTGCTGACGATGTCGAAGATTGGCTCTGAGGATGACCGATCTCACGCCGCGCCGGTGTCGTGACGGTAGGCGAAGGCGGCGAGTGGGATGAGCGCGGCGGTCCAGCAGACGAGGACGATCCATCCCTCTGCCGGCCAGTCCCCGTGGAGGCGCGCGGCCGCGCCGGCATGCACGAGCCAGTAGGAGGGCAGCACCTTGACGACAGTCAGCATCGCTCCACTGTTGAACAAGCTCCCAAACGCTCCGCCGAAGAGGGCGAAGAAGACGACGAGCCAGCCCATGACCGGCACGAGGGAATCGGTCGCGATCAGGTGACCCAGGATGAGGCCGATCAAGACGAACGGCACCAAGCCAACAAGTATGAGGCCGCCCATCTCCAACCATTGCGCCACGTTGAGCCGCACTCCAAGCGTTGCGCCGGCCAGGAAGACCAAGACGAGCGTTGGCAGCACCACGAGGTAGGCGGCGAGCGTCTTCGCGAGGTAGTCGGTGCGGACCCGCAGTGGCGTGATCCGCAACTGGCGGGTCCAGCCCCGCGCAGGTCGCGCGCGAGACGGGCACCGGGTCCGATGGCGGCGAACATCCCGCCATAGGCCGCCATCCCGGTCATGAAGTAGAGAGGAAAAGAGACACCAGCGGCGTAGACGAACGCATGGCGGTTGGCCGAACCGACCGCGTAGTACACGACGAGCGGAAGCGCCAAAGAGAGCGCCCACGTCAGGGGATTGCGGTAGGAGCGGAGGAGCTCGTAGCGCACGTGTGTGGCCGCATTCATTCCTCCGCCTCCTCGGGAGGGGGGTCGACCGGCTCGGCTGTCAGCTCGAGGAACGCTTCTTCGAGGCTTCCGCCGCTTGCTTCGACGTCGCGCACCTCAGGGAACGTTGCGAACAGTGCCGGGAGCGCCACGTCGGCGTCCGAGCACGAAAGCACCACCGTTTCACCGTGTCGCTCGACGTTCATCACACCGGGCAGGGCCCGAAGTGACGAGAGGTCGACCACCGGCAGCGTCGCTCGGACCGTTCGAGTCCCCGCCTTCGCCTTGATCTCGGTCGCCGGCCCGTCGGCGACGATGGACCCACGGGCGATGAGCACGATCCGGTCCGCGAACGCATCGGCCTCTTCGAGGTAGTGGGTAGCAAAGACGACGGTCTTTCCTTCTGCGGCGACCCCGCGCATCACCTCCCAGAACTCGTGCCGACCCTCGACGTCGATGCCAGCAGTCGGCTCGTCGAGCACCAAGAGATCGGCATTGGCGACGAGGGCCGTGGCGAAGCGCACCCGCTGCGCTTGCCCGCCGGAGAGCTTCGTCGTCCAACGCTCTGCGAGGTCGCTGAGCCCCGTGCGTCGAAGCACATCCGCGACATCAAGAGGCTGCGGGTAGTAGGAGGCAACAAGCCTGAGCAACTCACGAACACGCAGGTGGTCCGGCAGTGACCCGGTCTGGAGCATCCCACCGACCCAGCCTGATCTGACTGCCCTCGCCGGTGGGAGGCCGCACACGCTGACCGCTCCGGCGTCGGGGTGTCGCAGGCCGAGGATCATGTCGATCGTCGTCGTCTTGCCTGCTCCGTTCGGTCCGAGAAGTGCGACGGTCTCGCCGGGCTCAATCCGGAGATCGATCCCGCGAACCGCTTGGACCGATCCGTAGGATTTGGTCAAGCCGGTGGCCTCGATTCCACCAGCCTCGGCGCTGCCGGTGGAGATCGCCGTCACAAGTCGTCACCCGCCTCGGCAGTGAGCCTCCTCCGACTCTACATCGGTGACGTGTGCGATGCCCCACTTTGACGCGTCATATTCAAATGGGGACATGACCCAGGGACAGCGGATTCGCGTACTGCTCCCTCCCCGTCTGGGTTGCAGGCTGGCCGGCGGGCACCGTGTACTCAGTCACCGCTCGGTCCGCTCTCTCGAACCCATGCTTGAGCCCCCATTTGCACCGCATCCCAGGGGCTGCCCAGCGGCGGCGTGTAGGACAGGTCGAGCTCGCTCATGGCGTCGACGGTCATCTCGTTGTAGATAGCTGCGGCCGCAATGTCGATGCGCTTGGCCACCTCGGCGTTCTTGTGCCCGAAGAGCTGCAGGCCGAGGAGTCGGCCGGTCCGGCGATCGCCCGTGTAGCGCATACGGATGCGATGGCTGCCCGGGTAGTACGCCTTGTGGTCGTCGGCCTCGAACTCGACGGTCACGGGGTCGAAGCCGGCGGCGGTCGCCTCGTGGTCACGCAGCCCGGTGCGTGACGCCACCATGTCGAAGACTTTGACGACCTGAGTCCCGAGACTGCCGGCGAACTCGGCACTCGCACCCACGGCGTTGGCGCCGGCCACTCGGCCCTGTTTGTGCGCCGTGGTGCCGAGCGGGAGGTAGGTGAGGCCCATCAGACGGTGGTGGGTCACGACGCAGTCCCCGGCGGCGAAGACACCCTCGAGGTTGGTGCGCATGCCCCGGTCCACGCTGATGGCTCCGCCGATGCCGAGGGTGGCCCCGGCTTCGGCCGCCAACGCCGTGTCGGGACGCACGCCGACCACGACGAGCACCAAGTCCGCAAAGGCGGTCAACTCGGCGCCCGACGACTCGACAGCATCGATGTGGAAACGGCCGGCCGATCCCTGCGGGGCCGGGGCGATGCGCTTGACCGTCGTGTTGGGTCTCACCGCAACGCCGTGCTCGCGCAGCGCCCCGTTGACAAGGGCACCCAGGCTGGGGTCCACCGTCGGGAGCACCTCGGGCAGCTGCTCGAACTGCGTGACCGTCAACCCCCGGGCGGTCAGTCCTTCGGCCATCTCGAGCCCGATGTACCCGGCACCGACGATGACCGCACTGGCTGGTTGGTCCTCCTCGAGGGTGCGCACCAGCTCGAAGGTGTCGCCCATCGAGTGCAGGAGATGCACCCCGTCGGCTGGCCCGAGAGCATCGGGACCAACAAGGCCCTCGATGGGCGGACGGGCCGAGACGGCCCCGGTCCCCACCACGAGCTGGTCGTAGGCGATCTGGTCCTCGGCGCCCGTCTCGTCGACCACGTGGAGCCGACGACCAGCCACGTCGATCTTGGTGGCCAGGGTGTTCAAGCGCACCTGCATCCCGGTGGCTTTGAGGTCGTCGAGGGTGCGATGGGCGAGGTTGCGCCAGTGAGTGACCTCGCCCGAGACGTAGTAAGGGATGCCACAGATGGAGAAGTTGGGATAGGCGTCGGCCACGACCACCGTGACCTCTGTGGTCGGGTCGAGCTCGCGCGCGCGCAGCGCGGCGCTGATGCCGGCGTCACTGCCGCCGATGGCTACGAGGTGCATGGGGATCCTTTCGGTGCGTCGGGATCAGCGGGTCTCTAGGTCGTCCTCGCCGCGCAGGTGCGGCTCGATGACGTCGGCGGCCTCGGCTTTGGTCATTCCCGGATACAGGCCCTTGATCAGTCCGAAAGCCAGCACACCCCCGACGATCTGGGCGGAGATGAAGCTCGGGACCGAGGAGGGGGCGATGCCGGCGAAGGTGTTGGAGAACATGCGGCCGACCGTGATGGCGGGGTTGGCGAAGCTGGTCGAGCTCGTGAAGAAGTAGGCCGCACCGATGTAGGCACCGACGGCGGCCGGAGCGAGGTGGGAGCGGCCCGAGCGGGCCAGTGCGAAAATCACCAGGATCAGTCCCACGGTGGCGACGACCTCGGAGAGCCAGTGCGGCCCAGACGCCCGGTGCTTGGTCGAGATTGAGATGGCGGCCTCGGAGAACATCGCATTGGCGAGGATCGCCCCGCAGATGCACCCGAGCGTCTGGAACGGGAGGTAGGCGGCGGCGTCCTTCCACTTGAGTCCGCCGAAGCCGGCGTCGACGAACGACACGATCGGGTTGAAGTGGCCACCCGAAATGGGCCCGAACATCAAGATGATGGCGAAGAGGCCTGCCGCTGTCGCCGCAGCGTTCTCGAAGAGCTGGAGGCCGACGTCGCCCGGGGACAGGTTCTGCGCCGCGATGCCCGAGCCGATGACGATGGCAGCCAGGAATGCGCTGCCCAAGAACTCGGCGAGCAGGCGCCGCCACAAGACGGTGTCCCTCACGGCGATCTCCCCGATGGCCCGCCTTGCTCAGCAGCAGGACGAGCCGGCGCGCGTGGCGCGCAGGCTCACCGCTTCATCGGCGACTGCCTCGGGGACACAACACGATCCGTCGCCGGCAATGCCGGTCTCGGCCGGGGCATCGGCGAGGACGGTGTAGACCTCCCAGGGCGCACCGTCGGGGTCGTTCACCCACACCTTGTCCTGGACGGCGAAGCAACAGGTGGTCTGCTCTTGGACCTCGGTCTCGATCCCCGTCGCACTCAGACGGCCGGTGGCGGCAGCTACCTCGTCGGTCGTCTGGACCTCGACGCCGAGGTGGTTCAACGCCCCGGCGACACCGTTGCCCCGTGCGCTGGTGTCCTCCATCAGCACCAATTTCAGGGGCGGATCTGCGATGGCGAAATTGGCGTATCCCGGCTGGCGCTTGGCCGGCTCGGTCCCGAAGAGCTTGGTGTAGAACTCGACGGCCTCGTCGATGTCGCTGACGTTGAGTGCGAGTTGGACCCTCGACATCGTGACCTCCTGTTAGCATCGACGTTGGTCGATGCATTGAGTATGGCGTATGTATCGATGGATGTCAATGTGAAGGTGGTGGACCCGTGAGCAAGCAAGCAGTTGCGGCCAAGACCCGGCAAGCGGAGTGCTGTGCATCCGTCCTGGCCGCACCACTCGACACGACCGATGCCGCCGAGCTGGCCAGCGGGTTCGCTGCGCTGGCGGACCCGGTCCGACTCCGGGTGCTCAGCATCTTGGCGGCCGCTCCCGAAGGTGAAGTCTGCGTCTGTGACTTCGTCGAGCCGTTGGCCAAGAGCCAACCCACCGTGTCGCATCACCTCAGGGTGCTCAGCGACGCCGGCCTCGTCCAAGGGGACCGGCGGGGCAAGTGGGTCTGGTACTCGCTCAAGCCCGACCGGCTGGCCCAGCTGCGGGCGGCCATCGACACGTAGACCGCTGCCGTTCCGGTGGTGGTCCTTTAAGACGACCTCGGCCCGGTCGCCCGGCTCGCCGAACGGCAGACCCTCAGCGGGGAGCGCCGGTCCGGACCCTCACGCCGACGGCGTCGTGAACGATCGTCCACCGCATCGACCAGAACCCGGGTCGAGGCTCGGGCAGGTCGTGCAGTGTCAGGAGGAACCCGGTCGCGATGACCACCGCGCAGGCGAGCCAGAAGATCACGCCGGCGGCCAGGATCCACGGCGTACCACCGGACGACAGCACGATGGCGCCCACCAAGATCGTGGCGAGAGCTACGAAACCGACGCGCAGGGCCCACACGGCAGTTTTCCAGTGTCCGTTTCGCTGCAACTCGGTGCGCTCGTCCATGCCGACCACAGTAAAGCGGGCCCAAGTTGCGCACCAGGGACCTTGGTCCTTGGTGTCCGGCCACCGAAGGAGCCGACGGCTACGCCTGGTGAGCAGTCCTCCGGAAACGTGTCGCGAAATCGGCGATTCTGGCGCGAACTTCAAGTGGACAGCTATCGATGGCATGTATCAGCCGTCCGGTTGGCCAAGTGCCAGCGCCCTCACGCCGGCAGTGCTCAACGGGTTGCCGGCGATGCCCCAATCGCCGCTCTTCACTTCCTCCACGACCACCCACGTGACCGCGCGCATGTTCTCACCCTCGATCTCCACCATGGTGTCGGTCAGCCGACGCACCATGTCCTGCTTCTGGTCGGCCGAGAAGACCCCTTCGATGACCTTGACGTTGACGAACGGCACAGCGCTCTACCTCCTGTTGAGTGATCTGACGGGATGCCAGACATTGCTTTTTCGCCGCCTGCTGGGGATCACGCAGCCTCCGCGGTGATCCAGTCGAACTCGGACGTAATCCGGACGCCTATATCTCGATCGCATAACGGCGAGATGACCTCTCGCAACGCTTCGCAGAATGCTTCGTAGCCGACCGCTTCGATCGCCGGTACGGACGGCCCAGCTGCTGCGAGCGCTCGAACGGCGGTCGACGTGTCGGGCCATTCGTTGACCACGTTCACGGTCCCTCGTTCGTGGGCCTTAAGTCCCGCAGCATTGAGCATGTCCTCGATCACATTCTGCGTGTCGCCTTGTTCTGTCGTTGCCGCGCTGTGGCTGGATGGAGACAACTCAATGACCTTGAGGAAATAGGGCATCAGCCCCAGCCGCTCGAACCGGCCCCAAAAGGTGAGGCCCAAACGGCCCTCGGGGACCAGCACGCGTTTCGCCTCTTCGAGGGCACCCTCGCACCCCTTCCAGATCCCGTTGAAACTGGTGGCGACATCGAAGCTCTCATCCGGGTAGGGCAGAGCGAACATGTTTCCGGCCCGAAAGCTCCCAGCAGGCGTCCGCGCCGCGGCAATCGTGGCGAGTTGCTCAGACGCATCGATCCCCGAGACCACGGCGCCCCTGCGGGCGGCCACCGAGGCGGCAAAGCCCGAGCCACACGCGATGTCCAGGAGACGGACTCCGGCCTCGACGCCAAGTCGATCCAAGATCACCTCATTGGCCGGAAGCGCATACGGCTCCCACAAGTAGGCCCATTCCGAGGCTCGGGCTCCCCAACCCCGCCCGGCTTCTTCCCAGTCCACCCCGCTCGTCGACATCGACCTCCTTAGACGCACGACCGTGCAAGAATGATAGACGCTCGTCCGTCTAAGATCAAGAGCCAAGGCTGAACCAGGAGTCCCGATGGCCGAGGAGGAGACCGCAAAGAAGCAAACCCGGGCCCCGGGAGAGCGCTCACGCGCCCGCGTCGTGGAACAGGCAGCGCAGCTGGCAACGATCGAGGGAATCGAAGGGATCTCGATCGGACGGTTGGCCGACGCCACCGGCATCGCCAAGAGCAGCGTCTACGCGCTCTTCGGCTCCAAGGAAGAACTCCAGCTGGCGACCATCAACGCAGCACGCGACAGCTTCATTACTGAGGTCGTCGCCCCGGCACTGAATGCGACTGAGCCCGGGCGCCAGCGCCTACTCGCCCTTTGTGAGGGCTACCTCTCCTACGTCGAACGGCGCGTCTTTCCCGGTGGGTGCTTCTTCGTCTCCGCCTCCGCCGAGGTTGGCGGACGCCCCGGACGCGTCCATGACGAGGTCGCTCTCATCCAACAGCAGTGGCGCGACTTGCTCGGACGCGAAGCCAGCGCGGCCGTTGATCGGGGCGAACTGCCCGTTGCCACTGATCCCCAGCAACTCGCCTTTGAGCTCGGTGTGATTTTGGCTGGAACGAACATTGTCAGCGTTCTTCACGACGATATGGCCGTGATCGGCCGCGCCCGATCAGCCGTCAAGAGTCGGCTGTCCAGCGAGTCGAACTCCTAGTCCGACCGCATCAACAAAAGGTCCGCTTGCTCGAATTCCGCCCCTGGGCACCACCCTGCATCGGAGCGTCGGATCGAGTGATTGGCTCCATCGGCGCTAAATGTCCACGTAACCGATCGCCAAAGATTGCTGACCGAAGGCCGGACATTCGTGACCGATCACGCGGGACATCGCATGACCCCCGACTCTATGAGCACCCGCTGGTCGACCCGCAACTCCCGCACACGTAGCACGAGCCCGCCCGCTGCATGGTGTTGCCGCAGCTGTAGCAGAGGGGCGCATCGAGCTGCTCGGCCCGGGCCAGCGCCTGTGACGCCGGCTCGGCTCCGGCCCGTCCGTTGCTCAGGCCGTCGTCGACCAGGCCGACCGACGGGGTCGCCATCTCCTCCACGCCGGGCAGTGTCGGCTGCGTACGCTCCTGCGTGGAGAGGATGCCGAGGTCCGTCCGCTCTTCGGGCGTGAGGAAGTCCAGCGCCATCCGGCGGAAGATGTAGTCGATGAGGCTCGTGGCGATGCGCAGCTCAGGGTCGTCCGTGATGCCCGCCGGCTCGAACTTCATGTTGGCGAACTTGCGCACGAAGGTGGCCAGCGGCACGCCATGCTGCAGCCCCAAGCTGATGGAGATGGAGAAGGCGTCCATGATCCCAGCCAGGGTCGAGCCCTGCTTGGAGACCTTGACGAACACCTCACCCGGACGGCCGTCCTCGTACTGGCCCACTGTGACGTAGCCCTCGCAGTCGGCCACCCGGAACGAGAACGTCTCGGAGTTGCGCTTGCGGGGCAGGCGCTCGCGCACCGCGCCCACCACCACCGAACCCGTTGTCCGCTGCTGCTCGTGCACCAGTGCCGCCTCGAGCTCGGCGATACGGGCCGTGACCGCACGGTCGCGCGCCTCGGCGTCCGAGCCGGCCGGCGCCGCGTCGCCACCGATCGCCGCGGCCTCCTTCTTGGTCGTCGACAGCGGCTGCGCCACCTTGCAGTTGTCCCGATAGATGGCCACGGCCTTGATGCCGAGACGCCAGGCGTCGATGTGGAGCTGCTCCACGTCCTCGACGCTCACGTCCTCGGGCATGTTCACCGTCTTGGAGATGGCCCCGCTGATGAAGGGCTGCACCGCCCCCATCATGCGGATGTGGCCCGAGTAGTGGATGGTGTTGTCACCCATGGAGCAGGCGAACACCGGCAGGTGCTCCGGCGCGATGTGCGGCGCGCCGAGGATCGACATGTTCTCGTTGATGTAGGCGACGATGTCCTCGGACTGCTCGACCCCGTAACCCAGCTTCGCCAGCGCCCGCGGCACCGTCTGGTTGACGATCGACATGGTGCCGCCGCCCACCAGCTTCTTGGTCTTGACCAGGCCGAGGTCGGGCTCGACGCCAGTGGTGTCACAGTCCATCAGCAGGCCGATGGTGTTGTGGCTGACGAACCCGTTCGCCACATAGGTCACGTTGTCGGGAACCGACACGTCGTAGGTGAACTGCTCCTCACCCAGTTCCGCCGACGCCACGGCGTCGTAGAAGAACCCAAGAAGGTGGCCCAGCTCCGCGTCTCCGGTCCGCTCGAAGAGCTCGGTGGCGATGCGACGGCTCACGCGCCCTCGTGACTGCTCCATCAAGAGGACCCGGCGAAGGCGGCCGTTCAGAGGCGCGAGCCGATCGATCAACGACCTGGTCAGCGGGATGTAGTCCAGACGGCCGGTCTGTGCGACCACCGGGTCGGCGACGTGCACGCCGCCGTTCTTGCGGTCGCTCATGAATCCGATCTGGTCGAGCCAACGTGAGCTGTACGAGCTGTTCAGCAGCCGTAGCGTGGCCAGAGGTGCATTCCCCCAGCTCGAACTCTTGGTCCGGTCCTTGACCGAAAGCGTGGTGGGGAACCCGAGCGCCAGCAGGAGCGACTGCACATCACGCACCATCTGCAGCGACGTGTTCTTCAGCGTGGGATAGCCAGAGCTCGTGTCCCCGTCCGCCTCGTAGAGGCCGCGCACGAAGGCGCCATAGACCTCCGGGTCGTTGGCGTAGAGCACTGCGTCCGGCACATGGGCCTCGTAACCCTTGCCGACATGGCCGTCGTTCCGTGGACGCTTGGTGAATCCGCAGGCATCCCACCACATGGCGAGGCGCACCGAGTCGATGCGCAGCTCCGCATAACCCTGCTTCGGGGTCACCGTGACTGCAACGCCGAAGCAATCCTTGGCCAGGATCGCCAGACGCTCGGTCACGTCGAAGTCGGTATCGGCAACGCAGAAACGCAGTCCCCGGCTGTGCAGCGACCCGTCGCCCATGAAGTATCCGACCACTTCGGCGAGTGCCGGGGTCATCCGCGCGGGAACCACCACGTGGTGCTCTCCCGTCCAGTAGGCCTCGGCGAGGGGAGGCAGCGGCACCTCCTGCGCCTGGCCCACCAACGACCCGAGGGCGAGCGGGACCATGTCCCCCGCCCTGACGTCGGAGAATCGCCGCCACACCCACTCTCCGCTTTCGTGCTCCACGACCTTCACCCGGTGCGTGGTTGTCCCCTGCACCCGATAGCCCCGCCCCGTGTCGACCGTGACCACAGGCTCGAGGCCATTGACAAAGAACTTCGTTGCCTCGCGAGGCCCCTCGTCGGTGGCCACCTCGATCCCCAGATCCTGCCACTTCGCTCCGTCCGGATCTCCGAGGGAGCGAAGCCGGACGAGTCCGCGTGCGGTCGACACCAGCGTGCCACCCACCAGGCAACCCGTCGGCGCCAGCACCGAAGCCTGCGAGTTGCGCACGCCGTAGGCCTCGGCCAGGTCGACCGCCCGGTCCCAGGACTCCTGCGCCGCCGAGAGAAGCTCGGGCGGCACGACGTCCTCGTCGATGCGGGCCGCCTCGGCCTGGTGCATGCGCAGGACGTTGAGCATCGGCTCGGCGTTCTCGTGGTAGCCGGCGAAGGGACCCATGCGGGCCGCCGTCCGCGCCGAGGTGGCGTAGGCGTGCCCGGTCAACAGTGCCGTGATGGCGGCCGCCCAGGCCCTCCCGGCGTCGGAGTCGTAGGGCAGGCCCTGCGCCATGAGCAGCGCGCCCAGGTTGGCGTAGCCGATGCCGAGCTGGCGGAAGGCGCGTGTCGTCTCGCCGATCTTCTCGGTCGGGTAGTCGGCGTTGCCGACGATGATCTCCTGGCCGGTGAACACGACCGACACGCCCGCCTTGAACCCCTCCACGTCGAACTCGTCGTTCTCGTCGAGGAAGGTGAGCAAATTCATGGAGGCCAGATTGCAGGCTGAGTCGTCGAGGTGAACGTACTCACTGCAATTGCGTACAACTACCCCATTTACCACGTACGAGTGGTTGCGCGGCTCGCTGAGGTTGTAGGTCAGCTCGACGCCGTCGTTCGTGCGCTCGAGCAGGTGTGCCGTGGTGCGCGCCAAGTACGGAGCCCTCGGCGCATCGACCACCAGACTGCGCAGGAGCCCCGCCTTACGGCTGAGTGAGAACCCGATGTGCTGGGCGAAGCGGACGATCGACTCCGACGTGATGCGAAGGTCGTAAGCGGCCAACTGGCCGTAGGTCTTGGTCTCGCCGGCCTTGTTGGTGTAGGAGAATGATCCCTCTTTCGACGCCGAGCGCGTCTGGTAGATGCGGCTCATGATCCCGAAGGTGCTGAGCATGGTCTGTACGCCGCGCACCAGCTCCGACGAAGCGGAAACCAAACCCACGTAGCGCTGACTGGAGTTCACCACGCACCCGTCGGCGTCATAGAGCCCCCGCAGGAAGGCCGCCACCATCTCGGCCGGCGCCTGCTCAATGGACCACGGCACCGACTTCTCGGGCCCCTTGACCGACTTGATCCCCAACGCCTCGATGAACTGCTTGAAGGCGCGCCGGGCCAGGCGCAGCTGGGCAGTGCCGTTCGCCTGCTCGGACAGCTTGATCGGGCGCTCGCAGTTCACCCAGTCGAGCAGCTCGGCATGCCGCGGCAGAATCTCGTCCCGGTCCTCCTCGCTCCCGTAAATGGAGGCCACTGTGGTCCCTGACGTGGAGCCGTCACCCACGAGCCAGCCGAGATAGTGCGCGAACTCCTCCGACCACATGTCGGGGAAGCGCAGCGGCAGCGCGTGGTCACCCTTCGTCCAGTAGTCCGCCGGATCCGAAGAGACGGGGAGGCCCAGGTCGGCCTCGACCGCCGGAGCCTCGAGGTCCAGGAGCTTCACCTCGTCCTCGAAGAGGAGATGGCGAGCTTCCACGTAGCCACGGTTCGCCGTGAAGATCTTGTGCGACGGCGTGCACCGCAGCTCCACCCCGTTGTCGAGGCGCAACTTCACGATGTCGTTGTAGCCCGTGATCATGAAGGCCTCGGGTGAGGTGATCACCATCTCCTGGGACGGCTCGTCGGGGTTCGTCGCGTCGTGCGTGTAGATCCCGAACGTCTCTCCCCCGTTGGCCCGCTCGAGGAGCTCGCGGAACGGGATCAGCCCCTTGTCCGTGTGCACCTTGGCCGAGCCCGGGAAGCATGGGTTGCTTCCGTTGATACGCCCCGTCACCGGCGCCGTGTGCCAGCGGTTGATGGTGGTGTCGTACTGCAGGCCCGGGTCGGCGCACTCCCACGCCGAATGCGCGATCTGGCGGAAGAGGTCGCGGGCCGGCACCGTGCGGACCACCGCACCGTCGGTGCGTGCCGTGAGGTCCCAGTCGCGCCCGTCGATCACGGCCTCCATGAACTCGTCGGTCACCCGCACCGAGTTGTTGGCGTTCTGGTACTGGGTCGAGTGGCTGTCGGCCCCGTCGAGGTCCATGTCGAAGCCGGCGTCGCGCAGCACGCGGGCCTTGCGCTCCTCGATCGCCTTGCACCAGATGAAGTCCTCCACGTCGGGGTGGTCGGCGTCGAGGATGACCATCTTGGCGGCGCGGCGCGTCTTCCCGCCGGACTTGATGGTGCCGGCCGAGGCGTCGGCGCCGCGCATGAAGCTCACGGGGCCCGAGGCCGTGCCACCGCCCTTCAGGAGCTCCTTGGAGGAGCGGATGCGCGACAGGTTGACGCCGGCGCCCGAGCCGCCCTTGAAGATGATGCCTTCCTCCGTGTACCAGTTGAGGATCGAGTCCATCCGGTCCTCGACCGAGAGGATGAAGCAGTTGTGGACCCGCAGATTCGAGCTCAGATACTCGCCACTCTCGGTCTGGATGTCATACACATCCATCTCTCCGAGATTCTCGATGCTCTGGATCTCCAAGCGCTTGGTCGGCTTCGAAGCGCGGCCTTCGAGCTCGAGGCTCCTCAGAAGCTTGTTCTCTTTTGTCGGATCAATAAATCCGATCTCATCAGCAAAGGTGATCCTGTCTCCGAGACTTCGGATCGTGAGCGACCAACAACCCTTCCGGTCATGGCGCCGGTCGGCCTTGAAGCGGACACGGGAGAAGATTCCGAATCGTGCAAGCAATGCCTGCATCCCTCGGATGATGCCCTCGGAAATCATGTCGACACCGATGAAGGCTGAGCGCTCTCCAACCTGCACGTACCCCTCTGCTTGGAAGACACTCCGCAGATAGGCGGTGACTACGGGCAGGGGTGCTTCGAAGAGTCCTTCGGGCACCGACATCTCCAGGCCCCGAGTTCGCAGATTCCACTTCTCGACGAAGTCAGTGAGCTCCCTGCCGTACAGGCGCGTCCGTCGACAGTCCAACGAAGTATCGAGGGTCGTCACATTCCGCTCGTGACGGTGGACGTCGGGGAACACCGTGTCAAGGGCAGTGAGAACCCACTGACGCTCTGGCTCGGTAACCGTCATCGCCTCAATCGCCAGCGAACGATTCGTGCCTTCGTACTGACCGACAAACCCATCCGATTGGAGCCAGCCGACCAAAGCCGCTTCGGCGACGTCTCGACGAGCAATTTCACCTCGACCGTACGACTCGCCCCGGTGCCACGTCAGCTTGTCGTTGACCTTCAACTCAGCGGCCGGAACGAACCTTCCGTACGCCTCATCGCTTGCCCTCCACACAAGATGGTCGCCAGTCACGTCGAGCTGATGCCCAGACTTCGTCCGAAGGCGCAACACTTCTTTTCTGCCGTTGTGCTTCACCGCAACGATGCTCGTCACGCCCTGGGCATCGAGGACCTTCCTCCCGATCGCTCCTTCCTCGACCAACCTCCCGATAGGCACAAGTCCCTCGGGGGTGCTGACCAAAGCGTCATAGGGCTGGCACGCGGACCCCTGCTGCGGCACGCCCTGCACGCCGATGTTGAACCAGACCGGCGAGTTGAACGCGGCCTTCTGGTGGATGATGAGGTACTTCAGCTCGTGGTTGAAGACCAGGGCCTCCTCGTCGTCGACGAAGTAGCCGTCCTTGATGCCCCACGCCGTCAGCGTGTCGGCCACCCGGTCGGCCACCTGGCGCAGCGACCACTCGCGCTCGTCGGTGCCGAGGGTGCCGCGGAAGTACTTCTGCGCCAAGATGTTGGTGGCGTTCACGCTCCAGGACTCGGGCACCTCCACGTCGAGCTGCTCGAAGGCCACGGTGCCGTCCCGGTAGTTCGTGATCCGGGCGTCGCGCCGCTCCCAGGCGACCTCGTCGTAGGGATGGACGCCTTCGGTGGTGAAGTGCCGGCGGATGCCGATCTCGGATCGCTGGGGGGCGATGGCCATGGCGCTGGGGTCCTCCTGTTGGGGCTGTTGGGGTCGTTCTCTGCGGGTCGTTCTGGGGATTTCGCTGCTTGCCTGCTACTGCCTGACTGCCTGCCGGTCGCCGCCGTCACCCCTCCCCAGTCCAGCGGAAAGGTGTTCGCACGGCGTGTCTCCCGATCCGGCGCTCGGAAGGGGGGTTGCATCGCCTGACCACAAGATGTAGTGGTTGGCCCCTCCCCGAGACACGAGATGATGTGTCATTACAGCATTGTAGTTACGCCCTTGTCAACCCTATGCGTGCACCATTCGTGCAGGTCACGGGCCGTTCGCGATTGTTTGCACGCCATGCCCTCCCAAACCCCCCTCCGGGGCGGCGAATACCCGCGAGCACTACCCTCGGCTGCGCATGGCCAGGGTCGTCGTCGCCATCGATGCGGGCACGACCGGGGTGCGCGCCCTCGCGGTCGACGAGCAGGCCCGGGTCACCGACCTCGCCTACACGGAGCTGGCCCAGCACTTCCCCCGGCCCGGCTGGGTCGAGCACGACCCCGGTGAGATCTGGGACGCCGTCCGCCACACCCTGGCCGAGCTCGGCGCCCGCCTGGCCGAGCGGGGCGACGGGGTCGCCGCCCTCGGCATCACGAACCAGCGCGAGACGCTCGTGGCCTTCGACCGCTCGACCGGGCAGCCTCTGCACCGCGCCATCGTCTGGCAGGACCGGCGCACCGCGGCGTTGTGCGCCGAGCTCACCGAGGCGGGCCACCTCCCGCTCGTGCGTGCCACCACCGGCCTCGTCCTCGATCCGTACTTCAGCGCCACGAAGGCGGCCTGGCTGCTTCGTCACGGCGACCTGGCCCTCGCTCCCGACGATCCGAACCTCTCCTTCTGCACCGTCGACACCTGGGTGCTGTGGAACCTCACCGGTGGCGCCCGCGGCGGCACCTACGCCACCGACCCGTCCAACGCCAGCCGCACCCTTCTGCTCGATACCGCGACCCTCACCTGGTCCCCCGAGCTCTGCGACCTCTTCGGCGTGCCCGCGCACACGCTGGCGGACGTCCAGCCGTCGGCGGGCCGCTTCGGCACCGCGGCGCTCGGCGACCTCGGCCCCGCCTCCGCGGTCCTCGACGGCGTCGCGGTGTCGGGCGTGCTGGGCGACCAGCAGGCCGCGCTGTTCGGGCAGGCCTGCTTCGAACCGGGCATGGTCAAAGTCACCTACGGGACCGGCAGCTTCGCGCTGGCCAACACCGGCCCCGACCGACCGGCCGCGCCCGACGGGCTCACCGTCAGCTGCGCCTGGGACCTCGGTGACCACGCGGACGGCACGCACGGCCGGGTGGCGTACGCGCTCGAGGGGTCGGCCTTCGTCTCGGGTGCGGCCATCCAGTGGCTGCGCGACGGGCTCGGCATCATCGCGTCGGCCGCCGAGGTCGGGCCGTTGGCGGCATCGGTGCCCGACAGCGGTGGCGTCACGTTCGTCCCCGCGCTGACAGGGCTCGGAAGTCCGTGGTGGGATCCCCGGGCGCGCGGCATCGTCACCGGCCTCACGCGTGGCGTGGGCCGCGCCCACCTCGCCCGCGCCTGTGTGGAAGCTATGGCGTTCCAGGTGCGCGACATGACCGATGCCATGGCCGCCGCGTCGGCCCACCCACTGTCCGCGCTGCGGGTGGACGGGGGCGCCGCCGCCATGGACCTCCTCCTCTCGCTGCAGGCCGAACAGAGCCGCATGCCGGTGGCGCGTCCGGCGTCGCTCGAGTCGACCGCGCTCGGTGCCGCCACTGCGGCCGGGCTGGCCGAGGGGGTGTGGGCGTCCCTGGCGGAGCTGGCCGGGCTCTGGCACGCGGACACCGTCTTCGAACCGGAGCTGCCGGCCGAGCTGGCCGACGCACTGCAAGCCGGCTGGCGCCGTGCGGTCGGGAAATCCATGGGGTGGGCCGACCTCGACGCCGGGTGACGCAGGCGCGCCACCGGCGCACGATTCCCGTGTGCCACGCATGAAATCTGCGACCTGGTCCCGCTTTGCGCCTACCACCGGCGGCATGCAACGGACACAATGGAGCGGGGAACGCCGGACTGCGCGTGGGCGAACGGGCGCCCGCCAGTGGACGGTCCCCGGGAGGGCAGCGTGGGACGACGCGATGCCGGCTTGCGCAGCGCGGCACGCCGACCTCATCGGCACCTGGCGCACCGAGTCGGTGCCGTCGTCGCCGGGCTCGTCGTGGTGGCGGGGACGACGACCGTGTTCGACGCGTCGACCGTGCTGGGAAGTGCGCCCCCCACGGAGTCGTTGACCTGTAACGACAACTGGACCGGCGGCGGCTCATCGGGAGACTGGAACACGGCCGCGGACTGGACCGCCGGAATACCCGACGGCCCCGACGTCGATGCGTGCATCACCGGGGCCGCGGCCGTCACGCTCTCCAACGCCTCGGTCTCCATCGGAGAGCTCACGCTGTCACCCGGCAGCAGCCTGACGATCGGCGCGGGCGCAGCGCCCGCTGCCGGGAACGCGGGCGATGCCGGTGCGACGGCACCGAGCCTGGCCGTCATGGCCGGACTGCAGAACGGCGGCTCCCTGACCGTGGGCGATGCGGGAACGTCCACTCATGCCGGGCTGACCCTGAGCGGGCCCGTCACCAACTCGGGCACGCTCACCGTCGATGGCACCGTCGCCGTCGGCGGCGGAGCCTCTACCGCGGTGAGCAACGACGGCACCGTCGGCATCGCTCCTGGGGGCCTGATCGACGGGGACGGAACATCGACGATCACGAACGAGCCGGGTGGGCTGTTGGCCTTCGGCATCGACGGGCCACCGAGCGCGTTCACCGCCTACGGGCGGATCACCAACGGCTCACTGGCCCTCGGTGGGACGGCGGACCCGGTGTTCGAGAACGGCTTCACGCCGGCCTCGGGCACCGAGTACTTCGTCGGTTCGGGACCATCGACGGGACAATTCACAAGCGTCGTCGGCGGTGCCACGGCGGACTACTCCCAGGCCGATGAGGTCGGGCTGATCGGGGGGTCTCCCCCGACCGGTACGGCGACGCATGTCACGAGTTCGGCCGCCACCGGCTCGCCCTTCGGGCAGCCCGTCCAATTCACGGCGGTGGTGAACCCGTCGTCGGGAGCCGGTCCAACCGGGTCGGTCTCCTTCTCCGGATCGGTCTCCTTCTTCGCGGGTGACCTGCCCATCGGCAGCTCGCCCGTGACGACCAGCGCGGCAGGCGTGACGAGTGCCACGGTGGGCGCGTCCAACCTCCCGGTCGGCACGACCTCGATCACCGCCACCTACGGCGGCGACGTCCTCTTCGGAGCCAGCGCGTCACCGGCGCTGAGCCAGACTGTCACTCCAGATCCCACGAACCTCACGCTCACACCCTCGGTGGCCAGCCCGGAGGCGGGCCGGCCCGTCACCGACACCGCGACCGTTTCACTCCTTTCGCCAGGTTCTGGGCTGCCGACCGGCACCGTCTCGTTCACCGACGACGGCAGCCCGCTCCCCGGCTGCCAGTCCCTGAACGTGCCCGCCGCCGACCCGCTCCAGGTCGGCTGCACCGAGACCTTCGGGTCGGGCGCCACCCACGACATCGTCGCGACGTACAGCGGCGACACCGACGATGCCGCGAGCTCCGCGTCGCTCCTGCAGACACTCGGGCAGATCCCGACCCAGACCACCGTCACGTCGTCGACGCCGAGTACCGTCTACGGGCAGACCGCCGTGGTCACTGCCACCATCACGCCGACGGGGAGCGCCGCGGTGAGCCCGGGCGGCAGCGTGACGTTCTTCGACTGGACGACGCCACTCGCCACCGTGGGCGTCTCGACCACTGGTGGCGTGACCACCGCCAGCCTCGACACCTCGACGTTGGTCGAGGGCCCCCACTTCCTCACGGCCACCTACAGCGGCAACCCCACGTTCGCCACGAGCACAGCCGTCGCACCCGCCATGGTGAACGTGGCCGAGGCGGCGACGACCGTCACCGTGGCCAGCGCCTCGGTGCAGTCCGTCGTCGGTCAGACAGTCGTCTTCTCCGCATCGATCGCCTCGTCGGCCCCTGGCGCGACCGGCACGGTCCAGTTCGACGACAACGGCTCGCTGATCGGCAGCGGCGCCGTCTCGGGCGGACAGGCGACCTTCGAGGCCTCGTCGCTTGCGCTCGGTCAGCACTCCATCACGGCGATCTACGAGGGGGACGACAATTTCGTCGGTGGCTCGTCGACGAACACGGTCGTGCAGAACGTCATCCCGGCCGCAACGTCGACCGACGTGACCAGCGCCGAGGAGCCCGGCCTCGTCGGAGAAAGCATTGCGTACACCGCGACGGTCGCCGTCGCGATACCGGGGTCCGGCGCGCCGACCGGGACCGTGTCCTTCGGCGACGGCGCGAACCCCATCCCCTCCTGTCAGGACCTCGCCCTCCCTCCGGCTCCGCCGTTGGCCGTCACGTGCGCCGAGGCCTACGACGCGAGCGGCACGCAGGACATCACGGCCAGCTACAGCGGCGACCCCGACTTCACGGCCTCGGGGGGTGCACTGACCGAGACGGTGTCGCCCGTGACCACCACGACATCGCTCGTCTCTTCACCCGCCGCATCGACGGCAGGGCAGAGCGTCACACTCACCGCCACGGTGGCCCCGACGGCAGGGGCGGCGGACCCGGACGGCACTGTGTCGTTCAGCCTCGACGGGACCCAACTCGGAAACTCTGTCGTGTCGACCACGGACGGTGTCAGCTCGGCCAGCATGCTCCTGACCACGCTGCCCCTCGGTTCGGACTCCGTGACCGCGTCCTACGGTGGCAGTGCCGACTTCCTTGCCAGTACGTCGGTCGGCTCGACCGTCACGGTGACCAAGGCGATGACCACCCTCGGGCTCCTGGCCTCGACCAACCCCTCGACCCCGGGGCAACCGGCGACGCTCACCGCGACGGTCTTCCCGGGCACGGGTTCCGGAGAGACCGGCACGGTGTCGTTCTTCGACAACGGCACGCCGATCGGCACGGGCCCGGTCACGAATGGGCAGGCCACGCTCGCCGTGTTCAGCACGCTGACGGGTGGCGATGCGCTGACGGCCGACTATTCGGGGGACGCCGACTTCGGCGCCAGCTCCACGGTGGCTCCGCTCCATCCGCCAGGCTGACCTCATAGGGCACATCGCTCGGGCTCAGCTCCTGAGCTGGGCTCTTGCCGAACCCTGCGGAGGAGGAGTCCCCCGAAAACCCACTCGGGAGAAATAAAGCAAGGAAATCCTTGTTATATTCACCCGGTAGAGCGGACCCGCCGCTCGGAAGGGTGGGCAGCCATGAGCGTGGCAATCGTGACAGGGGCATCGCGAGGACTCGGGGAGGCGCTGGCGACGGGGCTGGCCCGCAGGGGATGGTCGCTTGTCGTCGACGGGCGTGAGCACGTCACGTTGGAGGCGGCGGCCGGGCGCATCCGTGCCGCGGCCCCCGAAGGGGCGCGGGTCGTTCCCGTCGTGGGCGACGTGACCGACGGGGAGCACCGTCACGACCTGACCGCCGCCGCGTTCGAGCTGGGCGGCCTCGACCTGGTCGTCAACAACGCCGGGACACTGGGGACGTCTCCACTCCCCTCGCTGGCCGACTATCCACTCGGCGATCTGCGCGTCGCCTTCGAGGTGAACGTCGTTGCTCCGTTGGGCCTCCTGCAGGACACGCTGCCGCTGCTCCTCGACTCGCCGCACCCGCGCGTCGTCAACGTCACGTCGGATGCGGCGGTGGAAGCCTACGAGGGCTGGGGCGGCTACGGCGCCGGCAAGGCGGCGCTCGAGCACCTCGGTGCCGTGCTGGCGGCGGAGTTCCCCTCGTTGACGGTGTGGTCGGTCGATCCCGGCGACCTGCGGACGGCCATGCACCAGGCCGCGTTCCCCGGCGAGGACATCTCCGACCGGCCCGAGCCGAGCACGGTGGTGCCCGGTTTCCTCGAGCTCATCGGCAGTCACCGCCCGAGTGGACGCTTCCGCGCCGCCGAGCTGCTCTCGACGGGAGCGAGCGCATGAGCGCGCTGATGGTGCCGAGCCTCGCGCAGCCACCGGCCCGCCTGCCCGAACTGCACCCGTTGTCCTTCTCCCTGCCGCCCGAGCTCGAAGCGCCGGCACCGCCCGAGTTCCGCGGCATGACCCGCGACGCCGTTCGGATGCTGGTGGCGACCAAGTCGGACGGCGCGCTGGTGCACTCGACCTTCTCCGAGCTCCCCCGCTTCCTCCACGAAGGCGATCTCGTGGTGATCAACACGTCGGGGACCCTCGCCGCGGAAATCGACGGCACGGCGCCCGACGGGTCGGCGGTGCAGGTGCACCTCTCGACCAGGCTGCCCGCCGGACTGTGGACCGTCGAGGTCCGACGCCAGGGGCGGGCCCACCTCCATGCGGCCCCGGGGGAGCGCATGGAGCTGCCCGACAGGGGCTCGGTGTCCCTTCTGGCCCCGTACTCCCCCGGCCCGGGCGGGCTCGGCGTGCGGCTCTGGGTCTCGAGCGTCGAGACACCCGAACGCCTCCACAGCTTCCTGGCCCGTCACGGCCGCCCCATCCGCTACGGCTACGTGCAGGGCAGCTACCCGATCGGTGCCTACCAGAACGTCTATGCCACCGACCCTGGTTCCGCCGAGATGCCGAGTGCCGGTCGGCCCTTCACGCCGGAGGTGCTGACGCGGCTGGTCTCCAAGGGGATAGGTGTCGCACCGCTCCTGTTGCACACGGGAGTCGCCTCCTTGGAGGCCAGCGAGCCGCCCTACGCCGAGTACTTCAGGGTCTCGCTGCCGACGGCGCACCGCATCAACGACACCAGGCGCTCGGGCGGGCGCGTGATCGCTGTGGGCACGACGGTGGTGCGCGCGCTCGAGTCCGTCGTCGACGATCATGGCCACGTGCACCCGAGCGAAGGCTGGACCGAGACGGTCGTCTCACCCGAGCACCCGGTGCGCTCCATCGACGGCTTCCTGACCGGCTGGCACGAACCGGAGGCCTCGCATCTCGCCATGCTCGAAGCCATTGCGGGCCGCCCCCTGCTCGAGTCCTCCTACGCCGCCGCGCTCGAAGAGGGGTACCTGTGGCACGAGTTCGGCGACGTCCACCTGATCCTGCCGTGACGACCGAGCCCGCCCCCGTCGCCGAGCCCGAGTCACCCCTGCAGCAGCTGCCGACCACCCGGCGGGCCATCTTGAACCTCCTGAAACGCCAGGGCTCCCTCGACGCGTCGGCGGTCGCCGCCGCCCTGAGCCTGACTCCGGCCGCCATCCGGCTCCAGCTGGCCCACCTCGAGGACGACGGGCTCCTGGCCCATCGGGACGAGGTCGCGCCAGGCGCGCGACGGGGCCGGCCCCGTCATGTGTACGAGCTGACGTCGGCAGCCGAGGCGCTGTACCCGAAGCGCTACGGCGATCTCACGACAGAGCTCCTCGGGTACCTGGGCGGGCCGGGCGCCACCCAGGTCGACGAGCTCTTCGAGCAGCGGCGCCAACGGCGCGTCGCCGGCGCGCTGCCGAAGACGGCGCACCTCCCCTTCGACGAGCAGGTCGCCGCGCTGACCGCCATCCTCGACGAGGACGGCTATCTGGCCGAGGCGGAGAGACTGCCCGACGGGAGCTGGCGCATTACCGAGCACAACTGCGCCATCCTCACGGTGGCGCACGGCTTCTCCCAGGCGTGCACCAGCGAGCTCGCCTTCATCCGCGACGCGCTCCCCGGTGCGTCGGTCCGCCGGGTGGCCCACCTCATGGACGGGGCGCACGTCTGCGCCTACGTCGTCAGCCCGCCGACGTCGTCGAGTCCGCCGACCTGATCTCAAGGATCGAGACGCCGTCCACTTCGTGGATCTCGCTCTGCAGAAGCTCGACGAGGTGGTGCCCACTCAACTCGACGACGAACTCGTCGACCGCATGGCCCTCGTCGCGCTCCAGAATGTTGATGGCGACGATGTCGCCGCCGACCGCCCCGATCCTGCTGGCCACGAGGCCCAGTGCACCGGGCCGGTCCGGCAGCGCGATCCGTAGGACGTAGCCAGGCATGGCTCACAACTTAGGCCCTCAATGTGAACTGTCTGTTTCAGATTGCTTACGAATCACCTCAGCCGCGGCCGTGGCCGTGGCCCTTGCCCAGGGCTTTGCGCCACAGGCCTTCGCTCAGGCGGAGGCCGCGCCCGCCCGGCTCGGGACGTACTCGTCGATGTATTCACGCTCGGAGAGGTGGGCGATCTCGCGCATGAGGCGGTCGGTGAAGGCCCGGCACTCGGTGTGGTCGTGATTGGCCAGCGGGTCGTCGGGGTTCTCCGGCGGGTCCATGCGCATCGGGGCACCGAAGCGGATGGTGACGGTCTTGAAAGGGCGCATGAACTTCGAGTTCACCGGCTGCACCTCGACGGTGCCGACGACGCCCACCGGAACGACCGGCACGCCACACTCACGCGACAGTCTCGTCACGCCTGTCCTCCCCTTGTGCACGTAGGGGTCGAGCGTCCGGGTGCCCTCGGGATACAGGCCGAGGATGTGGCCCTTGCCTAGGACGTCGTTGCGGGCCGTGTCGAGCGCCCGCTCCGACACGCTCCCGCCGCCCCGGCGAATCGGGATCTGCCCGGCGGCTCGGAAGAACCACGCCGTCTTCCACGAGTCGAAGTACTCCGCCTTGGCCAGGTACGTCACCTTGCGCCGCACCACCAGGGGAATGAAGAAGGAGTCGCAGAAGGATTGGTGGTTGGCCGCCAACACGACGGGGCCGTGCGTGGGGATGTTCTCCCGGCCCTCCACCTTGACGCGCCACAGGACATAGAAGATCGGGGTGAGGATCACTTTGAGGACCCAGTACGTCACACGTCAAAGGTACCCCTGACAGGCGTCGCCCGCACCGTCCACCGGTTGTGCTGAACTGCAAGCCCCGATCCACCCGGCCTGGAGGTGTGCACCATGACGTCTGAAATCCTGACCGCCGAGCCGTTCGTGTCCGGCCTCTTCTTCGGCGAGTGTCCACGCTGGCACGACGGGCGCCTCTGGTACTCGGACTTCTTCGACCACGCTGTGTTCTCGGTCTCGCCGGAACGCGAGCGCCGGGTCGAAGTGGACTTCGACGGTGAGCCGGCCGGCCTGGGCTGGCTGCCCGACGGCCGTCTCCTGTTCAACTCCCGGCTCGACCGCGCCATCATGCGCCGTGAGGACGACGGGACGATCGTGCGCCACGGCGACCTCACCCCGTGGGCGACCTGGCACGCCAACGACATGGTGGTGGCGTCCAACGGGCAGGCGTACTCGGGCAACTTCGGTTTCGACCTGGATGGCCTCTACGACGGATCGGTCGAGTCGAGCGCCATCGCACCGGCGTCGCTCGTACGCGTCGATCCCGACGGCACCGGCCACGAGGCCGCTGATGGCCTCCGGTTCCCCAACGGCGCGGTCATCACCGACGACGATGGCACCTTCATCATCGCCGAGAGCTTCGGCGGCCGGCTGTCCGCCTTCGATCGCACTGCCGACGGCACCCTGACGAATCGACGTGTGTGGGCCGAGCTGGAAAGCGTCGCCCCCGATGGCATCTGCCTGTGCGCCGACGGGTCCGTGTGGGTGGCCAACGCGCTGGCGTCCGAATGTGTGCGTGTCGCCGAAGGCGGCGAGGTGCTCCAGCGGGTCGCGACCTCGAGGAACTGTTACGCCTGCATGCTGGGCGACGACGACCGGCGCACGCTCTACCTGGTCACCGCGGTCGACAGCAATGCCGCCGTGGCACGGGCGTCGCGCGACGGTGGGATCGAGAAGGTGCGCACGGACGTGCCGGGCGCCGGCCTCCCCTGAACTGGGCGCTATCCCAGCTTCGTCAGGGCGGCGCGCAGGTGGCGCACGGCCTGGCCGATGCGCTGCTCGTTCTCGATCAGGGCGAAACGGATGTGGCCGTCCCCGCCTGGGCCGAACCCGACCCCGGGTGAGGTTGCGACACCCGCCTCGCTCACGAGGTACTTGGAGAACTCCAAGGAGCCCATCTCGCTGTAGGGCTCGGGGATCGGCGCCCAGACGAACATCGTCCCCTTCGGGGGCACGAGGTTCCAGCCGATCTTCTTGAGCCCGTCGCACAGAGCGTCACGGCGCGACCGGTAGATCTCGTTGATCTCCTTGGGGTAGTCGGGCGCCTCGTTCATGGCCACGATGGCGGCGATCTGAATGGGCTGGAACGTCCCGTAGTCGAGATACGTCTTGAGCTTGGTCAGCGCCTGAACGATCTCCTCGTTGCCGACGACGAAGCCGACGCGCCACCCGGCCATGGAGAACGACTTGGTCATGGTGTAGATCTCGACCGCCACGTCGGTGGCGCCGGGCACCTGCAGGATCGACGGCGGGTCATAGCCGTCGAAACCGAGGTCGGCGTAGGCGAAGTCGTGCACCAGGACGACCTCGTGCTCGCGGGCGAAGGCCACCAGCCGCTCCATGAAGGAGAGGTCCACGCACGCGGTGGTGGGGTTGTGCGGGAACGACAGGACGATCACCCGCGGCTTGGGCCATGACTCTTCCCAGGCGTGGATGAGGCCGTCGAAGAACGCCTCACCGGGATCGGGCGCGTCCACCGACTCGACGTCGGGCCCCTGCAGCAGGACCTGGCGCACGTCGGCGCCGGCGAACAGCGGACCCCAGATGTGGATCGGGTACGACGGCGACGGCACGAGCGCGGTGTCCCCCGGGCCCACCAGCACCCACATCAGGTGGGAGAACCCCTCTTTGGCGCCGATGGTGGTGACGACCTGCGTCTCGGGATTCAGCTCGACGCCGAACTTGCGCAGGTAGAGATCGGTGATGGCGCTGCGCAGCTTCGGGATGCCGCGCGAGGCGGAGTACCGGTGGTTACGCGGGTTCCGGGCGGCCTCGGCCAGCTTGTCCACCGCCACGTCGGGCGAAGGCAGGTCCGGGTTCCCGAACCCGAGGTCGATGACGTCGCGTCCGCTTCGCCGCGACGCCGCCTTGAGATCGTTGATGGTGGCGAACACGTAGGGCGGCAGCCCGTTGATGCGGCGGAACTCCATCGTGGAAGTCTAGGACCCAGGTCGCGCGCCGCCGGACCCGGGGCCGACTCGCCGCGGGCGTGCCGCTGCGGCCAGCGCCTCCACGTCGACGGGCCAGCCGAAGATCACCCACGTCGCGCCCGCCTCGCGCAACACGCCGACCTTCTCGCTCAGGGGCGGCGAGGCCGGCCCGGGCGGCGGGCCGGCCCAGGTCACCTCCAGGCCGTCGGGGCCGGCGCTGCGCTCGGCGACCAGTGCGGGGCTGGCATCCCACACGGTGAGCGCCGACCCCGCCGCCCAGGCCTCCTCACTCCGTCCGGCCCGGCCGCCGGCCATCCAGACCGGGAGACCCGCCCGGACGAGTCGGCGACCGAGCTCCACCATGTCGGAGCGGCGCTCGGATGCCGGCGCGAAGGGGATGCCGTAGGCCCGGTTCTCGGCCTCGCTCAGCCTGTCGCCGGTCCCCAACCCGGCGATGATCCGCCCCGGGGCCAGGCTCTCGAGCGCCAGGAACTGTGCGGCGAGCACGTCGTTGGGGACCAGTCCGATCCGGGCCACCAGGGTGCCGAGAAATGGCCCGTCCTCCGCGGCGCCGGCGGAGCCGAGCATGGTCGCCAGCGCACCGAGGAGCGGAAAGGGGGCCAGCGCCGGCCGATCCGGGTGGCCGATGGGCCAGATGTGGTCGTAACAGAAGAGGCCGTCCACCCCGGCCGCGACGGCCTCGGCGGCGGCGGCGAACGCCGCGTCGGGGCTGTGGCGGAACGTCGGGAGCACCACGCCCGTGCGCATCAGGCCAGGCCACCCTGCCGAATCGCCAGCGCGCCGCCCACGGCTCCCGCGTGCTCGCCGAAGGCGGCCGGCGTGATCACTGCAGCGGGCCGCCGGTCGCCGCCCTCCACCAACTCGGCGAAGGCGGCGCGGGCGGACTCGATCAGGAGGTCGCCGGCCTCCACCACGCCACCGCCCAGCACGAAGCACGCCGGGTCGAGCACCGCGGCCAGGTTGGCCAGGCCGAACCCGATCCACCCGCCCACCTCACGGATGACCTGCTGCGCCGCGGTGTCGCCCGCGGCGGCCGCGGCCGAGACGTCCTCGCCCCGCACACTCTCGGGGTCGCCACCGGCCAGGCGCACCACCTCGCCCAGTCGTCCCGCCAGGGCGGCCTCCCGGGCCAGCATGCCGAGCCCGGCACCCGAGGCGAAGCGCTCCCAACAGCCACGCCGCCCGCAGGGACAGGCCGGGCCGGCCGGGTCCACCACCATGTGGCCGATTTCGCCGGCGAACCCCGCCGCGCCGACCTGCACCCGCCCGTCCAGCACGATGCCGCCGCCGATGCCGGTGCCCAGCGTGACCATCACGACGTCGTCATAGCCCCGGGCCGCCCCCAGGCGGTGTTCCGCCAGCACGGCCAAATTCGCGTCGTTCTCGATCAGCAACGTCCGTCCGGGCAGCTCGCCGCCGATCAGCTCGTTCCAATCGACGCCCTGGGCCTGCGGGAGGTTGGGCGCGAAGCAGAGCCGCCCCCGGCGGTCGACCATGCCGGGCGCGCCCACCCCCACCGGGGCGGGCGCCGGCGCGGCCAGCCGGCGGTCGAGATCGGCCACCACCTCGGCCACCGCCGCGGCGACGTGGCCGCCCCCGATGGTGCGGGTCCCCTTCGGCGTGGCCACCCGGGCCTCGGCCACGATGGCGTCGGAACGGTCCAGGGCGACGCCGAGGACCTTGGTCCCGCCGATGTCGATGCCGTAGGTGACGTCGGCGGCCCTCTGGCCCCCGTCGGGTGTCACGAGATCGACTCGACCCGCGCCTTCAGCTCTCGCATGGCGGTGGCCATGATGCGGCTCGTGGCCCGCATCTTGATGAAGCCCGGAATCGGCACCCGTAGCTCGGCCTCGAGGTGGTAGGTGACGTCGGTGCCCCCGGCCTCACCCGGATCGAAGATGTAGCTGCCGTCCAGCTTGGTGGTGATGTCGCCCTGGGTCAGCTTCCAGGCCAGGACGTGGGGCGCCTCGGCGTAGTCGTAGGCGAGGGTGTAACTCGTGCTGCGCCCGAAGGCGGCGGCGCGGAAGGTGACCAGCAGCGGGCGGCCCTGGTCGTCGCGCTCCTTGATCTCCACCTCTTTGATGTCGGCGGCCCATTCCGGGTACCGCTCGAGGTCGGCCGCGACCGCAAAACAGCGCTCAGGTGGCGCTGCGACCGAGATCTTCTCTGTGGCTTGGTCGGCCACGTCGGTGCTTCCTTCCTGTCGATGCTGCCGGCAAGCCGGAGCGTCAGATTGTCACTCCAGTGAGCGCGTCGGCCAGCCTAGGAGCGAGAACGTCGTTGTCGAAGGATTCCTGCACCCTAGATCGGGCGGCCCGGCCCATCCTGCGACGCCGGTTGGGGTCCGACAGCAGGCTCCGCAGCGCCTCGGCCACTGCGCCGGGGCTGCCGGGATCGGCCACCACCAGGCCCGTCTGGCCGTGGAGCACGGCCTCGGACGCTCCGCCGCTGTCGCCGGCCACCTGGGCCACGCCGGCCGCCGCCGCCTCGAGGAAGACGATCCCGAAGCCTTCCTGCTCCAGTCCCAGCCAGCGGTTGCGACAGGCCATGACGAAGATGTCGGCCGCACCGAGAAGGGCGGCGCGGTCCTCCTGGCTCACCCGGCCGAACAGGCGCACCGTCACCGGGCTCTGCTCGGCCAGGTGCTGCAGGTGGCCCAGCTCCCGGCCGTCGCCCGCAATGGCCACGACGAGGTCCGGATAGGAGGGGGCCAGTCGGGCGGCTGCCTCAATCAGCACATCCATTCCCTTGCGCGGGACGAGGCGGCTCACGCTCGTCAGCAGCGGGCCCGCGGTGGGCAGGCCGAGGCGGGCCCGCGCCGCCCGGCGCTCGGCCGCCTTGAGCGGCACGATGGCCCCGGCGTCGACACCCGGTGGGATCTCGACAAGCGATGCAGTGAGGTCCGGCACGACGCGGCGGGCCTCGGCGGCCGGGTAATGCCCGGCCGACACGATGAGGCGGGCGTGGCGCAGGACGTGGGCCAGCGCGGCGCGCGAGCCGGGCAGCCGGCCCGGCACCGTCACCTCGGCCCCGTGCAGGATCACGCCGTAGGGAACGTCGAGGCGCGGTCCGAGAAGCCCGAGCGGGAGGGCGGGGTCGAAGAGGACCAGATCGATCTCGTGCTCCTGCACGGCGGCGCGCACCGCGGCCAGCGTGCCGGGCGTGGGAAAGAACAGGATCGGCCCGGGCACGCGCTCGATGCGGATGCCCCGCGCGGCTTGCGCGGCATCAAAGGCGGCGGCGCCGTCATCGGAGGACGCCGTGAGGACCACGTACGAAGACGGGTCGAGCCGGCTCCACAGGTCCCAGAGGTAGTTCTGGATGCCGCCGACCTTGGGCGGGAAGTCGTTGGTGACGAGGAGGTGGCGTTTCACGCCGCGCCACCGGCGCGGCGTGACTCAACCCGCCTGCGTGCTGAAGCGCAGCGTCGGGAGCAGACCGGCGCGCTCGAGCATGCGCATGGCGCGCGCCTCGTCGGCGTCGATGACCACGGCGTCGTCGGGCTCGCGCTCGAGCAGGTAGCTGACCACGCAGTCGTCGCAGGCGTCGGTGTTGCGCAGCGCACAGCAGTCGCAATCGATGGTGAGCCCGCCCTCGGGCTCGGTGAACAGCTCCGTGATCTTCGAAGCGGTGACCCTGGAAGTCGGCATGACGATGACCCTCTCTGTTGGGGCCAAGCATGGCGAAGGGGTGTGACAGCGGGTGCACTCATGGTGGAAGGAGCGGGGCTACCCGCTCGGGCGCAGGCCGTGCAGGGCCGCCTGCAGCGTCTGCTCCACGCCCCAGGCCACGCTCTCGGTGCGCACGCCACCGGCGGCGGCGACGGTGAGGAACGGCGGGCCCCCCACCCGGTAGTCCCGGTAGGCCTCCGAGCTCATCACGAGATCGATGCCCTCGGTGCTCGGGGCGTCACCGGCCAGGGCCGCGATGGCGTCGGGGTTCTCCTCTCCCGGGCTGCGCGTCACCACGACCAGGCGGGCGGCGCCGTCCAGGCCGGCGTGCAGCTCGTGCAGGCCTTCCCAGAGGTCCCGGCAGCCGAGGCAGGCCGCCGACAGGAACAGGAGCAGAACCGGCGCGGCGGGCTCCACCACGGCAATTCGCCAAGAGGCGCCGTCGGGAGTGACGCCGACCACGTCGTGTGGCGTGGTCGTGGGGTGGTCACTGAAGGTGGGGATGGGCCGGGCCCGGCGCAGGATGTCCGCCGGGGTCTCGTTCACGAAACCTTCGAGGACTCGCCGGGCTCCGTGAGCTCCTCGCCGGTGAGCTCGACCACGCTGCGGCCGTGGCCGCACCAGCGGCAGACGACGTCGTCCACCGTGCGGGCGAGCACTTCCTCTTCCTCCACGACGAGGTCGCCGCCCACGCTGTAGTGGTGGAAGGACTTGGTGGTCTGCGAGACGGTGACGTCGAAGCGGGTGAGGTTGCCGCAGCCGTCACAGCGGTATCGAGGGTCGCTCACCCTTCCAACGGTAGTCCGCGGCCAGGAGGGGCCCCTCCGGCCACGCCCGCCTCAAGCGCTGGCCATCACCTCGCCGATCTGGACCGAGGTCACGGTGACGCCGCGCATGCTGGAACCGACGGGCGGTGCCGCGGCGCGGGCCTGGTCCTCGGTCCCGTACACGGCGACGGACATCCCGTGGGCGTCGTCGAGGCGGATCCAGTAGCCGGCCACGAAACCCCGGCTCGCCTTCAGGTTGGGGACGAGGTCCTGCAGGTTCTCGACGATGACTTCCACATCCGTGAAATCGACCGAGACGACATGTGCGTGCATGACGCTCCCTCCTTCTGGTGCGGTGCGGTCATGCTCTATCAGATCCGGTTGAGGAGCTCGCTCTTCTTGGCGGCGAACTCCTCCTCCGAGAGGATGCCACGGCGCCGCAGGTCGTCGAGCTCAATGAGCCGGTCCCGAATCTCGAAGGGGGGCGTGCCCGGCGTCGGGGCCGGCGCCGGCATCGGAGTCGGCGTCGGAGTCGTCGTCGGGGCTCCGCCCACGCCGAAGGGGGGCGTGTCGTGCGCGTCGTCGTAGTGCGCGTCGTCGTAGTGCGTGTCTTCCGCGGACGCATCGGCGTCGCCCCGGTCGGCGTACGGGGCGCCGTGGCGGTCCCGCGGCTGCATGCCGGGCGGGATGGCCTCCCGGCGGCCACCGCCCACGATCTCGTTGATCTGCGAGTTGATGACGCGCTGCACCACCGCCGGCTTGCGCATGTACTCGAGGGTCAGCGAGTCGTCCTCACCCTGCACGTCGATGATCAACGAGCCGGTCCCGAGCACGCGCTCGATCAGCTCCTGGCGGATGTTGACTTCGGTGATGCGCTGCAGCCGCAGCTGCACCGTGTCGCGCCCGAAGATGCCCTGACGCACGAGGATCCGCGTGGAGGTGAGAGCGACCACGTAGGAGCGCCAGCGCACGAAGCGGCCGAGCAGCCACAGGCTCGGGATCAGGGCGAGGATGATGATGGGGTAGTTGGTCCAGCCCGGTGGGTTCTGCCACAGGATCACCAGCACGATCAGGCCCGCCCAGACGCCGATGGAGGTGAAGAGGGGGCCGAAGAGGAAGATCCAGTGCGGGCGCAACTCGGCGAGCAGCTCCTCGTCCTCGTTGAGGAACTTCCGAGGCAGGGCCATCACACCAGGGTACCGGCGTGCACCAGGCGCCCCAGGGCACGCTCGGCGCCGCACATAGGGTGGGGTCATGCCCTATGCCGAGGTGGAGCCCTCCGAGGTCAAAGCACGCCTGGCGCGGGGCGAGGACGTCTTCCTCCTCGACGTGCGCGAACCGGACGAGGTCGCGGCCTGGGCCTATCCCATCGGCATCAACATCCCGCTCGGCGAGCTCGGTCACCGTCTCGACGAGATCCCCAAAGACGTCACCGTGGTGGTGGCCTGCCACGTCGGGGGCCGTTCGGCCGCCGCCGCGCAGGCCCTCAGCGACGCCGGGTGGACGGCCGAGAACCTGACCGGCGGGGCGGTTGCCTGGGCGGACGGAGACGCCGACGCGTAGGACCACTCGGACCGGCGGCGGTCGTCAGTAGCGCGGCTGGTCAGCTCGGCATGTCGATGGCGAAGAACACAGGGTTCGAGAACGACCCCATGAAGTCCGAGCCCGACATGGTCACCGCACCGGCGAGGTAGAGGCCGGGACCGAGCTCGTCGTCGCCGAGCGCACACGTCCCAGTCCCGTCGGCGGTGGTGACGGTCACCTGGCAGAGCTTGAACAGGCCGTCGTCGCCATAGATCCCCACGGTCTCGTCCACCGCCGGCGCCACCGTCAGCGTGAACACGATGGAGGACTCGTCGCCGACCGTCGCCGAGTCCGCGTTCGTCTGCAGCGTGGTCGTCGTCATACTGCCCGGTGGCGGGCCGCTCGGGGCGGGTGCCGGCGTCGTGGTCGGGTCGGGTGCCAGGCGTCGTGGTCGGGTCGGGTGCCGGCGTCGTGGTCGGCTCGGTGGTCGTCGTCTTGGTGGGCGGCGGCGCGGTGGTCGTCGTGGTGGGCGCCGGAACCGTGGTGGTGGTAGTCGGCGGCGGGGCCGTGGTTGTCGTCGTCGGCGGCGGGGCCGTAGTCGTCGTCGTGGTGGGCGCCGGGGCGGGTGTCGTGGCTGACGAGCCGGCGGAGCCTGCCGCGACTCCACCCGGGCCGAAGTCCTTCAGGAACGCGTTGTACGAGTTCGGGTTCTGCTGCGAGCTCAGCGCCATGGACTGGTAGTCGAAGTAGGTGGCCTCGTACACGTGGTTGCTGACGAGCCACTGCGCCATGTCGTCGATGAAGGCGGGGTCGTCGCCCCCGGATACCTGTTGATTGCTCGCCGTGTACGGCTGGCCGGCGTTGCCTGGCCCGTTGCCAAGCCCCCACTCGCCCAGGGCGACGGGCTTGCCCTGCTGGGCGGCGAACGAGGTGAGCCAGTTGAGGCCGTTGCCCACGGTCTCGAGGTTGGAGAAATTTGCGACTCACCGGGGTAGGTTCCCCAGGCCTGGTCGTAGACATCCTCGGCCACGATGTCGACGTACGAGTTGCCGGGGTAGAAGCTGGACATGTTGTCCGTCGTGTCGCCGCCATTGGGGCACCACTCGAACTGGAAGTCGGCTCCCGAGACGGAGCGCATGGCGGTGACGGCCTGTTGCCAGAACGAGACGAACTCGGACGCGTCGGACGAGCTGGCGTACCACGGCATCCAGCTGCCGTTGAACTCCCACCCGATACGCACGATGGAGCTCGCCTCGTTGTTGGCGACGAGCCCTTGCGCGATCTGCTGGTAGTAGGCGTTGTAGTCCCCGGACGTGCCGTCGGCCAGCGTGGCTCCGGAGTTCGGGAGCATCGGGACTGAGAAGGTCATGGAATAGCCCGAGCCGCTCCACGCCGCCGCTTCGTTGGCCGCGCTGGACTCCATGGTCGACCAGGAGGTGCCATCGAGGTAGTCCATGGCGTAGGCTGGCTGCTGCCCGATGGCACTCCCCAGCGAGCTCACGCCGCTCGTATTCTCGTAGCCGATGTAGATGCCGAGGGGAGGCGGGTTGGACGCGTCCGACGCATCGCTGAAGAGGGCGAAACCGGCGGCGAGCAGACCTGCGACGAGCGCCGGCACGAGCAGTGCGGCGAGCACCCGGCGAGAACGGTGGTTGAGGCGCCGCACGCCCCTCCGCACTGGTCGAATGGCTGTGCGCTCAGTCAGCGATGCGCGGCGGGCGTTGGAGTACAGCATGGTCCCTCCCCCTAGCCACGGACTTCCCCTGTCCGTAGGCGACTTGCTACGTGATGAACACGGGAGGCGCTCATCTCTTGCGCAGATTTGCAACGGAGGCCTTACTACCCAGGTTTTGGTGGAGCAAATCCGGGCGGCGTTCCGCCCGACGGATCGACCGCATTCGTGGGGCTGGTGGGGATCGAACCCACGACCCAGGGATTATGAGTCCCCTGCTCTGACCACTGAGCTACAGCCCCAAGGTGGGGTTCTAGCCCAGGTTGAGCGCGAGAGCCGACATTTAACGCTGCAGCAACCTCCACGCCGATCCGGGCCGACAACATGCGTTGATGGATTTCGTGGAGCCGGAGAGCATGCAGGGCCACGTGATCGTCTGTGGCCTGCAGGGCGTGGGGCTGCGTGCCGTCGAGCAATTCTCGCTCAGCGGTACCCCGGTCGTCGTGATCGATGATGACGCTGATCCGCGGCGGTGGCGGACCCTCGACGACTGGGGTGTCCCCCACGTCCGGCGCCATGCCCACCGGGGGGAAGGATTCGAAGAGGCCGGTCTGGCGCGGGCAGCGGCCGTGGTCTGCGTGGAGATCGACGAGATCCACACCCTCGAGACGGCACTGCGGATCAGGGAGATCCGCCCGGGCCTGCCCCTCGTGGTCCAACTGGCCAACCCGTCGGTGGCCCGCGCACTGGAACGGGTCTCGGGCCCCGGCAGCGTGCTGGACGTCGCGTCGTTGGCTGCGCCGTCCTTCGTCGAGGCCTGCCTGCTCCGGCCGTCTCACGCCATTGAGCTGGCGGGGATCGACTTCGCCGTGGTGCAGCTCATCGTCGGCTCGGGAGAGAACATGCGCGACACCTTCCGCGCCCACTTCGGACACCTGGCCCCCGTGGCAATCATGCCCTCCGGCGGCGAGCCCATGGAGATGTGCCCCGGCCGCGATCACCCGCTCCGCATGAAGGATCGCGTCGCTGTCCTGGGCACGGTGGACGAGCTGCAGCGTATGGGGATCTCCACGGTCCGGCCTGCCCGCGGCCCGACACGGTCCGTCGGGTTGGCCCGCCGCATCAGGCTGCAGGTCGGCATCGCACTCGAAGAGGGCAACCGGGCACTGGCCGTCGTGGCCACCGCGCTGCTCGCGCTCATTGTGGTGGCAACGATCGTGCTGCACTACACCTTCCGCCCCGACGGCGCCCACTCCCACCTCGGCTTCCTCTCCTCCCTGTACTTCACCGTGGAGACTGTGGCGACCGTCGGCTACGGGGACTACAGCTTCTCCCACCAGAGCCCGTGGCTCATCGTCTGCGCGATCGTCCTGATCCTCTCGGGGGTGGCCCTCGTGTCGACCGCGTTCGCGCTCTTCACCAACATCCTGGTGAGCCGCCGCATCGAGCGGTCGCTCGGCAGGCGCCAGGTGCCCGGGATGGTGGACCACGTGATCGTCATCGGCCTCGGCGCGGTCGGCATCAGCGTCGTGCGTCGCCTCGTGGCCGAAGGCGAGGCCGTGGTCGTCATCGAACGCGACGCCGACAACCGGTACTTGGCCCAGGCCCGCGCGCTCGGGGCGCCAGTCGTCATCGCCGACGCCACGCAGTCGCAGACGCACCGCATGGTCAACATCGCGGACGCCAAGGCCGTCGCCGTGTTGACCAGCGCCGACCTGACGAACATCGAGACGGGGCTCTCCGTACGCGAGTCGCTGGGCGAGCGTTGGGACGACGTCCCTGTGGTGCTGCGCGTCTTCGACCGCGAGCTCGCGCACATGATGGAGCGCAGCTTCGGCTTCCAGCACGTCCGCTCCACCTCGGCCTTGGCCGCACCCTGGTTCGTCGGCGCCGCCCTCGGGCTCGACGTCCTCAGCACGTTCTACGTCGACCAGCAGCCCTTCCTGGTCGCCGGTCTCACCGTCGCCCCTAACGGCGGGCTGCAGGGGCTCTCCATGCAGGATCTTTCGTCGAGGACCCGCGTCATCGCCCTCAGCCGCGCCGCCGACGGCGTGCTGGAGCACCCGCCCCGTCGCGGCACCGTCTTCGCCGCTGGCGACACCGCGTTCCTGCTCGGCCCGTACGAGGAGCTCCTCCGGGTCCTGCAACGCGATCAGACACCGGTCTGAGGACTAGGCATCATGGTGCCCCGTGACCATGGTCGAGGAGGAGACGCCCGGATCCTCTGCGCCGGTGCCCCAGGTGCCGGCGGCCACCCGGCACGGCAGATCTGCCGCGTGGTTCGGCCCCTGGGTCCTGGTCGCCCTGTCCCTGGCCTGGGGCCTGTGGGAGCTGCGGCCCGAGCTGCGCACCGTGCCCTACCTCGATGACAGCTCCCTGCACGAGCAGATGGTGCGCGCCGCCGCCGCCCGCATCAGCACGGGGCATCTCCCGCTGACGAGCTGGTTCCCCTATCTCGGGCTCGGCTCGCCCCAATTCCTCCATTACCAGAGCCTGCCGTCCATGATCTCGGGCCTCATCGGCACGGTCGAGAACCCCGACATGGTGTTCCGTTGGTCCCTCTATCTCTTGCTGGCCCTGTGGCCGATCGCCGTCTACTGGAGCGGTCGGCTCTTCGGCCTGAGCCGCTGGACCGCCGCCGCGGCGGCGGCAGTGGCGCCATTCCTCGCCTCGGCCGCCGGCATCGGCTACGAGACCAAGGCCTACGTCTGGGTCGGCTACGGAGTGTGGACTCAGCTGTGGGCCTCGTGGACGCTCCCCCTGGCGTGGGGCTTCACGTACCGGGCACTGTCGTCGCGGCGTGGCGCGTTCGGAGCCGTCCTGTTCATCATGCTGACCGTCGCGCTGCACTACGAGACCGGCTACCTGGCCTTCGTGCCACTCGTGGTGTGGCCCTTCTTGGTGCCGTCGGACCTGTGGCGCCGCCTCGGGCGCGCCGTGCTGCTCGGCGCGGCGGCCGTGCTGGCGTCGGCCTGGGTCATCGTCCCCCTGCTGCAGCAGTCCCACTGGGCGGCGCGCAACCAGGTGTTGGAGGGCACCGGGCTCGAAAACGGCTACGGCGCGCGACAGGTCTTGTCGTGGCTGGTGAGCGGGAACCTCTACGACAACAACCACTGGCTGCCCTGGTTGCCCGTCATCACGATTCTCGTGGCCGTCGGGATCGGCGTGTGCATCGCCCGCTGGCGCTCGTTCGTGGCCGGCCGGGCCCTCGTCGTCATCTGGGTGGTCACGCTGCTCATGACGTTCGGGCGCACGACCTTCGGGAGCCTCTACGACATCGTCCCCGGCAGCAGCGACATCTTCATCCGGCGCTTCCAAATGGGCGTGCAGCTGTCGGGCATCCTGTTGGCCGGCATCGGCCTCGTCTTCCTCGGGCAGCTCGTCCTCCGGGAGGCGTTGGCGCTGCTCCCCGAGGAGCGCCGCGGCTGGGCGGCGCAGCCGGCCGGGCGCGGCATCGTGGCCGGGTTGTGCATCGTTGCGCTGATCATCGTCCTCGCCCCGGCCTGGAGCAGCATGGACACCTACGACGCCCACAACGCGACCAACATCGGCCTGCAGGCGGACGCCGACGCGCAGCAGGATCCCCAGATCGACCGGTTGTTGGCCTATGTGCGCGCCCACCCCAACGGGCGCGTCTATGCCGGAGCGCCGACGAACTGGGGCAACGACTTTCTCGTGGGTGCCGTCCCCGTCTTCAAGTACCTGGAGAGCAAGGACATCGACGAGGTCGGCTACACCTTGCGCACGGCGTCGCTCATGACCGATCCCGAGTACTTCTTCGACGAGACCAACCCGGGCGACTACCCGCTCTTCGGCATCGGCTACATCATCACGCCGGCCGACATGGCAGCGCCGGTCGAGGCGGACAAGGTGGGCTGCTCGGGGGACTACTGCCTGTGGGCGCTCCCCCACACCGGCTACATCCATGTCTACGACACGACGGGCACACTGACGGCGACCCGGGCCGACGTCGGCTCGCAGAGCACGACACTTCTCGAATCACCGCTCCTCAACGAGCAGCGAGACCTCACGGTGGCCTTCAACGGGCAGCAGGCGTCGACCCCGACCGCGTCCGACGCCTCGTCCCTGCAGGGATCGCCCGGCCGTGTCGTCACCGAGCATGCCGACCTGCAGAACGGCGCCGCGCGCGCCGTCGTGCACACGACGCGACGGGCCACGGTGGTCCTCAGCGCCTCCTACGACCCTGGGTGGCACGCCACCGTGAACGCCCGCCCGACTCCGACCGTGATGGTGGCGCCCGCCCTGGTCGGCGTCGTGGTGGGCCCGGGTGTGCACACGGTGTCGTTCACCTACGACGGGTACGGGTCCTACGACGCACTGTTCGCGCTGGCGCTCGTGGTCCTCGTGGGTGTGGCCGTTGCACCCCTGGTGTGGCGCCGGACACGGCGGGCGGCGGTCGACGGCGGGGCACAGCGAGGGGACAATGGGGAGCCATGACGACCCTGCAGAGTCCCGAGCCCCCCGCAGCGCACCCGGCCGCCGAGCCCGCCGACGTGGTGGTGCGATTCCTGCGCGCCCTCGCCGCCTTCGACGTCGACGCGGCGCTCGACCTTGTGGCCGACGACCTCCTCTACGTCAATGTGTCCCTGCCTACCATCAGGGGCCGGGACCGGCTGGAGCGCATCGCTCGCCCGTGGCTGCGGCCCGGGAGGATGGGCTTCAACGTCCACTTCAATCACGTGGCCAGCGAAGGCGACGTCGTGCTCACGGACCGGATCGACGAGCTCAACTTCGGCCGTTTCGCCACGCGCTTCTGGGTCTACGGCCGCTTCGTCGTGGGCGAGGACGGGCGGATCACTCTGTGGCGCGATTCGTTCGACTGGTTGGACGTGACGATCGGCAACCTGCGCGGCCTCGCCGGGCTCGTGTCCCCGTCGCTCAACCGGCAGATGCCCGCCGACTGATCCCTACTGCAGGTACCCCTCGACGGTGCCGGCCGAGCGCTCCTGGGCGGCGTCGGGGTCCTGGCCGGCGTGCCGCTTGGCGCGGCGCTGCCGCAGGACGTCCCACAACTGGTCCAAGGCGACCTCGAGCTCGTGCTTGCGCTTCAGCTCGTCGTCGCTGAGCCCTTCCCCCACGTGCGCCTCCTCGAGCTGCTGCTCTTCGGCGGCCAGCTGGGTGATGCGTTCCACAATGTCCTGGTCGTCCACTGTCAGCTCCGATCGAGGGTCCCAATGCCGGTGAGACTGGGCCAGACCCAACTCGTGGGCCTGACCCAGTTTGCCCGGCCTCAGGCGGCGGCGCCCAACTCGCTGCTGTCGGCGCCGCTGTCCGCCTCCGTGCCCGTCCCGGACAGCGCCGGGGCGAGCACGTCGGCGATGGTGGCCGCCAGGTGGAACGTCATGACGTCACGCACCTCCTCGGGGACATCCTCGAGGTCGTTGCCGTTGCGCTCCGGCAGGATGACCTCGGTCAGCCCGGCCCGGTGCGCCGCGAGCACCTTCTGCTTGACGCCACCGATCGGCAGCACCCGGCCTTGCAGGGTGACCTCACCGGTCATGCCGACCACGGAGCGGACCGGCACGCCGCGCAGCAGGCTGACCAGCGCGGTCGTCATGGTGACGCCCGCCGAAGGCCCGTCCTTGGGGACGGCACCGGCCGGCACGTGCACGTGGAACCGCTTGCCGGCGAAGACCGCCGGGTCGATCCCGAGCTCCTCGGCGTGCGAACGCACGTAGGAGAGCGCGATTTCGGCCGACTCCTTCATGACGTCACCGAGCTGGCCCGTGAGGGTGAGCCCCTCGGGGCCGTCGGACACGCTGGCCTCGACGAAGAGGACGTCGCCGCCCGCTCCGGTCACGGCCAGGCCGGTGACGACACCGGGCACGCTGGTGCGATCGGCCGCTTCGAAGAAGAAGTGCGGCCGGCCGAGCCAGCCCCGCACGTCGTCGGCTTCGACGACGACGGGAGCCTGGCGCTCGCCCGAGGCGAGCTTGGTGGCCACCTTGCGCAGCAGCTTGCCGAGCTCGCGTTCGAGGTTCCGGACGCCGGCTTCCCGGGTGTAGTCGGCCACGATGGCACGCAGGGCCTCGTCACTGATCTGCACCTCGTCGTCGCGCAGCGCCGCCCGGGTGAGCTGGCGGCCCACCAGGTGGTGCTTGGCGATGGAGACCTTCTCGGACTCGGTGTAGCCGTCGATGCGGATGATCTCCATCCGGTCGAGCAGCGGTCCGGGAATGGTGTCCATCACGTTGGCCGTGGCGATGAAGAGCACCCGCGACAGGTCGAGGTCGACCTCTAGGTAGTGGTCACGGAACGTGTGGTTCTGGGCCGGGTCGAGCACCTCGAGCAGTGCGGAGGACGGGTCGCCCCGGTAGTCCGCGCCGATCTTGTCGACCTCGTCGAGGACGATGACCGGGTTCATGGTTCCGGCTTCGCGCAGCGCGCGCACCAGGCGGCCCGGCTGGGCCCCGACGTACGTGCGACGGTGGCCGCGGATCTCGGCCTCGTCGCGCACCCCGCCGAGCGAGACGCGGACGAACTTGCGACCGAGGGCGTTGGCCACGGACTCGCCGAGCGACGTCTTGCCGACGCCCGGAGGCCCGACCAGGGCCAGGATTGCCCCCGAGCCGCGCCCGTCCACCGGTGCCAGGCCACGCTCGGCCTGCAGCTTGCGCACGGCCAGGTGCTCGAGGATGCGCTCCTTCACGTCGGCCAGACCGTCGTGGTCGGCCTCCAAAATGCGCGACGCCTCGACGATGTCGAGCCGGTCCTCGGACTCGGTGCCCCAGGGGATCTCGAGCACGGTGTCGAGCCAGGTGCGGATCCAGCCCGTCTCGGGGCTCTGGTCGCTGGTGCGCTCCAACTTGTCGACCTCGCGCTCCACCGCCTTGCGGACGTGCTCGGGGAGGTCCCGCGCTTCGAGCTTGGCCCGGTAGTCGTCAGGGTCTTCGTCACCGCTGTCGCCGCTCAGGCCGTTGAGCTCCTTGCGGATGGCATCGAGCTGGCGGCGGAGCAGGAACTCGCGCTGCGTCTTCTCCATGCCCTCTTCGACGTCGGTCTTGATCTTCTCGCGCAGCGTCAGGTCGGCCAGCGTGTCGCGGGCCCACCCGAGGACGAGGCGGAGCCGCGCTTCGACGTCGCGCGTCTCGAGCACCTCGACCTTCTGCGTGAGGGAGAGGTCGGGCGAGTAGCCCGCCATGTCGGCCAGGCGGCTGGGCTCGGAGATCTCACGCAGCTGCGCCGCGATGCGGCCGGCGCCCCTGCTGTGCAAGATGTTCTCGAGAACGGCGCGGTACTCCCGGGCCAGCTCGGAAGCGGCCGGGGTCGGCTCGGGCTCGTCCAGCGGCTCTGCCTCCACCCAGAGGGCATCGCCGGTGCCGGGGACCCCGGTGCCGATGACGGCACGGCGGTCACCCCGGATGGCCACGGCGGGCAGGCCGCCGGGCAGCTCGCCCTCCTCCATGACCTCGGCGATCACACCGACGGCGGCGAAGCGGCCCTCGATGTGCGGCACCAGCAGCAGGCGGCCTCCGGCCGAACGGGCCGAGTCCACCGCGGCCCGGGCCTCATCGGACTCGAGCGCCATGGTGAACACCATGCCGGGCAGCACGACCCCTGAAGTCAAGGGGAGCAATGGGAGTGTCACGTTCTCGTTTGTCATCAGGTTCCCTTCGGGTTCCAATTCCTCTGACTGGTCAACCATTTGGGTGGGAAGGTCATTCCCGACCGGCCGTTCCCTGGTGGGCCCGCTGTAATCCCGTAATGGTTGGCCTCCAAGCATAGGAGGAAGTGGGGCTGCCCCGGACGGGGTCGCACCCCTGGTGGGAGGCCGAAAGGACGACCGGTCCGGCTGCCCAGGACATACGCTGAGGTAGTGAGCAGTACGGAGACAGCTCCCGTCCCCGGCGCAGCGGGGGGTACGACTCTCGCCCCGGCCCGACCTGACCCCGACCTCGACGAGGGCGACCACGACCGCATGGCCCACATCGTCCTGGAGGGGTACACGCCCAACAAGGGCAGGAGAAAAGGCAAGTTCGTCTCGGCCGGTCCGAGCGTGGTGGAGGGCATCGTCAACGGCACCGCGGTACGCGCCCTCTGCGGCAAACAATGGGTGCCGGGACGGGACCCGCGGCGCTACGGCCTGTGTCCCACCTGCAAGGAGATCGCCGAGTCGATGGGGTGGAAGATCCCGGCCAGCTGAGGCCGACTCGGCATTCCCGCCCACGACCCGGTGTTTTGGCTACCGTGCGGTCACCGATGATGCGTGGCCGCGGGCGGGCCGCCCGAAGGAGACACGTTGGCACAGGTCAGCTTCGACGGCGTCACCAAACGGTTCGGCGACACCACCGCGGTCGACGACCTGACGTTGCAAGTCGCGGACGGGGAGCTCCTGGTGCTCCTCGGCTCGTCGGGCTGCGGCAAGACGACCGCGCTGCGCATGGTGGCCGGTCTCGAGGAGGTGACCGCCGGCACGGTCTCCATCGGCGAGCGTGAGGTGAACGACGTCGACCCCAAGGACCGCGACGTCGCCATGGTCTTCCAGAGCTACGCGCTGTACCCGCACCTGACGGTGGCCAAGAACATCGAGTTCCCGCTGCGCCAGCGCGGGGTCGAGAAGGAAGAGCGCCTGGCCAAGGTCAGGCGGGCCGCCGAGACCCTGGGGCTCTCCACGCTGCTCGACCGCAAGCCGGGCCAGCTCTCGGGCGGCCAGCGCCAGCGGGTGGCACTGGCCCGGGCCATCGTGCGCGAGCCCCTCGTGTTCCTCATGGACGAGCCGCTGTCGAACCTCGACGCCGCGCTGCGCGTCCAGACCCGGGCCGACATCGTCGAGCTGCAGGCGCGGCTCGCGACCACCACGCTCTACGTGACCCACGATCAGGTGGAGGCCATGACGATGGGCCACCGCATCGCGGTCATGAGTGACGGGAAGCTGCAGCAGGTCGCCGCGCCTGAGGCGCTCTACGCGCGGCCGGCCAACTCGTTCGTGGCGCACTTCCTCGGGAGCCCCGGCATGAACCTCCTGGAGGGCATGCTCGTGGAGAGCGGCGCGCCCGAGGGGGCGGGCGCGCCGTCACACGGCATCTTGAGCGTGGCCTTTCCCGGGGCGTCGGTGCCGCTGCCCGTCGAGGTGGCGGACACCGTGCGGGGCACCGGGCCCGACGTCCTGCTCGGCCTGCGGCCCGAGGTCCTGCACCTGAGCGACGACGGGGCCATCGCCGCCACCGTGATCATCGTGGAGCTGCTGGGCGCGGAGACGCATGTCATCTGCCACACCGAAATGGGCGCACGGATCATCGTGCGCCAGGGCGCCGCCGCGGCCAAGCCGAAGATCGGCGAGGGAGTACGCATCGGCGTCGACCCCGACCCGGCCTCGTACCACCTCTTCGACGTCGACGGCGGCGCCCGGCTGGGGGGCCCGGCGTGACCGCGGTCACCACGGCGCCGCCGCTGGTGCCGGATCCGCTCGGTGCGATGGGCGGGGACCGCGGGCACGCGGCCGTGGGGCGCTCCCGGCGGCGCAAGCAGGCTCTGCTGGCCTATCTCCTGATCCTGCCGGCCATGGTGCTCTTCGGGGTCTTCTCCTTCTATCCGTTCGTGCGCAACTTCAAGCTGATGCTCTACGAGACTCCGCCCGTGCCCGGCCTGCCGGCGCACTACGTCGGGCTGCACCAGATCATCCCCACCATCACGTCGTCCCAGTTCACCCAGAGCCTCCTCACGACCCTGGTCTTCGTCGTCCTCGTGGTGCCCATCAGCCTGCTGGCGGGCCTGGCGCTGGCCGTGGCGGCGCACCGCAGGCTCAGGGGCATGGCCGCCTACCGCGTGATCTTCTCCTCCACGGTGGTCAGTTCCGTCGCGGTCGCTTCGGTCGTGTTCGGAACGCTGCTCAACCCGGTGGTCGGGCTGCTGCCCTGGCTCGGCATCAACCCGAACCCGCCCGCCCTCGAGAGTGCCACGTGGGCCCTCCCCGCGGTGGCGCTGATCACGATCTGGCAGTTCCTCGGGCTGTCCTTCATCATCATGCTGGCCGGCCTGCAGTCGGTGCCCGACGAGCTGCTCGAGGCGGCGCGTATCGATGGCGCCGGCCCGTGGACGCGGTTCTGGCGCATGACCGTCCCGCTCCTCTCCCCCACCCTCTTCTTCGCGGGCGTGATCAGCACCATCTACGCCTTCCAGGCGTTCGGCGCCATCGACATCCTCATCGGGAACGAGAACGCGGTACGCCTGCACACCAACGTGCTCATCTACAACATCATCAACACGCTGCAGATCGAGAACAACGCCGGTGCCGCCGCCATCATGGCCACCGCCCTGTTCCTGATCCTGCTGGTGCTCACGCTCCTGCAGATCCGCCTCTTGGAACGCCGGGTGAACTATGCCCGCTGACGTTCTCGAGGCGGTGGCCACGGCGGAGGTGGCACCCCACCACAGGCCTCGCCGCCGGCTGCGCACCATCGGCAGCTACACGCTGTTGACGGCGGGCGCCGTAGTGATTTTGTTCCCGGTCTACATGACGATCGTCAACTCGCTGCTCCCGCTGAACCAGCTCGTGCACCAGCCCCCTCCGCTCTTCCCGACCAACCCCCAATGGCACGACTACAGCGCGGCGTGGAACGGGGGTCAGGTGTCGAAGTACATGGCGACCTCGGCCATCATGACGGCGATCATCGTGGTGGGCCAGCTCGTCACGTCGGTGCTGGCCGCCTATGCCTTCGCCTTCCTCACCTTCCCGTTCAAGCGGACGCTCTTCGCCCTCTGCCTGGCCACGTTGATGATCCCGCTCGAGGTGACCTTCATCACCAACCTCGACACCATCACCTCGCTGCACTGGTTCAACACGTACGCGGGTTTGTCGATCCCGTTCCTCGCCACCGGGTTCGGCATCTTCCTGCTGCGCCAGGCCTTCCTGCAGATCCCGCGCGACCTGCAGGAGGCCGCCCAGCTCGACGGGTACGGGCACATGAGATTCATGACCCGGGTGGCCGTGCCGCTGGCCCGCCCATCCCTCGCCGCCCTAGCCGTGTTCTCGTTCCTCGGCGCCTGGAACCAGTACCTGTGGCCGTTGGTGTCGACCGGCGGCACATCGCCGCTCGACACGGTGCAGATCGGACTCAAGCAGTTGCTCGGCACACAGGTGTCCACCATTCCCGTGGCACTGGCCGGCACCGTCATCGCTTTCGTGCCGCTCGTGATCCTGCTCCTCATCTTCCAGAAGCAACTGGTGCGCGGCCTCACGGCCGGAGCCGTCAAGTGACCGCCGTGCGACAGGCCCTGTGGCGACGCTGCCGCACGGCGTCAGGATGCTAGGAAGGGACCGTATGCCGACCTCTCGTCTCACCCGACTCGCCGCCGTTGCGCTGTTCGTCACGACGCTGAGCGGCACCGCGGCCTCGGCCGCCATCGGCACCAGCGCCGCGGCTGGCGCAGCCAGCCTCCCCGCCTGCAACCTCAAGGCCCTGGCCAACGCCAAGGGCGTGGTCAACATCACCTTCTGGGAGTCGGCCTCGGAGGCCAACCTGACGGTGCTGCAAGGCATCACGAGTGCCTTCAACTCGTCACAGACGAAGGTCCACGTGACCCTCGTCACCCAGGCGGGCTACGACGACACCTGGCAGAAGTACCTCGCCGGGCTCTCCAACGGTCAGCTGCCCAACGTGGTGCAGCTCGAGGACCAGCGCACCCAGGCCGCCATCGACACGGGCTCCTTCCTGCCGGTGCAGTCCTGCATGAATGCGGCCAAGTACTCGACGAGCGACTACCTGCCCCGCCCCCTCGCCTATTGGAAGGTGAACGGCGTGCAGTGGGCCATGCCCTTCGCCGTCTCGGCACCGATCCTCTACTACAACGAGAACGCCTTCACGAAGGCAGGCCTCAACCCGAATGACCCGCCGAGCACGCTCGCCGGCATGGTGGCCGACGCCAAGGCCCTGAAGGCCTCCGGCAGCGGCATGGGCCTGGTCCTCGACCCCTGGCATCTCGAAACATGGCTGTCCACGGCCAACCAGCTCTTCGTGAACAACAAGAACGGGCGGAGCGCCCGCGCCACCCAGGCGGCCTTCGACAACAAGACCGCCGTCTCCATCTTCAGCCAGCTGAGCACGCTGGTCCGCTCCGGGTACGCCACCACCAACCCGTCGACGGGCCCCGACCAGTACGACAACCTGCTCGGCATCGGCAGCGGCAAGTACGGCATGACGATCGAGACGTCGGCCGCCCTCGGCACGGTGACCCAGCTCCTCAGCGGGGGCAAGTACGCCAACGTCAAGCTCGGCATCGGCGCCTTCCCCGTCTACAGCTCATCGGTGCAGGGCGGGGTCGAGCCGGGCGGCTCCGGCGTCTACATCTCGAACAAGTCGTCGGCCGTCGACCAGGCGGCCTCGTGGCAGTTCGTCAGCTACCTCATGAACACGCAGAGCGTGGCCACGTGGGCCGCGGGCACCGGCTACATACCGGTGCGCAAGTCCTCGGAGCAGACGGCCACGGTGCAGCACCTGTGGGCCACCGACCCCGGCTACAAGGTCGCCTACAACGAAATCAACAACGGGGCGAACACGCCGGCCACCTCCGGTTCCGTCATCGGTCCCTACGCCGACGTGCGCAACGACGTCCTCAATGCCGAGATCTCCATGTACACCCAGGGGGTGAAGCCGGACGCAGCCGTGAAGGCAGCCGCGCAGAACGTGAACTCCTCCATGTCGAGCTACAACAGCCGGTTGGGGTCGTCCTAGGCACACCTAAGCTCGGTGCGACCCGAGCGAGGGAGGCCACATGGCCATTGAGGTAGCCCGCGTGTACGAGGGGATCAGCCCCAAGGCCTACGAGCACCCGGCGGACAAGGCGGCGACGTCCGCGCTCCACTCGGTGCCCCTGCTCGACACAGTGATGAAGCGGCTGACCGATCTGGGGCACGAGCGTCGCCTGCGACAGATCGTCATGGGGAACGCCGTTCGCCTCGGTCCCGAGCAGGTGCCCGAGGTCTGGGGCACCTACGTCCACAGCTGCAGCGTCCTCGACCTCCCTGCGGTGCCGGACCTCTACGTCATCAACGACCCGAAGATCAACGCCATGACGATCGGCTCCAAGAGACCCATCGTCATCGTGAACTCGTCGATGCTCCGCTCCTTCGACGACAAAGGGGTGGAGACCGTCCTGGCGCACGAGGCGGCGCACGTGCTGTCCGAGCACTACACCTACACGACCACCCTGCTCCTGCTCAGCCAGTTCCTCACCGGCGCGCTGCCCCGTTCGCTGCTGCTCGGGCTCCCGGTGCGGACCATGTACCTGGCGCTCCTGGAGTGGTCGCGCGCCGCCGAGCTGTCGGCCGACCGCGCCGCCGCGCTCGTCATGGCCGATCCTCTGCAACCCTGTCGCGTCCTGATGGAACTGGCGGGCGGCTCCGTCCCGGGCCTGAACTTCGAGGCGTTCCTCACCCAGGCGAGCGAGTACGAGAACGAGGACGACCTCTTCTCGCGGCACACCCGGTTCTGGTCGGAGCTCAACCTGACGCACCCGGTCGCGGTGCGGCGCGTCAAGGAGCTGATGGAATGGGTGCAAACCGGCGCCTACGACCGCATCCGCGACGGCGACTATCCGCGCCGGGGCGAGGAGCCACCGCCCTCGAAGGAGTTCGACGACGCCGTGGCCCACTACCGGGAGCGCTTCTCGCGGATCCTCGACCGGACGGCCGGTGGGGTCCAGGACCTCGGCAAGCGCCTCGGCGGCTGGCTCGAGCGATTGCAGAATTCCGGCCCGGAGAACGCGGGCGACGACGGGGACGACGACGGGGACCTCTTCTGAGCAGCGGCCCGAGCAGCCGCCAGGCACGAATCCGCCCCGGGCAGCCCATCTCCTTCCCGCCACATCGGCACGTCGCCGCTGTTCCTCAATAGGGCCGAAAGTCACAACGCGGGACGAAGAACCGCAGTTCAGGCGGGGGCTTCGGTATTCTCGCCCAGCGGACGGTGCGCTCTGGGTGGGAGTCGAGCACTGCTGTGGAGGAACGAACAGATGGTGGTCCAGGACACAGACACGGTCGGGCTGGCCGCCTACCGGGCCCTGTTCACACACAGCTCCGAAGGCGTGCTCTTCTGCACGGAGGACGGCCGGATCACCGCCGTGAACCCGGCGGCCTGCGCCATGCTCGACATGGGCGCCGAGGAGATCTGCGGCCTCGGGCGGGACGGGCTGGTCGACCAGGAGGACCCCCGTTGGGGGATCGCCGTGGCCGAGCGGGAGCGCACGGGATCGGCCGTCGGCGTGGCCCGACTCCGGCGGGGCGACGGCCGCTACATCGAGATCGAAATGACGGCAGTGCAGTTCCGCGCCGAGGACGGTGCGCCGCAGACGTGCTGCATCCTGCACGACATGACCGGGCGCCTGGCCATTGAGCGAGAGCTCGAGGAGCTCAGCGCGCGCCTGTTGCAGCTGTCACGCGGCGACGAGCTCACCGGGTTCCACAACCGCCGCGGCCTGGTGGCGTCGGGCACCCAGCTGCTGCAGTTCGCCGACCGCCAGAGCGCGCCCGTCCACGCGCTCTTCGTCGACGTCGGCAACGTGCAGGAATTGAACGAGCACCTCGGTCACCAAGCCGGCGACGCCGCGCTGCAGGCGGTGGCGCGCGCGCTGTCCGTGACGTTCCGCAAGAACGACGTGCTGGCCCGCATCGGTGGCACCCAATTCCTGGTGCTGAGCGTGCACGTGCACGAGTCCGACTGCGCGACCTTGACGGGCCGCATCCGGGAGCATCTCGGGGCCGCCGCGACACGGGCGTTCGTCGGCGCCGCGGTCGAGGTCTGCTGCGGTTGGACCACCCGTCCCGCCGGCGACCCCATGTCGCTCGAGGACCTGATGGCCCGATCCGACTGGGCCATGCTGGAGTCCCGGGAAGGGCGGGCGGCCGCATTCGGGGTGGTCCAGGCCGCCGGCGGCTGAGCTTGCGCCCCTGACCAGGGATGACGGTCGGACAACCCCTTGGTCGATCCATTCCTGACTAATCCGCTTGGATTTAGCAATCCGCGTGTATTAGTTTACTCCCATGCACAGAGACCCTTTCACCCCCGACGCGCCCACCCGCCGGCTCCGGGCCGGCCGCAGCGCCGCCATCGCCGCCCTGGCCCTGGGTGGCCTGGCTCTCAGCGCCCTGCCGGCCGGCGCCACCGGCGGCTCGGTGAATCTGGTGGCCTACTCCACCCCCAAGCCGGCGTACAGCGCGCTGGCCGCCGCCTTCGCCAAGACGAAGGCCGGCGCGGGTGTCACCGTCTCCTCCTCCTTCGGGCCTTCGGGGACGCAGGCCACCTCCGTGGTGGACGGGCTCCCGGCCGACCTCGTCAACTTCTCCCTCGAGCCCGACATGGCCAAGGTGGTCAAGGCCGGCCTGGTATCGAGCTCGTGGGACAGCGGCCCGACCAAGGGCATGGTGACCGACTCCATCGTCTCGTTCATCGTGCGCCCCGGGAACCCCAAGCACATCAACACCTGGGCCGACCTCGTGAAGCCAGGCGTGACGGTGATCACGCCCAACGTGTTCAGCTCGGGCAGCGCCAAGTGGAATCTGATGGCGGCCTACGGCGCCCAGATCTCGCTGGGCAAGACGCCGGCCGAGGCGCAGGCCTACCTCACGCAGCTGCTGAAGAACGCCGTGGCACAGCCCGCCAGCGCGAGCGCCGCGCTGCAGACGTTCCTGGCCGGCCAGGGGGACGTCCTCCTCGACTACGAGGACGACGGGCTCTATGCCAAGGCGCAGGGCGAGCCGGTCAGCGTCGTCACCCCGCCGCAGACGATCCTCATCCAGAACCCGATCGCGATGACGAAGACGGCCAGCCCGGCCGCCAAAGCCTTCCTGGCCTATCTCCTCTCCCCCGCCGGCCAGACCGTGTGGGGCAAGCAGGGCTACCGACCCGTGCTCGCTTCGGTGGCGAAGCAATTCAATTTCCCCGCACCCAAGACGCTGTTCACCATCGACAAGTTCGGCGGCTGGACCGCCGTCAACACCAAGTTCTTCGACCCGACGACCGGCATCGTGGCCAAGATCGAGACGTCGCTCGGCGTCTCAACCGCCAGCTCCTAAAGGCCGATGAGCAGTACGGGCGTCTCCGTCGACGACCTGGGGCTCCCGGGCCCCGGCGGTGCGCCCGCCCACCGCCGGCCGGGGCGGGGACGCTGGCGCCGCCATCCCCCCACGGCGCCTCCCCCGGCCCTGGCCGCGGCGGGACGGGCGGCCGCGCGCGTCGGCGGGCCGGCACTCGCCATCACCTACCTGTCCCTGCTGGTGCTGTTGCCGCTCGCCGCTGTCTTCACCAACGCCTTCAGCGGCGGCTGGAGCGCGTTCTGGGCCTCCGTCAGTAACCCGCTGGCCGTCTCGGCGCTCGAGCTGACGCTGGCAGTCTCCGCCATTGTGGCAGTGGTGAACTCCATCGCCGGCCTGGCCATCTCGTTCGTACTCGTGCGCGACGAGTTCCGCGGCAAGGCGCTCGTGAGCGCAGTCATCGACCTCCCGTTCGCGCTACCGACCGTGGTCGCCGGCCTCACCCTCCTCACGCTCTACGGCGTCGACAGCCCGCTCCACGTCGACCTGGCCGGCACCCGTCTGGGCGTGGCCGCCGCGTTGCTCTTCGTGACCCTGCCCTTCTGCGTGCGCAGCGTCCAACCGGTGCTGGCCGAGCTCGATGACGAGATAGAGGACGCCGCGGCCTCCCTCGGTGCCTCGCGACGCCAGGTGCTGCTGCGCGTCATCCTCCCGAGCGTGCTGCCCTCGGTGCTCGCCGGCGCCGGCCTGGCCTTCGCCAGGGCGGTGGGCGAGTACGGATCGATCGTCCTGATTTCGGGCAACCTTCCCGGCAAGACCTTGGTCGCCTCGTCCTACATCTTCGGGCTGGCCCAGAGCGACGACCTCTCGGGTGCCAGCGCGGTGTCGGTCGTCCTCGTGGCCATCGCGCTCGTGGTGCTGCTCGCCGTCGGCTGGGCCCGCCGGCGTTTCGAGATCCCGGAGACGGTGTGAAGGGCTCCCGCTGGCGGCTGCCGCTGCGCTACCTCGTCCTGGTCTATCTGGGCCTGCTCGTCGTGGTGCCCGTCGGCGCCGTCTTCTTCCACGCCTTCTCGCCCGGGCTCGGGAAGGCCTGGGACGCCTTCACCGCGCCGGACGCGTTGCACGCGCTGCTGCTCACGCTGCTCGTCGTCGCCATCGCCGTCCCCCTCAACACCATCTTCGGCGTCGGCGTGTCACTGCTGCTGGCCCGGCACCGCTTCCCCGGCGCCTGGCTGCTCGATGCGCTCATCGACATCCCCCTCGCCGTGTCCCCCGTCATCATCGGCCTCTCGCTGATCCTCGTGTACGGCCACACCGGCTGGTGGGGGAACTGGCTGGCGTCGCACGGCATCACCGTGATCTTCTCGGTGCCCGGCATCGTCATGGCCTCGGCCGCGGTCTCGCTGCCCTACGTCGTACGAGAGGTCCTGCCGGTGTTGCAGGAGATCGGCACCGAGCAGGAGCAGGCGGCGCGCACCCTCGGCGCCGGGCCCATCACGGTGTTCCGCCGCATCACGCTGCCCAGCATCCGCCGGGGCCTCGCCTACGGCGTCACTCTCACCACGGCCCGCGTGCTCGGCGAGTTCGGCGCGGTGTCCATCGTCTCGGGCGACATCGCCGGCAAGACCCAGACTTATACACTCTTCATCGCCCAGAGCATCGACAACCTCCAGCCCCAGAGCGCCTACGTCGGTGCCGTCGTCCTCTGCATCGCCGCGCTCATCGTGCTGACCACGTTGACCCTGACGGACCGCAACCGCGACGCGTGGCACGGGAAGGCGGCAGCGTGAGCATCGAGGTCGAGTCCATCTCGAAGCGCTTCGGCGAGGCCGTGGCGCTCGACGATGTGTCTCTCGAGGTGCCCACCGGTTCGCTGACGGCCCTGCTCGGACCGAGCGGCGGGGGCAAGTCGACCCTGCTGCGCATCATCGCCGGCCTCGACACGGCCGACACAGGCATCGTCCGCATTGAGGGTGCCGACCTGACCGCCACGCCGGCGCGCAGCCGCGGCGTCGGGTTCTGCTTCCAGCACTACGCGCCGTTCCGCCACCTGACGGTGCGGCGCAACGTCGCTTTCGGGCTCGAGATCCGCCACCGCCCGAAGGCCGAGGTCAAGGCCCGCGTCGACGAGCTGCTCGAGCTGGTGGGCCTGGCCCACCTGGGCGAGCGCTATCCGTCGCAGCTCTCGGGCGGCCAACGCCAACGCATGGCCCTGGCCCGGGCGCTGGCCATTGAGCCCAAGGTCCTGCTCCTCGACGAACCCTTCGGCGCGCTCGATGCCCAGGTGCGCACCCAGCTGCGCCTGTGGCTGCGCGACCTGCACGCCACGCTGCCCGTCACGACCGTGCTCGTCACGCACGACCAGGAGGAGGCGATGGAGGTGGCCGACCGGCTGGCCATCGTCAACCACGGCCGCCTCGAGCAGGTGGGCACGCCGGCGGACATGTACGACAACCCGGCCAACGAGTTCGTCCTGACCTTCCTCGGTTCGGCCACCCGCCTCGACGGCCAGTGGGTGCGCCCGCACGACCTCGTCGTGCACCCGCTGGCCGACGGCAAGCCGAGCGCCAGCGCGGTGGAGGGCACGCTCGCCCGCATCACCCACCTCGGGTTCGAGGTCAAGGTCGACGTGGACCTGGCCGGCGGCGAGACGTGCTGGGTGCAGCTCAGTCGGGGCAGCGCGGCGGAACTCGGCCTGCAGGCGGGCCAGCGGGTCTGGGTGGCGCGGGCCGACGCCGCCAACGCACCCGACCGCCTCCCCAGCCTCAGCGCCTGATCCTCACCGCGCCGCGCCCCGACTCGTTCCTGCCCTCAGCCGGCGGACGGACGTTGGCCCGCCTGCTGCAACGGCGGCGTCTGGGACGCACCGGGGAAGGCCGGCAGGGGCAGTGACGACTGCTGGGTCTGGTAGGCGAGCTGCGCCGCCGTGGCCGACGCCGAGGCGGCCGGGATGGACGGTGCCGACGCGGGTGCCTGCTGGAAGGCGGTGGTGAAGTCGCCGAACGTGCTCCGCCGCCAGTCGCTGATGTTCGGATTGGTGATGCCCGTCACCTGCTCGAGGAAACGCAGCACCGAGGTGTGGTCGAGCGCGTCGGGGCAGACGAAGCCGCCGACCGTCCAGGGCGAGATCACGATGGCGGGCACCCGGAAGCCCGAACCGAGGTTGAGCCCGCCGCCCGGCGTGCCTCCCGGCGAGTTCAAGGTGGTGAACTCGTCCGCCGTACCCTTCGGCGGCGTGATCGGGGGCACGTGGTCGAAGAAGCCGTCGTTCTCGTCGTAGTTCAGGATGAACACGGTCGAGTTCCACAGGTCCTCGTTGGCGGCCAGCGCCTCGATCTTCGAGGCCACGAATTGCGCGCCGGCGGCCGGCAGGTACGACGGGTGCTCCGAGGCCACGCTCGTCGGGAAGAGCCAGCTGACCGTCGGCAGGGTGCCGTTGGCGCAGTCCTCCTCGAAGGCCATCGTCGGGTCGCTGGCGGGTTGCCCGTTCAGGAGGGTGCTGACGCCGAACGCGCTCTGGTACAGGCTCGACGTCGTCGGCGCGTCGATGAACTGGCTGAAGAACTCGAGCACGTTGGTGCCGTAGTTGTCCGCCTGCTGGTAGCACTTCCACGAGATGCCTGCGTTCTGCAGCAGTTCGGCGTAGGTGGTCCAGCTGTAGGTGCCGTTCGGCGCGTTGTTGTCCAAGGCCGGGCCGCCGGCCACACCGTTGGGATCGACCGTCCCGGTCATCCACATGTAGCGGTTGGGATGGGTCGGTCCCAGAATGGAACAGAAGTAGTTGTCGCAAATGGTGAACGCGTTGGCCAGCGCGTACTGGAACGGGATGTCGTTGGCCGTGTAGTACCCCATGGTGAAGGGGCCGTTCGTGTCGCTGTCCGACGCGATGTGCGAGCGCAGCCAGCCGTCCATGTCGCCGTTGGACCACGAGGAGTGCTGCACCTGCCAGGCGTGGCTGAGCGACGGCACGGCCTGGGCCGACGAGTTCGAGGTGTCGAGGTGGTACGGCAGCAGGTAGGAATCGGGGTTGTCCGGATCGGGCTGGGCGAAGACGGAGCGCCCGTTGGGCAGGCGCATGGCGCGGGGGTCTCCGAAGCCGCGCACGCCCGGGAGGGTGCCGAAGTAGTGGTCGAAGCTGCGGTTCTCCTGCATCAGCAGGACCACGTGCTTGACCTGGCTGAGGTCGAAGCTGGTCGGGGCGGCCCCGGCGATCGCCCTGCGCACACTGGAGGGCAGGTAGGCCGCCAGGGCGGCGCCGGCCGCGGCGCCGGCCCCTCCCTTGAGGAGCTGGCGCCGCGAGAACGGCGTGGACAGGAAATTCGAATCGGTGGTCATGGGGAGTCCTCTTTTCGTGAGAATGCGGTTGATCTGGAATGGACGGCGCAGTGGCGCTCAGCTGTGGTGATGCCTCGGCGGCGGCGTGGACGATCCCGGCGCCACCGGACCACCCGCTGTGGTGGTGGGGACGCTGAAGCCGCTCACGACGCGCACCTTGTTGTTGGAGGTGTCGGCGATGTAGAGGTCCGCCGTGCTGGCGTCCATCGCGACGGCGAACGGCGTGTTGAGCTTCGCGGCGGCGGCCGGGCCGCCATTGCCGCTGCTGCCCTTGGCCCCCGTCGTGTCGACGATGGTCGAGATGGTCCCGTTCGGCGTCACCTCGCGGATGGCGTTGTTGAAGGTGTCGGCGATGAAGAGGTCGCCGGCCTGGTCGAGCGCGACGCCCTGCGGGCTGTTGAGGCGGGCCTGCGTGGCCGGACCGCCGTCACCGCTGAAGCCGCCCAGGCCTCCGGAGGCCTGATCCGCCGCCACGTCACCGGCCACCGTGGTGATCGTCCCGTTGGTCGAGACGCGGCGGATGACGTTGTTGCCCGAGTCGGCGATGTAGAGATTGCCCAGCGCGTCGACCGCCAGGCCGGTGGGCGACGACAGCTCGGCCCGCACCGCGGGCCCGTTGTCACCCTTGTAGCCGGCGCTGCCGTCGCCGGCGACGGTCGCGATGAAGCCCCGGGGCGTGACCTCGCGGACCACGTTGTTGTACGTGTCGGCGATGAAGACGTCACCCCGGGCGTTGACGGCCACCCCCTGGGGGCTGTCGAGCTCTGCCCGCACGGCGGGGCCGCCGAACTGACCGCGGAAGCCCTCGGTGCCGTTGCCGGCGATGAGGTGGATGGTGCCGTCGGGCGTGATCTCGCGCACGACGTTGTCCTCGGTGTCGGCGATGAAGACATCGCCCGCCTTGTCGCGTGCCAGGGCGGTCGGCTGGTCGAGGGTGGCCGCGGTGGCGGGGCCACCGTCGCCGCTCTCCCCCGTTGCCTCGTACGACCCGGCGATCGTCGTGGTCACCGCGCCGACGATGCTCGCCACGACGTTGTCGGCCGTGTTCGAGACGGCGATAGTGCCGTTGGCAGCGGCAATGCCTTGCGGATTGTCGAGCGAATCTCCCGTCGGCGGGGTGAACGTCACCGCCGCAATGGTCAGCGGCGTGGCGGCGGCGGCCGTGACCACACTGCTCGCTGCAGTTGACACGACGGTTCCGCACACCGCGCAGGCCACGACGGCCAGTCGGGTTCGGCTGTTGGACATGGGTGGGCACCTTTCGTTGTCGTCGGTTCTTGCAAAGCGACAACGCGTCGGTACCCACGCACCGTGACGGGTCTTCGGACGAGCGGTGAAAGCGAGATGAAATGAACTTGAACGGCGCGCGTCGCGCCGGTCAGCACGCGCACAACGACGGACGCAACGGCAGCGCGTCACCAGCGCGGAACCCCGGTGGACGGTCCTGTCCGTTGTGCATCCGTTGTCACGGGAACGTCGGAGCGGCCCGCCGGCGCCATTGCCTCGGCGCGGGCGGTGCACGGCGAGGGGGCCTACAGCGCGACCTCTGCGAGAACAACTACTGCACGGTCTGAGGACTCGGCTGGGAGGCCAAGACGGGATTCGACCCGTCCACTGCCTCGGCGGGAGCGCCGGGGCAGGTCATCGGTCCCGGGGCCCTGGCCAAAGCACACCCGTGTAACTTCACCGATGGCGTCCCAACGATCGTTTTCGGGTCCGCCGGGGGCCAAATCCGGGAAATATTTTGTGGACAAGTTGTGGGTCGAGACGGTCCGCCGAAGGCCAATTCTGTTCGTAAAACAGCCCCTACCTCGCAACCGAGCGACTCAATTCACCTGGTGACAGGGTTGTGACTGGTTGCCAGCTGGTTGCAAGTTGCGCAAAACTTGTGATTGGGAAGGGAGGGCACCGGTAGCACGGTGCTTCGCCCTCTCCTCACTGCCCGCAGTGAGACGAGCGAAGGAGGTGGTGGCTCATGAGAGGAGTCGGTTGGCGCTAATTGCCAAATGCACTGGCAAGGAGTAACCGCACCGTCCACACGTTGGCATGTGCGTTGCCTTATGTTTATCGGCACGGCGGGTCGCCGTCTTGAGCGAATTTGTAGGACGCTCGAGTGGGCACCCGCCGCTGTCGCGCCCAGGGAGCCGAATCGACCAACCGGGACCGACGCGAGGACCAGAGCATCCGGGCGATTGGAGTAGGAAGCGGGCTTCATGAGCGTTCGTAGGCGAGCGAAGCATCGCATCCGGAGGAAGAACCTCGGTCGTCCGTTCGCCCGCCTCTGGGCCGGGTTCGCCCTGGCCAGCTCGGGAGACGGCATGGCGACCGGGGCGGTCCCGCTCCTCGCCGTGTTCGTGAATCCGCACCCACTTGCGGTCTCCAGTGTGGTGGCGGCAGACCGTCTCCCTTGGCTCCTGATGGCCCTGCCCGCCGGCGCTTTTGCCGACAGGTTTTCACGCGGCCCGTTGATGGTCCTGACAAACGTCATACGTGCGGCGGCGATTGCCGCTGGCGCATTCCTGATCCTGAATGACCGGATGACCCTTTTCCTCCTGATTCTGGTTGTGCTCGTCAATGGGACGGCGCGGGCGACCTACGACCCCGCCCTGCAGGCCGTCGTTCCCGATCTCGTACGGTCCGACGCGCTCGAATACAGCAACGGCGTGCTGATCGGCACCGAGGCAGCCACGGAGCAACTTGCCGGACCGGTCGTGGGGACCTGGCTCTTTGCCATGAACAAGGCGGTCCCGTTCTTCGCCGACGCCATTGCGTTGGTCGTGTCCTGCCTACCCCTTATCGGTATCCGCTCTCGGGCCCCGAAGTCCGACGACTCCTCGCCGTCGGTCTGGGAGGGTGTCCGGATCCTTTGGGCGGACCGCCGCCTGCGGCTCCTGATCCTGATGGTGACCTCCCTGGCCGCTCTGCAGGGAATGGAGTCCGGGGTCCTCGTCCTGCTGGCCACGACCAAGTGGGGGGTCCGCGAGGGCGCCTACGGGCTCTTCCTCGCCGCGGGTGCGGCAGGGAGCCTGCTCGGCAGCCTGGCAGCGAACGGGCTAGTAAGGCGATACGAAAGCGCCCCGACGCTGATCGGTGCCGCGGTCGTCTCCGGGGTGGGCTATCTGATCATGGCCGCTTCGCAGGGCTGGCAACTGGCCGCTCCGGCCTTTTTCCTAGGCGGCTTTGCCGTCGGCGTCGGAGCCGTCGTGTCCGCCGCTCTGCGCCAGAGGCTGACCCCCGCCGAGGCGATGGGTCGAGTCGGCGCGGCCGCCCGCGGCATCGTCTTAGGCGCCGTCCCCATCGGTGCCTTGGTCGCCGGGGGCGTGGCCACTGTCGCCGGCCTCCGCTTGCCACTGGTGCTAGCCGGGTCGCTGCAGTGCGCCGTTGCGTTGATCCTGGCCCGCCCGCTCCTCCGGAGCCTGCGGGTCGACGCGCACCCCGCTGGTTGAGCCCAGCTGCTCGCCGCCCCTCGAGGCGTCAACGGAGAGACAACGGAGAGACAACGAAGTCCTCCCACCGATCCGGCGCAATCTCAAGACTTGAACAGATTCTGCCGATATCAGCACGGTGGAGACGGATGGCACCCAGGCCGCCAGCCGGCGCGCTCGAGTCGGTGGGCTCATTGGACACGCCGAATCTCCTCGAGGACGGGGTTGCCAACCCGCCGGCGCTGGCAGCCGCCCCCGTCTCGGACGGCACGCTCCCCAGTGGCGGTCGGACGCCAAGACAGATTGCCGTTGGCATCTATTCCTTTTGCGCCGTCCTGGGTCTCACCACAACCATCCTCTGCCTGAGGGGGCCGCTGAACGGTCTCGGGCCACTCCGGGCCTTGGCCCCGCAGCCAGCGATGTTCGCCATCATTTTCTGTTTCTCGGTGCTTGCCGCCTGGCTCTCGGTGGCACTGCACTACCGCGGCGACACCTATGACTTCGCGCTGGGCGAAGTGCCGCTGCTCATCGGGTTGGTCTTCCTCTCCCCCAACCTGCTTGTCCTCGCCACTGCCTGCGCCGTTGCCTTCAATTTCGTCATTCTCCGCAGGCAGGCTCCGCTCAAGGTCGCGTTCAATGTGGCCTCGTATGCGCTGGCCGCTGTGCTCGCCGCCATCGTGTACCGCGAACTTCTGGGGACACACAATCCGGTCAGCTTCATCGGCTGGGTCGCCGGCGCAGCCGCGCTGGTCACCTGCGACGTCGCCTTGCACCTCGCATTGAGGATCGTGATCAAGCTGAATGGCGGCCAGACCGCCGAGCGGCGCACAGGGATCATTGTGCTCGCGCTGGAGGCGATGCTGACGACGGCGAGCATCTGCCTTGCCTTCGTATTCTTCGATGCGGCCTGGTTCGACCCGTGGGCAGCCCTGCCGCTTCTCTTGGTCGCCGGACTCGTCATCGGAGCGTACCGAGGATATAGCCGGCTCTCGTTGCGCTTTGCCTCTCTACAGCGCCTCTACGACTTCAGTCGCACCATCGGTTCGGCGAGTCTCGAGCCCTCGTCCATGAGCGGGGACGTTCTCCAGGAAGTCTGCACCGTCATGCGATCCCGGCGCGCCAAGCTCATCCTGGCCGAGCCCTCGGGGATCCCGCGTCTGCATCTCCTACGATCAGCGGGGACTGTCGGGTCTCGAACCCATCACCCTCGATGACGCGTCGATCGCCACGCAGGCCATTTCCACTGGGAAGGGCTCACTGCACAACGTCTTGCCCCAGGAGGCCGATGTCGTCGACCCTGTTGCCGGAGAGTACCGCAATGCAGTTGTCGCACCCCTGATGAATCAACACACGCCCGTAGGCGCAATCATCGCTCTCGACCGCGACGAAGAAGCGGACCCCTTCGACGAGGACGACCTCCGCCTCTTCGAGACCCTCGTCGCCCACGCCAGCACCAGCCTCGAGCGTGCCCGGCTGGTCGAGGAGCTGCGCTACGAGGTCGACTCCAAGTCGCACCAGGCCACCCACGACATGCTCACGGGACTCCCCAACCGGATTCTCTTCTTGACCCGCGCTGCGTCCGCGCTGAGCGAGAGCGGCGGGGTCGCCATCGTGCTGCTGGACATCGACCGCTTCAAGGACGTCAACGACACGCTCGGTCACGCCATCGGGGACCGCCTCCTGTGCGAAATCTCCGAACGTCTGCTCCGCGCCGTCTCCGGCCGCGCCACCGTGGCCCGCCTCGGCGGCGACGAGTTCGCGCTGGTCATCTCGGACGTCACCGATCCGGAACGGGCAGTGGCAATCGTCCATGAGCTCAACGTCGAGATGCAGAAGCCGATCAAGATGGACGGCCTCACCTTGGCGGTCACCGCCAGCGCCGGCATCGCCATGGCGCCCGAGCACGGTGACGACGTGGCGCTCCTGCTCCAGCGGGCCGACATCGCCATGTACCTCGCCAAGAGGAACCGCGGCACGGTGGAGGTGTACTCGGTCGAGCACGACCAGAGCATGCAGCGCTGGCTCATGCTCGGTGGCCTCCTGACCCACGCCCTCGAGGCCGGGACCGAGCTGAGCCTGATGTACCAGCCCATCGGGGACGTCAAGTCCAGCGACATCACGTACGTCGAGGCGCTCTGCCGCTGGAACCACCCGGTGGAGGGGTTCATCCCGCCGGAGGAGTTCATCGGGATCGCCGAGCAGATGGGCCTCATCCCCCAGATCACCGACTTCGTCCTGAACGAGGGCTGTGCCCAGCTGGCGCGCTGGCGTGAGGCGGGCATCACCATCGGTCTGGCGGTGAACGTGTCCGGGCGCGAGTTCGCCGACATCCACCTGGTCGACCGCGTGGAGACGTGCCTCCGCCGCTACGACATCCCGGCCCACCTCCTCACCCTGGAAGTGACCGAGACCGAGATCATGGCCGACCTCGGTGCGGCGACCAAGGTGCTCTACGCGCTGTCCGAGAAGGGCATCAAGCTCGGCATCGACGACTACGGGACGGGCTACTCCTCCCTGCAGTACCTGCACAAGCTCCCGGTGAACGAGCTGAAGATCGACCGTTCCTTCGTGACGAACCTGCCCAACGAGGCGAGCAACCGCATCATCGTGCGCTCCTCCATTCAGATGGCGCACTCGCTCGGGCTCTACGTCATCGCCGAAGGGGCGGAGGACGAGCTCACCTGCGCCATGCTGGCCGAAGCCGAGTGTGACTTCATTCAGGGCTACTACCTGTCCAAGCCCCAGAAGGCGGAGGACCTACAGGAGTGGATCCTGGGCGGCGCCAAGCTCGAGTTCGCTCCCGTCACCGCCATCCCGGGCTCGGAGGGTGCGGCGCTCATGCTCATGTCGAAGTCGGGCTGACGGGGTCGAGCCGGGCTAGACCGGCCGTGCCCACCGCCCGGGGGCCGGCATAGGCCACAATTGGGCGTGCGCCCGACGGTGACCGCCCTCGGGGCGCAACACACGACCCACTCCGCCCGTCGGCTCGTGCTCCGGGCTGTGCTCCTCGCCACGTCGCTGTGCGCCTTCGTCGGCGCCCTGGCGATGGGGGCCTCCGGGCCGGCCGGCGCCGGCGCCGCCGCCGCGGCCACACGCCAGACCCAGCCGCAGAACACCGGACCCCTCGCCCCGGTCGTCCGGCCGGGGCAGCCCTACGTGACGCCCGGCCACAGTGCGACGAAGGGCCCCATCGGCGCCAACCCCTCCATGTCACACGGCGTGCCGCTCAGCATCCTGAGCGGGCTTCTGAACGGGGAGCCGATCTTCAACGGTGACTTCGCCGACCCTTTTGCCCTCGTCGTCGGTGATTCGGTCTACGCATATGCCACCAGCACGACCGGCTCGGCCTACTCGGCCCCGGCGCACATCCCCGTCCTGGCCATCACCCGCGCCACGGGATTCGCGGGCCACTACCTGGGCGATGCCCTTCCCACCGTGCCGAAGTGGACGGTTGCCGGCTACCAGTGGGCACCGTCGGTCTGGGAGCGCCCCGACCGGACGTTCGTCATGTACTACTCGACGCCGGCGACCCAACCGCTCGACTGTGTCTACAAGGTGACCAATCCTGGATGCGTGACGACGACACACGGCCCCAACACCGCCATGTGCATCTCCCGGGCCACCAGCACCAGCCCCTCGGGACCTTTCGTCGACGACTCGAGCTCGGCCTTCGTCTGCCCGACGGCACAGGGCGGGGCAATCGACCCCAGCATCTTCGTGACCACCAACGGCACGCCGTGGCTCTTGTGGAAGGCCGACGGCGACTGCTGCAACCTGCCGACGCACATCTACTCCCAGCAGCTCTCGCCCGACGGCCTCTCGACCATCGGGCCGCCGCACGAGCTGATCGGCGCCACCCAGGCGTGGGAAGGCGGACTCGTGGAGGCGCCGTCCATGGTCCAGTCCGGCAGCACGTTCTGGATGTTCTATTCGGCCAACCTCTGGGGCACCCCGAAGTACAGCATCGGCATCGCCGACTGCCGCTCGGTCGCGGGACCGTGCACCAAGCCGCTCGACCGGGCCTGGCACACCAGCACGAACAGCGCCAACGGCCAGGGCTACGGCGGGTCGGAGTTCTTCGAGGCCGGCGGGGGACTCATCTGGATGGTGCATCACGGTCTCGTGCCGGGACAGTCGGGCAACTACGCCGAACGGCGCCTCTATGTCGATCTGATGGTCTTCCCGGCCAAGGGGCTCCCGGAGGTCGCGCCCCGTCCGGCGGCGGCGGCACTGGCCGAGGAAGCGCTCTACTACGAAGATCCGGACCTCCCCAAGCAGCCCGCGGCCGCGTACCTCCACCTGATATCCGTCATACCTGGGACCTTCACGGGCGTGACCGATCAGGCGGCGCTGGGCGACGGCCGGCTCGCGTGCTCCGAATTCGCCAAGCAGGCGAGCGATGGTGCGATCGCCACCTCACTCAGCCAGCGTCACCTCACACTGTTCCAGTCCTACGTCGTCAGCGAGTTCGCCGCGCAGTACGTCTGCCCGAAGCAGCTTCCGCACGCGCTGACCGATCTGCGGCGCGCGCTCATCGGCGGTTCGTAGTTCGAACAAGCCACCGTCTTCCACACACGCGCCTGGCTTCAAAGGAGCTGCAGTAGACGCTTTCCGGTCAGTTCTGCCAGACCAATACGGGCGGAGATGGCGGAGTGATCGGGAACGGACAAATCGGAGAAAAGAACATCGCACCATTCGATCAGGCCCTCCAAAGCGAGCTTCTTCTCCAGGATGTCGTGGTCCCCGGCCCTTCCCGGACTGAAGGCGACACCCGAGACGTACTCCTCCCCCGAAGCCTTCTGTCTTAGAATTGGTCGCCCAGCTGTCGCCTCGGCAGGGTCCACGCCAAATCCTTGAAACGCCAGGCGGACGTCGGGGCTCGGAAGGACTCCCTGCTCGGTGCGGACATATTTGAATGGATCCACAAGGGTTGTCGGATCGTCCGCCAACACGTCAACGACCTTCTTCTGATCTGTACTCACCTGTTCTGCTACGGCGATAACCGATTCGATCAATTGCACCGAACCCCGCCAGCCACGACGCACCTCTTCATACATCTCCACTCCGCGTCTCGTCATCAACACATTCTCTGTCAGAGATTCGATCCACGTGGTCGGCGCGCCGGTAATGTCGTCCCAATAGCTCCACATCTGACGTATCGAGTCGGCATCGTCGATGTCGCAGGACAACCGAGTGTTGGAGGGATCAGAAACCGCATAAGCCAGAAGCTTGAAAAGCCGACGTGCTGCCGACGCGTCGGCGCCATCGAGTTGGTAGTTACCCAGCAGACTCCAAGTCGTGATCGTCAGGATACGGCGGATTGCGAGGAACAAGTCCTCGTCGGTCCAGTTCTTCGAAGGTCCCGATCGCTCGATCAGAGCGGCTAATTGGAAACACTTCTGCCACATCTGTGCTTGGGGTGTCTGGTTATCCAGAAGGAAACCGATGAATTGCCTGCATTCAATCTCACCTTGGCCTACCCAAATGGCGGCGATCTGGACGGTCAGCGCCGAAGCTTCGTGCACGTTGGGAGAACGGACGTACGGCTCCGAGATCGAAGCTTCAAAGCCCCGGGTCAGTTGTTCGATGCGGAGGTAGGAACGAATCGCCGCCTCCGCGGTCCGTATCGTGTCGACCTCACCCTGCCCATGGATCGGCTCGATCGTAGGCGGCAGATTTGATGAGAGTTCGTCCGAGGTCCAGATCGGAAGGTCAATAGGCACTACCTGGCGATGGAGCAACTGGGACCATTCGACTTGTCGCTCCGCCCGTCCTGGGCCGTCGAGAATGGCCCACCTACTCAAAGGGACCGGGACAACATCACCAGCCATGGTTCTCATACCATTGATCGCTTGAAGGCCGTTGATTACCGCTTGCATACGCATCCGAAACAGCGACATCGAGTATGAGCTGAGGAGGAAATCGATGTAATGACGATGCTCGTGATCCGACACGGACAGAAGCGCAATCCGATGAAGATCCGACATCGAAGACGACATTGGGGATTCGGGTGGCACTGGTGTGTCCGTCAAGTACGAGAACACAAAGTTGTAGTCGCCTGGGGAGTCAAAGAGAAAGTTGAGACCGATAAACCGCGGATTGAATCCGCCATAGTCCGTCAGCAGAACGTCTGATGCGTCGTCAGTCATCTCAATCGATCGCCGTCAGTGGAGACAGTGTTTGCAGCAGTTGCTCAAGAGTCGTGCCCGGTGTCAGCTCGACTACGACAAGGCCAACTGCGGATCGCAGCCGCAATATCTGCGGCTTCTCCTTCTTGTGCCGCCTGAAGAAGCGATCGGCACAACCCTTGAGCGCTGTTGCGAGCTCGAGAAGTCCCGAAACCGTCGTGATGATCGCCGACGCATCGACGAAACCGAACTTCTGCTGGGTCAAGTCTCGTGAGACGTCGGTCTTTTCGACGCCGGCCTGCAAGGAAGAGAGTTCTGAGGAAAGGGACTCGATCGCTTCTAGATCGCCCTCGACTTGGACTCGCACGATTCCTCCACTTCATGCTGTTTTGGCTCTCCGGAGGAGGTGAGCCAACCCCGTCGGCAACTACTATGTCCGACCTCGCCGACCCTTGCCGAATAAACCGGTTGCCGATAGATCGTCCGCCGATATAGGGTGTGTCGCATGCCGCAGAACAAGCCCGGCGGGCCTCGAGCACCACAGGCAGACGGGCGCTTCTCCGGGTTCGGTCGCTACGCGGGGCCGGCCACCCTGATCCTCTCGAGCCTGGCCGAAGGCCCCAAGCACGGCTACGCCCTCACCAAGGACATCGAGCGGTTCGCTGACGTCCGACTGGCCCCGGGCACGCTGTACGAAGCGCTCAGCCGGCTGGAGGGTCAGGGCTTGATTGCGTCGGTCGAGAGTGATGATCGCCGTCGCCCCTACAAGCTGACTGCCGTTGGCGCCGAAGCCCTACGCAGCCACTTGGCCGCCCAGCGACGCATCGCCGACCTTGGGCTGCGCCGCCTCGCCGGGACGTGGGGGCCGGCATGAGGAGGACGGAATCGGATGTCCGCAGCAGGTCCCGTCGACATCTCCGCTGGTACCCGAAGGAATGGCGCACCCGCTACGGCGATGAGTTCGTCGAACTGTTGCTCTCCGACATCCAAGAGCGGCCCTCCTCACTGCGCCGGACGCTCGATATCGCGCGCCACGGCATGATGGCGAGATCCGCTGCCGCCGGCCTGGGCGGTCAGCCCCTCGACCACGAGGACGCCGAACGACGCAGCCTCATCGCCGTCGGCGGCGCCCTGTCGATCTTCATCGTCTTCGCGCTCGCCATGTGGTCCCAGCTCACCATCGGGTGGCAGTGGTCATCGCCGAACACAGTGTCGACGTCGTGGGCCATGTTCGTCATGTCTGCGGCAATCGTCGTGTTTGCCCTGATGTGCCTTGCTGCCGCCGCTCCGGTCCTCTGGTCCGTCGGGCGCAGGCTCGTACGAGGTCGGGTCACCGACCTCTGGGCTCCGCTGCTGTTGACGATCGGCGGCATCGCCGTCCTCGTCGTCGGGACGCACCACTTCGCCAACGGCTGGCCGGGCACGGGTGGACACCCATGGTCCCGTCAGGGCATCGTCCCGGGCGGCGTCGCCGCCTACGCATGGGCTTCCACGCTGTTCGTGACCTCGTACTGGGCTCATCCCGCCGCACTCGGCGGCTTCCCCGCCACTGAGGTCGGCTGGATGGGTCTTGAGCCCGCTCGCCCTCACCTCCCTTCTCGTCGGCTCGGCGAAGCTGGTCCGCCGACTGGAGCTTTCCTCCGGCGTCCTTCTCTACGAGAGGCGCCTGACGCTGGGTGCCACTCTGGCTATGGCGGCGTTCTTCACCGGCGCCGGCATGTGGGTGTTCGACGGCGGTCCGGGACCGAGCAACCTCTTCCACATCGGCGCCATCGACCTCGTCGACCTCGTGGCCATCGTGTTGGCGATGGCGTTGACCGGGCTGGCCGTTCGCAGAGTGGGTGCCGGCACCAGCCAACTCTCCCCCGGCTGAAGAGCTCAACCGAGATCATCGCTCCACTCTCGCTATGGACCCGCACACCCAGAGTGAGGACGGCACGCCGAGCCAGACGCGTTGGACCCGACGGCGGATCTTGGCCGCGGGGCTCGGGGGTGTTGCCGGAGTCGTCCTGGCCGGGGCCGCCGGTGTCGAGCTCGTCTCCCACGGGGTCCTACCCGGAAAGCAGGCGCTGGACCAGCTCGAGGGGGGGTGTTCCGTTTCCGGCCCTACCCCAGCTTTCGCCGCCACTCTCGGACACACGCTGTCGGGCTCGTTTCACTCCCATGCCCGAAACCGCACGGTCGGCTACACCGTCGCCTGGCCACCGGGAGTCGAGCCCGGCACTCCCCTACCGCTGATCGTCATGCTCCATGGCTACGGAGCCAACCACACCAACGCCTTGACCGGCATGTCGCCCAACGAGGCAGTCGCCCTCGTGGTCGACGGGCACCCGCTGCCACCGATGGCCTTGGTCACGGTCGATGGCGGGGGCGGCTACTGGAATCCCCATCCGGGTGACAACCCGATGGAGATGGTCATCTCCGAGCTGATTCCCCTCTGCCAGAGGATGAACCTCGGGAAGAGCCCACGGAAGATCGCCGCCATGGGCATCTCGATGGGCGGATACGGAGCGATCCTGCTGGCGGAAAAATACCCGGAACTGATTCGTGCCATCGCCGCCATCAGTCCTGCGATATGGACGAGTTACCAAGAAGCACAGAATGCGAACCCAGGCGCCTATGCATCAGCGGCCGACTTCGCAGACGACGATGCCGTGACCCACACTGATGCACTTTCGAACATACGCCGTTCGTGTCGCTTCCGGCAACGACGATCCGTTCCATCCCGGCGTACTCGCCCTCGCAGCCGCTCTGCCCAAGTCGGCGAACGTGATCCTGTCGCAGGGCTGCCACACAGGGCCGTTCTTCACGTCACAGGAACCGCCCTCGCTCCAGTTCCTCGGTGATCACCTCAACGCCTGAAAGACATTGCGAAGATCACATCAGGAGGCTCGTTGTGATATTCGATGTGTCAAATCTATCGGCGATCAAAATGAACGCGACTCAACTGAAGCTCCGCAGTGAAATAGGTGGCCCCTCTTCGAGCCGAAAGGCCTATGCAGGACGGCTGACAAACCGAGTAGCGACTTGATACGGAACCGGATCGCTTCTGAACCGAGTGCCATCTTGAAGAGGGACGCGCTCTCCTCCTCTTCCTCGAGACGGGCTCCGGATCTCGCGGCGCGCGCTCGATCAATCCTTCTGCCTGTGTCCGAATCCTGGGAGTCGATCACTGGTTCCCTTTGTACTTCTTCCATTGATTCAGCCTCGCTAGCTCAGAGCACATCCCTTGTGGACACATTCCCTTGCCTTCCGACTCGCATGATGCAGAATGCCCTCTGTGGCCCTACGCAACCCGAAAGACTCCGCCAAGACTACCCAACGAATCCGGTACAGTCGCCTCTTTGTCCTCCTCCCAGCAGTAATCCTCGGGTTGTTGTTGGCGGACCTCATCTGGGAAATTGTTCGCGCCAACGTGCATACGGGGAAGCCAGTGGGCTGGCCGTGGCGCCTCTCGATCCTCGGCGTGGCAACTGCTGCAACCATGGCAGGCGTGCTTGCTGGTCTCATCCTCACCCGACAGCAGTTTGCTCGCTCGGTGAGCCCGGCCCTCGGGTGGGTCGGCCGTGAAACCCAAAGCAGCACGTTGCTCAAGAGTCGTGCATGCTGGTCCGTTGTGCTCTTCAATGGTGGAGCGGGGCACTGTGTACTACTCGGCACCAGTTACCAAGTCCACCCCAAGAGTTCAATCTCGTCAGAAGGCTCAGGCCTGGACACCCCATCCTGGGTCGATTTTGATGGCGCAAAAGAGCGCCTCGAGGCGCTCCATCTGGGCTGGGGAGTGAACGTTGCACTCGAGCTTCTTGGACCCGGTGCGCCGTTTGCATCTGTGCAAAGCGTAGGAGACGGTCAGGAAGTCGCAGCGTTCGACAGGGAAGCAGTAAACGTGCTTGAGGACGTCTTGATGAAGGTACAGGTCACTGATGCATCGGGAGACGATTGGGAGCGCACGATAAGCTGCCTAAAGGGTGTTGACGAATGGATCGAGCAGACGGACCCCAGCTCTACGGGTGTTCCGATCCCAAAACCCTCAGCGATTGCTACCACCCCAGATGATCGAGCGCAGCGTCCGTCCCAGCCATGATCCGGATCTCACATTGACTCGTCTGGGTGCAATCGAATGTGGAATGTTCGCCCAGCTTGTTGCTCGGCACACCGCCACCACACACTGAGAAGTAGCTGCAGGTTTGCAGGCACCGTGCTACACCCGCGTCAACCGATGATGCGACCCGCACAAGTGCTGGATTCGCTGTGACTTCAAGCCAGGAATCAGTGAAGACGTTGCCCCACGAAAAGGCCCCGTAGTCCGGATGTGCCATCCCGAGCAGCTCCGGCGAAAGTGTCGATATGCCACCGTCACGAGCGATGCTGATGATTGCCCCAACCTGGTTCTCCGTGCCCCGCACAGCCGTGCCCGGTGGCAGCGACAAGAAGTCCTCGAGTTCCGACAACTCTCGCACTGAGACCGTTGGCTCAAGGTCTCTCAGTTCGAAGAGTCTCCGTATGAACCAGTAGTACGCGGCCCGGGATTCGGGGATGCGAAGGGAGGTCGAATTGTGGCATCCATCCATTTCCTCAATGCTGAATCCCAGTTGATTCAGTCCCATATCTCTGAAGAAGTTCCAAATCTCGTCCACGTGATTGAGAGATTCGCGAGTAAGAACCGCTATCACCGATGGCCGGATGCCGTGCGACTGCAATCTCTGTACACCCTCCACCACCCGCTCATAAGACCCGACTCCTCGGCGATCTCTGCGATGCGCATCGTGGAGGAACTTTGGTCCATCGAGGCTCACTCCTACATGAACACTCCATGTCTTGAATAGCTCACACCACTCGTCTGTGACCAACGTCGCGTTCGTTTGAAGGCTATGCCGAAGCGGAGGACAGCCCTGTGTTTCCGCAAGGATCGAGAAGGCCTCTTCGTAGAAGGAGCGACGAACCGCCAGCGGTTCTCCGGCATGCCAGGCCACCTGGAGCGGTTCAACCGCAATCTCAATGCCTCCAAGGAACGACGCGATCGCCTTCACCGTGTCCACGCTCATGCGGCCAGAGTCGCCGCGATCGGGGAGATAGCAATAATCGCAGTCAAGATTGCAATATTTGGTCGGTTGGACAATCAGAAGTTCCGTCGGGGCGACTCGCACCCGTTTCCTCCGGACATCGACATTTTGGGGTTCCACGGCGCCGCCCCTTGACGGTTGTGCTCTCACCGACTCGTTTCACTCAGTTGGACGGTCTGCGGCGTCACGGCAGCCGCTGCGAGCTCGAGCAGATCCTGACAGCGTTCTCACCATGAGATCGCGCAGGTACCGGGTAGGACGAGCTTCAAGCGGAAGGTGTGGTGCTCCGGCGCCGAAGTCTCCGCGTCCCGAGCCGCCGTCGGACCCTGGCACCGACGTGTGACCACTCAGGGACGGGTTGTGCGACCGAGTTCTTGTTGATGGGCCGGATCCATCAGGTGACACCGCACAGTGAGTCCGCCGATGTCCCTCGCGGTCGGCTCCTCGACGCGCGCACACCTCCATGGCGTGGCGACAGCGGGTCCGGAAGTGACAGCCACTCGGTGGGTTCATGGGAGAGGGGATGTCGCCCTCCAGGACGATCCGCAGTCGCCGCCGGGCCGGGTCGATGCTGGGCGAAGCCGAGAGCAGGGCCTGGGTGTAGGGATGGCGGGCCGAGCTGAAGAGCTCCTCGACCGGCCCTTCCTCGACGATGCGTCCGAGGTACATGACGGCCACTCGGTGGCTGAGAGAGCGCACGAGATTGAGGTCGTGGGAGATGAACAGGTAGGCGATGCCCAGGCGGTCCTGCAGGTCGCCCAGGAGGTCGACGATCTGCACCTGGGTCGCCACGTCCAGCGAGCTGAGCGGCTCGTCGAGCGCCAGCAGCTCGGGTTCGGTGGCCAGGGCCCGGGCGATGGCCGCCCGCTGCAGCTGACCGCCGGAGACCTCGCGTGGACGGCGCCGGGCGAAAGACGCCGGGAGACGAACCTGGTCGAGCAGTTCAGCCGTCCGTTGCTCACGTGTGGCGCGATCCGAGCTCGGTGTGGACCGCGAGCGCCTCGCCCACGCTCGACCCGATGGTGGCGAGTGGATCGAAGGAGGAATAGGGATCCTGGAAGACCAGCTGCATCTTCCGGCGCAAGGTCCGCAGACGGGCACCCTTGACACGGGTGATGTCGTCGCCGCCGAGCACGACCTGCCCGGACGTCGGGCTGATCAGGCGCAAGCAGCAGCCGGGCCAGGGTCGACTTGCCCGAGCCGCTCTCGCCGACGAGCCCGAGCGTCCTTCCGCGTGACGACGGTGAGATCCACGTCGTCGACGGCGTGCACCGTCCCCTTCCCCCGGTCCGGGAAGACGGACCGAGAAATCACAGGACACGCCGACGAGCTTGGCGACAGCCTGCTCGTCCCGACGCCGGACGCCGAGGCGGTGTCGAGGTCGCTCGTCACTGCGTCGCCACCGGGTCGGCGCCCAGCCTGATCGCCACGTCGGACCCGACACCGGGCAGGTCAGCTCGTCCACCCGCAGACACCTGCTCTGGCGATCCCGGCCTGCCCCCATCAGCAGCGACGGGTTCGCTCCGACAGGCGTCCTCGGCATAGGCGCAGCGCGGATGGAACCGGCACCCCGAGCGGGAACTGGCCGGCCTGGGGAACCTGGCCGGCGATCAGCGCTTGACGGTCTGCGGGGCCGCCGGATGCCCGGGGAGGCAGCCAGGAGGGCGGCCGTGTAGGGATGAAGAGGACGGGCGAAGAGATCGGCGGTCGCGGCGTGCTCGACCACCTGGCCGGCGTACATCACGGTGACCTCGTCGGAGAGCTCCGAGATCAGGGCCAGGTCGTGGGTGACGAAGAGCACGGCCAGGTCGTGCGTCTCGCGCAGCTCGTTGAGGAGCTCGACGATCTGGGCCTGGACGGTCACGTCCAGCGCCGTCGTCGGCTCGTCGGCGATGAGCAGGCGGGGGTGGCAGCTGAGGGCCATGGCGATCATCACCCGCTGGCGCATCCCGCCCGAGAGTTGGTGCGGGTAGGCGGAGAGGCGTTGCACCGGATCGGGGATGTGCACGTCCTCGAGCAGCCTGGCCGCGCGGTCCCGCGCGGCGGCTCGACTCACCTTCTCGTGGAGTCGTATGGCCTCTATCAGTTGGTAGCCGACGGTGAAGGACGGGTCCAGGCTGGCCAGCGGATCCTGGAAGACCATGGCGATGTCTCGCCCGCGGATCCGTCGCAGCTCGTCGAAGTCCATGTCGAGCAGATCGCGCCCGTCGAAGCGGATGGAGCCGCCGACGATCTGGGCCGGTGGTGAGGGGAGGAGGCGCAGGATGGCGAGCGAGCTGACGGTCTTGCCACTGCCCGACTCTCCGACCAGCCCGACGATCTTGCCGGCCCCGACGTCGAAGGACACATCGTCGACCACCCGCACCGGGCCGGCGTCGGTCTCGAACTCGACGCACAGGTCGCGGACCTCGAGGAGCGCCCGATCGCCACCGTTCTGCGACACCGCTTCCACCGCCACGGGCTGAACGGACCGGACGACCGCGGTGATGCCTCGTTGGCGCTTGACCCCACGCTGGCGACGCGAGCGGACCGTCGCCCCGCTGATCGTGTCGCGCAGGGAGTCACCGATCGTGTTGAAGGCGAGGACTGTCAAGACGATGGTCAGGCCGGCCGGAACGAGGGACCACGGGTGGGTGAAGAGCGACGTGTCGTAGGCCTCCTGGACCATGGCGCCCCAGCTGGCCGCGGGCGGAGGCGGTCCGAGGCCCAGGAAGGCGAGGCCCGGACTCGGCCAGCAGGGCGGAGCCGAGGGCGATGGCGATCCCGACGACCAGCCCGGTCATGACGTTGGGGAGGATGCGCACGATGACGATGCGGATGGGAGACGAGCCGATGGAGGTCGAGGCCTCGACGAAGGACTCCTCCTTGACGGCCAGTGTCTGGCCGCGGATGAAGCGGGCGAAGCCCGGCGCGAAGACCAGTGGCGAGCGCCAGGGCGTCGTCGTTCACCGAGGTCCCGACGACGGCCACGACGGCCAGGGCGAGCACGAGCGGCGGGAAGGCCAGGCCGGCGTCGGCGCCCCGCATCAGGAGGTAGTCGAGCCAGCCACCACGGAACCCGGCCACGAGGCCGATGACCAGCGCGAGGACCAGGGCCAGGCCCACCGTCTCGAAGGTCACCTGCATGGAGCTCTGGGCGCCGTAAATGAGGCGAGAGAGCACGTCGCGCCCCAGGTCGTCGGTGCCCGAGCCAGTGGCTGGCGCTGATCCCGGCCGAAGCCTGGCTCAGGTTCTGGGCGTTCGGATCGTGGGGGGCGATCAACGGGGCAAAGAAGGCGAAGACGATCATGAGCAACAGCCAGGCGATCGACAAGAGGACCCCGACGTTGCGCAGGAAGCGCTGCAGGCGCCGGTGCTCCGCCCACCAGCCGACGCAACGACGGTGCGCGTCCTTCCCGTCAGCGGCGACGTCACTCGGCGACCGTCGTCACGCCACCCGCACCTTGGGGTTCAAGTAGCCGTAGCTGATGTCGACCAGAAGGCTCATGGCCATCTGGAAGAGGACGAAGATGATGGCCACCCCCTGGACCACCGGCAGGTCGTGGTCGGTGATGCCGCTCAGCATGTAGGTCCCGAGGCCCGGGATGGCGAAGATCTGCTCAACGATCACGGCGCCGCCGAGCAGGTAGCCGATCTGGATGCCGAAGATCGTCACCACCGGCATGGAGGCGTTCTTGAGCGCATGGCCGAACAGCACCGAGCGGCGGGTCCCCCCCTTGGCCCAGGCCGTGCGGACGTAGGGCGTCTCGAGAACGTCGATGAGCGAGGCTCGCAGCTGGCGGGCCAGTGTCGCCCCCACCAACAAGCCCAGGGTGATCGCCGGCAGGGTGATGTCTTTGAGCCAACCGGTGAAGGATGCCGTGATGGCGCGTGTACCCGGTCGGCGGGAAGATCCTCCAGTGCACGGCGAAGACCGACACCAGGATGATGGCCAGCCAGAAGCTCGGCACGGCCAACCCCAGCGTGGAGAAGGTCCGGGCGCCGGCTGTCGAGACTTCCCCCGGGGCGAACTCCCGACACGATGCCGAGGGGTATGCCGACGATGAGGGACACGATGGCTGAGGCCACGACCAGGCCGAAAGTGACCGGGAACCGCTGCGGCGATCTGCTGGCTCACCGACTGGCCGGTCGAGAGCGAGGTTCCGAGATTTCCCCGCACGGCCCCGGTGAGCCAGTGCCAGTACTGGACCAGCAACGGATCGTTGAGGTGCAACTGCGCCCGGACCCGGGCGATCTCCGCCGGCGTGGCACTCACGCCGCCGGCCAAGGTGACCGCCGGGTCACCGGGAACGAGCGCCAGCAAGAAGAAGATGGCGAAAGAGACGATGAGCAACACCGGGAATGATGCTCAGCAGACGTCGTAGGACCAACCTGCCCACTCGACTCCCCCAGCAGCCCTTCGCTGTCGCTACCGCCTGACCGCCCTGCCGATGTGGCAGCGTCGCGCATCCTAGGGCCGGGTCTCGTGGACGAGAGCAATCGGCTCCGCCCGACGGAGGCCCGAGGCTCACGGATGCATGCCGAGGATATTTCTTTTTCATGTCACACGCTGGACAATCGTGTGACATCCGGTCAAGCTGACCGGCAACGAGGTAGAGCCGCGTCGGGCTGACAAGGCGTTGTCATTCGTGGCCAGGCGAGGCAGCGCGGCAGAATGGGGGAAGCTTGTTTGACGCATTCGAGGCGGTCACGTCCCGCGCGGACGGGCGCGCCCATGCCGGTGTCATCGCAGCCCGCTGACCGCCATGGGTCCGACGGCGGCGCCCTCCTTCCTCGTCATCACACAATTGGCTTGTTGCACCCGCGGCCGAATCAGAAAGTTGAGCTGAACTCGATGAAGATCAAGTGGGGAACTGGCGGCCCGGACGCGTCGCCATGGCCGTGATGGCCGTCGGCCTGATGCTGAGTGCCCAGGTGCTGGTGGCCGGGAGCGCCACCGCCGGAGCCGCTTCGGGCGGCAAGTACGGCGACCTGACCACGGGCTACGACCTGTCCGAGGCCATCAACCCCATCGAGTTCGATCCCACCCAGTTCACCAGCTCGGCCTGCTGCTTCGCCTACGACTGGCCCATCTACGCCGGGCTCCTCCGCGAGACGACCAGTGGGTCCTATGTCCCCGACCTGGCTTCCGCCGCCACGGTGGCCAACCCCAGCACCCTCGTCATCACCTCCGTCCCGGACTCGTCTACTCCAACGGCACCCCCCTCAACGCGGCCGCCGTCAAGGCCGGATTCGAGCGCAACCTGACCAACCCGCACTCTGGGGTCTGGGACCAGTCCATGTCCGACATCTCCTCCATCGACGTCACCGGGACCGACTCGTTGGTGATGAACTTCTCCCAGCCGGTGGCCAGCACCTTCTATCCGCTCCTGGCCGACCAGGAGTCCTTCATGGCCCTGCCCGACGGGCTCCGGCTTCGGCCAACCCGAACGAGAACGTGGTCGGCGCCGGCCCGTTCATCCTGAAGAGCTATGTCCAGGGCGAAAAGATCGTCCTGGTGAAGAACCCGCACTACTGGGACGCCAGTGCCATCCACCTCACGGGCATCACCTTCGTCAACGTTCCCACCGGGCCCCAGCAGCTCAACTCTCTCGAGTCGGGGCTGGTCCAGGTCGAGGGCATCCCCGACAACGACATCCCGGCCTTGAAGGCCCAGACGCAACCTCCAGTCCAGCTCGCAGTTCCCCGACGCCAGCTACTTCTTCGTTCCCATCTGCAAGTCCTCGGGACCGCTGGCCAACGTCAAGGTCCGTCAGGCCCTCAACTTCGCCACCAACCGGACGGCCATCAACAACGCGCTCCTCTACGGCAAGGGCGAGCCGGCCTGGAGCATCTTCCCGTCCTCGTCGAACTTCTACGACACCTCGCTGACCAACATCTACGCCTACAACGTGAAGAAGGCCAAGTCAGCTTCTGGCGCAGGCGGGATACCCCCACGGCTTCTCCACCAGCATCATGGCTCTGCCCGAAGCCGCCACGGATCAGCTGGCCACGGTGCTCCAAGAGGAATGGAAGCAGATCGGCGTTCAGTCCAGATCGTCCAGAGCTCGAACTACGTGACCGACCTGTACACCGACAACAAGGCCCAGATGGGACTCAACCCGGAGGGTCTGCCCGGAATCGAAAAGATCACCACGCAGTACATCCCTGGCGACGTGGGCGACCTGTGCAACTACAACAACCCCACCCTCAACTCCCTGACCAAGGAGATCGAGGCGCTCCCACCGAGCAGCACCAAGCTCAAGAGCCTCTGGACGCCAGGCTCAGGACTTCGTCATCAAGAACGCCCTCTCGGTGTACGTCGACTACTCGCCGAACGTGACCGGGGCGGCCAAGGACGTGACGAACCTTCAGAACATCCCCTACGTCGGTGGGGTCTTGAACTACTGGGTGGTGTCGGTCCCGGGCTGATCGCGGAGGAAAGATCAATATGTACCGCCCTGCTCGACCTGTCCAGCTACGATTCAGCGGTCCCGACGCTCTTGAACGTGCAGGCTTCAAGGCCGGAACCCATTGAGACTTGACCCCGTCACGCTCGGAGGAGTCCTTGCTCCCACGAGACACTGCGGTCGACAAAGGTTTTTGCGCCGGGCGCAATTGGGCGGTTGGTAGGGCTATTCCTCAGGGCCACGGCCTGTCTAGCCTGCCGGGATGGAACTAAAAGAACCTCCAATCCCACCCGACCAGGAAGCGCAGTCAGCTGATCTCGTACGCATTGTTGGCGTCTTCTATGCATTGGTACTGGGCCAGACGATCATTACCAACCACAGCGTCCTCCTCGACCCGAGCCGAGGTGATTGTGGGGTTGCCGCGGTTGCGCTCCTCGCCACCTTCACGGCTGCGGCATGGCAGTACCTTCGACTGAGTTTGAACATTGTCCGTACGCCCTATGACGTGCGGTGGGAGAGCAGCATAAAACCTCAAACGGCCTCCGAAGAACTTCGGTTCGGAATTGATCTCCTGATAGCTGCCCTCTTTGCGGTTCTTCTCGTTGAAGCACTCGATCTCTATTATCACCCACTGCACAGCCTCTGGGCGTTCCTTTTCACCATCTTGGCAATCAATATCCTCGATCTCATTTCCTTCTCCTTGGTACGCCACCACTGGAACGTCGAGTATGAACCCAAAGGATGGAGCTTCCTCGCTAAGTGGTCGCACTGGTGGCCCCTGTTGGTACTTCCGTTTTACGTACTTCTGTTCCACAAGTGGCACAATGCGTGGGTAAACCTGCTTACCCTCGGCATCGTCCTTGTTGCGGCAAATGTGCGAGAAATTGTTGAACGAAGGGCGGCCAAGGACCGATGGGCAAAGCACATCACGGCCAAGAATCCGAAGCCGGCAGCGACTGATTATGGTGAACGCGGGTCGGTCTACTTAGCCGGGCCTCTAGGGTTTAGTGAGGCTACAACTGATTTTCATAGACGGATCGTGAACGCAGCAACCAACCAAGGCTGGAAGGTGCTCGATCCGTGGAAAGTTGACTGCCTACAGCATTACGTTCTCAATCAGAAGCCGGGGGCGGCGCTTCGAAAGAGGAGGCTTCTCGGGGTGGATCGTGAACTTGGGAAACAGAATGTCGCTCTCATTGATCAGGCTTCAGCTGTTCTCGCGGTTTTGGACGGCAGTGACGTTGATAGTGGAACTGCTTCCGAGATCGGGTACGCGGCGGCCATGAAAAAACCTGTTGTCGGCCTACGGCTTGATACACGTATGAGCGGAGACAACGAAGCTGTCGTGGTCAATCTTCAAGTTGAACACTTTTTGTGCAACAAGGACAAAATCGCGCGAACGCTTGAAGATGCTTTGGCAACTCTAAGCCGTCTGGACGTTGCGTCGAAATCCTAAGAGTCTGTCGTTGGACCAATGGCATCGGGACATATGAATATTGAGCGCCAGATCCGAAGGGGGCGCACTCGCAGGGGCGGGGGCGATCAAAGTGATCCTCCAGGGTGCCAGTCGACGCGATCTCGGAGGAGATGCGGCACATTCGGACCCGGGGCCTCCTGGGCGTTCGTGGGCGGGGTTCCGGACAGGGTGAAAGATGCGGCCTATTCAGAATGGGACCGACGGCTGGAGCTGCCCTTCGCCCTGGAGGTTGCCGCATGACGGATCTTTGTTGGGTATCCGCGACTAACGGGCCTGAATCAGGTATTTTCCGGTTTCTTGTACAAGCCTGGGTGGGGTGTCCATGGAACCGGAAGAAATATTGAAGGCCACGCTTGCGGCCCTCTCGGCGGCCTCGGTGCCCGTGAGGGGATCCCGATAGTTGATCCACCCGCTATGCGAGTGTGAGCTGTTGTCGGTGGAGCCAGGCCCCGACGAACTCGACCGGGGTGAGCCAGCCGTGCGCGCTGTGGGGCCTGTTCATGTTGTAGTCGATGTGAGGGGATCCCGATAGTTGATCCACCCGCTATGCGAGTGTGATCTGTTGTCGGTGGAGCCAGGCCTCGACGAACTCGACCGGGGTGAGCCAGCCGTGCGCGCTGTGGGGCCTGTTCATGTTGTAGTCGATGTGAGGGGATCCCGATAGTTGATCCACCCGCTATGCGAGTGTGAGCTGTTGTCGGTGGAGCCAGGCCTCGACGAACTCGACCGGGGTGAGCCAGCCGTGCGCGCTGTGCGGCCTGTTGATGTTGTAGTCGATGCGCCAGTCCTCGAGAAGCACCTTGGCCTCGAGCAGGGAGTCGAAGCGCTGGCCGTTGAGGTACTCGTCGCGTAGGCGACCGTTGAACGATTCGATCCAGCCGTTCTGCCATGGGCTGCCCGGATCGATGAAGACGGTGTCGGTCCCGTTGAAGCGGCACCAGTCGGCCACGGCGTAGGCGATGAACTCGGGCCCGTGGTCGAAGCGCACGTAGGCCGGGGCACCGCGTTCAGCAGCCAGGCGCTCGAGGCAGGTCACCACGCCGTCGGCGTCGATGGCCCGTTCGACGTCGATGGCCAGGCACTCGCGGCTGTACTCGTCGATGACGTTCAAGAGCTTGAGGTTCCTCCCGTCGCTGGTCTGGTCGAACTGGAAGTCGAGGGCCCACACCACGTTGGGCCGGATCGGGCAGAAGGCACCGACGGCCACCCCGATGCCGCGCAGCGGTCGCTTGCGCTTTCTGTAGGGCACACGCAGGCCTTCTGCCCGCCAGAGCCGATGGATCCGCTTGTCGTTGACCCTCCAGCCGGCGTCTCGGGCCGCCCGGGCGGCGCGTCGCCAACCCCAGCGGGGGCGGCGCAGCGAGAAGTCACGCAAGAAGGCCCGCAGGGCGAGCTCTTCGTCGCCGGGGACCGGTGCACGAAGGCGCTGGGTGGAGCGGGCCTGGCCGACCACGCGACACGCCCTTCTCTCTGAGACCCCGGGCCGGGCCATGAGCTTGACGACAGCTCGCCGGCGACGGTCCGGGGTCAGAAGTTTCCCTCAGCCAACTCCTTGAGCATGTCGATGTCGAGCGCCTGGTCGGCCACGATCTTCTTCAGACGCTGGTTCTCCTTCTCGAGCTCCTTGAGCCGCTTGGCGTCGTCGGCCTTCATGCCGCCGTACTGGTTGCGCCAGCGATGGAAGGTCTGCTCGGAGATCTCGAGGTGCCGAGCCACCTCCTCGATGGTCTTGCCCTGGGCCAAGAGCTTGTCGGCCTCGGCCAGCTTGCGGATCACCTGTTCGGGCGTGTGTCGCCGGTTCTTCATCTGTGCGGTCCTCCTTGCCCCATCTTGGGGCATCGGACTCGCACAGCAGGTGGATCAGTTCACGGGGACCCGGTCAGGCGAACCTTGACGACGTCTCATGTCCGTCAACCAGTAATTGCATCGTGGTCGGCGCAAGCGGGGTGATGAGCGGATATGGGAACGACAACTCAACAGGTGCGGAGGTCTTCTACGCAAGGGATGGCGGACAAAGCTGGGCAAGGAACTACCGACGCAAAGATACGCTGGAAGCGGCACCGGGGTGTCGCAGTTCAGCTGAGGAACTTCGTAATTGCCAAAAGCCAGCGTGAGTGCGGCCTCCTGTTGAAACGATGAGCTGGTGAACAGGCTCGCGGTCTGTTGTGTTCTGCATGTTTCCGCACTCGATCAGGACCTTTGGCACTGTCGTGAGATTGAGGCCTGCGAGGTCATCTCGATCCGGTGACCCCATCGATACCGTCATAGGGAACTGACCGGCATCCCAGTGACGGCCAAGAAAATATGTCCCGTACATCCGCTCCAAAAGCTTCCGAAGACGCGATCACTGAATCGTTGGGACCGTCTGCGACTGGTTCGAGAACCGCAAACCCCCTCCCGCCCACTGGACCGCCGTCTGCATGGATATCAATGGCGACGTCGGCGTGCGCGTTGTTCATGATCTGGGCTCTTTGATCGACACATGGACCGACTCCATCGTTACTCGATCTTGTCAGGACCACTCGGGTTCCCCCTTGGAGATCCGTGACGAGGAACTGGGCCACGTTGAACTTGAACTGAGCTTCGGTGTACCCGCCGGCGGTCTCAGTTCCGGTTGTGTCGCAGTCTTCTTCTGTACGGCCGTTGAAAATCTGCTGGTTGACGTAGGCCGGATCGGTGTAGTTCAAGCCGCTGTGACCTGGGTCGATCCCCACAACTTTTGTGGCAAGCGGTCTGCCCGCGGGAATTGCAATTCCATTGGTCGGTGCCGACACCGCAGTCGTACTCGGGAGTTGTACCGCAGGAGTCCGTGTGGTCGAAACCTGGATGTTTGTGCTCCCCTCCCGGCCGATGGGACCGGAGCGCTCGGGGCGGAACGGCGTGAGGCAAGGATCGGCATCAAAGCCACGATCGCACCGGCGACAAGCAGCGGCCGAACGCGACAGATTTGACTCTGCATGAGAATTTGGAGTCAATCAGGAACGACGAATTTGCGGAAAATCAGAAAAGTCCCAGCCATGTCCAACGTCTGAGGTGAAACACCCAACGTGACCGACATGTCGTTGAGGTCACGGTAACCACCGAGGCTCCCCCGGGTCGTGACGATTTCGTTTGCGAGTGTGGGGCTTATTCCCGGAACCGCGGCCAATGCGGTTGCAGGCGCGTGATTGGCGTCGACCAAACCTCCATCTTGGTACTGACGAGGGAGATCGGGACGGCCGATTCGCAATTGCCAAGCCAACTCGGGATCAGCTTTCATGATCTGGCGTGCCTCGCGGCGACGTTCTATCTCAGTTTTCGCCTCGGCCAGCGCCCGTTCCTGCTGAGACACCGAGCCCGTTGTGTACCGCCGGGGGCTTTCTGAATCAGTCAGGCGCTTCCTGATGGCAAACGCGTGGGCCGAGCCAGCCGCGACAAGGATGAGTGCGAGCACGGTTCCGACATATGCCTCCCAATCTCCCTGGCTATTGCTCGAAGCGACCAAGGTCACGGAAGTCAGACCCAAAACGAAATAGACCCCGGCCCACGCCCCGAGCACGCCGTCACGAAGCCGAATGGCGGCGTAGGTGAAGGACAACCACGCCCCCCAGCCAAGGGTCAGTAGGGGGACGAGTGCCCAAAGCACCGACAGGGGGCGCGAGATGCCCTTGCGGTCCCCTTCAGGCCCGCCCTGACCATCACCACATTCCCTATCCCTGCTGCGTGGGTCCAGCCTGAACTGCCCCTTCGCCGGGGTCACTGCCAATTCAAACGAACCGCTGCCGCGTCAACTTTCTCCGTAGGGCTTCATGGTATTCGGCAGAATTCCCAGTGGCAACTGGCATTTAGCCACGATAACCTCCGCTCCGTGGCGACTTGCAACAGCTGTGGCGGCGCAGTCAACCCCGGAGGGCGCTTTTGTAAGCACTGCGGTGCGCCGACTGCCTCAGCAGAGCCCACACAACCTGTCCCTCAAACTGCTCCGCTGGGAAGCGGGCTGACCACAAGCGCACCGGTTGCTACCGATCCGGTTTGGCCCAACTATTCCGCCATTGGATCAGTCGACCATTCCTTGGCCAGGCCGCAGCCGAAACCACTTTGGCGAAATCCCGTCTCGTTG
>CAWFPP010000005.1:0-112905 GCA_963817735.1 uncultured Acidimicrobiaceae bacterium | reverse complement strand
GCTTGAGTCAGTAAGGAAGAACAAGGACATATGGGGTTTGACCTGGTTGGATGCTGAGATTTCTTTGTTTACTGCGATCTTGTCGTTGTCGATTGGTGCGTAGTCGTGTTGTTGTTGCTATCCCTGTCCCTTCTCATCGTCTACCCCGTGTGTGTCATGTCCATGAGGTACGACCCATTGAATGGAGTCGAGCGTGTTGTCACGGTTTGAAGGTGATCCAGGAGGCCGGACCGTGAGATCCTGCCTCCCGGGACCTCCCGACCTCAGACCGGTTGCCGATCCGCCACTCCATCTCGTAGGGCACCGCGAACTCGCCGGCCCGCTCGGCGCAGTGCCAGCAGACGACCTCGCCCGTGCTCAGCGGTGCGTGGGTGGCGTGTCCACGTCGCCGCAGAGCTCGCACTCGTGCCAGTATTCGTCGTGCCTCTCGGCGAGCTTGCGCTCGATCCATCGGCTCAAGGTGTTGCGCATTTGTTTCTCCTTCTCTCGGTGCGGTCCGCCCGGAGGGTTCGCCCTCCGATCGGGTTCCGCTGTTGACGCTGAGAACGCAGGAGGGCGAGTCAGGGTCCGAGGTCAAGGGAGCTGTCCGGAAAGAAAATCGTCTCTGCCTCATGATTTTCTTTTCGGCCCTTGACCTTGGACGACCGCCCTCCAAGGTGAGCAGCGGCTGCAGCGGGACCTGGTCGGAGTGTCCCTCTGTCAGACCGCACCGGGAAGGACCGGCGCCGTGCCGACGAGGGGATCGCTCACCCGCGGGACGCAGCCGCGAGATCGGTGCCGGCCTGTGAGCCCCACTGAATCTGAGGCGGCGTTCCTCACGTGACCATCGACTGTCGCCCACGGGCGGGAAATCGCACGCCGCTGACCTCGATGTTGTCCCCTTTTGTCGTTCCCAGCGGCTCTTACCTAATAGGGAAGGAAGTTCCTTCCCGCCATGGAAGGAGCAACAAATGCGCTTGCCCGTTGACACCAGTGTCGTGCACTTCGTCTCGGCCGGACCGGCCGAACCGACTCTCGACTTCGACACCAAGCAGCAAAAGACCGACGCCAAGGGCGTCGCCATCAACCAGGTCCACCTCTTCGTCGTGGGCGAGAGCACCCGTGAGGTGATCACCGTCAAGGTCCCCGGCGAGGTCCGGGGCCTCGGCCAGTTCACCCCGGTCAAGGTGACCGACCTGGTCGCCATCACCTGGACCATGGCCGACCGCTCCGGCGTGTCGTTCTCGGCCTCCAAGATCGAGGCGGTCAGCGCCGAGAAGGCCTCGGCCTGATGGCTCGCTTCGTCGCCATCGTGCTGACGCTCATGGTGGGCCTGGTGGTGGTCGGCTTCGTGCTGGCCCACTTCGGCTTCGTGGTCCTGTTGGTCATCGCCCTCGTGCTCGTCGGCCGTCACCTCCGCCGGCACGGTGCCTGAGCGTCACTACGTCAAGACCCTCAGCCCCTACTCCCGGATGGCACTCGTCGTCCGGGGGTGGGGGCTCGAGGTCGCCTTGGCCCTGGGCGTCTTCGTGCTCTGGCGGGTCGGCGTCGCCCTCGACGGCGCGGGCGCGGGGATCCTGTTCCTCGGGATCCTCGGCATCGCCGTCTGGCGCACCCCCAGACCTCAGGGCTCGTCTGGCCACGACGTTGCGGGACCGGGCGACCGCCGCTGGTTCGGCCGGGTGCTGATCGCCTGCGAGCTCATCAGCCGCCGCGGCCTGCTCCCGCGCATCGTAGGCACCGAGCTCGATCCCGGCCGGACGGCGCCTGCGCCTTCGCCTGCCGCCCGGCTTCAGCGCCGAGATGATCGAGGAGGCGAGCGAGTCGCTGGCCGCCACCATCGGTGCCCGTGACGTCCGGGTCGTCCGCGACCCCGCCAACGCCTCGTTGGCCCACGTCTCGATCCTGCTTCGTGATCCGCTGTCGTCGCCGGCGCCGCCGTGGCCGGTCCCGACGGGTCGCTGTGGGAGCCGCTCTCCCTCGGGGTCGACGAGGACGGCAACCCCGTCTCGGTCGGGCTCCCCGAGCGCAACCTGCTGCTCGGCGGCGAGCCCGGGGCGGGCAAGTCGGTGGCGCTCTCGCTCTTCATCGCCGCGGCCGCCCTCGACCCCGCCGTGACCCTGACCCTGCTCGACGGCAAGCAGGTGGAGCTCGCCCCGTGGTCGGGATCGGCCGAGCACTTCGTCGGGCCCGACATGGCCGGCGCCATCGAGGTCTTGAAGGAGCTCTGCGCCGAGATGGACCGCCGCTACGGGGTCCTGTTGTCGTCGGGCCTGCGCAAGATCGAACCCGGCGGCGACTTCGGGCTCCACGTCGTCGCCATCGACGAGCTGGCGTTCTACATGCGCGGCGGGACCAAGGACGAGCGCAACCGAGCTCTCCGAGACGCTGCGCGACCTGATCTCGAGGGGGCGGGCGGCCGGGCATGATCGTCATCGCCGCCACCCAGAAGCCCTCCAACGACATCGTCCCGACCTTCGTCCGCGACCTCTTCAGCTTCCGCATGGCGCTGCGCTGCACCACCCCCGAGGCCTCCGACACCATCCTCGGCCAGGGCTGGGCCAAGGAGGGCTACTCGGCCTCGACGCTCGACCCGACGAGCCGGGGCGTGGGCTACCTGTTGGCCGAAGGGGCGGTGCCCGGTCAAGGTCCGCACCCACTACCTCGACGACGACGCCATCGCCGAGCTGGCCCAGCGGGCCGTCGCCAGGCGGTCGCAACCAGCCGGGGATCGCAGTGAGGTCGGCCGCCGAGTGGCGGGCCGTGCTGGCCGAGGTCGACCAGGCCGGCCTGTGCGCCCACCCGGTCCGCCTGCGGGGCCTCACCTTGGACCGCTCGAGCGGAGAGCTGGTCGAAGGGGACCTCGTCGTCGCCGTGCAAGGACCGGCGCGCCGCCGTCTGCCCGTCGTGCTCGCGCCTCTACCAGGCCGACGCCTGGCAGCTCGTGGCCGCGGGCATCCGGGGCGGCAAGGGCGTCAGCCCGTGCGTGGTCGCCCACCCCCAGCTCTTCGTGACCCTGACCGCCCCCTCGTTCGGGCCGGTGCACCGGAGCGATGTCTCGGGCGATGGACCCCGCGCCGTGCCGGCCCCGGCGCAGCCTCGGGGTCTGCCCGCACGGGCGCCCGCTCTCGTGCACGCTCCGCCACGGCGCCGACGACCCGGTGGTCGGCGAGCCGCTGTGCCCCGAGTGCTTCGACTACCGCGGCGCGGTGCTGTGGAACGCCCACGTCTCTCGCGCTGTGGGCCCGGACCTCGCCACCGCCTCTACCGCGAGGTGGCCCGGCCGGCCGGGCTGAGCACCCGGAGCTGCGCTCGGTGGCCCGGCTCTCCTACATCAAGGTGGTCGAGTTCCAAGCCCGCGGGCTCGTCCACCTCCACGTCGTGGTCCGCGCCGACGGCGGGGCCGGGCCGAGCGAGCCCCCGCCGCCCTGGCTCGACGCCGGCCCTGCTCAGCAACGCCGTCGGCCGCGGTCGTCGCCGAGGCCGCCGTGCCGGTGCCCGAGCTCGGGGGGACGGCACTGCGCCGGGCCCGCTGGGGCGCCCAACTCGACGTCCGGGTGCTCGTGGCCGGTGACGACGCCGACGCCACGGCCATCGCCGCCTACGTCGCCAAGTACGCCACCAAGACGGCGGACGGGACGCCGTGGCTGGCCCATCGGATCCGCACCCGGGCCGAGATCGAGCGCCTGGCACTGCGCCCCCACATCGTGGCCATGGTCAAGACGGCCTGGGCGCTCGGGGGCCGCCGGGACCTCGGCTCCCTGCGCCTGCGCGACCACGCCCACACCCTCGGCTACCCCGGGCAGTTCTCCTCCAAGAGCGTGGGCTTCTCGACCACCTTCGGGGCACTGCGCCGGGCCCGGGCCGACTACGTCCAGCGCGACGTTCCGGGGACGAGAACGCCGACTTCGACTACGACGGCGAGTGGCGTTACGCCGGGCGGGGCTATGGCGACCCCGAGGCCGACATGTTGGCCGCCGCGCTGCTCGAGGCCCGCCTGGAGGGCTCCCGCAAGGTTCCCGAGGGTTCCCGACCGAGTTCCCGGAAAGGTTCCCAAACGCCATGACCAGGGAGAACGTCGCAGAAGAAATTCTCGCTGGGGACCGATTCGGGAACCATTCGCGGAAGGTTTCTGGGAACCCGATGTGGCGCGATGGCGCCATGACCCAACCATCGCCACCTCCAGTCCGCTCTGCCGACCACGTCGCCGCGCTGGCGCGCACAGCCCCGAGGCGCGAGCGCCTGGCCGCCGCATCGACTGCCGACTCGACCACGCCGGGGGCCCGTCCCGACCTCGCCGAGTTGCTCGCTCGGCGCGACGCCGACGGCCGCCCCGCCATGTCGGTCCAAGAGCGTCTGGCCAAGGTGGCCCCGAGCGACCCGCTGGCCGCCCTCGCGCTCTTGTCCATGCTGCGAGGCGACCTCGAGGTCGTGCGCGACCGCCTCGTGCACAGCGGCCGGGTCAGCGCCCTCGACGCCGAAGCCGACACGCTGGCCGCCGCCTGGGAGGTGGTGACGAGGCGTCCGCCGCCGGGCCGCTGGGAGCGCGGCGACGCCATCTGGAACCTGGCCCGCCGGGTCACCGGATGCGCCGGGCTCGCCCGTCGACCGAGCCTCTGCCCGAGGACTTCGACCTCGTCGCAGACGACGACACCGGGCGCCGGCCGGTGCGCTGGTCCGGTCACGCCCTTGCCGGCCGCCGCCGTGGCCGCCGGCGTGCTCAGCCCCCGAGAGGTCGTGCTGATCGCCCGGACCCGCATCGAGGGGCGGTCGCTCGCCGAGGTGGCCCGAGCCTCGGGCGCCCCTACGACGCGGCACGCAAGGAGCGCCAGCGGGCCGAAGCGGCGCTGCGCCTCTTCGCTCGGGCGCTACGACTCGGAGGCCGTCGTGACCGAGCGGCGGCGGATGCGCTCGATGTCGGCGGGGTCGAGCCACGGGCCGGCCTCGGCCACCAGCCCTCGAGCGCGCGTGCGCTCTCCCCGGCGTCGATGGCCCGGGCGCCCAGCTCCCAGAGCACGTACTCGTCGGGCGCGCCGCGCAGGCCGGCGCGGGCGGCCTCTTCGGCCGCCGCTGAAGTCGCCGGCCTCGAAGAGGTCGGTGCCGAGGCGGTGGCGCAGCTGACGATGGCCATGGTGACGGTGCCGACGAGGCTCCTCGTTTCGATCCAGTCGTAGCCGTCGCCGGTGAGGCCCTCGAAGGGAAGGCCGCGGACGAGAGCCAGGGCCTCGGTGCGCAGCGCCCGGGCCGCGTCGGCTCCGACCGTGTCGGCCTCCCGGCTCAGGCGCTCGATGGTGGCCCAGTCCGAGTCGATGCCCTCGACCAGGTAGCCCCCGGCCACCGCGGCGTCGGGCAGGTGCTCGGCGCCGATCCAGTCGCGCAGCGCCGGAGAGGTTGTTCTGGATGGTCTTGCGGGACATCGTCGCCCCGGGAGCGCCCGAGGGCCACATGCCGAGGGCGATCTGGTCCGCGCTCAGGTGGTGGGCGTCGTGGCAGAGCGAGGTAGGTGCGAGGGCCTCGAGAATGCGGACTGGATGCCCTCGCCGGGAACCCGACGAAGCGGCGCCAGCCCATGACGTCGAGGGCCATCGGGGTGAGCGACCGTACGGGATCGGCCGCGACCGACGATGGGCGCCTTGGGCGCTGGCGTCGTCGGTAGTGGCCCGCGTCGTCTCGGTGGGACGTCGGTGGTCGCCGCATCGCCGACGGGAGGCGGTCGGCGTCACCTGCGCTTGGAGCAGACCGTCGGCGAACGACGCTGGACCACGACGACGACGCCGGCGACGACGACGAGGACCAGAACGGCCAGCCAGATCGGGAAGCCCGCCGCCCGAGACGGCTCGTCGTGCTGTCGTGGGCTGCGCCGAGACCGGTGGCCGGCAGCGGGCGCCCGACCCAGGGCGGCTTCTTCTGGGCCGGCAGAGCCGCGGCACGGCCGGGAAGCTGAGGGAGACGGTGGCCGGGGCGGTGACGTTGATCGGTACGGTCGATTGCCGCTCCCGGTGAAGCCGGTGTACTCGGTCGCCGTCGCCGGCCCGGCCGTGACGGTGAGCGTGCCGCCGGTCGTGGTGGCGGGAACGGTGAAGCAGTAGACGGCGTCGAAGAGCCCGTCGTCGTCGCTGGCGGCGTCGGTCGAGGAGAAGGCGGTGGTACTCGAGGTGCCGGTCGACCGCCGTGCCGCCGGTCGGCGTGAAGGTGAGCGGTTTCCCGGCAGCGGGTGAAGCTCGAGAAGAAGTGGCCCGAGTTCGGGCTGGCCGTAGGGGATGTCGGGATAGGAGGACTGCAGGCCGACCACCAGATAGGCCTGGGTTGTGCTGCCCGGCGTCGTGCCCGAGCCGCCCGGAGCGAACCAGCTCAGCGTGGCGCTCGAGACCTGGGCGTCGTCGCACGAGGAGAAGCCGTCGGCCGGGTTGGTGAAAGCGACGTTGAACGACGAGGCCGCCGAGCCGGTGACGGTCGACGAACTCGCATCCCGGTAGAGGACGGCAGGGCTCGGCGGAAGCCGCTGGAGCGTCCACAGATCGAACGACTGGGTGAAGCCGGCCTCGGTGAGCTCGAGGGCGACGTCATGCTCGTCGGCCGGCACCGACGCCACGAAGCTGTCGGTTCCGGTCGTCTCGGCCGAGCCGCTGGCCCCGCCGGCGATCTCCTGGTCGATCCTCGTCAGTCGATGGACTGCGTCGCAGTCGCCGACCCGCAGAGATGCCGAGACCGCAGTGGGGGCATTCAGCGTCCCGGAGTCGTCGGTGGCCTGAGTGACCGAGAGCGTGAAGGCGACCAACCGATGACCCGATCCCGCCACGTACTGCGCCGACGGTGCATCCACGGACTGCGGCCAGGCGACCCGGGACACGACGGCGGTGAAGTCAGGGCCGCGCAGCCGACCATCCGCCGGAACCGCGCCGACGGAACTGCCCGACTGCGAGGTCGCTTCGACCACCTGGCCACGCGGAAGCACCACCGCCGCTGTGGCGGCAGTCGCAGGAGCCACCCGAGCACCGAATATCAACGCATTGACAACAAAGAGGAGCAACCACGATGACGGGCCGATCGAACGACGGGACAGTTGCACCTCCACAGAACGGTTCTAACCCAAGACCGTCCGTGCACGCCTCTCGGTCATCGTCCCAGGATGCCGGCGAACGCGAATGGCCGACGGGAGGGGAACTGCAAAACGTTGGACCTCGACCTTTCTCGAACCTCGGAGGCGAACCACTGCCGGCCCTCGTGGACATCGTGGCCGTCGCGAAGGCACTCGGTATCTCAATGCGCCAAGTGCGCCGTTTCGTGGCAGACGGTCAGATCCCGTTCGTCCGTGTCGGTCATCTGATCCGGTTCGATCCCGACGAACTGAACGACTGGATCAATGCCAGACGTGCCGGATCAACAGAGCCCTTCTGACCTACGCCATGACGAGCAGCGGTCAAGGGCGACCGAAGGTCGGCGGAGCGAACCCTTGAGGGCTGCGTCTGAACCACCCATGAGTTCACAATGGAGTTAGCCGGCTGCCTGCAGCCGGCTTGGATGCCAAGAACAGCGACCTCCATCCATCGTTTGCCTCCGAGCTGATGTGGTCAGCACGGCGAGGTCAGCCGCACCTCAAAGGACGGGAAGAGGTCTCAAGTCTCCTATGGGCGGGCGCTTGTCGGCATTAATCGATCAAGGCCATTTCGCCCGGTCGTGACCCAACATGTTCACGACCTCGTCGCCATGGAGGAGTCGGCGTCACACAATGCGACGTCAATCAGATGAGCACTTCCAACCCCTCAAAGCTCTCCGAACGGCACGAACCAGTTGTCGAACTTCAACGCGTCCCCGATGCCAGTGATGGCCATTCTTTCCTCATCGTCTTCGATGCCGTCATCCTCCCAATTCCAGAGGTAAAGCACATCGGAATCAGCGACAAGCTGGGAGTGGAACTCCAACAAACTCGCTTCGTCTTCAGGAGAGGCGAGCGGGAACGCCCCCGGTGCCTCCGCAGCGAGTTCGACGGCGAGGATGGCCCAATTGCGGGCCATGTCAACAAGGACCTCGAGTGCGATCTCGTCAGCCGTGCACGTGCACACCATCTGGTTTGGCTGCGCGGTGGCCGACTCGTACACCTGGCGCAGTGCCGGGATGAAGCGTTCGAAGAACGCGTCGTCGTAACGGCGTGCAAAGCGCTCCGGGAGAGCCTCGAAGAGATCGGACTCGATTCCCATCGTTTCGAGTCCGTCAACGCCGGCATCGAGCGCGGTCTCCAGCGCAATGGCGGCACCGGGCGTGAGAGGGCTGTCCTCCCCGTCCCACCCGTTCGTGGTGTACCACTTCGGAGCGGTGCCACCTGCGGGAGCCTCATTCGATTCGTACGAAGCCACTATCTGCTGAGGCTACGACGCTGGCGTGCGTTATGCACTGGCGGGAGGCGCACTTCGTGCAGCGCCGCTGAGCAGAGGCGGGCGCCGACGATGCCGGATCGGGATCTGTGCTGATGAGCTGGACCTTGCCCTGCGGAGAGAGAAGCCTCTCCGCAACACACCGTGAAGGTAGCTTCACTGTCGATGACTACGGACTCGGGACCTCGCCGCAAGGCAGCTCAACTGCGTGCCGAAGCCGATGCCCGCGCCGCTGAGGCCGAACGGCTTCGTTCCGAGGCGGAGCTGTGGGACCGCGGGGCGGACGGGGAGGACACGGTCCAGGCGCTCCTTGAAGCTGGCCTCCCCGCCGACGAGGGCTGGCGCATCGAACGCAGCGTGGTCGTCTCGTCGAAAGGCACAGATATCGATCACATCGTCGTGGGCCCAGCGGGTGTCTTCACGATCAACACGAAACACCATCCCGGGAAGAGGATCTGGGTCTCCCCCGCGCAGTTTCTCGTCGACGGGCACACCCAGGACTACCTCCGTAACTCCACTCATGAGGCGACGCGTGCGGAACAGCGGCTCGGCGCGGCATGTGGGTACTCCGTTCACGTCCAGTCCGTCATCGTCGTTGTAGGCGCTGCATCCTTCGATGTGGTCGAACAGCCGGTCGGGCCACGGGTCGAAAGCGCCGACAACGTCGTCGCATGGCTGCGCAGCCTCCCGGCCGTCCTCAGCGTCGAGCAGGCAGGCAGCATCGCCGCTGCCGTCAGCAATCCCGACACCTGGATCAAGAAGCCAGCGGCGAGGCGACAGGTTCCAGCGCGTCGACCGACGCGTCGCAGCAGCACAGCGGCACCGCGTCCTCGAAGCCGCAGGAGGGCGGCTCGGCGTTCGTCATTGGCTACCCCTGTGGTGGTGCTGATTTTGCTCGTGGTGGCCTTCGCCATTCTCCGACACCACCCGACCAACTCGAACGGTCTGTCGAGCTCGACCACGACGACATCCACGCAGCCGACCTCCACGACCGCCCCCGCCACGTTTCAGGCATTAGGGACCGTCACCAACGGGCAATGCATCGATGCATGGTTCAGCCACGGCGTCGAAGTGGAGGTCTCCGGAGCCGAGGCCGGGCCGGACTGCACTTCCATTGCCTCACCCGGAGAAGTGGCGAACGAGACGTCTTCCGCCGCAGCGTTCGGGGCGCTCACGGGCCCCTATGGGCGCGCCACGGTCGGAACTGGTCTCGACCAGGTGTGCTCGAGCACGCTCGCCAGTGGCGACCGGGTCACGGTCTATGACGAAGGCAGTGCGGCGTTCGGCCACGCCTTTTGCAGCTCGTTTCCGTCCGGCTCGTAGGTACCCAAGCGTCCCCCAAGCCCATTGGGACCGAGATGCTTGACGCACCCTCAATCACCCCGGTGTCACAGCCTGTCTCTACCCTCATTGCAGCCTGAAAGGAGGCTGCACAATGCCAAAGACCAAGAAGGGCACCAAATACGTCGAGGTCAATCCTTACACTCGCGAGGACGGGACCAAGGTGCCTCGGCACGACCGTTCAGTACCTCGGCCAGCCAAACGATCCGCTCGGCGATCGGGGCGATGAACCATGGCCAAGACACCGGAGGTAATCGTGGCCGAGATCAAGGCTCACGCAGGAACCCCATATTCAAGTTGGTACGCAGGAATTGCCAGCGATCCCAAAGATCGCATGTTCAAAGACCATTGCGTCGACGAAGAGAATGGCGGCTGGATTTATCGCACGGCAGCGACGAACGCTGAGGCACGGACTGCGGAAGCGGCGCTTCACACCGCAGGGTTTGAGGGCGGACCCGGAGGCGGGGATTCCGGCACCAAGGCCGTCTACGCCTACAAGATCACCGCTAACACCGAGGAGTAAGTCGGTTTTGCTTAGCTGGCGCTCCCACGGATGAACGCGAAGAACCCGAGCAGAACGACCCCGCCAGCAGCCGCCCTCAGAAGCGCCCGATCACGCTGCTGGAGTGTTTGGGCGCCCGCTGCCTGAATGAGATCAGTCACGACGTTGAGTTCCTCTCCGAACGGGGCGGGCAGGAGCGTGGAGGCGATTTCCCTCGCAACCTGCGCATCGGGCGTCGAGAGCAATCCGGATGCTTGGACAGCCCTGGCCTTCAGGTACGGGCGGAGAGTCGCCACCAGCTCCTCCCGGCTCCGTCCGTTCCGCCATGCGCAGAGCATCGGGCAGAGCTGAATATTCTCGACAAACTCGCCCTGGTTGAATATGGACTCAAGCTGGCCGATCCCGGAATAGGGACGCCCCAGAGGATCAACGGTCGGCTGATGGCTCGCGTGCTGGGCGTCCCACCACTCCTGAACTTGTGCCTGAAGCGGGCCGATGTCTCGCTGACTCGTCATTTCCTAACCCCCTTGGGAAGCCACGAGTTCAGTGTAGGGGTGGGCTGTTTTTCGCGAACACGACCCGATCGGTCCAGATCGAGACCAGGCCCAGGATCGAGACTTTGAAATTACATCGATGTAACTAAAGATTTCACTGGTTGGCTTAACAAGGCCTAATGACTTAACAGGTCGGGTTTAGATTCACGGGGCAGTTCTAAAGGAAACCGCGATATACTTACATTGTGGATATTTCGCGATTTGAGAACTCGCCAGTGGGTCACCTCATCCCGATCTCAGGGGAGGACGGCCGGCTCCAACGCTCGTTTGAGCACTTCGCATTCATCCCGACACCTCTCCCCACGGAAATTGAGCTGAGCCAACGAACGTATCGGTTGCTCAGCGAGGCCGATCGAGCACTCGGCGCCATGGACGCCAAGGTCGAGCTGCTCCCTAATCCGACTCTGCTTGTTCGACCGGCCCTTACCAAAGAGGCGGTTGCCACATCAGCCCTAGAGGGAACCTTCGCACCACTCGTCGACGTCTTCGAGGCCGACTATGTCGACTCGCGACGAAGTTCAAGTGAAGTGCGAGAGATCCGGAACTACATCTCGGCAGCCACTGAAGGGCTTGACATGATCGGGGAACGGCCCATCTGTCTCAACTTGCTGGCTGACCTACAAAGGATATTGGTCCAAGGAACTCGCGGAGACAGCTACGACGCGGGCGCACTTCGTATGCGGCAGGTATGCATTGGTGACGAGGGTCTCGGTATTGAAGGATCAAGATTCGTTCCTCCACCCCCAGGCGACGAACTACGAGGAGGAATGGATGCTTGGGAGAAATGGATCAACGCGGACCTCGACATCCCACTTCTGGTAAAGGCTGCGCTCGGGCACTATCAGTTCGAAACGCTCCATCCGTTCAGCGACGGGAACGGGAGGCTCGGTCGCCTGGTGGTCACGTTGCAACTAATTGCCGAAGGAGCCCTGAAGTTTCCGATCCTCAACCTCTCACCATGGCTTGAACCTCGCAGAACGAGATACATCGATCACCTTCTCGCGGTCAGCGAAACAGGAGACTTCGATCCGTGGGTCGCATTCTTTGCGGAGGCTGTTCGAGCCAGAGCCGATGCAGCGTCGAAGACCATTTCAAGTCTGCTCTCAACGACGACAAGGCTTTCTTGACACACTTCAGCATGCCGGTTGTCGTGGTTCTGCCGTCACTCTTGCGGGTGATCTGATCGGATATCCCATATTGAACGTCTGGGTCGCCATGACCTTGACCGGGGTCACGTATCCCGCTGCGAACTCCGCTGTACAACGATTGGTGGAATTGGGAATTCTGACGGAGATCACCGGGCGGGACTACGACCGTGTGTTCAGGTGCGACAAGGTCTTCGAGGTCATCGCGGACACGTAACCATCGAGTGCAGACGCACAGACTCGCTCTTGAGCTCGCTAGCTGTACTCGGCCAACAGGTTCATGACAGCCGACTGACCGGCGGTCGTCCCCCAAGAGCACTGTGGGGGCGCTCGGTGTTGTAGCGCCGGAGCCATGTTGCCAGAGCACGGGTGCGTTGGGCATTGGACCGTGTAAGGACGCCGGTAGGCCCACTCGATCAGGAGGGTGCGGTTGAGTCTCTCGACCTTGCCGTTCTGCCAGGGACAGTGGGGCCGGATGAGCACGTGGCGAGGCCCCGAGTTCAGCGAGGGCGCTCTTGAAATCGAGCCTCGAGCGGGTGTAGTTCTTGGCGTTGTCGGTCATGACCTCTTCGATCCGACGCGATGCCGGCGGCCCGCGAAGGCCGCCGCGGCCCGGATGAGGAATCCCGCGCAGCTCGCCCCGGTCTCGTCGGCGAGGACCTCTGAGTAGGCGAAGCGTGCAGTGGTCGTCGACCATCGAGTGGACGTAGTCGTAGCCAACGCCGGTGCCGCGGCCTTTGGAGCGGTGGTCCTGGACCACGAGCCCCTGCGCGCGCCATCCGCCGCCCTTTGGGATGCGCCCCAGCTTCTTGACGTCGACGTGGACGAGCTCGCCGGGGCGGTCGCGCTCATAGCGACGGGCCGTGGACCGGCTGGCCCGGATCACCTCGCCGGTCATCGGATCGCACTCGGGAGAGCCGGGGCACCCCGTGCCGGCGCAGGATCCGTGTCGACCGTGCGCTCGGGCACCCCGGTCAGCTCCGAGCGAGGTGGGCCGGCCCGCAGCGCTGTTCGCGCCGGGCGCGCGAGGACCTTGGCTACCCGGCGGGGCTCGGTGGCCCGAGGTGAGTGATGCGGACGGCTCGAGCGGTCCTCGAGCCCGGCCAGGCCCTCCTCTTCGAAGCGCTCGCACCCAGCGGTGGGCGCACTGGCGCGAGATCCCCATGGCCCTGGCCACGTGGGCAACGGGCATGCCCTGGACCCGGACACGCTCGACGAGCAGCTGGCGACCCCGCGGGGTCAATCGGGCATTACGGTGCGACATTGAAGGCCTCCTGGTTGTGTTGTCCGCAAACACCACATTCCTGGAGGCCTTCGCTTTACGTCAACCAGTCACCAACCTCTTGGCCGAGTACAGCTAGCTGAGCTAGAGATCTTCGCCGAAGAGCATGGAGCCGATCTTCTCCGCCGCCTCACGCTGCATCGTCGGGGTCACGTGGCTGTAGAGGTTCGTGAACAGCGTCGCGTCGGCATGACCGAGGCGCTCGGCCGCCACCTTTGGCGGGACGCCGCTGGCGAGCATGAGGGTGGCACTGGTGTGACGGAGCCCATGCGCAGTCAGCCGCGGGACATCCAACTCAGTGGTGTACGTGGCCAGCAGACGGGAGAGGTTCATCGGGTGGTACTGACCGCCGTCCGGCCTGGTGAAGACGAAGTCGGATTCGATCCACTCTGTCGCCGCCAACCGCTCGGTCTTCTGTATGACCTTCTGCTTGCGCAGGACGTCGGCAAGCCCGTCGTCGAGATCGACGGTCCGGATGGCATCCCGGCTCTTGCCGCTCGAGGGCATCATGTCGTAGCCGAGGGTCGAGACGAAGTCCACGATCCGCACCCGGCGGTTCTTGAGATCCACGCTGGGCCAGCGCAACGAGACGAGCTCGCCGATGCGCAGACCGGAGCCGAGGAGGAAGGCCCATATCGGCCAGGTGCGGTCACCCTCCATCAGGGCCAGGAACTTGCGGGCCTCCTCGGGTGACCAGTACTTCGGGATTTTGCGCTGCGGCTTGGGGCGGGGAGCCTGCAGGAGCGGGTTGATCGGGATCATGCCGGCCTGAACCGCCAACTTGAAGGTGGCAGAGAGCGGGGCTCGGATTCGGTTCACGGTGTTCGGCGACAGCGGCTTCCCGGGCCCGGGCTTGCCGTCCTTGCCCTTCTTCCGCTTGGCGCCCCCTTCCTTGAGGAGCTTGCGCTGCCAGGCGAGGATCACCTCGGGCGTGATGTCGCGGACCCGTCGATCGCCGATGTAGGGCCGGATGTAGTCGTCCGCGTACTGGCGGTAATCGAAGCGGGTCTTCAGCGCCAGGTTCTGGTCGGCGTCCATCCCGTCGAGGTAGAGATCGAGGAGCTCGTTGACCTTCAGGCCGGCCGGAGACGCAGCGAGCTGGCCGCGGTCGACCTTGGCCAGGACCTCCCGGCGCTCACGGGCGGCCTCGGCCATGGTCTGGAAACCGCGCCGGGTGATCTGGTTGCGGCGACCGGTCAGCGGATCCTGGCCAACGGTGACCTTGAAGTACCACTTGCCCTTGGCGTTCTGGTACACGCCCGGTGGTCTGGCCGGCATGGCGACCCCTTCCGACACCTGTTGAGAACATTTTGGTTCTCACGATGTTCTCACGGGGCTGTTTCTCAGCTCAAGCGATCTGTGGAATACCTCGCTGAACTGGACTTATCGTGCGCGCTCGGAGGGATTCGAACCCCCAACCTTCTGATCCGTAGTCAGATGCTCTAGTCCGTTGAGCTACGAGCGCTGGGTAAGAAAGACAGTGTACCGGAGGCCCAGCGCCGCTCCCGAGGCGCCCGGACCAGGTCAGACGTTGATCGGCAGCTTCGAGTACCCCCGCACCGTGGTCGTGTGGAGCGGGACCGCCCCGCCCATGTCCACCGACCACTCGGGGAAGCGCTTGAAGGTCTCCTCCAGGGCGATCCGGCCCTCGGTCCGGGCCAGGGCGGCGCCGAGGCAGAAGTGGATCCCGTACCCGAAGGAGAGGTGGTGGTCGAATTTCCGGTGGATGTCGAAGCGGTCGGCGTCCGGGTAGGCGCGCTCGTCCCGGCCCGCCGACCCGGTGATCATCACGACCTTGGAGCGGGCGGGGATCTTCCCGCCGTGCACCTCCACGTCCTCGATACACCAGCGGCTCTGCACGGGTGACGGCGCTTCGTAGCGCAGGACCTCTTCGATGCAGTTGGGGATGAGGCTGGCATCGGCCGCCAGCTCGGCCCGCTGTTCCGGGTTGTTGTCAAGGGTCAAGGCGGCCCACCCGAGCATGCGGGCGACGGTCTCGGTGCCGGCGCTGGCGATGAGCACCGCGAAGTTGACCGCCTGCTCCAGCGTGAGCCGGCGGGGCACCCCGTCCTCCTCTGTGATCTCCATGTTGACGAGGTCCGTGAACATGTCGTCGCGCGGATTGGCCTGGCGATCGGTCAACGTCTTGCCGACGTACTCCATGACGTTGAACATGGCCGTCACCGAGATGTCGTTGGACATGCCGGTCTCGGGGTCGAGGTGGAACGACTCGTCGATCCAGCCCCGGACTATGTCGCGGTCTTCGGGCGGCACCCCGAGGAGCGCGGCGATCACATAGGCCGGCACCCGGGCGCCGAAGTCCTGGACGTAGTCGAACGAACTGCGGCCGACCAGGCCGTCGAGAAGGTTGGAACAGAGGGTTCTGATGTCGTCCTCGAGGAGTTTCATGCGGCGGGGCGTGAAGGTCTTGGAGACCAGCCGCCGGTAGCGGGTGTGCTCGGGCGGGTCCATGAAGATCATCATCTGCATGTCGATGGGATCGGCCGTGATCATCTCCATCACCGTGCCGTGCGACGAGATGAACGTCTTGGGGTCGCGGCTGAAGGCGTCGACGTCGGCGAACCGACTGACGGCGAAGAAGTCGTACTGCTCGTTGTAATAGAGCGGCTGCTCGTCACGCAGGCGCTTCCAGACGGCGTGCGGGTCGGCCTTGTACTTCTCGTTGAGCGGGTCCCAAGCCAGCGGCTCTGTGTCGACCGCGGTCATTGCGGTCCCCCCTCGATGCCGACGTGCTGACCCTCCCAGAGCTTGATGCCGCCGAGGATGCCGGCGCTGTTGTCGACCACTGTGATGCGCTCGAGCACATCGCCCAGGTCGCGCCGGTTGACGCGACCGGCGTTGCCGCCGCCGATGTAGAGATGGTCGAAGAAGCACAGCGCATCGAGATAGGCGATGGCCTTGCGGACCCGCTTGTTCCAGCGCTCGTCGCCAGCCTTCTTGCGGGCCGCCTCGCCAACCTGCTCGTTGAAGGTCTCGCCCTTGCGGAACTCCAGGTGCGAGAACTCCAGGTGGGGCATCAGGCTGCCATCCATGAAGAACGCCGTGCCGAAGCCGGTCCCGAGCGTGATCACCGCCTCGAAGCCCTTGCCCCGCACGACGGCCAGACCCTGGACGTCGGCGTCGTTCGCCACCCGGCAGGGCTTGCCGATCGACTTTGTGAGGGCGGCGGCCAGGTCGAAGTCCGTCCAGGCCGCGAAGAGCTGCGGATCGGTCTTGGTGCCTGGGCCCTTCGCGAGCACGAAGTGTGGCGCGCTGAGGACGTGTCCCTGGCGGACCATGCCGGGAAAGCCACATGACACCCGGTCCCCCTCGGGAAGCTTTGCCACGAGCTTCGTCAGCGTATGGACCAAGTCGTGGGGCGGCATGGGGTAGGTCGTGGGCACCCGCACCCTGCCCGCCACGGCCACACCGTCCTTGTCGAGAACGTCCGCCTTGAGTCCGGTACCGCCCACGTCGATGGCGACCGTGAAGGGGTGCTCGTGCGTGGCGTCTTTTGCTGGGGCGTCAGTCACCACTGATGACTGTAACCAGCTGGGCTGGCTTTTTGCCCGGCGAGACCAGTCCCGTCATCCGGCGAGGACGTCGTGGAGGATGTCGCGGAGCATCTCCCCCAATTCCTCGTTCGTCGTCGACTCGAACGCGTCGCCGGCGAGGAAGAGGCTCGAGAAGATGACGCCGAAGGAGGCCGACATGCGCACCCGGTCCCGCAGCGGCACCCGGCTATCCTCGAGCACCCGGCGGAACTGGTTCTGGATGTCCTCGTGCTCGGCGTCGTGGTCCTCGCGGTGCAGCTTCTCGAGGCTGGCCTGGTTCCGCTCGTGCATGAGGAAGATCTTGCGCTGGCTCAGCATCTCGCCGACGATGTCGTCGAGGAGCTCCTCCCACAGGGCCAGCGTGACCGGCGCCTCCCCGATCCGCACCAGGGCGTCCTTGCCGAAGTCGTGCAGGCGCATGTGCAGCGCCATGAGGATGTCCTCTTTGGATTCGAAGTGGTAGTAGAGGGCCGCCTTGGTGACGCCCAGCTGTTCGGCGATCTGCCGCAGGCTGGTGCCGTCGTAGCCCTGCTCGGTGAAGAGGTCGAGAGCCACATCGAGGATGCGCTGCTTGGTGTCATTCGACTGGGCTGTTTTGGCGTCGACCTGGGACGAAGCTTCGGCTTCGGTGAGGGCGCCGATGTCCGGCTCCTCGCCGATGACGGCCTCGAGTTCGCCGATGGCCTGTTCGTTCTCTGCGGCAGCGGCCTCTTCGGCGGTCTGTGTCACCGGTTCTCGCTCCGCGGTGTCGGTGTCGTGTGATCGGCCATCTCGTCCTGCACCTTACCCGTACTGTTGTCTGATTCTTACTTGACGACAGGTAAGCATAGCGCTTACCATGCCCCCAGGAGCACAGTTTACTTAACGACCGGTAAGGATGTCTATGGTCACCGAACTCATGATCCAGGCGGAGGGGCTCACCAAGCGCTACGGCTCGACACAGGCCCTGGCCGGTGTCGACATCGCCGTGCCCGCCGGCACCATCCTCGGGCTGCTCGGGCCCAACGGCGCCGGCAAGACGACAGCCGTGCGGGTGCTGACCACGCTGGCCCAGCCCGACTCGGGTTCGGCGACCGTCGCCGGCATCGACGTGCTGAAGCACCCGGCCGAGGTCCGGCGCTACATCGGGGTGGCCGCCCAGGACGCCACGCTGGACCCGCTACTGACGGGCCGACAGAACCTGGTGCTGGTGGGCGAGCTCTCGGACATGGGCCGCGCTGCGTCCAAGAGCCGGGCGGCCGAATTGCTCGACCAGTTCGAGCTGACCGACGCGGCCGACCGGGTGCTGAAGGGCTACTCCGGCGGCATGCGCCGGCGCCTGGACCTGGCGGCGTCGCTGATGACGCGGCCGCCCGTCCTCTTCCTCGACGAGCCGACGACGGGCCTCGACCCGACGAGCCGCCAGCGGGTGTGGGACGCCATCCGCGAGCTCTTGGGCGAAGGCGTCACCGTGCTGCTGACGACGCAGTACCTGGAGGAGGCCGACGCGCTCGCCCATCGCATTGTGGTGGTCGACCACGGGCTGGTAATTGCCAACGGCACACCCCAGGAGCTCAAGGAGGCGAGCCGGAGCGCCCGATTGCACGTGACGCTGGCAGCGCCCGACGTCGAGGGGAGGGCCGCCGGAGCCATGGCGCCCCTCGTGTCCGGCCCGGTCCATGTCAACGTCGACGGCCTCGAGCTGAGCGCCGGCGTGGACGCCGCCCCCGGCCTGGCCACCTCGGTCGTCCGAGCGCTGGACGCGGCGGGGGTGCTGGTCGACAACATCGAGGTGCGCCAGCCCTCGCTCGACGACGTGTTCTTCTCGCTGACCGGTGGCCACATTGAGGAGGACGGGGTCGAGGACGGAGACGGCGTCTGGGACGGCGCTGCGGAGGGCGGGGACGCGGCTGGTGGCGGGGGCGATGGCGACCGCCACGAGTTGGAAGGGGTGCGGGCATGACGACGACCACACTCACGCCGGCGCCGGTCGGGCTGGACCGCGGCCGCGCCGGTGGCTCCGGGTTCGGCTCGCTGTCGGACATCTGGGCCATGACTCGGCGCAACCTGGTGCACATCGCCCGGGAGCCGATGCAGCTGTCGGACGTGACGATCCAGCCCGTGCTCTTCACGGTGCTGTTCGTCTACATCTTCGGTGGGGCGATCGCGCTGCCCGGCGGCGGCAGTTACGTCGACTACCTCCTGGCCGGCATTCTGGCCCTGAACATGGTGACGTCGGTCATGGGTACGGCGGTGGGGCTGAGCACGGACCTGCACGAGGGAATGATCGACCGCTTCCGCACACTGCCCATGTGGCGCTCGGCGGTGCTGGTCGGGCGTTCCATGGCGGACCTGCTGACCTCGCTCCTCTGCGCGCTCATCGTGGGACTGACCGGGCTGGCCGTCGGATGGCGGCCGGGGGCCAACGACATTTCGGTCCTGGGTGGTTTCGCCCTCGTCATCTTCTTCGCCTACGCGTTGACGTGGGTCGCCGCCTGCGTCGGGCTGAACTCGAAGAGCCCCGAGTCCGCGGCGTCGTTCGGTTTCATTGTGCTCTTCCCGCTGGCCTTCGTGTCCAATGCCATGGTGCCGACCCAGCACATGCCCGGATGGCTCCAGGCCATCGCCGAGTGGAATCCCGTCAGCGCCGTGTGCGCCGGGACGCGCGTGCTGTGGGGGAACCCGAACCCGGCGGGACGCATCCAGGCCTGGCCCATGCAGCATCCGATCGAGGCCTCGCTCCTCTGGTCGGTGGCCATCATCGGGATCGCTGCTCCCGTGGCCGCCTACTACTTCAAGAAGCGGACCACGGAGTAGGGCGACCACTCGAGCGCCGCGCGACGCCCGCCGATCTCGGGCGATCAGCCTTGGCCGTCGGTTGTCGGACCCGGGCCGGTGTCACCAGTCGGCCCCGTCGCCCCCTTCGCCCCGGTATTCCCTGTGGGACCCTTCGGTCCGGTGTTTCCGGCCGGTCCGGTGTTGCCGGTGGGTCCCGTGAGGCCCGGGGCGCCAACGCGTCCTGGCTTTCCTCGAGAGCCCGTCTGGCCGGTGGGGCCTTTGGTGCCTTCATTCCCGATCGGTCCTGGCTTACCTCGGGAGCCTTGGTAGCCAGTTGGTCCTTTCGCACCGGCGTTCCCGGAAGGCCCCGTCTTTCCACGCGATCCTGTATTGCCGGTTGGCCCTGGCGGTCCACGGTGGCCAGGTGGCCCGGGGGGACCCTTTCGCCCGACAGGTCCGGTATCGGAGGGAGGTGGTGGACCGTGTGAGCCGCAGTTGTCACGCACCCCCAAATGGTCACCGAACGAACCCGAACTGGGTGCAAAGAAATTGATAGAAAGCAGCTCCGCTCCGTTGCTCACGCTGATCGGTTGGTCATTCGAATTGCAAGCCAGAAGATAGGTCATATCGCCATCGGACCCGACGATTGCGTAACTCCCGCTGACCAATTGGCTGTTCTGTGCGAACGCGACATCCCCCGCCGGCAAGCGCACGAAGTACATGCCTCCGAGGGCGACGGCCGCGACGAAGGCGGGGGTCGCAATAGCCAAGGCTTGCCAGAAGTCGAACACACCTTCCGAGCTCTTGCCGCCGCTGTCGCCGGCTTGGGCGGAGCCGACTTCAATCGACGCGGAAGAGGAGCGTGAGGGTTTCTCTAAGAGCTTCACGACGACGATCGTGGACACACCGGCAGCGACCAGAATCATGAAACCCAAATACCCCCGGTTCCCAGATCCGATGAGGATAAGTGCGATGATTGCCAAGGCAACCAACAGGAGTCCGAGCGCCTGCTGACGTCGCGACAAATCCCTCAGGTCCATCAGGGCTCGCTTCAGGTCGGACCCACCCTCAGCAACAGAGGCAGCCTCAGCAACGGAGGCAGCCTTAGCAGCGGATCTAACCTCAGCGGCAGACGCAGGCTCAACAGCCCCAGCGGACGCAGACTCAGCAGCGGACGCAGACTCAGCAGCGGACGCAGACTCAGCAGCGGACGCAGACTCAGCAGCGGACCTACCCTCAACATCAGGCCCACCCCTGAGGATCTGAACGGCGAGGATGAGGGCAATGATGAGGGCGATCGCCGCCGGGACAAAAAAGATGATGCCTAATATTCCGTCGTTGTCAATGAAACCGAGAACGATCGCGGCGAGGATCCCGAGGCCTACGACGAGCGTCGCCAGTGACCTGTTGAAGTAGCGATCGACGCCGACGACGACAAGGACGACGAGGACCGGAAAGAACATCGCAATCGCGCCGAGCTCGGCCAGCGACGAGACCGGAGCAGCAACAGCCACAGCGCCCCTGATCACCGAGAGGCGCTCGTCGAACCAAAAGGCGACGTACCGAATCATCACACCGATGACAGGGAGCAATACAGCGAAGAGGCCCACAAGTTCGCTCGTCGTCTTGAGGCCCAAAAGCGGCTCAGTAGGGCGGCGACCGCCACGGCCCTTCTTCTTTCCGCCGCCCTTCCGCTCTTCGCCGCCTGGCGCGGGCGCAGTCACCATGGGAACTCGCGAACGCACCGTGCACCGTCCGACTCGCGCAGGACCGCCTCACAGTCCGATCCGGCTGGCAGTGACTCACGAATCATCGTCATGGATACGCGATGCGGCATAAATCTCGTCCCCATTTCCGCCTGCAGCGCTAGCGTATCCACCAACGCATATCGCTGCATCTGTCGTTGCACAAGGCTCGACGGGACGCACGAACGTCGACTCGATGCAGCGCGGAAGAAATCGTGTCGTTGAGGGTTCTGGAGAACGATGACAGCCGAACCATGGATGGGAGACGCCTGCTCCCTCGTCGACGCCTACCGGGCGGGCACCATTTCGCCCACCGAAGCGCTCGAGGGCTCGCTGGCTGCTATAGCGGACTCGAAGCTCAACGCGGTGTGCTTCGTCGACGAGGAACAGGCTCGCGAGACGGCGGCCAGGGCTGACGTGAACATGCCGTTCGGTGGCGTGCCGATCGGGATCAAGGAGCTCGACCCGGTCAAGGGCTGGCCGCAGACCGAGGCGTCATTGGTGTTCAAGGACCGGATCGCCGAGTACGACGCCACGACGACGGCCCGCCTGCGCGACGCCGGCGCAGTGCTCGTCGGCCAGACGACCGCGTCGGAGTTCGGTGGCATCAACGTCACCTCCACGCGCCTGCACGGGGCGACGTCGAACCCCTACGACCTCGGGCGGACGCCCGGCGGATCGTCGGGCGGCTCCGCCGCGTCGGTCTCCGGTGGGCTGCTTCCTCTGTGCACGGGTGGTGACGGTGGGGGCTCCATCCGCATCCCGGCCGGCTTCACCGGCCTGTTCGGCCTGAAGTCGACGTTCGGTCGGATCCCGAAGGGCCCGCACACCGAGATCGAGCCGCTGACCGCGGTGATGGGGTGCCTCTCGCGGTCGGTGCGCGACACGGCCCGGTGGTTCGACGCCTGCAACGGCGCCGACGAGTACGACCCCTTCTCGCTGCCGCGGGTCGAGGGCTGGGAGGCCGGGCTCGGCCGGCAGGAGCTGCAGGGCAAGCGCGTCGTCGTGTCGGCCGACCTCGGTGCCGCCGTCGTGGCGTCGGCCGTGCGGGACAAGGTCGACGAGGCGGCGGACCTGCTGATCAAGGACGCCGGCCTCCAGCGGGTCGACGTGCCCTTCGCGCTCCCCCGGGGTGGGCTGGAATGGGCGCTCGCCGGCACGGCCAGCCTGTTGGTCGGCCTGGGCGACCTCTACCCCGCCTGCGAGTCGGAGCTCACGCCCGAGATCATGCTGGCGGCCAACATCGCCACCAACCACTTCAACGTGGACACGGCGAAGAACATCGAGGCGTTCCGACGCCAGATCATCGTGCAGATGGCCGAGCTCTTCGAGCAGGTCGACTTCATCATCTGTGCCACCAACCCTGACGTGGCCTTCGCCGCGGCGGGGCCCATGCCGACGACGATCGACGGCGTCGACCTGATCAGTGAGTACGGGTTCGAGGCGGCGGTGGGCAACAACGGCGCGCTGACCATTCCGGCCAACACGACCGGCCACCCGGCCGTCGCCATCCCGGCCGGCCTGGTCGACGGCCTTCCGGTCTCCATGCAGGTCATCGGACGACGGCACGCCGAGCAACTGCTGCTCGACCTGGCCCACCTGGTCGAGCGCGAGCGCCCGTGGCCGCTCGTCGCTCCGGGGGCGCCTGTCTGAGTCGCGTCGTGTCGTCCGCCGCGACCAGGCCGGCGCGGCGGAGACGCGGTGAGCCACTGCCGGAAAACACAACTTGCACAATTCCTTGTGATTTGCAGGTGTCGCTGCGACTCTTCGACGAGGTCGTGGCGCGGGCGCGGCCGACGGCTGCACAACGGATGCCACCGCGTCCCCGCCGACGCCACATGGGGGCTGACCGACGCGGAGACCCACGCCGCCGGGAACCCGTCTGGCCTTGAGTTTTGTTGTTCTGTTGTGCCTTCGTGTGACTTTCGGTACATCCCCGAAAACAACGGTTTGCCCTAGCCTGGTCTGAGAAATGGCGGAAGAAATGCTGTTCACCGTCGCTGGCTCCGTCGCGATGCCGGCCCAGATGATCTCGCTCGAGGAAGCGGGCCTGGAGCAGCGCGCCGATCTGCAGGAGTGGGTCCTGTCCAACCCGGCCATCCTGGGCCCCGCCGTCAAGGTCGTGACCTTCGAGTTCGACGGGCTCCCGGCGGCCGGCGGCGCACCCCGCGACCGCGTCTCGGTGCTGGGTCTCGGGGCCGACGGCCGGCTGGTGGTGGCCGAGCTCAAGAGCAGCCGGTCGGCCGACACCGAGGTCACGGCGATCAAGTACGCCGCCGCGGTGAGCCGCATGCTGCCCGAGTCGCTGGCCGAGCATTATGCGCGCTTCCAATCGCGCCGCCAGACCCCCGTGAGCCCCGAGGAGGCGCTGGCCGAGCTGCAGTCCCACGCCCCCGATCTGTCGCCGGGGTCCCTGCGCCGCCCCCGCATCGTCCTGCTGGCCCGCGACTTCTCGGCCGTCGTGACCGCCAGCGTGGTCTGGCTCAGCGAGATGGGCCTCGACATCGCCCTCGTCCAGATCAGCGCCTTCCGCTCCTACGTGTACGGGCAACTGGGCAGCAGCAACGTGCCGATGATCTCGGTCAGCCAGGTGTACCCGGTGCGCCAGGTGGAGGAGTTCACCATCAGCCCGGAGCGCCAGCTGGCCAAGGAGATCGCCGAGTCGAAGCGCCGGGTGCAAGATGCCGCGCTGGTGCGCCGGCTCGTCTCGACGGAGTCCGTGGCCGACGGCACCATCTTCACGCTGAGCCCGCGCACCGACCTCAACTTCGACATGCGGGACCAGCTCGAGGAATGGCTCGACATGGATCCCGCCCGGCGCACGGCGCACTGGCAGAACAACGTCAACGCACCGCTGGTGTGGGACGTCGACAAGGCGGCCTACACACCGGCCGGCCTGATCCGCCACATCGTCGAACAAGCAACCGGCGTCAGCGGTAACTACGCCGGCACGCAGTGGTGGCGCGACCCGACCGGCTGGAACATGGCCGAGCTGGCCGGGCCGCTCGGCGGCGGCAAGGGCGCCATGTACCGCGAGTACTGGTCGCGCTGGCTCGAAAAGGTGCGCATCCGGCACCCGCGGTGGACGCAGATGACGACCCTGCCGGCGCAGAACTTCATCACGCTTCCCTCGCCCGTGCGCGGCACGCACTACGGGCTCAGCTTCGTGGCGGGCGGGCGGATGCGCTCGGACTTCTACGTCGACCTGGGTACGCCGGAGGCCGAGCGCGGCGCAGTTCGACGTGTTGCACCAGCAGCAGGAGACGGTGGAGTCGATGTACGGCGCGCCGCTGTCCTGGGAGCGCCTGCCCGACCGCTCGTCCTACCGGGTCGCCGACTACAGCGAGGGCGACATCACGCAGGTCGAGGACTACGCGTTCTTCGTCGACTGGATGATCGATGCGCAGGAACGGCTGCGCCGGGCCGTCAACTTCATTCTGCAGACCGACGAACCCGATGACGGAGAGGACTTCGACCGGCGCTGACCGATTCGCTTGGCGGGGTCAGCGCCGGTCGTGGTCCCTACGACGTCTTGAGCTTCCAGACGGCGATCGGCGCGAACACGACGACCAGCCCGACCGTCCAGAGCAGCGAGGGCACCAGGTAATACGACACGGGGTGCCCGAGCAGAGCCTGCGCCTGCGGGCCGCCGGTCAGGAGCCGCACCGTGTTGACCATCTGCGTCATGGGCTGGTTGTTGGCGAAGGCCTGCATCCAGCCGGGCATGGTCGACACGGGGACATAGGCGGAAGAGACGAAGCTGAGCGGGAAGACCAGGAACGAGAGCCCCTGCGCCGCCTGCGGGCTGCCGGCCATCAGGCCCATGGCGATGAAGAGCCAGACGAAGGCGAAGCCGTACAGGATCGTCAGGCCGAGCGCCGCCACCGCGTCGAGGGTGGTGCCGCTGACGCGGAAGCCGACGGCGAACCCGGCCACCGTCATGACGACCACGCCCCAGGCCACGAGCGCCGTGTCGGCGCCGACCCGCCCCGAGACGATGGAGAGCAGCCGGATCGGCAGGCTGCGCAGGCGGTCGAAGAGCCCGCCCTCCTTGTCGTCCGCCACCCCGCTGGCTGCGCTCATGCCCTGGAAGAGCACGCCGGTGACGACGAAGCCCGGGACCAGGAAGTCCACGTAGGAGAGGCCGCCGGTGTGCCCCACCGCCCCGCCGAAGACGTAGCGGAAGATGAGGAGGAAGAGCAGCCCCTGCGCCGTGCCGGCGATGAGCAGCGCCGGCGAACGGATGAACTTCTTGAGCGTGCGCGCCGCCACCTGCTCGGTGGCCACGAGGAAGGATGCGCCACGGTTGTACGTCGCGCCGTCGCCGGTCCGTGGGGCCTGGCGCGGCGGGTCGAGGGTGAGGTCAATGGTCATGCGGCATCCTCCTTGGGAGCGGTGGTCGTGGTCGTGGTGGTGGTGTGCCCGGTGAGGGCGAGGAACACTTCGTCGAGGGTGGGCCGGCGCAGCGCGATGTCCTCCACCGGCACGGCGGCCTCGTCGAGCGTGCGCACGACGATGGGCAGCAGCTTCGAACCGCCCGGCGCGGCGAGCGAGCACCGGCGCGTCGCCGGATCGGTCGACGGCTCGGCCGTCCCGAGCGACGCCAACACCTCGGCCGCCCGGTGCATCGTCTCGACGTCGATCGTGTGCAGCTCCACCATGTCGGCGCCGACCCGGGACTTGAGCTCGTCCGGCGTGCCCTGGGCGATGACGCGGCCCTCGTCGATGATGACGATGGCGGTGGCGAGGTGATCGGCCTCATCGAGATACTGGGTGGTCAACACGATGTCGGTCCCGCCCGCGCTCATGGCGTGCACGGCGTCCCACACCTCGTTGCGACTGCCGGGGTCGAGGCCCGTCGTCGGCTCGTCGAGCAACAGCAGCCGGGGCGAGCCGACCAGGCTCGCCCCGAGGTCGAGCCGCCGTCGCATCCCGCCGGAATAGGTCCGGGCCTGGCGGTCGGCGGCCTCCACCAGATCCATCTGCTCGAGGATCCGTTGGGCCGACGCTTTGGCTTCGACGCGGCCCTGCCCGTAGAGCCGGGCCACCATCACGAGGTTCTCGCGGCCGGTCATCATCTCCTCGACGGCGGCGGACTGGCCGGCAAGGCCGATCATGCGGCGCACCGCCATCGGGTCGCGCCCGACATCGTGCCCGTTGACGACGAGCGTGCCGCGGTCGGGCGCGATGAGCGTGGCCACCATGCGGATGAACGTCGTCTTGCCGGCCCCGTTGGGGCCGAGGATGGCCACCGGCTGCCCCGGTGCCAATGTGAGGGTGAGGTCGGAGAGGGCTTGCACCTTCCCGAATCTCTTGGAGAGGCCATCTGCCTCTATGAGCGCGTGCGCGTCCATGGCGCGGTTCCTTTCGTGGGTTGTCGCACGGAGGTCGCCTACGCTCTCAGTGCTGCCTCGGGCGAAGGTCCTTCGTGAATCGAGCTCGTGGTCGTACCGGCCCGGGGTCGCGTGCTCCAACACGCGGCTCCGGGTCACTTCCTTACGAGGTCATTCCTTGGGAAGGTCGAAGGTGAAGTGCACCTCCTCGGGGTTGAAGTCCTCGGTCTGGAACAGGCGCCACAGCTCGAGCCCATCGAGGGTGCCGTCCGCCATGTCGTCGACGAGCGCCTTGACGAAGGCGAGCTCGGCGATGATGACGCGCTCTTCGTACTCGGACTCCAACTCGAAGATCCGTGGCAGGCCGGCGTCGCGGGCGGTCTGCATGGCGCCGCGCAGGGCGACGAGCCGCATGGTCAGGGCCTCGGAGCGGCGGCGGAGCGCGGCGAGGGCGTCGTCGGGATCGAGCGCGGGCAGGAAGGAGAGGCCCGCCATGAAGGCCGGGTACTCCTTGGTCGGGGTGCCGATGAGCTCGGTGAGCCAGTCGGTCATTTCGAGCGTGCCCTCGTCGGTGATGGCGTAGACCGTCCGCTGCGGGCGCTTCCCCTCCCGCACGGTGCCCGTGGCCTTGATGAAGCCCCTCTTGTCGAGCGATTCGACGACGGCGTAGAGGGAGCCGTAGTTGAGGCGAACGCTCTGCTCCTTGGCCCGGGACCGCAGGGTCTGCGCCACCTCGTAGGGATGCATGGGCTTCTCGTACAGGCTGACGAGGACGGCCAGGGCCAGGGGGTTGGAGCGGGACCATCTCGGCGGCATGTTGGTCAGTATATTCGATTCAGAGTAATCTGTAAAGAGTGCTCTGACGAGTGCCCATGCCTACGAGGTCGGCGAACGGCTGGGCGACCGGCGTAACCTGCCTCGTCGTGGCCCCGACCGTCCTCCACGTCGCACCTCACCCCGACGACGAGGCGGTGGGGTGCCCCGGTGCCCTCCTCCACCTGCTCGATCGAGGCTGGACCGTGGTCAGCCTCGTCGCCAGCCTGGGGTATGCGGGGCAGTGGGAGCGCCGCCGGGCCGAGGCGGAGGACGCCGCCGCGCGGGCCGGCTTCGTCCCCGTCTTCTTGGACCCTCCACTCAACCTGGACCTCGACGGAGACCTGGCCCTGGCCACCCGGCGCATCGCCTCCGAACTGCCGGACCTCGTCGAAGCGTACGGAGCGACCATTGTGGTCTCGCCCTCGCCGCACGACGTGCACCACGCCCACGAGGCCGTGGGCCGGGGCGTCCAGCGGGCCCTGGCCGCCCTGCCCCCGACGGTGCGCTGGTGGATGTGGGGCGTGTGGGGCGACCTGCCGGCGCCGAACGTCTATTACGGCTTCGACGGCGCGGTCCTGGATCGGGCCCTGCACATCCTCGACGCCTACGCGGGCGAGCTCGAGCGCAACGACTACCGGCCCTTCCTGACGGGGCGGGCCGCCGCCAACGCCGTCATGGGGTCGGAGCGGGTCTTCGGTTTCGGCTCGCCCGCCGCCGGCACGGGCCCCTACGCCGACCTGGTCACCGAGGTCCGGCTGGTCGACGGGCGCTTCATGGCGTCCGAGCCCCACCACCTCGACCAGGGCCCCGAGCCCTCGACCTGGTACGACCTCGACCTGACACCGTGGCTCGACTCGCCGAGCGCCCACGAGATGGTGGGCTACATCCGCGAGGTCCGGGACGACCCCACGCCGTGAGCGCAGTCGCCACGCTGCCTCCACGTGCTGCCCGGATCGCACACCGAGCGATCGGGAACCGACAGGCGCGGTCGTGCCGCTGAAGTTCGACGCCATGCTGCCGGCGCAGCCCCTGCGCCAGGCGGCCGAGCTCGGCCGGCGGGCCGCCGACGCCGGGCTGTCCGGCCTGGTCGTGACCGAGGCGGGGCGCACGGCCTACCTCACCTGTGGCGCCATCGCGTCGGCGGCCGACATCGACATCCTGACGGGGATCGCGGTGGCCTTCCCGCGCAGCCCCATGGTGACGGCGGCCACCGCGTGGGAGCTGGCCGAGGCGAGCTGGGGGCACTTCCGTCTCGGCCTGGGGGCGCAGGTGCGGGCGCACATCGAGCGCCGTTACGGCGCCGAGTTCGAACACCCCGGTCCGCGGCTGCGCGAGTACGTCCTGACGGTGAAGGAGATCTTCAAGGCCTTCCGCCACGGCACTCCCCTGGCCGTGGAGGGCGAGTACTACAACCTCTCGCTGCTCCCACCGATGTGGTCCCCCGGCGCCATCGAGTGTGGCGACCCGCCCGTCGACGTCGCCGCCGTCAACCCCTACATGCTCCGCATGGCCGGCGAAGTGGCCGACGGCGTCCACGTGCACCCGCTCAACACACCGACCTACCTGCGCGAGACCGTGCTCCCCAACCTCGAGGCGGGCACCGCCCGCTCCGGACGCCGCGTCGAGGATCTCGAGGTGATCGTCCCGGTCTTCCTGGTGGTCGGCGACACCGAGAAGGAGCGTTCCCGCTGGCGCGAGATGGCCCGGGTGCAGGTCGCCTTCTACGGGTCGACTCCCAACTACGCGTTCATCTTCGAACAGCTCGATCGCGAAGGCACGACCGACCTCATCCGCGGGCGGCAGCGGGCCGGCGACGTGGCCGGCATGGCGGCGGTCATCGACGACGACCTGCTCGAGAACTTCGTCACCGAGGGGACCTGGGATGGCATTGCCGACACGATCGTGGCCAAGTACGGCGGCATCGCCACCAGGGTGGTCAGCTACTTCACCGGATCCGATCTGGTGCGGAACCCCGACGAGTTCGAGCGCTGGGGCGCGCTGGCCCGGAAGGTCGTTGCCGCCTCCTAGCTGCCGGTGCCCGTCGCTCCGTGGGACGCGTTAAGGGAAGCGCCCCTGAAAGCCGATATGCCCCAGAGGGCTCGCCGAGAGAGTTCAGCGGGGGAGGCAGGCGTGCACGTCGGGACGGGACCGCGGAACGGGAGGCACCGGCACCGCGCCGCACGCTGGGCGGCGGCAGCGGCGCCGGTCATCAGTCTCGTGGCCGTTCTGGGCGGTGGGGGAACTGCGGCAGGAGCCGCCACGGCGCCACCGTCAGCGACTGCGGCCTCGTTGATGGCCGAGGCGATCCAGAACGCCGAGGGCGGGAGCTGGGTGCACGAGGTAGGCCACGGCGCCGCTTCTGGGCACACGTTCTCGGCCGTCAACGACATAGGCACCTTCGAGGGTCGACAGATGATCGACTCCGACAAGGCCAAAGCCGAGGTGGTGCAGATCGGCCAGGAGGCGTACATACGAGGCAACGCGGCGGCGGTCAGCAGTTACTTCGAACTCACCAATAACGACCCTCAGCAGCTGGCGAACACCTGGATCTCACTCGCACCCACCGACGGCGAGGAGTACACAAGCGTCATCAGTGCCGTGACCCTCAAGTCGGACTTCCAACAGCAGACAATCTCTGGGCCACTTTCGGAGGGGCACGCTGTCACGGTCGCCGGGCAGCGCTGCATCCCGATCACGGGCCACGTCTCGGCTCCCACCATCGGCACTGCGCCGGCAACCCTGTACGTGACCGACTCGAAGACCCCGCTGCCCGTCGAGTACAAGGCGGGGAACAAGAAGGCCACCTCGGTCACGACGTGGAGTCGATGGGGCCACCCCGTCACGCTCACCGCACCGCCGGACGCGATTCCCTTCGCTTCGCTGTCCGGCTGACTCGCTGCCCGCTCACCACCCGTCCATTGAGGCGGGCGGAATGAAATGCTCAGGTGGTCGAGGTGCCGTGATCCTGACCGGCGATCGTCTCGAACCGCTGGAAAGACACGACCGCGCTGGGCGGAGGTGGCGCAACGGTCACAGGCGTGCCGAAGTCGGACATGTCCATCGTGCCGGTCACCGTGAAATGCACACCGCCGGCGGAATAGGCGCCGGTGGTCCGGATCTGCGCCACGTGGTTGGTGCCATTGATGCCGACGACATAGTCCAATCGGCTGTAGTGGACCGCCGACATCTCCGCGCGCAGGTTGCCCGGCAATGTGTCCGATGCAATCGCCTTCTTGATCCCCGCTGGGCCGAGGTTGACGGAGTACTGCTGCACCCGCGACCCGTTCACGACGGCCGGTCCGAGAGCGTGCAGCGCGGTGCCTGGCGCCCCGATCACGGCGATCAGCGTGCTCGGGTCGGTAAAGATGCCGCCGGTTCCGAAGCTGCTCGAACTCGACGAACTCTTCCCGACGTCCATCGACACCCACGATTTCCCGGGTACGACCCCTCCCACCAGGGGGCCGATGTTGTAGTAGGCCGTGGTGCCGTCGATGACCGTCCGCTCCGTGAGCGGCTGGCCATCCGCGGAAAAGGCCAGGGTGAGATTCGTTGCGTTCCCTGCGAGGTCAGAGTCGCCGTTCCCGGCAATGGTCACGCTCGGGCCACCTGCGGCAAGGCTGATCGACAGTGCGACATCGGCCGTCTTACTCTGTTCTGTCGTCGCGACCGCTGAGGTCAATGCGGTGCCGGTGTCAGGGCTGGAGTGCGACCGCTCGTACACGGCGACGCCCGTCCCGACGACCAGCACGGCGACCGTCGCCACGATCGCGACCGGCCAGACCCGTCGGCGGCGTGGTGGAGCCGGTGGTGACCGCCAAGGCTGTGCCGTCGCCGGGGCCGGGGTCGGAGTCGGTGTCGGCCACGGTCCCGTTGCGCCCTCGTGGGGAGGCGGGGGCGATGCGCTGAACGCGTATCTGCTCCTCGTCGGTTCAGGAACCGAGGCAGGGACCGGGCCGGCCAGGTCCGGCTCCGAGGGTCCTCGGACGCGCTCGAAGAGTCTGGCCAGCCGCTCGTCATCCTCGAGTGGGTCGTGCCCGCGTGGCGTCGCAGTGGCCCGTGTTCCGGGCGCGGCATGGAGCGGGTGCACATCGGACGCCTGCCCGTCCGTGTCCGATGAGGGTGGATCAGCTGTGACGGAGCCGTCACTCACGTCCTTCGTATCGGCTCGTCGGGCTTCGCCGCTTGAGTCCTCCTCCACCGGCCCACCCCTTCGTCCAGGCACGTCCCAGGCGGATTGTTCCACGATTGGGCTAGGCATTCGCTCGCCCGCAGGATCGCTGACGTCAGGAACGGCGAAACAGCCTCCGCGTCGACGTGTCCGGCACCTCGGGGTCGTTCGGCTCCCTTTGCAGCCAGTACCGCGTCGAGTCCGGCGAAGACAGACGGGGTTCGCAACTCGTCGTAGACGAGGTCACCCCGGGGTCGGCGTACCGCCCTTGGCCCGGCGGCGGCGCCGGAACATCGAATGCCTCCCCTTGGACTTCCTGTTCCCAGAACCACCGTCGGGCTCGTCGGCCCCCTCGGCGGCGAGCGCCGCATCGAGCTCGGCGAACTCGGCGTCAGGCCCGTCGTCGGGCCCGTCGTCATGACGCGTCGGCGGCGGCGCAGTACCGGGAGCAGAGTCGGCGCTCTGTCCGGCTGGAGTGCGGTCGAACATCGTCGACAGCCGGTCCTCCACCGCGTCGAGGTCCGCCGTGGCGGCCGACAGGGCTCGATGCAGGTCGGGGGCGTGCCCGGCCACAGAAGCCGAACCGGCCCGGCCGGCGGAGCGCACCCGGTCGGTCCAGGCCGACCCGTCCCAGTAGCGCTGCAGATCGGCACGATCGGGGTCGGGCAGCCAGCCCGCGGCCTCGGCCATCGTCGTCCTCCTCCGATTCGCTCGGATCCCCCTCCGAGAAAACCCATGCTACGTGCGCCCTTCGCACGCCGGCACCGCGGGCACCGCGGGCCGGCCCGTAAAACCGTGTCGCGTCCCCCAACTCGCTGTCGGGCGCCCGTCGACGGCAGAATAGGATCCCCAGGTTCCCTCTCCGACGGGCGGGTACCGACAACGGATCGACAACAAGGACATATGGAAGGACTGCGGTGGCTCTCCAATTGAAGGCAGGGGCGAGGCTGCGCAGTGCGGTCGACGCCTGCGAGGTCGTGGTCGTGAAGGCGCCCGCGGACCCGGTCGACCTGCGCTGCGGCGGCCATCCCTTCCTGCCCGCCGACGCCGCGCCCGCTTCCGAGAGCATCGTGGAAGGCTTCGACGGCGGCACCCAGCTCGGCAAGCGCTACAGCGACGACGAGCTCGGCCTGGAGCTGCTGTGCACCAAGGCCGGCGAGGGTGCCATTTCGGTCGGCGAGACCATCCTGGCCGTCAAGGGAGCCAAGCCCCTCCCCGCCTCGGACTGACGTCCGGGCCCCCGAGAGCGAACGACCGCCATGAACATCGCCATGCTGCTCGAGATGGCAGCCGAGGGCGATCCCGATCGCATCGTCCTCGGTTCCCATGATGCGGGGCTCACCGCCTCGGATCTCCTCGAGCGGTCCCGGCGGGCTGCGATCTACTTCGAGAAGAGTGGCGCCGACATGGTCGGGTACTTCGGCCTCAACTCCGACGTCCTCCCGGTCGCGTTGTTCGGCGCCGCGCTGGCCGGCCTGCCGTTCGCGCCGATCAACTACCGCGCCCCCGACGAACAGCTGCGCGGCATCCTCGCCCGCGTCGCCGGCGGCCTCATGATCGCCGACGACGACGAGGTCGCCCGCCTCGGCACCTGCGGCGCCGAGCGCGTCATCACCAAGGGCGAGTTCGCCGCCGCCACCGCCGAGCCCGTCACCGGCGAGCACCCCTTCGTCGACCCCGAGGAGATCGCGGTCCTGCTCTTCACGAGCGGCACGACGTCGGAGCCCAAGGCGGCGATCCTGCGCCACCGCCATCTCGTGTCGTACATCATCTCGAGCGTCGAGTTCCTCGGCTGCGAGCCGACGGAGGCGCAGCTCATCTGCGTGCCCTCGTACCACATCGCCGCCGTCGCGGCCGTGTTGAGCTCCATCTACTCGGGCCGCCGCATCATGTACCTCCCGACCTTCGACGCCGCCGCATGGGTGCGCACCGCCGCCGAGGAGCGCATCACGCACGCCATGGTCGTGCCGACCATGCTGGGGCGCATTCTCCAGGCGGTCGAGGAGAGCGGGGTGGAACCGCCGGCCCTGCGCCACCTCTCCTACGGCGGCGGGCGCATGCCGCTCGAGCTCGTCGAGCGCACCCTCACGGACATGCCCCACGTCGACCTGGTGAACGCCTACGGGCTGACGGAGACCAGTTCGACCATCGCCATGCTCACCCCGGACGAGCACCGCGAGGCCTTCGCCAGTGACGACCCGGCCATCCGGGCGCGGCTGGGGTCGGTGGGGCGTCCCCTCCCGTCCCTCGAGGTGGAGGTGCGCGACGCCGACGAGGCGGTCCTCCCCATCGGCGAGAAGGGTGAGATCTGGGTGCGCGGCGAGCAGGTGGCCGGTGAGTACGTGGGCAACAACGTCCTGACCGAGACGGCTGGTTCCGCACGCGGGACGCCGGCTGGTTCGATGAGCACGGCTTCCTCTACGTCGACGGCCGGCTCGACGACGTGATCGTGCGGGGCGCGGAGAACATCTCGCCGGGGGAGATCGAGGAGGTGCTCATGTCGCACGCCGCGGTCGCCGAGGCGGCGGTCATCGGCATCCCCGACGCCGAGTGGGGCGAGGCCGTGGCGGCGGTGGTCGTGCTGCACCCGGGCGCCGACGTGTCGTCGGCCGATCTGCAGACCTGGGTCCGGGAGCGGCTGCGCTCCACCAAAATGCCGGGCGTCATCGAGTTCCGGGACGAGCTCCCGTACTCGCCCACCGGCAAGCTCTTGCGGCGCGTGCTGCGGGACGAGCTCTCGGCCCCGAACGGGTCGGCCTCGTCCTGACGGCGACGAGGCCGGGTTCGCCCGCCGTGACGTCTACGCCGCGCTCGCCTCGGTGGTGATGGTGACGCGGTCCGCATAGAAGGCGACGTGGTCGCGGATGGCCCCGACCGCGCCGAAGGGGTCGGGGTAGTACCAGACGGCACCCTCGCCCGCGCCGACGTCGTCGTCGCCGTCGCCCGCGTCGTCGTCACCCGCCACGATGTCGTAGTAGGACGCCTCACCCTTGTAGGGGCAGTAGGTGTGGTGATCACTGTCCCCCAGCAGGCTCCGGTCCACATCGGCCAGTGGGATGTAGAACACCACCGGATAGCTGGCCTCGTGCAGCGCGAGCGCCCGGTCGGTCTCGGCGATGACCGCCGCGCCGCGGCGGACGGTGACGTGGCCCCCGTGCGGCTCGATGCTGATGGGGTGATCCGGTCCGGGCACCAGAACGGGGCGGCTGTCGCTCATGAGGGCTCTCCTTCTCTCCTTCCTCGCGAGATCGTTCTGCCCAGTGTGCCGTGGGACGTCGGGACTCCATCCGCCGCCGGGGCAATCCGCCCGCCGGAGCCCGTGCGCCCTCGACGGTATTTGAGTATCCTTAATATGTGATGCACTCCCGGGGGGAACAGCACGAGGGCCGTCCTGGGCTGGCCCTGACCCCATGGAGGGGAGGCCGAGACCTGGCGCCACCCCCATGAGCACCTACGTCGAGTTCCTCCTCCTCGGCCTCGGCAACGGCGGCGTCTTCGCCGCCCTGGCCATGGCGCTCGTGGTCACCTACCGCTCGTCGGGGGTGCTCAACTTCGCCACCGGCGCCCAGGCCCTTTATGCCGCCTACACCTACTCGCTGCTGCGCAACGGCCAGCTGTTGATCCCCATCCCGGGGCTGGGCCCGACCGTCAGCGTCGGCTCGAACCTGGGCTTCTGGCCGGCGCTGCTGATCACGCTGGGCATCCAGGCCGTGATGGGGGCAGTCGTCTACCTGCTCGTCTTCCGGCCCCTCCGAAACCACCGGCCCGTCGCCAAGGCCGTCGCCTCCATCGGCCTGATGGGCCTGCTCACCGCCATCGTGACCTACCAGGTCGGCACGCAGGTCGTCCTGGTCAACCCGATCTTCCCGCAGAACCACGTGACGTTCCTCGGCGTCAGCATCTCGACGGATCGCCTGTGGCTGGCCGGCACGATCATCGCTCTCGGCATCGTGCTGACCGTGATCTTCCGCTTCACCCGCTTCGGCCTGGCCACGCGCGCCTCGGCCGAGACCGAGGTGGGAGCGCTGGTCAGCGGACTCTCGCCCGATCGCATCGCACTTGTCAACTGGATCATCAGTTTCGTCGTCTGCGGCATCGCCGGCGTCCTGATCGCCCCGCTCGTGCCGCTCCAGCCGGGGACCTACACGCTGTTCATCGTGCCGGCGCTGGCCGCCGCCGTGGTGGGGCGCTTCCATTCGCTCGGCTGGGCCATCACCGCCGGCCTGGGCATCGGCGCGCTCGAGTCGCTCTCGGTCTACGTCAACGGGGTCCATCCGGACTTCCCCGCCGGCGCCGGCGAGCTGATCCCCCTCATCCTGGTGCTCGTGGTCCTGGCCGTGCGCGGCCAGACGATGCCGAGCCGCGGCACGCTCATGCAGGTCACGCTCGGGCGCGCCCCGCGCCCGCACTGGCGCATCGCCACGGCCATCGTGGGGACAGCGGTGGGCATCGGCGCCATCTACCTCTTCACCGGCAACGACCGCGCCGCCCTCTACGCCAGTTTCATCACCGGCGTGATCTCGCTCTCGCTCGTGGTGGTGACGGGCTACACGGGGCAGATCTCCCTGGCGCAGCTCACCCTCGCCGGCGTCTCGGCCTACATCCTCAGCACCTTCGCCACCTCGTGGGGCATTCCGTTCCCGATTGCGCCGATCCTCTCCGCCCTCGTTGCCGCGGCGGCCGGCGTCGTGATCGGCATCCCGGCCCTGCGCGTGCGCGGCCTCATGCTCGGTGTCGTCACATTGACATTCGCGGCGGGCGTCGAAGCCATCTGGTTCAATAACAACTCCATTGACGGTGGTGCGTCGGGACTGAACATACCTACACCGACGCTGTTCGGGATGAACCTGGGCATCGGGTCGGGCAAAGACTTCCCCCGACCCGCCTTCGGCATTCTGTGTCTCATCGTGCTGGTCCTCGTCGCGTTGGGGGTGAGCTGGCTGCGCACCAGTCGCCTGGGCACCGCCATGCTCGCGGTGCGGTCGGACGAGCGCTCGGCTGCGGCGGCGGGCATCAACGTGGTGCGGGTAAAGCTCATCGGCTTTGCGATCGCGGCGTTCATCGCCGGGCTGGGTGGATCCCTGCTGGCCTACCAGTTGGGGAACGTGACGTTCCAGGACTTCGATGCCTTCCTGGGCCTGGTCGCCTTCTCCATCGTCGTGGTCGCGGGCATCACGTCCGTGAGTGGCGGCATCCTCGCTGGCATGATCTCTTCGGGCGGCCTCTTGGTGGCGCTGATCTCGTCGGGCGTCGGCGCCGGTGGCGTCGACAACTGGTACGGCGTCGTCGCCGGCATCGGCGTGATCCTCACCGTGATCTTCAATCCGGAGGGCGTCGTGGGGCCGACGCATGTGTTCTTGGAACAATGGCGGACGAAGGGGGCGCTGGCCCGACCGCAGGGCGCGCTGGTGCCGACGGCGGCGACTGCGAAGGTTCCACCTCCGAAGCCCGAACGCATCCCGCTGTTGGCTCCTGTCTTCGATTCGAACGGACACATTGCCGGTGCGCCGTTTCCCGCGGCGACAACGGCGACGTCGGCGACACCGCTGCTCGAGGTGCGGGACCTCACCGTCCGCTACGGCGGCGTCACAGCCGTCGACCACGTGAGCCTCTCGGTGCACGAGGGCCAGATCGTGGGCCTGATCGGCCCCAACGGCGCAGGCAAGACCACGACCATCGACGCCTTGTGCGGGTTCCACGGCTACGAGGGCACCGTGCTGCTCAATGGGCGGGACGTCGGAGGCTGCTCGCCGCACATCCGGGCGGGCCTGGGCCTGGCCCGCACCTTCCAGCTGGCCGGCGTATCCGACGACCTCACGGTGGAGGAGAACGTCCTGGTCGGGCAACAGCGGGCGACCGCCGGCGATGCCGACACGCTGAAGCAGATCCTCCATGACCTCGGGCTGACCGACATGCGCGAGCTGCAGGTCTCCGTGCTGTCGCAGGGACAGCGCCAGCTCGTGTCGGTGGCCCGTGCCCTGGCCGGTGCGCCCCGGCTGCTGCTGCTCGACGAGCCGGCAGCAGGCCTCGACAGCACTGAGAGCCTGTGGCTGGCCGAGCGCCTGCGGGCGGTGCGTGACAACGGGGTCACGATTCTGCTGGTCGACCACGACATGAGCCTGGTGTTGAACCTGTGCGACACCATCGACGTGCTCGACTTCGGCGCCTTGATCGCGCACGGCACCCCAGACGAGATCCGCCACAACGAGACCGTGTCGACGGCGTACCTGGGCGCGACGCACCAGCGGCTGGCGGTGTCGTGAGCGACGCTCCGGTGCTCGAGGTGAAGGGGCTCGACGTCGGCTACGGCAAGCTCACCGTCGCCCGCGACATCACCTTCGACCTGCAGCCCCGCACCGTGCTCACAATCCTGGGCCCCAACGGAGCCGGCAAGACGACGCTGCTGATGACGCTGGCCGGCTTCCTGCCACCACGTGCCGGCAGCATCCGGCTGAACGGCGCGCTCGTGAAGGGGTCCTCGCCCCGGCGTATGAACCGGGCCGGAATGGTGCTCGTCCCCGACTTCCGCGCCCTGTTCACCGAGCTGACTCCGATCCAGAACCTGAAGCTGGCGGCCAAAGGCGCCAACCTGGACCCGGTCCTCGAGCTCTTCCCTGCGCTGCAGCGCCGTGAGAAGCTGCGCGTGGGCGACCTCTCAGGCGGCGAGCAACAGATGCTGGCCATCGCCCGTGCGCTCGTGCAGTCGCCCAAGCTGCTCCTCATCGACGAGATGTCGATGGGTCTGGCGCCCGTGGCGGTCGAGTCGCTGATGCCGGTGATCCGTCGGGTGGCCGACGAGCACGGTGCCTCGGTAATCATGGTGGAACAGCACGTACAGCTGGCACTCGAGGTGGCCGACGAGGCCATGGTGTTGGTGCACGGCAGCATCGTGCTCTCCGGCCCTGCCGAGAAATACCGGAACGACCTCAGATCTGTCGAAGCCGCCTACATGAGCGGATCTCTCACGACGAGCTGATCGCCGCGTCGGCCCTCAATCCGACGGCCTTTCTCGTCGTGATACGAACGCCGGTTATGCCTCCGCCGGGTTGAAAAAGAGGAGTCCCGAGACAGTGACCGTCGCGGTTCCGCCGCCCTGGTCGACAACCTGCACCGTGTAGTCGAAGGGCCCCGGATTCAGCGGAAATCCAGAGACGGTACCCGTGGCCGTATCCAGTTCCGTCGAATCCGGGAGAGTCCCAGAGACGATCGAATAGCTATAGGGTCCGACGCCACCGCTGGCCGTGTTCGCCTGCAGGTAGGGAACCCCGGTTTCGGGGTCAGCCGTGGGCGTCGCCGTGAGGTCGAGCGCCGGGGCGATGGTGCCCGAACTCGAGGCCGTGGCGGTCCCACCGTCGGCGTCGGTCACCTGCACGGTGTAGGTGAACGGGCCTGCGGTCGCCGCGGTCCCCGAAACCGTCCCGGTCGAAGTGTCCAAGGTGGTCCCCTCCGGCAGCGCGCCGGCGGAGAGCGAGTAGACGTAGGGCGCGGTGCCACCGCTCGCGGTGTTGGTCTGGGAGTACGCAGCGCCGACTTCGGTGTCCGTCGTGGGCGTCGCCGTGAGGTCGAGCGCCGCGGCGATGGTGCCCGAACTCGAGGCCGTGGCGGTCCCACCGTCGGCGTCGGTCACCTGCACGGTGTAGGTGAACGGGCCTGCGGTCGCCGCGGTCCCCGAAACCGTCCCGGTCGAAGTGTCCAAGGTGGTCCCCTCCGGCAGCGCGCCGGCGGACACCGAGTAGGAGTAGGGCGCGGTGCCGCCATTTCCCACGTTGCTCTGCGAGTACGCGACGCCGACTTCGGTGTCCGTCGAGGGTGTCGCCGTGACGCTGGGACCTCCAACGTAGGTGAACTGGTCTGCGCTCGAGATCGCCGACACGCCACCCATGGTGGTCACCGTGACGTCGACCGTGCCCGACGACCCGGCCGGAGAAATGGCGGTAAGGGACGAGGCGCTGTTGACTGTCACACCGGTCGCGCCCGTGGCGCCGAACTGCACCTCTGCACCGGCCGCAAACCCGGTGCCGGTGATGGTGACGGCGGTCCCTCCTGCAGCCGGCCCATGAGCCGGGCTCACGGCGGTGACGACCGGCGCGGGAATCAGGTAGGTATAAGCGTCGTTCAGGGACGCCGCCCCCGACTCTGTGGCGACTGCGACGTCCACGGTGCCGGCGCCGGCCGGCACCGCAGCGGTGATCGTTGTCGGTCCAGTCACAGTGACCGCGGTGGCTTGGCTGGCCCCAAAGGTCACGATGGCAGGAGTCTCGAAGCCGGTGCCGGTCAGCGTGACGCTATTCCCGCCCGAGGCCGGACCCGTGGCCGAGCTGAGAGAAAGCAGGCGAAGGGCCGGGGTCCTGGGAGCGCCGATGCCGACAACGTTGTGCACCGCCATTCCCAGACCCGGCAGCGAGCCGTCGGGCGAGGCAGCACCGAACGCGAAGATGCCCCCGTCGGACGCCACCTCCCAGTAGCCACCACCGTTGGGTCGCGAGGCCATGCTCACGACCGGCTGGTTCAGGGCGTGACCGCCCATGGAGCCAAAGAATCTGGCGTCACCGAAATTGAAGATGCCGCCGTCGGACGCCACCTCCCAGTAGCCACCGCCATCGGGTCGCGAGGCCATGCCCACGACCGGCTGGTTCAGGGCGTGACCGCCCATGGAGCCAAAGAATCTGGCGTCACCGAAATTGAAGATGCCGCCGTCGGACGCCACCTCCCAGTAGCCACCGCCATCGGGCGTCGAGGCCATGCCGACAATCGGCTGGTTCAGGGCATGACCACTCATGGAGCCATAGAAGTCGGCGTCACCGAAATTGAAGATGCCGCCGTCTTTGGACACCTCCCAGTAGCCACCACCGTCGGGCGTCGCGGCCATGCCCACGATCGGTTGGCTGACGGCGTGACCGCCCATGGAGCCGTAGAACTTGGCGTCACCGAAATTGAAGATGCCGCCGTCGGACGCCACCTCCCAGTAGCCACCGCCATCGGGCGTCGAGGCCATGCCGACAATCGGCTGGTTCAGGGCATGACCACTCATGGAGCCATAGAAGTCGGCGTTGCCGAAATTGAAGATGCCGCCGTTGGCGGCCACGACGCTGTAGCCGCCGCTGGACGCCAACGCCGTCCTCGATGGCACCGAAAGGGGAGCCGCTCCACTGGGTTTGGCACCGACCAACCCGGCGAGAAGGATCAAGATACCGAGTGCCACCAACAGGGTGACTTCTGCGACGGTGATTGCACGCCTCGACGGGTACCGCTCCAGGCTGGACCCGTCCTCCGTACTCTCGCCCACCTTGATCCCCTCTTCGTCTTCTTCGCCCACGACTGCGGGGAATCGGCTCGTCGCGTGGCCGATCCCACCCGCAGAGTCCCCGTTTTCGCGAGCGAAAGCACCACTCCGAAGAGTGCTGCATTGCTCGCTCCACGATTGTCGTCATTTGTGGTGCGTCCCTTGACAAGGAATGACGGCCCGTGACGACAACCCATCACTCTGAGCCCGGCGCTCACGCCATCACGGAATCCACGACCCCGGGCGCGCCACGGGGGCGGTCCTCCCGGTGAGAGGTACCGCCCCCGCAGCAAGGTCCGGAGGAGCCGGCGGGGCCGGCTGCCCGGATGTTCCCCCTAGAACAGAGGCGTCGGGTTGTACACCTTGACCCCGGTGACCTTGCCCGTCTTGCCACTCTGGATGATGCCGATCGCCGCGGCGGACGAGCAGACCGACTTGAGCAAGGGGATGGCGGTCCCGTTGCACGTGAACGTCAGACCACCCGAGAGCGGAATGGGAAGGTTCTTGCCGTTCGTCAGCTGCGCTTTGATGCCGGCCGCGGTCACCGGGTCCGTCGAACCCTTCATGGCGGCGTTGATCAGGAGCACCGGACTCACGCCGTCGGCCTGGTTGCTGCTGACATTCGGGTTCCCACTCACACTCGGTGCGAACTTCTTCATGATGAAGGCGTACTCCGCGTTCTCTGCCTTCGACGACGCCGTCGACGTCGTGATGTACGAGCCGGCGAGCGCCTTGTCGAGGGTCGGCGAGTTCAGGATGCTCGGGTCCTGGCATGTCGAGAGCACGTACTTGGGCAGCTTGAGCCCGAGCGTGTTGTACGCCTGCAGGAACGATGTGCACAGCGTCACGTCGCCGACCATGCCCACCGCGTCGGCACCGCTCGAGACGGCCGACTGCATCTGCGGGCTGATGTCCGCGGTGCCAGAGTTGACCGGGATCACCGTGTAGCCGACACCGGCCGCCTTGTAGACCATGCCGCCCAGCACCTGGGCGCCCTGGATGGCGGCCGGGACGTTGTCGACCAGGAAAACGACCTTCTTGTAGCCGTGCTGCTTGGCGCTCAGTGCCATGGCGCCCAGGTAGGCCGGGAAGCCACCCTCGACGGCGAAAGCACCCGGTGTGGTGAGCTCGGCCGTGGAGGCCCCACTGATCGTGACGTAGGGGATCCCGGCGGCCGTGATGGTCGGGACTTCGGTCTGGCCCTGACCGGTGAACGGCTCGACCACGGCGACCACGCCCTTTTGGACCATGTCGTTGGCACAGGTCTGCCCGCCCGCCGGCGTCGATTGGTTCTCGCACACGTAGAGGGTGACCTTGTGGCCATCGAGCCCACCGGCGTACTTGTTGATGTAGCTGACCGCCGCCTTGGCACCTTGCTCCACCAGTGCGGACGTGCCGATGGAACTGCCCCCACCGCCGTCGGTGATGATGCCGATGGTGACCGCTGGCAGCGTCGCCGGGTCGGGCGTCTCTGCCGACGCTGCGCCGGCGGTGCCGACTCCCACCCCGACGACCGTGGCCGACAAGGACGCGACGGTGATCGCGGCGACTCCCAGCATGCTCAGACCCATGACCCTTGGCCTTGCCGCTGTCCTTGTTCCACCTCGCCGCGTGGCCGACCGGCCGATCGAACCTGATGTGAGCACTGTTCCTCCTCGGGGATCAGGGGGCGCCCAATGTGCTCGTTCAGCCCTAGCAAGCCCCCCGGACGCTACGGCGAAAAGAGGATACCGTTTACCGGTTCCTGCCGTCAACATACTGCAACATATTGGGAAATGGCTGGCAGGGCCGGTTCACTTTTTCGGATTCCCCCGAGCTGGCGCCGGCGGGCTGATGCGCCTCTTCTGATTCCGGGCGTCGCCGCCAAAGCCCCTCCTCCCCCAGCATTGCAACGGCCCCCGATCCGTTCCGAAGCACTGGCACCGACATCTCTTGGTGAAGCCCGGTCCCAGACCGTCGTTGCCGTCCTCGTCCTTCTCCGTGGCGTTCATTCGCAACGGGACCCGGACAAGAACAGGACACTTTTTCTTCCTTCCGCAATGAAGGTACTCCGGCGACAGCAGACGGAATCGTCACCCCGGAGGGCGCTCGTCAGCCTCCGCCGGGAAGGGCCCCCGCGTCGGCCAGGGCACGGAGGAGGTTGCGCTGGGCCCGGAAGTGGGCGTCGAGGCCCGAGTGCGCGGTCAAGAGGTCTCGCTTGTCCCCGGTGCGGAAGAGGTGGCCGCCCGTCCGGCTCGACATGCAGGCGCCGAGCCCGAAGAAGACGCGGTAATACGTGACGGACCGCTCGTCGGTCGCCTCTGACGACCCGCCGGCCCGGCGGTAGGCGGCGACGAAGTCGGGCCAGCCCATGAGCGCAGTGGCCGCCGGCCAGGCGGCTGCCAACTCGCGAGCCGGGGGACCGATCGTGGCCGCCTCCCAGTCCACGAGCGCGGTGACCCGGTCGGCCTCGACGAGCGTGTTGTGCAGTCCGAAGTCGCCCTGCAGCAGGCACAGCGGTCCCGACGGAACGACGTCGTCGATGTGGTCGAGCAGCCACTGGCGCGCCAGCGGGACGGCGACAATGGGAGGGCCGGTCAGACTGCCGATGCGGGCAGCCATGCCGTTCACGGCGGCCGAGAGAGACTCTTCGCTGACCGACACGTGCACGTCGAGACCTGTCCCGACGAGCGTGTCGAGTGGCACCGCGTGCAGGTGGGCGAGGGCGGTCGCCAGCTGCGTCCCGATGGCACGCCGGTGCTCGGCCGGGGGTGCAGCAAGGTCGGGGAAGTACTCGCCCGCCTTTTCGCCTGGCGCCCGCTCCATGACCAACAGAGTTCCGACGTCGTCCCCAGCGCCGACACCGTCGTCCGACAGGTTCTTGGCGTCGTCCGCGAAGAACGGCCGCGCCACGGGGATGCCGCCCTGGTCGTACACGGCACGCAGGATGGCGAACTCGTCCGAGGCCCGTGTCTCGAGGAGCCCCACCGGCCGGTCCTTGCGCACGATCACCTCGGCCGGGCAGCTCGGTCGTGCCCGCCAGCGACACCAGGAGCGTCTCCTTCGAACGGCCTCCGGGGACGACGTCCAGGCGAATGACGCGGAGTTCAGGCGATTCGGGCAGCCGTCGGCGCAGATACGCCGCCAGCTCATCACTCGTCACCGAGCACTCCGTGGAGGAGGCCGCCGCGTCAGGCGTGGGCTCCTCGTCGAGCACGGCCCGTCGCAACTCGTCGACGCGCTCGAGGAAGCGTCGCTCCACGTCGACGAGCTGGCGACAGTGCGATCGTTCGACCGGGTTTGCGGAACCCGCCCCGTCCGCGACGATGTCCGCCGCCAAGCGCCGCAGCTCGACGAACCGTTCGGGGGTGACGGCGCCGGACGACGGCCTGTCGCCGACGACGTCGTCTTCGTCGAGCAGCGTCTCGAACTCGGCGCCGAACTCCTGGCTCAGCGCCGGCGCCCACTCCTCTTCGACGATGAACTCGGCCAGGATCCTGTCGACCAAACCCACGGCATCCTTTGCCGCCGCGCTCGTGAGCTCGGGCGCGAAGACGGTGGCGATGGTCTCCCGCAGCTGGCGGTAGTAGAGCGCCCGGTCGTCGGCGGGCTGCCTCACGACGGCGTCACGACGGTCGGACGATGCCGTTCGTCATGGCCTCACCGAGCACGAACCCGGGCGGGTCAGACCCGTTCCGGGCGTTCAGGGTCGTCTCGAGAAAGCCCCAGCCGCCCGGCACGCCGTCGACGGTGACGTCACCGACCGACTCCCAGCCATGACGTTGCGCCGTCACACCGATCATGCCCCCGATGGTGGCGATGCGGACAACCGTTCTCCCACCACCCTCGAGGTCGTAACTGACCTCCGCCGAGGGACAAGACATGGAGTCGTCGTCGACGTGCACCAGCATGGACGCGTCCTCAACGGGGATCTTTGCGCCGCCCCGGGTGAGCGCGCCGACGCGGAAGAAGCTCCCGTTGGACCCGACCATGGAGGCGAAGCGGAAGTGCAGCGCGTCGTCGCCCTCCCCGTGTGAACCACCGAAGCTGCGACTGGAGACGAAGCTGTCCCAGCGCCGCACGCCCCACGAATGGTCCCGCCAGGCCGGAGCATCGACCACCTCCGCCCGCCGACCGTCGAGCTCCACCGTGCCCGAGACGCGGCAGGCCACGTGGAAGTTGTTGGAGAAGATCGTGCCGGTCGCCCCCGATGCGCCCGAGAACGTCTTGGCGTTGGCGAACGACCGCTCCCCCTCGTCCGTGAGGACGAGATCAGCACGGCACCCATCGCCGTCGAGGACGAAGCGGAGCCGCGAACCGTCGTGGAAGATCCGCTGCGGCCCCGCGCACACTCCGAAGACGCCGGCCACGTCGTCGTCGAGGACGACCTGGTCGAGCCCTTCGCCGTTGCAGCGAAAGCGGGTGCCGTCCTGGTGGTAGAGGCCGCACCAGAGGTTCGCAGTCCGCCGGTTGGGCTCGTTCCCGATGCGGTGGTTGCCGCCCAATCCGCTCGAAGGATCGCGCCAGGCCAGGTAGGCCGACTCCTGCCAGTCGGGGTCGTCGCCGGCTGGGTGCAGCCCCTCGTCGGCGACGGTCGAGGAGGCGTCGTCTTGGGGCACGGTGCTCAGGATACGGAGAACGAACCGCCGCCGGCTCCCGCGCCCGCCATCACTACTTGTCCGAGACCTTTTCGGTCCCCTCGGACGCCGGAATGTCGGGATTGCAGATGTAGCGCACGTTGGCGATCGTCATGTCGCACGCGGCGAAGCTCGCCGAGACGGCGATATCGGGCACCAGGCGTTCGTCGCCCCAGGCCGACGGATCGAAGGAGTCGAGCGACGGCCGGCCGCGGTCGGCCCGGCGGAACTCGTACTCGGAGTCGACCTGCACGATGCGCGGCACCCAGACCCCGTCGCGCTCCAGTCGGGCCAGATGCATCCCAGGCGGGTACTGCACGTCCTGTCCGGTGACCGGCACGGGATCGACCAACGACACGTCCAGGATCGTCCGGGACCCACGTCCGCCGTCGGTCGCAGGCTCCGACACGGTGCAGTCCACCCGATCATGGAAGCGCCGCACCGAAATCTCCCCGGGCTTCACCCGGAATCCCCACGAACGGGCCAGCACGCCCGACAGCGCCGGGTTGTCGCAGCGAGCCGACACCAGATAGGCCCGCGGCCGAACGCCCGAGCGGGCCGTCAGGCGTAGCTGGGCCAGGGCAAAGGGACCGAACACACTGTCCTTGGCCCGGTAGATCAAGAAGGAGATCACCGGCGGGATCGTCGGGTTCAAGGCCGGTGGCACCAACGACTCCCGGTCCGCCACCCGGACCTCGTAGAGGACCTGCAGGATGTCGACGTCGTCGACCCGCAACGCAGCCTCGTCGTCGAGGACGACCTCGGGCGAACCGTCGATCAGCGGGCGAATATCCAAGGAGCCGGCGAGCGGCATCAGAGCCACCCCCGCCCCGGCGGCGATCCGGCGGGACGACCCGCCCTTTCGCCCCGGCGGCCGCACCGCCCGCCCGACCGTCCCGTCTTGAAGCGCGGCATGACCTCCTCGGCGAACAGCCGCATGGAGTCGAGCACGTACTGCTGCGGCACGACCTCCATGAACTGGTGGATGAAATTGATCCCGTCGAAGCCGACGTTCTCCCAGGCGGTGATGGCGTCGGCCACGTCGTCCGGCGTCCCCATGGTCACGCCCTTGAAGGCCTTGGCGGCGTCCCCGGGCGACCCCGATTCCCGCCGCAGCGCCGGCAGCAGCCCCTCGGAGGGATAGGAGTGCGTCGGCAACACCTCTTTGGCCGACAGCAGCTGCGCCGCCATGTAGGAGAACATGGAAGCAACCTTCAGCCCGTTGCGCCGGCCCAGGTCACCGTCCTCGCAGCACGACAGGAAGTTCACCGTCAACACCTTGTCGTTCACGAAGGCGCCGACCGGGTCACACGTCTCAATGTGCTTGCGGTAGTTCAACACCTTCTTCTCGGAGTCCGCGAAACCCCCCGGCGACAACCCCAGGCAACCCAGCCCCCGATCGGCCGCGTCGATCTCCGTGCCGGGCGACGTCACCGCCACCCACATCGGCGGGTGCGGCTTCTGCAGCGGCTTGGGCAGGATGGCTCGCTCCGGCATGGAGAACATGCGTCCGTTCCAGGCGAAGCGCTCCTGCATCCACATTTTGGGGATGACACGGACGAACTCGTCCCAGGTCTTCTTGGTGTCGTCGGGGTTCGCCCCGAAGCCGCTCAATTCCGGCCACGTCGCGGAACGGCCGGTCCCCAACTCCAATCGTCCGCCCGAGATGATGTCGAGGACCGCCGCCCGCTCCGCCACCCGGATGGGACTCTGGTACTGCGGCACGCACGCCACCACGCCGTGCCCGACCCTGATGCGCTTGGTCATGGTCGCCGCCGCCGCGAGGAAGATGTCGGGGCCCGAGCAGTGCGAGTACTCCTCCAAGAAGTGGTGCTCGACGGCCCAGATGTAGTCGAAACCCAGCTCGTCGGCCAGGCGCACCTGCTCGAGTGCGTTCTCGTACACCTGGCGCTCGGAGTCCGCCGTCCACGGACGTGGCACCGACAGCTCCATGAACAAGCCGAACTCCACGCTCGCCCTCCCCGTCCCTTGCACTTTTGTTAACGGTGGTTAAACTTTAAGCATGCCCCGAGGGTCGAGTCAACGTACAGCGGCAGATTTGTGACAGGTGGCTAACATTCGTACCCCTATGAGCTCGTCTGCGGCGGCTCCGGCAGCCTCCCCTCGGACCACGACCACCACCAAGACGACGAAGGGCGAGCGCACCCGCGAGGCGATCATGGCCGCCGCCACCGAGCTCTTCCGAGAACGGGGCTTCCGCGAGACCAGCCTGGGCGACATCGGCGCCGTCGCCGGGGTCAGCGGGCCGGCCATCTACCGCTACTTCGGCAGCAAGGGCGAGCTCCTGTCGGTGCTCATCGAAGAGGCGGCGATCATCTGGAGGGGAACGGTCGACGACGTCCTCAACGAGGACAAGGAGCCGATGGAGACGCTCGAGCGGCTCATTGACGCGGCCATCGTGCTGCAGCTGCGCAACGGGAACCTCCGCGACGTCTTCACGAAGGAATACCGCTCGCTCGACGACGATGCCCGGCGGCGGGTAGCCCGGATTGAGCGGGTGCGTATGGCCGAATGGGTGCACCTGCTCTGCGAGGTACGACCCGGCCTGGGCGAGGACGAGGCGCGGGCGGCCGTGACCATGCTCGACGGCATGTTGCGCTCCATCACCACCCTCGACCGCTCCGATCCCGAGCTGCTGGCCCGCGTCATGAAGGACATGGTCTTCGGCGGGCTGCTCGCCGTCGGCCTCCCACGACCGACGACCGGGGTCACCGCCACGGTCGTGCCGACATGACCGACGCCCCCACCGAGGACGAGTTCCGCCGGGAGGTGCTGGCCTTCCTGGCGGCGACGCTGCCGGAGAAGGGGGAGGAGCCGAGCGGCGTGGTCTCGTTCGGCGGCTCGGGACTGGCCCGTTCGGTTGCGTACCAGCGCCAGCTGGCGAACGCGGGCCTGGCCGGCATCACGTGGCCGGCGGAGTACGGCGGGCGTGGGCTCCCCGGCCGCTACCAGCGCATCTACGACGCCGAGGCCAAGGCCTTCAAGGTGCCGCCCCGCTCGCTCGAGATCGGGCTCGGCATGTGCGGGCCCACGCTGCTGGTGCACGCGAACGAGGAGCAGAAGATGGCGTTCATTCCGCCGCTGCTGCGGGGCGAGCACGTCTGGTGCGAGCTGTTCAGCGAGCCAGGTGCGGGCTCGGACCTCTCGAGCGTGCAGACGCGGGCCCGGCGTGACGGCGACGAGTTCGTGCTGCAGGGCCAGAAGGTGTGGACCTCGGGCGCCCAGCACAGCGACTACGCCGCCTGCCTCGTGCGAACCGACCCGGCCCGGCCCAAGCGCGAGGGCATCACCATGCTCATCGTCGACATGCACGTCCCGGGGATCACGGTGCGGCCCCTGCGCCAGATCACCGGTGAGTCCCACTTCAACGAAGTCTTCCTCGACGAGGTGCGGGTGCCGGCGGCCAACGTCGTCGGTGCGGTCGACGACGGCTGGCGGGTGGCCCGCACCATGCTCGCCTTCGAGCGGCAGGCCCTGGGCAACATGGGCGGCGGAGGCGGCGGGAAGGGCGGCTTCACCGCACTGGCCGAGGAGGCGAAGCGCCGTGGACTGGCGTCACGTCCCGTCCTGCGCGACCGCCTGGTGCAGCTGCGCATCCGCCAGATGGTCCTCCGGCACCTCACCGGCTACCTGCAGGTGAAGGCCAAGGGGGGCGACGGCGCGGCGGCATCGGTGCTCAAGCTGGCCATGGCACAACTGGTCCAGGAGTCCGCCCTCGTGGCCGTGGAGACGGCGGGCATGCACGCCGTCGCCTGGACGGCCGACGACCCCGACGCCGGGCGCTGGTCGGACCAGCTGCTCAGCTCCCAGTCGGCATCCATCGGGGGCGGGACCAACCAGATCGTGCGCAACGTCATCGCCGAGCGCGTGCTCGGCCTGCCCCGTGACGAAGAAGGTGACCTCATGCCGGGCGATCTTGACCGTGGCGGTCTCGATCTTGGCGACGCCCGGACGAGGTCGGGAACGGCGACCGCTTCGGGCACAAGAGCGACTCGTGGCCACTGAGCATCCGCCGGCACCCCATCCCCCGGGAAGCCAGGCGCAGGTGCTCAGTGGTCTGCGGGTCGTCGAGATCGGTCAGTACGTCGCCGCCCCGCTCGCCGCCACGATCTTCGCCGACCTCGGTGCGCGGGTGGTGAAGGTCGAGCGTCCCGGTGGCGATCCGTTGCGGGCCGATCCCGCCCGCTTCGCCGCCTGGAACCGGGGCAAGGAGACGGTCGAACTCGACCTGCGCTCCCCGGCTGGTGCGGGCGCGCTGCGAGACCTCGTCGACGAGGCCGACCTGGTGGTCGAGAACCTACGGCCGGGTGCGCTGGACCGCCTCGGGCTGGCGCCGGCCACGCTGCGCTCCGGGCACCCGCGGTTGGTCACGTGTTCCATCACTGCGTGGGGATCTGACGGGCCGTCACGCGACGAGCCCGGGTGGGAGCCGCTGGTGCAGGCCCGGGCCGGCGCACAACAGGGTCTGTTCACCGGGGACGATCCCATCTGGCTCCCCTTCCCCGTGGCCAGTGTGTCGGCGGCGCTGGTAGCCGTCCTCGGCGCGGGGGCCGCATTGATCAAGCGCGCCTCGACCGGCTACGGCCAACACGTGGAGACGTCCCTGCTCGATGCGCTCCTGTTCTTGAACGCTGCGGCGATCTTCCATCGGGAGGGACACCGGCCCCGTATCGTGCGCCAGACCAAGTCGCCGATCCTGCGGGTCTTCGACACGGCCGACGGCCGCGCCGTCATGGTGAACATGAGCGGCACGGAGCGCTGGCGCGAGCTCTGCCGGCTGCTGGGCCTCGACGACGGTGGGCTGGACTACTCCACCCCCGAAGGCCTGTCCAAGCTCGCCGACCGCGAGTGGAACCGTGCCATGCTCGCCCGCTTCATCGAGGGCTTCGGATCCAAGACGGCCGACGAATGGGAGAGGGCGCTGCTGGACCGGCCCGCCGCCGTCGCCAAGTGCAATTCGCTCGCCGAGTGGCTCGCCAGCGAGCAGGCTCGCGTCGACCACCTCGTCGCAGACGTCGATGACCCGGTCCTCGGGCGGGTGTCGTTGGTCGGCCCGCCGGTACGGATCGCCGTCGGGTCCGGCGCACGGCGGCCCGGCCGCCGGCACGGCGGGGAGCAGGGCGCGCTCGGCGGCCACCGCATCGTCGACCTCTCCTCCTTCTGGGCCGGACCGCTGGCGTCCCGTCTGCTCGCCGAGCTCGGCGCCGACGTCGTGAAGGTGGAGCCGCCCGGCGGCGAGGGCGGGTTCCAGATGATGCCGGTTCTCCCCAATATCTATGTCGACGCCAATCGCTCGAAGCGCGGGATCGTGCTCGACCTCAAGACCCTTGAGGACCGGGTGCGCCTGCTCGACCTCGTTGCGGCGTCTGACGTCGTGGTCGAGAACGCGATGGCGGGGGCATGGGAGCGGCTGGGCCTGGCCGAGGACGCGCTGCGCGCCGTCAACCCCGCGCTCGTCTACGCGCGGGCCAAGGGCTTCGGGGTGGCGGGGCCGCTGGCCGGTCGCCCTTCCTTCGACTACGTGGTCCAGGCGGCGACCGGGATGGAGATGACGCAGGGCGGCGGTGTGCGGCCGGTGCCGGTCAACTTCACCGCCAACGACTATGGGACCGGGCTGTTGCTGGGGGCGGGGATCGTGCTCGCCTTGCTGGGACGGGCGCAGGGCGTCGCGGTGACGGGGGTCGATGCGTCGCTGGCGTTGACGGCGACCGTGTTCCAGTCCGAGGACGTGGCGGCACTGGCTGTCGACGGTGCCGTGCCGGATCGGGTGGGAGCCGACCTGTGGGGCCCTTCCCTGTGGTTTCACCTGTATCGAGCTACGGACGGATGGGTGACCGTCTGCTGCGTGACGGGCGCCCACCGGGCGGGGCTGTTGCGGGCGCTGGGTCTCTTCGGCGGCGACGGCGGTGACGGCGGTCTCGACGGGGACGGGGCCACCGCGCCGCTCGTCGACGAGGTCGCCGACGCGGTCGGGCTGCTCACCGTGGAGTCGGCACTGTCGGCGTTGCACTCTGAAGGTGTCCCGGCGGCGATGAGCGTGCACCCCTCGGCGGTCCCCGACGACCCCCAAGTCGTGGCCCGTGAGCTGCTGCGCCACTACCGGCACCCGGCCGCGGGACGCTTCGTGCAGGTCGGGCTGCCGTTGTCGTTGTCGGTGGACGCGCCGGCGGTCAAGGGCCCGGCACCGACGCCGGCGCCCGTGCGCAGACGGATCAAGAAGGCGGCGACGTCTGCGTCGGTGCCCGTGTGAGGAGGCGACCGCAGTGAAGATCGACAGCGGTCTCGGGATGGAGCTGCCCCGGGTGGCCGACCGGGTGGCTGCCGCCGAGGCCGCCGGGCTGGACTGCGTCTGGGCGGCCGAGACGACGAACGACCCGTTCCTGTCGTTGACACTGGCGGCCGAGCACTCGACGTCGGTGTCCCTCGGGACCGGGATCGCCGTGGCCTTCGCCCGCAACCCGATGAGCATGGCGTACACGACCAACCAGCTGCAGGAGTATTCCGGGGGACGCGTCGTGCTCGGGCTGGGATCGCAGGTGCGGCGGCACATCGAGAAGCGGTTCAGCTCCACGTGGTCGCATCCCGCCGCACGCATGCGGGACTACGTGCTCGCCCTGCGGGCGATCTGGGCGTCGTGGAACGACGGGGCGACGCTCGGGTTCGAGGGCGACTTCTACACGCACACCTTGATGACGCCTGTCTTCGCCCCGCCCCCGCACTCGTATGGACCACCTCGTGTCTTCCTGGCCGCGGTGGGGCCTCGCATGAACGAGGTCGCCGGGGAGGTGGCGGACGGGGTCATCACGCACGGCATCTGCACGGGGCGCTACCTGCGTGAGGTGATCCTGCCGGCGGTCGACCGGGGGTTGTCGAAGGCGGGTCGCCGTCGGGACGGGTTCGAGGTGACCTGTCCCGGCTTCATCTCGGTGGTGGAGGACCCGTCGAAGATGGAGAAGGCCCGCAACGCCATGCGGAACCAGGTCGGCTACTACGCGTCGACGCCGGCCTACCGGCCCGTCTTGGACCTCCACGGCTGGGGCGACCTGCAGGCCGACCTCTACGAGTGTTCGAAGAGGGGTCGTTGGGACGAGATGGCGCGCCTCGTCGACGATGAGGTCCTCGACACGCTGACCATCGTCTGCGCGCCCGATGCCCTGGCCCGGGAGGTGACCGCCCGCTACGGGGGACTGGTCGACCGCATCAACGTGTCGTGGTGGCGTAAGGAGTGGTGGCCCGACGTCGAGCGGGAGCTCCGGGCGCTGTGACCGGCGTGTCCGACGTCAAGGGGTTCGTCGCGCCCGGCTTCGATCAAGTGGCCGAGACGTTGGGCGCCGGCGCAACGCTGACCTTGGGCGATCGGGAGCGGCGGGCGAACCTCGGGGACGGGGGTGGTGCCTTCTGTGCCTTCGTCGACGGCGAGTGCGTCGTGGACATCTGGACCGGTGTGGCCGGGCCCGACGGTCGGTCGTGGGAGGAGGCCACCCGGGCCGTCGTCATGTCGTCGACCAAGGGCATGACGACGCTGTGCGCACACGTATTGGAGGATCGGGGCGAGCTCGACCTCAATGCGCCCGTGACCCGTTATTGGCCCGAGTTCGGCCAGGCCGGCAAGTCGTCCACCACCGTGCGGCAGTTGTTGAGCCATCAGTCGGGCGCCATCGGCGTGCCGGACGCGGACCAGCTCCTGTCGTGGGACGGACGTGGATGGAGCGACTCGGCCGCGATCGCGGCCGCCGTCGCCCGGTGGCGAGCCCGCCTGGGAGCCAGGCACGCGGCACGGCTACCACGGGGTGACGTTCGGCTGGCTGGTGGGCGAGCTGGTCCGGCGCATCAGCGGCCAGAGCCTGGGAACGTTCTTCGCGGCGGAGGTGGCCGGACCGCTCGGGGTGGCCTGCTCCATCGGGACCAGCGCCTCCGAGCTCCCGTCGGTGGCGACGGTCATGGAGTTCCCCGTGAAGCCCGGCACGCAGAGCACGTTACGGGCCATCGACCCCGCATCCAAGTCCGGCCGCTCGGTCCTGGCCGGCGCGCACGGCAGCCTGTTCGCCGACGAGCTGGGCCAGCCCCGCTTCGCCGCATTCATGAACACCCCCGACGTGCTGGCCGCCGAGATCGGAGCGCTCGGCGCCACGGCGACGGCCAGGGCCCTGGCCCGGACCTACGCCGCGCTGGCCGACGGCGAAGAGCTCGTCTCGCGGGCCTCGGTCGAACGCTTCCGGACGGAGCAGGTCTGCGGACGTGACGCTGTCATGGGCGTCCCCACCCGCTGGGCCGTCGGGTACTCATTGGAGCCACCGGCGCTCGTCCCGGGTGCCCCGCCGATGCACGGCCCCAACGAAGGGGCGTTCGGTCACATGGGAGCCGGCGGGCAGATCGGCTTTGCCGACCCGACAGCCCACGTGGCGTGCGGGTTCGTCCGCAACCATCTGGAGAACCAGGCGCTCCCCCTCATGGGCGCCTGCCTGGTGGACGTGCTGTACTCGTGTCTGCGGGAAGGGGGCGTCGATGTACGCAGCTGAGCACGCGGCAGAGCACGGGGATCAGCCGGCCATCATCATGGCGCCCTCGGGACGCACATTGACGTTCGCCGAATACGAGGCGGCGGCGAACCAGGTGGCCCACCTCCTGCGCGACTCGGGACTGCGCAAGGGCGACCACATGGCGATCTTCATGGAGAACCACCCGGCCGTGCTGTTGGCGGAGGCGGGCGCCGAACGCACCGGGCTCTATTTCACCCCGGTCAACTTCTACCTCTCGGCCGAGGAGGTGGCATACGTCATCAACGACTCCCGGTCGCGGGTCGTCGTGACGTCGACCGCCAAGACGGACGTCGCCCGGCAATTGCCGGCGCTGTGCCCCGACGTCGAGCGCTGGGTCATGGTGGACACCACGGGCAGCGGCCGCGCCGGCATGGAGGCGCCGTTCGAGTCGTGGGACGACGCCGTCGGCTCGCAACCGACGGACCATGTGCAAGATGAACAGCTGGGTGCGCCGATGATGTATTCGTCCGGTACCACGGGGCGACCCAAAGGCATCCTTCGCCCCATGTACGACATCCATCCGTCCGAGACGAGCATCGCCGTGCTCGGGATCGCCGCCCTCTGGCGCTGCCGCGAGGGCATGGTGTACCTGTCGCCGGCTCCGCTGTACCACACAGCCCCGCAGGTGAGCGTCGCCATCGCCCTGCGAATGAAGTCCACGGCGGTCGTGATGGAGCATTTCGACCCGGCGTTGTATCTCGAGCTGGTGGGCCGGCACGGCGTGACGCACTCGCAGGTGGTCCCCACCATGTTCAGCCGCATGTTGAAGCTGCCCGACGAGGTACGTGCCGCGGCCGACTTGTCGTCATTGGAGGTCATCATCCACGCCGCCGCGCCCTGCCCGGTGCCCGTGAAGGAGCAGATGATCGAGTGGTTCGGTCCGATCCTGCTCGAGTACTACGCCGCCACCGAGGGCAACGGTTGCACGTTCATCACGTCCGACGATTGGCTGGCGCACAAGGGAAGCGTCGGACGGTCGGTGCTGAGCGACATCCACATCCTCGACGATGAGGGGCGGCCGTGCCCGGTCGGCACGTCGGGCACGGTGTGGTTCGCCGGGGCCACCGACTTCGAGTACTTCAACGACCCCGAGAAGACCGCCAGCACGCGGCGGGACGACGGGAGGACGTCAACGGTGGGCGACGTCGGCTATCTGGACGAGGACGGGTACCTGTTCCTGACCGACCGCAAGGCGCACATGATCATCTCGGGCGGAGTGAACATCTACCCGCAGGAGACGGAGAACCTCCTCGTGACGCACCCCTCTGTGCTCGATGCCGCCGTGATCGGCGTGCCGAACGAGGACCTGGGGGAAGAGGTCAAGGCCGTGGTCCAGCTCGTCGACGGGGTCGAGGGCGACGACGCGCTCGAGCGCTCGTTGATCGCCTTCTGCCGCGCGCACCTGGCCCACTTCAAGTGCCCGCGCAGCGTGGACTTCGTGGACGAGCTGCCACGACTTCCCACCGGGAAGTTGTACAAGGGTGTGTTGCGCGAGAAGTACTGGGCGTCGCACGACACCCGCATCGTGTGAACGACGGCGCCGTCGGGCTGCCCGGCGACCTCGTCTCGTGGATCGAATCGGTTGGCGGGGGCCGGCTGTTGTCGGCCGACCGCATGCCGGGCGGCGCCCGCAAGGAGGCATGGTTCATCGACGTCGAAGGCGCCGACGATGCGGTGATGCCGCTGTTCCTGCGCTACGACCGCTCCGACCCTGAGCGGACGAAGGATCCGTGGACGCTGCACCGCGAGGCGACCGTGTATCTGGCCCTGCAGGACGGGCCTGTACCGGTGCCTCGCGTGCTCGGCGTGCACCCGGTGCACCAAGCCATGTTGTCGGAGCGGGTGCAGGGGGGGAACTGGTTCTCCCGCATCAGCGACCCGGACGAGCGGGAGGCGACGGCGCGGGACTTCATGACGAAGCTGGCGGCGCTGCACTCGCTCGACGCGGCGGCGCTCGACCTCCCCTTGTTTCCTGCCGTCGACTCCATCGCCGAAGCCGTCCTGGCCGAGCTCGACGAGTGGGACCGAGTGCTGACGGCGCGTGGCGGGACCCCTGATCCGGCCCTCCTCTTCTCGTTGCGCTGGCTGCGGGACCACATTCCTCCCTACGACGGTCCGCCCGTGTTGGTCCAGGGGGACACAGGCCCGGGGAACTTCATGTATCTCGGGGGGAAGGTGACCGCTGTCGTCGACTGGGAGCTGGCCCACCTGGGCGACCCCATGGACGACATCGCGTGGCTCTCCCTGCGGGCGACGCAAGAACCCTTCACCGACTTCCCGACGCGGCTGCGTGAGTACGAGGCACTGTCGGGCAACGTGGTGGACGAGACCAGGGTCCGCTATTACCAAGTGATGGCCGAGACCAAGCTGCAGGTCATGGGCCACCGGGGACCCGAAGACGGGGACGGGCGTGGCAACGGTGGCGGTGGCGGTGGCGGGAGCGACGTCGGCAACGGATTCATCTACCAGGTCCTCCACCGGCGACTGTGGCTCGAGGCGCTGGCTGCGGCCAATGGCTTGGAGCTGACGCCGGCCGAGACGCCCCAGCCCCGGGAAGGACGTGACAGCGACTGGATGTACGACGCCGTGCTCACACAGTTGCGCGACGTCATCGTCCCACGCACGACGGATCCGCTGGCACAGGCGCGCGGGAAGGGTGTCGCCCGCATCGTGAAGTACCTCGCCCGCGTCGACACGTACGGCCCCTCCTACGAGGAGTGCGAGCTGCAGGACTTGGAGAAGCTGCTCGGCCGGCGCCCCGACTCGGTGAGGGCCGGCCGGGCGGACGCCGCCGCGGCGGTGGCGGCGGGAAGCGTATCCGAGGAGGACTACATCCTCACGCTCTGGCGCCGGGTCGCCCGCGAGACCGAACTGGCGCGTCCGTCCATGGGCGCGCTCGCCGACCGGCACTGGCCACCGCTCCGATGAGCACGGCGACCAGATGAGCACCGCTTTCGGAGTCGACCTGGACCAGTTGCGTCGCGAACGCACCTACCGCGAGCTCGTCCCGGCGGACGACGACTTCCACGACGAGGAGCTCACCGATCGGTGGTGGGAGACCGAGACGTGCTGGTTCTCCTGGAACGTGCCGGAGCGCAATCTCGGTGGCTGGACGTACTGCCAGGCCCGACCGAACGCCAACATCTGCAACGGCGGGGCCTGGGTCTGGGACGACCGGGCCGCCTACCCGTGGGAGCTGGCCTATCGGGCCGAATATTCGGGGCTGCAACTCCCGCCCCGTTCGCAGCGAGACATGCGGGACTTCGAATGGCCCAACGGTGTCCATGTCCGGGTCATCGAGTCGCTCACGACCTACGCCGTCCAATACAACGACCCCGGCGCGCTCGAAGTGGACCTCGTCTTCGAGGCCATCATGAAGCCCAATCTGCATCCCGACGGCGTCGTCCCCTTCTTGAAGGGTGCCCACTTCGATCAGGCCGGTCACGTGACGGGGACGATGATCCTCCACGGCGAGGAGATCCCGATCGACTGCTATTCGGTCCGTGACCGGTCGTGGGGTCCTCGGCCGCTCGGACGGCCGAAACGCCAACCCAGCGCGAGGGAGCACGCGGCGCGACAGCCGTCCCAGGCGGGGTCGTTCGGCGGCGTCGGCTACTCGTTCTGCGCCGCCGGCCCGGGCGAAGCCTGGCTCACCTATGCCATCCCGGGGCCCGAGGTGGAGCCCATCGCCTGCGGCTTTCTGCTCCGGAACGGCGAATACGGGCGCATTCTGGCGGGCGAGCGCCGCGTCGCCTTCGACGCGCACACCGGATGGCCGCTGTCGATCGAGTTGGAGGCGGTCGACGAGTTCGACCGTCGCCTCTCGGTCCGGGGTGACGCGGTGAGCCGACATTGGCGTGGCCACGGCGGTGACTCCCTGGTCCACTGGCGCTGGGACGACGGAGTCGAAGGCTGGGGCGAGGATCAGAGCTATTTCAGCCGCGACCAATGGGAGCGCAACCGCCGGAGGTAGCGTCGCTCGCGTGCATCCCTTCACGGCGGCGCCACCCGCCGCCCGCTTACTGCTTGTTGTCAGCGCGGTCGTGTGGCTTCTCGTGGAGCTGCGGGAGTCGACGAACCGACGACCCGAAGCCACCCTGGCCGACCAAGGCAGCCGTATGTACATCCGCGTCGCCGCCCTCGTGGGGATCGTGGGCGCCATCGTGCTCACCCGCAACGTCTCGTCCGGCCGGATCAATCCGGATCTGGCCTGGGTCGGGCTCGTCGTGTTCTGGTGCGGCATCGCTCTGCGGTTCTGGAGCTTCCGCACGCTCGGCCGCTACTTCACGTTCAAGGTCCAGACGAGCGCCGACCAGCCCTTGATCACCAGCGGCCCGTACCGGTTCGTGCGACATCCGAGCTACGCCGCCGTGCTTCTCATGGTCATGGGGGCGGGGCTGTTCCTCGGTTCCTGGTGGTCCTTCGTGTGGCTCACGGCCAGCGTGTTCTGCGGACTCCTCTTCCGGATCCGCGTGGAGGAGCGGGCGCTCTTCCTGCAGCTCGGCGACCGCTACGTCACCTACGCGGCGGACCACAAACGACTGCTGCCCTTCATCTGGTAAGGGCGCCGAACAGTCGGCGCGGGCGCGGGGCTCGACCCGCTACTGCAGCGTCACGGGAAGCGCCCGAAAGCCACGCAACGCCTGCACGGGCTTGTACGAGAGTCGGTCCCGGGACACGGCCAGGCGCATCGAAGGGAACCGCCGCACCAGCCCGCTGATGGCGATCTGCCCCTCCAGCCGGGCCAGCTGATTGCCCAGGCAGAAGTGCTTGCCGAAGGCGAACGTCAGGTGCCGGTTGGGGTCCCGCCCCAGGTCGAGCGCATCGGGCTCGTCGAACACCGCCTCGTCCCGGTTGGCCGAGATGATCATCCCCATCACCTTGGACCCCTTGGGCATGGTGGTGCCCTCGATCGAGACCGAGTCCAACAAGGTCCTGGCCGTGCCGCAGGGCACCGGCGTCGTGAAGCGCAGCAACTCCTCCACGGCCGTCGCCGTCAGCCCGGGCTCGTCCCGCCAACGGGCCGCCTGCTCGGGGTGTTCGATGAGCGCCACCGCCGAGCTGCCGATCAAATTGGCCGTCGTGTCGTGCCCCGCCAGCATCAGCAAGAAGATCATGGCGATGACCTCGTCGTCGCTCAGAGAGTCGCCGTCCTCGTTGGCCGCCAACAACCCCGAGATCAACCCGTCGTCAGGAACGGCACGACGTTGCTCGGCCAACCGCTCCAGCACCGCATAGAGCTTCCGTGCCGTCGGGATCGTCCGCAGCGCATCGAAGCCGGAGCCGCTCCCCAAGCGGGCCACGAAGCGCTCCGTCAACACGTGGAACTCGTCCCGGTCCTCGTCCCCCACGCCGAGCATCGTCGAGATCACCGACAACGGCAGCGGCGTCGCGAAGTCAGCCACCAGGTCGGCCGTCGAGCTGCCGCGTCGTTCGAGGTCGTCCAAGAGCCCGTCCACGATCCGCTCGATGTCCCCCGTCATCTGCTGGACCATCCGGGGCGTGAAGGCCTTGTTGACCAGGCGACGCAGTCGGGCGTGGTCCGGGTCGTCCTTGTAGACCATGGAGTTGGTCAGGAGGCGGAACATCTTGGGCAGGTGCCGCAGCATGAAGCCCGAGTCGCCGGACGTCGGGTCGCTCGAGAACCGCACGTCGTTGTGCAGCAGCATCACGTGCTCGTGACGGGTGAGCATGAAGCCGGCGCCACCCATCAGCTGCTTGGAGTAGGCCGGCGACACTGCCCCGCGCCGGCGCAACTCGGCGTACCGTGGGAACGGATCCGCGAACATGACCGGGTCGGCCAGATCCGTCACTGTGTCGGTCACCGGGCGCTCCACCTGGGCCTCAAGGCTCCTGACACCTATTGAGTATAACCTATTCTCGATGGCCGCCGCCTCCTCCGCCACCCTCGTCGTCCCGGCGGCCCGCACCATGTCGCCGACGACCGACCCCGAGTCGAAGCTTGCCGCCAGCGTGGCCCGGCGCATACTCAGCGATGTCGTCGATCGGGGCTGGCCGGTCGGCGAGGTGCTCGGCTCACAGACCGAGCTGATCGAGCGCTACCGGGTCAGCCGGGCCGTCTTCCGGGAGGCGGTGCGTCTCGTCGAGAACCAAGAAGTTGCCTTCATGCGGCGGGGCCCCGGGGGCGGGCTGGTCGTGACGGAGCCGACGGTCGACGCCATCATCGATGCCGCGGTGCTGTACCTGCACCGGACCAACACCCGTCTGACCGAGGTCTTCGAGGCGCGCATCGTCCTTGAAGCCATCGCGGCCGAGCTGGCCACCGAACGGCTGACTGAAACCGGCGGCGCCGAGCTGCGTGCGCTGGAGGCGGCGGGCGGGCGCGACCACCGCGCCCTGCACACCCGACTCGCCGCCCTCACCCGCAACCCGGCACTTGAGCTCTTCGTCGACATCCTCAACCGGGTCGCCTTCCTCTACTTCCGGGACGGCTCGTCGCTCGGCGAGCGCACCCTGTCGGCATCACGGCAGGCCCACGCCCGCATCATCGAGGCGGTGTTGGACCACGATGCCGACGCCGCCAGCCGCCGCATGCGCCGCCACCTCGAGGCCGAGTCCGCCTTCCTACAGAACCGCAAGGTTTCCCGCCAGTTCCTGCCTCGCAGCGTGGCTCTCGGCGGCGGCGTCAGCAACAAGCGGGCCGAGGACGTGGCGCGGGCCATCCTGCAGGACGTGGTGGTGGACGATCTGCCGCCGGGGACGCTGCTCGGGTCGCAGGCCATGTTGATCGAGAAGTACGGGGCGAGCCGGGCCGTCTTCCGCGAGGCGCTCCGCCTGCTGGAGCACCATCAGGTCGCCACCATGCGGCGTGGCCCCGGCGGCGGGCTGTTCGTGAGCGCGCCCAGTGTGCGCGGGGTGAGCGACGTGGTGGCGGTCTACCTGGCCCGTCGCGACATCTCCATGGCCGACCTCATTGAGCTGCGCATCCGAGTGGAACTGGCGCAGGTGGAGCTGGCGGTCGACCGGGCCCACGACGACGTCGGTGCCGAGTCGGAGCTGCACAGCGCGCTCGAGCACGAAGACAAGCTGAGCCTGGACGAGTTCGCAGACGGCGGCCACGATCTGCACGCGGTCATCGCCGGGCTGGCCGGCAACCGTGCGCTCGAGCTGGTCTCTCTCGTCCTGATCCGCCTGATGCGCCTGCACCAGGTGGAGGAGGTCTCGGACGAGGAACGGGCCGTCGCCGCGCTCGAGGTGTCCAAGGCCCACGGCGCCATTGCCGACGCCATGGCCACCGGAGACGCTGCGCTCGCCCGTCGCCGCCTGCGCCGCCATCTCGAGGCGATCGGCAGCTACCTGCGCTGAGCCTCGCTCACCATCACGTCGTCGAGAACACCTTGCGCGAGTAGTACCAGACCGCCAGCACGCTCAGGACTACGGCGAACGCCGCCAACGCGCCGATCTCGGGCAACGTGTCGCTGAACGACGCGTGACCCGAAATCAACTTCACGAACGCGTCCATGGCCCACGCCTGCGGCACGATGTGCCCCACGTCCTTCACGGTCGTGCTCACCGCACTCAGCTGGTAGACGCACCCCCCGAGCATCCCGGCGATGATGGCCACGATCACAGCCGTAGCGATGGCCTGTTCCTGCGAGCGCGACCACGTCCCGATGATCACGGCCAGCGCCGCCACGCTGATCCCCAACAGCAGGATCACCAGGAACACGCTCAGGGGATTGCCCCAGTGCACCCGGAAGAGTACATACCCCACGAAGATCAGCCCGATCGCCATGGTGACCGCGGTGACCATCATGCTGGCCATCTGACCGAAGACGATGGCGCGCTTGTGCACGGGTGCCGCGGAAAGCCGCTGCAGCACTCCCAGCCGTCGCGTCTCGACCATGCCGGCCGAGAGCACCAGCACGGCGATCCCCATGAACAAGACCAGGTTGGCCGGCGCCACATACCAGAACGGGCTCAGCGGCGCCTCGACCGGGGTCGCTCGCAGGGTGGCGTCGGTGAACTTCGTATTCGACCCCTCGGCCGCCATCAGGTCCATGAGCGCCACTGCGTCGGTGCGGGCCTGCACGGCGTCGGTGGTCGACGACTCCACCAGGAAGTCCGCCTTCACCGAGTTGCCCGGCGCCGGCAGCTGGACGATCCCCGCCACCACGCGCCCCCGCAGGATGTCGTCGGTCAGGTCAGTCCTGCTGCTCTCCACCCGCACCTTGATCCCCTCCGTCGTCTGCGCCAGGTGCAGCAGACGCGCCGACGGGTGGTACAGACCGATCGGCTCCTTCGGGCTGCCCTCGAGCAGCCCCGTGATGAGGATGATCACCACGGGCACGAGCGTGCCGATGATGAGCAGCCGGCGGTCGCCCATGGCCCGGCGCAGGTTCACCCAGATGACCGCGATCACGTCACGGCTCCACCATCCGCCGCACCCGGATCATGGCCAGGCCGCCGGCAACCACCGCGATGATCAGCAGGATCACGAAGGGACCGATGATGCTGGTCGCCGGCTCGCCGAGTTGGTCGAGGCGGCCGAATCCGACCAGGGCCCAGCCGTTCGGGGTGCCCAGCGCCAGCACCTGGAACGCATCGGGGAGAGAGCCCGACGGAAGCAGGTTGCCGCCCACCAGCGCCAGGAACAGTCCCACCAGCAGGGTGATCCCGAAGGCCTGCTGCTCCGTCTTGGCCAGCGACGTAAGGAAGACCCCGATGCCGCACATGGCGGCCGTGGCGCCGATCGCCATCAACAGGACCCCGAGCGGGTTGCCCCAGTCGGCGCCGAAGCCGTAGGTCGTCACCGCCCAGATCACGAAGATGGTGGCCATGCCGGTGATGAAGATCGCCAGCAGCTTGCCGAAGACGATCTGGGTCGGCCGCACCGGTGCCGCCGTGATCCGGGCCAGCGTGCCGGCCGACCGCTCCATCAGCAAGGACCGCATACCGAGACCGCTCCCGATGAAGAGGAACACGACCGCGATGTTGGGCGCGAAAAATTCAGGTTGACCTTGCCACCGTGACCCACGCTCTGGCTGTTGATCGCCACCATCGCGGGATCGGCGGCTTCTGTCGCCCCCGGATGGGGCACCCGGCCGGCGTACAGCACGCTGGAGATCCCGGCCGCCACCGACTCGGCGTACTCCTGTCCCAAGGGTGCTGTTCCCTTGGTGACCACGTCGAAGCCCGGTGTGTGGGTCGCTCCCGGGTCAACGATGGGGACGAGCAAGGTGCGCAGGCGCAACTGCGACGGCACGACCGCCACCCCGCCGTCGAGCGTGCCGTTCGACACGGCATCCTTCACCGACTGCTGACTGGGCAACGTGGTGACCGTGACATTCTCCGGGAGCTGGCTCGCCGCCAGCGCGGCCGTCAGCATCTGGGGGAGGCCCCCGCGACGCCGATGTGCACCGGGGTGGCGCTGGCCCCGCCGGCGAACGACAACCCGAGGACGGCCGCCATGAGGAGCGGTGCCGCCAGGCACCCGATGAGGACGGAGCGATCGCGCAGCCGGCGGTGGAGCTCGTTCCACGCGATGACGCGGATCAATCCCGAAGCTCTTTCCCGGTGAGGCTCAAGAAGACGTCCTCGAGATTCGGCGTGCGCACCTCGACACCCGTGAGGTCGACCCCGTGCTTCGTGGCCACAGCGACCACGGCGGAGAGCACGGCCGGTCCGTGGTCGGTGGTCAGCTCCAGGTTGCCCTCGTGCTCGTGCACCTTGTGGACGTTGTGCAGTTCGAGGCAGGCGGCGGAGAGCACGTCGAGCGAGGCCTCGTCACAGGACAGGTGCACCTTGTCCCGGCCGCCGTAAGTGCCGATGAGCGCCTCGGCCGTCCCCTCGGCGATCAGCTGCCCGTCATCGATGATGCCGATGCGGTCACACAGCTTGGCCGCCTCCTCCATGTAGTGCGTGGTGTAGAGGACCGCGATGCCGAGCCGCCCGACCGTCTCCAGAATGGCGTTGCGGCTCTGGGGGTCCACCCCGACCGTGGGTTCGTCGAGCACGAGCAGCTTGGGTCGGTGCAGCAGCCCGGCCGCCATGTTGGCCCGGCGCTTCATGCCGCCCGAATACGTGCTGATGCGGTCCTTGCCCCGGTCCGCCAGTCCCACCAGCTCCAGCGTCTCGCCGATGCGGCCTTGCAGCTCTTTGCCGCCCAACCCGTAGAGCTGGCCGAAGAAGGTCAGGTTCTCGACCGCCGAGAGATCGGGGTAGAGGGCCAGGTCCTGGGGGACGTACCCCACCGCCGCCTTGGCCTCCAAGGTGCCGCCCGCGAAGCCGTCGATTGTCACCGCTCCCTCATCAGGGACGATGAGGCCGCACAGCATGGAGATGGTCGTGGTCTTGCCGGCGCCGTTCGGCCCGAGCAGTCCGTAGCACTCGCCTTCCGCAATGGAGAAGGAGACGCCCTTGACGGCCTCCCGGTCGCCAAAGCTCTTGCGCAGGCCCTCACAGCGCAACATCGACTGCTCCATGCACCCTCCCCAGGGAAAAGAGGACCCTCTTTTTTGCACCCTAGCAGAGCGGGTCCGCAGGCTCAGTTCGGGAACGATGTCTCAGGTCAAGAGGGACAATTCCCATCCGACCCGGGCTGTCGCCAATCGCCTGAAGGCGGAAAGAGCATGATGAATTCCGGCCCCGGACAACGTCACGCGTCGGCGAGTCGCAAGGGGTACGAATGCGCCGCCACAGCCAAGATCTCCATGCGGTCATCCTCCAGCAGGAACCCAGCCGCGATGGTCGCGTCCAACGCTGCCGCGAAACGCTCGAGGTACTCGTCCTCCCCTCCGGGATACAGGGTCGACAGGGTGGCCTCGTCGAACGGCTCGGTGCGGCCGAACAGCATGGCGAAGGTCTCGCCGGTCTGCCCGAGTCCGCCCATGACCGCGGTCGGCACGTCCACCCACGGTGTGCGGATCCCACCCTGGGCGATGCCGTGCTCGTCGAGGACGTAGCCGGTCCGGTCGCCGTTCAGCTCGAGCGAGGGTCCCGAAGGGGGAGCTTCTCCGCCCGCCGCCCACCGGCACAGGTGCGCCAGGGCGGCCTCGGCCACGTAGTGCTGCTGCGGCCCGGCGTTGATCGGCGTATCGGTCTGGCCGATCATGAGGTTCCTGGTGGGGCGCAGCAACTCCGCCATGCGTTCTGCGGTCAACGTGCCGTCGTCGTGTCGGCCTGCGCTGACGGTGTAGGTGTCGGCATGTGCGGCGCCCGCCATCTCCCAGGTCCTGAGGCGGTCGGAATCGGGCTGTTGCGCCAGCTGACCGCCCAAAAGGATCACGTCGGTCTCACTCTGCAGCACGAGGATCGGCACCCGGGCGTCGTCACGGATGCGCTCGCCCTTCGTCGAGATCGCCACCCGCGTCGCCTCCATCCCCAAGCGAGCTGACGCGGGGATGAACACGCCGTCCATCGAGACTCCGGAGGCCGGCCGGCCGTGCACGAAGAAGCCGTCGAAGAGCTGCACCTGGGGATCGACGGCGTTGATGTAGGTCACGAGGCAGGCAGCGGACTGCGACTCGCCGGCGGCGAGGATCTGCGTCGGCGCCAGCCCGACCAGTGGGTTCTCATCCGCCGGCAACTGCAGCAACCTTCCGGCCTGCGTGAAGATGTCGAAGGACCAGGCATCGCCGGGGTGTTCGAGCTCTGCGTAGCGGTCCGGCGCCAGCAGCTTGAGGTGGATGCTCTCGACGAACCCTCCCCCGTCGATGCCGACCTTCTGCGCTGAGACACCGACCCAGGCGTGACCCGCGGCCGCCAGGTAGCGATGGAAGAACCCCCAGTCGGGAGCGGCGTCGATACCGGCCGACACGTTGTGCCACTCCACGACGACCGTCCCGCTAAACCGCAGTGGATCCTTGGGCCAGCGTGCCACGAACCTGGTCCGAAATGGAGCCTCCGCTCCTGGGCTCACGTCCCAGTGGCCGTCAGCACCCCGCTCGCCCTGCAACTCGTACGAGCCCGCAGTCCCCTCCAAGCTGTACTCGATCTCCTCGTAGCCGAGTGTCGCCAATTCGTAGTCCCGCATGACGTCCGGCGCAGCGCCCGGCATCTCGCGGAACGCAGTCTCTCGTGTGCTGGCCACGGGTGATCCTCCCTGGTCGGGGTGCAGGAGATCCGGATGGATGCTCCTGCCACATTTGGGACGCTTCCTTCTCGCGGGCTCTCTGGGCCAACGAACGACACCGCACCGAGCGGCGAGGAATGAGAATACGACGAGAGTTTGGCTGGGATCAGCGACGCCTGCCGGTCGCGGCGGCGCGGGCGCTCGGCCGTCAGGCGCCTCCTGAGGTCCCGTCGACAGCAACGCCCGAATCCACCAGCGCCTCGATCTCGTCGGCGGGAACCTGCAGCTCGGCCAGGAGCTCGCGCGTGTGCTCCCCGAGGTGCGGGGCCCGAAAGCGGGGGCGAGGCGGCTCGCCGCCGAAGTCGGCCGGCGTCGCCAGCATGGGCATGCTGCTCTGCTCGTCGGGCACGTCGACCACCGACTTGGCCGCCAGGAACTGCTCGTCGGCGATGACGTCCTCGATCGTGTTGACCGGGCTCCAGAAGAGCTCCGGCTCGGCATCGAAGGCCTCGGCCCATTCGTCGAGCGGCCGCGTGGCGAAGATCTCGTCCAGCAGCGCGATGAGCTCGCGGGCGTTGATCGCCCTGCCTGTGCCGGTGGCAAAGCGCTCGTCGGTGAGCCACTCAGGACGCCCGACGGCTCGGGCGAGAGCTGGCCAGTGGCGGTCCCCCTCGAGGCCGACGATCCAGAAGGGACGGCCGTCCCCCGCTCTGTAATTGTTCACGACGGGGCTGTACATCGTCTCCCGCACACCGACCTGCAACGACCGGCCCCACATGAGCATGACGTTGAGGTCGAAGCCGATGGTGTAGCAACCCTGGCGCAGCAGAGAGGTCGAGACGACCTGACCGCGGCCGGTGCGGGCGTGCTCGACGAGGGCGGCGCTGATCATGGCGGCACCGGTCATGGCTGCCGAGTGGTCGCCCATGCCGCCTCGCTGGAAGGGCAACGGGCCACCGGGCGCGCGCAACGCCTCAGCAATCCCGGCCCTCGACCAAAAGGCCGCGACGTCGTAGGCACCTCGTTCCGCGTCGGGACCCTCCAGCCCGTAGCCGGTGATGATGGCGTAGACCAGACCGGGGTGACGCTCGTGCACCTGGTCGGGGCCGAGCCCGATGCGCTCGAGGGCGGCCGGGCGCAGGTTGGTCAGGAAGACGTCGGCCCCTGCCACCAGTTGATGCGCAAGGTCCAGGCCACGTTCGCTCGAGAGGTCGAGTGCGATGGCGCGCTTGCCCCGGTTGTCCAACTCGAACACCGGATTGGACGGCAGGTCACCACCGAGGACGTTGAGGAAGGTCCGACACGGGTCTCCCTCGGGCGGCTCGATCTTCACCACGTCCGCACCCCAGTCGGCCAGGATGCCGCCGGCGCCGGGGCCGGCGACCCAGACCCCGAGTTCGACCACCCGCACGCCGTCCAGCGGCCCGCTCATGGAGCAGGAACGGAGAGAAGGCACGCGGGCATGGACTCAGGGGCACTCACGAGGTTGAAACGAACGTATTCCACTGCAGTGACATCGGCCAGCATACGAGTCCCACCTTACGCATCCGCGGTGGGAGGGACTTCGGGGAGAGTTGTCGATTCAGTTGCACGACCTCGACAACAGCGCGTTCCGCTCCGGCGTCAGCCCGCGCCCTGGAACTGGTACGAGGCGGCGGTCACGGCACGGTTGCCGTCACCCTCGTCGTGGAGGACGACGCGCGCCGCCGTCACTCCGCCGGATCCCGTGATCAGCTCGGCGTCGGTGCGGAACGGCCCGACCTTGCCGCGGGCCAGGAACATGACGTGTGACGAGATCGCCCGTATGTGATCGGTCCCCGCTGCCTCGGCCACCGCGTCGACGGCCGCCGTCTCGAGAAGGACAAACTGAGGGCCGAGGTGCAGCGCGGCATCGGGTGAAGCGAGCTCCGTCGCCAACTCCGGCAGCGCCCAATGACCGTCGGCGCGACGAGCGGCGCCGAAGACCTGCCAGAGCGGGGGGAGATCCGGGCCGTCCAGCACGACGATCGGGTCCACCGTCATCCTCTCGAGTCCGGCGGGTGGGACGCCGAGGCTGATCCCCTGTCCTTGGGTCAGCGCGAGCACTCGTCCCGGCTTGTCCGCGTCGACAATGCGTGAGCGGCTGTAGCCCATTTGGCGCCCGTGCTTGAGGACTTCGGACACCACCTCAAGACGACGGACGTCGTACCCGGGATCGAGCACCTGGCAAGAGTGGATCACGGGGTTGGGGACCGCCTCGAGGTCGCTCCTGCCACTACCTTCTGGCGCGGCGATCCCGAGCACGGCCAGAAGGACGGCGCCGGTCGGGCCGCGCATGTCGCTGCGGAGTGTGACGGTGTTGTCAGGCGGGCCCTGGTCCATGGACGGCCAGCTCCGGCCGATGTAGCGGTAGCTCAAAAGGCCACCCCACCGTCGGCGCAGCTCGGCGGCGTAGGCCACCGGGTCGTCGCGCAGCTCCCTGATGTCCCTGGGCATCGGTGTCCGGTCTAGCAGGCGGTTCGGTCAGCCTTCCCTCGCCGGCGCACCAGACTTTCCGTCCGACCTGTCCGCCGGACGCAGTGACACCGAGACGCCGAACCGACTCGATTTGGTTTCTCTATTTGGGATACTCTTTATCGGACGCCCTCCAGGGGGCGCGCACGATCGACGCAAAGGAACGAGGAGTACGACGTGACCGAAGCTTGGATCATCGACGCCTGCCGAACGCCGCGAGGAATCGGCAAGGTCGGCAAGGGAGCACTCGCCTCGCTGCACCCGCAGGTGCTGGGCGCCACCGTCCTCCGGGCACTGGCCGAGCGCAACGGGCTCGACACCGGTGACGTGGACGACATCGTCTGGGGCACCTCGATGCAGGTCGGAACGCAGGGCGGCGATCTCGGCCGCATGGCCGCCCTCGATGCCGGCTACGCCATCACGGCCAGCGGCGTGACCCTTGACCGTTTCTGCGGGTCCGGCATCTCGACGGTGAACTTCGCCGCAGCATCCGTGCTGTCCGGCATGGAGGACGTGGTCATCGCCGGTGGCACCGAAATGATGTCGTCCTACGCCGGCAACGTGTCGAAGTCGCGCTCGCCCTTCCTCGACAGCGGTAACGATCACCTGCGTGCCATCCATCCCCAGACGAACCAGGGCGTTGCGGCAGATGCGATCGCCACGCTTGAGAAGATCGACCGACGGTCCGTCGATGCACTGGCCGCCGAGTCACAGCGTCGTGCGGAGATCGCGATCAAAGAGGGGCGCTTCGACAGGTCGATGGTGCCGGTTTACGACGTCGACGGCACAGTCCTGCTCGATCGCGAGGAGTACCCGAGACCGGGAACGACGGTGGACTCACTGGCCTCGTTGCCCTCGTCCTTCGAGGCGTTGGCCGACATACCGCTCGACGAGAACGGCACGACCTACCGCTCGCTCGTCCTGCAGAAGTTCCCGGGCCTCGAGATCACCCATGTGCACCATGCGGGCAACTCGTCGGGCGTCGTGGACGGGGCGGCCGCCCTGCTCATGACGAGCCCCGAGTACGCTACCGCGCACGGCATGACGCCCAGGGCCAGAATCGTCGCCACGGCGAACCTGGGTGATGACCCCACGCTCATGTTGAACGCGCCCGTCCCTGCCACCCGCAAGGTCCTCGCCAAAGCCGGCATGTCGTTGGGCGACATCGACCTGTTCGAAGTCAACGAGGCCTTCGCCGTCGTGCCGGAGAAGTTCATCCGCGATCTCGACATCGACCGCGAGAAGATCAACGTCAACGGCGGCGCCATCGCGTTGGGCCACCCCATCGGGGCGACCGGTTCACTTCTGGTGGGGACGGCCTTGGACGAGCTCGAGCGCCAGGACAAGCAGGTCGCTCTCATCACCATGTGTGCCGGCGGCGGCATGGCACCGGCGGTGATCATCGAGCGGGTCTAGCGGTCCATGACCTCGCTGCAGGACACGCTGGGTTCGGACGAGTACGACGAGTTCGGGCTGCTCCACGAGAACGCGGCCGAATGGGACATCCCCTTCACGGGCCGGCCGGTCGTTTCCCGAGAATCCTTCACCCTCCCCTCGGGGCAGGGGCTGTCCTACCTGCGCTGGGGTGAGGGCGACCCGGAACTCGTCTTTTTGCACGGCGGGGCTCAGAACGGGCACACCTGGGACACCGTCATGCTCGCCCTGGGCTGCCCGGCCCTGGCCGTCGACCTGCCCGGGCACGGGCACTCGGACCGGCGGGGCGACCGCGACTACGGGCCCTGGCAGAACGCCGAGTCGGTGGCCACGCTCCTGGAAGCGGTGGCGCCCGCCGCGCGCTGCGCCATCGGGATGTCGCTCGGCGGGGCCACGACGATCCGCCTGGCCGCGCAACGTCCGGATCTCTGCCGCCGCGCCGTATTGGTGGACGTGACGCCGCAGATCAACGACCCGTCTCGGCAATTGAGCACGGCCGAGCGCGGGACTGTCTCACTCATCGCCGGCCCTCCCATCTACGACACCTTCGACGAGATGGCCGACGCAGCGGTCGCCTTGAGTCCATTTCGCGGCGCCGCAGGCGTGCGGCGAGGGGTTCGGCACAACGCACGACGACTCGAGGACGGGCGATGGACGTGGCGCTACGACCTCTTTGGTTCGCCACCCGGCCAACCTGCTCAAGAGGGGACGGCGAGTTGGGTCGACTTCACCTCGCTCTGGGACGACGTCAGTGCCATCACGATCCCGACGCTCCTCGTACGGGGCGGTTCGTCCCCCTTCGTCCTCGACGAGGACATCGCCGAGATGCAACGTCGCCTCCCGACTCTGGGAGTGGTCGTGGTCAATGGGGCCGGGCACGCAGTGCAGAGCGACAAGCCACTCGTCCTGGCCGACCTCATCCGCACCTTCGCCTTGTGACCGAACTCGATTGCGGGCGGGCGGCCCGCGACGCACTCCGAACGGCCTGGCGGGTCGCGGGCGTGTACCCCGACCAGACCGTCGGCGAAGCGATCGTGGCCGGTTGCACCTCCCATGCCAGTGATCACATCGTGTTCGCGCAGGTCCAGGGCGAATCGACGGCGGTCACCCTGGAAGCCTTCCTCGAGCAGGCACAGACGTCCGCTGGACGGCTTGCCGGGGCGGGAGTGAGAGCGGGCGACGCCGTCGTCGTGCAGGCGCCGGCGGATCTCGACGGCACCGAGATCCTGGCCGCCGTCTGGCTGCTGCACGCTGTGGCCATCCCCATCGCGACCACGGCGACGGCGGACGAGGTCGCACACGCCATCCGTGAAACGGGCGCGCGGTGTGCAGTTGTCACACCCGAGTGGCGCGGGCGTGATCTGGTCAGCCCCCTCGTGGCCGAGAGTGACCTCCTGGGATTGCATCATGTGATCGTCCTTGGCGATGCCACACGCGACGGCGCTGTGGCGCTGAGCTCAATCGAACCGATTGCGGTCCCCTCGGGCCCCGGACCCGACCCGTGGGCCGTGGCCTGCGTCCTCTACACGTCAGGCTCGACCGCAGCGCCCAAAGGAGTGCAGCACAGCCACGAGACGCTGTTGTGCGGGCTCGCCGCAGTGCCCGCCGACGGCACGAGCCGGATGCTGGCGACCTTCCCCGCCGGGCATGTGGCCTCGCTGATCGGTCTTCTCCGACCGCTTACGGCCGGCGGGACAACGGTCGTCATGGACCGCTGGAGTGCCCGGGCAGCGGCCGAACTGATAGAGCAACATCGCATCACGACCAGCGCCGGTACCCCGTTCTTCCTCTCCACGCTGCTCGACCAGGCGGAGCGAGACGGACGTGACATCTCGTCACTGGGCCGATTTCTCTGCGGCGCGGCAGCCGTGCCACCCGCCCTGGTCGAGCGGAGCGAGGCAGCCGGCATCGTCACCTGGCGCACCTACGGATCGACCGAGCATCCCGCCATCAGCTCGGGCGGTCCGGCCGAACCGCCCGACAAACGGCGCTGCACCGATGGCCGGGTGACACCGGGCAACGAGGTGCGCCTCCTCGACGAGGACGGCCACGACGTCGCTCCGGGCGACGTGGGGGAGATCGTGGCCAGGGGGCCGAAACAGTTCCTCGGATATCAGGACCCGGCAATGGACGCCGATGCATTCGTCCACGAGACCTGGTTCCGCACCGGCGACCTGGCCCGCTTCGACGAAGACGGCTACCTCGTGGTGACCGACCGCGTGAAGGACATCATCATCCGCGGCGGGGAGAACGTCTCGGCCCGGGAAGTCGAAGAGGTTCTGGCTCGGCATCCCTCCGTGGCCGACGTGGCCGTCTGCCGCGACGCCCGACGAGGTGTGGGGCGAGTCCGTCTGCGCCCTGGTCGTCCCCAGCGACCGAACACAGGAACCCACCGTGCAGGCTCTCGCGCGGTTCGCGTCCTCAGCCGGTTTGGCACCGCACAAACTGCCCACGAAGGTCGTCTTGACTGACTCACTGCCCCGCACCGCCGCTGGCAAGGTCCGCAAGCGAGACCTCCGCCCTCTTGTCTGAGACCAACGATCCACCGACGATCCACGAACGACTAAGGAGCTGTGTTGATGGCTGATCTACAGGGGAAAGTGGCATTCGTCACCGGCGCCGCACGCGGTCAGGGGCGGGCGCATGCTGTTCGATTGGCCCGGGAAGGTGCCGACATCCTGGCCCTCGACATCTGCGCCGACATCTCCGCCATGGACTATCCCAACGCGACGCGGGCCGAACTCGACGAGACCGCGGAACTCGTGGCAGCCCAGGGCCGCAAGATCGTCGCACTCACCGCCGATGTGCGCGACCTCGATGGGCTCCGGCAGGCATTCGACGAGGGCATGGCCTCGCTCGGGCGCGTCGACATCGTCGTCGCCAACGCCGGCCTCGTTCGTCTGACCGACGGGGGCGATCCCGACGCCGTGTGGCGCACGATCGTCGATACGAATCTCACCGGTACCTGGAACACGATCTCAGTGGCCCTGCCGTTGCTGCGGGCTCAGGGTCCCGGTGGCAACATCGTGATCATCAGTTCGACCGCGGGCCTCAAACCGACGGCGGGCCTCGGCATCGGCGCCCTGGCCTACACCTCGACCAAAACGGGCCTGGTCGGTCTGATGAAACAGCTGGCCGTATCCCTTGCCCCCGAGTCGATCCGTGTCAACAGCATCCACCCCACCGGGGTCAAGTCGGGCATGACGATGAACGAGGCGATGGGCAAACTCGTCGCGCAAGCCATGGCCGGCGAGACCACGTCGATCTCGGCCATGCAGAACGCCATGCCGATTGACATCCTCGACCCGGAGGACATCGCGGACGCGGTCGCTTTTCTCGTGTCGGACCAGGCCAAATGGATCACAGGGGTGGCGCTGCCGGTTGACGCCGGGTTCTGCGTGCGTTGACGCACTTGTCGACGAGGCGAGCGAGCATGTGATCCTCGCCTGATGAAGGTCTGAAGGCCCTTCTCAGCGGTCGCCCACATTTGAGTTCCGTACTTGAGGCACCGGGCGGGCGCATGGTACGCATCGGCGGTGTTCATGATGCGATTCGCCATGCGGTCCAGCACGACCGATCCGGATGCTCGAGCGGCGCTCTACGCCACCACCATTGACATGTGTGAGTGGGCCGAGAGCAGAGGTGGCGTTGCTGCGGTCCTCAGCCAGCACCACGCAGTCGAGGACGGCTACCTTCCGTCTCCGATTCCCTTGGCCGCCGCCATCGCCGCCAGGACCAAGTCGATGCCGATCAATGTGGCCGCCCTCCTCCTGGCCCTGTACGAACCGGTCAAGCTCGCCGAGGACATGGCGGTCGTCGACCTGATCAGCCGGGGCCGGGTCTCCTACGTGGTCGGCATCGGCTACCGGGCCGAGGAGTTCGCCATGTTCGGCATCGACCGTCGCCGACGCGCCGCCATCGTCGAGGAGCGCATCACCCTGCTCCAACGACTCTGGGCCGGAGAGCAGGCCGACATCGACGGTCGGTCCGTCGGGGTGACGCCGTTGCCCTATACCCCCGGAGGCCCGCCATTGGCCTATGGCGGCGGGACCGAGGCGGCGGCGCGAAGGGCAGCGCGACTCGGGCTGCTGTTCATCGCCGAGACCCATGACGCCACGCTCGAAGCGGCCTACCGCGACGAGGGAGGGGACTCCGCTCCCGGCTGCTTCTTCCCGCAGGCCGGCGTGCCGATCACGGTGTTCGTCGCCGACGACCCGGAGCGGGCCTGGGCCGAAATCGGCGAGTACCTGTTCCAGGACTCCGCGAGCTACGCCGCATGGAACGCCCACCGCGAGGGGACGGCGTCGATCTCTCGCGCCACCAGCATCAAGGAGATGGCAGAGGAGAAGGGGGCGTACCAGATCCTCACGCCCGCCGAGGCCCGCAGCCTTGTCGCCCAGGGCATGCCCCTCGGACTGCAGCCGCTGGTCGGCGGCCTCCCACCCGACCTGGCGTGGCCCTACCTCGAAGCCGCCGCAGCCGCCGTGGCGCCCGAAAGCTCTTAGCGGTATTGCGTCTCGCTTTTGTCCCGCGGGGCCGGCGGGGCCGGCGGGAAGTTGCCGATCTGCGTGTAGGACAGCCCACCTTGAATGGCCGCCGTTCGGGTCGTGTCGAGCGATTCCCAGATGGCGCGGATCGTCCCCTGGATCGCCTTGGGGTTCCGCCGGGCGATCGACAACGCGATCTCCCGGGCGCGCGCACGCAGCTGCTCCCGAGGCACCACCTCGGTCACCAGCCCGAGCCGCATGGCGGTCTCGGCCGTGATGCGCTCCTCGTTGCCCATGAGCGCCCAGCGCAGGACATCGCCGAGGGGGACGCCCCGGTGCAGCATCCCTACCGGCTCGAGCGAGCTCACGATTCCCACGTTGGCGTGAGGGTCGAAGAACACAGCGTCGTCGGAACAGATGATGATGTCGGACTCGTTGAGGAAGTACTGCGCCCCGCCGGCACACAACCCGTGCACGGCCGCCACCACCGGCTTCCAGACCTTGTGATGGAACTTCGGGGCCAGGAGCACCCCCGGGTCGAAGGCGTTCCACACGTTGTCCTTCATGAACCAGCTGCTGTCACCCTTGATGTCGAGCCCGGTGCAGAAGGCGCGGTCGCCGTTGGCCTGAATGACGGCGCAGTAGATGTCGTCGGTGTCGCGGACGGTCTCCCAGGCCCACGTCATGTCGTCCGCCATGGCCTTGTTGAACGAGTTCAGGCTGTCGGGACGGTTCAACGTGATGGTGGCGACGTTGTCCGCCACATCGAACAGGATGGCTTCGCGTTCCATTGATTCCTCCTGGGCCCCGGCGATCGGCTGGGGCAAAATGGTACACTCTATTTCTCGGGTTGCGACCGGGCGTGCGGCCAGACAGCATCACACGACCGAGAACCGGACAGCGAAACAGACAGAGAGGAACATTCCGTGGAGATCAACGGGAAGAAGGCCGTCATCGTCGGCGGGGCGTCGGGCATGGCCAAGGCCTCGGCGGAGCTGCTCCGTCAAAAGGGTGCCGACATCGCCATCCTCGACCTGCCGAACACGGCCGGCGCCGAAGTCGCCAAGGAGCTCGGCGGCACGTTCCACGAAGTGGACATCCTCGACGAGGACCAGACCGAATCCGCCCTCGGCCGACGCGGTGGCCGCGCTGGGCGGGCTGCACATCGCCGTCAACACCGCGGGCGGTGGTGCCGCGAGGCGCACGCTGAGCAAGGACGGGCCGCACCCACTGGACACTTTCCGCCGGACCATTGAGCTGAACCTCATCGGCACGTTCAACCTCAACCGCCTGCAGGCCTTCCACATGTCGACCAACGAGCCCGAGGACGGCGAGCGCGGCGTCATGATCGACACCGCCTCCATCGCCGCCTTCGAGGGCCAGATCGGACAGGTCGCCTACGCCGCCGCCAAGTCGGGCATCGTCGGCATGGTGTTCACCATGGCCCGCGATTTGGGCAGCCTGGGCATCAGGGCCATGGCCATCGCGCCGAGCCTCTTCGCCACCGGGCTCACCCAGGGCATCCCCGACGAGTTCGCGGCGACCTTGACCAAGGACGCGGCGTTCCCCAAGCGGTTGGGCCGACCCGAGGAGTACGGCAAGCTCGCCGTCGCCATCGTCGAGAACCCGATGCTCAACGGCCTCTGCATCCGCCTCGATGCCGGCACCCGCTTCGCTCCCAAGTAGACCAGGAGAGACGACCAGGTCCGGGAAGCTCATAGTGACGACGCTGCGGTCGATCGACCTCCGTGTCGACGTCACGGAGGCCGCCGGGCTCGGGGAGCCGGCGCATGTCGCGCTCACGGTGACAGTCCCCGACGAGCTCGCCCCCGAACCCGTGGTGTGCTTCGGCAAGCCCGGTGGCGGGTATGCGCGGGGCTATTACACCGTCGACCTCCCCGGACCGGCGGACGGCGCGCAGGCCGACTGGCATGCGGAGCGTGGCTGGGTCTTCGTCTCGGTCGACCACCTCGGCGTCGGCGAGAGCTCCCTGCATGATCCCGAGCGGCTCTCCTACACCCCGGTCGTGGCGGCGAGTCAGGCCGCCGAAGCCGAGGTGCTGCAGAAGCTGGCGGCGGGCACCCTCATGGACGGGTTCCCGAAAGTCGAACGTCCGGTCACGATCGGCATCGGGCAGTCGATGGGTGGCTGCCTCACGGTGGTGCAACAGGGCCGCTACCACTGCTACGACGGGATCGGGGTGCTCGGCTACAGCGTGCTGCACACGCATCCGCCGACGGCGCCCGGCACGCCGCCCATCCTCATGCCGTGGGTCCCGCGCGATGCGCTGCCCTCCGACGGCATCTTCACCAACGGCCCTGCGCTGGCCGAGCTCGACCCGGCGGCAGGGCCGGGGGCCGATGCCATGGCCTGGGGCTTCCATTACGACGACGTCGATCCCGACATCGTGCAGCGCGACCTCAAGGACTTCCCCTCCCGTGGTGGCAACCTGCCGCCCTGGGGATCGGCCACCGTCCCGGCGACGGTCGCCATGTGGTGCCTCACGCCCGGCGGTGCGCTGCCGGAGGCGGCGGCGATCCGTTGCCCCGTCCTGGTGGGCCTGGGCGAACGCGATGTGCTGGTGGATCCTCGAGGGGAGCCCCGGGCATACGAGTCGTCTCCGAGCGTGGACCTCTTTGTCTGCCCGAGAATGGGCCACATGCACAACTTCGCTGGCACCCGTGAGCTGTTCTGGCGACGCATTGAGACGTGGGCGGAGTGGGTGCGGGTGGCGCGGCGATGATCGACCTCGACCGCGCCGAGGACCTCCCCACCCTGCTGACCCTCGAGCGGGTCGACCGTGACCTCTTCCGCGGTCGCAACGCCAACTACGGGCCACGGCAAACCCTCTATGGCGGACAGGTGGCGGCGCAGTGCCTCCTCGCCGCCGCGGCCACCGTGGAGCCCGGCCGCCTTCCCCACTCGTTCCACGGCTACTTCCTGCGGGCCGGGCGCAGCAACCTGCCCGTCGTCCTCGAAGTGGACCGCGACCGGGACGGGCGCTCGTTCTCGGCCCGCCACGTCGTCGCCGTGCAGGACGGCGAGGTGATCTTCTCCATGATCACGTCATTCCACGCAGAGAGCGAAGGTGGGGTCTTCGACGGCGCGCCCCGGCGCGACGTGCCGTCACCCGAGGACGTCGCCAAGGGCGGGTGGAACACGTTGCTCGACGTGCGCCCCGTGACACCGACCGACTTCCTCAAGGGAATCTTCACCGACTGCCTGTGGGTCCGTTCCGCCGCGCCGCTCGGCGAGGATCCCTTGATGCACAGGGCAGCCCTCACCTATCTGTCCGATCTCGGCACGGGCTTCGGTCAACAGGACAAGACGATCATCGGGCGCGGTGGACCGTCAGTCGACCATTCCATGTGGTTCCAGGAGAACATCCGGGCCGACGACTGGGTGCTCGTCGATCTCCGGCCGGTCAAGGCCCGGAGCGCGCGCGGGTTGTACCACGGTTCGTTGCGGGACCGGCATGGCGTCCTGGGTGCCACCATCAACCAGGAGCAGCTCCTGCTGCCCGGGTCGATGTCCGACCTCGTCGAGGATGTGTTGCGGCAGGAGCCGGAGCTGGCGGAGAAGGAAGGCCCAGAGCCGCGGGACCTCAAGGAGCTGCGGCAGGCCCAAAAGGAGCACCCGGCCGGCGGCTGAGATCCTTCGTGGCTCGCTCAGGCCACCCATTTGGCGATCGTCTCGATGTCCTTCAACCCGTTCGGCCCGACGGGCTGCACGTTCAGGACGGTGACACCGGACTCGCGGTAGGCGGCGATGCGGTCCTTGACGAAGCCGGTGTCGCCTATGAGCGACATCCCTGCGACCAGCTCGCCGGGGATGAGCGCGGCCGCGGCCTTCCGGTCGCCCCCGAGATAGAGGTCCTGTATCTGTTCCGCCTCCTTCTCGTAGCCGTAGCGCCGCAGCACGTCGTTGTAGAAGTTCTTGCCCTTGGCCCCCATACCCCCGTAGTAGAGGGCGAGCATGGGGCGGTCCCGATCGCGCAGCGCGTCGACGTCGTCGCCGATGGCCAGCGACCCGCCCGCCACGATCTCGAGCGGGGGCAGGTCGGGCGAGCGCGTCGCCTTGCCCTCTTGGAGGGCGGCCCCCCACAACTCACTGGCCCGGTCGGGCCAGTAGTGCAGCGGGAGCCAGCCCTCGGCCAGTTCGGCCGTCATGGCGACGTTCTTCGGGCCGAGGGAGGCGACGAAGATGGGGATCCGTTCCCGCACGGGATGGTCCATGATCTTGAGCGCCTTGCCGAGACCGGTCCCTTGGCCCTCGGCCAGCGGCACCTGGTAGTTGGCACCCTCGTGGACGAGGCGGTCACGCCGCCATACGGAGCGGCAGATCTCGATGATCTCCCGGGTGCGGGCCAGCGGCGCGTCGTAGGGGACCCCGTGGAAGCCCTCGATGACCTGCGGCCCCGAGGCGCCCAGCCCCAGGACGAAGCGACCCCCGGACAGCTTGTCGAGGCCGACGGCCGTCATCGCCATGAGCGTCGGGGTGCGCGAGTAGAGGGGCAGGATGCTCGACCCGATCTGCGCCTTCCTGGTCACCGCAGCGAGGAAACCCATGGTGGAAACGGCGTCGGCCGTATAGGCCTCGCCCGTCCAGAGATAGTCGACGCCCACGTCCTCGAGCCGCTTGGCGTGCGCTGCGAACTTGTCAGGATCGTCCCGCATCCCTACCGTCGTGCCCAGCTTCATGGTCCAGCTCCTCCCGCGACCGTGGGGGCGCCCTGGCCCATTCCGATAATAGAGGATACTATTTAACCATGCCGATTGCGATCACCGAAGATCACCGGGCCCTGGGGCAGACCGCCTCGGATTTCCTGGCCAAGCGCGATGCCCGAGGGGCCGCTCGCTCCCTGCTCCTGGAAGAGACCGAGGGGCTCCCGGCCTTCTGGGACGACCTGGCTTCGCTCGGCTGGCTGGGCCTCCACCTCCCCGAGGAGCGAGGGGGCTCGGGGTTCGGCCTGCCCGAGCTCGTCGTCGTGGTCGAGGAGCTCGGCCGCGCCGTGGCGCCGGGACCCTTCGTGCCGACCGTGATCGCCAGTGCCGTCATCAACGCTGCCGCTCCCGCCGAGGCGGCATCGCAGCTCCTGCCGGGCCTGGCCGACGGATCGGCCTTCGGCGGCGTGGCGCTCACGTCCGACATCACGGTGTCGGGTGGCAAAGCAACCGGCACGGCAAAGGCGGTCTTGGGCGGTGGCCTCGCCCATGTCCTCGTCCTCCCCGCCGGCGACGACGCCATTGTGGTCGAGACCTCGGGGGGCGGCGTGTCCGTCGAAGTGCCGGGCAACCTCGATCCGACCCGGCGCACCGCCCGCGTGAAGCTCGATGGCGCGTCGGCGCACATCATCACCGGAGGGCGCCAGATTCTGGTTGACCTGGCGCGCCTCATCATTGCGGCCGAGGCGGTCGGCATCGCCACAGAGTGCACCGAGCAGGCCGCTGCCTACGCCAAGGTGCGCGTGCAGTTCGGTCGGCCCATCGCCACCTTCCAGGCCGTCAAGCACCACTGCGCCAACATGTTGGTGGCCTCTGAGCTCGCCACGGTGATGGTCTGGGACGCCGCCCGTGCTGCGGAGGAAGGAGGAGCGCAGCTGTCGCTCGCCGCGGCCATGGCGGCGGCGCTCGGGCTTTCGGCAGCCGACGAGTGCGCCCAGCTCAACATCCAGGTGCACGGCGGTATCGGCTTCACCTGGGAGCACGACGCCCACCTGTACCTGCGCCGCGCCACCGCCCTGGAGGCGGTCGTCGACGCCGAGGCGGCGGCGCGGGACATCACCGACCTGGTGCGGACCGGCACGCGGCGCGTGCGCACCATCGACCTGCCCCCGGAAGCCGAGCCGATGCGCGACGAGGTGCGGGCCTTCGCCGACCGGGTAAAGGGCCTCGACGCCGCGGGACAACGGGCAGCCATGATCGAGACCGGCTACGTCATGCCCCACTGGCCCAAGCCATGGGGCCGCGCGGCCGGTGCGGTCGAGCAGCTCGTCATTGAGCAGGAGTTCAAGTCCGCCGACGTGTCACGCCCGCAGTACAGCATCACCGGTTGGGTCATCCTGACCCTCATTCAGCACGCGACGGAGGACCAGGTGGCCCGCTGGGTCATGCCGGCCCTGCGCCAGGACGTCATCTGGTGCCAGCTCTTCAGCGAGCCCGACGCCGGCAGCGACGCCGCCGGGGTCAAGACCCGCGGGACCCGGGTCGATGGCGGGTGGCTGGTCAACGGCCAGAAGGTCTGGACGAGCGGGGCCCATTTGGCCAGCTTCGGGTTGGCGACCATTCGCACCGAGCCTGACGCGCCCAAGCACAAGGGCATCACCACCATGGTCATCGACATGCACGCCGAAGGCGTCGAGGTGCGCCCGTTGAAGATGGTGACCGGCCGGTCGGAATTCAACGAGGTCTTCTTCAACGACGTCTTCGTCCCCGACGACGACGTGGTCGGCCCGGTCAACGGTGGCTGGACGGTGGCGCGGGCGACGCTCGGCAACGAGAGCGTGTCCATCGGCGGCGGCCAGGGCGGCGGTTCGATGTCGGCGGACATGCTCATCGCACCCTTCGACGCCCACCCGGAGCGGCTGGCCGGTGGCGCCGGACGCATCGGGCGCTCCATCGCCCAGACCGAGGCGATGGCTGTGCTCAACATGCGCAGTGCCCATCGTGCCGTCATCGGCGGTGGACCGGGGCCGGAGGGCAACGTGACCAAGCTGGTGCTGTCGGAGATCGGCCACGAGACAGCGGCCATTTTGGCAGCTGTCGGCGGTCCGGACTCGGCCTATACGGACGGCGCCGGGGCGATGACGTCGATGATGGTGCTGATGCACCGAGGCATGTCCATCGCCGGTGGGACCTCGGAGATCAAGCGCAACCAGATCGGGGAGCGGATCCTGGGCCTGCCGCGCGACCCGCTCATCAACTAGGACGCCGCAGTACCCTCAGGCGGATGTCATCGCGGCTGGACAGGTCATGGAAAGTGCTGGCCAGCCCCTCGACCCCCAGCGTGGACCGTTGCGTCGACATCTTCCTCCGGCCCGACGGGACGTTCGGATTCGAAGAGTTCCGGCGCGATCCGGAAGACCGTGGCGCCTGGACGCCCGTCGCCTATTTCTCGGCGCAGGAGTACGACTCAGAGGAGGAAGCCCTCGCCGCCGCCCGTGAGCGCGTGCCGTGGCTCGGCGCCGTCCTCGACGCCGGCCGCTGACCGATCGTCCGGCGCGGATCGAGTTCTCTGTACCCGCCTACCTGTCGGTCGGCGCCGGGCCGAAGGTCGTCTCGGGGGACCGCCAATCCGTCGACACGAACCGGTGTGCAATCAGCCAGCGGTCGCCGACAGGGACGAAGCGGTCGCGGTAGCGGCCCATGTGATCGAGGCCGATCTCGGTGATCACCGTGAAGTAGCTCGCCACGATGGCCTCGTCCGGCCGGATGGACTCGAACCGGACGTTCGTGACGTTGTGGCGCACGATACGGCGCAGCCCTCCCACTTGGCGCTTTTGAGCCGCTTCCTCCTGGGCTGACGCGGCCGCCGACGTGCCGCCGAAGCGCGCCATGATGGCGTCGCGGCCCTGCAGTGGCTCCGCACCGCGGATCTCGAGAACACCGTCCTCGCAAAAGGCCCCGGCGAAGTCCTCGAGAAGGTAGCGGTCACCACTATGGGTGTACTGCGCCAACGTGTCGCGACACGCCTCACGGGCGGCGAGCTCCCAGAGTTCCACGTCGACGTTGACCTCTTTCCCCCGCTGGTTGCGTCCGTGCGGACGAAACCGATCCTATGCAGGCGGCGGCACACCGAACCGAGCATCGCCGGTGTACCCGAGACTCGTGTCCCCGGCCGTAGAGTGCGCTCATGGCAGATGACCGCGGCGGTCCGGCCACCGACCTGTGGAACCTGTTGATCGGTCCGCCCAAGCGGGCGTCGCACGACGGATCGGGGAAGGACCGCATCACGCCGGTCCAAGGGTTGTCGGCCCTCTCACTCGATGCCTTGACATCGGTGGCCTACGGCCCCGAAGCCATCATTCTGGTGCTGGCCGTGGCGGGCGCAGGGGCACTGCATCTGGTCCTGCCCGTCACGATCGCCATCGTCGGCCTGTTGGCCATCCTGGTGTTCTCGTACCGGCAGGTGATCGACGCCTACCCGATGGGCGGCGGGGCCTACGCGGTTTCCCGGGCCAACTTCGGTGCCCACACCAGCCTGGTCGCCGCTGCCTCGCTCGTCGTGGATTACACGCTGACCGTTGCCGTCTCCATCGCGGCGGGCGTCGCTTCTTTGCAGTCCGCCTTCCCGAGCCTCAACGGCGCCACCATCCCGCTCTGTCTCGGGATCCTCCTCTTCATCATGGTGCTGAACCTGCGCGGCCTCGGCGAGACAGCGCGGGCTTTCCTGCTGCCGACAATGCTGTTCATCGTCGGATTGCTGGCCATTATCGCCATCGGCCTCATCCACCCGCTCGGGCTCAACGAGACGCAATTGGGGAGGTCCCAGACGCCCACGGTGGGACTCAAGGCGGTGACGTTCCTGCTCATTCTGAAGGCCTTCTCCGCCGGGTGCAGCGCACTGACCGGCGTGGAGGCGATCGCCAACGGCGTGCCACTCTTCCGTGAGCCCCGGACCATTCGTGCCAAGCGCACCGAAGTGCTGCTCGGCCTCATCCTCGGCATCATGCTGCTCGGCCTGGCCGTCCTGGCCAAGCGCTGGCATATCGGACCTCGGTCCGGGCAGACCGTGCTGAGCCAGATCATGGCGATGTCGGTCGGGCGGGGCTGGTTCTACTACGTCATCTCCATCACCATCACGGTCGTGCTTGCCCTCGCGGCCAACACGTCCTTCGGCGGGCTTCCCGTCCTGGCCAGCCTGGTAGCGAGGGATAACTACCTCCCGCATCTGTTCAGCATCCGGGGCGACCGGCAGACGTTCGGGAACGGCATCCTGGTGCTCACCGTCCTGGCCGGCGCGTTGCTGGTCGCCGTCGACGGCAATACGAACGCCCTGATCCCTCTCTTCGCCATCGGGGTGTTCATCGGGTTCACGCTGTCGCAGGCCGGACTGGTCGTCCACTGGTGGCGAGAACGCCCTCCCCGCTGGCGCCGCCGCGCCGCCATCAATGGCTTCGGCGCGTGCGTCACGGCCATCGCCACCATCGTCTTCTTGATCTCCAAGTTCACCGAGGGCGCCTGGGTGGTCGTCATCGCCATCCCGGCCTTCATCGTGCTCTTCCTCCGCATTCACGCCTACTACGAGCGGGCGGCCAAAGATCTGCGCTTCGACCAGAACCCGGGGCGCCCCAAGCCGAAGCACACCATCGTGGTCGTCCCGGTTAATCGGATCTCGCGCCTCACCGAGCAGGCGCTGAGCGAAGCCGAGTCTCTCGGGCAGGAGGTGATCGCGGTGAGCGTCGTCCTCGAAGGCGGCGACGACGCCACCACCTACGCGCAGCACCTGTTCGATGACTGGGAGCGGTGGAACTGCGGCATACCGCTCAAGTTGCTGCACACCGACTACGCCTCGGTCGTCCAGCCGATCGTCGCGTTCATCGATCAGCTGCGGGCGGATCATCCCGACGATCAGTTGGTCGTGCTGATCCCGGTCATCCGTCCGGGCAAATTGCGCTACCGGATCCTCCACAACCAGATCGACCTCGTCCTCTCGTCCGCGCTGCGCAACCGAGAGGACATCGTCGTGGCCCGGGTCACGGTGCCGCTGGAACCTCCCGAACAGGATCCCGAGCCCACAGCCCAGACGGCGGCGACTCCCCAGCGCCAGCCCGAGTCCGGAGCCGGCAGAACCTGACGTCCGGGCTCAGCGGCCCTTCCAGACCGGATCGCGCTTCTCGATGAAGGCGGTCGCACCCTCCTTGGCGTCCTCGCTGTTGAACACCTTGGGGTGCCACTCTGCGGCCAACACCTTGGCGCGCTCGAGGTCCGTCGATGCCGTGCGCACCATCTGCTTGGTGGCACGGAGCGCCAGGGGACCGTTGCGGGCAATGCGCTCGGCCAATGCCACCGCGGCGTCGAGCACCTCCGTCGGTTCGACCACTTGGTTGATCAGCCCGAGCGACAGTGCTCGCGGGGCGTCGATGAGATCACCTGTCAGCGTGAGTTCGAGCGCCACGGCCAGGGGAATGCGCGTGCTGATGAACACGCCGCCGCCCGCGGCGAAAAGGCCGCGCTTGACCTCGGGCACGCCGAAGGAGGCCGCCTCCGAAGCCACCACCACGTCACACCCCAGCAACAGCTCGAACCCGCCGGCCACGGCAGTCGCGTTGGCGGCCCCGACAATCGGCACGCCGATGTCCCCGCTGGTGAAGCGGGCAAAGCCGCGCATCGCATCGTGGTCCCCGCCGATCCCGCCCGCGCCACCCTCGGCAAAGCCGCGCAGGTCCATGCCGGCACAGAAGGCCCGGTCCCCCGTCCCGGTGAGCACCACTGCCCGCACCTCGGGGTCCTTCTCGGCGTCGAGCATGGCGAGACCGATGGCGCTCAGCAGCTCGGGGTTCAATGCGTTGCGTGCCTCGGGCCGGTTGAGCCGCAGTACCTGCACGCCTCCGCGCCGCTCTTCGACGAGGACCGGCTCGGCCGGCGCCTCCGCCGCAGTGTCCGTCATCAGGCGACAACCTTTCTGTCTCGCAGATCCGCGATCGTCTCAGCCGAGTAGCCGAGCTCGCTCAGTATGGCGTCGGTCTGCTGGCCTGCCAAAACGCCGGGCTCCGCCACCGTGGCGCTGCGCGAGAACGACACGTAGGGCTTCAGTCGCACATGATTCCCGAACGTCGGATGCTCCACCTCCACCAGCATGTCAGCGGCCCCGGCGAATTCGGCCGACTGCAGGACGCTCTCGGGTGGCTCGCGGTGCGCCACGACGCATCCGACGCCGGCGGCCAGCAGCGCGTCCTCCCAGTGCTGGGCCGGCTTCGAGGCGAACACCGACTCGAGGACCCGTGCCAGCGCAGCATCGTTGGACCGTCGCGCCGCTTCGTCGGCGAACCTGGAATCGGCGCCCAGATCGGTCTCTTCGACCAGAACGGCGCACAGCGCGTCCCAATCTCCCGCGGAGGGCGCGGCGAGGTAGATCCACTCGTCCGCTGCCCGGTAGAGCCGGTAGAGGGCCGAGTAGCCCAGGAGCTCGGCGTCGGCCGCCGGCGTGGGCGGACGGTCCTTGTACTCCGCCATGTCGTCGGCCAAAGCGTGCGCCGTCGAGGTCAGCATGGTCGTCAGCATCTCCTGGGACACGCCTGTCCGGTCGCGCACGAGCAGGCCCAGCGCCATGGCGCTCGCCGCGGTGAGGGCCGAGATGCCGTCCGCCTGCGCGTACTCCGTGGTCCCTGCTCCCGACAGGCGCAGGGCGTCGGCCCGGATCTCCTTCAGGGACAGTCCCGGTCGCTCCTCAATGGCCGTGCCGATGTTGCGCATCACGAGTCCACTGCCCGCCCCGATGGTCGGCGCGTAGGCGGGGCGGTCACCGCATGGCCCGTCGATCCCGTAGCCGGGCGAGTTGAGGTAGATGAGGCCGGGATTGACCGCTCGCAACGTCTCGGCGTCGACCCCTTGGCGCGCCGCCACGCCGGCGCGGAACGACTGCAGCACGATGTCCGACTTCCCGGCGAGCGCGTGCACAATGGCCCGCCCCTCCTCGCTGGACAGATCGACGCAGATCGACTCCTTGCCCTGCACGCACTTGGCGCCACCGACCTCAGGGAACGGGAGAAGGCCGCGCATCGGCTCACCCTCGAGTGGCTCAACCTTGATCACCCGCGCACCCACCTCGCGCAGCACCGTGCCGCCGAAGGGGGCGGCGAAGAACGTCCCGAGCTCGAGCATTGTCACGTCGCTCAGGGCCGCCGCTCCTGCATCCGCACCCTTCGCAGTTGCCCCGTCCGAACCACGGAGCGCCGTCCAGGGCGCGGCTCGGAGTCCCTCCCCATCAGCATCGAGCACGGGTGCGCCGTGTTCCAACCGTGCGGGCGTGACCGACATCGTGACGATGGGCCCGGGCTGGCGGACCAGGCCGCGCTCGGCATCGTCGATCTCGACGACGGCACCGAGGTGTTGCATCTGCGGGTGGTCCAGGAGCTCGCTCCCGTGTCGCATCGTCTCCGCCCACACGTTGTGATCGTTCTCGAAGACCTCGTTCCACTCCGCCAGCGTCTTGGACTGCACGGCCTCGTAGAGCTTGTCCCAGAACTCGCCGGTCTTGGGACTGTCGGCTGCCCAGACGGCGTCCTTCCACTCATCGTCCTGGAGCATCCAGTCCAGGCCCATCACTTTGAGCATCTCCATATAGAGGTGCAGTTGGACCTGGGAGAACTGGAGCCAGCGCCCGTCCTTGCTGAGTGCGATGAGCAACATGAACACCATGGGAGTGAGCGGGGTCCCGTATTGGCCCATCGGCGACGAGGGGGTGAAGGCGTCGGGGAACTTGGACGTGATGACGTTGAGATACCAATTCCATGTGCCGAGCGACGCCACACCGTTCACCAGCGTGGCGTCCACCCGCTGGCCCAGGCCGCTGCGCTCGCGCTCGTGCAGGGCGGCACAGATACCCGTGAGCAACTGCTGACTCGCCCCGTAGCTGCAATACGGTACCGAGACGTGGGCTGGTCCTTCGCGGCTCACCATCGCCTGCGACGCCCAGAGTGCACCCACGCGGGCCATGACGAGGGCTTCGTAGCCCTTGACGTCGGCGTAGGGACCCGTGCGGCCGAACCCGGTGACCGAGCCGTAGACCAACCGAGGGTTGTCGGCCGACAACGCATCCCAACCGAGTCCGAGCCGTTCCATCACGCCGGGACGGAAGGTCTCGATCAGCACATCCGCCCCCAGCGCCATCTCTCTGGCCAGCGCGGCATCACCGTCATGGTGGAGGTCGAGCACCATCGACTTCTTGCCGCGCCCGATCATCGGGAAGGACGGCAGGTCTCGGAGCAAGGTCCCTCCGGGCGGCTCGACGTGCACCACCTCTGCTCCGAAGTCGGCCAGCGTCTGGCTCGCCTGTGCCCCGGCGAGGCTGCTCGACAGATCGAGCACGCGCAGACCGGCGAGCGGCCCTCGGGACGCCAACGTGTCATGGTGATCCATCAGCACCTCCCCCGGCTCGGACTCTCCGAGTGATCAGTCCGGAGCTTTAGAGTATACTGAATTAGCCCCAGAAAGCGAGGTGAGGAGTCCGTGGCAGCCGACTCAGAACCGACCCCCGGCGACGCCGACCCCGTGATCCTGACCGAAGTGGTGGACCGCATCGGGACCATCACCTTGAACCGCCCGGCGCGGCGCAACGCACTGAGCGGGGAGCTCATCGGGGCCCTCGACGAAGCCGTGCGCCGTATGGCCGACGATCCCGAGGCCAAGGTGATCGTTCTCACCGGCGCGGCGCCCGAGGGAGGACACGGCGGATTCTGCTCGGGTGGTGACGTCAAGGGCGGCGGGCGCGGCTCCCCGGGCAGCGAGAAGGGCGTACCGCCGGACGCGTTGACCGGCGACCTCTCCCGGCACGACCGGCACGCGGCCATGCTGCTGCACCTGATGCCCAAGCCGACCATCGCCATGGTCGGTGGGCCGGCTGTCGGGGCAGGGTGCAGCCTTGCCGCCGCGTGCGATCTCCGCTTCGCCTCCGAGGACGCCGTGTTCTCCACCAACTTCTCGCCCAACGGGCTTTCGGGTGACTACGGCGGCTCCTTCTTCTGGACACGCATCGGGGGGACCGGGCTGGCGCGCCGCCTCTATCTCCTGAACGAGAAGATCCCGGCGGCGCAGGCGCTGGAACTGGGCATGGTGCACGAGGTACTCGCTCCGGCCGAGTTGCGCGCCTACACCTACGAAGTCGCCAACAAGCTCGTACGGACACCGGCCGCTCTCCTGGCCCTGGTCAAGGACAACCTCAATGCGGCCGAGGACGAGGTGGAACGCCGGCGCTGGCTCTTCGCCAGCGAGGCCGAGAACCAGGGGAAGTCGGTCAAGTTGGTGATGGAGCGCCTCGCGCAGAAACAAGCCGCCCAGGAGCAGGCCCCCTAAGCCGCAGAGCGCTCTCTGCCCGCCTGCAGGCCGCTGTGAAGCGACGCATGCTGCGTCGCACTCGAGTGCAGGGCGCCCGAGGCCGACGCCAGCGGGCCGCTCCACAAGGCAACCGTGGCTGCGATGGAGCACAAGATGCCGGCAGCGATCACCCGGCCCGGATGCTTCCTCATGCGGCCACTCTGCGCCCCGAATGTGTGCAGAGCCTTCGGGCCGGTTAAGAGCCCCGGAAGAATCTCGCCGGCTCACCCATTTTTGCCCCCGGCGGCCCGTCTGCCGCTACCTCTGGACCTGCGTCCCAACCCTCAGATCGCGGTACGGCACATCCCTGTCGCTGCTCGGTTCGCGGGGCAACCCGAGGCCACGTTCACCGAGCACGTTGAGCTGGATCTCGTCGCTTCCGCCGCCGAGGCGGTTGCCAGGGCTGGCCAGGTTGACCAGCTGAAGGTCACCCTGCAATGGAGATTCCGGACCCATCAGCATCCCCTGCGCTCCGACAATCCGGTAGGAGAGGTCCCGTGACTGCTGGCAGATTCGGGCCGTCGTGAGCTTGGCGATGGAGCCGTCGGCACCGGTGAGCTTCCCCCCAGCGGCGCCGATTCGGCGCATCGTCCACCCGTTGACGCGGACCTGGGAAACGTAACGGGTGAGTTCCTGTCGCACGACCGGATGTTCCGAGACGCCGTACGTCTGCGCCAACTCGATCATCACCTTGGCGGGCACCGCCCCGGCCGACAGCGGGCTCTTCCGCGCCCGCGCCGCTTCGCGGGCCCGATCGACCACCTCGCCCACTTTGCGGTCGAGGTCGCCGTCCGAACCTGAGCGGGCCATGACCAGGCCGAACAGGCCGCCGCCGGCAACGGAATTGCGCTCGTTGAGCAGCGTCGTCTGCGCCACGCGCCAGCCATCGTTCACTTCACCGATGACGCGGCCGGCAGGGACCCTGGCCTCGGTCAGGAAGACCTCACAGAAGTTGGACGCGCCGTTCATCTGCTTGAGCGGCCGCGCCTCGATCCCGGGCTGCTTCATGTCGATGGCGAAGTACGTGATGCCGGCGTGTTTTGGCACGTCGACGTCGGTCCGGGCCAACAACATGCCGAAGTCCGAGGCGTCGGCGGCCGAGTTCCACACCTTCTGACCGGTGACAACCCATTCGTCTCCGTCACGCTCGGCGCGGGTGCCGACACTGGCGAGGTCCGATCCCGACCCGGGCTCGGAGAAGAGCTGGCACCAGGCGGCTTCCCCGGTCGCGATCGCCCGCACCAGCTCCTGTTGCAGGGCCTCGGTCGCGTGCTCAAGGATGGTCGGGGCAGCGAGGCGAGCGGCCATGGCCCCGACGGGTGGCCCGATGACCCGATTCTGCGCCAGCACGCCGGCGATGGTTGCGGCATCGCGGCGCGACGCCCCCGATCCACCCAGCCCCTCGGGCCACATCGGATAGGCGTAGCCGGCGTCAGCTAAACGCCGCCACCATTCTCGGACCGTGATCTCCGTGTCCCAATTGGCGTCGACCCAGGCCTGGACCTCGACCGCCAGGCCCCCGTCCGGGCCTGGGTTCACCCCTCGTCCTCGCCTTTCGTCCGACGTTCGGCGACGATCTCATGGTGACGCTCGAGCATCTGCACCGCCTGGGCCGCCAAGTCTGCCGGTGGCTCTGGGAGGCGGACGGGACCATGCTCCCGGCTCGGCAATGCGACTGTGGCCTTCGCCGGGCAGGTGACCGTGCCGCGCTGGTTCGTCCCGCGCATCTCTATGTCGACGACACACCGCCCATCCTCTTGGCGCTTGTCGACCACCTCACCGGTGAAGATATGCGTGTCGCCGATGTAGTTGAACTTACGGATCTCGGAGCTCTGCGAGACGAGCCAGCCGTCGTCGCCCATGAAATCCGTCATGTAGTGGCTCAACCAGCAATCGCGCATCACTCCGTAGTCGTAGGCCATCGGATTGCCGATGGCCTGGGCCCACGCGGAGTCCCAGTGGACACGCTGCGCCACGTCGGGCACGCCGTATTCGTTCTTGACGTAGAAGGGGGCGATGCGCTGACGGTTCTTGTAGGCGATCCGGTTGGTGCACGGCTCGTAGGGCACGAAGCCGTAGCCGCCCGCGTGGAAGACGATCATGTCGGTCGTCGTCAGCGGCCCTTTCGCCATCGGGTTCAGCGTCTCGCCGACGTGCACGTCCTCCCAGTAGCGGGGCTGCGGTCCCTGGACCTGTTCGGCGGCGTAGATGGCGTCGATCTTCTCGATGTCCTCGTCGGAATAGGTCGCCGGCTCCAGGGAGGAGTACTTTCCCTTCTCCCGGGCGGTCTTGCGCTCGGTGTGAATCGCCAGCGTGCGTGAGATGGCGACGATCTCCGCCCGCTGGTTCATCTTCACGCTCGTGTAGGTCACGAGCAGCGAGCGCTCGGCAAACTCGGACTTCTTCTCCACGACCGACTCGGTGCCGCCGAAGCTGTACAGCGAGTCGCCCTCCATGAGCGGGCGGAACCACTGCCAGGTGCTGCCGGAGACGAAGACATGGATGCCGCGGAACGACGGCCGCTTGATCCTCTCCTTCGGCGGATCGGCGTAGAGCGGGCGGTTCAGCGCAATCGGGATCATGGGAGCAGCGAGCTGTCCGCCCCAGCGCGTGGTCTTCCCGTAGTCCTCTGACGCGAAGAGCGGGTTGTCGTCGCCGTAGCCCCGTGCGAAGTTCCGCATCGCGTCGGGCGTCGCCGTGGTCAGGAACTCACGGGCGCCCGAGGGCGCCCAGCGGCCGACGAGCGCCTTGGCGCGCTCGATGTCCTCCTCTTTGAACTGGTAGTCGGTCGCCTTCTTGAACTCTTCCGACGTCGTGGTGGCCATTGGTCGCCTCGCCCCTTCCGATCTTGACCCCTAAAGAGTATCCTAAAAGGCTCGATGACGCTTCCGGAGGCGCTCGCCGACGGCCGGCGCGTTTGTCTCGGTCAACCCTCCGGGGGCGCAGGGACGCTCGGGAAGAGTTCCTGGAAGGCGCCGATGCGGATGCGCCGGCTCACTGTGGCGTCCGCCCCGTCGAAGAGCTCGTGCAACGTCTTCTGCGTGTGTCCGAAGGTGCCCTCGAAGTGCGGGTAGTCGCTCCCCCACATGACGTTCTTCCATCCCATGGCCGAGTTGGCGGCCACGGCGGAGATGTCGTGTTGAAACGACGCATAGACCTGGTCATAGAGGAATCGGCTCGGGAGCTTCGAGAGCGTGGGCCTGACGGCCGCGCCGTGCTGGCGGTAGCCCTCGTCCATGCGGTCAGCAATGAAGGGACCCCACGTCGCCCCGCCCTCGGAGACCAGGACCTTGAGTTCGGGATGACGGTCGAGCGCTCCGCAGGCGATGAGCTGCGTGACCGCACGCTGGCCTCCGTAGGTGGTCTCCACGTAGTTCAGCACTGCGCCGCCACGGCCGCGGTAGTAGACGCCGGTGCGTTCCGTGGGATCGTGCGGCTCGGTCCCGATGTGGAAGCCGATGACCATTCCTGTCTCGGCAAATGCTTCCCAGAGAGGGTCCCACTCCTCGTCATTCCACTCAGGCCGACCCAGCGGGGGACGCGTCGGGAGAAATCCGCAGAGGAACCCTCCTTCGCAGGCCCGTTTGACCTCGGCCACGGCGTCGTCGATATCGAGCAAGGGGACGGACGCCACGCAGACGAAGCGCGGCGAGTTGTGCTGGAACTCGAGGGCCCAGTCGTTCAGGGCGCGGCAGCCCTCCTTGACCACCCGCGGCGTTCGGACGTTGAACGTCCAGATGCCGAGTGAGGGGTACATGACCTCACCCCAGACGCCCTCGTTGTCGAGATCCTTGATCCGCGCCACCGGGTCGTTCCCGCCGATGACGCGGTTGATGAAGTCCTCTTCCTGCGAATCCGTTGGCCGGGCATTGATGCCGAGACCCTTCTTGGGCTTGTCACTCTTGGGGAGGTCACGTCGGAACTCCTGGCCGTCGATGTAGATCGTCTCGAAGTCGCCGCTCGGGTCCTTCACGCTGCGAGGCAGGCGCTCTTGAATATCGTCCGGCAGGGAGGCGAACAGATCCGGTGGTTCCATGAGGTGCGAATCGCCCGAGTTCGCCCACAGCTTCTTCTCTCCCAGGTCACTCATGTGCCCTCCTCACATGGCGCGACGGAACATCGCCCAATATGCAAATGATGTTCTCATATCGGCCGCGATGTCAAGGCGTGTGGGAAGACACGGGAAGAACGACGCTGATCAGCGCATGAGGGCGCCCAGCGCCTCGAGGTGTCGGCGCATGCGGTGCCGGGCCATCTCGCGGTCACCGGACTCGACCGCCCGGGCGATGCCCTCGTGGGTGCGCAGCACTTCGGCCCTGATCTGCTTCCGTGCCTTGGGTGCCAATCGCTCGATCTGGTGCAGACGACTCAGCCGGATCAGCACGAGCGCCACCAGGTTGAGCACCCGATTCTTGGCTGCCGCGGCCACCGCGGCGTGGAGATCGTGGACCAGCTCCGCCTGCTCCGCATCTGTCCCGCGTTCTTCCCGGAGCAGCGCCTCTTGCAGACCAATGACACCTTCCTCGTCGACCCGCTCGGCAGCCAAATCAGCGATGGCCACCTCGATGCCCGTCCGCAATTCCGCCAACTCAGCCAACTTCATGCCGCGTCGGGCCAGATAGATGGCGGCGACCTCGGTGACGGCGTTTGCGCTCGGGGCCATGACGAAGAGGCCACCGCCCGGGCCGCGGCGCATGCGGGCGATCTGATGATGCTCGAGCAACCGCACGGCCTCTCGCAGGAGGGCGCGACTGACGCCCTCTTGCTCAATCAACTCTGGTTCGGTCCCGACAAGGTCGCCGGGCTGCATCCCCTCGGCCACGATGGCCTGAGTGATGTTGCGCGCCACCACCTCGGCCCCCTTGCCCTGCACCGACTGGGCAAGGACCACCGAATCGGGGAGCAGTTGGCGGGTCGAGCGCCGACGCCTGAAGAATTCTGCTTCCGCCTGCAGGTGTTTCCGCATCCGGTGGCGCGCCAGCCCGGAGTCGCCCGCCATCAGCGCCTCGGAGATCATGGCGTGCGCATGCGTCGTCTCCTTGCCAACGGCGTCGCCAAGCTTCTGCCAATCCGGCGAGTACAGCTGTGCCACCCGGTTGAAGACGTCGACGAAGAGCTCCAGACCGGAATTGCGACTGATCACGGCCACCAACGCGTGGAGCTCGCGCGGGTCTCCATCTCGCTCGACGGGTACTTCCTCGACAAAGCGCCGCAGCTCCGCCAGATCGTTCTCGTCCGTCCGCTCGGCTGCGAGCTGGCACGCGAGATCCTCCAGGATGATCCGTGCCTCGAAGATCTCATCGAGACGAGCGTCCACCCGGTGCAGATAGAGCACGACCGCGTCGATAACCGCCCCGACGGTCGGCTCGGTGATGACGAGGCCGCCACCGGGTCCGCGCCGCGTACGTGCCACCTGCTGATGCTCCAGGAGGCGCACCGCTTCACGGAACACGGCCCGGCTCACCTGGTAGCGCTCGAGCAAATCCGCCTCGGAGCCCAGGACCTCGCCGACCGGCCAGCCCAGAGCCATGACGTCCTCGATGATGAGGTCCGCCACCTTGGCCGCCCGCTTCGCATTGGAGTCGGCGCCCGGGCGCGGCATGTCGCGCGTGGCCGTCCGGGTCGTGGTCATTGCAGCGATTCTACCTGGTCACACCCCACCTTCGGCATCCTTGACCAGCACCTTCACCAAAAGAGTGCCCGGAAATGTGCAGCGCCAGAATGCGTGCTTAGAATGAAAACATGGTTTGCGAAAACAGGGTTCGCCGGTGTCGCGGCTGACCGCGCCTCCCTCGAATCCGGCTGTGGCGCCGCCCTCTCGCCGACCGGGCTCGGTCCGCCGCACATCGACAGTGCTCATGTTCTGGCCCGACGGCATGGGCACCGACCTCCACCTCAAGGGACGGGCCCGTGATCTGTTGACGCCGTCGGACGGGGGACCCTCACTCGTCAGGGAAGCCGACCTCTACGCGGTGACCGGCCCCGAGCGTGACATCCTGCGGATCGAGGCGGATCCGGCGCCGGCCGCGCTCGAGCGGCTGGTCGGCTGCCGGGCCGGCGGCAACTTGCGCAAGGCGATTGCGACAGAACTGCCCGAGGAAGCGGCGGGTGGCACGCCGCTCCACCTGTTGCTCGACGATCTGGCCGGCTCCACGCTCATCTCCGGCTTCGTCTTCGTCCGCTGGTTGGACCACCTGCCCGAGATGCGCGAGCGCCTCACCAGGGCGCCGGTCCGCCAGATGACGGACATCTGCTCGGGGTTCCAGGCGGGATCGAGCGCCTTGCGGCCCGACGGCTCCATCATCCACAACCAGAACACCGCGTACCCGGGACCGCTGGCCGACCCGAGCGACCCATTGGGCTGGCACGAGCTCGATGAACCTCCCGTACCCGCCATGCGGCGGGCACGACGCATCGACGTGTGGGACGAGGAGGGCATCCTCGGCATCGACGCCATGTTCCGTGACAGCGCGTGGGATCCCGACGGCCGGGAGCTCGTGGTGCACGAGTACCAGCTGCTCGGCCAAGCCGACCGGGCGTCGGGCGTGCTGCTCTCCGTCACAGCCGTGCCGCGTGTGCTGCCCTACGCCGAATGTCCCGGTGCAGCACCGAACGCGTCGTGGATGGCGGGCACCGAGCTGCGGGCGATGCGCACCGAAGTGCTGGCCCGACTACAGAAGGCCGACTGTTGCACGCACCTCAACGACGCGCTGCGCTCGCTCGCCGAGGTACCCGTGCTGGCCACATCGCTGCCCGACTAACTCTCCGGGAGGACACGTAGTGCCGGAAACGCTGAAGGACAAGACCGCCGTCGTGGGTATCGGGGCGACGCCCTACTACAAGCGCGGCGAGTCGCTCCCCCAGACCGAGCTCGAGTTGGCCTGCAAGGCGATCCTCGCTGCGTTGGACGACGCGGGCCTGACGATCAAGGAGCTCGACGGGTTCACGATCTACTCGAGCTCGTGCGACCCGGCCCAGGTCGCCTCGGTCCTCGGCGTGCCCGAAGTGCGGTTCGCCGCCTCACTGACGTCCGGCGGCGGCGGCTCGGCCGGCTCCCTCGGATTGGCGGCTTCGGCCATCGTGTCGGGCCAGGCCGAGGTCTGCGTGACCCTCATGACACTGCAACAGGCCAAGCGTCGGCTCGGCGGCAGCGCCGTCGGTGGCGGTGGGGCGGGGCTGAGCGGTGGCGGGAGCCCATACGGCAGCGGGGGAGTGCCGAACTACGCCGCCTTCATCGCCGGTGCGGGCCTGATGGCTCCCGGACACAGCTTCGCCCTGCTGACCAGGCGCCACATGGAGCTCTACGGCACCAAGCGGGAGCACCTGGCCGAGGTGTGCATCTCGCAGCGGGAGAACGCCATCCGTCGCCCCACCGCAATCCGCACGGATCCGCTCACGCTCGACGAGTATTTCGACGCGCGCATGATCAGTGACCCGCTGTGCCTGTTCGACTACACCATGGAAACCGACGGCGCCGTCGCCGCAGTCGTCACATCTGCCGAGCGGGCCAAGGATCTGCGTCAGAAGCCCGTGTACATCGGAGGGAGCGCGCACGGTGGTGCCGGCCGCTGGGGCTCCGCCATCTTCACCTACTTCCAGATGCCCGACGAGTACTTCGCTTCCTCGGGGAACCGACCGATTGCCCAGCGGATGTACGAGATGGCGGGCATGGGGCCCGAGGACGTCGACGTCGCCCTGTTCTACGACCACTTCTCACCGATGGTCATCATGCAACTCGAGGACTACGGGTTCTGCCCGATCGGCGAGGGGGGGCCCTTCGTGGCCGACGGCAACATCCGCTGGAAGGGTGGTTCCATTCCGGTCAACACGCACGGCGGTCACCTCTCCGAGGCGTACATCATCGGCATGACCCACGTTCGGGAAGCGGTCGAGCAACTCCGGGGCGTGGCCGTCAACCAGGTCGACGGCGCCGAGGTGGCCGTCGTGACCGGCGGACCGTCCGGCCTTCCCGTCAGCGGCACGCTGCTGCACAACTGACCCAACGAGAACGAGGCGAAACAGCACAATGACCGATCTCATTCAGGGCACGTTCCCTTCCATGATGCAGGACCCCTTCGCTGACGAATCGACGCAGCCGTTCTGGGACGCCGCCAACGAAGGTCGGCTCACGGCACCAAGGTGCACGGTGTGCGGCACGTTCGTCCTTCCACCCCAGCCGTTCTGCTTCGTGTGCCAGAGCCAGGCGTTCGAGTGGGTCGATCTGCCCGGCACCGGGACGATCTACACCTACACCGTGGTGCGCCACCCGCTCTCCCCGCAGCTGGCCGCCGTCGTTCCCTACGTGTCGGGCGTCATCGAGCTCGACGGGACTCAGGGTGCCGGCGCGCGTCTCCTGCTCAACATCACCGACGCCGACCCCGACACCGTCCGGATCGGTGACAAGGTGCAGATCTGGTTCGACCAGGTCAGTGACACCTTCCCACTGCCCAGGGCTCGGATGGCCTGAGGATGCCGGGATCCAAGGCCGCACCGACGACGCGCGCCGGTCGCCCGCGACGCTTCGAGGCCGAGGACGAGCTGCGCCTCCTCCTCGACGCCGCCCTCGTCGTCATGGAGCGCAACGGGTACGTCGACGCCGCAGTGGCCGACATCCTGCACGAGGCGGACCTGTCGACCCGATCCTTCTACCGGCACTTCGAGTCGAAAGACCAGCTGCTGTGCGCGCTCTACCGGCGGGAAGCCGAGGCTGCCGCAGTGCGCTTGCAGGCGAAGGTGGACGCGGCCCCGAGCCCGCGGGCCGCACTCGACGCGTGGATCGACGAGATCCTGAGCTTCGGCCACCATCGAACCAAAGCAGCGCGGGTCGCCGTGCTCGGGTCGCCAGGCGCCATGCGCGCCGAAGGGTACGCGGAGGAGACGCGCCATGCCGCCAGGCTCCTGATGGCGCCCCTGCAAGCATTGCTCGCGCTCGGCGCTGCCGATGGTTCGTTCCCACTGGCCGACCCGGCGGCCGACGCGCCCCTGGTGCAATCGGTGGCCTGGGCCGCGGCGGGCCTCAACCCGACGCGGGACAAGCTGCCGCGCCCCGAAGCGTCACGTCAGGTGCGCTCGTTCTGCGAGAGGGCGCTCGGGGTCACGACCTCCACCGCACGCGGGGGCTGACGACTGCGCCAGGCGGTCAGAGGGCGGCCTGCTCCGCGAGCGACCACAGGGCCGGCTCGCCGTCCTCGACCTGCACCAGACCATCGATCTCGAGGACACGCAGGTGCGACACGGCCTCGCCCACGGCGGCCCTTCGCATGAACCCTGCGATGTCGTCCCAGGGACGCGACCACTTCATGTGTTGCGCCACGTACCAGGCGGTGCGCGGCCCCTCCCGCAGTATGGCGATGACCTCGCCGAAGCGCTCCCCGTGGTGCCGGCGCAACTCCTCCAGGCGGGCGTGCAGGTCGTCGAAGCGGTACTCGTGGGCCGGTAGCACTTCGCGCACCTTGTAGGGCTCGAGCTTGTCGAGCGAGGCGAGGTAGTCACCCAACGGGTTCGCCCCCGCCTGGGGGTGGTACGGGATGTTGGGCGTGATGCGCGGCAACACGTGGTCACCCGAGAGCATGAGCTCCTGCGTCGCCTCGTAGAAGCACAGGTGCCCCGGCGAGTGGCCCGGTGTCCAAATAGCGGTGAGGTCCCAACCCCGAACGTCCGGTCGCGCCCCGTCCTCGAAGAGGATGTCCGGGACCACGGCGTCGACCAACTGCCGCACCGGCATGGCGGCGTTCTGCAACGGCTCCAACTCCTCGGCGGGCGCGCCCATACGCCGGAGCGCGGCCGCCACCCGTTCCAACAGGTCATCGGGCTCGTCGTAGCGGTCGTGAATGAGCTCGGCATCGGCGGGGTGCAGCGAGATCCAGGCTCCCGAGGCCTCCCTGATCCGCCCGGCCAGTCCGTAATGGTCGGGGTGGATGTGCGTGACCATGACCCCCTGGACGTCGGCGATGTCGGAGCCCACCTCCTTCATGCCGGCCGAGAGCGCCCCGAAGGCGTCGTCGGTGTTCCAGCCGGCGTCGATCAGATAGGGCCCCTGGTCCGTCTCGAAGACGTAGACCAGGACGTAACGCAGCGAGTTGTTCGGGAGCGGCACCGGAATACTCCACAGCCCGTCCCGGACCTTCTCCACGCCCGGGAAGGGGTCGTTCGCCGCGGCGGCGCCGCGGGCGCGCTGGGCGTGGGGCGGACCAGGTTGCGCGTGCGGGTGCTTGTGCTCGTGACGCGACGTCTCGGTCACGACTGGAGCTGTCCGCGTGGCTCCCGGGGCAGGCCCAGTCCCCGCTCGGCGATGAGGTTACGCATGATCTCGTTCGATCCTCCTGCGATGGTCCACGCCCGAGCGTAAAGGAAAGCATCCTGCCAGCGACCATCCTCGAACGACAGGTCGTCGCCCTCGCTCGCCATGGAGCGGGCACCCTGCAACGCCAGGGCGGCTTCTGCCATCTCGAGGTTCAACTCGCTGAACCAGATCTTCGACAGCGGGGCGTCGGCCGCAGTGATCTCGCCCCTGGCCGCCTTGGTGGCCACGCGTTGACCCAGGTGGCGCTGGATCCGCACCCTGGCCGCAAAGGCACCGATCTGTTGACGGACCGCACCGTCGTGGATGGCCGGCTGGCCACCTCGATTGTGCCGACGGGCGACGTCGAGGAGCCGGACCACCGGGTCGACGCCACCACCCCCGCCACCGACACCGGAGCGCTCTTCGGCCAGGCTGGCGCCAGCCACCCGCCAGCCCTCCCCCGGTCCACCGATCATGTTGGCCGCCGGGATCCGCACCTCGTCGAAGAACACTTCGTTGAAGTCGGTCGTCCCCGTCATCTCTCGCAGCGGTCGCACGTCCACGCCGGGACTCCGCATGTCGAGAATGAAGGCCGAAATACCGGCGGGGCCTTCGACCGGCTCCGTCCGCGCCAGCAGGTAGCCGTAGTCGGACCACTGGGCCCACGTGCTCCAGACCTTCTGGCCCACAACCACGTACGCGTCATCGTCGCGCTGTGCTCGTGTCTGGAGCGAGGTGAGATCGCTGCCGGCATCTGGCTCGCTGAACAGCTGGGTCCAGATGTGGTCGCCTCGCGCCATCGGCGGCAGGTACTCGGCACGTTGCTCCTCGGTGCCGAAGTGCTTGAGCGCTCCGGCCACGAGTGGGTTCCCGAGCACGTGCAGAACCCCGGCCGCGCCCAACTCCTGCTCCAGAATGCGCTGCTCGTACGGATCACCGGTTTCGGAAGAGAAGCGGGCGACGACGTAGCCGGCGTCGTAGATGGCTCTGACATAGTCCCGCAGCAGCTCGACGTCGTCGGCGCGGTCGGGCACGCGCAGGCCCGTCCGCTGTTTCCACCGGAGGGTGGGCTTGTGCTCGGCGAGGAACGCACGAAGCGTGGTCCGATAGCCGTCGTAGCTCTCCGGGATCGGCGGGACGACCACATCCATCGCTCAGGCCCCCACTGTCTGCTGCACGTCGGCCTCGACCAGGCTGACCAGGCGCTCGCGGTGCCACGCTCCGTCCCCGTACAGGACCTGGTTGACCTTGGCCCGGCGTACGAAGAGGTGCACGTCGTGCTCCCAGGTGAAGCCGATGCCCCCATGGAGCTGCAGCGCCTCACCACAGAGATGGGCAAAGGTGTCGTCGACGTAGGCCCCGGCAGTGGCCACCGCTTCCGCGGCGTCGGGCAGGCCGTCTCCGAGCGCCAGGGCGGCGTAGTGCGCGGCGGCCCGCATGCCCTCCAGATCCAGGAGGAGATCGGCCAGGCGGTGCTTGATGGCCTGGAAACTGCCAATGGTCCGGCCGAATTGCACGCGCTTCTTGAGATACTCCACGGTCGACGTGAACACGATTTCGGCCGCCCCGACGGACTCCGCCGCTTGCAGCACCGTGGCGAGCGCGAGGCAGCGCTCCGGCACGGCCCACCCCCCGGCGAGTTCCGCCGCGGCGGGCACGGAGACGTCGTCGAAGCGCACCTCGGCAAACCGACGCGTCAGGTCGAGGCCGGTGAGGACACGTTCGGACAGGCCCGCAGTCGGTCGCGGCACCAGCAGGTTGACGACGGCGTCGGCCTCGGCGTCCTTCGCCGTGACGAGCAGCAGTGTGGCATTGCCGGCGGCATGCACGTAGCGGGCCACACCGCTGAGATGCCACCCACCCTGCGCACGGGTGGCGCGCACCTCGACCGCGGACTGCTCCGGGGACCCGTCACCGCTCAGGCACCAGGCACAGGTCGCCTCGCCGCGGGCGATGCGCGGCAGGTGCTCCTTCGCCTGCACATCGGCCCCGAAACGGGTGATGGCATCCGCCACCACGTTGCAGGGCAGGAACGGCCCGGGATTCAGCTCACGTCCGAGCTCCTCGGCCAGCACGACGAGGTCGACCAGCGGCTGGTCGGTGACGCTGCCACCCTCGTATTCGGCCGGGACGAGCATGGCCGTCCAGCCGAGGTCGGCCCCCTGGCGCCAGATCCCCGCGTCGAAGAGGTCGGGCTCCTCGAGGGAACGCCGCACGTCGGCCAGTGACTGATGCTCGGTGAGGAAGCGGCGCGTCGTCGCGCGGAGCAGCTCCTGGTCTTCGCCGAAGCCGAAATCCATGCCTAGCGCGTGCCTCCTCCGGCCGTGGTGGCCCGCATCACACCTTGCGCTCTGCGTCGGACCAGTATTCGTCGCGCAAAATGCGCTTGTAGAGCTTGCCACCGTCAGTTCGCGGGAGCTCGTCCCGGAAGTCGACCGTCCGCGGACACTTATAGCGGGCCATCCGATGCTGGCAGTAGACGACCAGCTCCTCGGCCAACTCGTCGCTCGGCGCCACCCCGTCCACGAGCTCGACGATCGCCTTGACCTGCTCACCCCATTCGGGGTCGGGAATACCGATGACGGCGACGTCACCCACCGAAGGGTGGCCCGAGAGAACCCCCTCCACCTCCGCCGGGTAGATATTCACGCCGCCGCTGATGATCATGTCCTTCGCCCGGTCGCGGATGAAGAGATACCCGTCGTCGTCCATGAACCCGATGTCGCCGAGCGTGAAGGCCTTCCCCTTGCTGACCGACGCTGTGAGCTCGGGGTCGTCCTTGTAGGCGAACGACGTCCCGCGCTCGGGCTCGAGATACACACCGCCGACCTCGCCGCGGGGGAGCTCGTTGCCGTCATCGTCGAGGATCTTGACGTGCATGCCGGCCACGGAACGACCGACCGTTCCCGGTTTCTCCAACCAGCGGTAGGGCTTGGCGATGGTGGCCGCACCCTCCATGCCGCCGTACGTCTCCCAGATGACAGGACCCCACCACTCCATCATCTGCCGCTTCACCTCGAGCGGGCATGGCGCGGCGGAGTGGACGACGACCTCCAGACTCGAAAGGTCGTACTTGTCCTTGACTTCCTGCGGCAGGCGGAGGAAGCGGACGAACTGGGTCGGCACCATGTAGGCCGTCGTGACCCGGTACCGCTCAATGGCGGCCAACGTCTTCTCCGGGTCGAACTTGCCCAGGATCACGAGCGCCTGGCCGACATTCAACGCGCCCATGTAGAAGCCCTGGCACCCGCCGTGGTGCATGCCGGCCGAAACCAGGTGGACCCCCGTGAGCGGTTGGAACTGGAACGCGTGGCCGAAGCTCTTGGCCATGTCGGCGGCCACCGAGGGGTCGATGGTGCGCAGGCCCGGCCGGACGACGGCCTTGGGCTGCCCGGTGGTGCCCGACGAATAAGAGATGGGGAGACCAAGCTGGCGGTCGGGCGGCTCCGTCGTCGGTTGGTCCCTGACGAAAGACTCCTCCGACATGAAACCCTCGATGTCGCCACCGACCGAAACCCTGAGCTTGATCGACCCGGTACCCGACATCTGGTGCACGCGGTCGGCGAAGTCGTGGTGCAGGATCATGGCCGCCGCTTCGGAATGGTCGACGATGCGCTGGATCTCCACACCGGAGAGAGCGGGATTCGAGCGCGATGGACTGGAAGCCGCCCTCGTTCGCTGCCAGCTGCCAGCACAGCATGTCGACGTCGTTGGGCAGGGCATAGGCAACGATGTCACCGGCACCGAGGCCCTGCGCACGGAGTCCGTGGACGAGGCGGTGGGCCCGTCCGGCCAGCTCCGAAAAGGTGAGCGTGACCCCGGAAGGGCAGCCGACGACGGCCGGCTGATCCGGGTATTCCTGGGCGAGATACCAGAAGCCGAGCCGCCGGTCCCAAGGGTGTTGCATGGCGAATAGAGTATACCAATAATGTCCTGCGACCGCCTGGCCAGCGACGATCCGACGAGCCCGACACAACCGTCGCCGTCGCCGTCGCCCCCCACCGAGTCCGAGTGCTGGGTCTTCGACGTGGACGGCTGCCTGATCGACTCGTTGACCGGCTCTTCGTTGCGGCCCGGCGCCCGGGTCATCCTCGAACACCTGGCCGCCGAAGGGCGGCGCGTCGTCTTGTGGAGCGCCGGCGGCGACACCTACGCCCAGGCCCGGGCCGAACAGCTCCGCGTCGACCATCTCGTCGACGGCTGCTTCGCCAAGGACGGCCGGGATGCCGACGGCTGCTACCGGACCTCGCACCTGCCCCTCAGGGGTCGCCGCGCCGTCTTCGTCGACGACCGGTCCGAAGACCTCGCCCCCGGACTCGACGTCCTGGCCGTCTCCCCCTACCTCACCGACGACCCCTTCGACCGCGGCTTCGAAGACGTCGCCCGCCGAGCCGGCCTGACCTGACCTGACCTGACCTGACCTGACCTGACCTCGCACCGGGCAATAGGGGATACCCTTCTTGCTCGTCCCGCCGCAGCAGCAAACCGGCACGAGCAGATCGGGGAGACCATGGCTGGCCCGCTCAATGGAGTGCGCATCGTCGAGGTGGCCAACTGGACCTTCGTCCCGGCCGCCGGCGCGGTCCTCGCCGACCTCGGCGCCGACGTCATCAAGGTCGAGCCGCCCAACGGCGACCCGCAGCGGGCGCTGCTGAACATGCTCAACCTGGGCGGCGGCGGGCCCAACCCCTTCATCGAGATCCCCAACCGGGGCAAGCGCAGCGTCACCGCCGACCTGACAACCGACGCCGGCCGCCAAGCGCTGGCCGCCATCGTCAAGACCGCCGACGTCTTCGTCACCTCGAACCTGGCGCCGATCAGGGCCAAGCTCCGCATCGACGTCGACGACATCCGGGCCATCAACCCCGACGTCATCTATGTACGAGGTACAGGCTGGGGGCCCGAAGGCCCAATGGCCGACGTCGGGGGGTACGACATGGCGTGCGGTTGGGCCAGCAGCGGCATGGCCTACAAGATGACCCCGAAGGCCGACGGCGGCATCGAGCCCCTCCCCCAACCCCCCGCCTTCTTCGACCTGCAGGGCGCCAACACGATCGCCGGCGCCATCGGCTTCGCACTCTTCAAGCGGGCCAACACCGGCGAGACCTCCGTCGTGGATGTCTCGCTGCTCCACGTCGGCATGTGGGCGCTGTCGCCCGACATCACCGGCAGCCCCTACATGGGCGACGTCGCAAATTACGGAGACCGCACCCTGGCGCCCAACCCGCTCGTGAACGGCTACGCCACGAAGGACGACCGCTGGATCTACTTCGTCTGCCTGCAACCCGACCGCTTCTGGGACGAGTTCTGCACGCTGCTGGGTCGCCCCGATCTCATCATCGACCCTCGATACGACAGCGCCCCCCACCGCTATGAGAACCGCCAAACGCTCGTCCACGAGCTCGACACCGTCTTCGCCACCCTCACCCTCCAAGAGGTCAAGGAGATGTTCACCGGCTTCAGCGGCGTCTGGGCCCCCGTCCTCCGCCCCTCCGAGCTGCACACGCATCCCCAGGTCGAGGCGAACGGCTTCCTGCCTTCCGTGACGGCGCACGACGGCAGCGACTACCGCATCGTGGCGGCGCCGGCGCACTTCTCGGGCCACATCACCAAGCCGCCCGGCCCCGCCCCCGAGCTCGGCCAGCACACCGAAGAGGTCCTCCTCGAGGCGGGCCTCGACTGGGACGCCATCACGACGCTGCGCGAAGAGGGTGGATTGGGTTGACGTGACCGCGCCGGGCAGCTGACCGCCCGATTCTGCGCGCTCCCTCCCGGCGGCCGGGACCGTTCTCCCGCCGATGGCCCCCACGCTCACCGACGAGACCGCCCCCGGCACGACCGGTGCCGACCTGATCAGCGCCGTGGCGGCCGAGTCCAACGAGGAGCTCGCCGCCGCTCTGGCCGAAGACGTCGCACTGATGGCGGCGGCCCAGGGCAGGATCGCTCTGCGCCTGGGCGAGGTCGAGCGGCGCCAGGCGTTCCAAGAAGACGGGGCGACCTCGGTCGAGGCCTGGGCCACCGAGCGCTTCGGGGTCTCCGCGCCGAGCGCCCGTGCCCTCAGCCACGTCGGCGAGAAGGCCTGGGACCTGCCCCACCTCGTCGGTTCGCTCTGTCGCGGGGACATCACCTTTGACAAGGTGCGCGTCGTGGCCGACGTGGCCACCCCCGAGAGCGACCGCGCCCTGTGCGCCCAGGCCAAGGAGCTTTCGGTCGCCGAGCTGGCCGACGTCGCCCGCACCGAGGCGGCACGCCGGCGCAGCGGGTCCCAGTCCCAGTCCGAGTCCGAGCACGACCGGCGCTACCTGCGCTTCAACGACACCTTGCGCACGCTCAGCGCCCAGCTGCCCGCCGAGTCCTACGCGGCGACCAAGGCCTGCATCGACGCGTGGACCGAGACCATCGCCTCTGACGGCGAGACACCGCTCGACCAGCGCCGCTGCGACGGGTTCAGCGGGCTCATGGCCTCGGCGGCTCCGGGGGCGGCCATGGCGCCGGGGGCGACCACGACCAAGAGGCCGTTCCTCGTGGTGGCCCACGTCGCCCTCGACGCCTTGGTCGAGGACTCAGGAGAACCCAGCGAGCTGGCCGGCGAGCTCGAGCACGACGGCCTGATCGACGTCGAGACGGTGCAGCGCATCGCCTGTGACGCCACCATCGCGCTGGGCGTCGACGACGATGTCGGCCACACCATGTACGAGGGCCGGGCCCGGCGTTTCGCCACGCCCACCCAGCGCCGCGAAGTCATGCGCCGGGACCGACATTGTCGCTTCCCGGGCTGTCGCGCCGTGACCTTCGTCAACGTGCACCACGTCGTGGCATGGAAGCCGGGCGGCACGACCGATCTGGACAACCTGGTCCTCGCGTGTGACTTTCACCATCACCTGGTGCACACCAAGGGCTGGACCATGACCGGGGACGCCAATGGAGAGCTCACCGTTGTCGGCCCGAGCGGCCGGGTCATGACGTCGCGCCCTTCGCCCCTTTGGACCAGGGTGACGGGGGGCCGCCGAAGGTGCGCGTAACTCGGACTGAGCAGTCCCCGGGGTTCGTGCGCACCTGCCCAAACGTCGTTCAGTGTTCGAGGTCGTCGACGAGACCCCACGCGCGGCGCGGTCTCGGGGCCGATCGTGCATCCGGAAAACGCCAGCCACGCGGTGCGCAGCCGCCCGATCCGGCGATTCAGGCTGACCGTCCCACCCGCACCCGGCACCAGGCCGAGCTCGATCTCAGGCAGTGCGATCTGCGTGTCAGCTGCCGCCACGACCCAATCAGTGAAGGCGGCCAGCTCAATGCCGGAGCCCATGCACGCACCATGCAGGTACGCCGCAGTCGACTTCCCGAGCAGGGAGATCGAGCGTCCGATGCTCCGCTCCAGCCGGATGATGTGCGCGGTCGCAGGGTCGGACCTGGTCCCGAACTCGTCGAGATCGCCACCGGCGCAGAAGGCCTTTCCCTCTCCTCGCAGCTCCACCCGCTGCACCTCGGACGTGGCCGCCGCCAATGTCAGCGCCTCGATGAGCTCGTCGCGCATCTGGGCGTCGAGTGCGTTCAACCGATCGGGTCGGGTCAGCGTGATCGCCATGACCGCGCCGTTTCGCTCCACCCGGACCCGGGGAGCGCCGTCCTTGTCGGCACGCGCCGGATGTGTCTGGCGCCACGCGGCGAACTCGGGACCGGATTGGAGCACCGAATAGGCGGACGACTCGGCCACGAGGCCCTCACCCAGCGACAGGTGGTCTTGCCCACGCAACAACAGAGCCAGAGTGGCGGCGGTGACGGGGTGGGCAGTGACGTTCGCCGCGATCCGGTCCAACGCCGGGTCACCTTCCTCGACCACCACGTCACACAGGTCGAGCCAGCGCTCGGCGATTTCGCCGTGGCTCACCCCCACGACGACGAAGGGAAGGCTCGATCGGGTCTCCTGCCGCGTGTCGCCCGGATCGGTCAGAGCGTGGTGCAGGTCGACCAGGACGGCACCGGTGCGCTCGGGGGTGATGTCGCTGCTCAGTTCGGCGAGCAGTGCTTCGGCGCTGAGAGGTTCGAGGATCGCGAGACGTTACCCTGCCGACGTGGACGACCCTCCGGTGGAGCGCTGGGCGAGGAGCGGCGCCATGGCGCTGACGGGGTCGCCCGACGAGCCGCTCGGACCGCCGCAGCGCCTGGTGGATGAGGTGCAAGAGCTCGCCCGCCCGTTCCCGGGCCTGGACGCCCTCGCGCTCCTCGGCGAGCGCGCCGCGTTGATGGGGCTCTGGCGACGGGGATCCACGAGCTGTGGCGGGAGCTGCCGGTTGCTGCCCTGCGGGGAGGAATGGCTGGCGGTCTCGCTCCCCCGTGCAGAGGACGTGGAGATGGTCCCCGCCTGGCTCGAGCTCGAGCTCGAGCCCGAGCCCGAGCCCGACGCCATGCCTGCATCGACACCGGCCATCTGGTCAACCGTCGCCGCGACGCTCCGCCACGGCGACCCCCGAGTCCTGACCGAGCGGGCCCGGTTGCTCGGACTGCCCGTCGCCCGCGTCGGCGACGCGGGCGGATCGACAGCACGCGCCGCCGTTATTCCCACGCCGCTCGGAAACGAACCACCCCGACCCGACGTCACGGGCGCCCTCGTCATCGACCTGTCCGCCCTGTGGGCGGGCCCGCTGTGCGGCGACCTGCTGGCCGGCGCCGGCGCCGCCGTTGTCAAGGTGGAGTCGACCCAACGACCGGACGGTGCGCGCCGCGGCACCCGCGCCTTCTTCGACCTCCTGAACGGACGCAAACAGTCCGTGGCGCTCGACCTGCAGACCCGGCAGGGCATCCGCGTTCTCCACGAGCTCATCGGACGGGCGCAGGTCGTCGTCGAAGCGAGCCGCCCCCGTGCATTGGAGCAGTTCGGCGTGAACGCCCGCGACATCATCACCAGCGGCGGTCCTCAGGTCTGGGTCTCCATCACCGGCTACGGACGGTCCGGCGCAGATGCCAACCGCGTTGCCTTCGGCGACGATGCCGCAGCGGCCGGCGGCCTCGTGACCCACACGCGCGACGGCCCGTTGTTCTGCTCCGACGCCATCGCCGACCCGCTCACGGGCCTGACGGCCGCGGGCGCTTGTCTGGACGCGCTCAACTCGGGAGGTCGCTGGCTCCTCGATATCTCCATGGCCGCCGTCAGCGCCGGCCTCGCCGGCCCCACGCTCGCGACGCAAGCCGGCCTCACCGTCGCCGCACCACGCGCCCGTCCGGTCACGACGAAAGCCCCGGACCTCGGAGCCGACACGGCCCGTGTCCTGGCCGGGCTGGGCATCGATCTCTGAGCGCGGACACGACCGCCGGCCCGCAGAACGCTGTCAGCTCCAGGCGAGGTTCTTGATCTCGGTGAACTCCTCCAGCCCGTGGCGCCCCCATTCACGCCCGAGGCCCGACTGCTTGTAGCCACCGAAGGCGCCGCTCTGCCCGATACCGGTGAACTGCGACCCCCACCCGGGGCCCTGACCGCCACCGGGACCCACGTCCGCCAGGGACTCGGCACCCACCTTCTGCACGGTGACCAAACCGGCCCGGATCTGCCGGGCGACGTTGAACCCCCGCGACTCCGACGTCGACACCACTCCGCCGCCCAGGCCATAGATGGAGTCGTTGGCGAGCCGCACGGCGTCCTCGTCCGAGCCCGAGTACGGGACCACCGTGAGCACGGGCCCGAAGATCTCCTCCTGGGCGATGCGCAGGTCGTTGCTAGCCACGAACACGGTCGGCTCGAAGTAGAAGCCCTTGTCGAACCCATCGGGTCGCTTCCCGCCGCACAACAGCTCGGCGCCCTGCTCGAGCCCCGACGCCACATAGCCCTCCACCCGCGCCCGTTGCTGCTCCCGGATCAGCGGCCCCAGCACGGTGCTGTCGGACCGAGGGTCGCCGATCGTGATCATGGGCCGCATCGCCTCCAGCCCCTCCTTGTACGCAGGGAGCAGGTTTTCGGGCAGCAGCACACGCGTATGGATGACACAACCCTGGCCGCAGTGCATAAGCACCTGACCGAAGCCGATCGATCGGGCGTAGTCCTCGCCCACGTCACCGAGCACCACCGTGGCGCTCTTGCCACCGAGCTCCAGCTGGACCCGCTTCAGCGTCCCCGCGGCCGACGCCATGATGCGGCGCCCGGTGGCGGTCGATCCCGTGAAGGTGACCATGTCCACCATCGGGTTCGACGTCAGCTCGTCGCCCACCTCGCCGTGCCCGGTGATCACGTTGAGCACGCCCGGCGGAATTCCGGCCTCGGCCGCCGCCTCGGCGATCATCATGGCGTCCAGGGGCGTCCACGGGTGCGGCTTGAGGATGACCGTGCAGCCGACCGCCAGGGCGGGCGCCACCTTGACCACGTTGAGCATGAAGGGGAAGTTGAACGGGGTGATGGCCGCCACCACGCCGATCGGCTCGCGCACGATGGCGTTCCCGCCCAGCCCGGTCGGACCCCCTGTCGGCATCCCGTTCTCCACCCATGGGAAGCCGTGCTCGACCAGCGCCGCGTTCGAGCGCAGCATCCCGATCGAACCCGCCCCCTGCACCGCATCGGTGAGAAACCCGGTCGACCCTGTCTCCGCGACGATCAGCTCCCGGAGGTCCTGCGCACGCGCCTCGAGGATCTCGGCCATCGCCAGCAACTTGGCGGCGCGCTCCGACGGCTTCATGTAGGGCCAGGGCCCCTCGTCGAAGGCCCGCCGCGCCGCCTCGATCGCCCGCGCGGCCGTCTTGGTCGAGGCCTCCGGGACAGACCCGATCACCTCTTCCGTTGCGGGATCCACGACGTCGATCGACCCGGAGGCCCCCTCCGACGTCCACGCGCCGTCAACGAACAGCTCGTAATTCCACGTCATGCGATCTTCCCCATTTCCGTTTCCATCGCCATTTGCATGCAGTCCCCGTCCGGGTCCCTGTCCGGGTCCATCGTCAGACCACGTCCCAACTGAGCTCGAGACGATCGATCCCGAAGAGGCCCCCGCCGTGCTCGGTGACGTCGACCCCCGGAGTCAGCCAGTACGTGGGAATGGAACGATGCCATTCCTCCAACGCCACCCGCAGCTCCCGCCGGGCAAGATGCGACCCCAGACACCGGTGCGGTCCCGCCCCGAACGCCACGTGCGGATTGGACTCACGGTCGAAGCGCACCGTGGCGGCGTCCTCGAACACCTCCGGGTCACGCGTCGCCGCGCACAGAGGCAGGAAGACCATGTCGCCCGCCCGCAAGGGACAGCCGTGGAAGTCCGTGTCCCGCATCACCTTGCGGGACGGCGCCACGAACGCGAACTGGCGCAGGAACTCCTCCACCGCCGCCGGCACCACCGACGCGTCCGACGCGACCCGCTCCCGGTCGGACGGGTGCGTGGCCAGGTGCCAGAACGCATAGCTCAGCTGGATCGAGACCGTGTCCAGCCCGGCCATGAACATCAGGAGGCACCACGACAAGAGGTCGTCATGGGGAATGGGCGCCCCGTCGATCCGCCACGCCAAGGCGCTCGACAACAGGTCGTCGCCCGGGTCGTCCCGCTTCTCCGAGATCAACTCCGAGAAGTAGCCCATCACCGCCATCATCGCGTCGAAAGCGCCGGCCCGCTCCGGGTCATCGCCACCCGAAGGGTGCAGGATCGCATGCTCCCAAAGCAGGAATTGCTCGAGCCCCGACGCGGGGAGCCCCATCAGCTCCATGAAGATCGTCGTCGGGTAGCGCCACGCGAAGTCCCGCAGGAAGTCACAGTGCCCACGACCGGCCAGCTCTCCCACCAACTCGGCGCACCGCGCCCGCACCTTGTCCTCCAACCGCTCCATCGCTCGCGGCGCGAAGTGCGGCGCCAGCAACTGCCGCCAGACCGTGTGCTCGGGCGGATCGAGCATCTCGGGGATCCATCGGTACGGGGGGTCCGGATCGTGGACGGTCACCACCGTGCTCGAGAAGACGTCCGCATGCTGCAGCGCGTCCCGGATCAGCGCGGCGTTGGTGAACACCCAGAACCCGTTCCCGTACGAACTGCGCACGAAGGGGTGCTCCCGCCGCAGCGCGTCGATCTCCTCGGCGTGGGACAGCACGGGACCGGTCGTGGCCTCGTTGAAGGCGCGGACCGGATACGTCTCGTTCATCCTCGCCCCTTCCCATATTCAGGACACTCTGTTGGCTAGAGTATCGGCCTTCCGGTCAGGCCGCGCCAGTTCCGCCGGACCGATTCCGGCGGTGTCCCCGCGGCCATGCCCCGATTACGTTTAGACCGACCTCACGATTGGAGACGCCATGGCCATCGCCAACGACATCAGCGCACCCCTGCGCCACGCGGACCGCTTCTTCATCGGCGGCGAGTGGGTGAAGCCTTCCTCGGATGACGTCATCGACGTCATTGACTCCACCAGCGAGAAGCTCTTCTTCAGCGTCGCCGAGGCGAAGGAGCCCGATATGGCTCGCGCCGTCGCCGCGGCACGCCAGGCCTTCGACGAGGGACCGTGGCCACGCCTCAGCCACGAGCAGCGGGCCGAGTACCTGCGGGCCATCGCCAGCGCGTTGGAGGGACGCACCGAGGACCTGGGCCAGATCTGGCCGCGTGAGTCCGGCGTCCTCCACGGCGTTGCCAAGGGGTCGGTCGCCGGCGCGTCGGCGACGTTCAACTACTACGCGGGACTGGCCCAGACGTTCCCCTTCGAGGAAGAGGCGCGGCCCAGCATGGGTGGCAAGTTCGGCCTGCTCGTGCGCGAGCCCGTCGGCGTCGTGGGCGCCATCATTCCCTGGAACGCTCCCCTCGGCCTGATCAGCTACAAAATCGCCCCCGCCCTGCTGGCCGGGTGCACCGTCATCCTCAAGGCCTCACCCGAAGCACCGGGCGAGGCCTATGTCGTCGCCGAGATCGCCGAAGCGATCGGCCTCCCTCCGGGCGTCCTCAACGTCGTGACCGCCGACCGGGAAGTGTCCGAACTCCTGGTGCGTGACCCCCGCGTCGACAAGATCACGTTCACCGGGTCGACCGTCGCCGGGCGGCGCATTGCCTCCATCTGCGGAGAACGAATCGCCCGCTGCACTCTCGAATTGGGCGGCAAGTCCGCCGCCGTCATCCTCGACGACATGGACCTGACCGCGGCGGCTACCGCCCTCGCCGGCGCCGAGTGCTTCCTGACCGGGCAGGTCTGCTCCTCGCTCACGAGGATCGTGGTCAGCCAGAACCGCCACGACGAGCTCGTCGACGCGCTGGCCGGCATCTTCTCCCAGGTACAGGTCGGCGATCCGTTCGACGCCCAGACCCACATGGGTCCCCTGGTCGCCGAGCGCCAGCGCGACCGCGTCGAGGGCTACATCGCCAAGGGCGTGGCGGAAGGGGCCACGCTGGCCACCGGCGGCGGGCGGCCCAAGCATCTCGACCGCGGCTGGTTCATCGAGCCGACGGTCTTCGGCAACGTCGACAACTCTTCGACCATCGCGCAGGAGGAGATCTTCGGGCCGGTGCTGAGCGTCATCCCGGCCGACAACGAGCAGGACGCCATCGACATCGCCAACGACACGATCTACGGCCTCAATGCGTCGGTCTTCACCAACGATGTCGACCGGGCCTGCGACGTCGCCCGCCAGCTGCGCTCCGGCACCGTAGGCCACAACGCCTTCCGCACGGACTTCGGGATCGCCTTCGGCGGCTTCAAGCAATCCGGCATCGGCCGCGAGGGCGGCGTCGAGGGTCTGCTGCCCTTCCTCGAGACGAAGACCGTCATCTTGGAGGGGCGACCCAGCCAGTTCGGCCCGGCGGGCACCTGAAGTACCAAGCACCTCCTCACCTGACGTCCGGTTGGCGTCGCGCTCGAGCAGATCAGAGAAGCTGCGTCCTTCATTCGCGTCGGGGAGGAACTCAATTGTCAGAGATCATGAAGGGTGTGCGCATCCTCGAGGTCGCCGAGCACACCTTTGTGCCGGCGGCGTCGGCCATCCTGGCCGACTGGGGCGCCGAGGTGATCAAGGTCGAGCACCCCGAAAGGGGCGACGCCATGCGCGGTCTGGCCTCCAGCGGGGTCATGCCTTCGATGGGCGCCGTGCACGTGCTGCTGGAGCACTCCAACCGCGGCAAGAAGAGCATCGGCATCGACGTCAGCACGCCCCGGGGCCTCGACCTCATCTACCGGCTGGCCGCGACCTGTGACGTCT
>CAWFPP010000004.1:0-480669 GCA_963817735.1 uncultured Acidimicrobiaceae bacterium | reverse complement strand
CAAGCGGTGTTCTTCAGGCATCGGTAGACCTCCCATTCCAGCGTCGGGTTCCCACGGCGGGACCCGGCTCGGGCAGGCCCATCGGCCATGGCGCAATGGTAGTGAAGGTTCCCGCTCAAGCGCGCCGCGCGCCAACTCGGCGAAGGCCACCGGCGGCCCCTCCTCGAGCCGACGCAGCATGGCGGCGGCGCAGTCATCAGCCGAGGCTCGTCGACGTGTCCACCTCGAGGTCGTAGATGCCGGGGTCGTGCACGGCCCGCTCCCAGCGCCGCACCACGTCGGGGACCTCGCCCCCGGGACCGCTCGTCACGTAGCGCCGACCACCGTCACCGCCGCCGCCCGGCATCCCGCGCGCGCCATGATCACCTCCACCGGGCAGCGCACGCCGACGAAATAGGCGGGCCAGCCCCGCAGGTCCCGGCCACCTTCGACAGGATGCCCAGCGGCCTCGAGTAGTCGTCGTGGTGGCCGACGTCGACGACCACGTTGAGCCCGACCGAGCTGCACGCGACGACCGATGCGTAGAGCGCGTCGAACAGCGCCACCACCGCGTCCTCCAGGTCGGGCCGCTCCCCTCCCGGACGCAGCCCGATGCCGGGCCGCAAGCCGCTCGGCGTCGCCACCGCCCACGCGTCGACGCCCAGGTTGAGCCACGGCATCCCGCACGGAGGATCCTCCCGGCGCGGGCCACGATGCTCGATTTTCCCGACCGCGGCGTCCCGTTCAGGACGACGATGGTCCCGGGCCCGGGCTCGTGCCCCGGACGTCAGGCCGTCTCCTGGCTGCGGCATCGACTGCTGCGCCGGGACGGGGTACACCGGCATGGCGGTGGCGGGCGCCGCCTCCATGATGGACGTCCTCCGTGCACCCCTAGCGCCATGACGTTGGCCGTCTGGTCCTTCGACGTGCTGGGCAGCGTGGGCACCGACGCGTCGCTGCGGCGCGGGTGCAGCGTCGACGTCAGGTCGCCCGCCGTCTGGCGGCGCCAGGCCGAGATGTTGGGTGCCTGCACCCCGAAGCGCTCCTCCAGGAAGCGCAGCTGCGACGTGTGGTCGAACACCTCGGACGCCACGTGGCCGCCCCGGCTGAAGGGCGAGAGCACGAGCATCGGCACCCGGAAGCCCATGCCGATCGGCCCGGCCGTGCCCTTGGCGTCGCTCGGGCAGCGGCGAGACCGTGAGGTACTCGCCGGCGGTGCCCGCGCGGCGCCACCGGCGGCGGCACGTGGTCGAAGAAGCCGTCGTTCTCGTCGTACATGTGGAACAGCACCGTCTTGGACCACACCTCGGGGTTCGACACCAGCGCGGCGAGCACCTGGCTGGTGAACCACTCGCCGAGCGCGGGCGGCGACGACGGGTGCTCGTCGTAGCCGAGCGGGCGGGATGATCCAGCTGACCGCGGGCAGCGTGCCCCGACGTGATGTCGGCCGACGAAGTCGTTCGGGTACAGCGGCAGGAACGCCTTCTGGTACAGCGCCGACGTGGGGTCCTGGTACTGGCGAGAAGTAGGGGAGGATGGCGTCGCTGAGCAGATGCCGTGCTTCTGGAAGAACGCCGGCGTGTAGAGCGTGCCCGTCGGGTTGTAGACCTTCCAGCTCACGCCGGCGTCCTCGAGCACCTCGGGCATGGTGTCCCAGTGCACGCTGCAGACGGCGTCGGACGACTCGTTGGTGATGAGCACCGGCCCGCCGGCCGCGCCCGTCGGGTCGATGGTGCCCGAGAGCGCCATGAGCCGGTTCGGGTGCGTCGGCCCGAGCACCGAGCAGTGGTAGTTGTCGCAGATGGTGAAGGCGTCGGCCAGCGCGTAGTAGAAGGGCAGGTCCTGCCGGCGGTAGTAGCCCATGGTGAGGACGCCGTGCTCGGGCCCCTGGAACTGCGGACTGCACGTGCGTGCTGACGAAGGCGCCGTTGGTGCCGCTGTCCCAGCTCAGGTGCTCGCCCTGCCAGCTGTGGTCGAGGTCGTGGGTGCACTCGCCGATGCCCGAGGCGGTGTCGAGGTGGAACGGGAGCAGCGTGCGTGTCGCGCCCGCCCGGCCAGGCCTGGGCGAAGTTCCCGAGCGAGCCCGTGCGGGTGGTCGTCGAAGCCCCGCACGCCGGGGTAGGTGCCGTAGTAGTGGTCGAAGGAGCGGTTCTCCTGCATGAGGAACACGACGTGCTCGATCGCGCCGAGGTCCGAGCCCGCCGGCTTGGTCGCGCGGCCGCTGCGCCATGGCGGCGCCGGCGCCCTCGCCCCGGCTCGCCGCGGCCAGGATCGCGCCGCCGCCGGTCGCCAGCGCGGCGGCGAGCACGGTGCGGCGGTCGAAGCGCGCGCCGGTCGAGGCTCATGGTTGCTCCTTCACGTGTCGTTCTCACGTGGGCCCCCCGACCCCCTGTCACCTGCACCGGCCGACCGCGTCGACCGGTCGTCCCCGGCGCCTACGCGTCCCTCACACGGACTCGATGAGCGCCGGATCGTTGTTCCGCACGTTACCGACGCGCGGCCCGACGGGGTGGTGCACCACGGTGCCCGCCGGCGGGGGCCGCAGCAGCGCGCGCAGCTCCTCGACGTCCTCGTTGGCCGGGTCGAGCCAGAGGTCGAAGGTGGCGGGGTCGAGGATCACCGGCATGCGGTCGTGGATGCCCGTCCATGTCGGGGCCGGCCGGGGTGGTGATCACGGTGCAGCTGCGGATGTAGGGCGCGCCCGGCGGCGCGTCCTTGTCGCGCCAGCGCTCGGCCAGGCCGGCGAAGGCCAGCGGCTGCGCCGTCGGCCCGGCTGAAGTAGTGCGGCTGCCGGTGCCCCGGTCTTCGTCTTGTGCCACTCGTAGAAGCCGTCGGCGGGGACGATGATGCGCCGCTCCCGGAACGCCTCGCGGAACGAGGCCTTGGTGGCCACGGTCTCGCCGCGCGCGTTGAAGAGCCGGCTGCCCGACTTGGCGTCCTTGGACCACCAGGGGATGAGGCCCCAGCGGAAGGACATGAGGATCCGCTCGGGCTCGCCGCCCGCTCCGCCGGCCCTCTTCCGCCGGGTCCTTCCGGTCGCCGGGCCGGGCGGTCCCGGACGCCGAGCACCTGGTCGGTCGGGGCGACGTTCCAGCTGGGGGCGTGCTCGCCGTCGACGCCCTCGGCCAGCGAGGCCCCGAAGTAGCGGGCGATCTTGGCCGGGGGAGTGTAGAGAGCGAAGCGGCCGCACATGCGGGCAGCATTGTGACCCACCGGGGCCCCGTGAGGGCGTCCGGCTCCTGAGCTGGGCTTTCGGCTCCCCGAGCGGCCGGCACACGGCCTGGCTAAGGTACGAACATATGTTCGCTTTCTCTGCCGGGGACCCGTCGTCCCCCCGTTCCCGGGAGCTCCCCGCCGGGCTGGCCGACCGGGTCCGGCCCGCCACGCCGGTGGCCGGGCGGACCCTGCCGGTGCCCCCGCCCCTGGCCCCGCTCTTCCCGGCCGGCTCCCTGCGCCGGGGGACGACCACCACCGTGGCGGGGCCGCCCGGCCACGGCGCCACCACCCTGGCCCTGGCCCTCCTGGCCGCGGCGTCGGCCGCCGGGAGCTGGTGCGCCGCCGTGGGCCTGCCCGACCCGGGGGTGGTGGCCGCCGCCGGCCTCGGGCTCGATCTGCGCCGGGTCGTCTTCGTCCCCCACCCCGGCAGCGGGTGGGCCGAGGCGGCCGGTGACCTCCTCTCGGGCGTCGACGCCGTCCTGGTGCGCCCGCCCGGCCGGGCCCGCCTGACCGCGGCGCGCCACCTGACCGCCCGGGCCCGCGAGCGCCAGGCGGCGCTGGTGGTCCTGCTCGAGGGCCCCGGCGCCTGGCCCGAGGGCGGCGACCTGGCGCTCTCGGTCGGGGCGGTCGAGTGGGAGGGCGTCGGCCGGGGCCACGGGCACCTGCGGGGCCGCCGCGCCGAGGTGCGCGTCAGCGGGCGCCGCGCCGCCGGCCGGGTCAGCGAGTGCTCGCTCTGGCTCCCCGCCGGCTCGGGCGCGGTCGAGGGCGCCGGACGCTGACGGACGGGACACGACGTGGAGGACGACGGAGTGGTGCAGAGCGGAGCGGACGGCGCGGACCGCTGGGGGCCGGTCCGGAGGCGGCCCGGAAGCGGCCTGATGGTGGAGCAGTAAGCGGAGCGGTGGAGCAGGAGTGGAACGGTTGGTCGTCATCTGGTGTCCCGAGCTCCTCGAGGAAGGGGCGAAGGGGGAGGAGGCCCGGCGGTTCGCCCGCGTGCTGGAGCGGGCCGGCGAGCTCTGCCCGTGGGTCCATCCGGTCCGTCTCGGGGTCGGCGCGCTGCCCGCCCGCGGGCCCGCCCGCTTCTTCGGCGGTGAGGAGGCGGTGGTGTCGCGCCTGGCCGGCGACGTGGGCGAGGAGGCCACCATCGGCGTGGCCGACGGGCTCTTCGCCGCCATGCTGGCCGCCCGCTCGGGGCTGATCGTCCCGCCCGGGGGGACGGCGGACTTCCTCGGTCCCTGGTCGGTGGCCACGCTGGCCCGCCCCGACCTGGCCGTCACCTTGCAGCGGCTGGGGGTGACCACCCTGGCCCAGCTGGCCGCGCTGCCGGCGGCGAGCATCTCGGACCGCTTCGGGGCGGACGCGGCCGCCTGCCACGCGGTGGCCCGGGGGGAGAGCGGGGAGCTGGCCGGGCTGCGCGACCGCGCCATTCGAGCGCCGGCTGCGGGTGGCCCGGGGCGAGGACCCCGACCGGGGCCCCGACGTCCCGCCCCCGCCCTCCCAGCCCGGCTTCTTCGGCGGCGCCTCGGAGGCCGACGCCCGGGCCGCCCGCTCCTTCGTCCGGGTGCAGGAGCGCCTGGGGATCGAGGCCGTGGTGATGGGCCGGCTGCGCGGCGGGCGGGACCCGGCCGGCCAGTCGGTGCTGTTGCCCTGGGGCAGCCCCGAGGCGGAGGCGGCGCCGGTCGGCGCGCCGTGGCCGGGGCAGGTCCCCCCGCCGGCGCCGACCGACGTGCTGCGGGCCCCACTGCGCGCCGAGCTGGCCGACGCCGCCGGCCGCGTCGTCGCGGTGAGCGGGCGCGGGTTGCTCACCGGGGGCATCGAGCGGCTGTCGGTCGCCGGCGGTCCCTGGCAGCCGGTCCTCGGATGGGCCGGCCCCTGGCCGGTGACCGAGCGCTGGTGGTCGGTGCGCCGGCGCCGGGCCCGGCTGCAGGTGGTCACCGTGGAGGGGGTGGCGCGCCTGCTGTGCACCGAGCGGGGGCAGTGGTGGGTGGAAGCGATCTATGACTGAGGCCTACGCCGAGCTGCACGCCCATTCGGATTTCAGCTTCCTCGACGGCAGCAGCGACCCCGAGGAGCTGGTGGCCGAGGCGGACCGGCTCGGGCTCGCCGCGCTGGCGCTGACGGACCACCACGGCTTCTACGGCGTGGTGCGCTTCGCCGAGGCGGCGCGGGTGTGCGGGCTGCCGACGGTCTTCGGCTCCGAGGTGACGCTGGCCCCGGCCAGCCCGCGCACCGGCGAGCCCGACCCGACCGGCGCGCACCTCGTGCTGCTGGCCCGGGACCCCGACGGCTACGCGCGCCTGTCGACCGTGCTGGCCGACGCCCACCTCGAAGGCGGGGAGAAGGGCAAGCCGATCTTCACCCTCGACGCGCTGGCCCGCGCCGCGGGGGACCACTGGCTGGTGCTGAGCGGCTGCCGGAAGGGGGCGGTCCCCGCCGCGCTGATGGATGCCGGGCCCCGGGCGGCCTCCCGGGAGGTGGGGCGCCTGGTCGACGCGTTCGGGCGCGCCAACGTCGCGCTGGAGCTGTGGGACCACGGGGACCCGCTCGACACGGCGCGCAACGACGCGCTGGCCCACCTGGCCGTCGAGTGGGGCGTCGACGCCGTGGCCACCAACAACGTGCACTACGCCACGCCGGCCGGCTTCCGTCTCGCCACCACGCTCGCCGCCGTGCGGGCGCGCCGCCCCCTGGCCGAGCTGGAGGGCTGGCTGCCCTCGGCCCCGGCGGCCTGCCTGCGCTCCGGCGCCGAGCAGGCCCGGCGCTTCGCCCGCTGGCCCGGCGTGGTCGAGCGCGCCGCCGAGCTCGGGCGCGCCTGCGCCTTCGACCTGCGCCTGGTGGCGCCGCGGCTGCCCGACTTCCCCGTCCCCGCCGGCATGGACGAGCAGGGCTACCTGCGCCAGCTGGTGACCGAGGGGGCCACGGCGCGCTACGGGCCGCCGGGGGCCGAGCGGGTGCCGGGCGCCTGGAAGCAGATCGAGCACGAGCTCGCCGTGATCGGGCAGCTGGGCTTCGCCGGCTACTTCCTCGTGGTGTGGGACATCGCGCAGGTGTGCCGGCGGCTCGACATCTACTGCCAGGGCCGCGGCTCGGCGGCCAACTCGGCCGTCTGTTACGCGCTCGGCGTCACCAACGTCGACGCCGTCGACCTCGGGCTGCTGTTCGAGCGCTTCCTCTCGCCGGCGCGTGACGGGCCGCCGGACATCGACGTGGACATTGAGTCGGGGCGACGCGAAGAGGTCATTCAGTACGTGTACGAGCGCTACGGGCGGCGCCACGCGGCGCAGGTGGCCAACGTCATCACGTACCGGCCGCGCTCGGCCGTGCGCGACGTGGGCAAGGCGTTCGGCTTCACGCAGGAGCAGGTGGACGCCTGGTCGGCCGGCATCGACGCCGGGCACGGGCGCGGCATCTCGTCGGCCGCCGCCGTGGAGGAGGCCTCCGAGGCCCGGGGCGGCGGCGTGCCGCCGCTGGTGGCCGAGCTGGCGGCCGAGGTGCTGGACCGGCCGCGCCATCTCGGCATCCACTCGGCCGGCATGGTGCTGTGCGACCGGCCGGTGGTCGAGGTGTGCCCGGTGGAGTGGGGGCGCATGCCGGGACGCAGCGTGCTGCAGTGGGACAAGGACGACTGCGCCGCCATCGGGCTGGTGAAGTTCGACCTGCTCGGCCTGGGCATGCTCGAGGCGCTGCACCGCATGGTCGACCTGGTGCGCGACTTCTACTGCGTGGAGGTCGACCTGGGGCAGCTGCCCCAGGAGCCCGCCGTCTACGACCTGTTGTGCCGGGCCGACACGGTCGGGGTCTTCCAGGTCGAGAGCCGGGCCCAGATGGGGACGCTGCCCCGGGTGGCGCCGCGCGAGTTCTACGACATCGCCATTGAGGTGGCGCTCATCCGGCCCGGCCCCATTCAGGGCCACGCGGTGAACCCCTACATCCGGCGCCGCCGGGGCGAGGAGAAGGTCACCTACCTGCACCCGCTGCTCGAGCCGATCCTCAGGCGCACGCTCGGGGTCCCGCTCTTCCAGGAGCAGCTGATGGAGATGGCCGTGGCCATCGCCGGCTTCAGCGCGGCCGACGCCGACGAGCTGCGCCAGGCCATGGCGGCCAAGCGCTCGGCGGCGCGCATGGAGAAGATGCGGGAACGGCTCTTCGACGGCATGGCGGCACGCGGTGTGACGGGGGCGGTGGCGGACCAGGTCTTCGACGCGCTGGCCGCCTTCGCCAACTTCGGCTTCCCCGAGTCGCACTCGGTGTCGTTCGCCCACCTGGTGTACTCCTCGGCCTGGCTGAAGCACCACTATCCCGCGGCGTTCACGGCGGGGCTCTTGAACTCGCAGCCCATGGGCTTCTGGTCGCCCCAGTCGCTGGTGGCCGACGCCCGCCGGCACGGGGTGCGCGTGCGCCGGCCGCACGTGAACCGCTCCGAGGTGGGGGCGTCGCTCGAGCGCGGCGGGTCCGAAGAGGCGGTGCTGCGCCTCGGGCTGGGGTCGGTGCGCGGGGTGGGCGACACCACGGCGGAGCGGATCGTGGCCGGCCGCCCCTGGGCCGGGGGCGAGGACCTGGTGCGGCGGGCGGGCGCGACCCAGGCGCAGCTCGAGACGCTGGCCGCCGCCGGCGCGCTCGACCCCGAGGAGCCCGAAGGCGGCACGACGGCGTCGCGGCGCCGGCTGGTGTGGGCGGCCGGCGCGGCGGCCCAGGGCACGCCGGACCGCCTGCCGGGGATCGTGGTGGGGGCCGAGGCGCCGCCGTTGCCCGCGCCCAGCCTCTACGACGCGGTGGGCGACGACCTGTGGGCGCTGGGGCTGGCGCCCGAGCGCACCGCCATGCACCTGGCCCGGGAGCGGCTCGAGGCCATGGACGTGCGGACGGCGGTCGCGCTCGAGGCGTGCGACGACGGCGAGCGGGCCTCGGTGGCGGGCGTGGTGACGCACCGCCAGCACCCCGAGACGGCGCGGGGCGCGGTCTTCGTCAACCTCGAGGACGAGACGGGCCACGTGAACGTGGTCTTCTCCCGCGGCGCCTGGGCCCGCTGGAAGCACGTGGCCCGCCACGCACCCGTGTTGCTGATCCGCGGGCGCGTGCGCAAGGGGCAGGGGGCGGTCAGCTTCGACGCCGAGCGGGTGGAGGCGCTCGTCGTGGGAACGGCGGTGCCGGCCAGCCGGGACTTCCGCTAGGCGCCGCGCCAGCCGGAATCGACGAAAGGCATGTTGAGGGACCTGGCTGACGAAGTGCCGGCGGACGTGGCGCCGTGACAAGCAACTTCGGTGGAGATGTACCCAGGCCGCCCGAACGGGTTGCCTTGCCTACGATCGCTCCAGCCGGGAACGGAGGAGCGGAGGAGGGGCTAGGTGGCTCAGGAAGGCATTGGGTTAGGCACCCTCAAGGCCACCAACTGGGGATCACCCCCAGCGGTGCCGAGGGTCGGACCACCGGCAGGAACGAGCACCACGTCGCCCGCAATAGCAATGGGTGCGTTCGTTGATGTCGGTAGCTTGCGACGATAGACGATGGCTCCGGTGTTGCGGTTGAAGGCGATCAGGGTGCCGTTGTAGAGCGTTGTGAACACAAGGTTGTTGGACACCGTGGCAGCGCCCAGCGGCATCTGTGGCACCTTGGTGTCCCACTCGACGTCACCCGTTACCAGGTTCAGAGCCTCCACTTCTCCGGTAGGGACGTTCGAATTGGTGGGTACGTCGATTCCGAGGGTCTGATTTAGATTCGTGACGGTATTTGGCAGGTCGCACGTAACGACGTAGAGGTTGTCACCAGCGAGCGCCAAATTGGTCAATACGCCTCCCAGAGATCCGGGAAGAATGGTGAATGGCAAACTCAGGGAGAGTGTGTGTTCCAGCGCCTCAAGAGAGTCGTTGTCATGGCCGTTGTGTTCGCCGACAGGGGTCTTCCAGATCAGCGTGCCCGTCCGAGCATCCATCGCATACACATAGCCCATCTTGCCGGCGTCGATGACGACGGACTCCCCATTGATGCGGGCTGAGATCGGCGAAGCTTGCATATCAAAGTCTTTGAAGTCATCGGGCACCGCTTGGTAATACCAACGCAGTTTTCCAGTCGCCGCGTCCAGGTTGACAACACTGTCGGTGTAGAGAAGACGGGATGGATTCGAGATCGCTGATGCGACGGATTGATACGGATTGCCCACGCCGTACGTGACGGACCCATCGCTGCTGACGAGAGGCGTCTCCCATGCCCCGCCAGCGGCCTGAACGCCCGGGTCGGCATTGAGAAGCGTATTGAAAGTCCAAAGGAGGTCTCCGGTCGACGTACTCAGCGCGAGGAGCACGCCACCTCCGGGTGCTTTGCCGGCCTGGGTGGCCAGAAATACCCGGCCGTTCGCAACTTGTGGCTGAATGCCGAAGGTGCCACGTAGCCCGTTTGGGAGTGTGCGGATCCAGATCATTCTCCCAGTGGCGGCACTAAGGGCGAACGCCGAAGTCGGTGAATCTCCAAACACCCGCCCATTAGCGACAGCCACACCGTTGGGTCCGAGCGTGCTGGTCACTCTGGAGTTGACTTGGTATTCCCACTTCAGTTTTCCAGTTCCAAGATTTAGGGCGTACACGTTCGCATGGAGGTCCTGGAGATACACGACGCCGTTCTGGACGACCGGCGTTGCGGTCAGCGAGCCGTAGCCGGTCACGCTCGATGCCGCCTTTCCCGTGAGCTTGAAGGTCCATGCAGGTTTGAGTTCCGCAACGTTGCTCAACGAAATCGCCGAGTTGGCCGCGTCCCGCGAATTGGCGATGTCCGCGTTGGGGTACCGCCACGTTCCAGAGGACGCTGAGGAGTTCGAGGTCGCGGCGCTGGTGCTGATGTCCGCCGCCGACAACAAGAAGCTGCACACGACAAGCGGAACAAGTCCGATCTTGACGCGTCCAGTCGGACTCGTTTTCTGCCGCTTGAACTCGCGCTGGTTTCCCCGGATGGTGACGGACTGTAGTACCCGAAATCTGAAATTGACGACTCGATCTGGCTCCGGGAAGAATTCGCTGCCCAGCCTTTTGTGTCTCAGCGGATCGGTGATCCTTCTGCGTGAACACGGTGAAGCGACGCGCATCTCTGGCTCATACGATGAAGGAATGGCCATCATTCTCACCGCAGCCGAGCGTGCGTGCCTGCAGAGTCGACCCCTGGCGCGCATCGCCACCGTCGATGCGAACGGCGCAACCCAGAACAGCCGGTCGGCGCCTTCTTCGGCGAGAAGACCGGCGACATTGTCATCGGCGGCGGTGCCATGGGTGCCACCCGCAAGTTTCCACGACGTCCAGGGGAACGCCCAAGTCGCCCTTGTCGTCGACGACCTTGTCTCACGGGACCCGTGGACTGTGCGCGGCCTCGAGATCCGCGGCACCGCGGTGGCGTCGGAGGACGTGGAGCCACCGGTGCCGTTCATGAGCCGCGAGGTCATCCGCATCACGCCTACGTGGGTCTCGAGTTGGGGCGTCGACCCCGACGTGCCGGAACGCCAGACCCGCCGCTCGACGCCGCTCCTCACCTGGCAGGCTGTGACGAGCATTGCGCCGGTGCTGGAGACCAGCGAGATCGCCGGCTGAGGACTCGGAGGGAGACACGATGCTGCTGAAGGGCCTGAACCACGTCGCCGTCATCACCCACGACGCCTCGCGCCTCAACGACTTCTACCGGGAGGTCTTCGACGCCGAGGTCGTGCGGGACGGGTCCGAGTTCCCCGAAGGCGAGGGGCCCCGCCTCTCCATCATCAAGATCGGCGACTGGGCCGAGCTCAACGTCTTCGAGATAGCGGGCAACACCGAGGCCGACCGCCAGGTCCCGATGTTCGGCCGGGGCCGCCTCGACCACCTGGCCCTGCAGGCGGCGTCGCTGCAGGACTTCGAGACGATCCGCCAGCGGCTCATGGACCGCGGGATGGCCGACGACTTCGTCACCGACTTCGGGCCGATGCTCAGCCTCTTCTTCCGCGACCCCGACGGGCTGGAGTCGGAGGTCTGCGTCGAGAACCCCGACATGGTCCCGGGAAAGTTCAACCCGCCGGGCACCAGGGCGGCGCGCTACTCGTGAGCGCGCGGAACACACACGTGGACGACATCGAGGCGATCAAGCAGCTGAAGGCGCGCTACTTCCGGACCATGGACACCAAGGACTGGGCGGGCATGCGCCGGGTCTTGGCCGACGACGTCGTCATGGACACCACCGCCTCGGGCGGGGGCGTGGTCACCGGGGCGGATGCGTTCGTGGCGTTCTTGGAGCAGACGCTGGCCGGCGCGGTCACGGTGCACCACGGGCACATGCCCGAGATCACCCTCACCTCGCCCACCACCGCGACCGGCGTCTGGGCACTGCACGACGAGATCGCGTGGCCGGACGGCACCCGGATGCGGGGCGACGGCCACTACCACGAGGGCTACGTCCTGGTGGGCGGGGAGTGGCTCATCAGCTCCTCGACGCTGACCCGCCTGCGCATGGAGCTGACCGGCCCCGATACCTAAACGGCGGTGGCGCCGAGGGCGGCCGCGATGTCGTCGATCGCAGCCTGTTCGGCGTCACTCACGTCCTTGCCGTGCTCGCGGTGCGCGGCGGCGACCCGGTGCGACAGCGTCACGATGAAGCGGCGGTACTCGTCGACCTCCTCGGGTGTCGCCTTCGTGGCCAGCACGGCGACGGCGTCACGCAGGTGTTGCAGGCCCTGCTCCTTGAGCGCCTCGGCTGAGTGGTAGTGCGTGTGGTCGCGCTCGGGCTTGGTCGCCACGATCTCGTCGAGGAGCTCGCTCTTCCCGTGTTGCTGGCGGGCGTCGACGTAGGACTTCGCCATGGCGAAGGTCTCCCGGAAGGAGCCGCCGCGCTGGGCGGTGATGACGATCATGCCGGCGCTCGGTGGTGCTTCGAGGACGAGGTCCCACTCCTCCGTCGTGAAATCAGCCTTGGTGGTCATGTGCGTTCTCCGATCATCTCAACGGAACTGGTCGACGTGCTGCACGCGTCCCTCGCTCCGGGTGAAGAGCACGTCGTTGTAGCCCTGCCCGGGGCCGACCATCTCGAAGGTCAGCGGCGGCACGAAGGAGAGGTAGAGCGCCCGGCGCCCGTAGGCGTCGGGGTCCGTCGGCGGCGGCGCGGCGTGCAGCGTGTGGCCGAAGTGGACGGTCACGTCGCCCGGCTCGGTGGTGAGGGCCACCACGGGGTGGTTCTCGGCGTCACGCGCGCTCGGCAGCCGGGAGGTCCCCCGGTGCGATCCCGGGATCATCTGCAGCTGCCCGGTCTCCGCCGTGGCGGCGTCGAGCTGGATCCCCACGTTGAGCATGGGGCACTTCACGGGGTGGCCGCCCATGCCACAGTCGCGGTGCCAGGGCAGGTCGGCCAGGCCCCCGGAGGAACCGGGCACCTTGATGACGACACCGTTGCCATCGAGCCGGTCCTGGGCATCGCGCAGATCGTCGCCACCCAGAGCGGCGACGGCGAGGAGGCGGGGGTCGGCGCCCAGTCCTGCGATCAGGGCCGACCCGTCGTTGAGGTAGTTGACCCGGTTGCACACCTCGCGTCCGTCGACCGTCGTCCACCACGACTTGCGGTCGTCGGGCCTCGCCTGCTCCACCGCCACGGCGACATCGGCGGAGAGGGCGGCGATCTCGCCGGCGTCGAGGACCCCACGGAGATGGACGAAGCCGACGCCGTGCAGGAAGTCCCGGACCTCGGCCGTCGGGTCGTCGAGGGTAAAGGTCCGCGTCGGGTCGAGGGCACGCCCCGTCTCGTCTTCGATGCGCGCCGGGTGGTCGAGATCGAACAGGACCTGTCCGCTGAAGGCGACCCGCAGCGGGGGCTCCCAGCGCGCCACCTGGCCGAAATTGCCCTGCACGACGGTCAGCTGCTCGGCGTAGAGCAGCGCGAAGCAGGTCTTGAGCTCCCAGGCGAAGGCGCTCCAGGCGGTGGCGGACAATTCGACGACGGTGTGCGCGGCCTCGGTACCGGGTTGCACGGAGAACGACCTTCCGTCGGGCACGTAGGTGTACGCCCTCCCGTCGGAGAGCTGAAACCCGAGCGGACGGACGACGGCGGCGTCGCCGTCGGAGAAGACCGCCCCCCGGCTCTGGAGCAACGAAGGGAGTTCCACTTGGTGGAACCAATCGAAATCGATCGGTCCGAACCGGTCCTCGTCCACGGCCGAAATGTAGCAGCGCGTGCTGCTTCCTCTCAGCGCCAGCCGATTCCGTCCTGAGGTTCTGCTCACTCGCCCAGGAGTTCGAGGAGCCAGCTCGGCCCGACCACTTCGGCCCCCAATGCCTCAGCCCTCCGCCGGAGTTCGCGGTCCGCCGTGACGAGCGTGACCGTTTCATCGGTGGAACCGGCGACGACATCGACCAGCGCGTCATCGCCACTGCCGGTGGCGTGCACCACGGTGACGCCGTCGCCGACGCCGCTGCGCGCACCCTGGCGAGCCTTGCCTTCGAGGACGACCACGAGCGGCGGGGAGATCCGTCCCGAAACGACCGCGGCGCGCAGTTGGCGCACGAACCCGCTGGCTGCTCCTGCCCGGTCCTTCCACCAGCCCGTCGGCCGAGATCCGACCACATTGGCCGCGTCGACGAGGATCACCTTCCCAGTCTGCCCGTCGGCAGCCAAAGACCGTGCTGTCGATCAGCTCACGGAACGGCGGACGATGCCGACAGGATCGGTGCCGGCGACCCGTGCGGGACGACAAGCACGAAGTCGGCTGCGATCACCCGGGCCGGCGCACACGCGTGGCGAACTGCGCACCATGTCGGCTGGGCTCCCCGCCACAAAAGTGGTCGGATGCGGGGAGCCGCACAGCCGGGTGCTCGCCAGTGGCGCGGCGTCCAGCCCGGGTACCGCCTGCAGGGAGACGGTGGCCCGCCGACCCACCAGGGAACCCCTGGCGTCGTCGACGGTGGCGGAAGAAATGTCGCCCTGGTACAGAGGCGTGATGGGCACACCGTTCTTGTCGCCCTCTCGTGGCGCGGGCTTGACGCTCGCGTGTCATTTCTTTGGCAGAATTGTGCATCGGAGGTGCAACCGGGCGGAAGCAGCACCCGGGCAAACACGCGTTGCTACGTGACGACGAGACCTCGGCCGGTGATGAGGGGGAGATCGAGCGCGGTGACGAGACCCGGCGCCGACGCGATCACTGCCGGCACGGCGTTGACGAGCCGCATTGCCGTGGCCTTCAGCCCGGCCGTGTTGTGGTCGCCGTCGGTACCCATGAGCTGCAGGTCGAGGGTGTAGTTCGGCTCGCCCTTGATCTCCACGCGGTAACAGCCCTGCCCGGCCGGCTGCGGCCACGTCGCGCCGAGGTCGTCGCGGAGCCGGGTCACGTGCTCGAGCACGACGACGGCGCGGTCGCCGACCATGCCGCGCACCTCGAAATGCAGGGCGGCGGCCGTGCCGGCCTTGATGGTGCCGGCGTCCACCTCGAAGTCCTCGGGTGCGGCCTCGCGCTCGTACCACTCGGTCACGTCGGTCAGCGTCACGCCGAGGCCGGCGGCGATCTGACGAACCACGGATCCCCAGGCCATGGTGAGGACTCCCGGGCTGAGGAGGAAGGGCACCTCGTCCATGGCGCCCCCGAAACCCATGATGTCGAACAAGACCATGGGCTGGTTGTAGGTGTTGTAGTTGAGAACCTCCGAGCAGCGGACCTCTTCGATGCGCTCGCTCACGCCCGACAGGACGAGCGGGAGGGCGTCGTTGGCGAAACCGGGGTCGACGCCGTTGACGAAGATGGAGACCCCGGCCTTCTCCGCCGCGGCGATGACGGGGGCCGCCAGGGGATCGTCCGGCGCCGGGTACTGCAGCATCACCGGGCTCGACGAGACCACGTTGATCCCCGCCGCCAGGAAGCGCTCCAGATCTTGGAGGGCGTCGAAGATGCGGTCGTCGGCCATGGCGGTGTGCACGATGCAGTCCGGCTCGAGCCCCAAGAGCGCCTCGGCGTCGCTCGTCGCCGCCACGCCGAACGTGCTGGCGAGACCAGCGAGCTCCCCGGCGTCGTGGCCGACCTTGTCCGGGTTCGACACATAGACCCCGACGAGCTCGAGCTCGGGGTGGGCATGGATGCCGGCCAGGGCATGACGCCCGACGTTCCCGGTGCTCCACTGCACGACGCGGTACGGCATGGGTGTGGCTCCTTCGAGATCGGCGGACTTAGAGGTCGGGGAGCGGGAACTCGAGATTGGGCGACTGCAGTCCGCCGTCGACCTCGATGATCTTTCCGGTCACGTAGGCGCCGGCGGGAGACACCAGGTAGAGGATCGCCGATGCGATGTCGTCCACGTGACCCAGGCGCTTCAATGGCGTGGCGTCCTCCATGGCCGTGCGCAACTCGTCGCTCGACATGACGATGTCGAGCGCCGAGGTGGCGGTGGAGCCGACGCCGATGGCATTGACACGGATGCGCGGCGCCAGGTCGCGCGAGGCCAGCCGCGTGTACTGCTCGAGTGCGCCCTTGACGGTGCCGTACCCCAGGTAGCCGCGACCGGCCACGTGTCCCATGACCGACGAGATGCTGACGATGGCGCCGCCGGGGTGGTCGCCCTCGAGCATGCGAGGCACGCCGGCCCGGATCAGGGCATGGCCCGCCGAGACGTTGAAGCGAAAGGCCTCTTCGAGGAAGCGGGGTGACGTGTCGAGCAGCGGCCGCGGCATCGTCCCACCCATGTTGTTGACGATGATGTCGAGGCGGCCGAACTCGTTGTACGCGGTCTCGGCGAGGGAGGCCATGAGATCGAAGTCCGTCAGGTCGCCCGGCACGACGATGGCGCGGCGTCCCGCCGCTTCGACCTGCTTGGCCACGGCACGCAGCTGGTCCTCGGTGCGAGCGGCCAGCACGACGTCGGCCCCCGCCTCCGCCAGGGCCACCGCGGCGGCGGCGCCGATGCCGCGCCCGCTGGCGGTGACGATGGCGGCCTGGTCGGTGACGAGGAATCGATCGAGGATCATGCAGCGAATGTAGCTGGCTCCCATCGGGGGACGCGCCGGACAGTTCAGCTCTGTCCGGGTCCAGCTGCGGCGTCGCCGGACGCGGCGGCGCGCGTGCCGACGCGGGCGACGAAGTCGGCCCAAGCCGTCTGGTCATCGAGGATCGGGAAGGCCTTCGGCATGACCTTGGCCTTCACCTCGTCGGGCAGGCTCAGGTCACCGCCGGTGTGCCCGACGCTGAACACGCGTTCGGGTCGAGCCCGCCCCACCATGGAGCGTCCCCAGCGCCACAGTGCCGTGAAACGGTGGCCGAAGCCGTTGAGGAAGGCCAGGTGGACGAACATCCAGACGATCCAACCGGGAAATCCGCTCAGCCGGATGCCCCGCATGCTCACCATTGCCTTGAAGCGGCCGATGGCTGCCGCGCTCCCGAGGTCGCGGTACTTGAAGGGCACGCTCTCCGCACCCTTCAGGCGCCGCTTGATCGTGTTGGCCGCGTGCAGGCCTCCTTGCATCGCCACCTCACAGACCCCGGGCAGATTGTCGAGGGAGGCCATGTCGCCGATGGCGAACACCTCGGGGTGCCCGGGCAAGCTGAGATCGGGGAGCACGGCGATCCGGCCGGCCCGATCCGTTGCCGCCCCGGTCGCTCCGGCCAGCAGGCCGGCCAGTGGCGACGCTTGGACGCCGGCCGCCCAGATGACGGTGCCGCACTCGTACCGGCCCTTTTGCCCGTCGGCGCTCTCGGTGTCGACCCCGAACGGATCGACGCCGACGACGCGGAGGCCCATTTGCAATTCGACACCCATCTTCTCGAGCTCGACGCGGGCGCGTCCCGAGAGCTCACCGCCGAAGGTGGCCAGTGGCTCCTTGCCTCCGTCGATCAGGATGACGCGGACCGCCGCCGGCTCGATGTGACGGAAGTCGTCCCTCAGGCTGCGGGCCGCCAGCTCGCGGATCTGCCCGGCCAGCTCGACCCCCGTCGGGCCCGCCCCCACGATGGTGTAGGTCATCCAGAACCGCTGCAGCGCGACGTCGTCGAGGTTCTCGGCGATTTCGAGCGCCCCGTAGACACGCCGCCGCAGTTCCATGGCGTCGTCGATCGTCTTCATGCCGGGGGCGATCAGGGCGAACTCGTCGTGGCCGAAGTACGACTGCCCCGCGCCGGCCGCGACGATGAGGCTGTCGTAGGCGTACTCGTTGGTTTCGCCGGGGAGGGCTGCGGTCTGCACGATGCGCCGGTCCAGGTCGAACCCGGTGACCTTGGAGAGGACGACATCGACGTTCTTGCGCCGCCGGAAGATCTGCCGCAGCACGGGCGAGATCGAGCCGGGCGACAGGATCCCCGTGGCCACCTGGTACAGCAGCGGTTGGAAGAGGTGATGGTTCCGCTGGTCGATCAGTGTGACGTCGATGCCGCCGGCGGCGAGCAGGCGGGTGGCAGGCAGTCCGCCGAACCCGCCACCGACCACGACGACGTGGTGGCGTGGTGCTGCGCTCACGATGGCGCTGTGTGCACGTCGAGGTCGCCTCCGGTCAGGCGGTCCGTGGGGGGGCTGTCACTTCTTGGTCCGCCTCTATCAGTCTCCCGACGGCATCGATCAGCGCGAGGTGCGTGAACGCCTGTGGGAAGTTGCCGAGGTGCTCGCCGGTGGCGGCGTCGATCTCCTCGGCGTAGAGCTGCAGGGGCCCGGCGAAGGCCAGCAACTTCTTGCACAGGGCCCTGGCCCGGTCATCCTCGCCGATCATGGCCAGCGCGGTGACGAGCCAGAAGGAGCAAATGGTGAACGTACCCTCCTTGCCTTCGAAGCCCGTGTCCGTCGAATCGACCTTGTAACGCAGCACCAGCCCGTCTTCGGTCAGCTCGTCGGCGATGGCCAGCACGGTGGCCCGGACGCGTTCGTCCTCGGCGGGCAGGAACTCGAGGATCGGGATCAGGAGGAGAGAGGCATCCAACTCGTCGTTGCCGTAGTGCTGGCGGAAGCGCCCCCTGTCGTCCACGCCCTTGTCGAGGATCTCCGCCTTCAGTTCGTCAGCCGCCTTGCGCCACTCCTCGGCCCGGACATGGTCGTTCCGCGTTCGAGCCATGTCCGCACCCCGGTCCATTGCCACCCAGCACAAGACCTTGGACGCCGTGAAGTGCTCGGGATCACCCCTGATCTCCCAGATCCCCTGGTCCGGGGTGCCGGCGTGCGCGATGGCATCCTCGACCAACTTGGCGATGCCCTCCCAGACGGGGGCCACGATCTGCGCAGCACCCTGGCGCAGATAGGTGTCGACGGCGTCGAGGAGCATGCCCCAGACATCGTTCTGATGCTGGTTCCAGGCGCCGTTGCCGACCCGCACCGGTTTTGAATAGCGGTACCCCGAGAGATGGTCGAGTGTGCGCTCCGTCAGATCCTTCGTCCCGTCGATGCCGTACATGATCTGGAGATCCCAGTGCCCGGCGTCCTGCGCCACGGCCTCGAGCACGAAGGCGAAGTACTCCAACGCCTCCCAGTCGAAGCCGAGCCGGTAGAGCGAGCGCAGCATGAACGAGGAATCGCGGATCCAGGTGTAGCGGTAGTCCCAGTTGCGCGCCCCACCCGGCGTCTCGGGCAGCGATGTGGTCGCCGCGGCCATGATGGCGCCGGTCGGCGCGTAGCTGAGGCCCTTGAGCGTCAGGGCGCTGCGCTCCACGTAACTGCGCCAAGGGTGATCGGGGAAGTTGCCATTGGCGAGCCAGTCCCGCCAGTAGCTCACGGTGTCGTTCAGTTGGCCTTCCGCCTCGGCCACGGTGCTCGGCGCCCGCCCGCCCCACGAGAGAGCGATGAAGGCCGACTCGCCGACTTCGAGGGAGGAGCGGCCGTAACAACGAGCGCCTGCGGAGCCCAGGCGCAGGGACGACGTCACCGTCAAGAGCGGGTCACCCGGAGGCGGGCAGACGGTCATGGAGTTGTAGCCGTCTCCGTCGTAGGACCACGCCCCGGTCTGCGTCCCGTATTCGAAGATCGGCACCGCATTGGCCACGACCTCGACCCGGCCGCCGATGCAGGTGGCCAGCCGCAGCAGGGTGCCCGCCGCCGACACGTCGCCCGGGGCGCGCCGGTAGTCGGGGCGCCGCTCGTCGTTGCCGTAGTCACGCATGACCAGGAAGTCCTGCACCAGCAGCCAGCCGTTCGGCGTGTGCCAGGTGGTCTCGAGCACGTTGGTTCCCGGTATGTACCGCCGCTGGTGGGGGACCATGGTCCCGCTGGGCCCGAAGCGGAAGCGTCCGCCCGTGCGGTCCAGCAGCGCGCCGAAGATGCTGGGGGAGTCCGGCCGGGGGAGGCACAGCCACTCGACGGAGCCGTCAGGCGCCACGAGGCAGTTGTTCTCGCAGTCCGACAGGAATCCATAGTCGGCAATGGGCGGGAAACTCTCTGCCTGTACTTCCGCTGCATCTTCTTCGGCCACCTCCTGATCGTAGGGAATGAATCGATCGATGTCACCACCCGGTTGCGAAGAATCCGTGACGATTGGGTGATCTGCGACCTGGCTCCGGACCTCTGGCATACCCGAGCGCTTTCCGTTGTCCTTCGCGCTCGGTACGGTGGGTGGACGCTCGAGAACGCGCCCTCGGCGGGCGCGACCTGGAAGGTGCCCCATGACTGACGAATTGCAAGGCAAGGTCGCTATCGTGACCGGAGGCAACACGGGGATCGGCAGAGCGGTGGTGCTGGCCCTGGCGGAGAAGGGCGCCAGCGTCGTCATCGACTACGTCTCCAACCCGCAGGCCACCGAGGATCTCGAGCGCAAGATCGCCGACCTCGGCCAGGCGGCGACGGCCGTCGAAGCCGACGTCTCCAAAATCGAGGACCTGCAGCGGATGATCGACACGGCGATCTCCGCGTACGGACGGCTCGACATCATGGTCAACAACGCCGGGATCGAGACGCGTACCTCGGTGCTCGAGACGACCGAGGATCAATACGAGAAGGTGCTCGCAATCAACCTGAAGAGCGCGTTCTTCGGCACGCAACTGGCGGCGAAGCAGATGATCGCCCAGGGCGGGGGCGGCCGCATCATCAACATGACGTCCGTCCACGAGGACTGGCCGATGCCCGGCAACACCGCCTACTGCCTGTCGAAGGGAGGCATGCGCATGTTGACCCGAACGGCCGGGGTCGAGCTGGCACCGCACAACATCTGCGTCGTCGGTGTCGGACCGGGTGCGGTGGACACTCCGATCAATGCGCAGACGGAGGCCGACCCCGCGGCGCTGGCCAAGTTGAACAGCTCCATCCCGCTCGGCCGTGTGGCCGAGCCCGAGGAGATCGGCTCAGTCGTGGCGTTCCTCGCCGGCGACGGGGCCAGCTACATCACGGCGACGACGATCTTCGCCGACGGCGGCATCATGCAGAGCAGTGTGGGACTCTGATCAGTGGCCAGCGACATGTTGATCGTTGCCGGGACGTTCACCGTCGATCCTGACCGGCGGGCCGAGTTTCTCGAAGGGCGGTTGGAGGCCATCCGCACCTCCCGGGAGGAACAAGGATGCCTGCAGTACGCCATGAGTGCCGACGCCGTCGAGCCCGGACTCGTCCGCCTCTTCGAGATCTGGTCCTCCCGGGCCGACCTGCGGGCCCACCTCGAACGCGCCAGGTCGTCGGCACCTGCGGAAGGCGGCGTGCCGGTCCTGGCCGCTGATCTCAAGATGTACGTCGACGCCGAGGAGCAACCCTTCGGCGTGTAGGCCCGGACGACCGAACGATCAGGTGCGTTCGGTCGTCGCGTTGGCAGCGGTGACCTCGTCGCCCCCGACCCTGGGCATGGCCAGGCGGTGACGGAAGACGCGATAGCTCCAGGCCTGGTAGACGAGCACGACCGGTACGAAGATGGCGGCCACCACCGTCATGACCCGCAGCGTGTAGGTCGGGCTCGCCGTGGTGTGAATGGTCAGGTTGTAGGCGGCGTTGGTCGTCGACACCATGACGCGGGGGAAGAGCTCGCTGAAGAGAGTGCCGACCGACCCTCCGATGCCGACCACCGCCCCCATGAAAGCCCATCCCTCCGCCTTCTCCCGGGCCGCCCAGGCGGAGCCGATCACGGCCAGCAGCGCCAACGCCTCAATGGGTCGAGGGACGAAGCCAGTGCCGAGGCCGACGTGGATCCACGTCATGAACCCGAACGTCACGACGACGGCGAGGAGGCCGATGGCCGCTGCCGCCCTCTGGGTCCGGGCATGGAGCTCGCCGGTCGTCTTCAACATCAGGAAGGTGGAGCCCACGAGCAACGACAGTACGACGAGCGTGAGCCCGGTCCAGAGCCCGAACGGGGTCAGGAGGCTGAAGAAGTTACCCGTGAACTGCTGGTGGCTGTTGATGGGCAGCCCGTGCAGCAGGTCGCCGAGCGCCACACCGACCAGGAACGGGATGAGCGCGCTGCCGACGGTGAGGCCCCAGCGCCAGAACGATCGCCAACGCGGGTCGTCGAACTTGCGTTGGTACTCGAACGAGAGGCCCCGCACGATGAGTGCCGCGAGCAACACCACCAGGGCCAGGTACAGGGTCGAGAACATGGTGGCGTACCAGGCCGGGAAGGCGGCGAAGATCACGGCGCCGGCGACGATCAGCCACACCTCGTTGCCGTCCCACGTCGGGCCGATGGTGTTGACGAGGACGCGCCGCTCGAGGTCGTTGCGGCCAAGGAAAGAGTGCAACATGCCGACACCGAAGTCGAACCCTTCGAGGATGAAGAAGCCGACCCAGAAGATCGCATCGATGGTGAACCAGAGGTCTCCAAGTGTCATCAGGGTCTCCTAGTACACGAGCGCCGGCTCGTCCCGTTCGGACGTGTCGGCACCGACGGGCGGGTCGCCATCGGTCAACTTGGCGATGGGGTCATGGTCGAGAGGTTTGCGGCCGTAGCGGAGCATGAGCCAGGCTTCGGCGATGCCGAAGGCGATGAAGATGAGGTAGAAGACGACGAGGGAGATCCAAATGTCGGTTGCCGAGACCGATGGTGAGACCCCGTTCGTCGTTTTCATGAGACCCTGGACGATCCAGGGCTGGCGTCCGCTCTCGGTCAGCATCCAGCCGGCGGTGTTGATCAGGAACGGGCCGACGATCACCCAGGGCGCGATGCGGAGGAACCAGCGGGACACGTCGAGCTTGCGGCGATAGAGGAGCCAGGCTCCCCAGAGCGCGAACGCCATGACAAGGGTGGCCAGGTAGGCCATCACCCGCATCGACCAGTACTGAATGAAGACGTTGGGGATGTAGTCCCCAGGGCCGTACTCCTTCACGTCTTGAGCCTGGAGCTGGTTCATTCCCTGCACTTCCCCGTCAATGTGGTTGGTGGCGAGAATGGAGAGAAGGCCGGGGATGCTGATGATCTGGGTCGGGGTCTCGTCGTTGGGGCCGCCGCCGATCTGCGCCGCCGAGAACGCGCAGCGCGAGGGGCAGGTGTTCCAGAGAGCTTCGGCGGCGGCAATCTTCATCGGTTGATACGTGCCCTCAATGACGCCCAGCTCGCTGCCCACGAACAGGTTCAGTGGTGTGGCGAGCAGGAGGAGCACGAGCGAGATCACCGCCGTCCGGCGGAATGCGGCGCCTTCTTGACGATGCCGCATCTGCCAGGCGGAGACCCCGAGCATGATGACCGCGCCCGTGACCAGCGAGGCCAGCACGACATGGGTGAAGCTCCACAGGAACACCGGGTTGGTGAAAAGGGCGAAGATGTTGGTGAGCACGGGCTGTCCGGCACTGTTCAGCGTGTACCCGACGGGATGTTGCATCCAGGAGTTGGCCGCCATGATGAAGGCAGCCGAGAGCACGGTCCCGAAGGCCACCGTCCAGATGCAGGCCAGGTGGGCCTTTTTCGACAACCGGTTCCAGCCGAAGATCCACAGGCCGAGAAAGGTGGACTCCAAGAAGAAGGCGCCGAGACCTTCGAAGGCCAGCGGGCCCCCGAACACATTGCCCACGAGCTTCGAGTACTCGGACCAGTTCATGCCGAACTCGAATTCCTGAATGAGGCCGGTCACCACGCCGATGGCGACGTTGATGAGCAGCAGCGTCCCGAAGAAGCGGGCCAGGCGCAGGTACGTCTCGTCGCCGTTGCGGTACCAAGCGGTCTGCAGCAGTGCCACGAGGAAGGCCAGGCCGATGCTCACCGGCACGAAGAGGAAGTGGTAGATGCTCGTGCTGCCGAATTGCAGTCGGGCCAGATCCACGTTGCTCACGGTTGGTCGCTCCCTTCGGTGGTCACGGGGTCCCTGCGTTCGGCCGGGGGAGACAGCGCAGGAGCAGCCGGCCGGTCGTGCAGTCGCTCGTCCCACCACAGGCTGGCGTAGCGACCTCCAGTGGCGAGCAGGTCGTCGTGGGTGCCCCGTTCCACCATCCGCCCCCTGTCGAGGACGACGATCTCGTCCACTTGCTCGAGACCGCTCAGCCGGTGGGTGATGAGCAGGGTCGAGCGGCCCTCGGTCAGGGCCAGCACGTCGGCGGTCAGCGCGTCGGCGGCAAGGGGATCGAGGTGCTCGGCCGGTTCGTCGAGCACCAGGATGGGGAAGTCGGCCAGGAGGGCGCGCGCCACGGTGACCCGCTGCCGCTGCCCGCCCGACAAGCGTGCCCCGTGTGAGCCGACCGCGGTCCGGAGCCCGTCGGGGAGTCCCGCCAGCCACGAGCCCAGACCGACCCGGGCCAGGACGCCCTCGAGCTCGCCGTCCGTCGCGTCGCGCCGCCCGACGCGGAGGTTCTCGGCCAGCGTGGTGTCGAAGAGGTGGGGGCTCTGCTCGACCAGCCCCACGACGCGTCGCACGTCGTCGGCGGCCAGTCGCTCCAGCGAGACCCCGTCGAGCGACACTTCTCCCGCGTCGGCCGGGAGGAACCGGACCAGCACGTCGGCCAGCGTCGACTTGCCGGCCCCGCTCGGGCCGACCAGGGCCACCCGACGTCCGGGGCGCAACTCCAGGTCCACGCCCCGCAGCGCGGCGCGTCCGGCACCGGGGTAGGAGGTCCAGACCCCGCGCATGGCGAGCACGTGCGGCCCGTCGCGCAGAGCCAGGGGGTGCGCCGGGTCGTTGACCACCGTGGGCGCGTCCATGGCCTCGAACACCCGGGCCGCCGCGACGCGTGAGCGCTGGAGGGCCTGGGTCGCGGCCGGCAAGGGCGAAGCCAGCTCGAACGCAGCCAGCGGGACGAGTGCCAGGACGGCGAGGAGCGCGCCGTTGAGCGAGCCGCCGTGGGTGGCGGCGATCCCGAGGGTGAGGGCGCCCCAGCTGGCCAACCCGGCCAGGGCGGTCGTGAGGCCGAGGCCGATCCCGGTGGTGCCGGCGCCGTGCCTCGCGGCGCGGCGCAACCGGTCGTCCGACTCGTCGACGCGGGCCAGCTGCCCGCCGACCGCTCCCATCACCAGCAGTTCGGGCGCACCCTCCACGAGATCGACCACACCCGCCGCGAGCTCGCCGCGCACGGTGGCCTGGCGTGACTCCTCGCGCCGGGCCAGGCGCCCCGTGAGCCAGGGCACGGCCGTCGCCGAGAGGACCAGCGCCACGAGGAGGACGAGACCGGCCTGTGGGAGGAACCACCACAGCGCAGCAACCGTCCCCGCCCCGACGAGCACTGCCACGAAGAAGGGCTGGAGTACCCGGAGTACGACGTCCTGCAGGGAGTCCACGTCGTCGACGAAGCGGGCCACGAGGTCGCCACGCCGGAAGACCGGGAGACCGGCGGGAGCCACCGCTTCGAGCCTCTCGAACACGCGCACGCGGATGCTGGCCAGCACGCGCAACGCCGCGTCGTGGCCGACCAACCGCTCGCCGTAGCGGAGGAAGCCCCGCGAAAGACCGAAGAACTGCACGCCGACGATGGCGAGTGTCAGGGACGCCTCGGAGGGGTGCTGGGCGGCGCGCGAGATCAGCCAGGCCGATGTCCCGAGGAGGGCGATCGACGCGCCGACCGCGCCGGCCCCGAGGAGTGACGCCTCGGCCAGGCGACGACGGGCGGCGCGCGCGATGCCAAGGGTCCGGGCGATGCCGGCGCGGCCGTCGTTCACGGCGCGACGTCCACCGGCGGCGCGAGCTCGATGACGCGGTCCGCGAGGGCGGCGAGCGCGGGTCGGTGGGCCACGATCACCGCGGTGCGGCCGGCGATCAGGCGGCGCACCGCGACCAGCACGTCTCCCTCGGTCTCACCGTCCAGGCTCGCGGTGGGCTCGTCGAGCAGGAGCAGCGGTGCGTCCCGCACGAAGGCACGGGCCAGGGACACCCGCTGGCGCTCGCCGGCCGAGAGCCCCGTCCCTCCCTCTCCGAGCAATGTGTCCGCACCCTGCGGTAACCGGCGGACCACCTCGGCGAGTCCGGCCGCTTCGAGCGCGGCCGCCACCGCGGCATCCGACGCATCGGGGCGCCCCAGCCGGACGTTCTCGGCCACCGAGCGGGCGAACAGGTGCGGCCTCTGGGGCACCCACCCGATGCGGCGCCGCCAGTCCACGAGGTCGAGATCGACGAGGTCGACACCCCCCAGAGCCACCGAGCCGGCATCGGGAAGGCGCAGTCCGAGGACCACGGAGAGCAGGGTCGACTTGCCACATCCGCTGGGCCCGGTCACGGCCACGGTCTCCCCGGGAGCGACCATGAGCGCGGCGCCGTCGAGTGCCGGCACCCGCCGACCGGGGAAGGTGATGTCAAGGCCGCTGATGCAGATGGACGTGTCGGCCGCCTTGACGGAGCCGCCGTTCGGGGCCACCGCCGGCTGCTCCAGGAGCGAGAAGACGTCCTGGGCCGCCTGCATGCCGTCGGCGCTGGCGTGGTAGTTGGCGCCCAGCGCCCGCAGCGGCAGGTAGGCCTCCGGGGCCAGGACGAGGACGAAGAGCGCGTCGCGGAAGGACATGTCCCCGCCGAGGAGCCGCAGCCCGACGGCCACGGCCACCAGCGCCACGGACACCGTCGCCAGCAGTTCCAGAACGAGCGAGGAGAGGAAGGTGAGCCGCAACGTGGCGAGAGTGGTCGCCCGGTAGCGGTCGGTGACGTCGGCGATCGCCTGGGCCTGCGCTTTGGCCCGCCCGAAGACCTTCAGCGTCGGAAGCCCGGAGACGACGTCGAGAAAATGGCCCGCCAACCTCTGCAGGGACCGCATCCGGGCCAGGGTCCGTTCCCTTGTCGTGGCCCCGACGAGGGCCATGAAGAGGGGGATCAGGGGCAGGCTGACGGCGATCAGCACTGCGCTGACCCAGTCCGCTCCGGCCACGACGGCGATGACGGCGACCGGCACGATGACGGCGAGGAACAGCTGGGGCAGGTAGCGCGCGAAGTAGCCGTCGAGCGCGTCGATACCCGTTGTCAACAGCGTGGCGAGCCGTCCCGTCTCCGACCGCTCCAGACCGGCCGGCCCGAGCGCGGCCACCCGTTCGGCGGCGGCCCGCCGGAGCTCCGACTTGGCGGAGGCGGAGGCACGGTGTGCGGCCCGCTCCGAGGCCCACGCCAGCACGGACCGGCCCGCGATGACGGCCAGGAGGGCGAGCACCGGGTCGCGGAGCGAGCCCAGCGAGCGGTGGTCGAGGAAGGCACCGGCGACGACCAGCGCGATCAGCCAGGCCTGGGCGATCAAGAGGAGGGCGGTCACTCCGCCGATGGCGACGGTCAGGACGAGGAAGCGCCGGGTCGTGCGCGCGGAGTGGAGCAGCCGGGGATCGAGCGGCCCGCCGCGGCGCTCCCGTCGGGTGGAGGGGAGATGCTCCTGGGTCGCCTGCGCCGCTGCGTCCACCGTCCCCTCTTTAGTACGCCGTGGTCGCCACCGCACGTGCTCTCCCACGAGGTCGTCCTTGACGCCGTCGACCCGGCCGCACCAGGGTGGCGCCGTGGCCCGCACGCTCACCAACACCGACCCGGCGCTCCGGGGGTGTCGGCATCCGGCGGCCCGCTCCGGTCCGGCCACCGCGGGGGACGGTGCCGGGTGACCGCCGTCACCGTCGTCGACCATCCGGTCCTGGCGCACCGGCTGGCCCAGCTGCGCGACCGTCAGAGCAGTGGGGACACCTTTCGCCAGCTGATCTCGGAGGTCTCGGGGTTTCTGGCCTACGAGGCGCTGCGTGACCTCGGCACGCAGGAGGTGACGGTCGACACGCCCGTAGCCGACGCGGCGCCGGCGCGGCGAGTGGACGAGGTCGTGCTGCTCGTGCCCATCCTGCGCGCCGGCCTGGGCATGATCCAAGCGATTCAGGAGATCGTGCCGCTGACCGAGGTGGCGCACGTCGGCCTCCGCCGCAACGAGACCACGCTGCGTTCAGAGGTGTACCTGAACCGCTTGCCGCTCGACCTCGGTGGCCGGCGGGTCATCGTCTGTGACCCGATGCTCGCCACCGGCGGCTCCCTCGGCCAAGTGTGCGAGCTGGTGCGTGCGCGCGGCGCCGCCGAGATCATCGCGCTGTGCATCCTGGCCTCCGAACCGGGCTTGGCCGCCTTCGGTGGTGATCATCCGGGCGTGCGGGTGTACTGCGCCGCGGTGGACCCGGAGCTGAACGACGCCGGGTTCATCGTGCCGGGGCTCGGCGACGCCGGGGACCGTCTCTTCGGGCCACCCGACTGAGCTTCGAGGCCCGCCTACAGGCCGATATCCTCGTGCCACACCTCGGGGTTGGCCGCAATGAAGTCACCCGAGCAGCCCGATGCATTCGGCATCCTCGAGGAGCACGACGCGGCAGCCGTGCTCGGCCACCCAGGCTGTGGCCGCCCTCGAAGTTGCGGGCTTCGCCGATCACCACGGTGCCGATCCCGAACTGGCGCAGCAGGCCGCTGCAGTACCAGCACGGCGACAGCGTGGTGACCATGACGCAGTCGGGGTAGTCACGACGCCGCCCGGCGGCCCGGAAGGCGGCCGTCTCGGCGTGCATGGAGGGATCGCCGTCCTGGACGCGGCGGTTGTGGCCGCGGCCGAGCAGCGTGCCGTCGGCATGGAAGAGGGCGGCGCCGATCGGGATGCCGCCCTCGGAGAGCCCGTGGCGGGCCTCGGTCACGGCGACGGCGAGCATCTCGCGCAGCACGGCCTCACGGAGGGGTTCAGCGGGGGACATATGCTCGGACGGAAGACCCATGTCCACGGCCGCCGATCGTACCTACACGACCACCGTGGGGAGCCAGGAGATGGAGCTCCCTCTCGTCGCGCTGTCCGACCAGTTGACGATTGCGCTCCTCATCACGGTCGACTGGGGTGTGGGCTTCGCGGAGACGGCGGGCCGCGAGCTGGCCGAGCTGATGCGGCCGGCACGACCCGACATCGTCGTCTCGGTGGCCACCATGGGGATCCCCCTGGCCATCGAGGCCAGCCGCGCCCTCGGGCTCGACGACTACGTCATCCTGCACAAGACCCCCAAGATCCACCTGGGCGACACGTGGGCCGAGCCGGTGTACTCCATCACGACGGACACGCCGCAGCGCCTGCGCATGGACCCGGCCCGGGTGGAGGCCGTGCGGGGCCGCCGCGTGGCGGTGGTGGACGATGTCATCTCCACCGGCGCGTCGCTCACCTCGGCGCTGCGCCTGGTGCGCCGGATGGATGCGGAGCCGGTCGTCATCGGGACGCTCATGACCGAGGGCGGCGCCTGGAAACGTGCGCTGGGGGAGGACGCGGCCCTCGTCCGCGCGCTCGGGAGCATGCCGCTGTTCCATCCCGATGACGTCAGGTGGGCTCGTCGAAGACTGGGACTGAGCGGCTGCGCTCACATCGCCGGCAGCAGACCCTCCTCCCGCAGCAGCTGCTCCTGGGCGTCGGCCTGGCGTGAGAGGTTGCCGTGCGCCAACAGGTAGTAGACGACGCCGGCGACGGCCATCCCCAGGAACACGCTGAAGTCGGCCCCGTTGTTGTGATACGTCACCTCGTTCAGCCAATGCGGAAGGTGGAAGGTGGCGGACAGGGCCGAGATGGCGGCGAACATCCCGATCACCTGGGCGATGAGGGCGGGCCAGAAGAAGCCGCCGGAGTTCCAGTACAACGAGGTGGGTCCGGTGTTCTGCAGCTCGCTCGGCACGTAGCGGAAGCGACGCAGCGCCCAGTCGACCAGGAAGATGGCGGCCCATGGCGCGATCCAGACGATCACGACATCGACGAAGTCTTCGAGATACGTCGTGAACGACGAGCTGAAGATGGCGTACATGGTCACGCCCAGCGCAATGACGCAGTCGATGAGCACGGCCTGGTACCGCTTCACGGGCAGGCCGATGGCCTGCAGCGTGACGCCCGACGAGTACATGTCGAGGCTGTTGATGGCGAAGAGCTGCACGATGGCGAAGACGAGGAACACCACCACGAACCAGGCGGGGATGAAGCTCTGGTGGGCGAAGGGCAGGAGCCCCCCGAGCCCCGTCCCGACGCCCAGGAGGAACGTCCCCACGACGGCGCCCAGGGTCATGATGAGGATCTCGGGCACGGCCGTCCCGAGGAAGACCCAGCCGACGAGGCCCTTCTTGGAGGTGTCGGGAGGGCAGTAGCGCGTGTAGTCGTTGCCGCACTCGGCCCAGCCGAGGCCGCTGAGCGCGATGGTGAAGGCCAGGCCGGCGAGATACAGCTGCCAGCCTGCACCGTGGTGCACGGCATTCAGCTGCGCGTGCGGGATGGCGAAGCCGAGGAGGACTGCGAAGAGCACGACGAAGGGCACGATGAGGAGGCGCAGCGACTTGACGATCGCTGCGTGACCCAGGAAGGGCAATATGCCCTGAATGAGCACCGCCACGATCACCAGGATGACCTTGGCCGGGTCGCCGGGGTCGAACCCGCCCTTGACCATCAGCACCAGGCTGGCGCCGACGATGAGGATCAGGCCTTCGACCTCGAAGCCGATCTGGGTGATCCAGTTGAAGAAGGAGATGGGCCGCGACCCGTTGGGCCCGAAGGCCGCCCGGTTGATGGCGAAGACGGACGTGCCGGCGTCCGGTCCCTGCAGCGAGCACAACCCGAGCAGCAGGAAGGACAGGTTGCCGATGATGATGAGGGAGAGCGCCTGCGCGAAGGTGAACCCGAACGTCATCAGGATGGCGCCGTAAATGAAGTACTCGACCTGGACGCTGGCTCCGGCCCACATGCCGAAGATGTCCTTGGGGCTCGCCCAGCGCTCGCTGACGGGGATGTAGTCGATCCCGTGCTGTTCGACGATGAAGGGATCCTCCGGCCTCGCCTCGTGAATGACGGCCAGGTCCTCGGCAATCGCCATGCTCAGTACCTCCTCGTAGTCGCCTCCGCGGAGGCGCGGACGCTCCCGTAGGGCGACCGGAGGACCAACTCTGCACCCTGGCTGCCCCCCGGCAGCCTCCTTCGGTCTTACGTCCACGCACCCACCTGTCAGGTCCCGGTGCGCGTCCCTGGCGAGCGACCGAAGGTGTGTCGGCCCACACAATGTGTGACGGCGGCCCCCCGGGTCAAGTGGTTGACGTGAACGGTGCGGAACCGAGTCCCGCCTCCCGTCCTCCCGGGCTCAGGTGGGATCGCCGGCGACCGGCTCGGGCAGAAGCACATCGCCTGCCGGCGTCTGCGGGCCGGCGCTTTCACCGGCGTGCGCGATCGGATCGGGAATCGGTCGCAGCAGGCCCCTCGAGACCCAGCCCCCAGTCTCCTCGGCCCACACGAGGATGGGCGGCAGCACGACGAGCGCGCTGAGGAGGGCCACGAACACGTTGAGCGCCATGATGATCCCGAAGTCGCGCAGCATCGGCATGGGTGAGGTGGCGATCACCGCAATGCCGGCGACGGCGGTCATGGCCGAGACCATGAAGGCACGCCCGGTCCGGCTCGCGGTCACGGTCATGGCCTCCCTGGCGGGGAGCCCCCGCCGTCGCTCCTCGAGGAAGCGCAAAAGGATGAGTGAGGTGAACTCGGTGCAGACAGCGACGACGAGGGGCCCGCTGACGGCGGTGAGCAGGCTCAGCTTCACACCCAGGCCGACCGCCAGGAGCGTCACGGCGCCCACCGCCACCAGCACGGGGACGAGCGAAAGCAGGGAGCGGATCACGCTGCGCAGACGGACCGCCAGGAACAAGCCGACGAAGAGCAGGGCCAGGTAGGTGAGGAGCGCTCGCGACCGGGCCAGGTTCTGTAGCAGCCCGACACCGACCACGCCGATTCCTCCGGGGAGGGCAGTGATCCCGCTCGGGGGCGGGGCGTCCCTGTCCAGGTTCTGGATCATCGGTTCGAGTGCGGCGAAGTCGTTGGTCCGGGACAGGAAGATGATGTTGAGGGCGCGGCCGTCCTGCCTGACGAGCTCCTTCTTCAGGCTCTCGGGCGAGAGTTCGTAGAACTCCTCGATCTCCGCCGCCGTCGGCGGCACCACGTCCGCCCCGGGCACGGTCAGGAAATCGTCGGAGCTCGAAATGAGCCCGGCTCCAGGGTACAGGATCGCCCCATAGTCGCGTTCCTCGGTCTCGGTCAGTCGGGTGACGTAGTCGACCGTCTTGGTGCTGAAGGGGCTGTTGGTCTCGACGACGACGCCGATCTGGTTGTCCGATCCCGTCACCTTCTCCAACTGCCTGATCTGTTGTACCGCCGTGGAGTTGGGGTTCAGCCACTGAATGGGGTCGGGCTGGACGACGAGCTTCCCCTCGGTCGCCACACCGGCCGCGAACACCGCCGCGGCGAGCACCATGACCGGGACCGCCACCCGCGGGCTGAGGCCGCTCAGGCGACCACCAGGCGGCTGAGGCCCCCCGGCCTCCGGTCCTTGACCCGAGTGGGCGAGCGGTACTCGCGGATGCCCAACACCGACAACGTCAGCATGAGGCTGCACAAGCAGACCGCGATGATGCCGATGATCATGAGGGAGCCGAACTGGCGGACGGCGGGGACCTTGGAGAACCACAGCGCCATGAAGGCGAACACGGCGTCGAAGGTCACGATGAGCAGGGCCGGCCCCAGGCCGCGGGCGGCGGCCTGGATCGGATGCGGGGCCCGATTGCGCACGACCTCTTCTTCGATGCGTGCGTGCATCTGAATGGAGTAGTCCATGCCGACGCCCATGAGGACGGGCAGGGCGGTAAGGGTGGCGAATGTCAGGGGGATGCCGAAGTAGCCGACGAGCCCGAAGGCCCAGATCATCCCGACGCCGAGGATGGCGAAAGGCAGAAGGCGCCAGCGCACCCGGAAGGTCAGGAGCAGAATGAGGGCCATCAGTACGGCGGCAAGGGGAATGAGCGTGCGCAGCGCGCTCTGCACGTAGTCGCTGATGTCCTTCTCAATCTCCGGCTCACCCGTCGTGATGGTGGACGCGTTCTGGTAGTGGGCCGACTGTGTTGCCGCCTGCACCTGCGCGGCAGCCGCGAGCTCCTGGTTGTAACTCACGTTCGGCTTCAACAAGACGACCATGAGGACGTGCCGCTCGTTCGGGACGAACGCGGTGACTGCCGACCGCAGTGCACCATCGGGTTCGTGCAGGACGAAGTGCACCCAGTTCGGGTTGGACATCACCTCGTCCGCCGGCGTGAACGCGGCGAGCTCTCGCGCCTCGGCTGCGGCGTAGGCCTGGCGTATCGCCCTGGAGTGCACGCTCGGATCGCGCTCGTAGGCGGAGATGAACATCTGGGCGGACAGGTTCGAGCCTCCGAGGAGGACAGCCGGGAGCTGCAGGGCGGTCAGCGGGGAGATGACGTCGTAGACGGCCGGGATGCTCGTCAGTTTCCGGTCGACGCGCTGCATCGTCGCCTGGTTGGCCGGTGTGAGGAGGTTGTCGACCGTGGTTCCGGGCTTCATGGTGAAGAGGACCACAATCGGATCGCCCCCGAAGAGCGAGGTGTACTCCCGGTTGCCGATGGCGGCGGGGTCATTGCCGTTGAGATAGTTCGAGTCGCTGGTGGAGAACTGCACCATGGTGAGGCCGATGCCGAGCAGCAAGGTGAGCGCCAGTCCGATGCACGCGACCATCCCGGCGTGCTTGCCCAGGTTCAGTCCGAGCCACTCCCACGTGCGGTGCACGCCACCCCCGTCCCCTGGCTCCGCCGAGCACGTCGCCCGGCACTCGGCGTAGCCTTCGTCCCGAGCATCGTTGCACGTCGCCGGGTCCTCCGGCCGGGCACCTTGATCGGAAAAGGCAGCGCTGTCAAGGCGCTGCGGCCAAGGGAGATTTCATGTCCAGCACCACCATGCCGCCGGTCTTCTCACCTGAGTTCATGGCGGATCCCTATCCGGCGATCACGCGGTTGCGCAACGAGGAGCCTGTCCACTTCGTGGACACCATGGCGCTCTGGTACATCACGCGCTTTGAGGACGTGAAGCGGCTCCTGTCCGACACCGATGTCGCCACGCCGGACCGGCGGGCGTGGGAGTTCTACGACCCCGCCCCCGAGGGGACCTACACCCGCTGGCTGGCCGACAACAACCTGCTGGCGCTCGAGCAGGACGACCATCGCCGCGTCCGTCGGCTGGTCACCGCCGCCTTCACACCGAAGGCAATCGCTCGCATGGAGGGCCAGATCACCGACGTCGTGGCCGAGTTCGCCGGCCCGCTGCTCGGCCGGACCGGCACGGTCGACCTGATGGGGGAGTTCACCGATCCGATCCCGAACACGGTCATCAGCCGGATCACCGGCATCCCTGCCGCCGGTGGGGACGAGGTCCGGTTCCGACGCCTGGCCCAGGCGGTCATCGCCAATGCGCTGCCCTTCGCCCCCGAAGAAGTGGCACGGGAGGGTGAAGAGGCCATGGTCGAGTTGTCGGCCTGGGTGCGCGAGATGGCACACGAACGCCAGCAGAGACCGCAGGACGACCTCATCAGCGACCTGGTGTCCACCCACGACATAGGTGACGAGATGACCCACGACGAGATCGTCAGCCTGGTGGCCGGGCTGGTCAGCGCGGGCAGCGAGACCACCGCCCTCGGTGCCCTGGTGGCCATCATGAGCCTGCTGCAGAACCCCCACGTGTTCGAGGAGGTGAAGGCGGACCGTTCCCTCGTCCCGGCCGCCGTGCTCGAGATCATCCGCCACGGCATGGGCGGCCCCGCCGGCCTGCCACGCTATGCCACCAGGGACTTCGAGCTGCGGGGCAAGAAGATCCGCAAGGGCCAGATGCTCATGCTGAGCTTCGGGGGAGCCAACCGCGACCCCGACGTGTTCGAGCACCCCGACGTCTTCGACATCGCGCGTGACAACTCGAACCTGCTCATGTTCGGCTTCGGTGCCCACTACTGCCTCGGGGTCCACCTCGCCAAGGCGGAACTGCGCGCCTGCGTCGACGCCGTGTGCGACTTCCTGCCCACGGGAGCGGAGATCCGCCCCGATTTGATGGAATTCCGCCCATGGGGATGTTCGAGCGGCCGACGAACTTCCCGGTCAACTTCTCCGCCGACTTGCCGATCGACGCCCCCCGCCTGCTGGTCCGGGGAATGCAGAGCACCTCCTGAACGCCGACGGCACCTGCGGTCAGCTCTCGAGCTCGCCCCGCATGAACTCGACGGCCTTGTTCTGCATGTCCCGGGCCTGCTGCTCAATGAAGCGCTCGACGATCGGGCCGGCGCCGAAGATCTTGACCCGGGCGTCCAGGGAGAAGGTCTCGAGCGTGCGGCCCGCCTCCCGGGCCAGGGCGATGCGGCCCTCAATCTGGGTCTTGTTGGCCATGGTGCCCGGCGTCATGGTGAACGTGGTCGTCGTCGTGGCCGGGTCGTAGGTGCTGACCTCGGTGGTGACCACCTCGTCGCCGAAGATCTTGCGGACGGGGCCCGGCATGTTGGGGCGCTGCCCGTAGCGCAGCGTGCGCACCAGGCCGCTCGTCAGGTCGCCCTCCTGCGAGACGACCTCGGCCGAGGTGGACCCGAGCGCCTCGAGGTGCATGCGGACGGTGAAGTCCGGGTCGTAGTAGAGAGCCCAGAACGCGTCGGGCGCACACTCCCACGTGTAGTCGAGGGACAGCTTCATGGCGTCAGGTCGAAGAGCATGTGGTGGCCGAGGTCGCCCACCAGGTCGATGATGATGTGCATGGTGGCGACCTCCCAGCGGCCGTCACGCCGCGTGTAGGTGTGCCGATATCGTCCGGCGATGACCGGTTGCAGGGCCAGCCCGCCCGGCACCGCCTGCAGGACCGTGAAGTAGGAGCGGCTCGATGCCGACCCGCCGTCGTCGGCCACGTCGACCATGACGTTGGTCATGACGTGCTTGGTCTTGGGCGTCCCGTCCTCGTAGCGCCGGGTCGTGCGGGCGTACAACGCCGCAATGGCCTCGCGGCCCGACACCGCGTCGCCGAACCCCTCGAAGGTCAAGGTGGCGTGGGCGAAGACCTCGGCCACCCCTTCGAAGTCGCCGGCGTCGATCCGCTCGGCGTACGTGAAGATCAGCTTGGTGATCGCCTCGGCCGGAGTCTCCTGCACGGACGCGATTGTGGCACCGATCACTGACCGAGGAAGCGGCCCACCGTCCCGGCCAGCCGGCTCGGCCGGCCGCGCCGGGTCTCGCTGCGGTCGGCCAGTTTCATGGTCCACAGGCCCGCGTTGACGCCGAGCCAGCGCAGCGGCTCGGGCTCCCAACGCGGGGAGACGTGCCCGACCCAGGGCAGCCGGGTCAGCGGCGTGTCCGCCCCGGTAATCAGGTCGGCCAGCGTGCGCCCGGCCAGGTTGGTCGTCGACACGCCGTCGCCGACGTACCCGCCGGCCCAGGCCAGGCCCGTGGCGCGGTCGAGACCAACCGAGGAGTGCCAGTCGCGCGGGATCCCGAGCGGTCCGCCCCAGGCATGGGTGAAGTGGGCGCCTGCCACCTCGGGGAACAGCTCGGCCAGCGTCTGGCGCAGCAGTGCGTGCACCGCCGGCTCGCGGTCGAACGAAGAGGAGATCGCCGAGCCGAAGTGGTACGGGGCCCCCCGGCCCCCGAAGGCGATGCGGTCATCGGCGGTGCGCTGGCCGTAAATGATCATGTGGCGGTGGTCGGCGAAGGTGGCCCTGCCCTCCAGTCCCGCCCTCGACCAGAAGTCGGCACCGAGCGGCTCGGTGGCCACCATCAGCGAGTACACGGGGACGATGGCCCGTTCCAGCCCGGGCAGCGTCGCCGTCCACGCCTCGGTGGCGCGCACCACGAACTCCGCCCACACGGTTCCGCCATTGGTGCGCACCGACGGGCGGTCGCCCGCCTCGCCGGAGTGAATGGCGCGCACTTCGGTGTGCTCGTAGATCCGCACCCCGTGCCGTTCGACGGCATCGGCCAGCCCGCGGGCCAGCAGCGCCGGCTGCAGCACGGCGCAGTGGGGCGTGAACGTCGCGCCGAGGACGCCGTCCGCACCGATGACCTCGCGTGTCTCGTCGGGGCCCAGCCAGCGCACGTCGTCCTCGCCGAACCCCAGCGTCCGGGCCTCGTCGATTGCGGCCATGGCCCGGGCCCGCTGGGCCTCGCTGCGCACCAGGTCGACCGACCCGCCCTTCACGAAGTGGCAGTCGATGAACTCGCCGGCCGCGCTGGCCCCGACGACGTCCACCGTCTCCTGCATGGCGCGGCGCATCGCCTGCATGGCCCCCATACCGTGCTGCCGGGCCAGCGCGGCGTCGGACGTGGCGAACAGCGCGGAGCACCAGCCGCCGTTGCGCCCGGATGCCCCGAAGCCGGCCACCTCCCGCTCCACAATGACGATGCGCAGCGAGGGGTCAGCCAGCGCCAGCGCGTGAGCCGTCCACAGCCCGGTGAAACCGGCGCCGACGATGCAGACGTCGACGTCGAGGTCCTCGGTGAGCGCGGGGCGCGGCGGCAGCGGGGCGGTGATGGCCTCCCACCAGAGGGAGAGGCGCTGGTAGCCCGATGCCGCTCCCGGCGTTAGAGCCGCCGCCACGCCTCGGTCAAGACCTCACGCAGCGTGGAGGCGATGAAGTCGAACTCCTCCTGGCCGCAGATCAGCGGTGGGGACAGCTGCACCACCGGGTCGCCACGGTCGTCGGCACGGCAGATCAGCCCCGCCTCGAAGAGGGCGCCGGACAGGAAGCCGCGCAGCAGCCGCTCGGATTCGTCGTCGTCGAAGGAGAGCCGTGTCTCCTTGTCCTTGACCAGCTCAATCCCGTAGAAGTAGCCCGCCCCGCGCACGTTGCCCACGATGGGCAGGTCCAGCAGGCCGTCGAGGGCGGCACGGAACGCCGCCTCGTGCGACTGCACGTGCTGCAGGATCTGCTCCCCCTCGAAGACGTCCAGGTTGGCCATTGCCACCGCGCAGCTGACGGGGTGCCCGGCGAAGGTGAACCCGTGCAAGAACGACGCCCCGGGAGCGAGGAAGGGCTCCATGAGGCGGTCCGAGGCGATCATCGCCCCGAGCGGCGCGTAGCCCGAGGTCAGACCCTTGGCCACCGTAATGATGTCGGGTTGGTACCCGTAGCGGATGGCTCCGAACCAGTGGCCGAGACGGCCGAATGCGCAGATCACCTCGTCGGAAACGAGGAGCACGCCGTGGCGGTCGCAGATGTCGCGCACGCGCTCGAAATAGCCGGGGGGCGGCGGGAAGCACCCGCCCGCGTTCTGCACGGGCTCGAGGAAGACCGCCGCCACCGTGTCCGAACCCTCCCGCTCAATGGCCCGCTCGATTTCGTCGGCGGCCCACCGGCCGAACGCCACCTCGTCGTCGGCGAACATCTCGGCCCGGTAGAAGTTGGTGTTGGGGACCTTGATCGCCCCGGGCACGAGCGGCTCGAACGGCGTCCGCAGCTCGGGGATGCCCGTGATCGACAGGGCACCCATCGACGTGCCGTGGTAGGCGATGGAGCGGCTGATGACCTTGGTCCGCTCGGGCTGGCCCATGATTCGGAAGTACTGGCGCGCCAGCTTCCACGCCGACTCCACCGCCTCGGAGCCGCCCGTGGTGAAGAAGACTCGGTTGAGATCGCCGGGGGCGTAGCTGGCGACCCGCTCGGCCAGTTCGATGGCGCGCGGATGGGCGTAGGTCCAGAGCGGGAAGTAGGCCAGGGTGCCGGCCTGTTTGGCGCCCGCCTCGGCGAGCTCGGTCCGGCCGTGACCGACCTGCGACGTGAAGAGGCCGGCCAGCCCGTCCAGGTACCGCTTCCCGTGCTGGTCCCACACGTAGGCACCCTCACCGCGCACGATCACCGGCACCTCGTGCGTCTCGTAGCTGCCCATGCGGCTGAAATGCATCCACAGGTTGCGCCGCGCCTGATCACTCAGGTTGGAATTTTCCGGACTGGTGCTCATTGTTCCTCCGCGTCGGGGATGGGGCCGCTCACCGCGTGCCCCAGGTGTAGGTCTGTTTGGCCAGCTTGAGGTAGAGGAAGGTCTCGGTGGCGCGCACGCCCGGGATGGTCCGCACCGAGTCGTTGAGGACATGCAGCAGGCGCTCGTCGTCCTCGCACACGATCTCGGCCAGAATGTCGAACGAGCCGGCGCACATCACGACGTAGTCGACCTCCTGCATGGCCGAGAGCTTCTCGGCCACCTTGCGCGAGTCGCCCTCGACCGAAATCCCGACCATGGCCTGGCGGGTGAAGCCGAGCTGCAGCGGGTCGGTGACCGCCACGATCTGCATGATCCCCGACTCCCGGAGGCGCTGGACGCGCCGGCGGACGGCCGCCTCGGACAGCCCGACCGCTTCGGCGATGGCGCCGTAGGGTTGGCGCCCGTCGCGCTGCAGCGCCTCAATGATGGCCCGGTTGGGGGCGTCCAGAAGGGCGCTCGCCGCCTGCGCCGGGTCGCTCTCGGGGCCCGCCTCCGCCGACTCCTCGGCGTCGGGCATGTCACACCTCTCTTCGTTCTCTGCGGGGGGCGAGCCCCGATTCTCTGCGGGGGGCGAGCCCCGATCTGCAGAATTGTGTCATCTTCAGGACCCCAGTCAAGCAGAATCGTCACATCGGGGCCCCTATCTTGCGGAAACGCTTGTTGGCAAGGTGATCTTCTGTGATCCTGTAGTCAAGGGCCGGGCAAGGAAACGGGCAAGGAAACGGGCAAGGAAAGGAGCCGCATGCGCAAGCTGCAGAACTTCGTCGGGGGCGCCTACCGCGACGCAGAGGACGGGCCCAGTGCACCCCTGATCGACCCGAGCACCGGCGAGGCCTTCGCCGAGGCCCCCGTCTCAGGGGCGGCCGACATCGACCACGCCGTCGGGGTGGCCGCGGATGCCTTCACCGCCTGGCGCCGCACCACCCCCTCGGAGCGGAGCCTGGCGCTCATCCGGATCGCCGACGCTCTGGAGGCCAGGGCCGAGGACCTCGTCCGGGCCGAGTCCGAGAACACCGGCAAGCCCTTCCAGCTCACCATGGACGAGGAGATCCCGCCCATGGTCGACCAGATCCGCTTCTTCGCCGGCGCGGCCCGCAACCTCGAGGGCCTGGCCGCGGCGGAGTACATGGCCGGCCACACGTCCTTCGTGCGGCGGGAGCCGCTGGGGGTGTGCGGCGCCGTGACGCCGTGGAACTACCCGATGATGATGGCCGTCTGGAAGTTCGCGCCCGCGCTGGCGGCCGGGAACACCATGGTGCTCAAGCCCTCGGACACGACCCCGGTGAGCGCGCTGTTGATGGCCGAAATCATGGCCGAGCACCTCCCACCGGGGGTGTTCAACGTCGTGTGCGGCGACCGCGACACCGGACGGGCCCTGGTGCTGCACGAGACACCCGCCATGGTGTCGGTCACGGGCTCGGTGCGCGCCGGCATGGAGGTCGCCGGAGCAGCAGCGCCCACGCTCAAGCGAGTGCATCTCGAGCTCGGCGGCAAGGCTCCTGTCATCGTCTTCGACGACGCCGATCCCGCCGCGGCCGCCGAAGGGATCGCCGGCGCCGGGTACTTCAACGCGGGGCAGGACTGCACCGCCGCCACCCGCGTCCTCGCCGGGCCGCGGGTGCACGAAGCCCTCCTGGCTGCGCTCGTGGAGCAGGCCGAAGGGACCACGGTCGGGGGCACCGGCAACGCGGACGCCGACTACGGGCCGCTCAACAACGCCAACCAGCTCGAGCGGGTGAGCGGCTTCCTCGAGCGCACGCCGGCCCACGCCTCGGTGCTGACGGGCGGGACGCCGGTGGGCGAGCGCGGCTACTGCTTCGCGCCGACGGTCGTGGCGGGTCTCCACCAGGACGACGAGATGGTCCAGTCCGAGGTGTTCGGTCCGGTCATCACCGTGCAGGAGTTCAGCGACGAAGGCGAAGCACTGCAGTGGGCCAACGGGGTGGAGTACGGCCTGGCCTCGTCGGTGTGGACCCGCGACCACGGCCGGGCCATGCGCATGGCCCGCGATCTGGACTTCGGCTGTGTGTGGATCAACACGCACATCCCGTTGGTGGCCGAAATGCCGCACGGCGGGTTCAAGCGCTCGGGTTACGGCAAGGACCTCTCCATGTACGGGTTCGAGGACTACACGCGCATCAAGCACGTGATGAGTTACATCGAGGAGTAACGCATGATCGTCGGAGTCCCCTCTGAAATGAAGACCGACGAGTGGCGGGTGGCGCTGACGCCGGCGGGTGTGCGCGAGCTCACCTCGGCCGGCCACACCGTGCTCGTGCAGAGGGGGGCGGGTGACGGTTCGTCCATGCCCGACGCCGACTTCATCCGGACCGGCGCGAAGATCGTCGACGCCGCCGAGGATGTCTGGGCGACGGCCGACCTGGTGTGCAAGGTGAAGGAGCCGATCGCCCAGGAGTTCCCGCTGCTGGGGGCCAGGGAGGATCAGACGCTCTTCACCTACCTCCACCTGGCCGCCTCACGCGAGTGCACCGACGCGCTCGTCGCGGCCGGCAACGTGGCCATCGCCTACGAGACCGTGCGCCAGGAGGACAACTCGCTGCCGCTCCTGGCACCCATGAGCGAGGTCGCCGGGAGGATGGCCCCGCTGATGGGCTCCCACCACCTCATGCGGCCCGGTGGTGGCAGGGGAGTGCTGGTGTGCGGCGTGCCCGGCGTGCGGGCCGCCCGCGTCGTCATCCTCGGCGCCGGCGTGGCCGGCTTCGCGGCGGCGACGATGGCTGTCGGCATGCACTCCGAGGTCTTCATCCTCGATCGCAACCTCGACCGCCTCCGTGAGGTCGACCACCACTTCCGCGGCGCGCTCGAGACCGTCGCCTCCTCCGAACATGCCATTGAGGAGGTCTGCCTCGAGGCCGACATCGTGATCGGAGCCGTGCTCGTCGTCGGCGCCCGCGCGCCGCGTCTGGTGTCGGACGCGCTGGTCGAGAAGATGCGCCACGGATCCGTGTTGGTCGACATCTCCGTCGACCAGGGCGGCTGCTTCGAGTCGACCCGTCCGACCACGCACTCGCACCCTACCTACGAGGTCCACGGGTCGATCTTCTACTGCGTGGCCAACATGCCCGGTGCAGTGCCGCACACCTCGACGCACGCGCTCGCCAACGCCACCCTGCCCTATACGCTCGACATCGCCAATCAGGGATGGCGCAACGCGGCACGGGCGAACCCGGCACTGGCCGAAGGCGTGAACGTGGTCGACGGTCAGGTCGTCTACAAGCCCGTGGCTGATGCCCACGGCATGGAGTACACGCCGCTGGCGAAGTTGTTGGACTGACGCACCCGGAGCTGCGCAGCCAGAGGAGGTCACATGCCCGACGCCCGCACCTTCATCATCGTCGGCGCCAGCCTGGCGGGTGCCAAGGCGGCCCAGACGCTCCGTGACGACGGTTTCGAGGGAAAGGTCATCCTGTTCGGCGACGAGCCGGTGCGCCCCTACGAGCGCCCGCCGCTCTCGAAGGAGTACCTGCAGGGCAAGGCGGGACTCGACAGGGTCTTCGTCCACGAGGAGGGCTACTACCAGGAGCACGACATCGATCTCCGCATGTCGACGCACGTCGAGGCGCTCGATGCCGAGAACCAGGCAGTCGTCCTCTCCTCGGGCGAACGCTTGGCGTACGACGCAGTGCTGTTGACCACCGGTGCGGAGCCCCGCGACCTGACGGTGCCCGGGTCCGATCTGGAGGGTCTGTACCCTCTGCGGACCCTGGCCGACTCGGATCGCCTGCGCACCGCCATCGCCGACGCACGCAAAGTCGTCGTCATCGGTGGCGGATGGATCGGCTGCGAGGTGGCGGCGGCGGCCCGTTTGGCGGGCGCGGAGGTCGCCATCGTGGAGGCGGCCCAGCTGCCCCTCGAACGCGTGCTCGGGCCCGAGCTCGGCGCCTTCTATCGGGACGTCCACGTCGAGCACGGGGTGCAGTGGCACCTCGGGAGCGGAGTGGAGGAGCTGCGTGGGACGGGCCGGGTCGAGGAGGTCCGCTTGGCCGATGGCACGGTTCTGCCGGCCGACCTCTTCGTCGTCGGCGTGGGTGTGACGCCGCGGACCGCTCTCGCCGAGGGCGCCGGGCTCACGCTCCAGAACGGGGTCGTGACCGACGAGTTCCTCCGCGCCAGCGCCCCCGGGGTCTTCGCCGCCGGTGACGTCGCCAGTGCCTGGCACCCGCTGTTCGAGACGCACATCAGGCTCGAGCACTGGTCGTCGGCCCTCAACCAGGGTCCGGTCGCCGCCAAGAACATGCTCGGCCGGCAGTTGCCGTACGAGAAGGTCCCGTACTTCTTCTCCGACCAGTACGACGTCGGCATGGAGTACTCGGGGTACGCCCCGACGTGGGACCAGGTCGTGTTTCGCGGCGATCCGGCGAGTCGCGCCTTCATCGCCTTTTGGCTGAAGGACGGCCTCCTGGCCGCCGGCATGAACGTGAACATCTGGGAAGTGAACGATCAGATCGCGGCGTTGGTGGCGGGAAAGCAGCCCGTCGACCCCGCGAAACTCCGTGACCCGGACGTGGAGCTGTCCAAGGTGGTGCAATAGCGGAGCTCGCGCTGAAAGGGTTCTGCCGCCCGTCGATCGGGCCGATCAGCCCAACTGCGAGCCCACCACCGAGACGAACGACACCATCTCCCCGGGGTAGCCCCCGAGGTTGTGCGTCATGGCCAGACCGCGGTCGGTGGTGGCGATCTGGCGGTCCGCCGGCGCCTCCCGGCGCATCTGCAGCCAGCATTCGAAGAACATGCGCAGGCCGGAGGCGCCGACCGGATGACCGAACGACTTCAGCCCGCCGTCGGGGTTGATCGGCAGGTCGCCGTCGAGGTTGAACGTGCCGGCCAGCACCTCCTTCCATGCGGTGCCGCGCGGGGCGAAGCCGAGGTCCTCCATCAGCACGAGTTCGGTCGGCGTGAAGCAGTCGTGCACCTCCGCCATGGCCAGCTGCCGGCGTGGGTCGGTGATGCCCGCCTGCGCGTAGGCGTCGGCTGCTGCGGCCTCGCACTCGGGGAAGTGGGTGTAGTCGTAGCCGGGGTCGATGAGGCCGGAGCCGCTGCCCGCCGCGAAGGACAGCGCCTTTATGTAGATCGGCTTGTCCGTGTACCGCAACGCGTCCTCCGCCCGCACCACAATGGCCGCGGCTGCACCGTCGGCCACGCCGGCGCAGTCGAAGACGCCGAGCGTGCCGGCCAGTCGCGGCGAGCCCAGCGCGGTCTCCTTGGTGATCTCACGGCGGAACTGCGCCCGCGGGTTGCGCGCGCCGTTGTGGTGGTTCTTCACCGCAATCGTCGCCAGGACGTCCGCCATGGTGTCCTCGTCCACCCCGTACTTCTGCCCGTAGGCCGGCGCCACCATGGAGAACATGGCCGCCGCCGTCAGTGTGCGGGCCGTGCCGTCACCCGGGGGGTTCATGGCGTTGAGCCCTTGATACCCGCTGTCCTTCACCTTCTCCGCGCCCACGGCCATGGCCACGTCGTAGGCGCCCGAGGCCACGGCGTACACCGCGCCGCGCAATGCCTCGGAGCCCGTGGTGCAGTAGTTCTCCACCCGCGTCACGGGCTTGTTGCGCAGCTGCAGAGGCCGGGCCAGGGTGATCCCGCTCATGCCGCTCTGCGCCGTACCGAACCAGTAGGCGTCGACGTCGTCCTTGGACACGCCGGCCGACGCGAAGGCCTCGGTGCTGGCGTCGACGATGAGGTCGTCGAGTCCCTTGTCCCACAGTTCGGCGAACTTCGTGCACCCCATGCCGACGATGGCCACCTTGTCGCGGACTCCGTGCGATCCCATCAGGCCTCTCCTCCACTGCGCGCCGCTCCGGGGCGGACAGGGCGCGCCTTCCAGAAGTAATCGTGAATGCCGTCGGCGCTGAACAGCCGGCGGAACGTCATCTCGACCCGGCTGCCGGCGGCGATCTCGTCGGGGTCGGCATCGGTCAGCTCGACCGGGTAGCGGCCGCCCCCGTCGAAGTCGACGACGGCGAACACGATGGGCGGGCTCGGCGAGTAGGCCAGCCGGTCGATGGTCGAGGTCACCACCGTGCCCGTGGCGTCGGCCATGGCAATCGGTTCCATGTCGTCCACGGCACCGCCTTCCATGGAGACCCGCGACGGCGGCAGGTGCACCGCACCCGAGATCCGATCCTTCGAGCCCACGAAGCCGAACTTCCATTCCTCGTTGCGGTAGGCCGCCGAGCTCGACACTCGCGCCGGTTCGGGGCGCCGCGGCGGCTCGGGCTGCAGCTGCCCCCGCCATGCCAGGAACTTGGAATAGGGGAGCGGCGCGCCGTTGGCGACCTGCTCGGCGACGGGACGGGACGGGTGCCAAGCCGCCAGTGCCTCGGTCGTGCGGAGCACCACGGCGTCGGCGCCGTCGGCCAGGTGCAGCACGACGAGGACCGTCCCGGCGGGCGTGCCCGCAGCCCCCAAGGTTTCCAGCGCCCCGGCCAGGACCAGGAGCGGGTGCGCCGTGCCGCTCTGGCCCACGCTCAATGCCAGGTCGTCGGCCACGACGGACGCATCGAGCCCCAGCTTCTTGACCAACCCGGAGACGGCCCGCCCGTGCATGCCGGTGACCACCAGGCAGCCCGACCTCGCCAACCTCCAGCCCGGCCGCTTTCAGTGCCCTGGCCAGCGCATCCTGGCCCAGGGCCAGGTACCGGTTCTCGCCGAAGCGCTCCTCCCACAGCCGGGAGGTGCGGTCGCCCGGCGCCCGCCAGCGATCCGTGAACTCGTCCGTGGCCGAGGCGCTGCAGACCAGTTCGGCCAGCACGCCGGCACCCTCTCCCACCAGCACGGCCGCCCCCGCATCACCGCCGGCGGACTCGTCCGCGCTGGTCGGGAGACCGTCGCGCAGGTCCCCGGCCACCACCAGGTTCGTCCCACCTCCGCCCAGCGCCGCAATTAGGCAGCCCATCCCTGAGCGCAGTGCGCCGCCGAAGTCGTAGGCACCCACGTCGCTCTGCAGGCGCAATGCTGCTGCAACTGCAGTTGCGTTCGTCTTGTCGAGGTAGGCCGGCACCGAGGTGGCGAACCAGAGTGTTTCTGGGCTCTGACCAGGGACGGAGCGCAGCGCGAGCCGGGCCGCCTCGACCCCGAGGGTCGTGGTGTCCTCGTCGTGGGAGGCCACGGCCCGGGTGCCCTTGCCGCCGCCGCTCCCCATGAAGTCCTTGACGTCCGCCCGGGCCAACCGCCGGTACGGCACGTACCCCGCTGCAGTGAGGATGCCTCGCACGGCGGATGAGCCTAACGGGTGCCCAAAGGCCGTCTGACGGGTCGTCAGATCTCCCCCCGACCAGGCGAAACAGGGCAAACTGTCTCTATGGCGGACCTTCCCGTTCCCGAGAGCCCGCCCCCGCCGCCCGGGGGCTCCGGCGGCCTGACCGAAAGGGTGGCCGACGCCGACCGGGACCGGACGGTCACCCAGCTCCGGGAGCACGTGGTCGAGGGCCGCCTGACCCTCGACGAGTTCTCCGAACGGGTGGGGTTGGCCCTCGCGGCCAGGACCCGGGGCGACCTCGTCGCCGCCATGGCCGACCTGCCCGAGACGGCCGAAGCGACCCAGTCCCTCCCCGAGCCCGCCGGGACCGCCGCGCCCAGGAAGCGGGGCCGATGGCATGTCGCCGTCATGAGCGGGCACAGCACCAAGGGCCGCTGGCGCATCAGCGGGAAGGTCAACGCCGTCGCGGTGATGGGCGGCTGCGATATGGACCTGCGCCGTGCCGAGCTCGAAGGCCCCGAGGTCCAGATCACCGCCGTGGCCTTCTGGGGCGGCGTCGACATCATCGTGCCCGAGGGGTTCGACGTGGAGCTGCGGGGTTTCTCCTTCATGGGTGGCCGGGACCTGAAGCTGCGCGACGTGCCCATCGTGCGTGGCTCACCCCGCATCGTGGTGCGCGGCTTCGCCGTCATGGGGGGCATCGACGTCAAGAGCCGCCCGAACCGGTCGGGCAAGCGGCTCGGCAAGGGCTCGAACACCGATGAGCTCGCAGCAGCCGACCCCGTGGCGGACGCCACGGCACTGGCTGCGCTCGAGAACGACATCCGGGCCGATCTCCCAGCCGACGGCACCGTCACCATCCTCTTCTGCGACATGGTCGACTACGCCGGCATGACCGAGCGGCTCGGCGACCACGCCTCGCGGGAAGTCCTCCGCGAGCACCACCGCATCGTGCGCGGGGCCGTGCACCGACACGGCGGGCGCGAAATCAGCGTGCAGGGGGACGGCTTCATGGTGGCGTTCGGCGGCGTGGCCCGCGCCCTGCGTTGCGCCATCGACATCCAGCGTGCGTTCCACGCCTACGTTCCTGCCGACGACGGCGTGGCAATCGCAGTCCACATCGGCATCCACACCGGTGACGCCGTGGACGAGGGCGACGACTACCTCGGGCACACGGTGATCGTGGCCAGCCGGTTGGCCGACGCCGCCGGCGCGGGCGAAGTCCTCGTGTCATCCCTCTCCGAGCAGCTGGTCCAGGGATCCGGCGAGTTCACCTTCGACGGCCACCGCGAGACGCGGCTCAAGGGCATGGCGCGGGCGCAGCTGTCCGCCACCCTCGCCTGGATGCAGTGAACGGGTGAATCCGGCGGACGCCTGGCGCGACGCCGGCCTCTACGACCCCCACGATCCCGGTGCGCCCGAGCGGCTGGCGCTCCTCGAGTACCTGACCGAACGCGGCGCCACCCTCGAGCAGATGGTCAGGGCCCACCGCATGGGATCGCTGCCCGGAGTGGCGGGCGAACTCGTGACCCAGGGCCGCACCGACATGGTGACCGTGGCCGAGGTGGCGGCGCGCACCGGCCTCCCGGCCCAGCGCGTCATGCGGGCCCTGTTGGCCGGGGGCATCCCGGCCCGAAGCGAGACCGAGGTGCCCGCCGACCTGACTTCGTTCATGGCGGCCTTCGAGCAGGGCGCAGCCCTGTTGGGGGAGGAGGCGATCCTCGCCTTCACGCGGGTGCTCGGCGCCGCCGCCAACAATGTGGCCGAGGCGGCGGTCGCGCTCTTTTTCGCCGAGCTGGGGCCGGGGACGGTGCGCGAGGGATCCGACGAGCTCGCCCGGGCCCAGCTGGCCGAGGCCGCCACCACTGCCTTCACGTCGGTGCCCGACGTGCTGGCCCTCTTGGTGATGGATGCCTTCGAGAGGGCACAGCGCCGGGCCGAGGCGGCCCGGTCCTGGCTGGGTTCCGGCCTTCCCGCCGACGACCAATTCGAGGGCCAGAGCGAAGTCGTCGCCCTGGGCTTCGTCGACCTGGTGGGCTCGACGGCCTGGGCCCAGACCCTGCCGCTGCGCGACCAGAGCCTGGCCCTCAGCCGGTTCGAGTCGGCCGCCTGGACGAGCGCGGTGCTGTCCGGCGGCCGGGTCGTCAAGACGATCGGCGACGAGGTGTTCTTCGCTGCTCCGACGGCGGAGGCCGCCTGCCGGATCGGGCTCGAGGTTTGCCGGGCGGCGGCAGAGGATGAGGTGCTGCCCCCGGCCCGAGGTGCAGTGGGGATCGGCCTCGCCACCCCCCGGGAGGGCGATTACTTCGGGCCGCTCGTGAACCTGCTGTCCCGCCTGGTGAAGGCGGGCGCTCCCGGCGAGGTCGTGGTGACCGAGGCCGCCGCCGCCGAACTTCCAGGGGAGGGGTGGGTGCTCCGCCCACTCGAGCCGACTGCGCTCCGAGGCATAGATGAACCTGTCCGGGTGTTTACAGTTCAGGCGATCTGAGCAAATCCAGGCCCTGCACGGCCTCCTTGGGGTGTAAACGTCCTGTGTAACACCGTTAACACCAGACTGCGGGATCCGGCGCACGCGTCCCGCCCCAGGGTGCACGCCCACACGCCGGCGCGACCGCACCGGATTCATTCCCGACGCCGGCAGCCGCTGCATGATCGCCCCAGTCCTCGTCGGCGGCGCCGCTTCCGTGGCCGCGCCACTGCGTCCCCGGGGGACGTTCGCTCATAACCGTCTCTGCGGTCGCCACCCGCTGCGCCCGGGTGCCGATGGGTTCTCCGAGAGACCGGGATCGCCGGGCGCGAGAGCGTCTCCCATCCCCGACGACGCCTGGGCCTGGACCATCCACCACCTGGCTGCCACCATTCTGCGCCCGCCGATGTAAACACGCGGGGTTACTGTTAACGGGTCATGGCGACGACAAAGTCCACCGTTGTAGGCATCCGGCTCGATCACGAGCGGCGCGCCTGGGTCGAGGCCGAGGCGGCGCGCCTCGGTGTCTCGGTGCGGGGCCTGTTCGAGGGGATGATCGACGAAGCGCGCGCCTGGGAAACGGAGCTGGATGTGGCACGCTCGGAGGATTCCGCAAGAGACCGTGTGCGGGAGCTCCGCCCGTCGGTCGACGACATCGCAGCGCCGTCCCACTCCGGCGGGACCGGGCCATCTGAGCAGCAGGAAAGCGCTCGCCCTCGCGACGCCTCGACACGCCGCTCGACATCACCCGGACCGTCCGTGCCGGGATTCGGGTCGGTTGCCGGGATCCCTTGCAGCATCCTCCGCGGCGCCCTCTCGCTTACCGCCAACATGATCGAGTCGAGCGGTCGCCACGCAACGAACCGGCTCGGCAATTGCGTGTTAACGCGACGCTGGGTCGATCGCTCGCTGTAAACACCAACGCCGCAGCGGCGATCGCACCGCGTAATCACCGAGTTCTCTGACTTGGTAATTGTTTCACGAGGAACACCCGGTCACATCGTTATTGAATGTGACGAATGGTTTCGGATGATGGAACAGTGACATCGGACAACGAAGCGGGTGGTGTCGAAAACTTCCCACCGCGCCAGCCGGGAAGCGTGGCTTTTGGTGCTCGCACCATTGTCAGCCTCTTCGCAGTCCAGCGCTCGACCTGTGGCGCAAGATGTCCCTTTCATCGGCGAGGCGCAGGCGTGTGCCGCGTCGTCTCCTGGGAATTGGATGCACTGCCCGGTGAGGGCGCAGGCTTTCGACACGTAGGCGGGGCTGCCCGCTCGACCCTGAGCGACAGCACGTCGATCACTGGGGCGTCGGAGCAGCACTTCTCCGCCACCCAGGACGAGACGATCACCCGGCAACTCGACGAGGGCGTCCATTGGATCGACCTCCAGGTTGGCTACAACAGCGGAGGGACCAGGTCACCAGCAGGGCAGGTCGTGCACAGCCTCCACACCAACTGATCTCTGTACGAATATCTCAAATTCGTGGGAAACTGGGCCGCGACGCCTCCTGCAGAGGTGGTCGTCGGGGATCTTTCGAGCATCTGCTACGAACATGACCGGACGGCAACCGTAGACAGGGGCCCTTGGGCCAATTCCGCCACCAAAAGTACCAAGGCGCAGGTCCGAGCACCATTTCCAATGGGGCGGAAAAGGCTTCGCCCGGGGGCTCATTGGCGTCGGAGACCTTGAGCCGACTGTCCCGCTCCGGGCAACGACGTGGCCGTGGTCCTTCCTGCCAGCGCCAGGGATGTGCAGGAAGCCCTTCAGACCCAGCGCAGCTGGTAGGCACCCACGCCGAGCGAGCATGGTCTTCCGATCGGGTCCCAGGTGGCCCAAGGGCTCCCGCACGGTTCCTCGGGGCGAATGCGAATCTCAGCGCCTTTTCCGACGAGCTCAGCGGCATCCCCTACGCCAAGAAGATCACCGGCCAGCTCGACGTCCTGCTGGCCTTCTACGACTTCCCCCTCGAGCACTGGATCAACCTGCGGACCACGAACCCGATCGGGTCCACCTCCTCGACGTTCGCCTGCGGACCAGGGTCATCCGCGGCGCCGGCTCGCGCCGGGCAGCTGCTGGGATGGCCTACGAGCTCCTCGACGCCGCCCAGGATCGCTGGCACTGCTCGGGAGTCTTCACGTCGTTTCACATCCGGTCGCCGCTTTGCAACGCCCACGGGGCGAGCTGCTCGAGGTCGCTACCGCCGCCCGGGACCCGCGCCCCGCTGGCTTCGGCCAAGCGATCACCGTCAGCCAAGAGGGCGGTCAGCAAACCGGGCTTGACCTCTAGGCCTGCTGAGGTTGCTGCCTTCACAATGCGGCGGTCGTTCATGGTGAACAGGAACAGTTGCCGGTCGCGTCTTCGAGCTCGAACCAACAGCGAGCGAACAACGTCTGCGCTCGAGCTTGCCTCGCCCGGTGGCTCGAGCATCAGGAGCACACGATCGCTCTGCCCGTCGTCCTCCATGACGCACCAGGTCTGGCCGACGTCGAGAATCTCGACGGGGCTGGGTCGCTCCAAGAACTGCCCAGCCCATGTACGGGGGCTGCTGTAGACGAAGTGGGTTGCACCTGCCCGCAGGGCATCGTGACGTGACATCACGTCGGGCCAGAGTGTGGCCCCATCGAGCGGCTCAGGATCGATCACCGGGCCGCTCGGAAGAGCCGTGTCTGGCGTCGAGAAGATGTATGAGCTGGCTGCCGACACACACCCTGCAGCGAGGAGACGGCGACGGCTCGCGTTGTCCTCCGTCACGAAGGCCAACAACACCCCAGCGCCCCGGGAGCGGGCGATTCGAACGGACTCGTCGATGACGCGGCTGAAACATCCTTGGCCCCGGCCAGAGGGAAGGGTCCATGAGCCGGTCATCACCCCGGCGACGAACTCACCTCCTCCGTGCAGCCGAGCACGCCGGTACGTAACCGCCGATCCTGCAACGAGCTCGCCCCTCCGGTGCAGCACGAATAGATCTGCTCGAGGAGCATCCACCTCGCGCTCGAAAGCCCATTCGTAGGTGGACTCGTCGCCCCAGTGTCCGAAGCAGCGGTTCAGGGCGGCGAGGTACTCGGACCGAATGCCTTGTGGGTTGAGCCAGAGATCGATGTCGCTCAAGTCCCCACCACCGCTCTCGTCTCGCGCATCTCGTACGCCTGCGCAGCGACCTCGCCCATCGTCGCCCACCAGATCGATTCGCCGAACTGCCGGGTAAGTTCCTCAAACAGCACGTCGAGATAGTTTCGGTAGAGCTCATCAAGCCCATCAAGTGCAACGTGCCCAAAGCAGTTCTTGATGATGTGCGCTTTGATAGACAGCAGGCCACCGCACTCGATGATGCTGAGGGCCCGATCGACCGAGCTCGTCGCCTGGAAGTTGGTGGGAACGTGTACCAGGCGATCCTGATGGATGAGTTCAGGATGTATCAACGCCACCCCGCGGAGACCACTCATCGCCGTAACTGAATTGGTTCCTATATCGGTAACGATGTCCCTCGCTGAAGCCACATAGCTCAATCCTCTCTCAACCATGCCCTGTGCGAGGTCAGTCGACAGTTCCCAGCTCGGTGGCGTCATGCCTTCCGGCGGCGGCAGGCTCGCTGCAGAGAAAATCGCTTGAGCCTGACCTAGCAAGTCCGCGCACTCGGCCGCCGTCCTGTCGTGGAATTCAACCGTGAGACGCGGGCCCGGATGGAGATGATGCAGCCCGTGCAGGCCGATCTCAGTCCGCGGCAACCACTGCAAGAAGGACGTGAATTCAGGGTGCCGATCCAAACGCATCGTCCCCTTGGGGAGAACCCGCGACAGGTAGATTCGATTGCGCAGGATCGGCACGCGGGCGGTCAGCCGTCGCGTCGGAAACGGTGAGAGTTCGCGCCAGTCGGCGGTCACGAACAGCGTGACGCGTAACTGCGGGTGGCGCTCCAGCAGCCACTCGACGTGTCCGAGCGCTCCCGCTCCAAGGTCTCCGCCGGCCTCATACGCGTCAGTCGATCGACCCGGGTGAACATCATCAATGGAAAAGCAGACAGCCGCCCGCTTGCCCTGTGGCAGCCACCACGCGCGACGGTCACCGGACGGTGCCGGCACGGCTGCTCCCATCGCGGCAGATTACCGTAACCGCCCTTTCTGGCGGGTAGTGGGTCAGTTCGATTCCCCTGCTGAACGTAAGCCGAACCGATCAACTCCTTTTGGCGAACTGAGGCGTGGCGGTGTCCAGTGGATGGGCCGCACAGCAAGGACAACTGCCCTGGCCAAGCGTCCTCCATGGCCGTGCGCAACTCGTCGCTCGACATGACGATGTCGAGCGCCGAGGTGGCGGTGGAGCCGACGCCGATGGCATTGACACGGATGCGCGGCGCCAGGTCGCGCGAGGCCAGCCGCGTGTACTGCTCGAGTGCGCCCTTGACGGTGCCGTACCCCACGTAGCCGCGACCGGCCACGTGTCCCATGACCGACGAGATGCTGACGATGGCGCCGCCGGGGTGGTCGCCCTCGAGCATGCGAGGCACGCCGGCCCGGATCAGGGCATGGCCCGCCGAGACGTTGAAGCGAAAGGCCTCTTCGAGGAAGCGGGGTGACGTGTCGAGCAGCGGCCGCGGCATCGTCCCACCCATGTTGTTGACGATGATGTCGAGGCGGCCGAACTCGTTGTACGCGGTCTCGGCGAGGGAGGCCATGAGATCGAAGTCCGTCAGGTCGCCCGGCACGACGATGGCGCGGCGTCCCGCCGCTTCGACCTGCTTGGCCACGGCACGCAGCTGGTCCTCGGTGCGAGCGGCCAGCACGACGTCGGCCCCCGCCTCCGCCAGGGCCACCGCGGCGGCGGCGCCGATGCCACCAGGCAGATGGAGGGTCACATGGAGGGTCACATGGAAGGTCACATGGAAGGTCACATGGAGGATCGGCCGATAAGGAGCCCTGGACCTCCAGGTGGATCGTAAGAGACGCGGTAGACCGTGCGCTCATCTAACTTGGAGGTCTTGCGGATCATCGATTGGGCCTACGAACAACGAGTGCCGTCCGGCCAGCCCTATTTCGGCCTGCTCGACCGCATTCATCAGCACCTCGTACCCCGCACTTACGTTGAGGTTGGAGTTTCAACCGGCCGTTCGATCACGCTTGCTCTCCCTGGAACGATAACCATCGGAATTGATCCGTCCCCGGAACTGCAATTCCCACTGAGGCGGCGGACCCGCATCTTCCGCCAGACGAGCGATGAGTTCTTCGCTCAGCATGACCTGACCCGACTCTTCGGAGGTTTGCCAGTCGATCTAGCTTTCATCGACGGCATGCACCACTTCGAATATGCGCTCCGAGACTTCATGAACCTCGAGCGGTTCTCGAATCCCGCCTCAACGATTCTGATCCATGATTGCCTGCCCATCGACGAAACCACCGCCGACCGTGAACGTTCGACAACTATCTGGAGTGGTGATATCTGGCGACTCATTCTGCTTCTCCGCGAATGGCGGCCGGACCTTGAGGTATCCGTGGTCGATTCAGGCCCGACCGGATTGGGCCTTGTTCGCGGCCTGGATCCAGCATCGAGTGTGCTCCGTGACCACTATGACGAAATAGTTGCTCGGTACCTCTCTCTCCCTTATCGCAGCGCCAACGGCGAAGGCGCGAAGGATCGCCTCAGCCCGGTCGCGAGCGACTGGGATACCGTCCGCTCCATGTTGCCCGATCAACCCTTTCGACCTACGAGCGTCGAGTTCCTAAAAGGCCTTCGCTCGTCATGCGCCGTGCGGCCCCTGGCGAGCAGGGCGACTCGCCGCGTGCGTCGCCACCTCTGAGCCACCCACACATAGTCGGTTCCTGCACGCCGATGGGAGCACCGGTGCCTATCTCTTCTTGCGCGGCGTCCCTCGAAATGAGCGGTGGCCGCGCACCTCTTGACCCTCCTTCGAAGTCAAGATCGTCCACATCCCGATGGGTGCGCTGTTGGCCTGGTGGGAGGCAGTTTCCGGCACCTGCCCTTCCGGTTTGCCGAACTGACGCGACTGGATGTGATGCCTCGTCGGGCTCCGAAGTCGTCACTTGCAACGAAGTTCGCCGTAAGCTCCGCGATCTGCCGACCCCGCACGCGCCATGAGCAGGACTTATGCTTCGTTGCCAGCAGCCGAAGGAGTCATCAAATGCGAAAGATCAGATGGGCCACCGTCTCCGCGCTGGTCGTCTTGGGCTTGGGAAGCGCTGCCTGTACAAGCCCGGTCAAGAGTGAGGCGAAGGCGACCGCGAAGAATTCGACCGCGTCCGCAAGCTCGGCGCCGACGTCGACAACCGCGGTTCCTTCAACTGTGGCTCCCACATCGGCTCCTTCCACCACTACACCAAGCAATCCACCGACGCACCACCACCACCTTCGTACTGCCCACCACGACTACTGTCCCTGGGACCGCCGTTCGAAAGGCTCCTCGTCCCAAACGGACACCCAAGCCTCCGGGCCCGGGCCACCGCTGCCCCCCGGGAGATCTTGGGAAAAGCACCACCCTGTCGGGCGTGAGCGTCGTGTGCACCCACACCGCCACCGGCTACTTCTGGGAGCCAGCGCCGTGAGGATGCCTTGTGCACCTCTGCGGCTTTTGCGTCGAGCCCTTCCCAGCGCGCACGGGGCATGCTGCTCCGGGAGCGTCAGGTCGTCCTCGTAACCTCCGCCAGCATCGACAGAGTAGATCGGTGCGCCGGGAGTCTGGAGCCTCCCCGCCGGATACGGATACCGCGCCGGCTTCGATCCCTCATGAAAGGTGACGCCGCCGACAAATCGGCGGCGCCTTCGCGGGGAGGGCCCTCCCATCAGGGTGCGGGCGGCAAAGGGCAGGGCGACGAAGTCGAACGAATCCGGAAACGATTCCCGGTCCGACGGTGCAAGGCGTTTGGCGAGGCGCTGCAGCTCAGTGCACCGACAGCGGTCAGCTCTCGAACCCATGGTCTGTCGGACACTCCCAGACCTGTAGCAAGCCTGGGAAGGCTGAGCCGGTCACGACACCCCGGAACGGCTCGTCGCACCTGCAGATCTGGCCACCCGCCGGCGCTGCAACCTCTCCAACATCTCGCCGACGTCCGGGTCGGTGCGGCGCGCATCCACGAACTGGACTACTGCCTCGCGGACAAGGCTCGTGAGGTCGGAGTCATCCAAAAAGGCACAAGCATTCAGTGTGTCGAGCTGAGGTTCCGTCAAGCCGAGCACGACCTCTTCAACGACCTCGTCGCCGTGCAGGATCCATTCCAGGGGCTTCTCGGCGGCAGCAGCCAGCTGTACCAAGGTCTCAGCCCGTGGGTTCTCGACCTCGCCGGTGAGGAGCTTCTTCAGATGGCTCTGCGACAGTCCGGCCAGGGACCCCAATTTGTACACCGACATGCCGGCGTCGACGGTGACCGAACGAAGGCGCAGCAGCCAGTCGGGATACGAAGCCGCGGTAGAAACCGCGGTAAGGTTCGGGCGCCCGGAACTCACCATTGTTCCTCATGGAGCGTGGACAGCACCCCTCTATTGTGTCAAACTACGTGCATGGGATTCAACCAAACCGCGGTAAAAACCGCGGTAAAGGAGATCGGATCGGGTGGCGAGGGCACTCTCGAGCCACCTGACGAGCTCGACCTTCAGCTGAAAAACGCAGGGCTCGAGTCTCTGGAGGAGCTTTCCCGTCAACCCAGAGCAGTGCTCTGCGGCACCTACCGGAGGGGCATTCCCTCGCTCATGCGGGCGTACGACAAGCTGTCTGCCGCAGGCGTGAGGGTGCTCTCGCCCTCAGGGTTTGATTTCGTGGCCGAGATCGATGGATTCGTCCTGAACCAGGATGAGGTAGAGGTCCCGCCAGAAGTCACTGACAGGCTTCGTCTCAACTGCATCAGGACTGCGGATCTGGTCTGGCTCCACGCTCCGGACGGTTACGTCGAGCTCAGCGCAGCCTCGGAGATCGGTTTTGCGAACGCTGCCGGGGTACCGGTCTACGCCGACGAGATGCCCAGCGAGGTTGCCCTGCGCTCGCTGGTGACCGTCTCCACGTTGGATCATGCCATTGCGGAGACCGGCGCCGGGGAAAGGGGCAATCCCGGAGCATCACCTCTCCCACGTCAGGGGTATTACTCGGCAAGTGCGCGTGAACCGGGATACGGGCACAGATCGGCCCATGACGTCATGCGCCTGATAACCGAAGAGATTGGCGAGCTGGCTCGGCAGAAACCTGGGCAACGCCAACGACTGTTTCGTACCTCGAAAACCGGTGCAGACTCATCGGGGTAGAGCCTGCAGATTCGGCTCGACGCGTGCTGCGGGTTCGGACACCACGTGGTCGGATCGCTTTGAAGCAGTGACGATGTTGGTGGAGTGAAGGACAAGGCCCTGTGTGCCAAGCCGAGGCTGGCCGGCCGCGGTTTTCTCATCCGATGGGGGAGAGGTCTTCCGCCGTTTTGCGACGTTCCCAAGGTGTCGCGGGCCAGCCGCAAGGGACCACCGCGTTGCCACTTCACTACGACGAGGGGCCGCGTCGCACCCACTTCGACGGGCGGGAGATCGGGTCGGCCATCACGGATAGCCATTCGCTCGGATAGCGATTCGATGGCTGCACGGTGGCCGCCGCCTTGTCGCTCGACGCAGAGCTCGTAGATGTCCGCCGACTCGATCGCGTCGAGGTTGGTCAGCGCCAAGCCGTCGACGATGAGGGCTTCCTCACCCAATTACTCCACGGCCTCGACCGCCTGCTCCATCGCAAAGTGCTCGCAGCCCATAAGGCGACTCGTTCCCCATGAACGAACCGCGCCGGGGAGGACAGCTCGGTTGAGCCAGAACGAATCCCATCCCGAAACGTCGGATACCTTTCGCCTATTCCGCGCCCTCGTCGTCGCCGGCTGACGCCACCCTGGCCCGAGCGTGGAGAGTGTTGCGCCGCAGCACCACCATGGCCACCGCCACGAGGGCCAACACCAGAAGTCCCAGGAGCAAAGCGGTCATCACCGGGCTGGCCGGCTTGGACTGGTTCACCGCCAGATTGACCGTGGTGGGGTTGGAAGACGAACCGTTCCCGGTGCCACCGGTTCCCGAACCGCCGGAGTGACCACCGTTCGAGGATCCCGAACCAACGCCGGGTCCTATCGCCCGGCCGTCGGCCGAGCCCGACGTGGCACCCGCCGAGCCGCTGGCCAACGACGAACCGCCCTTCAGCTTGTCGAGGGCGCTGATGAAGGCGTTCGTGGCCGCCTGGCGAAGCGCCGCCACGTACTGGTCCTGCTGGGCGGTCTGGTTCGCCAGCGCCACCCCTGCCGCATCGATGGCCAAGAGCTGCTGGGGGGTCTGGTAGGCACTGGTGAGCTGATTGGCGCTCCCGCTCGAGGGCGATGTCGTGCCACCTGAAGACCCCGAGGACCCGCTGTCCCCTGTGGTCCCAGGGTTGCCGGAAGTGCCCCCCGCTGAGCCTCCGCCGGTGCTCGAGGTCGCCACCACCAGCTGGCCGGTTCCCGAAGAGCCGGCGAAGTCAGCGCTCGCTTCATAGCTCGCGGTCACCGGGTACGTTCCGGCGGCGAGGGTGGTGGGTACCGGCACGGAACAGTTGGAGGGCGCGTTGGCCTGTGCAGCCAGGGTGCAGGAGGCACCCGTGCCCCCGACGCTGACTGCGACCGTCCCCGGGGGGCTCCCCGACAACTGAGGCGCGACGCTCACCGTTACCGTGGACGCCGAGACGTTGACCGAGGTGGTGGTGGTGGCCTGGGAGATGGTGAGGGTGCCGTGAGTGAAAGTGAATGCATAGTCTGATGAGCTGAGCGTGCCCATCGAGCAGGTGATCGGGTAAGCCCCGACCCCGCTCGCCCCCGTGGCCGTGGTGGCGCAAGCGGCTTGACCACTGATGCCCGAGGTGGCCAGGGTCTGTCCGGCGACCAGCCCCGAGACCGTCGTGGTCAAGGCGGGCACGCCGCCCCCGTAGACCATGGCCTGGCCGTCGGCGGTCACTGTCGCTGCCGCCTCGACGATCGTCTCGGTCACCGGCGCCGACGCCGCCGACGCGCTGAAGTTCGTGTCGCCGTCGTAGATCGCCGTGACCGCCTGGTCGGTGCCCGGAGCCAGCCCGGTCGGACCGGGAGTGCAGGTGCCGGTGCCGCTCCCGCTCGGCAGCTGGATCGTGCAGATGACCGTGGCGCCCTGTTCGACCGTGATGGTGCCGGTGGGTGTGCCGGTGCTGCCGGACTGGGTGTTGGTGACAGACCCGGTGAAGACGATCCTTTGCTCGGCTCCCCAGGTGGCGGTGGTGTTCGACGTGCTGAGGGACACCGAGGTGCTGGCGGCGGCCACGACCCCCGAGGCCCTGCCTTTCGAAGAAGCGAAGGTTTCGGTGTCAGGGGAGTAGAGAGCGACCACCGAGGCGGTCACCGCCAGGGTGTCGTCGGTGTCGACGCAGATTGCACTCGAAGTGTCGGTGGACCCGACCGGGTTGAGTACGAGGTTGGTACAGAGCTGCTGGGTGCCGCTCGAAACCGTCACCGTGCCGGTGGGGGCTGCACTCGAGGTGACGTTCACGACGAACTCTTGTCCGGGCACGCCGTAGGGCTGGGTCGTGGGGACGGGTGAAACGGTGGTCGTCGTGGCCAGCGGTCCGGAGGAGTCGGCGCCAGCGGTACCACCCAGGCCCGCGAGCACGACGCCGAGGCACAGCGCTGCCGCACCGACGGTCGCCAATGGCCGGACCTGGAACACCTACCCCTCCTTCTCGAACCCGAGCAATGCCCGCAACAAACGCTACCCGAATCGGCCCCGGCAATCCTCTCGGCCTTCTGAGTGGGCCGGGCGGCCGTCGCCGGCGACGAATCCCGAATCGAGCCCGCATTGCTTGCCTTTGGGGCAGCCACCGGAGGAACCGAGGGCGGCTATTTCTTGGAGTTCAGCGGAGGGCCGAGTACCACTTCGGAGAAAAGACGGGCCCGGTCGATGACCTGTCGACAGCGATTGGTTGATCGCTCAGCTCGTCGTGCTCGTCGTGCTCGCCGCCCCTGGTGTCCCCGGCTGTCGTTGCCCCGTAGCCAGAATCTCTGGTTCGATCACCAGAACCGTTCCCTGGTCCGTCTGGGTAATCGACAAATACGTTGGGCCAGATATCTTGCTACGTATCGAGGTGGCGCTTGACGAAGAGGAGCTCAGGGAAGCCATCGTTTCCCGTGCCCAGTCCGTTGCTGCGGGAACGACCCGGTGGACGGTGGCCTCGATGACCGCCGCGGTCTCCTGGGGAGTCGCGGTCGCGTCCGCCTCGTCCAAACATGCGACGTAGATGTGATTCAGGTTTTTGGTTTCGCCATTCAACTGTGCCGGGCAGAAGTGTCCGCTGGCGTTGCCAGCGGCGTAACCGACTACACCTCCCGTGTACTCCCCGGCTCTCCACTCCCCGCCTCCTTGTTGGTTGAAGAAGTGTTCGGCCTCATGCAAGCTGACGCCGAGTCCCAGCGTTGGGATCGTCTTCGTCGCTGGGCCGCCTCCGCACGCTGCCAGAGCCACGATGAACAGCAGCAACGTGGCGACAACGGGAATTCGGCGCATCGGGCCATGGTAGCAACGAGGCACGCGTCAGCAACTTCAGCTCGTCCGTCTTGAACCTTCGCCACCGCAGCCAACGCTGAAACGGATTTTGGCGTCCGCGTTGGCCCCGAACGCAGCAGTCCGTCATCGCGTTCAATCCGGACCACTTGCTGATGGTCAATCCGGACCATTTACGGATGGTCAAAAGGAACTGGCTCTCGTCCGGATGAGATGCATCGAGAAGCGGTGCCCTCTGTCGAACCTCGATCCGTGGAGCTCCGAATGCCTGCCAGATACGCGTGGTCGAGAGCGCGCCCACTTCGCCAGAGGTGTGTCACGCTGTCGGGCTCCAGGCGGGTAGCGATTGTTCGGAGTGGAGCCGACAACGACCGCTGGCCCCGGTTGGTTCGTCCCTTGGGTTCTGCGATGTGGTCGCCCGCCTGGCGAGAGTGACGGGGAGACGCAACGACGGCCGGGAGTGCTCCGTGGGATTCGCAGAGCCGCGCGCAAGCTCCCCGGACCCAATTTGGCGGTGAGCACGGGTCTTCTTGTGAGAGGTAGAGCAAATTCCGGACGCGAAAGAGGGGCGGGGAATACCCCGCCCCTCTTTTCGCAGTGCTTACTGCTCGGTCGCGGTGTGCCTAGAACACCGTGTTCGAGCCGTTGGACGCAACGAGATTCCAGATGCTGTTCGGGGGCGTGTTGTCCGTCCCGTACGCGTTGGCATTGGGGTTCAGCTCAAGGGTGATGATGACACCCAGAGCAGTTGACTCGCTGCTGTCGTTGGGGTTGCTCGCACCACCGTCGCAGACCGAAGCCGGGCTGGCGCCAGTGGTGATCCAGCCACCGTGGGCCGTGTTGTCCGCGCCGCCGCCGTTGGGCGTACCGGCGATGGCCTGGGACTCGCCGAGGGTGCAGAAGACCAAGCCGTAGGCCTCTAGACCGAGCTGGCCCTTGCCCGTCGCCCAGTCGCCGGTCGCCAATCCCTTGGTCATGCTGTCACAGTTCGCCGTTCCGACGTTGCAGGCTCCGACAGGTGCGGCTCCCGCTGGTGTTGTTAAGGACGAACTCACTGTCCTTGCCTCCAGGGAAGGCCAACGTGGTTGTCGGCTGCGATGCGGTGTTCGGGTAACCGCCTGAGTCGGCCCATCCACTACCGATGGTCGGGTAGGTGATGTTGAACGTCGTGGCCGGCGGGGCGGCTTCCAGTGCCAGGGCCGAGTTCGGCAGGGTCGACGTGGCGAGACCGGACATGTTGGCCGTCAGCGGAGCGAATTCGCCAGCGTAACAGCGCTCATGCCGCACTCGCTCGCCGCCAGGTTGTTGACCGCGTACAGGCTGCGGTGCCTCCAGGGTCTGACCGATCATCACGGTGGCGGTACCGGACACGCTGCCGGAGTACGTCGCGGGCGGACCCGCAGATGTCTCTTCCCCAGCCACTCCCGACAGGGTGGCCGTGGTGCCGCTGACCGCGGTGATGGTCAGCGTGCCGCTGTCGTTGCCGATGGCGGTGCCACCGTGACCGTGAGTCGCGCCGACTTCACCTTGGATAGGTGCACCGATGTCGCCCGCAGGGTACGCCGAGTTCACGAAGCTCGCCGAGGCGCTCGTCATGGTGTCACCGCTGAAGGTCGCGTCGGTGACCGTCCGGAACGGCGTGGTCGTCGTAGCGGCAACGGTAACGGTGGACTTGGTGAGCGGCTTCGTTGGAGCCGTCAGGGCCAGGCCCGGTGTGATGGTCACGACGTCCGGCACGTGCGGCGGCTCTGCGCTGAAGCTGTCAGCTGTCACCGTGTACGAGCCGTTGGCGCCCGTGAGGGTGATCACCTGGCCGCTGACGGCAAGCGTCGTGCCACCCTTCGGGTCGGTCAGGGACAGGCTGGTGGCCCCTTCGGCAAGGCTTGATCCTGCGGACAGATCCATGGTGCCGGCAGGGCTGGCGTCGAAGTACACACCGCAGCGGATAAGCCCCGGATCCGAGCCGTTACTGTTTACGCTGAAACTTTCGCCACCACTACTGCCGGATGCAGGGGCAACGGCCTGACAGGTCAGCACGGGTGACGCCGCACTGGCTGCCTGGGCTCCCTCCAAAACTGCGACGCCGGCCAATGGAACCGCTACAGCTCCAAATAGCGCGCCAGCAGCCAATATCTTCGAAATATTCACGTTACGTTGCTTCCCCTCCCGCCCCGTCTCCGAGGCACTTAGTGGACAGTTTGGCTATCCCCTCTTCGGCACTCCCCCCAAACAAGGCCGTAACCAGAAGCCAGAACGGACGTTAGCACCAGGTTCTCGCGAATGCACCTCCGCCCCGATCCTTGAGAAAAACCGGATGCTTGCTGGCACTTTGAGGCTGCCGGGCCGGTGAAACACGTTCGCCACGAGTTGGCGGTCTCTCCACGGGAAAGCTTGAGACCGCCAGACCGGGAAAGAAAAAAGCCGCCGGTCGCCCGGCGGCTTTTTTCTTTGTGTCCTGGTTCGGTTCAGCGGATCATGGCGTTAAGGGAAGCGTCTTGGAGTCGCTGTCGGTGTACGTGTTCCCGAAGTCGAGGTCGTTGCCGGTGGCCGTGGCCGTCGTTGGTCACCTCGCCGTTGGAGACGTCCGTCGACGTCGTCGTGTACGACCCGGTACAGGTCTCACTCGGCCCAGGGGCCAAATTGCCGGGGAGAGAGCGGACATATGACCGTGACATCGCCGGCAGAAGCACCTCGTCGGTGACGCCCACCCCGTTCAACGTGATGTGTCCCGGTGTTTGTGACGACGTAGTTGGTAGTTGAGCACCTCGCCAGCGCCGGTGAAGGTGTTCAACGCGAGTCTTCGTGATGCTGATTCCACCGTCGGTGGCGCGTCGGTGTCGTAGACGTAGACCGTCTGCACGGCGGCGCTGACCGTGGCGCCACTGGGGTTGTTGGCCGTCACCTCGGCGGCGCCAGCGGGGTTGTTGGCCGTCGCCGCGGCGGCGTTGTCCTGGCCGTTCTGTACCCAGGGCGTCCCGGCGGGATCGCTCCCGGTCCGGCGGCGTCGTCTGCGCCTGGCCGCTGTCCACGTCGTCCTGAGTCACCGTGTACGTGCTGTGGCACGTTTCGTTCGCCCCCGGGGCCAACGTTGTGCTCGGGCAGCTCACGGTCACCGGGGTCGGTGGGGTGGGCGGTAGGCAGGCTGAGGTCGTACGGGTTGGTCACGGAGTCGATCACCGCGATGTCCGAAAGGGTGGTCGTCCCCGTGTTCGTCACCGTGTACTGGTAGTCGATCGGGTCACCGGCCGCCGCAAAACTCGACGTGGTCGACGAGTTCGTCATCGTCATGCTGGTAGTCGCCGAGTTGGCCAGCAGCGTCACCGCCGACTGCGACGAACTCACGGTAGTGCCGGACGGGGTGGTTCCCGCCGCGGTGGCCGAGCTGGTGAGCGACCCGCCGTCGACGTCGGCTTGGGTCACCGTGTAGGTACCGGTGCAGGTCTCACTCGACCCCTTGGTCAGGGTGCCCGAAGGACAGCTGACCGAGTTCTTGTCGTCGGTGACTGCGATGTTTGTCAGCGTCGTCGCCCCGGAGTTGGTGACCAGGTAGCTGTAGGGGATGGTCTGGCCCGCCGCGCCGTACCCGCTCGAAGTCGTCGTCTTGGAGAGGGTCAACGAGGAAGTGGGAGGCACCGGAACGAGCGCCCCCCCAACGACGGGTGCGTTGAGCTTCGTGCCGGCCATCGATCCGAGGAAGGGCGCTGCACTACTGAAGTTGAAGATCCCTCCGTCGGAGGCCGCCTCCCAGTAGCCGTTCCCCTTCCCGGTGGACCACATGCCGACCATGGGCTGGTTGAGCTTCATACCGCCCATGGAGCCCAAGTAGTTGTTGTCCCCGAAGGTGAAGATCCCACCGTCGGAGGCCACCTCCCAGTAGCCGCCCCTCTGCGTGGCAGCCATGCCGACGACGGGCTTGTCCAGCGGTTTGCCGCCCATGGAGCCGTAGAACTGAGCGTCCCCGAAGGCGAAGATCCCTCCGTCGGAGGCCACTTCCCAATAGCCGCCCCCGTCGGGCGTGGCGGCGATGCCCACGATGGGCTTGTCGAGCGGTTTGCCGCTCATTGAGCCATAGAACTCAGCGTCGCCGAAGGCGAAGATCCCGCCGTCAGAGGCCACCTCCCAGTAGCCGCCCCCGTCAGGCGTCGCAGCGATGCCCACGATGGGCCAATTCAGCGGTTTGCCGCCCATGGAGCCATAGAACTGCGCGTTCCCGAAGGCGAAGATCCCACCGTCGGAGGCCACCTCCCAGTAGCCGCCCCCGTTGGGCGTGGCGGCCATGCCCACGACGGGCTTGTCGAGCGGTTTGCCGCCCATTGAGCCGATAGTAGTTGGCCGTGCCGAAGGGGAACATCCCACCGTCGGCGGCCACCTCCCAATAGCCGACGTCGGTAATCGGGACGTTGCCCGTGGCCGTGAGATCGTTGGAAGGGAAGGCTGTGTTCGTATTGTTGCCAGGAAAGGCGGTTCCCCACACGTTCGGCTCGTAGATGCTGATGGCAGCCGAGCCCGAGGCGGTGCTCGGAATCGCGACGCTCCCACTCAGTTGGGCCGGGAAGAGTTGGCCCGATCCGGGGGTGTCCGGCCACTTCCAGCGTTGCAGGAGGCCGCGGTCCCGCCATAGAAGCAGTACACCGCCGGGTTGACTTGCACCGACGACGAGGAGGCCGGCTTCCCGTTTACCAGAACGTTCGACGCCGGGATGGTGTAAGGACCGGCAACGAGGCCATTGTCCGGGTACCCGCCGGCCCACCAGCCTCCGGCCCACCACGAGGTGGCCGAACCGGCGTCGGTGACCGTGGCCGAGTGGCCGGCGGCGACCAGCGGGGGATTGAAGGAGACCGTGGGTGGGACCTGAGGCTTTGCCTGCCCGCTGAAGTCGAGCAGGGCCACGCCGGCGAAATCTGACTGTGAGGGGGTGGCGTTCGGAGCCGTCGTCTTCGTCACATCGGCGACCGCGACGACGCAGGTCACCAGTCCTGCGTTGATCTGGGCCTGCGTGGGCGGACATTGGGCATTCGGGTCGGCGGTGAAAGAGGTGCCGGCGAGAGATCCACCGCCCGAGAAGGTCCCGCCCCTGTGGTTCCCAGCGCCAGGGGGGGGTTGGTGGTGTAGGTGCCGCCCGCGTTGGCTGTGCCGAGCTGGGCTGTGTTGAGGTCGGCTTCGCTTCCGAGCAGCGTCAGGCTGAAGGGCTGGGTCACGACGGCCAGGGGGCTGGCCTGCACGGTCGCCATCGTTTCGCCCGAGGGCAGCCCTGTGCAGGTGACTGTCACCGTACTCGACGAGGTCAGCCCGGTGAGGAGGAACGGCTGGGACTCGTTGCCTGTCCCGGATTGACCGTTGGCCGAGAAGGTGCACGATGGGTCGGTTGCGGCAGCAGCAGGCGTCACTGTCGAACTGACCCCGACGCCCACCAACAAGGACCCGGCGCCGATTCCAATCACCGATCCCAGTCCGACGAGCTTTCGCCAGAAGCGACGGCCCGCCGCACTACCGGCTCCCGAACTCATTTTCGACAACATTGTGCCCCCTGTGTGCTGGATGTGCCCCCCGGCGGGCGATCTCGCCCCAAGCGCCCGGGATTGTAGATCCCTGAACTCCGCTGTCAACACGCGGGGTTGTGCGTCAGTTGGAGCGAGGTTGTGCGTCCGGAGTGAGAAGGGCTACGAACATGGCAGCTTGTGCAACGTCAGGAAATATGCCACGTGTGGCGTTGCGGCTGCAGCAACGGAGTGGACTGGGTCCTCCACCCGGGTCGGGCCGGTCACACCGCTGTCCCCTCGCGAGCAAGGGAGAGCAAGGTGACCAGCAGGGCAAACGACGTGCACACGCGGCGCCCACGACGTGGCCGATGCCACCGGGCCGACCTCCAGTCGAAAAAAGGATCCCGCGGCGGTTGCCAGAGGGCGTCTGTGGGGCCAGGCACGGGCCAGGAACACTCCGCCAGAGGTTCGGAGCAACGACGCCCGGGAGGCCGTAAATGCCCGCTGGGCTGCGGAAAGGGCAAGGAGAAAGGTCGATAGCGAGGAGCCAACCCCAGATATATTCGCGCCACCCGAGGCGATGACCGCCCGGCGCCATGGGTACCCGGGGCCGAACCAGCGATGGGGCGTCGGGCCGCGCCGGTGCGCAGCCGCACCCGGCGGCCCACCCGTCCGGTCGCACGCCCAGGGGGACGAGGTCGCCAGGACCGTCGAAGACTGCACCGTCCAATTCGGCCAGAAAGGTCACCTGGTGGCCGACGGCGTCCTGTTCGAGGGACGGGCCAGGGCCGCCGACACCTCCCGGCCTGCACGGGCAAGGACGGCTCGCCTGTGCGCCCACCGGCCAGAGCCTCACCGCTGTGGGGGGCGGGGAGTCACGGGCCAGGGCTGAGCTGCAAATCCTCCGCAGTCCAGGTGCGGAACGGGAACGGGGCAAGCACCCGCTGCATGACCTCGACAGTCGCCGGCGACAGGCGGGTCTTCCACAGGTCGGGCTGATCCTCGGCCGCCCGCTCCACGGTCCAGCCCTGCCCCGGGCGGTTGAGGCTGTACAGGTTGTGGTCGGCCATGTCCGTCCACTCCAGGCCGAGCTCGCGGTAGAGGGCGCGGAATTCGTCAACCGGCGACAAGCACATTTGCTCGTGGGTGCGCAGCGCGAAACCGGAGTCTCGGGCCGCCTGCTCGAGTGAGGTCAGCAGCACCCCCAGCAGCCACACCGTGTGCTCCAGCTCGTCGGGCCCGGGGAGCGGCACGCCCCACTCCTCGCAGCGCCGGCGAACCTCGGGCACCCGCTCCAGCCGGACGTAGTGTTCCGGCAGGCCGAGGCTCTGCCAGCTCGCCAGCACCGCCGCCGGGTGGCGCAGCAGTACCAGCACCTCGAGGTCGAACGTGGCGGCCAGCCACTGCACCGACATGGCGGCGTGCACGCTCTTGATCAGCAGCCGGCGATCACGTATTCCGGCACCGGCTGGTCGCCGGGGTGGCGACCCAGCTGGCCGGCCAGGCGCATGGTCGGGGTCCAGTGCCCCTTCACGTACCAGCGCCACTCCTTGAGGGCAACCTTGCGCACCCGCTCCGCCGCCTCGAGCCGCCGGCTCTGCGGCGTGCCGGCCAGCACCCAGCGCCACAGCTCCTGGTAGTCGGCATCCTGGTCCCCCGGGGCCAGCACTGGGTAGCGCCCCAGGCGCCGCTTGGCCCAGATTGCCGGCGCGCTCTTGGTTTCGCTGTCGGGCTCATTCAACGCCTCGAAGATCGACGGGTCGTGGCTCAGGATCACCTTGGTCCAGCTGGTGCCCGTACGGGGGATCCCTGCGATCAGGAGCGGCCGTCTTCGCGCTGTGGCGGGCCGGGCAGACTCCGGGTGCCTGGCATCCTGGTCCTCCACGGGCAGGACTGTACCAGTGGCATCGAATTTTATGAGCACCGACAGGGTCAGCGGGCCCAGTTCGCTGATCCCCCGATAGGCGCTTAGACGGTTTCGGCGAAAGGGCCCCCTGATGGAGTCCGTGAGGTCGGACTCGACGCCGGCGAGGTGGGCGTCGAGTCCGACCACGATGGCCCGGTAGTGCGAAAACGTCTGGGCCAGCGCGGCGTCGTCGAAGCGCAACGTCTCGAGCCACGCTTCATGAGCCAGCGTCCAGGCCGCGCCCCCTCGATAGACCTCGCCGTGTGGAGCAAGCCTCTTCCCCCGGGTCGGGATGTGGCACCGGGGTAGCTCGCCGGCCTGGTGGAGATGGACCAATCGCCGGCGTCTCGGGCGTCGGTTTTGCTCTTGGCCCCCGGTGCGACCGGAATGAGCGAGGGGGCGATCACTTCGACGTGGGCACCCAGACGCGGCAGCAGGCGGGCCAGGTCATAGCCCGTCGGTCCCGCGCCTCACAATGAAGGCGCAGCGCGCTGGCATCACCGACGAACTGACGAAGCGCCGCACGCTCGGCTCGTTGTGGAACCACCGATAAACGACGGGACGTCCTTTTGGGGGCTGATCACCGCCGAAGTGTTCGAGTCCCGATGGACGTCGAGGCCTATCCAGATGGTCCACGGGCGGTCGGCTCCTTCCGTATTTTGGCTCGGTCCCGTCGTTGTGGCAATCCACGTTTGGTGATGCGAGCTCCTGGGTACGAGCTTGCCCGGACTGTTGTCAAACCGTTGACAGTGACTAGGGCAACGCTTACGGTTCGAGCCAGAGCCGTGGGCCGACTTTTCGCTGTCTGCGGTCTGTCGGCGTCGGACGCTGGGGTCGTGGAGAGATGACAGGGACCGTACGGTCCCTGGGGGAGGCCTATATCTCATGAGGTTCCGTGGTTTCGCGCTGGAATCCCCTCGAGGCATCAGCACGGCGGGTCGGTGGAGTAAGGCCCTCCTCGTGGCGGCGCTCGCTCTTGGGACCGTCGGAACGGCGCTGGCCGTGGTCGGCGTGGCGCCGGCCTCCGCCACCGGTACCCCGACCATCACGTCGATCGTTACGACCTCGGGACCCTTGGCCGGCGGCAGCGCCAACAAGATCACGATCACCGGCATGAATTTCGAAACCACCGCGGACAACATCGTGGATTTCGGTCCGGGAAATCCCGGCACGACTCACTCCGAGTCCGGCGGAACCACCTTGGTGGTCTATCCACCGGCGGCCACGCAGTACGGGCCGGTACAGCTGACCGTCACCACCACCGTCTCGGGGGGCACGTCCAACGCCGTGACCTACACCTACGCCCCGGCGCCGACGGTCAGCGCGCTCTACAGCGCCAACGCCCCGACGTCGGGCGGCACCACCATCATCATCACGGGTACCAACTTCGTTGGGCCTGGAGCGGTCAGCGCGATCAACTTCAACACCACGGCCGCAACCCACTTCACGGTCAATTCCAACACGAACATCTCGGTCGTGGTGCCGGTCATGCCGTCCAGCGACACGGCGGGTAAGACCTATTACGTCACGGTCGTGACCGATAGCGGCACCTCGGCGGAGGGGCCGGGGAGCGTGTGGTATTGGTTCGGCTCCGGGACCTGCACGATGTCGGGCCCCGGTGTGCAGAACAGCGGAGCGCCTCCCGGAGCGAGCGCGTACATCTTGAACGCCACTCCGGCGGTGGGTGGGTCGACGGGGACCACGGTCGTGGGCAGCACGACCTTTAGCGACCCCAACGCCTCGTTCAACTCGAGCGAGGTGGGCCAGAGCATCGAGGTCCTGAACGTGGGCAAGCCGACGCAGGGGTCGGGCTACACGACGCCGGACGGCCTGAGCACCACCATCGCCTCGGTCGTCTCACCGACCGAGGTCACCTTGGCGACGGCACCGCAGGCCTCGATCGCCGGTTCGGCCCAGTGGGACCTCACCTCGCTGGCCAACAACAGCGACGGCACGACCACGGCCTCGAGCACCACCTTCACCACGTCGGGCGCCGATTTCAGCGCGGCCGACGTCGGTGACATCATCGACATCACCGGGGCGGGGGCCTCGGGTTTCTCGCTCGTGACCACCATCGCCGCCTTCGTCTCATCGACCCAGATCACCTTGGGCACGGCGGCGTCGACGGCGCTGTCGGGCAACGCCGACTGGGCCATCTACAACACCACGGTCATCGGGACGGCGTGCACCGGGCTATCGGGCCTGGGTCTGACCGCGCCGATGATCGAGTCGCTCTCTGACCCCGTGGCGGCCGTCGTGTCGGGCACCGGACCGAACGGCGGTCCCGGCGGTAACGAGACCTTCCTCGGTTGGTCGGGCCAGAACGGCTACTCGACCGACGTGAACGGCACCTACGACGCCGGCTTCGTGCTGCCCTTCTCGGGCCCCAACACGACGGGCGGCTGCCCGCTGGAGCCGGGGCCGACCGGCCTGTGCGCCCTGGCCCAGGGCGAGGGCGAGGACGCCTTCTTCGGCACCGATGCCCAAGGGACGTGCCCGCCCTCCCAGGCCGAGGCCAACGCCGGCCTCGTCCAGTGCAGCCTGGCCGCCCTCACGGCCGACGAGAACGACAACTCCTACATCGCCACCGCCGTGGACGTGGCGTACGCAGACGACCCCACGCCGGCCAACCCGACGACCAGCATCAGCCCGAGCTCCGGGCTGTCGGCAGGCCAGACGGTCACGGTGAACGCCTGTGATACGTGCAACTGGTGGGGGGCCGGTCAAACCGGCGCCCCGGGCTACGCCAGCCCGGCCGGCGTGGACGGCGTGGCGACGGCCATCCCGGCCCCGACCGTGTTCATGGGGAGCACCCGGGCCAGCGCGGTCGCGGTCACCAACTCGACCGTCGCCGTCACCCCCGCCAGCTACAACTGCGGGACCACGGGCGGTTCGGCCCTCAGCCCACCGGGCCCGGTGGCCACCTGCATCTTGGGGGCGGCGCCGGTCACCAACTCGAGCGGCACCGTCACCTCGGGCAGCACGACCTTGAGCGACCCGGCGGGCGCCTTCAACTCGAGCATCGTCGGTCAGGCCATCGCGGTGCAAGGGGCGGGAGCCTCGGGGGCCGCCTTGGTCACCACCATCACCGGGGTCACCTCGGCCAGCCAGCTCACGCTGGGCAAAGCGGCCTCCACCTCGATCTCGGGTTCGGCCGTCTACACCTACGGCGTCTCGAAGACCGGGACGACCGGGACGACCACGGCATCGAGCAGCGCCATCGCGTGCTCGACGACGGGAACCGTCCCCGCCTCGTGCAAGTTCACCGACACCAACGCCCACTTCGCCTCGAGCGACCTCAACAAGTCCATCACCGTCTACGGGGCGGGACCCGCGGCCAGCCCGCTCACCACCTCGATCATCGCGGTCACCTCGGCCACCAGCGTCGAGCTGGGCTTCGAGGCGTCGACGACGATCACGGGCACGGCCGGCTACACCTACGGCACCTTGCTCCAGGGTTCGACGGGCACGGCCACGGCCGCGCAGCACGACCTTCACCGACTCCAACGCCTCGTTCGTCTCGGGGGACGTGGGCGATGACATCGTGATCACCGGAGCGGGAGCCTCTGGTGCCTCACTCGTCACCACCATCGCCGCGGTCAACTCGGCCACCAGCGTCACCTTGGGCACCGCGGCGATCACCTCGGTCTCGGGCACCGCCCTCTACGCCTACGGCACGCCGACCCAGGGCACCATCAGCGGTTCGTTCACCGTGCCGACCGGGCTCACCTGCAGCACCTCGTGCAACGTCTACATCGACGAGCCCGACACCACCTTGACCAACGGGAACTACAGCGGCAGCGGCTCCTACAACGTCGGCCTCACCTACAACCTCGTGAACGCCGTCGAAGGATCGACCACCGCTTCCTGCACGACGGGTTGTGGGACCGTCCCAACCCCGCCGACGGTCACCTCGGTCAGCCCGACCAGCGGGCCCGCGGGCGGGACCAACACCGTCACGGTCAACGGCACCGGCTTCACCGGCGCCACGGCCGTCGACTTCGGGCCCGCGAACCCGGGCACCTCCATCGACGTGGCCGGTGGCGGCGACTCGCTCACGGTCGTCGCTCCGTCGGGCACCGGCACCGTGAACGTCACGGTGACCACCGCCAACGGCACCTCGGCGACGAGCGCGAGCGACGACTACACCTACAACCCGGCGCCGACGGTCACCTCGGTCAGCCCGACCAACGGGCCCGCGGGCGGGACCAACACCGTCACGGTCACCGGCACCGGCTTCACCGGCGCCACGGCCGTCGACTTCGGGCCCGCGAACCCGGGCACCTCCATCAGCGTGGCCGGTGGCGGCGACTCGCTCACGGTCACCGCTCCGTCGGGCACCGGCACCGTGAACGTCACGGTGACCACCGCCAACGGCACCTCGGCGACGAGCGCGAGCGACGACTACACCTACAACCCGGCGCCGACGGTCACCACGGTCAGCCCGACCAACGGGCCCGCGGGCGGGACCAACACCGTCACGGTCAACGGCACCGGCTTCACCGGTGCCACAGCCGTCGACTTCGGGCCCGCGAACCCGGGCACCTCCATCGCGTGGCCGGTGGCGGCGACTCGCTCACGGTCGTCGCGCCGTCGGGCACCGGCACCGTGAACGTCACGGTGACCACCGCCAACGGCACCTCGGCGACGAGCGCGAGCGACGAGTACACCTACAACGCCGCGCCGACGGTCACCGCGGTCAGCCCGACCAACGGGCCCCAGGGCGGGGGCACCTCGGTCACGGTCACCGGCACCGGCTTCATCTCGGGCTCGACCGCGGTCGACTTCGGGTCCAACGCGGGCACCTCGGTCGGACGTGACCAACTCGACCAGCCTCACGGTCGTCTCCCCGTCGGGGACCGGGACCGTCAACGTCACGGTGACCACCCCCAACGGCACCTCGGCGACGAGCGCCAGCGACGACTACACCTACAACGCCCCGCCGACGGTCACCGCGGTCAGCCCGACCAGCGGCCCCCAGGGCGGGACCAACACCGTCACGGTCACCGGCACCGGCTTCGACCGGTGCCACGGCCGTCGACTTCGGGACCGCGAACCCGGGCAGCTCGATCAACGTGGCCGGTGGCGGCGACTCGCTCACGGTCATCGCGCCGTCGGGCACCGGCACCGTGGACGTCACGGTGACCACCCCCAACGGCACCTCGGCGACGAGCGCGAGCGACGACTACACCTACAACCCGCCGCCGACGGTCACCGCGGTCAGCCCGACCAACGGGCCCGCGGGCGGGACCAACACCGTCACGGTCACCGGCACCGGCTTCGACCGGGCCACGGCCGTCGACTTCGGGACCGCGAACCCGGGCAGCTCGATCAACGTGGCCGGTGGCGGCGACTCGCTCACGGTCGTCGCTCCGTCGGGCACCGGCACCGTGAACGTCACGGTGACCACCGCCAACGGCACCTCGGCGACGAGCGCGAGCGACGACTACACCTACAACCCGCCGCCGACGGTCACCTCGGTCAGCCCGACCAGCGGGCCAGCGGGCGGGACCAACACCGTCACGGTCACCGGCACCGGCTTCACCGGTGCCACGGCCGTCGACTTCGGGACCGCGAACCCGGGCAGCTCGATCAACGTGGCCGGTGACGGCGACTCGCTCACCGTCACCGCGCCGTCGGGCACCGGCACCGTGAACGTCACGGTGACCACCCCCAACGGCACCTCGGCGACGAGCGCGAGCGACGAGTACACCTACAACCCGCGCCGACGGTCACCGCGGTCAGCCCGACCAACGGGCCCGCGGGCGGGACCAACACCGTCACGGTGACCGGCACCGGCCTGACCGGTGCCACGGCCGTCGACTTCGGGACCCGAACCCGGGCAGCTCGATCGACGTGGCCGGTGACGGCGACTCGCTCACCGTCACCGCTCCGTCGGGCACCGGCACCGTGAACGTCACGGTGACCACCCCCAACGGCACCTCGGCGACGAGCGCGAACGACGAGTACACCTACAACCCGCCGCCGACGGTCACCGCGGTCAGCCCGACCAACGGGCCCCAGGGCGGGGGCACCTTGGTCACGGTCACAGGCACCGGCTTCGTCTCGGGCTCGACCGCGGTCGACTTCGGGTCCAACCCGGGCACCTCGGTGGATGTGACCAACTCGAACAGCCTCACGGTCGACTCACCGTCGGGGACCGGGACGGTCGACGTCACGGTGACGACCGCCAACGGCACCTCGGCGACGGGCGCGACGACGAGTACACCTACAACCCGCCACCGACGGTCACCGCGGTCAGCCCGACCAACGGGCCAGCGGGCGGGACCAACACCGTCACGGTGACCGGCACCGGCCTGACCGGTGCCACGGCCGTCGACTTCGGGACCGCGAACCCGGGCAGCTCGATCGACGTCGCCGGTGACGGCGACTCGCTCACCGTCACTGCTCCGTCGGGCACCGGCACCGTGAACGTCACGGTGACCACCCCCAACGGCACCTCGGCGACGAGCGCGAACGACGAGTACACCTACGTGGGCTCCGTCCAGCCGGGGGGAACCGTCGTTCTCAAGAAGTCGACCGCATTGATCGGCAACTACCCCGACGACGTGTCGGGGACGGGTTGGACCCATGACACGTCCGTCACAATCTATGAGTGCGCCAGCACGACGTACAGCGCCTCGACGTGTGACGCAGCCAACCCGACGAGCATGAACATCGGGACCGGCCGTACCGCAGGCGACTTCAAGGACGCGGTCATCGACGTGGCCGTGGGGACGATCGACACGAATAGTGACTCGTGCGGCGTGGCTGGTGCGGGGCCGTGCTACATCGTCGTCGTCGGGAACACGGCGGACACCACCAGCAGCGGGGTCCTCGGCTTCACGCTGCCGAGCTTCACGCTGAAGAAGACGACCGGTGTGCTCGGGAACTACGTCGACAACGTGAAGGCGGCCGGGTTCCCGGCCGGCGACACGGTCGTCGCCCAAGAATGTGATGCGAGCGTCTCGGTTCCGAGCACGGTCCCGAGTCACTGCGACTCGTCGACGGACATCTCGGGAACCGCCGGCGCGACCGGCAAAGTGGTGTTCAGCCCCACCATTGGCGTGAAGCTCCTGGTGGGCGATGCCTACTCGGACACGGCAAGCGGAACGTGCCAACTCGGTGGATCGTGCGACATCGGCCTCACCGATTCGGACAACGCAGCCATCGGGGTCAGCACGGCTGTCACCTTCGCCGCCCCCGTGAGCGCCACCATCCACGAGTCGGCCGGTGTGCTCGGCAACTACGTCGACACCGTCAAGGTGGCCGACTTCCCGATCGGCGACACGGTAGTTGCCGAAGAGTGCGACCCGGCCCTCGTCATTCCGACCACCATCAGTTCGGACTGCGATGCCTCGACGCAGATCACGGGAACCGTGGGCGCAAAGGGCGAAGCCGTCTTCAGCCCCACGGGAGTGAAGCTCCTCGAAGGCAGTGCCTACTCGGACAGCGGGAACGGAGCGTGCCCGATTGGTGGGAGCTGTGAGGTCCTGGTCAGTGACTCGGACAATCTGAGCATCGGCACGGACGTGTCATTCAGCTTCGCGGCGCCGGCGGCGACCGCCAAGGAAACGGCCAACGTTGCGGCGAACTACATCGACAAGGTGACGGCCACCAAGTTCGCGGTCGGTGACACGGTGACGGCCCAAGAGTGCGATCACACTGTCACCTCTGGCACGCTGGCCACTGACTGCGATCCCGCAACGCAGATCTCGGGGACGGTGAACGCCAAGGGCGAGGTGCCCTTCTCCGCCGCCGGGGTCAAGATCCTCGTCGGGAATGCGTACTCAGAAAGTGGCAGCGGATCGTGCCCCGCGGGTGGAACGTGCGACATCGTCGTCAACGATGCGGCCAATGGTTCCTATATCGCGATCCCAGTCACTCTGGCTTCGGCTTCCTGAGTGTGACCGCTGGAGCTGCGGTGCGAACGGCAACCTCGTACCACGTTGCTCGACGAGGCTGGTAACCCGTGAGACTCCACCGCCACGATTGGGGAGTCCGCGGCCGACGGCACCAATGGACTCGACGAATTCCGCACCGGGGGGCTACACCTACGACGCTTCGAACTCGGCGATCTCGAAGATCTCCCCGGTTCGGCGTGAGCTGAGCGGCCTGGAGCGAATCGGTGGGTTCGATAACCCCGGAGGCGGCAACGCCGCAGGAGTCAGTCGGCGCCAACAATGCAGAGAATGGGTCCATGTCGCCTGCGGGGTTCGGGTTCCCGGTGGTTCAGCTTGACCATCCTGGTCCCGCGTCGGATTTTGACGCTCGCCCGTAGGGAGTCACCGGAAACGGACCCGAGTGTCGCAGTCGTGCCTAGTGGTGGAGGGATGATTGCCCGCTTCCGCAAGAGCGACGCCAGCGTGAGCTGGGAATATGCTGAGGAATGAGCCGAGTGTGCCCAGTGGGGCGTTTGGCCCAGTGGTTTCGGTCGAAGCCAACACGAATACCTCGTCTAAGTGGCCTGCAACCGCTTTGAGGTCTTCGACGGTCTGATTATCAGAAGCAGGGGCCCTCGCGGCCCCGCGTTGACAGCCCGTGGGGCTGTCGCTTACCGTTCCCGATCGCAACCGCTGGTGTTAATCCATGCAGCGGGAACACTGGGTGGGGGGGGCGTGAAGGGCCGGAAGGTCCGGGGGAGGGTCCGGAGTGACGAAGCGTTGGTCTATCTCCGTTGTCTCGGAATTTCGCAAGTTCGTGAAGGGTTTCGTTGCGCTCGCCCTCTTCTTGGGCACGATCGGATCGGTGTTGGCGTTCGTCAACGTCGGGATAGCTGCGGCGGCGACTCCGTCCCTCACCAGCATCAGTCCGGTCTCGGGCTTGCCGGCCGGTGGGAACAAGGTGATCATCCACGGGTCGGGTTTTTCTTCGACGGCGGCAAACGACGTCGTCGATTTCGGCGCCGGGAATCCGGCGACTGTAACCACGGCCACCGGGGGAATTATCACCATTGACTCAGCCCCTCCAGGGTCCGGCGCGGTGACGGTGACGGTGACGGTGAGCGGCGTGGCCGCCAGCAACACCCTGACCTACACCTACGCCGGAGCCCCGACGGTCGGCGCGCTCTACAGCGCCAACGGTCCGACGGGGGGCGGCACCACCATCATCATCACGGGTACCAACTTCGTCGGGGTGACCGCGGTCGACTTCAACACCACGGCCGCAACCAGCTTCACGGTGAATTCCAACACGAACATCTCGGCCGTGGTGCCGGTCATGCCGTCCAGCGACACGGCGGGTAAGACCTATTACGTCACGGTCGTGACCGGGAGCGGCACCTCGGCGGAGGGGCCCGGAAGCGCGTGGTACTGGTTCGGCTCCGGCAGCTGCACGATGTCGGGCCCCGGGGTGCAGAACAGCGGCGCCCCCCCGGAGCGAGCGCGTACATCTTGAACGCCATTCCGGCGGTCGGTGGGTCGACGGGGACGACGGTCGCGGGCAGCACGACCTTTAGCGACCCCAACGCCTCGTTCAAGTCGAGCGAGGTGGGCCAGACCATCGAGATCCTGAACGCGGGCAAGGCGACGCAGGGGTCTGGCTACACGACGCCGGATGGCCTGAGTACCACCATCGCCTCGGTCGTCTCACCGACCGAGGTCACCTTGGCGACAGCACCGCAGGCCTCGATCGCCGGCTCGGCCCAGTGGGACCTCACCTCGCTGGCCAACAACAGCGACGGCACGACCACGGCCTCGAGCACCACGTTCACCACGTCGGGCGCCGATTTCAGCGCGGCGGACGTGGGCGACATCATCGACGTCACCGGGGCGGGGGCCTCGGGTTTCCCGCTCGTGACCACCATCGCCGCCTTCGTCTCATCGACCCAGATCACCTTGGGCACGGCGGCGTCGACGGCGGTGTCGGGCGACGCCGACTGGGCCATCTACAACACCACGGTCATCGGGACGGCGTGCACGGGACTGTCGGGCCTGGGTCTGACCGCACCGATGATCGAGTCGCTGTCTGACCCCGTGGCGTCCGTCGTGTCGGGCACCGGGCCGAACGGCGGTCCCGGCGGGAACGAGACCTTCCTCGGCTGGTCGGGCCAGAACGGCTACTCGACCGACGTGAACGGCACCTATGACGCCGGCTTCGTGCTGCCCTTCTCGGGCCCCAACACGACCGGTGGCTGCCCGCTGTTGCCGGGGCCGACCGGCCTGTGCGCGCTGGCCCAGGGCGAGGGCGAGGACGCCTTCTTCGGCACCGATCCCCAAGGGACGTGTCCGCCCACCCAGGCCGAGGCCAACGCCGGCCTCGTCCAGTGCAGCCTGGCCGCCCTCGTGGCCGACGAGAACGACAACTCCTACATCGCCACCGCCGTGGACGTGGCGTACGCCGACGACCCCACGCCGGCCAACCCGACGACCAGCATCAGCCCGAGCTCCGGGCTCTCGGCAGGCCAGACGGTCACGGTGAACGCCTGTAATACGTGCAACTGGTGGGGGGCCGGTCAAACCGGCGCCCCGGGCTACGCGAGCCCCGCCGGCGCGGACGGCGTGGCCACGGCCATCCCGGCCCCGGCCGTCTTCATGGGGGCCACCCGGGCCAGCGCGGTCCCGGTCACCAACTCGACCGTCGCCATCACTCCCGCCAGCTACAACTGCGGGACCTCGGGCGGTTCGGCCCTCAGCCCACCGGGCCCGGCGGCCACCTGCATCTTGGGGACGGCCCCGGTCACCAACTCGAGCGGCACCGTCACCTCGGGCAGCACCACCTTGACGGACCCGGCGGGCGCCTTCAGCTCGAGCATCGTCGGTGACGCCATCGCGGTGCAAGGGGCGGGGGCCTCGGGGGCCGCCTTGGTCACAACCATCACCGGGGTCACCTCGGCCAGCCAGCTCACGCTGGGCAAAGCGGCCTCCACCTCGATCTCGGGCACGGCCGTCTACACCTACGGCGTCTCGAAGGACAGGGACGACCGGGACGACCACGGCATCGAGCAGCGCCATCGCGTGCTCGACGACGGGGACCATCCCCGCCTCGTGCGACTTCACCGACACCAACGCCCACTTCGCCTCGAGCGACCTCAACAAGGCCATCACCGTCTACGGGGCGGGCCCCGCGGCCAGCCCTCTTACCACCTCGATCATCAAGGTGAACTCGGCCACCAGCGTCGTGCTGGGCTTCGAGGCGTCGACGACGATCGCGGGCACGGCCGGCTACACCTATGGCACCTTGCTCCAGGGTTCGACTGGCACGGCCACGGCCGCCAGCAAGACCTTCACCGACTCCAACGCCTCGTTCGTCTCGGGGAACGTCGGCGATGACATCGTGATCACCGGAGCGGGACCCTCTGGTGCCTCACTCGTCACCACCATCGCCGCGGTCAACTCGGCCACCAGCGTCACCTTGGGCACCGCGGCGAGCACCTCGCTCTCGGGCACCGCCCTCTACGCCTACGGCACGCCGACCCAGGGCACCATCAGCGGTTCGTTCACCGTGCCCACCGGGCTCACCTGCGGCACCTCGTGCAACGTCTACATCGACGAGCCCGACACGACCTTGACCAACGGGAACTACAGCGGCACCGGCTCGTACAACGTCGGCCTCACGTACAACCTCGTCAACGCCGTCGAAGGATCGACCACCGCCTCTTGCACGACGGGTTGTGGGGGAGTCGGTCCGAACCCGCCGACGGTCACCAATGTCAGCCCGACCAGCGGTCCCCAGGCCGGGGGCACCTTGGTCACGGTCACAGGAACCAACTTCGTCTCGGGGGCGACCACCGTCGACTTCGGGTCCAGCCCGGGCACCTCGGTGGACGTGACCAGCTCGAGCAGCCTCACGGTCGACTCATCGTCGGGGACCGGGACGGTCGACGTCACGGTGACTACGGCCGGCGGCACCTCGGCGACGGGCGCCAGCGACAAGTTCACTTACACAGCCCCGGCGCCGCCGACGGTCACCAATGTCAGCCCGACCAGCGGCCCCCAGGCCGGGGGCACCTTGGTCACGGTCACAGGAACAGGCTTCGTCTCGGGCGCAGGCGCGACCACCGTCGACTTCGGGTCCAACGCGGGCACCTCGGTCGACGTGACCAGTTCCACCACCCTCACGGTCGACTCACCGTCGGGGACCGGGACGGTCGACGTCACGGTGACGACCACCGAACGGCACCTCGGCGACGGGCGCCAGTGACAAGTTCACCTACACAGCCCCGGCGCCGCCGACGGTCACCAATGTCAACCCGACCAGCGGCCCCCAGGCCGGGGGCACCTCGGTCACGGTCACAGGAACCGGCTTCGTCTCGGGCGCGGGCGCGACCACGGTCGACTTCGGGTCCACCGCGGGCACCTCGGTCGACGTGACCAGCTCGACCACCCTCACGGTCAACTCACCGTCGGGGACCGGGACGGTCGACGTCACGGTGACCACCGCCAACGGCACCTCGGCGACGGGCGCCAGTGACAAGTTCACCTACAACGCCCCGCCGACGGTCACCAATGTCAGCCCGACCAGCGGCCCCCAGGCCGGGGGCACCCCGGTCACGGTCACAGGAACCGGCTTCGTCTCGGGCGCAGGCGCGACCACCGTCGACTTCGGGTCCAGCCGCGGGCACCTCGGTCGACGTGACCAGCTCGACCACCCTCACGGTCGACTCACCGTCGGGGACCGGGACGGTCGACGTCACGGTGACCACCGCCGGCGGCACCTCGACGACGGGCGCCAGTGACAAGTTCACCTACAACGCCCCGCCGACGGTCACCAATGTCAGCCCGACCAGCGGCCCCCAGGCCGGGGGCACCCCGGTCACGGTCACAGGAACGGGCTTCGTCTCGGGCGGCGCGACCACGGTCGACTTCGGGTCCACCGCGGGCACCTCGGTCGACGTGACCAGCTCGACCACCCTCACGGTCGACTCACCGTCGGGGACCGGGACGGTCGACGTCACGGTGACCACTGCCGGCGGCACCTCGGCGACGGGCGCCAGCGACAAGTTCACCTACACCGGTCCGCCGACGGTCACCAATGTCAGCCCGACCAGCGGCCCCCAGGCCGGGGGCACCCCGGTCACGGTCACAGGAACCGGCTTCGTCTCGGGCGCGGGCGCGACCACGGTCGACTTCGGGTCCACCGCGGGCACCTCGGTCGACGTGACCAGCTCGACCACCCTCACGGTCGACTCACCGTCGGGGACCGGGACGGTCGACGTCACGGTGACCACCGCCAGCGGCACCTCGGCGACGGGCGCCAGTGACAAGTTCACCTACAACGCCCCGCCGACGGTCACCAATGTCAACCCGACCAGCGGCCCCCAGGCCGGGGGCACCCCGGTCACGGTCACAGGAACCGGCTTCGTCTCGGGCGCGGGCGCGACCACGGTCGACTTCGGGTCCACCGCGGGCACCTCGGTCGACGTGACCAGCTCGACCACCCTCACGGTCGACTCACCGTCGGGGACCGGGACGGTCGACGTCACGGTGACCACCGCCGGCGGCACCTCGACGACGGGCGCCAGTGACAAGTTCACCTACAACGCCCCGCCGACGGTCACCAATGTCAGCCCGACCAGCGGCCCCCAGGCCGGGGGCACCCCGGTCACGGTCACAGGAACCGGCTTCGTCTCGGGATGGCGACCACCGTCGACTTCGGGTCCACCGCGGGCACCTCGGTCGACGTGACCAGCTCGACCACCCTCACGGTCGACTCACCGTCGGGGACCGGGACGGTCGACGTCACGGTGACCACCGCCGGCGGCACCTCGACGACGGGCGCCAGTGACAAGTTCACCTACACCGGTCCGCCGACGGTCACCAATGTCAGCCCGACCAGCGGCCCCCAGGCCGGGGGCACCCCGGTCACGGTCACAGGAACCGGCTTCGTCTCGGGCGCGGGCGCGACCACGGTCGACTTCGGGTCCACCGCGGGCACCTCGGTCGACGTGACCAGCTCGACCTCCCTCACGGTCGACTCACCGTCGGGGACCGGGACGGTCGACGTCACGGTGACCACCGCCAGCGGCACCTCGGCGACGGGCGCCAGTGACAAGTTCACCTACAACGCCCCGCCGACGGTCACCAATGTCAACCCGACCAGCGGCCCCCAGGCCGGGGGCACCCCGGTCACGGTCACAGGAACGGGCTTCGTCTCGGGCGCGGGCGCGACCACGGTCGACTTCGGGTCCACCGCGGGCACCTCGGTCGACGTGACCAGCTCGACCACCCTCACGGTCGACTCACCGTCGGGGACCGGGACGGTCGACGTCACGGTGACCACCGCCGGCGGCACCTCGACGACGGGCGCCAGTGACAAGTTCACCTACAACGCCCCGCCGACGGTCACCAATGTCAACCCGACCAGCGGCCCCCAGGCCGGGGGCACCCCGGTCACGGTCACAGGAACGGGCTTCGTCTCGGGCGCGGCGCGACCACGGTCGACTTCGGGTCCACCGCGGGCACCTCGGTCGACGTGACCAGCTCGACCACCCTCACGGTCGACTCACCGTCGGGGACCGGGACGGTCGATGTCACCGTCTCGACCACCGCCGGCGGCACCTCGACGACGGGCGCCAGTGACAAGTTCACCTACACCGGTCCGCCGACGGTCACCAATGTCAACCCGACCAGCGGCCCCCAGGCCGGGGGCACCCCGGTCACGGTCACAGGAACGGGCTTCGTCTCGGGCGCGGGCGCGACCACGGTCGACTTCGGGTCCACCGCGGGCACCTCGGTGGACGTGACCAGCTCGACCTCCCTCACGGTCGACTCACCGTCGGGGACCGGGACGGTCGACGTCACGGTGACCACCGCCGAGCGGCACCTCGACGACGGGCGCCAGTGACAAGTTCACCTACAACGCCCCGCCGACGGTCACCAATGTCAACCCGACCAGCGGCCCCCAGGCCGGGGGCACCCCGGTCACGGTCACAGGAACGGGCTTCGTCTCGGGCGCGGGCGCGACCACGGTCGACTTCGGGTCCACCGCGGGCACCTCGGTGGACGTGACCAGCTCGACCACCCTCACGGTCGACTCACCGTCGGGGACCGGGACGGTCGACGTCACGGTGACCACCGCCGGCGGCACCTCGACGACGGGCGCCAGTGACAAGTTCACCTACAACGCCCCGCCGACGGTCACCAATGTCAACCCGACCAGCGGCCCCCAGGCCGGGGGCACCCCGGTCACGGTCACAGGAACGGGCTTCGTCTCGGGATCGACCACGGTCGACTTCGGGTCCACCGCGGGCACCTCGGTGGACGTGACCAGCTCGACCTCCCTCACGGTCAACTCACCGTCGGGGACCGGGACGGTCGATGTCACCGTCTCGACCACCGCCGGCGGCACCTCGACGACGGGCGCCAGTGACAAGTTCACCTACAACGCCCCGCCGACGGTCACCGATGTCAACCCCAACAACGGGCCCCCGGGCGGGGCCAACACCGTCACGGTGACCGGCACCGGTTTCGTCTCGGGCTCAACCACCGTCCACTTCGGCACCAACCTGGGCACCTCGGTCGACGTTGCCGGTGGCGGCGACTCGCTCACCGTTGTGGTCCCGGCGGGGACCGGCACGGTCTCGGTGAGCGTCTCGACGACCGCCGGAGGGTCCTCGACCGCTCTGGCCGACGCCTACACCTACAATGCCCCGCCGACAGTGAGTACGGTCAAGCCGTCCGGCGGACCAACCGCTGGTGGGACATCCGTCACTATCACTGGAACCGGTTTCACCGGTGCCACGGCGGTGGACTTCGGGAGCTCGAACCCGGGCACCTCCATCGACGTGCTCAGTCCGACCCGCCTCACCGTTACTTCGCCATCGGGCTCGGGCACGGTGAACGTGAGTGTGACAACGCCCAACGGCACCGGCACAGAGGATTCGGCGTTTACGTATGCGCTTGCCCCGACGATCACTTCGGTGAGCCCGTCGGAGGGACCGACTTCGGGGGGAACCGTCGTCACCATCGACGGCACCAACCTGGCGTCGCCCAGCGTTGTGGCAATCGGTGGCAATGCCGGAACCGTGACTGCGAGTAGCGCATCGTCGATCACCGTGACAACCCCGGCAAGCAGCTCTGCCGGTTTGGCAGACGTTCTCGTGACCACCTTCGGTGGATCGGTTACGGATACCGATGCCTTCACCTACACGTCGGTCGTCACCAAGCCCTCAACCACTCAGGGATTCTGGGAGGTCGCGTCCGATGGCGGCGTCTTCAGCTTCGGTGCTTCCGCTTTCTACGGCTCCGCCGGTTCATTGAACCTGAACGAGCCCATCGTCGGGATGGCCTCGACTTCTGACGGCGGCGGCTACTGGCTCGTCGCCAAAGACGGCGGCGTCTTCGCCTACGGCGACGCCCACGATTACGGATCCCGCGGCGGCCAGCCCCTCGACGAGCCCATCGTCGGGATGGCCTCGACTTCTGACGGCGGCGGTTACTGGCTCGTCGCCCAGGATGGCGGCGTCTTCGCCTACGGCGACGCCCACTATTACGGATCCCGCGGCGGCCAGCCCCTCGACGCGCCCATCGTCGGGATGGCATCGACTCCCGATGGCGGCGGCTACTGGCTCGTCGCCCAGGATGGCGGCATCTTCGCCTACGGCGACGCCCACTACTACGGATCCCGCGGCGGCCAGCCTCTCAACGCGCCCATCGTCGGAATGGCCTCAGCTCCTCACGGTGGCTACTGGCTTGTCGGCAAGGACGGCGGCGTCTTCGCCTATGGCGCCGCCCAGTTCTACGGCTCCGCCGGCGCCATGCCGCCGAACGCGTCCGTCACTGGCATAGCTTCGAGTTCCGACGGTGGCGGCTACTGGTTGGCGGAAACCAACGGAGGGTTCAAGAATTACGGCGACGCCACCTCCTTCCCTGAAGGCAGCCAAGCCCTGAACGAACCGATCGTGGGGATCGCCTTGGGTGGCTAGAGGGGCTTTCTCTGCTTGTCACAATTGGAAGAGCGCCGTGCTCTCCAGCAGATCGAAGACGATCTTGGTCTGACGCAGGGTAAAAGGGCGCGCCGTCACCGGTCAGGATCCGGCTATCGAACGACCCCGAATTCGGGCCAAGAAGAATGGGGTCGCTCGAGGTCTACGAGAACACCGGATGGCAAGGCAGAACCGAAGACCTTGCGCGTGGCCACCAAAGGCAGCGTCGTGCGCCTCGAACCGCTCTAGCCCACGGCGACGAGGCGTTCGTGGACGATGCCGGTGCCCGCCTTTGCCGTCGGACGCTCGCTATGACGGGACCCGGGAGTGGTGGTGACGCTGATCGGCTGAGCGGCAGCCCCGCAGTGATTTGGTGAGGTCATGGGCCTCGAGTACCTCCATCTGTTTCTCCTCGGAACATTGGGGTGTTCCTTCCTGGGTCGATGGGTGCTGTGTAGCTCCATCGATGCCAGGGAGGGACCAAAGGGTGGCGGATGGGAACCTGAATAGATACAAGTTGTGTTAAGGGGCTAACATTGGAATGAGATTTCACTGAGGAGATTCAGGGTGATCAACACGTATCGCCGAAAAGGCACGGCAACTTTCTCGCCACTGCGTTACCAAGCGGTGGCAACTACCTCAGTCTTGGTTCTCCTGATCGGTGCCCTTGGCGCACTCCTGGCGGATCCAGGCGTAAGTGGCGCATCGGTCATCGCTGCGTCCGGGCCTGTGCTGTTCGAGTCACCGCCGCCAGTCGTTTCCACCGCAACAGGTGAAAGCAACACCGAAATCAATTTCTTCACGGAACGAACCGACTCCGTTCTCCCGACGACCACACCGATAGACATCACGCCAGGCTCGAGCTACCCGGTGAACTACTACGGAAATACAAATCTCACCCCAGGTACTCTTGCCGCGGGTACCGCAGTTGACAGTTACTTCATGTACGCGAATCCCGTGGGGCAGCCCACCAACACCTATACCTACACTGCATCGCTAACTTTTAGCGCGCCTATCCTTGGCGTAATCGTAACGCCGAACACTTTGACGGAAACGAACGCCAGCCTTGGTGCTCCTGGAACCACCTACGAGGTATCAGGAGTGGGCGATGGCCTAGAAACTACTGACCGGCTTGAACTGGTTCGACCTTCCACAATTTATCTCGACCTCACCACCAGTACCGATATCGACTCCCTCCGGATCATTACGGCGGCGACACCAGCGACAAGTCCTGGCGGACCAAGCACAAGTCCTGGCGAGACGAGTGGCGGTGGCTTCACGGGTTACACCGAAACCGCTTCTGACGGCGGCATCTTCAACTTCGGCACGCAGTTCTATGGGTCGATGGGTGGGCAGCCGCTCAACCGACCGATGGTCGGGGGGGCGCAGGTCAGCGGGCAGCCAGGGTACTGGACCGTGGCGTCCGACGGGGGCGTGTTCTCATTCGGAGATGCCCAGTTCTATGGGTCCACGGGAGGTCAACCGCTCAATGCACCTGTGGTCGGCATGGCATCGACCCCGGACGGCCTCGGCTATTGGTTGGTGGCGTCCGACGGCGGCATCTTCAACTACGGCGATGCCGCCTTCTACGGCTCAACAGGAGGCCAACACCTCAACAAACCCATCGTCGGCATGGCAGCGACCCCGGATGGCCTCGGCTATTGGTTGGTGGCGTCCGACGGCGGCATCTTTTCCTACGGCGATGCGGCCTTCTACGGCTCTACTGGTTCCAAGAAGCTCAACAAACCCATCGTCGGAATGACGACAACCCCGGATGGCAAAGGATATTGGCTCCTTGCGTCCGACGGCGGCATCTTTTCCTACGGCGATGCACGCTTTCACGGTTCAATGGGCGGTCAAAAGCTCAACCAACCGATGGTAGCCATCAAGAGCACCGAAGACGGCGGTGGTTACTGGACCATCGCGTCTGACGGCGGAGTGTTCTCATTCGGTGATGCGACGTTCCTCGGGTCGATGGGCGGCACCGTGCTCAACAAACCGATAGTTGGCGCGTTCTAGCTTTTCGTACTGATGGAGCACGCGCCGGTTCGACCGCGTGTCCCTCGCTGCGACACCATCTGCCAAATGCTCTACTTCCAGAGGAGCCCCTCGTGACTGACGTCGTCGACCACCGCCTCGGCGACGAGGAACTCTGCTCTGGTCTATGTCCGACGGATGGAGCTCCCGACGAGTCGGTGCAAGGCGGTCACCAAGAAAAGGCCTTCGCCTACGCGATCAGTTCGACTGCGTCAGCGCCTGAACCGACCCCAGTGGCGTATTGTCTCGCTGCGACGTCATGCCGATCCCACGGGTCGGCGAAGCTGCGCCGGAGACGACATGTCGAGTACTGAAGGATTTCATACCGCGCCGCCTGAGCTTTTGCGGCCCGTCAAGATGGTGGTCTGGGACCTGGACGACACCTTCTGGACCGGGACACTCAGTGAGGGCGCGGTCGCTCTTCACGAGTCGCGAGTCGCGATCATCCGCTCACTCAACCGTCGCGGCATCATTAACTCGATTTGCTCAAAGAACGATGCCGAGGCAGTCCGCCGGACGCTGGAAAACCACGGGGTATGGGAAGAGTTTGTCTTTCCGAGCATCGATTGGTCCGCCAAGGGCCAACGTGTTGCTTGGATCGTCGAGAATGCACAGCTGCGGGCAGAGAATGTGCTCTTCATCGACGACCTGGAACTCAACAGACAGGAAGTGCGCCACGTCCTACCCACCATTCAAACGGCTGGACCCGAGGTCATAGACGCACTTCTCACTGATCCAAATCTCTCTGGCAAGGACGACCGAAATCTGACCAGGCTGCGTCAGTACAAGGTCATGGAGCAAAAGCTCCTGGATCGGGAATCCACGGTCACGTCCAACGAAGAGTTCCTCCGGTCCTGCAAGATCACGGTTGCCACTTGGACCGACGTGCTACAGCAGAGCGATCGCCTTCTTGAGCTGGTGCTGCGAACCAACCAATTGAACTTCACCAAGCGCAGGCCCGATAGAGACGCATTCCAGTCCCAGCTGGAGGATCCAGCGTTCAGGTCAGGTTACGTGTCCGTAACTGATCGCTACGGTGACTACGGGATCTGCGGCTTTTATTCGATTTCAAGAGCCGACAACCGGCTGCAGGACTTTTGCTTCTCGTGTCGAACGATGGGCATGGGAATCGAACAGTGGCTGTACGCCTACCTCGGCCGCCCAGATTTGGAAATTATTGGAGAGGTTGCGTCGTCACTCGACGGAGATGTGGATTGGATCACGCACGAGGTTGGCGCGACGGCATCCCAACACTTCCCCTCAGACCGGGCTACCGGCGGTGCCTCACCTGTTCACACGCAGCGTGTCTTGATGATGGGTGGCTGTGATCTGCGGACGACAGCGGAATTTCTGAAGGGAAAAATCGAGACCGATTTCTCACGGGTAGCTGCAAACGGCGCCCTCGTTCACCCCGAGCACACGGTGATACTTCGGCAGGCGGAGCACGGCCTCTCCCGCGAGCAGTCAGCCGTTGTGGAGCGTTACCCGCTGCTCGACGACCTTGCCTTCTCATCGCCCGCGGTGTGGAGGTCGGAGTATGACATCTTCGTCTACAGCGCGCTGATGGACTATACGCAGGGCCGTTACGAGCACCGAGCTACCGGTCTGATTCTTCCCTGGAATGACATGGCACGGGATGCCACAGATCCGACTAATTGGGACACCTTCGAAAGGAAATCTGGACACGTTGGGGTTGATCGCCCGTTCCTCGAATGGTTCTCTCAGGAATTCCGAGCGTTGGGTTGGCTGTCTCCCTACGACTTCCAGGACGACATGGTCTGGTTGGCCGATGCGCTTCCACCCTCGGCGCGACTCATCGTGATCAACGGAGCGGAGGTTCCGGTGCAGCGCCCGAATGAGCCCGATCGCCACCTTCGGCACATGGAGATGAACGCTGCGCTCGATGAGGTCGCGTCACGCGTGGCCAACCTCACAGTGTGTGATGTGCGCCCCATTGTGACGCGCCCGGAAGATGTCGGGAACAATCTCCGCCACTACCAGCGTCGGTGTTACATTCAGATGGCAGAGGAGATCCGCCGTATTTCGGGAAGCACAGTCGAAGTGAAGCGGAAGCCACTCGATCCCATTTTCACTTGGCTGCACAAGAATGTCGGCCCCTATCATGCCAGGATACGACGGCTCAGAAGTCGGTAGCGTGACGTAGCGAGGCGGGTGGATCAGAGGGCGGACTCGTTTCTGATGGCTCTCCGGGTCGGCACGTAGAAGCCGTATGCACAGACGCCCACGATGTGAAAGCCGGCGGCCCGGGGCCAAACACGAATGCATGGACCGGGTAAGGTTTTGAAACCACGCTGCACATATCGGCGTTTTAGTGGCTACTGGAGCTAGGCGATGGGACGTTTGCAAGCTTTATATGAAGAGCCCCACCCGATTCGGCGCGGATTGCGGAAGCTCGCGAGGCGCCTTGACTTAGGTACGTTTGAGCAACAGCTTCGATACGGCGTGTTGAGCCGACCGGCGTACGGTTACTGTTTATGGCAGGCAGCGGATCTTGCTCGACGCCTGCAGTATCCGTCCATCAGCGTGATTGAGTTCGGAGTCGCTGGCGGCAATGGATTGCTTGTCCTCGAGGATTATGCAGCCTCGGTCAGTGCCGCGACCGGAGTCAACATCGACGTGTACGGCTTTGATACCGGTGAGGGCTTGCCGACGACGACGGATTATCGGGACATGCCCTACCGCTGGAAGGGCGGTGATTTCAAGATGGAAACGTCTGCTCTCGAAGCAAGGTTGAGCCGGGCCCGCCTGGTGATTGGCGATGTGAAAGATACAGTTCCACGATTCTTCGAAGAGACGAATCGGGCGCCGATTGGTGCCGTGTATTTTGACCTAGATCTTTACACTGCGACTCGAGATGCATTGACTATTCTTGAATTAGGTGAGGAACACCACCTGCCCCGGCTACCTTGTTATTTTGACGACATTTTGGGATCGAGTCTCGCATTATTCACTGATTATACCGGCGAGCGCTTAGCGATACATGAGTTCAATTCGGTGCACAAATGGCAAAAGTTGTCGCCCGCTTATCACTTGATAAGTCGGCCCCAGCTGTTCCCGTGGTACCACAAGGTGTTTCATTTTCATGACTTTGTTCATAGCCGATACTCCGAGTTTGTGAGCACGGATCAGACGAGTCAGTTGCCGCTCAATTTTGCACTTCGACGAAGCCCGATGCCCTGACCTGCATGTATTCCGGCGCAACTGGGATATGCGATACCCAAGGACACGGTGGCTCGGACCGACCGCGACCACACGAACTGATCCGAGCGTTGTGCGGGCCGATGTCCCAATATGGGGCAAGGAAGACAACACAAATAAAACGCGAGGCTGGCACATGCCCGAGCAGGTCATCCGCTAGCCCAGCCATTCACGAGAGTTCATGGATCAGGGCTGACGGCATTTCGCGACTCGGATTCGAACACGCGGAAGGCCAGCGAATTTCCGGATTCCCGGCCGCTTCAGCTGGCGAGTGCATCGGTCGGCAAAAAGACTCAAGAGTGTGCAGCAGACTTGGGCCACCACCCCCGCTCCGCCGGGTTCCACAATGGCGTGACGCGCACTGGGATCGTTCATCACTTTGGAAGTGCCCCTCTGGAAGAGGAACCTGCTTATTCGAGACCTTCAGTAGTTCCACGTACTGGGGGGTGTATCCGCGGACGCGGCCCGGTCAGCTCATGGGGCTCTGCGAATAGCCGGGGCTAGTAGCCGTTCCCGGCAATAATGGCCCCGTTCAGGTGGGTGCCGGCCATGGAACCGTCGTTCGGGGCATCGCCGAACGTGTACACCGCGCCGGCCGCCGAAGAGACCCAGTAGCCGCCGCCGTCGGACGTGGCGAAGATGGCGTTGGCGGGGTCAAACGTATTGAAGTCACCGCTCGGGGGCGAGCCCAGGTTGGCCGCACTCCCGTAGGCAAAGACCTCTCCGTCGCTGAGCAGGACCCAGTAGCCCTTTCCGTCGGGGGTGGCCACCGCCGAGGTGACCGTCCCGTGGCCCGGCGACCCGTAATTGGCGGCGTCACCGAACCCGTAGACATTGCCGGTGTTGGTGACGATCCAGTAGCCGTTGCCGCTGGCGTCGGGCATGACATCGACCGCCGAACCCGAACAGCCGCCGATGCCGGGGCACGAGCCGGCGAAGAAGGCATCACCGAAGGCGAAGACCCCACCGTCGGAGGCGACCATGAAGTAGCCGCCGCCGTCATGGGAGGGCACGATGCCCACGATCGGCGCATTGAGGCTGTTGGGCAGCCCCGAGCCGGCCGGGTGCAGCCCGAGGCCGGGGATGGAGCCGACGAAGCCGGCATCGCCGTACGCGAACACGCCACCGTCCGACGCCACCAGCCAGTAGCCGTTGCGGTCGGCTGTGGGCGAGATGCCGACGACGGGGCGCTGGAGCATGAGATTCCCCGTCGAGCCGTAGAACTGCGAGGCGCCGAAGGTGAAGATGCCCCCGTCAGAGCCGACCAGCCAGTAGCCATGTGGCGTCGGGGTCGGGGTGGGTGGAGTCGGGGCCGAGGTCACGGTGAGGTCGGCGTTGGCGGCCGACGGGCTGTACGCAGAGTCGCCCGAGTAGTTCCCCACGACCGTGTCGGTGCCGAGCGGGGCATTGGAGGCCGTGCAGCTCCCCGATCCCGAGCCGAGCGAGGCAGCGCACAAGACGGTGCCGCCTGCGCTGAATGTCACTGTGCCCGTCGGCGTCCCGGTGCCCGAGGTGGGCGCCACAGTGGCCCTGTACGTCACTGTGGCACCCTGGGTCACCGAGGTCGGGCTGAGAGAGATGGTGGTGGTGGAAGGTGAAGTGATCGTGACCGATGTGCTGGCGCTCGACGGGGCGTTGTTGGCGTCACCCGAGTAGGTGGCGAAGACCGCCCCCGCCTTGGGCGGGGTGTTGCTCGCGGAGCAGCTCGCGACACGACCCGAGACGTTCGCCATGCACAGCGTGAGGAGCCCCGAGCTGAAAGTGACTGTGCCCGTCGGCGTTCCACTCCCACCTGAGACGGTGGCCGAATACCTGATCGGCGAACCGTTGTTCGCAGAGGAGGGGTTCGCTGACGCGCTCAGGCTGGTCGCCGCGGTCGTGGCATCGAGTGAGAAGGCCGTGACCTCGCCGCCGGAGAGTCCCCCGTCAGGGTCACCGACCGCGGCGAAGGTTCCGTTGGCCGAGAGCGCAGCCGCCGTCCCGAAGTTGCCGGCGTTCGGCGTGACCGTGAGGGGAATGCCCGTCGACCAGGAGCCGCCGAAGTCGTAGATGGTGGCCGTGCCGTACGTTTGCGCCGTCGGGTCGCCCACGAGAGCCGTCGCCCCGCTGGCCGACAAGGCCACCGAGAAGCCGAACTGCCCTGCTGCGCCCACGGGGACGAGCGAGGCGTTCTGTACCCAGGACCCGCTGGTGTCGGTATAGACGGTTGCCGCACCCGTGCCGAGCGACCCTCCGGTCGGGTCGCCGACCAGGGCGACGTTGCCAGTCTGCGAGAGGGCGAGGGCGGTGCCGAACGCCGAGGCGTGGACCGGCGTTCAGAAGCGCGGTTCCCCTCGACGAAGCTCCCGTCGCTCATGGTGTAGGGGATCACTGAACCGCCGGGCGCCCCGGTGTCGGACACGAGGGCCACTTCGCCGTTCGCAGAGAGGGCTACCGTGTTCCCGAAGGCGTAGGTGGTCGCTGGGGTCGGCAGCGCGATCCCCGCCGACCAGGTGCTACCGCTCAGGGTGAACTCGGTGACTGCCCCCATGCCGTTCACGCCACCTCCGGGATCTCCGACCAAGATCTCGTTCCCGCTCGCCGAGATGGCGACGGAATTGCCGAACTCGTATGCGGGCGCGTCTGCGCTGGACGGCACCGTGAGTGCTTTCCCCGCTGACCACGTCGAACCGTTGTAGGTGTAGACGGTGGCCGTGCCTCCGGTACCGGTCGCGGCATCGTAGCTGTCCGGATCACCGACGACCGCAGTCGTGCCGTTCCCCGAAATGGCTACCGAGGTGCCGAAAGAACTGGTGTTGGCAGGCGGCACCAGCGGACTCTGGGTGCCCACTGTCGTGCCGTTGTAGGTATAGACGGAGGCCGCACCGTGGACGTCGCCGGACACGCTGGACTCATCGCCTTCAAGTATCGACGTGCCGGCTGAAGACATCGAGACTGAGGACCCGAAAGAGTTGGCGTTGTTCGGGGGATTGGCCGCGGTGCCAATGTTCCACCAGCGCCCGTTCGAGGCGTAGGAGGTCACGGTACCGTCCAGAGCCGGGTTGGGGCTGCTGCCATTCGGGTCACCCACGAATGCGCTCGACGCGTCACCGGACACGGCGACCGCGGTGCCGAAGCTCTCTGCGAAAGGGGGGGGCGTGAACGGAGTGCCCGCTGCAGGGCCGGACCACGTGCCCGATGGAGCGCTGTAACTGCTGGCCGTGCCGGTGACGTCCTGGCCACCCGCCGGGTCGGGATCACCCACGAGAGCCTCGGTGCCGGCTGCGGTGATGGCCACTGCGGTGCCGAAGGCCTGCGAACCGCTGGGAGCGGTCAGGGTCGACGTCTTGGCCCACGAGGTGATGGCCGAGTCGGTCTCCGATGCGGTGTAAATGCCCGCGCTCCCACCGGTCGGGTAGGTCGGGTCACCGACGACGACGGTCGTCCCGGCGCTCGACACGGCCAACGAGCTGCCGAAACCACCGGTCGTCGCCGCAGGGTCTTTGATCTGCGCCGTGTCCACGTAGTCGGTTCCTGAGAACGAGGTGACCCATCCGGTTCCCTCTCCGTCTCCGTCTGCCCCGGCCAGCGGGTCACCCACCAGTGCGATCGAACCGGAGTTCGACAACGCCACCGAAGTCCCGAATTCATACGAGTTCAAGAGCGGCGCCACCAGGTCGGTGGGGGGGTTGTTCCACGAGGTCGTATAGGTGTACACGGTCGCCGCGCCGGTACCGTTTTCCCCACCGTAGGGGTCGCCTACCAGGGCGATCGTTCCGGACCCTGAGAGAGCTACCGAGGTACCGAAGGAGCCGGCCTCCGCCGGTGCTGTCAGCGCCACGCCCGAGGACCACACCCCGCTGGTCAAGGTGTAGACGGTGGCCGACCCGGTCCCCCCGGCACCGCTCGGATCGCCGACCAGGGCGACCGTCCCGTTCGACGAGAGAGCGACCGACGTGCCGAAGTAGACGGAGCCCACTGGCGGCGTCAGCGCGACGCCCGGGGACCACGATCCGCCACTCGAGGTGTACACGGTCGCCGCGCCGGTACCGGTCCCACCGTAGGGGTCGCCTACGAGGACCGTCGTTCCGTTCGACGACGTCGCGATCGCCGAACCGAAGGCTTCGGCGCCGGCCGGCGGCGTGAGGAGCGCCTGCTGGATCCACGGATCGATCCGTACGGGATACACGGCGCCTCGGTCCTTGAACATGATGCTCACACTGGTGCCCGAGACGCCGAGGCGCGCCGACAGGACCCTGCCGGTGGCGTCGGTCACCTTGAGCGACGAGTAGGCGACCGCCGGCAGATTTGACCCTTCGAAGGTGAGGCTGGTGAGACTGTCGAGCTCCGGATGCAGGGCACCGGACGTACTCATGGCGATGACGACCTTGTTGGCCGTTCCAGAGGGGCGCCGGGTGACCGTGAATCCCTGGTCGAGGGCGTCGCCACGGTGCGAGTACCACACCGAAAGTGCCCCATGGTCATACGTCGCTGCAACCCCAGATGCAGCCTTGGTGGAGCTCTCGAGCGGGCTGATCGTGCCTCTGCCGAAGCCCGCCGGAACGACCCGGAGCGCGTCCGTGGACCCTGCGCTGACCTCGAGGGCACCGGAAGACCCCACGTGGTACGAGAGGGCGCCTGGTGCGTGGACGACGGGTGCAGCCTGCATGGCCTCGCTACCGAGCGCCGAGATGGGGGCCCGCAGCAAGGAGAGGAACCCGAGGGCCATTGCCGCAGCCAGCGCCAGACGCCCGAGGCCCCGCCAACGTCGGGCGTCGGGTCGCCCCAAGGGCAGTGCCCCGCCCACCAGTGCAAACGTCGTGCCCACCAGCTGCTCCCCTTGTTTCGCCAAAAAACCAGCCGTCGATTGCCCGGGGCACGAGTTCCTCGGGCTCGCCGACGAGCCCATCCGCAGAATCGGGGCATCCGGGCCCGAGACGCTGCAGGCTACCGTGGGGAGGCCTTCCGTGCCAGGCAGGCCATCTGGGAAAAGCACGTGGCGACCCGGGCCAGCCCGAGGTGGAGTCGCCTGGACTGACAAATCTGAGGTCTTCTGCCCACGGACCTTGTTGACCCGGAGAAACCGGCGGCCGATGACCTGAGCCGCCAAGGCAATATGGACCCGTCTACACACCGACAATTCGACCCGTCTACACACCGACAATTCAAGGAGGCTCGCTGAGCACCGTCACGCTGCGATCACCCGAAATGGTCGACTCGGCTCCGTCCGATCGAAGACTGCTGGACGGGGTCGCGGCCGCCGGGTCCTCTCGGAACTCTCGCCAGACCGCCGACGACTGGTGGTGGCGCAACATGGAGCGCCGGGTCGTGGCGGCGCGCCGGCGCCACCAGCTGAGCACCGTCTGCCGATCAGGCCAAGGTGCCGGCCTTCTTCCGGATCCACCGGCGACCGGATAAGAGGTGAGTCGTATTTTGAAGTCTGGGCAGTTGTTTGCCAGACTCAGGGCCCGGCTCCCGGGGGTATGGGCCTATACGTGCCCGTTAGGCTTGGATGTGAAGAGCCAAGTGAGCGAGTGATGGCGCGACTGAATGGTGCCGAGAGCGAGCGGCAGATGACTGACTCCGACGTTCGCATGCCGAACCTGTTCATTCTCGGCGCTCCAAAATGTGCGACCTCGTCACTTTTCCTCTACCTGCGACAGCATCCCGACATCTTTATGTGGCGCAAGGAGACGCATTATTTCGGAAGAGATCTCGTCTTCAAGAACAAGGAGAGGATGTCGCTCGATCGTTACCTGAGCCTCTATGACCACGCTGGTTCGGCGCGTTACCGTGGCGACTGCGCCATCTGGTACCTGTTCTCGAGAAGTGCCGCCGAAGAGATTGCCGCTGCTTCACCTGACGCCCGTTGCATCGTGCTGTTACGCGATCCCGTCGAGATGCTGTACTCATTGCACTCTGAAAACGTCTACCAAGGTGGAGAGGATCTTGGCGATTTTGCCGAGGCTCTCCGCGCTGAAGAGGACCGCCGGAACGGCAAGCGAATCCCCTCGGGCCATCCGACCCCTTGGGCACTGCAATACCGGCAGGTTGCTCGCTTCGGCGAGCAGCTAGCGCGGTATCGGAAACTCTTCGATGAGACGCGGCTTCATGTGATCTTCTACGACGACCTCAAAGCGGACACCGCCGGGGTCTATCGCGATGTTCTACGGTTCTTGGAAATCGACGACACGTTCCGCCCCGAGTTCCCGGTCAAGAACCCGAATAGCGTTGTACGCAGCGGGGCTCTCCGCCAGCTTCTACGCCACCCGCCCAAACCCCTCCGCGCTGTGAGCCGCCTCGCCGTACGCAACCAGACCACCCGCTTTGCCTTGGGACACCGCTTGCTCGAGATGAACACCGTCTATGTCCCACGACCCCCACTGGATCCAGCAATCCGGCGCCAGCTCACAGCCGAGTTCGCCCCTGATATCGCCGAACTGGAAAAGCAGCTCGGCCGAGATCTCAGTGCGTGGCGCGCTCCGTAAACGTCTCTCCCGACGAAGGCCGGCGCCGCCCCGAGATTCTTACCCAGCCGACGTGGTTCCGGGCAAGCGCGCACTATGTCCCCGTGGCAGGGTCGCTGCAATGCGACAGAAAGCATCGATGGTCTCTGGTGCCGACGTGAGCCCCAATCGCTCGGCAGCGTGCTCGTCGGGGCGGGGCGGTGGCCTGTCGGCGAACTCCTCCAGTGTCCTGGCAAGGTCTTGGGGATCGCCGGCGCGAAAGAGCCGGACCCAGGGCTCAGCCGTCAGTCGGTGCGAGAGGTTCTGATCATGGTCGGACACTATGAGGGAGACGCCGTACCTGGCCGCGTCGAACACCGTCCCAATCTCCTCGGGCCACCCTGGTATGCGAGTCACGAGAGCGCCATCACTGGCGGCGTAGATCCGGCGAAGTTCGCTTTCAGTGACCGAGCCGGCGAGATCCACCACTCTTCCGCCGCCTGACGCCGCGGCCGGCTCCAGCTCCGAAGGCCTCACCGGAATGCCACAGACGATCAGCGTTACTGGTCGTTTCAGGAGTTCGAGAGCCCGCTTTACCGTCGCTATGTCCCTGTACGGCCACCATCCACCAACCATCGCCACCACGAACTCGGTGTCGGCTAGGCCGAGCTCGTGTCGGGCCGGACGCTTTTCGTCTTCGCCCATGTACATGGTCGGATCCGCAACGGTGAACGAGCGTACGATGACGAGGCGATCCGAATGCCGTTGCTTCGTGGTTGACTCGATCGCCGCATTTGTGGCGAACACGGCAACAGCGCGCCCGCTTCGAGCGAAAATCCGCTCCATTGCACGCAGGCACACTCCTTCCGAAACCCCTTTGTAGTGAACGAATCGCAGGTGCGGAGTCCTCGAAAGACCGGCCGTAGTTGCAGCCAGTCCCTGGCTCGCGGTCAGGATGACAATGGCCTCGACATCGTCACCAGCTACTCGGGTCGCCGTACGTAAGGCTGCAACCTCGGCCAAGCACCGCGACGCATAACGAACGCGAGCTGGAAGATCTGACCTCGGGGCTATCCGATAGCTCAGGCCCTGCACGGGCCTGAGGAGCCTGGACGCCCACAGCGATGCTCGGGCCAACCGCCCAATCGGCCGATCGACCATGATGGCCCCGGTCGCTGAAAGCGAGTTGCGAACTTGCGGGTGCAGTCCGTGCACCGTCACGGCGATGGGGTCATATCCGGCGGCGGTCGCCCCCTTGCAAAGCCGAACCAAATTGTCTCCCCAATGGCCCGCTGCGCCGTTGGCAAAGTTCTCTATGAGAACGATCCGCGGAGGCCTGGCGACAGCGGTCACGGTTCTGTCAACGGCTCGCAGGCCTGAAGGCGAGGGCAAGGGACCCGAGCTGGCTGGAACCGTCTCGCCGGGTAGGACGGCACCATCGGCCTCACCTGCGCCAGCACATCCCCACTCCCATTCGGCACGATCCGCTGCTTTCTGCCCGACACATTCAGCGCCATTCTTACGAGCCTCGAGAGGCCAATTTGGTTTGACGGCTCGCCAGCACCCCGCGGAGTCCCCCTGCCGAGACGGTGGGAGGAGGTTCTGCGGGGCTCCGATCGAAAAACCGAGGGTAGTCTGTCGGCCGCAGAGCCACGCCACCGAGTAGGAGGAATTGGGTGCCTAGCATCGAGGAGAACCTCGACAGGTGGAACGAGGATTACGACTGGCGCTACGAAGGCGAGCCCTGGTCGAAGCCATGGGGAAGTGCACGGGGGCAGTGGTACCGCAGCATCTATCCTCGCATTCAAGCGTTCCTTCCGGCCCCGGCGATCCTCGAGATCGCGCCGGGATTCGGTCGCTGGACCGAGTTTCTTCTTGAGTTTTGCGAGACGCTGGTCGGCGTAGACGTGTCGCCGAAGTGCGTTGAGGCGTGTCGGCAACGATTCGCCGATCACCTAGGGGCCCGATTCGAAGTCAACGATGGACATTCGCTCCCCATGGTGGAGGAATCGTCGATAGATTTCGTCTTCAGCTTTGACTCCTTGGTTCATGTCGAAGCCGAGACGCTCGCGGGCTATCTCAGCGAGCTGGCCCGTGTACTGAAACCCGACGGTGTCGCGTTCCTCCACCACTCGAATTACGGTACCTACCAACGCTCGACGCGTGCGCTCGCGCCATTGCAAGGCTCATTCGACCGACTCCCGCCCTTGGCGCGGGCTGCTCTCATACGGTCGGGGACCTACCGAGGCAAGCATTGGCGGGCCCCGAGCGTGACCGCTGCTCGTTTTGCGGACCTTTGTGAGCAGTCCGGCCTGCATTGTGTGGGACAAGAACTGGTCAATTGGGAGGGGGGAGTCCTTCTCCTCGATTGCATGTCGGTGGTTGCCCGTCCGGCTTCGCGTTGGGATCGTCCAAATCGAGTCGTGAAGAATCGGCTGTTTCGGGCCGAGGCGCGGGCCGTCCGTCGATCAGCCTCGCTCTATGACTCCCTGCCCCCACGGGGCTAGCAGACCGTCGGCGCCGTAGGTCAGGGCGGATCCCACGCCCAGCGAGCCCGCAAGAGGGGTCCGCCTAATCCGCTGTCGCAACGGCGATGAGCGTGTCAAACGCCAGCCGGGGCGGGAGCATATGTTGCACCGTGAACGTTGCCATTTTGCGGGACGTCGTAGGGCTCGTGTGACCGGTAAAACTGATATCCGTAGTCCCGAACCCGTTGGCCGCCAAGACCTGCCGCAGGGTGTCCTCGCAGTACCAACAGGTGTGCTCAGGGTGCACCTTTCCATGGCCTCCGAAGCGGTAGACAAAGTTGCCGACGTAGAAAGCGTTGGGTGTCGTGAGGACCAACCGACCATCGGGGTTCAAGTGTCGACGGACGCTCGCGAGGAACCCACGAACATCGTCGAGGTGTTCGATCAACTCACCCGCGAAGACCACGTCGAACGTCCGATGTAGATCGAAATCGCGGGCGTCACCCAATCTCGCGTCGTAACCCTCGGACTTCAGCTTTTCTATGGTGGTGTCGTTGATGTCGATCCCGACGAGGTCGGAGATCTCCTGAGAGAGAAGCCCGTGGAGCCAATCTGGACGTCCGTAACGGGACGCACAGCCAATATCGAGCAGAGACCCCCCACGGATAAGAGGCCTTACGACTTCAAACCGATCACGCAGAGTGCCCTCGCCCCAGGGGCCGTCACCCCACTTCGGTTGGAGAAAATGTCCCTTGCTCGAACCCTCCACCGATTTCACCGGTGCCTTCACCCGATTCATCTCGAACTCACCATCCCCCGCTCGCCATTTCGCAAGTCACGCCGTCGATCACACATCTATGTCTGCCTGACGTTAGTACCGGCGCCAGTTGTGGCCCAAACGGCAGACTGAGAAGATCCATACTCCGGGCAGGCCAGGGTGCAAGACTTTCCGAAGTCGTTGAGGGCACCACCGTCGGATCGGAGCGGGTGCACGGAAAGGCGACGGCCCGGTAGCATCGCCTTCTTGGCCAGCTTGCAGAATCCAGCAATTCTCCACGATAGGGGGGCGATGAAGGACCGTGGTGGGCGCCGGGTCGTGGCCCTTGTGCTCAGCCACAATGCGCCCCAATCGCTCGCCCGTTGTCTCATCGCCATTGCGGCACAGACGAATCCTCCCCAGGGAATCGTTGTGGTTGACAACGCAAGTGATCCACAGATCCAAATCAGCGCACTTCCCCCGACCGGGGTGCCGACCCGGGTCATCCGATCTGACGTCAATTTGGGACCAGCGGGCGGTTGGGCCATCGCTCTGCGCCATTTCCTTGCAAGCGATTTCAGCGACGCCTGGGTCATGGACGACGACATCGTCCCCGAGACCGAGTGCCTTGCCAATCTCCTGATGGCACGCGAGGAGGATCCCGGCCGGACTTTCGTTGTACCCCTGTCGATCCAACCGGACGGAGCCGTAGGCCGGTGGGGCTCTTGGTGTGGGTTCATGATCGCCCGCGAGATTGTCGAGGCGGTTGGCCTACCCAGAGCGGAGCTTTTCTGGTGGGCCGAAGACACCGAGTACTGCCATTGGCGAATTCCTCAGGCGGGCTTCCAACGACGTGTCATCGAAGAGGCGGTCGTCCATCACGACGCTATCCGCCAGGATGGCGACGTCCCGCTATGGAAGTACTACTACGAAGCTCGGAACATGCTGTATTACCACTTGTACATCATGCACAAGGTGGGCCGCTACCCGCGGAATGTCTCCAAGCTTCTTGGCCGGGCGATCTTTCGACCACAGAACGGGCGTCTCGAGTGCTGGTGGGCTATCGCCCGCGGGCTCTTCGACGGAGCGTTTGGCCGCCTCGGCATTCGATATCCCGTGAGCTCAATGCGCGAACGTGACCTCCCACCAGTCGATCCGTCTGGGGCATGAGGCAACACCGCGATGCTGACTGAGACCGCGCCAGCAACCCCAGGGGGAGCCAGAGAACCTGGATGCAAAGGGGTCTAGTTCGGAGGTCCTTCGGGTGTCGCCGGTGGCTTCGCCAGTAGCTGGTCAGCCGCCGACGCAGGCGCAGGCGCCGCGGCTTTGGCTGCGTCTTCTCGGCGGAAGCGAATCGCCAGGATCCCGGCAGCCACGAGTGCCACGACAGCAACCAATGCAGCGGCAGCCCCCCGCTTGCGGTAGTGACCACCAGTGTGATGCTTCCCCCCGATGAAGCTCGGCAACGAGTGAATCGGGACGACGAAGTACTCAATGGCCACAATCGCCGCCAGTACTCCAATGATCGCCAGCACGATGACAAGTACCCATTTCATGACCGCAGAGTGTAACAAACCATGGCGAGAATTTCCCGAGTCAGGCGCCTGAGGCTGCGGTACAACAAGGCTGGAGAGGAATCAATCCACCTCGATTGAGCACGAAATTGTCCCTCCCCGGCGTGAGATGAAGTCCGTAGCGCCCGTGGGCTCACCGCTACCACACCGAGGATCTCGGAGCGCTCGCGAAGCCTGATGAGTCATGGATAGAAGTCAAGGTTGGAACGGAGCAACTCGAACCTCCTCGCCGAGTCGCTCGTTGCGAAGCTGCAGATCGGCCATACACTTCCGGTGCCGTCGGACGCTCAACCAAGGTGTGACCTTGTTCACAGTGGGGGACTCGCTCCCCGTGAACTCTCGAGGTGCAGCCGCCCATGTCGACCCTGGCGAAGGGTCGCCGGAAAGGCGTATTCGCACCATGAGTAAACGGCGCCCTGGCGACTCGAGAGGACGGGTTTGCGCTTCCCGCTTTGTTTCGTGTTCTACCCGGCCTCCTTCTTGCGCCAGGCTGATGCAGTCCCACCCTTGGTGGAGACCATTTCGATTTCGCCCTTCTTTTGAAGGCTATGGAAAACGTCGGTCATCGAGCTCTGGGAGGTGATCCCGGTAAGTGATCTGCCGATCGAATTCGTTATCTCTTTGTGGTTGCTCAGGTAGCCCATGACAATCTCTTCTGGCAACGCCTCGCAGAGAGATTGAATTGATGGCATCGCGGACCCTCGTGGTGAAGTCGAAGAGGCGCCGGCGCAATCGGGTTGGCTGCTGCCGTCCAGAGGAAACACCCACCCGTACCCGATGGCGCTCTTGCCATAGCTGTCCGTGGGGCTATAAGTCGGTGCGGGCGTGTAGTCCAACAGACTGACCACCGCCGGCCCGCTGACCAAAGTCGTTTCCCAGCTAACTCCAGTCTTGCTGATCCCGCTATTGGGGACGAGAATCCAGACGTTGGAGAGCCACGCGGCGTCACCGTCATGATGCGTTGGCTCGGACCAGTGCTCGAAGTCGAAGTAGCCCTTCAGCACCGACGTCTGGCCGTTCGTCAATGAGGCGTTGCCAAGGGTCATCGTTTCACCAGGCGGGTCGAGATTGGAGCATGTCGGCCCGTCCGACGTGTCTTCTGCGGCCTTCAGTTCCTGCCCCGTAGCAAAACCGGCATTCGACTGCGTACTCTGCGCGCCCTTGGTGGAGTCCGAGCCATTAGGCGCCACACGCAATGAGGCGTTCACAATCTTCAGCTCTTGGTCGCCACTGGCAGTCAAGTGTCCGGATGCCGTGCTGGTCGTCGTGATCTGAAATGGAACGATGGCATCAGTCGTTGGGTTCAGGTTGCACGGATTGCCATAGAGCGTTGTATAGGCTGCAAGAGCCTTTCCTGAGATCACAGGTGCGATCGCGACTGTCGTCGTCCACGTGGCTCCACTTGCATCGACGGAATCGATTGTCCAACTACGCGGAGGTGATGGGCTGGACGTTGTGGTCGCTCCCGACGATGCGGCATGCGACGCCGAGGACGACGGTGCTGTCTTCGGATTGCTTGAACATGCCGCCAGTAACACCGCCAGAACAGCAAGTGCCAGCCAACGGAGCAATGGCGGCCCTCGTCTTGCCATCGAGTCTCCTCTGTCCGAACCTTCTCGTCGAAAGCAGAAGTTACTCGACCGAACGCGCTCCGGACTGTTCACGAGCGTGCAATTCAGCCCCTTGAGCCAAATCGGCACCAACTCCCCAAGGACCTCGACGGGGCCCTTCGCACGCTGACTGGGAGACAGACGAGTCGACAACGAGGGACACTTTTTCTCAAGTCACCGTGTTCGAGCTCGCGCGCACAACCCATTGTGTATGTCGAGCAAGCCGAGGGTTCCCGGTCGGGGTCGGTCGCCGGGTGGGGGATCGGTCCCTAACCCACGCTCCCGCCCCCGAACAAGACACTCCGGCCGTGCTGCGCCAGCATGGGACCCGAACGTGAGCTTCGTCTTGTGGCTACGTGGCGTGACTCGCCTTGATTGGTCGTGGCCAAATTGCGCCGAAACTCTCTCCGTTCCACAGGATTAACAAGATCTTACGAAGACCAACGCTTTGATCAGCGCTCCCCACTCGTATGCCACACCAACGACAAGTTGAGACAGATCGTCGTGGACGGGCACCATCTCAAGGCTGATTGGTGTGCAGCGTTTGAACAAGAGTCGAGCACGCGTGGTTTGCGTGCGATCTGGAATCACGATGATCCGGTGCCATTGCCTCCGGGCAGCCAGCCTGGCGACGAACTCGGCTTCGCCACGCGTATTGAGGGGATCGGGGCGGAAGCAAATCACCTCAATTCCCGTCGGTGCGCGAGGACAATGCACCGGGGGATTGCCCCCCAGCGAAATCACAAGAATCCGGGCATACCCGGCTTTTGCCAGCTGAATGGCGGATTTCATTCGCCGTTGTCCGGGATCACCACCGAGAGCAACGATTGCATCAACTCGCGATGGAGTATTGCTCGGAGGCCATACAAACAGCCGGGCTGTCGCAACCAAGAAGACTATGACCACCAGGAGCACGACCATGATGCTGCGTTTGAACCTTCTTGGAGCCGAATGAATTCGGCCACGGGTCCACATAGCGACAACGTTACAGAGGCCACCGATGGATCGCTGGAGTCGATCCACGAGTCATGGAAGTGTGTTTCTTGACCCGACATGCCTCCGATTGGTCCGGTGGCCGTTTCGAGATCTGCCTTCGCTCCCGGTGTCTTGGTATGCATCCGACGACAGGCGAGATCGATTGACCGACACTTCGAAACCGAGGGAAGCGGAGCCCCCGGCAGCAGGCACGTGCCTTCTGTATGCTCGCTCCATGACGCTGGTGACTGCCCGTGGGGAGCCGCGGAGCGGGCAAGAGTTGAAGCGAATCTCCGACCCGGTTCTGGTTGCGGGTTCTGCAGGAATGTTGTCGAGTCGCGGTCGTTATCGGGCAGCCGGCGGTGCGCGCCGTATTGTCCGGCAAGCAAGGCGGGAGGACATAACCGTGAGTGCCCAGTCGCTCGGCGACATTGAGCAATCCGAATCGTGGTTGGATGGATTGTTTCGTCTGAATCGGGTCATTGCCGAATCGGGGGTCCCCCTCGAGGGGAATCTCTTCTACGACCACCATGACCGTTCCTTTGTAGACAGCCCCCCAGATCCGCGTTTGCGCGCCAAGCGTGACCGATTCCGCAGTGTCGCCGTGTCGCACGCCCGGTTGCTCGAGATTGGGGTTAATGGTGGTCATTCAGCGTATGCAGCCCTTACGGCCAACCCTGAACTCACTTACTTTGGTGTTGACATCTGTGCCCACGCCTATGTCCGGCCGGCAATTGAATGGCTCCAGGCCGAGTTCCCCGGTCGGGTCTCATTCGAATCGGGCAATAGCCTCAAGACCCTTCCATCGTTACGTCGTCAGGGCCATCTCTGCGATGCCTTTCATGTCGACGGCGCAAAAATTAACTACCTCGCCGATATCCTGCACTGCCGACAGATGATGACGGGCACGATTGCGATCGTAATTGTCGACGACACAAACGGACCTCTTGTAGCTGCATCGTGGCGTCGATGTCTGCGATGGCGAATCGTGGGCCCACTCGCCGAGTATCCGACCCAAGACGAAGGTGAATTTTCAAACGAGATTGCTCAACTGCTCGCAGCGCGACCCGGCCGTTCCGAGGTACAACTTGTTGCTGCGGCCGGACTTCGAGCAACTTGGAAGATGAACCAATCTGCTCGGAGGATTCGACGGTCCCTCCTGCGCCTGGACGCAAAGAAAGCCCCGACGCGGCCCAGCGTTTAAACGCAGCAAGGACGTGAACACGGGATCGATGGAGGGAGGAAAATCCAACATCCCCGGGAGGGAAGCTGATCTAGGGCTTCCTGTCCCAGTGCTGAGGTTGCACATCCACCCCCTTGAGGGTACGGCAATGGACTCTGTGGTTCCAACCAAAGAGCCAAGGAGCCCATCAACGTGACTCACACAGAGACCATCTACCGCCGGCGTATCGCCGTGCCGGCATTGGCCAAAGAGACCGGCAACGTGGCGGCGGCCTGTCGGACCTTTGGCATCAGCCGGACCCGCCACTACGAGTCGAAGAACCGGGCCGAGCGCTATGGGCGCGAAGCCTTGATGCTCATGGAGCGCCGGGCGCCCCAGATGCCTCCGCGACCCCGACGCACGTGGTGGAGCGACTCTTGACCCTGGCCGTGCTCGAGCCCACCATCGGCTGTCGCCAATACGCCGATCGGCTGGGCGACTAGGGCTTTGTGATCGCAAGTCGACCGTGCAAAAGCACGCCGAGGTTGGCCGGGGCCGCGGCGATCAGTGTGACGACGACGGGCCTGCTCACCGAGGCAGCCCGCCACGACGAGCCCTTCGGGTTCTGCCTGGCTGCTGGCGGCCCCGGAGAGCTGGTCTGCTTCGACAGCTTCTACATCGGCCGGCTCAAGGGCGTGGGCAAGGTGTACCAGCTCAGCGCCATCGACGTCTTCGCCCGCTTGGCCTTCGTCTGGTTGGTCACGGGCACCCCCGACGCCGGTGTCTCGGTGCGCGTCTTGGACCGCCTGGTGTGCCACTACCGCCGTCATGGCATCAGGGTCAGACCCATACTCTCCGACAACGGGCCCGAATACAACGCGTCGGCCTTCAGCGCGGCGGTGGTGGCCAAGGGGCTCACCCTTGTGTGCATCCCACCCCGCTCGCCCAACCACAACGCCGTGGTGGAGCGTCCAGTTCGACAGTCGGCCAGTTGCCGTTCGATTGATGCCGAAGGTGTCTGAGACCTTGGCGGCTCCGCCATTGACCTCGACTAGTCGACTGAGAAATGTGCCGCAAACACGTTCAAATCCTCCCGGCACGGCCTTGCGCCAGTTTGACATCTGGATCTGAAGTGCCTGGCTCCCGATTCTGAATGACGATCCGGCGGCGGATCGCTGCGGTGATGACAACGAGCAAAAGCATTCCCGCGCTAGAGATCGCGAAGACAATTCCAATATTGAAGGAGTCAGGCCAATAGTGGAGTTCGATGATGTGGCTCCCCGCAGGAATTCGAGCTTGCAACATCAAACCGGAATAACTCTCAAGGGCGAGCGGCTTTCCATCGATAGAGCCATGCCATCCCGGTAGATCGGTCAATCGCAATCTGAGCACTTGCGGAGTCGTCGATGCCGTTACGACGCGCCAACTTGCTGGGTCCGGATGTGTGACTGCAACCGGTTTTGCGGGTGCGTTCGCCGGAGGAATGCCATGCGCCGATCTGATCGTTGTCAGGGTAGCCGGAGCCGCCCCTGGGACACGATAGAGCGCTTCGCCACCGAGGTCGGCGACGAAAACGGAACCCTCAATAAGGCGCGACGATCCTTGAGGTTCAAGCACGAACCCGACTCCATAACGGCGGGCTATCGCGGTCGACGTCACCAGGGGACAGAAATCATAGGATCCAAGCACGGTCGGCTGCCCGGTAGCTGCGCTCCAGGATCTGAAATAACTCGTGGGAATGGCGGGGTCGTAAACGTTTAGTTCGTGCAGATCGAACACGTCGTTCACATTGGCCATGATGCCCATGTAACAGCTTGGAACGGCTAGTGGATACCACGAAATTGGCGACGCGACCGCAACACCGACGGTCGAAGATCCCACCAATTGTTTGAGGGCTGATTCGGCCGGCGTCAGCGTATAGAAGGCGGAGCTGGAAGACCACAATGGGGCTCCAGCGGAGACCAGGAAGGCAGTCTCACATGCCAACAGAATGAAACCTCCGAGCCAACTGTGCGTGAGACGAAATCGACCTGTCGTAACACCGCGCATCATCCGATCGGACGATCGGTTCGGATTCATGGCTTGGGTTTGTTCACGCTTGCCCTGAACCATTAGAAGACTCGCGACGACGATTCCCACCGCTGTTGCTGCGATAGGCCAGACGAAACTCCTCTCCCTGATCGAATTTTCAATGGGCGACAGATGATCCCCAAGAGAAATAAGAGCGAGGCACAACAAGCCGAAACCTGCCACGCCGAAGCCCGCAGCGATCCCGCGCCACGTTCTCTTCGAATTTGCTCGAACCGTCGCGTTAACCCCAATGCCGGCGAGTACGGCAATGGTGAAATCCACCACGAACAGACCTCGGTGCCAAGCGAGCTTTCCGAAGCCGGGAAGATGATCCAAGAGACTCGTAAGCGGTATGAAAATGATCGCGAGCATCACCACGACCACTCCCAGCAACGCAACGACCTCTCGGCGATGTGTCCGAAAGGCGAGCGAAGCCGCAGCGAATACGAGCGCAATCACCCCCACGTAGGCCGAAGTTTCAACGTATCCGTTTGCGGATCCGAACCAATAGCTACCCGAAATCTGCAGCCCGTCAAAGCCTTGGAATATAAAATAAAGGAGATTGTGAGTCGGGAGCCCGGAAGCATTGAAATCGGAGTTGGCGCGAGCAGTTGCTCCTGCGATCTGCAGGCCTGGCAATAGGAGAGGCGCAGCGAGTGCTCCCCCGGCGACAGCGCCGAGAACCAAGTCCAGCAGCGGTCGCAGGATGGGCTTCTGCCTATCGAACCGTGCAGTCTGCGCCAGCAGAGCGACCACAAACACGAAAAGACCCAGCAAGAGCAGGAAGAGAATTTCCGGCTGCCCGGCGTAGCACGCGAGGGCCAAGACGACGGCGAACATCGCGACGTTCCTGACCCGATGTCTTCCTTGGATGATCAACAGACCGGCCGCGAACAACCAACCGGACCACGACATTACTGATGCAAGGGGCCAACCAAGCCACCCCATAAAAGAGCCGCTCAGTTCAAAGATCGTGCCCGCCATGGCACTTCCCAAGATGCCAAGATGAAGAACCCGCCCGAACAAATAGGTTCCGGTACCTGCCACAATCAATGTGACTATTACGCCAATATCGAACGCATACTGGACTGGCGCGAAGTAACCGATTATAGCCGGAAGGCCGAACGGCGCCGACTGGAAATTGAAGGCAAGCGGCGTGCCCAAACCACCGTACGGATTCCACAGCGGGAATTGACCGTGATGTACTTGTGTCCATGCCAACGTCGTCCATGGCATGATCGCGTCTATCTGATCTTGACTCGCCGGATTATGAACGGCGACACCTGCGTGCTTTGACAATCCGAACTGGGACAATATGTCGAACGGTCCTAAATACGAGCCGTGGAATAGCGCAGGAACAAGAACAGCGATGCCAGCTGCCACTACCCAAAGAATCCCCAGTGCGTCAGGCAACCAACGAGGAAAGGAACTCGCAGTAGCTGCTTGCGATTCTGGGCTTGTTCTATCCTTAACCAGTTGCTGCATCAGATGTCCCCTGCCGTCCACTCGCTGCCTTTCTAACAGAGTAAATTCTCATGATGTTAAAAAGCGCGCTCGAAGCTGGTGAAACGTTTTAGTCCGTTCCCGCAGGTTGCAAGATAGCTGATCAAGCCCAATGATGGAGTGTGGACCTTTCAACGAGCGGCGGGGCGATATACCCCCACGCCCGAAAGAATCAACAACGTCCAACGGTTGAGCGCATCGACCGCGGGGCTGAACACGCTTCTGGTTGGTACCCACGGTTTAATCTCCACAGAGCCTCTGGGTAGTAGGGATTACTGGCCGCCAATGGGTGCCTGATCGATGAGCAAGAACACGGCGCAGGTTGCAGGCGTTCCGCTTCTGTCGGTTCCTCAGGGGTCCCCTAATAGGGGATCACATGTTTGTCACGTTCGGAGTTCGAGTCCCGGCGGCGCCCACAGGGGAATTTGGGGAGGAGGGAGAAGGGTAGGCGCTAGCCGGAGGGCAGGCACGGGACCGGGGACGCCAGGCACGGGGGAAGCGGGGGCCGGCGAGCCAGGGGGCCGGGCGGAGCGAGCCGGCGCGGGCGGCGGGGCGGGAGCAGGGACGGGCGCGACCGGGGAAGACCGCTCTAGGTCCCCTAACCGGGTTCACTAGGTCAGGTCGGGTAAAAGGCAGCGATCAGATTCCCAGAGCGTTCTTGAGCACGTTCTCAAGAACGTAGGTGTACGTAGCTCCCACGTGTGTTTGATCAAAATAGACCTCGTAGTGTCCAACGACTCCGGTGCAGACGGTGGAACAGAACCACGGCACCACGTTGATGTAACGAGCGCCCGACAGAATGTGCTACTTCCTCCTCAACTTGGTTGTACGCGATGACATAAGAGTCCAACCGGCCGGAGCACGCTTGGATATTTGAGCTGTGCCGGGCGAGACATTCAGGAGGATTGTCTGGGAGGAACGGGATGTTGCCAAGTACGACCACCCTGCTTCTCGGTATGTGAATCCGATGAAATGTCGTGGTCAACCCTTGTCCCCACTGTTGAAAGGTGAACGGTTTTGCGTCTTGGTTGACCCGGAGCTCCTGGGTGAGAACGAGGAGATTGGGATTGAGACTGTTGATTCGACCGAGAGCCCATCGTTGCCATTGCTCGCACGCAACCCAAGGAGTACCGGCTTGCCCGACCCTGGGGGCACCCGATACGTCAGGGAATCCACTGGGCAGCCTCCCTTCCATAGATCCACCAGTCTCCAGTGCGCTTCTTTCGCTATGACATTCAGCGCATCGAACCACATTCCGGCATGAGAGTCTCCATACATCACCATCGTGCGGCTCGCGGAACTATCGCCAAATATGCAAGTGTTCGGAATCGACGTTTGATCGGTTCCTGGAGAGCAGGCGGACGGCGGGCCTCCCCAGTCTTGATGAGCCTCAGCCAGCGAAGGCGTCAGATCGGTGGGAAGAGTCTGCATCTCTGGGGCACGTCGAAGCAGACTCGACAATGCGGAAGCTGACACTGGTGGTACACGTCGCGCGACGTTCGACTGTTCTGAGTTGAGTGCAACCGTGCAAAGGACCAAGGTGGCGGCAATCAGAACGGCACCCAAGGCGATCGGTGCGAGTCCACGAGACAAGACCCGAGCGTGGCGAATGGGGTTCTCGACCAACGTGTAGGTGACCACCGAGAGGGCCAGGGCGAGCAGCAGCCAGACCACGTTTCTTCGGAACGGAAGGCTTGTCTTCCCGGCCTGGTCGGCGGCGATGATCAGGATCGGCCAGTGCCACAGATAGAGCGAATAGGAGAGTCTCCCCAGCCAGCGGAACGGTCGGAGCCCGAGTACCGACTCGGCGCCCGACCTCGGGGCGGCCATCCCCCCGGCGATGACCAGCCCGGCCCCGAGGACCGGGATGGCCACCAGCGACCCGGGGTAGGCGGTGGTGGCGCCGAAAGGCGACGGCCGAGAAGGCGATCGCCCCCAGACCGAGCCATGTGAGCACGGCCGCTAGCACTGCCGGGGCCCGCAGGAGCCACGGCGTCGCCACCGCCACCAGGGCCCCGAGGGCCAGCTCCCAGGCCCGGGTGAACGGCGAGAAGTAGGCCACGGTGGGTTCTGTGCGTCTGAGCGACCGACAGGGTGAACGAGGCGGCGATGACCACGACCAGGCCGATGGCCGAGCCGGACCCGGAAACGAGGCCTTGGCCCGAGGACCGCCAGGAGGAAGAGGGCCGGGTAGACCAGGTAGAACTGCTCTTCGACGGCCAGCGACCAGAAGTTCAGCAGCGGCGAGGGCGGTTGCGCGGTCGAGGTAGTTCGTCCCGACCGAGGACAAAATGGAAGTTGGCCAGGAACACGGCCGTCCAGCGGCCGTCGACCGCCGTCGGGTTGCCGTACGATGCCCCGAGGACCCAGTAGGTGGCGACGACGGTGACCACGATCACCAGCGTCGCGGCGGGGATGATGCGGCGGCAGCGGCGCCGTAGAAGCTGAGGAACGAGGTCCTACCGCGTCGCCGGCCCGCTCCCGGAGCAGGAGTCCGGTGATGACGAATCCGGAGATCACGAAGAAGACGTCGACGCCGACGTAACCGCCGCGTCAGCCGCGGGGACGTCCAGCGTGGTAGAGAACCACGAGGAGCGATGGCGACGGCCCGCAGTCCCTCGACATCGGGGCGGAAGCGCGGTCACCGGGGGCTGTCCCTGCGTCATCACCGCGGAGGGGCAGCTCGTCATCGACAACGTCGATCGATACGCCGGTCATGTCGCCACCGCGTCAATCGTCGTCGTGCTTGACTCCATGGCTACACGGTGGGCTGCCTTCGTCGCTCCTGACCCACGCGCCAAGAGGGCAGTGATAGCAGCGACGGCGGCAGCCAAGATCAGAGCAATCACGAAGATCATTCAGCCGTTCAGCCCGGCGCCGGGATGCTTGGTCTTGTCGGCCACGGCATGAGGCTAGGCAGGGCTGTGGCCGAGGTGGTACCGAGTTCTCCGGCATCGACGGAGTAGGCGATTGCTTGCGCGGGAGTGTCATGGTTTGCTCCTATGTCAAGCCGCCGTCTCGAGGCAAGTCGGCGTGGCCGGTTGTGCGTCGAGGAGCAGCGTTCGGAAAACGACATCAGATAGCCGCCGCTTCAACACGCGGCGTGCCTCGGTCGATGTGTTGCCCATGGCCTCCCTGCGCTTGAGGAAGACAGCGGCGTCCTCGTGGCAACGGGCCTGGGTGATCGCCATGCGGTGGATGACCGCATTGAGCTGGCGGTTGCCCGTCCGGCTGAGACGGTGGCGTTCGCGGTTTCCCGACCACACCGGCAAGGGCGCGGTGCCGTTGTGACGGGCGAACGCGTCCTTTGACTTGAAACGACGGACGTCGGCCACCTCGGCGGCGATCTTGGCCGCGCCGAGGGCTCCCACGCCGGGCAGGGCGAGGAGATGAGGGGCAAGGTCGGCCACCAGAGCCGAGATTTCACGCTCGAGCCCCTTCTCCTGTTCGCTGATCTCGCGGACACGACGGGCGACCTCGAGGGCTACCCGCGCCACCATGCCCTCGATACGCACGTAACGAGTCAGGGAGCGAGCACCCGGGTCCCAGGCCGGGTCGAGCTCGTGGAGGTGCCAGCGCAGCCGGTTGATGCACCGTGTGCGCTCGGCGACGAGGTCCTCTCGGTGGTCGACCAGCAGGCGCAGTCTCGCGTGAGGGGCCGATCGAGGCGGGCCATCGGGCAGGTCCAGGTGGCGCAGGGCCGCCCGGGCCACCGCGAGGGCATCGATGGGATCGGACTTGCCATAGGTGCGCGCCGAGTCACGTGCGCTGGGCCATGAGCTTGGGGGGCACCCGCACAATCCGCTCGCCAGCCCCCAGACAGGTCCGCTTCGAGACGCCGCGACAGGTGCCGGCCGTCCTCGACCGCCCAGGTCCGCTCAGGGCCGAAGCGGTCGGCCCAGCGCACGAGGTCACAGATGGTCCTCACTGGTGGCCGACGGTCGTGGTCTTGCATCCCAGCTGACGGCCCACATCGTCGACGGCTACGACGGTGTGGGTCCGCTTGTGGGCATCGATCCCTAAAGTGATCATCCAGTCGCCTTTCTCCAAGGGTGATGTGATCAGGACCGGTCGGTGGGCACATCTCAGTGGGGGCGATGCCACGCTCCTATCAAGCCACGCCGGCCGGTTCCGCGCGTCCGGGGGCCGGCAGAAAGCATGCTGTCCACGAAAGACACCCACGGTATGAGCCAAACCCCCGGACGACGACCAGCCTGACACTGACACTGACTCCTCGGTACCGACGTTCCTGTCGTTCACTCCATGACGGTCGGTGGCGGCTCCTCGGAGCCACGTCGGCTTGCGCAGATGGTTGCCGTTCACCCGACGTGGCGACATTTGCGCGGCCCTAAAGGTGCTCATGGGTGTGCCGATGCGTCCCTTTCCAATATCACGGAGTCTTCTCCCAGGTCATGCATTTGGTGCGAAGTCCACCAACCCTATGTTGCGAGGTCGAGATGACCATATGGTCGGCGCCGGGACTCTCGGGTTGGCGTTTCGATAGGCCTGCGCAGGTTTCAGAAATTCCGATTACGAAGCCTGCGAGATGGTCGTCTGTGTCGTCGGGGCGGAGGGCGGTGAGCAGTCCCCTCTGCTGCAGCGCCTGCGGCATCGTTGGTGGCCTGGGCTTCGTCCACGTTTGCCCGTCTGCGTCGGGGCGTTGACGTTGTACGAGGGCCGCTGCGCCTGGGCGGACTGGTAGCTCGAGCAATGGTGCGATACGACTCCCCAAGGGTCGCGCATGGGCCATTACTTCCTGGACTTCGGCGCGCGGCCTGACACCTCTCCGGTGAACACGGCGGGGTTGGAAGACTTCGTCAACATCGACAGCCGGCGTGTTGAGGAGGTGTGGGGCAGCGTTTGAGCAAGACCTAGCGGTCGCCACGGCCGCGGCTGAAGCGGGCACGTTATTCGAGCAGTCGAAGCTGGTCGAAACGATCAAGGACGCAATCGCTGTCCACTACGCGCGCAGTTTCGACATCAAAGAGATATACGACGGAACATCGTCAGACTTGCGCGATACCAAGAGAGCTCAGTGGTTAAGCCGACCCGATCTACTCGATCAGCTACACGAAGCAAGACTGGCGATTCGTGACAAAGCCCGAGATCACAAAGAAGACATCGACCCCGACGTAACCGCCACTCAGAACCTTCAGGCCGCCGTGATACAAGACCACCAACACGATGGCGACTGCCCGGAGTCCCTCGACATCCGGACGAAAACGCCGATCCCCGGGCGCAGTACCAGCTTCGTCACCAGGGGAGAGGGCGTTGTCATCGACTGTGTCGATCGATACTCCCGTCATGTGTCCCCCGGATCTGGCCGCCCAGGCAAAATACTAATCACTTGATTGATGGACTTGGAATGCTTCTACCGATGACTTCTCACGCCGACGGTTTCACTCTCCGGCCCAACCGCTACTTCGTTCCGTTCACCGATGCCGAACCCCAGAAAGGGTGACGCGATCCACCATGACAGGACCGTGATCTGGCGAAGGTGCCTCAAGGCCGGGGTGAGCAAACAATTCCGACCATGAATAGAATTCACGACCGGAGGTTCGCAACGCGTCGAGTCGGGTCGTACGTGACGCTGAGCTCCACCTAGACCTGAGTCCTCAGCTTCAGGTCGGCGGTTGCCGGGGTTGCTGCGATTTCGAGGAGCTCTCGACGAGCGAGCGCTCACAGCTGGTCGACTGTCAGCCGGCCGGCAGGTTGATGGGCGACGATCCGCTCTACTCGGAGCCGCTCACGCAGCACCTCGGCGCAGAGACCAAACGGTTTGACCCTGTCGGCGTGCGCATCACGGCATCAGCACCTCGGTGGCGTCGTGATGTTCGGCCAGGTAACGAAAGCGCAACCACACATGGATCACCCGCATCTTGGTCAGATGTTCGGGAACGCCGTCCATGATGGTGGCGAGAGAGCCTTAGTCTGTGTATTTGCATTTGTCGTCGACCCAGTACACACCTTGAGTAGTGGCGGCGGTCCAAGCGTCAGGTAATGGCGGTAGGTGTTGGGCCGAAATTCGCCGAACTGGTCCCGGGCGGCCGTCTTCTCTTGCGCAGCGTATGTGGAGGCCGGGGCGAGACCAAGCCACAGCACATTGGTGAGCTCGCAGGATCGATATTGGACCGGCACGTTGTCTAGGTTCACGAGGAGCCGAGCCTGTTCCGTCAGAAAATGGTCCTCAGCTCGCCCATTGTTCAGCCCGAAGCTGGTGGAGAGCACGACCTGGACGATGAGGAACCCGGCCAGCAGGAACAGTCCCGCGAAGGTAAGCACCTCTCGCCGCGTTCGAGAGAAGGGCCGACGTAGCGACGGCCCATGTGCGTACGCGTACATCACGATTGCGACCAGCAAGATGAGATTGGGCATGATGTAGCGGTTGCTGTTCACGAGAGCGGCGAGTCCCTCGGCCGTGCGGCCCAGTACCGTCGCCACATCAAAGAGAAGACAAAAACAGATCACCAACATTGGAAGTGGCATATGTTCACGAGTGGTGCGATAGCGCCACGATTGAATGATGATGAAAACGGACACGGCTAAGAGAGCGAGGCCCACAAGCTCGAATCGGGCGAAGTTGTGGACTATCCCTCCGAATGGGTAGCCGCCGGGAACGACCCCGCCAAGGAGGACAAGAAAGCTCTCTCCGGCTCCAACCGGATGAGCGAACGAAGCGCCGATCGAGCAATTCGCGATATCGCAACCCGACCCCTGATACCCAGGAAGATAGATCGCCAACATCGTGATCGCAGCACCGGCCCAGATGCCGATCTCCCACCGTGCTCGGCGAGTCCAGGGTTGACACCAAAGTATGCAGATCGCACCGATGGGCCAAGCGATAAATCCCTCAAGAGAGGACAAAGAGCCAGCCGCCGCCGCCAGCACAGCGACGGCGAACCACGTGGCTCGGTGTGTGCCCGGCACCAGAAGGGCGAATAGCACGCAAAAGAAGAAGAACACCACGAAATACAGCGCCAACTGTATGGCGAAGAGGGCGTTGCTGAAGTCGCCAATGCTGAACCAAATGGCTCCGATGACGAGCACTGGGATCGGGGTGAGGCGTTTCCGGATATACCGGCGAAAAAGCGCCAAGACAATCCCGTAGGACGCAATGAGCACGGCGGCGCTGACGAAGATGATGGATCGCAAATCGGATCGATCGATGAAGGCGAAAGCCACGGAGACTGCATTCGAGAGGAATAATCGATCCTCGTGGTGTTGGGTCCAAAGCTGACTCAATGTCAGGTGACCATGGAGGGCTGAATCCATGAATCCGACCGTGGACCAGTCGTCAAGCTGAAATACGTTGAGGGCATAATGATTGACATACAAGAGATACAAGATCGGAGTCACACAGGCAGAGGCAACCGTGAAGATCGCGTTGAAAGGATCCCGAAGAACAGGACCAATTTCGGCGAGGTCCTCACAGGGTTCAGTGGAGCCGACAGCGGCGATACTGGGTTGGTGTGCACGAGTCGATGCCATAATTCCCCGTAACATTATGCATTATGCCGATGTTCGGTCGCTGCGCCTATCGCTTCATCCTCCTCGCCAGATCGATCCGCGAGCCGACGCTGTACATGTGAACACGCGGTGACGCCACCGGATCGAACTGTCGGGCAAATCGCGGCTGTCACACGGCTAAGACACTCAGGTGTTCTCCGACCGAACCCCACCCACAGTCTCCGACCACAGCGGCACTCACTAGCCGGTGCCAGACGAAGCAACCTCTCGAGCCAAAGCCTGAAGGCGTTCACGAATTACTGACCCCTGATACCTCTCCAAGTACCACTGCTCGGCTGCATCTACCATGGCCCGCCTCAACGGCGGCTCAGTGAGCAGTCGATGACAAGCGGCGGCGAAAGCGTCGGGGTCATCCGCGATGAAAAGATGGACGCCGTCTTTTAGGTCAAATCCTTCAGCCCCGATGGTGGTTGACACCACTGGCACCCGATGGGCAAAAGACTCGAGGATCTTCACGCGAGTACCACTGCCGAAGCGGATGGGGACAACTGCAATATCTGCCCTGGATAGTTCGCGTTCCATGCTGGGGACCCGGCCAACCACCGTCACCGAGGGTGGATTGTGGAGAGCCTCGACCTCGGGAATTGGGGTTCCGGCCAATCTCACAGTCACGGATGGATCACGTTCCCAGATCCTTGGTGCGATCTTCTTGACAAGCCAGTCTGCGGCGTCGGTGTTTGGCCTGTAGGCGAGTGTGCCCTGGAAGAGGACCACTGGCGGGTCAGCAACATCGCTGTGTCCCATCGTTTCCGCCGGCCGAGGGTAGGAGTTGGGAATGACCACAGCGTTCTTCAAGCCAGAGCGCACGACATCTCTGTCGCTGCAGAGCGTCACCCGGCCCACTTCGGAAGCTACAGATCGCTGGTACCGGCTCCAGTCGCGAACGTTCCGGTTCTCCTGTGCCAAGCTCAGGCGGCGTCGCAAGCGTTGAACGAGCCCCCTTGGATCGCTCGCGGGGGTCATTACCTGCGTGCGCCGCGACGCCTTCTCATCCTCGAGATCTACAAAATCCAGGATTGTTGGGCCAAGATGCGGCCTACCCATCCAACCGAAGAGAGCGGCCGTGCTGAACCACACCAGGTCGTATGAATCGGCTGTCCAGTTCTCAAACTCCGAGCGAGCCGTATGGTCGAAGGTACGCTTCACCACGTCACGCGGAGTTCCTCGTTTCCGCAACCACTCCAACTGCCAACGGGCACGGGACGGAATCTTCGGATAGAACGCCACCTTGAGACGGTTGACTCGGATCTCCGGAGGCACCTCGAAAGGTAGCTCACGGTCGCGTGGGGACAGGGTGAACAAATCGGCTTCGCCGAGTGCACTCAATGCTTCCACGGAATTGGCAAGTCGCATCAATCCTCCGCCCCAAGCCGGCCACGGGAAGAATTCTCCTACGATCAACACCCTCATCCGATTTGCGTGCCTTGCTGCGTCGATGTCGCTCTCACTCAGACCCACTGAATCCAATCTTCTTATTCGCGCTTAGTCTGACGCTCCGCCGACCACCACGACTTCATCGAAACACCTACGCCGCGGGGAATGATACTTGACGTCGACCCACCGACAATCTTGAGAAAACCGATGAGGTGTTGTTTGCCCGCTGTGGCTGACGCCACCAGCCCTCATTCGTCGGCTGGTCGGGGCTGTGGACGTCAGTGGCATGCGTCACACGTTGCGTGTTCGATGTCAGCGCCTGATGCCCTCGTCTGCCGTGCGCGGCCAGCCGGAGCGGCGCTCCAACGGAACTGGTAGCAGGCTCTCATGGTGCGAGCACACCAATCTGATTGGCATCGGCCTAGGGCCACTTGAGTGGAGTGCAGGTTTAGCTCCGACCTCACACGCTTGGTTGCCATCCGGGACCTCAGAGAAGGTCCTTCCTGCTCGACGTCAAGCAGCTGCAGCCGGTGGTCCTTTGCACTCCCACCCGGCCCTCGGCGTCGGCCGTCGCCGGGAACTCGTCAGCTATCGGGCCAGGACCAGCCTCAAGCTGATTTCGTGCGCCGACTGGGCTCAGCGCCGAAGGCCCTGGGCCTCGACCATTGGTCGGGATTCAAGGGTCGATTGGGCCCCGTCGGTAGCGGATGGGGGAGCGCCGATGATCAGTCGCGTGTCGACTTGGTCCGCGGTGCGCCAGACCCGAGAGGGATCTGAGAGGCCTGGTGATCCGCCAGCTCGCCGAGGCCCGGATGGCCCGGATCGTCCGTTCGGCCGCCCTTCGCGCCGTCACATCCCGATAGGTGCTGAGTACGTCGGTCGCCCACGGTGACGGAGCCGGCAGCTCCCCCGGGCTCAGGGACCGATGCCGGCCCCCGAGACTCGCCAATAGTCCGAGCAGGGCCTGCTGGCTATCGAGCAACGGTCCTGTCGCGTCCTCATTGTGGTGGCGGTAAACCCGGGTTATGGCCGACTGCGCTGCTTCTGCGTCCCAATGGCCCTCGCTGAACGTCGGCTGGTCATCGAGCCAGACAAGCAGTCGGCGATGATTGTTCTCGGTTCGTCCAAGACTGAGTCGTAACTGGTGACATAGCAATCGAAGCCCTCTAGGGCGGCCAGGGCCGCCACGTTGTAGTGCTCCCAGAGCGCGATGCCGTGGACCAGACTGAACCCGTTTCGCTCCTGTAATGATCGAGCTACCGCGAGAGGGGAGCGCCACACGAAAATCACCGGTAGAGGTCCGGGGAGGATACGGCGCCAATAGGGCAGCAGCAGGCAGTTCCGTGGATCCTTCAGGGCCCCGGGGCCCCCACTTGGGAATGCCCTGACCAGAGCTCGAATCGCCGCCAGGTCGTGCTCGCGCACCTGATTGCGTTCTTCGAATCCCGGTGGCAGTTCTGGAGGGCTGCCCCAGTCCCCACCAAAGACCTTCAGGAGCGCGTCATTGACCCGCAGGATCGAGAGACTCTCGAAATGGTCGGGATTGCTGTCGTGGGGATCGAGTCGGTCAGACGGCGCCGGGAGGTTGAATCCCAGTGCACCGAGGGCTCCGGTGATCGCCGACGTACCGCTGCGGTGCATTCCGAGCACAGCGAGCCACGGCCCGGTCGGTACCACGGGCACGTTGTCGGTCATGGCTGGGTCAGTTGTAGGTAGAAATCAGGATCGTTCTGCAGCCGTTCGAACCATTGTTCGCTCAGCTCCTCGTTGTATCGCATGATTTCCTCCGTCCAGATCCTCCGGCGGCGAGCGGTCAACCTGACGGCGATGTTGTGCCACAGCGGAATGCGTCCCCCCCGCACGCCTTTGGGATGCGTCTGTTCGTCCACCCGGGAGAAAGGACGTCGGAAGCCTGCGCCATGGTGATAGATGATGTCGCCGTACACTGCGAACCACAGGGGATGGTCGTTGCGCTTGTTCGTGCGCAGCAAGGGGGTCCAGGCGAGGTTGTTCCGCTCGACAATTCCGAGCAGATTGCCGCCGACGTCGCTCGTCGTCCGGCCCGTATCGTTCGTCCATTCGTAGCCAGCGCACCAGTCGCCGTGGATCCGCTCCCACTCTTTAACTTCGATGGCGCAGAAACAGGGATGGGGTTGCCGGTCGCCGCTGTTTTCGTCCCGCCGTACCGCGAGCATTTGTGAGTTGCGCAAGGCGGTTTTGATCAACGGCCAGGGGTCGGCGACAGGGAAGGCATCGCCATCAAGAAAGACCAGAATGTCACCGGGATCAGCGATTGCAGCTATCTCCGCCGCCAGCAGATTGAGATGCCCTTCGTGGGTGCCTTTGGAGGCGATGACGCGGTCGAAGGCGTCGTGGTACCGGTGGGAAATACCCTCGAGCACCGCAAATGTCGTAAAGGGCTGAGAAATATGGCGGCGCAAATACCTCCGTTGGACGTCGATCCACTTTGGCGATTGAAAATGGACTGTTGCCACATAAATCACCCGGGTAGGTTACCAATCGGTACTCGTGAGGGGCGGTGTCGGGAGGCAGTGGGGTTTCTCAGAGCTGCGATGATCGGTCGCGTCCCATGAGGCGACTGTTCATCGACCTCGTCGGTCGCGCTTCGAGAGTTTGACCAATCGGCGCGATAGGGTGGGGCCGAGGATCTTGCTGACGTAGCCCCTGATTTTCACGCTTGGTTCCGAGGCCAGTCTCGTTTCGAGCTCCAAGAGGTCGGCCTCAAGTCTTTCGATGTACTCGATTCTCACTCTCAGCTCTGCATCGGCGAGATCGAGTTTGCGTTGCAGGCGCTCCACTTCACGGGGCTCGGGTGGAGCGGCGGCGTCGTGAGAGTCCCCCGGAGCTTCTTGCATCTCTGTCCGTCCCTTTGGTCCCGTGACGTGTCCGGCGGAGCTTCCACCACTCGTCGCGGTTGCCTCGATCCTTGACAGATCGCCGAGCGGGTCGTTCCTAGCGCTTGAGAGTACCTGGGCCCGGGGTTGGTGGAGTCGGATCGCTTGGTACACGTCATCAGATATTTGACCGTCGTCTAGAACGATGACGTCGAAGTCCTTCGCAGCTTGGCCCAGGAACCGCAATGGGGCCTCGCTGGAGACCTCCACCCCAAGCTCGACCAGCTCGGTCGCGAGGCCCGGATCGGTCTCGCCGGTAGGAGAGGCCTTCGAGGCATTTCTCGTTGAGCAAGAGGGTGATTGCCCAACCTTTCGCGCAGAAGGTCTCCATTTGGGTCAAAAGCCTCGCTGCGCCTGACTCGGGATCGTCAAGGATGAATTCGCAGGCTATGACGAGCAGTTGGCCTGGATTGCCGCGAGCCCGTTGAATCCCGGCCTCGATCGCCCGCGGGTTGCTGCTTTCGGGTTTGCCGAAGTGCTGCAGCTGGTCTCGCCATTTCTCGAAAAACCGCGCTCTGTTGCGTGCAAGCAAAAACTCTCGGTATCTCTTGGAGGTGCTTTGGCTCTCGAGGTGGTGGACCAGGGACCGCGGCTCGTACAGCACCCGGTACCCGTGGTCGCGCAGACTCATACACAAATCGACATCCTCGAAGTACGCCGGATGGTATCGGTCGTCGAAGCCCCCCACCGCGTCCCACGCTGATCGCCGAATCAAGAACCCGTTGGCTGAGACATAGTCAGCATCTCTCAGGTAGTTGAACCGCTCGGTGTCCATAGGAAGGCCAAGACCGATATGGGTTGTCGACCCGTTGTTCCATATGACCGACCCTGCCTCTTGCAGCGTTCCATCCGGGAGGGCGATACGAGAGCCGACGGCGCCGATTGACGGATCAGACTCCACCGTCGCCACGAGGTGCTCGAGGAAGTCGGGCTCGATCGTGCTGTCATCGTTGAGAAAGACGAGATACTCGCCGTGCGCCAGCTCGGCGGCACAGTCGTTGCCGGCGCCGAAACCGAGGTTGGTATCGCTGGTCAAAATGACGAGCTGAGAGGGATCCTCCACTTGAGCCAGCTCGCCCGGCGGGACCTGATTCGCCACCACAATGGTTTCTACCTGGTTGTCTCCTTGTGTGACCCGTCGTACGGAGCGGAGGCATCGGTTCAGCATCGTGGTTCGGCCGTAGGCGAGGATGCAGATCGAGGTGCGCGGCGCAATCGGAACACGACGGCCGACCTGAATGTGCGAGCTCACTTGTCCGCAGAAGTCACGAAGCCTGCTCCCCCGATAAGAGTCTGCGCGACAATATCCCGGTGAGCCGGCTTACTTATGCCGACCGGATGAGGCCATCCATCTAGCGGCTCTGATTGGTGTCGATTGAGCTAGCCGTAGGTCCTGAGACGTTCGTCAGCCGCAAGGGCTACGGAGATGACTTTCGCCAGAACACTCCTACGCCGTCGATGTCCACGATCGGGTCGCTGATGTCATGTGCGCGACGGTAGTCAGAGACAGCGGTTCTGCAGGGCTCGATTGTGCCGTAATCGTCGATGATGCAGTAGCCCCCCACCGACAGTTTCGGATAAAGGGGATCAAGTGCCTGAATTGTCGATTCGTATAAATCTCCGTCTAATCGCAGCACTGCGAGATCGTTGAGGGGTGCCTTGGTGAGAGTGTCTCGAAACCAGCCCTCTATGAACTGGACTTGATCGTCTAGGAGGCCGTATCGCTCGAAGTTATGCCGAACTCGATCTACTCCGACCGACAGGATGTCCCAGTCGCTCAAGTCCAGTACTGCATCGGGGGGATAGCGAGCCGTATCCGGGGCGGGGAGCCCCTCGAAGGAGTCGGCGAGCCATACCTTCCGGTCTGTAACTCCGTAAGCCTTGAGTACGCCCCGCATGAATATCGACATGCCACCGCGCCAAACGCCGGTTTCGATCAGATCGCCGGGAATGTCGTCTTCGAGCACATTTTCGATACAGAAGCGAGCGTTCGCGAGTCGTTTCAATCCAGTCATCGTTTCTGCTCTTGCGGGCCAGTCTCGTCCGTTCTCGCGCTTCTTCCGGTCGTACGGGCGTTTGATGCTGATCTCAATGTTTAACCTGCGAAGGGCGGGCGCTAAGCCGGTCTAGCAAATGCACCCAAATCGGCACTGGTTCGATAGTGGGAATTCCGATGATCCGGTCGCTGTCCTCGAACAGTGCCCGCGTGAGAGACCCGGCGAGTAGGTCAAGGTAGAGATCAGCGGCGGCTTGAGAGGGGTCCACCTGCGGCGAGTTTCAAAGGTCATTCTCGAGGAGCGCTTTCGTCCATCGGGTCATTCTGACCCTTGGATGGTAGCAACCTCGGACGAAAGTGGTGGACAGTGAGTCAACGCCGAACAGATCGAGGCAGCCGAGTCACTGTGACGGCAAACGTCGGGTGTAGCAAAGCCGCGCCGTTTGCGTCCTCTGACCGAGCTGACGCGGCTTGAAGACGAAGTTGTGATCGTACCGACGGGCGTAGAACGAGTCTGTGCGCCCTCACACCTCGCCATGCCCCGCGAGGGTATCTCGTGGCGAGTTGCCCTTGTTGGCTGCCATCACTCCACGTGACAAGGACATCTAGACTGCCCCGGTCATGGACTCGGCACACACATCGGTGTCCACCGGGGAGGGTCCGGGGTCAGACGATATTCCACCCACGCACGTGGAGGACCAAACCGGTGGGGATTCGCCTGATCGGGGCGACATATCCAGTAGTGGCGGGGAGCCGGCCTCTCAACACTGGATGACGCGTGTCCGACCATATGTGATCGCCGGCGGTGCCTATCTTCTGTTGTCTGTATTCATGTGGATTCACGTGTGGAGCGGTCATCCATCGTCGGTGACTGCGTGCGGGTGCGGAGATACGTCCCCCACCATTTGGTACATGGCGTGGCCGGCCTATGCGATGGTCCATGGACAGAACCCGCTGTACTCGACGGCCATTGGTTATCCGACCGGCGTTAATCTCGTGTTTACTGCGTACGGAATCGTGCTGGCCCCTGTCACCTGGCTATTCGGGCCCGTAGCCGCAGTGAATGTGATTCTCACTGCCAGTCCAGTTCTGTCGGCCTTGGCCATGTTCGCCTTGGTGCGCCGATGGGTGTCCTGGATGCCGGCGGCATGGCTCGCAGGGTTGTTTTATGGGTTCTCGCCGTTCGTTGTGAACAATCTCGGCGAGGCTCATGTGGACTTCGTGATGGTTGCGATTCCGCCGTTGGTGGCCCTTTGTCTGGACGAATTGTTGATTCGACAACAGCGACGTCCAGCCATGGTGGGAATCACCATGGGCCTGCTCATCAGTGCACAGTTCTTCGTAGGCGTGGAGTTCCTGGCCCTCATGATAATCGAGGCGGCCATTGGGATCGTCATGATCGTTGTCTACACGGCGGTACGGAACCCGGTAACGCTCCGTGAGCATGCGGGTCACGCTGCTACTGGTGGTGTCGTGGCCGTTCTCACGGCCGCCGTTCTCCTGGCCCTTCCGGCTTGGTTTGCACTGGCGGGACCCGCACATTTTTCTGCCGTCACGCATCCCGGCCTTCAACTGACGGAATATTCGGCGTCGATCTCCGATGCTGTTTTCGCCTCCCCCGTGGTGAAGATCCCACAGTGGCAACACCTCGTGGGCGGCTACCAGGGTCCAGCGCTCTCCGCTCAGTACTTTGGCCTGGGAGTGGTCCTTGTATGCCTGGCAGGGCTCATTGTCTGGTGGAAGGACCGGCTCCTGTGGTTCTTTGGAGCTCTGTCCGTTGTCACGCTGCTTCTCGCCACATCGTCCGGATCTTGGCTCGCCAAGTTTCCGCTCTTAAAGAACGCGTTCCCCGTTCATTTCGTTCTTTTTGTGTATCTGGCAGTTGCAGTCGTCTTAGCAGTCATCATCGACCATACTCAGTCAGCGATTCGTCAACTTGGCGAGAGCAGAGTCGCGGCCACGAATGGGCGCACGTCGGCGCGGTGGCGGAGGGCGTCTTATTCGTGTGGCGGCGTTCTCGCCGCGCTCTTGGTAGCCGTTGTGGCAATGGCCCCGCCCGCTGCATACTTGGCGAAGAGCATTCCAATGACAGTCGAGCCGATCGTTCTCCCCACCTGGTTTCGTGTAGTAGCGCCTAGATTGCCGGGACATCCCGTGGTACTGGCCCTGCCGGCGCCTTTCACAACAATCTCGCCGGGCGTAACGTGGGAGGCTCAGGGCGGACATCGCTATCTTCAGAGCATCTCGATAAAGCAGGCCGCGTTGACGTGGCACGCACTCACTGGGCAGGGCTATTCAATGGTGGGGTCCGGCGGTCTCGGGGTTGGAGTAGAACACAACGCGGGCGAGAATCAGGGGCAGAACATCATCACGAGGGTCACTTTCGCCTACGGCTCCAGTCCGAGCGTCACTTCATCGGACATCGTTGCCGTTCACAGAGCCCTTTCTGAGTGGGGAGTCACCATGGTCGTACTCCCGGACCAACCTGAACTGCCCAGCTACGACCAGGTGGCTTCCGTAACGGCAATGGCGGCACTGATCTCAGCGGCCACCGGAGCCCGTCCTACGTATGTTGCCGACGCCTGGGTGTGGCGGCGAGTCAACCGCGACGACCCCGTTGTGTACCCCGATGGGTCCCGGTTTGCGCAGTGCACGACTGGTCTGCCCACCCACGGTGCGACTGCAGTACAGCGGGCTACCGCCTGTGTTCTGGAGTCACGCTGATGAGAGTGCCAGTGCAGGGTTCCTCTAAGAAGAGCTTTGAGCGGTCGCGGACGTGACCGGCTGACTGTACGTTCGCCGCTACTCAATACTGAGACGGCGAAACGACGGAAGCGCCTGAGTCGGTCGCGCGCTGCCGCGACGCGGGCATCAGGAAGGCTTGAAAACGAAATTGTGAATGTACCGTCGCGCGTAGAACAGGAGGTTAACGCCGTACCCATGGTGTGCGACGCGCATGGCCATCTTATGGGTGCGTTGCCGATCGAGGTCAGCGATTGGATGCCAATGTCCTTTCTGCAAGAACTCACCACCGTAGGAATGTTCGGCGAAAAATTCGACGATTTCGTCCAAGGAGCCGTCGCGATCTGCGTGTTGTTCGATCTCGATCATGACGACCGGACGCTGGGCCTTCAGCATATCCGTGGCCCCTTGAAGCACCGCGAGCTCATGACCCTCGACATCAATTTTGAGGAACCCGATATCGTCGAATTCGAAGTCATCGAGTGCGCACGTGTCAACCGATTGCTGACTCCAACCTGAGTCTGCTCGGGTCTCCGATTCGAGCGAGGCGCGTCCCCCTGCACTGGCTCCGCCAGACGGAAACCAGACGTTGGTTCGACCCGCTCGATTGCTCAACGCTACCGGGTGAATTGTGACGTTTGGCGGCATCACACGCGCGAGGCGGGCTGCGAGGTCGCGATTCGGCTCAAAAGAATCGACCGTAGGAACTCTCCGAGCAAGCCACCACGACCACGGACCCCACCATGCTCCCGCATCGACCGCCCCGCGGTGTTTCGGTACGAACTCGTCGAGCCTCCTGAGCTCGGGCTCGAAGAAGAGGATACTGCCAAGCGATTGAGGGCACCACAAGCCGTGGCGGAACTCGATCTACGACCTTGGCGGCGAAATCCACCTCAGACTGTCCTTTCTAACGATTCGATGAAGCCACAGCGGGACACCTCAGGGTGCTTCTCGTCTGACTCCGCTATCGATTCGTTAGCAAGAGCTTGGGAGTGACTCGCAGACTGCTGTGCCGCACGGCCTTCTGTGGGAACTTCAGTACAGCGGTCAATGTCGCGTCCCCATTGCGGGCATCTCGTTCCAGACCGGCTTCTCACTTAGGTTGAGGCTTCGATGGACCGATGGTGTCATCGGATCTCCTTGAGGCTCGAACGTCGGTTCAGGCGTTGGCCGTAGGTGCGTCTACTGGATCTCGGGTTTCTGGCCTAACAGGATCGTCATCAGGGGAAGTATCCGCCCTTCCTCCACGATCACCGAACTGATGACAGCGCAAAACGCGGTCATAGCGAGAATCTCTACGGGCGCATCGATTGACCTTGCGGCGATCGCAGCAAGGGCATTCGGATGGATCGCGACGATGACTCCGGCCACGGTGAAACTCACTCCCGCGATCGCCGCCGCGACGCTGCTCCCCCAACGGTAGGTGATGGCGACAAGGGGAACGAGTAGAAGTACCAACACGCCGCCAATGCAGAAGACTCCGATGGCGGCGGCGGCAGCCAAAGCGATTGCGGGAAACTTCTTCCGCGGCCCGGTGGGCCCGCCTCTAAAGCGCTTGCCCTTTGCCAGGGCAAGAATGAACAACGCTAAGAGGAAGAGCCCACCAATCAGGAGTGCTGCGCGGTAGGTCTGATCAGGCTCGAACTTCATGGTCATGACTCCGGACGCTCCTGCCGGAACCATCCAACCCTGTTCCCAGCCGTTCAGGCTTATTGGTTCCAAGGTGCGACCGTTGAGAGTCGCCACCCAGCCGGTGTTGAAATTTTGGGCGACCTGAACGTACGTGGCAGTTCCGGCCCCGAGGCTTAGCGTTCGTGTTTCAGCTGTCCACGAAAGTACGTGGACGCTGCGCGTGTGGCTCTTCTGAATGGAAGAGTGTTGCGGTGGTCGGACGAGCAAACTCGTGACTCGGAACGCACTTCCTTGTGGAAAGGAAATCACATGGTTACCTGCCGCCAAGGTGGTCGTTCGGGGCGCACACGCGCCAATCTCCATGGGCTGGAGGTTGATGAGGTTTCCGAGCGTGCCGGTTACATGGGTGGGCACGGACGTGTTGTCTATTTGGACAACGGGACCAGTGCCGCAAGCCAGTGCAACCTTTGTGGACAGTGACGGTGCAGGCGCATCCAGACTTCCTAGCGCGGGAATCCCGAGAGAAGAAAGGCCAACCGGGAGCGGGATCTTCGGTGGAGCAGGGAGGCCGACTGTTTGTGGTCCGGTGGGAACGGCGGAAAAGCGTGTTGACACCGCGGGAAAACGTATGGTCAGGGTGTCCGTGGTCATGGGAGCGAACGAGACGATCCCACCCCCTTTGGGGACGGCTGCCCTCCGGGTACCCGCTGGACTAGTAACTGTGACCTCAGTGGGCGAGCTCGCCTCCCGTGAAAGGCCGAGTGAAATAGAGCTCACAGCTCGATTGCCATCCCAGTGAAGGGTAATTGAGGGGGATCGGTCGCTAAGCCCTGCGATCCACGGCGTTGACGATTTCTCTAGCAGATTGTCCGGCCGGAATTTCGGTAAGGCGCGGAGCCAGGAACTGGCGGAGATCTGAACGGCTAGGTGGTTTGGAGGTGTCAGCGTCTTTAGCAATTGCTCCAAGCGTGCTACTGGGGGTCGGTACAGCGGTTCCACTGACAGTCGCAGACATGGCTTTCGGTAGGACGAACTTGCGGGCGGCTGGTTCCACGGTAGCGATCGGGCCGGTGAAGTCGAGGTTTGGGTTCGTGACCGGATCGCTGATACTGAGTGTGGGCTGGGCACGAGCCGCTCCGGAGAATGTGGCCAATTCATCGGTGGGAAGCTGCATAGCTGGCTGGATCGCGATTCCGGGAATAGACACCTCTGTGATTCCGGCACCCTGGGGCGGATGCGCGGGCTTGCCCTTTTGTCGGGTCGCATCGATGGTGATCATCAGGTGCCGAGTCGTTCCGGGAGCGACGGAGACCCTGACTGGGGCATTCCGCGCGGGAATGTACCGGCGGACTGATCCGCGGTCCGTTGTGATGGTCACCCACTTGATCGTCGGACGTTGCGGAGAACCAATCAGGGGAGTGATTGCAATCGATGTAAGTGGGACGGCGCGGTCAAACGTGATCGACACCCACTGACTCACCGAATGACGGTTCGATGACGCCACCCATGCGGTCGACGGGTTCCCGTCGAACGCTGACAACGGCCCTTCGGACGGTTCTAACTGGAGGGGATTTGATCCATAGGAGCTTGCTGCCACCTCAGCCGCTCCGATGGGCGCCGCCACGGTTTGCGCGTCGAGAGCGCCCAACGTTCCGTACGTCAAGGGTTGCGAGGGGTTCAGAAGCTGACGTGCACCCAGCAGATAGGAAAGGTTGTCCTCGACCTCCCCGAACGCGACTTGCCGTCGTTGGTTGCCGTCAGTGATCACCCAGTTGGCGCCAGCGCTCGAGGCCGCGCCGTCAGCGTGGGGATCGTTGGCCAATACCGCGGCCCGCCCGTTCAGCACTCCGGACCCTGCCAGTGGCAGCAACGAACCGCTTGATCCACTGACGACGAGGGGATTGGACGCAGGATACGACTGGACTTCGGAAACGGATGGTTCGACCTTGTAGATCTCGACGGGCCGAAGGTGGACGAATGACTTCGAGTCGTATACCGGTAGGTCGCCTTGCGCGACCTGAGAGCGGGGCAGGTACGGACCGAAGGCGGCAACTTGAACGAGCCCGGGAGTCTCGTTGAGTACCTGGTGAACCTGCGCGGGAGGAATAGCTGCGGTCGCTTTTAAGTTCAAGATCGTTGCGTTCCACCACAAAGTCAATGCCAGACCGGGAGAGATACTCGGCTAGCCCGGGCTGTGGGCTGCCGGTGGCGAGGGCGTCTTCGACGGCGCTGAGCATGTCCGTGTTGCCGTCGGATCCAAGCGGGATGATGGACCGGACGGTTATCGAAGTGGAGGCGAGCACGGAGAGGGGCTCGTCCTGTGGTGAGCCCCAGGTGTATTCAGCGAAGTTGGCACCGGGGACAAGTAGGGCGGTCTGATGGCCCTGGTGGCTGTCCAGCCAATTGGCAGCCTGTGTCCAGTAGCTGGGAATCGCCGCAAATCCACCAGCCGGATAAATCTGTAGTTGCCAGAACGGAATGGCCGCGAACACTACGGCGACGACGGCGACCGACCCAATCAGTGAGCGCCAATGCTTTCGAACCAATCGATTGGGCCATCGATCTGTTTGGCCACTCAGTGAGACCGTCGACACCAACGACGTCAGGCCCAGTGCCAATGGAAGCGTAATCAGGGGGGAAAATTTCGAGACGTTTCGTAACGGGCCGAGGCCCCCCGAGAGGAGATTTATTACGCTCGACGAGAGCGGACTACCCAGCGCTCCACCGTAGCCAATGGCGATGACGAATACGCCGAAGCTCAACGTAGCTACCAAAAAGAGTCTTTCCGGGATTCGCCGAGCTAACCCTGCGAGACCGAGCGCGGTCACCAATGTCGTCGCCACAATGGCGACCCAGGACGTGACGAGGGTCCATCCGCCAGGAATGAGAGGTCCACCGACGTCATCGAAGTTTTGCCAGAACGACGTGCCACGAAGAGCGTCGAACACGGAACCCGTGGACGTGGTGATTGTGGCGGTCTCGGTATATGGGAGGTAGTTGTAGCCGTATTTTCCCTGCAGAACTGTGGCGACGCTCCACCAGAAGCAGGCCAGGACTACGCAGATGACCCACCACCCCATTAATGATCTACGACGAGGCCCAGGCTGCCGCGTCAATAGCCAAATGACCGCCAACGGAAGTCGCGGAGAGGACGACAGTGGCGTTGACGCCCCCCATAAAGGCGATGGCCACGCCCGATTTGGCAGCTGCTCGCCTCGGGGAGCCGTCCTCAGATCCGACGACGAGCGGGCCGCAACACCCAAGGCAGGAGCACCACCGCCAGCAGATCAGCCGATACAGCGGCCCAGTCCACAACGAGGGGCGCCACGCAATAGGCAATGGCACCGAGCACGCGTGCCCACCGCTTTCCGATTCCGAGCGCTTCTGCCAGTCGGATGACACCCCACGCTCCAATCGTCAGTAACAGAGCTAGCCAGAGTCGCTCCGCGCACCAGACCGGCACGTGTAGAACGTGCATCAGTTCGAAGAATGGGGCCATTGGGAAGAGGTATCCAAATGTGCCCGACTGGACGGATCCCGATGATACGGAGAGATTCCATAAATGCAGCGACGACCGAATCCACGCCAGCGGCGCCATGATGACGGGGAGCTTCGTGTCGTCGATGATCAATCCAGAGGACTGGACAAAGGTCAGAATGAGGAAAAAAACAGCGAGTACAGCCAGAAACCAACGACTTAGTGGCTCCTTCGTCGGGCCACTGAATGACTCGGATTCGGTTGAGGGCAACGATTCCAACGTGCTCTTTTGGCGGACAATTGTCACGTGCTCGTTACCCTCGGGGTTTGGCTGACCTTGTTGGCGATGACTGAAAAGTCCCGCGCGACCTGGTCCCAGCGGAAGTCAGAAGCGTAGCGACGAGCGCCCTTCGACAATCGGTCGCGGAGTGACTTGTCCCTGGCTATCGCGATCCATTGACGGGCCAATTCAGCTTCGGAGTCCGCCAATATCCCCGTTTCGCCGTTCACGATGGCGTCTTTCACGCCAGGGACATTGAACCCAATCGCCGGCGTTCCAACCTGTGCGGCTTCGATGATGACGATACCCCACCCTTCATGGTGCGCCGGATGGATGAGCGCCCACGCTTGACCCAACAGGCGCCATTTCTCATCTTCGCCGACCCGGCCGGTGAAGACCACACCGTCGCCGGCCAACGCCTCAAGGGCTACCCGGTCCGGTCCATCGCCCATGACCATGAGCGTGCCACCGACCACGGGTCGCACCAGATCCCACGCCCGGAGGAGAAGGTCGATTCGCTTGTGCGGCACGAGCCGTCCTGCACAAATGAAGAGCGGCTCGGCTGAACGCTCGCCGACGATGACTGACGGTTCGTCGACCCCGCTGTGGAGGACGTGGATTCTGCTCCTCTCTATACCGATGTCTTCAAGTGCAGACGCCGTCGAGGATGAAATCGTCATGAACGGCACCCGGCGATACACGATCGGCATGATTTTCGACTCGACGAACCGCCCGACGGCGGCCACGGGACGAGGGAACCGCTGACCCCATTGCTCGCTATGAACGTGATAAACGCACGCGAGGATCGGTTTGTTTCGCCACAAAGGTGAAAAGTAGGGCAGTCCATTCTCGGTGTCGACCAAGAGATCCCAATCTCTCGCCACCCTGTGGTGCACGAATGGAGCCCTCACATATTGTGAGTAAGTCCCTCCCATGATTGAACACGGGATACGGCGCGAGCGCCCACTGGGCCACCACAGAGATGAGCGACCTCGTGGCCCATTCCCTGGAGGGCGACCGCCAGTCGGTCGATGAATACCTCGGATCCGCCGGCCTGTTCATTGGCGAGATCACGCCAACTCATGAACGCTATGCGCATCGGAACTCGGCTTTTGAGGGAAAGCTACCGAAGACCCTCGAATTCACCGTGGCAATCTCACGATGGATGATCCTTCCCCGACTGGGCCGTTTATCGTAAGCGGCCACGTTAGATCACGGCTACAACGCGGCAATCGCGGCGCCGGTCCGGCGCATCACCACGACGAGGTTCCAGGTCAGAACCTCCCGTAGGCCCGGCACTCGTACGATCCACTTGGTCCAGCGGGGATAGTACCGAGGAAACGCATCGAGCACGGTGACGTTGGGACTCGAATTGCACCAGCGAAGTACTTGACTGATGCTCAAAGAGAAGAGGCTCTCTCCGTATCTGTTCTTCGGTGGAGTCCCAGTGACGCGCTCGAATCGCTGGGCTGCCCACTCGCCACCTCGATAATGCCACGGCGAAGTCTCGTGGCCTCCCCATGGGGAGAGCCAGTTGGTGAATGTGAGGTAGATGACTCCACCCGGAGCCACCACCCGGACCATTTCTGACAGCATCTGTTCGTGAGACACCACATGTTCCAACACGTTTGACGAATAGCAAACGTCGACGGCGCCTGTGGCGATAGGCAATGCGCAACCATCGGCCATGATCCCGCCTATCAATCGCCTACCGTGCTCCGTCGTCTGATCGACGTCGTACTCAGCCGTAAAGGCGCGTGCTCCGACCTCGCGAAAGGCGTCAGCCATGTATCCCGACGCCCCCCCGACATCGAGGACGATGGAACCGAAGAGTTGGCAGAATCTCCCAACATCGGCCACGGTGTCCTCTGCGAGAAAGTGGTAAAAGGTTTTGGGATCCGTTGCTTCGTGGCGAAACGCCTGGAAGAGGTTTACCGATCGGCGGATCCCATTCACATCGAAAACTCCCCACTGAGGATGCCGGTCGCCAGGATTGGATGGAATAGTGCTCCGAACTCCACGCTCATTAATTGTGGGCCGAACTCCAGGTCGGAGAACAGTCTCTTTGAGACGCGATACGACTCCGTCGGAGGAAGGCAAGGAAAGAATACAGCTGTCCCCTCTCCCCATTTGACCATGAGATCAACATTGCGGATGCGGGGCTGGATGATCGTACCTGCGGCTTCTATGGGGACCTCCGAGATCATCACACCTTGAACTGGGGGAGGCTTTCGTCTCGTTAGTCCGATCCGAGCTACGTCCCCTAGCATCTGCAGTCCGTCACGGACTGGCCGGACATGGCTCCCGGCAACATCTGTCCAACGCACGGGGACCTCTTCCATACGCAAGCCAAACCTGGCAGCTAAATCCAACATTTCGACGTCGAACGCGAATCGATCGACCTGAGCGCCGTGAACCAGAAGTTTCGCAATAGGCCCCCGAAATGCCTTGAATCCGCATTGGGTGTCCATGTAAGGAAGGTGTGTCATCGAGGATACCAACGTGCCAAATGTCCGGTTCATCACTTCACGATGGACTCCTCGCTCGGTCACGAGCGATGCTTCATGCGCTCGTGACCCGACAGCGACGTGGCTGCGTTCGACGGCACGCAGCAAGTAACTCAGATCTTTAGGATCGGATGCCATATCAGCGTCAAGAAATGCGATCACACCGCCCCGCGCTCGAATCACTCCGGTCTTGACGGCAGCTCCCTTCCCGCGATTGTGAGCAAGAGATATCACGCAAGACTGGGCCCAATCCTTGAGTTGTCGTCGGGCTACGTCGGCGGTGTCGTCGGAACTTCCATCGTCAACCACGATGATCTCGGTATCGTCGGGAGAAATCGACTCCATCAGCCTTTGCAGACCGTTCGGCAGCCGGCGCCCCTCATTGAACGCGGGAATTACAACGCTTACGCTTGTATTCACCGGTCTTCCCCCATTGCTGGATTCCCTAAATCCTTCCCCAACTCCCAATGTGGATGCCTAGCTTGCCGCATCGCTACACCCAAGACAAGGCGACCAGGTTCCGTCCAACGCCGTATCGGTGCGTCGGACACACTTGTGGCTTCGCAGTGGCGATCATCTCCATGCCTTCTCCGGTGGCGCGGTTCCGGGAAGGTCTTCCCCTCACCGTCGAGTCGCTTGTTTCCCAGCTTTGATTCGAGACGGTGGCACGTCGCGACAACGCTGTACGCAGGTCCTGGCGCTACGGGCCCCGGCACGACGACCGCAATGGGCCTGGCATGGCGAACTCTGAACGTTGATTCGATTGCCTGCACTCTCTTGGTCCGAAGTAGGCCGCTCTGATCTGGTGAACGCGTCGCAGACCGGGCCCTCGATTGTGGGCGCAAGGTGGCCCCGGCGTTGGCGGCAGAATGACGCGCGAGAACGCGGTCAACGCACAGCAGCTGGTGGCACTGGTTCGTGCCGGTGTGAAGTTCGAGAAAAGGGGATGGTCGAGCGATTCGAGGAGCAAGGCAAGGACGTCGCCGCGTAGTCCGCCAGAAATCCGTCCACAGGTCTTGACTATTTCTCCCGGCACATTAGCTTGGGACGAATGACGGAGGCGGAAGAACCCTCCGAGCGGCAGGGGGCGTTCAGAGAGTGCGCTCGCAGGAGAAACCGGATTTGTCTCGTCTTTGGATGAGCCCGGGAATGTCGCTCTTGTGTTGTTCGGCGGCATTAATAACCAAATAGGCATGCCACCATTTGAGTTCTTTCGACTTACCCAAGACCTCCCAGTGAAAAGGATCTTCCTCCGGGATCATGAACAGGCGTGGTATCACCGGGGCGTGAGAGGGGCAGGGAATTCGATAGATGAAGTCGTTGAGTGTCTTACTCAGCTCTTCGTAGAGGCGAAAGTCGACAAGGTTTTGATGGTCGGGAATTCCATGGGTGGATACGCGGCACTCCTGTTCGGCAACCTCTTGGGCGCGACTGAGGTTCTCGCGTTCTCTCCACAGACATTCCTTTCGCGACGCCGACGAATTGTTCATCGCGACCGGCGTTGGTCCCGCCAGATGTCAGCTGTGCATTCAGCCCCGTTTATTGAGCCTGCGTTTTTGGATCTTGGTCCGTTGTTCCGCCACTATTCAGGATCTACCGTGTTTCATGTTCACTATGGCACCAAGAGCAGACACGACCAAGCGCACGCTCGCCAACTCCGTCACTGCCCGTCCGTCGTGTTGCACGCCTATCCGTACGAGGGCCATGAACTGGTAAAATCGCTCCGCGAATCCGGCGAACTTGAAGCGATTCTGCGAGAAGCACTCAGACGTTGCAGGGAGTGCTGATCGATAGAGTTCACGCGTCGGTCTAACGCAGGGACGTGACTACAACACGACGCGCAAATGCAGCTTGGATCAACAAACACTAGACGCAGATCGGAATCGCGCCCATGGGGAAGCACGACCCGGCGAAGAACCAGGACTCAAGGGCGTAGCGGGTCCTCGTCATTCCGGGACTAACACCAGTTCGGTGAACAGTCAGATGGTCGAAGAAGATAGCGTCGCCGGGATCGAATTGTGGCCGAATGATTGGCGTGTCCTCACGCATGCGGTCGACGGTATCGTCGGAGAGCGCCCAATCAAAAGGCGCACCTTCTTCTCCTGTTGGCCAAATGCTATTGACTCGTGTCCCGACGAGGTCAAGTGATGGCGAGTCGATTCCGCACTCCGAAAGGGCGAGCCAGATGTTCACCGACCGCACGTCACCGAGGAACGCGCCATCCTGGTGATAGCCCTTGTCCGCGTCAGGAGACGTCCTTCTGAGCGAAGTCTTCTCCACGGAAAGGACGGGCCGTTCGCCGAGGACCTCGGCGATGCAGTCCTCGATCCCGAACGAACGGATGACTTCGAGCCAATCAAACAGCGCCCTTGGCGATTCCATTGCCAGGATGTTCCCGTTATGGCGTTTCGTGGCACGATCCTCTGGCCGAACACGGACGCGCTTGTCTGACGAGGAAAAAGGCGAATAGTACGCTGCCTTCTCGGGGTCGAGTCGACCTTCGATGACTGCGGTGGCTTCTGCATGAGCATGTTCGATGTCCGACCGCAAACGGTCAACGGCTGAAGGGGGAACGAGGCTCCTCACCAGAACGGCTCCATGGTGGAAGATCCCCGAACGGAGATACGCTGGCGAGAACTCCTCTCCATCGATCTCGACGATCCCTGTCTGACCGAGAAACAGATCGGCGCATTCCGGTGGCCAGGTTGAAAGCGCCTTTCCGCGTGGTAAGCGAAGGAATGCCTCATGGCGCGTTTGAACCAAGCGGCGCTCGACTGCCAAGCTGGGGTGTCCCCGGTTGAAGGCCTGCAGTTCCTCGATGGCTTGCATGATCTGACCGCACCGAATCAACTGACGGCTCCGGTGGAGCACCGCGTATTGTTCCGACCGCCTAGCCTTAGCAGCGAAAAGGCTACCGACTCGCATGGAACGACGACTATAGCTATTGGACTCTCCACCGCCAACACCCGTTCACGCCTCATCGCTGTTACGACCAGCCGCAACCACCACGGCCGCTCCTGAGCATCCGCCGATCCCTGGGTACTAACGGACGGAGGAGGCGTTGAAATGCAAACACGCGGGACGGCGCCATTCAATGCATCGGATGGCTGCGATGTCCGATCAGGAACCTTCAGATGGTGAGGAGACCCGACCACACGAGCATGTGTCTACGAAGGCCCGTAGTTGTCCGCGGGCGAGCCGTCAAGGCGTCGTTGCGTCGGCGGAAAGAACGGCTGACGGGACCACTCTTCACCCAAGGGTCAATCACGGTCAACCGAGAACGTCAATGAGCTGAGTGAACGCGAACTCCGCTGGTCAGGAGGCTTCCTCATCCTCTTCCGCTACTTAGGAAGAGCCTCCCGAGGGATACAAGAGAGTGCAGGTCACTGATCTACCCGGCATCACCGGACACCCCTGGTCGCCCACAGTCGAAGGTAGCCCCAGAGCGTGGGATGAGTGAAGAGTCGAGACTCCACCGATGGAGAGTAGTCATCGACCGGCGCCAATTTCTGCCCGTCGAGGACCGCACGAACCGAGTCGCTCAGCAGCGGTAGACCCGCTGCGAGGTGGAGATACGGATATGTGACGATCGAGTCGGCTGGCGATGTATCGAAGCGGGCCTTCGCCAGGATTTGACCAGTATCGATTCCGCTATCGACCAAATGCACGGTTGTTCCAACTTCCTCCGGATGACCCTCCGCCAAGGCCCAATAACCGCCGTGGACGCCCCGATAGCGAGGCGTGAGGCCAGCGTGAGTGTTAATGATGGGACAGGTGATCGAGTCGAGAACCCGAGACGAGATGATTCGGGTCCCGTTTACCACAACAACGCGCGGCTCTAGCCCCGCGAGAATCTCGATCGTCTCGGAAGAGTTGACGGAGTCAACGTGAACGTCGGATGGGCGAACCGTGTCATTCAAGCTCGATTCGGACAAGATCTGGTACCTGCGTCGCTGTCCCCGGATTCGCAGAACTGGCATCGCAATCGCTACGAAGAAGACTTGACCAAGAGTCCTAACCCATCCGATCCGTTTGATCCGTCTCCGCGTCAATTGAACCCGTGACTGAGGGTCTTCAGTGACTACGGTCACGTGAGAGATGTGCTTGTCCAACCAATTCGCGACGATATCGGTCGTATCGCCTGGACCTGCGAGCAGGACCACTTGCGATGAAGTATTCCGTTGATCACTGCCCGAAAGGCGCTCACGGTCAGTCATGGGAGTTCGCGATTGTCGGGTTCAAGACCGGGCGAAAACGCTCGCCAATTGGAAGAGGCAATCGCTTCTCTCCGGAGAACCGGAGATAGGAAATATGGGCGATTGACGGCTGACGGCATGCGTTAACGAGGAGGTTGAGTTGCTCGAAACCAGTCGACAGTGGCGCGTAGCCCCTTCTCCAGGTTGACAGGTTCCACGTCGGAAAATATGTGTCGAAAAGCGGTTTGATCTGCTTGCGAATCTCGTACGTCGCCGGGTCTAGGCGCGACGTGCTGGCGAGGGAGTTCGACCCCAAGGATCTTCTCCAGAAGCTCGACGACCGCGAGCAGAGACACCCGCGATCCGAAGGCCAAGTTGATCGGTTCAGCATTTGAGATCCGTCGTCGAACGCAATCCGCCAAGACTTCTACCACGTTGCCCACATACGTGAAATCACGGGTCTGTAGACCGTCTCCGTGAATTTGCAACGGTTCACCCCTTAGTGCCCATGACACAAAGGATGGAACCACGGCTGCGTAGGCGTGGTCAGCTGGTTGCAGTGGGCCAAAAACATTGAAGAAGCGAAAGGCGACTACCGGAAGACCGAACGATCTTCTGTAGGAAAGGGCGTAAGCCTCTGCGGCGAGCTTGCTCGCCGCGTACGGGCTGACCGGAAGGGTTGCCATGTCCTCTCGCTTTGGGAGCACCGGGTTGGCACCGTAAACCGAAGAGGACGAGGCGACGATCACGTGTGGATTAGCGCTTCCACGAGCCGCCTCGAGGACATTCATTGTGCCGGTCGCATTCACCGAATGGGTAGCTAGCGGATCGGCTAGTGACCGTGGCACAGACGGTCGTGCCGCCAGGTGGACCACGGCATCCGCCCCACTGAACTGCTTGGCAAGCAGATCGGAGTCGAGAATCGAACCCACAACCAGTTCGATGCGGTCCAGGCCCGTCAGGTTCTCTCGACGGCCGGTGGACAAGTCGTCGATCACGACGAGAGTCTCGACGACCGGTTCCTGCAAGAGAACTCGGCACAGATTTGCGCCGATAAATCCTGCACCGCCGGTGACGATCACCTTCATAGCCACCTCGCGACCTTCGTGTGTGTTTCGAAGACGTGGCGTGCGTGACTCCGAAGGAACTCGTAGTCGAAGGCATGGTGACCAGTCGCTGCAACGTTGGCGTCAGCGGCGCCGAACTCTTCGGTGCTCAATTCAACAAGTGGAAGCTGACGTCTGCGAAATGTAGCCCTGGCCCACGACGACGGCCATGGCAGGCCAGGTCTCGGACTTCACTCCCGACTGCCCTCAGCCGTCCTCACGCGGGGGCCGTAATGACCGACGGTGGTCCAATCTGTAGTCAGCGGCGCTCCACGGATTGCTCCCGTTTCGGCCGCAGGGGAGTGAGCAGCTGGGAGTTCCGTCTCATCGTCTCCCAAGACCGAGACGGCGCTGAACAGTAGGGCGCGAACTTCGTCCCCACTCCGGCGAACGGCCGCGTCCTGCAGTCCATCCAACCTCATGCTCAGTTCTTCTTGTGGAGGTGGGACCGGAGCGAGGCGGTTGATGTACGGGTGAGTCGTGCTCAGCACTTGCTCGTCGGGCTCGCAGAGCTCTTCATCGAGCTTTTCTCCCGGGCGTCTGCCTGTGATCTCGATGGGGATGTCGACTCCCACCCGATAGCCCGACAGGCGGATCATGCGTTGTGCCAAGTCCATAATCCGAACAGGCTGTCCCATGTCCAGCATGAAGATCTCGCCACCTCGAGAGAGCATTGCAGACTGCAATACGAGCTGGACTGCCTCTGCGACGCTCATGAAGAATCGGGTCATCCGCGGGTCGGTGACCGTCACGGGGCCGCCATTTGCGATCTGTCGAGCGAACGTCGGAATAACGCTGCCACGGCTGCCAAGTACATTTCCGAAGCGAACCGCACAGTAGGCCGCGCCCTTCGGTGACTTCGCCAGCACGACCTGCTCGGCAAGGCTCTTTGACGCACCCATGACACTCGTTGGCTGCACCGCTTTATCCGTCGAAATCTGAACGAACCGTTCCGCGCCAACTTCGACAGAAGCCTCCACGACATTGAGGGTGCCAAAGACGTTCGTATTGACCGCTTCCACAGGGTACGTCTCGAGTACAGGCACGTGCTTATGGGCCGCAGCGTGGAGCACTATTTCGGGGCGGTAGTGGTTGAAGACTTCGAACACCGCCGTGCGATCAGTGATATCAACCAGTGCTTGCACGCACGGTTCGGAGATCGTGGAGGCGGTGTCGTGGAGGTGCGTTTCATCGTGGTCAAGAAGGACCAGCAGGTCGGGTTTGAGGCCCGATATCTGGCGGCATATCTCTGACCCGATCGAGCCACCAGCACCTGTGACCAGAACCCGCCGCCCAGCCAAAGCGGGCCGGATCGTGTCGAGTTCCTCAGCGACCGGATTCCGACCGAGAAGGTCCTCGATGCTCGGCTCTCGAGCTTGTCGAACCGTCGCAAGATGCGTAGGTTCGTTCATGAGGTTGCGCACGCCGGGAAGCACCTTCATCGCCACGCCCGCCTGTTCCGACACTTGGAGCACCTTCTCCACCAGTTCTGGCGGTGGGGACGGGAATGGCTAACAGCACCTGCTGAATTGTGTAGCGGTCCGTGGCGTCCGGGATGTCGGCGATCTTGCCGACGACAGGAACGCCGAGCAGCGAAAGCCCGTGGGCGCGGGTGTCATCGTCGAAAACCGCTACCGGGATGAGCCCAGCGCTCGGGCAATTCTGCATTTCGCGAATGGCGGCAGCGCCCATATCGAAGCTGCCCACGATTGCGACCCTCAGACCCATCTGCCGGGATCCGCGTTGCCACGCAAACAATCGCGAGTGGAATCGGATGATGCCCATACCGATAGTGGAGAACAGGCACCCGACGACGACGACACTGACCGGAACGAGCTCCGGGCTGTACATGCGCCAGACGAGGTCGAGAGCGAGCAAAACTGCCATTGTCACGAGCGCAGCAAGACACAGTTGGCTCGCTTCCTGCGCTCCGGCATGACGCCACATGCGTTCGTAGAGCCCGAAGAGATGGTTGGCCGTCAGCGCGACGACGACGGCTGCTGCGAGAAACAACGCAAAGTGCTGCCAGTAGTCTGCAGGCGGCCTGTGCCGGAAATAAATAACCTCTGCCAGTCCGTAGCCCGCGCAGACCGATATCGCGTCGAGCAACAAGAACAACAGGCGAGCTCGCACCCGGCTGGCGCGTGTCGCAACGCTCAGCTCGCTCATGACCCGCACCGGCGCATCATCGCGCGGTTTCCCGCTCGATCTCTATACCGCGCCCCGAAAAGTCCATCCGACACCCCCACCCCCCGATTCCGTCACCCAATGGTCACCCAAGTGACGAGAACGGCCTCCCGTGCGGCCTAGTCGACGTCCCCCTTTGCCCCGCTATCGCAGAGCCCCTCGCTTCGACCAATTCCCTTTTTACGGCCCGTAACTCTTATCACGCCGACTAACGGTTTGGCCACGTCGCACTTGGGAAGCCCATGCAACACGATGGCTTCACTTGCCTTGGAGAAAGAGTGGGACTCCTGGGCCCCGGTTCTTTCATTCGAGCCCGAACGGCACTATTCCGCACCCACGAACGTGCTGGTCGCGGGCATTTCTACGGGGTTTCCGCACAAGTCCTCTTGATTAACCGCGTTACGCCGCAAATCGGCCACCCCGATGGCCAAGACCAATTCTCGAGATGTATCCTCCATATCTCAGCTGGAGGGCGTTGCAGCTGATAGATCGCACGATGCGGGACAACGCCCCTCGGCGGGTTCGCCGGATGGAGTATCTGGGAGCGAGGAGGTGGGGGCGGATGGAGCCGGTTGACTTCGGAGGCGCGCTCCTCCGCCGCTGGTGGCTTCTGTTGGTGCTGGGACTCGTCGGGCTTTTGGTGGGGTTGGCGCTGCCGGTTAGCCACCACTCCGGACATTCGAGCCCTCTGTCATGGAGCACAACAGCGATCGTCGGTGCTTCCCCTCCAGGGGGAGCCGGAGGCAGCGGGGCGCTGGCAGGTGGTGTCACCACTAGCCAGATTTCCTTTTACGCCCACACTGACCAGGTGATGTTGGCGGCCGCAAAGCAGGCTGGGCGTACGGGGTCATTGACCGAGCTGGAGCGTGAGATCACCGTTACCTCCGATTCTACGAAGAGGGGTGCCGCGGACGCCGCCGGAAGCACGATCAAGATCAGCGGCACTGGAGCGACCCCCGTACTCGATCTGCCGCATTTACGAATGCTTTCGCAGACTCAGCTCGGGGACTACATGAGCAATCTGGTCGCGCAGCGCAACCAGGGCCAAGTGGCTGCTGCCAAAAAGAAGGTCACTGACCTACAGAGCGAGATCGCAGCGCTCGGGAAGACGAAGGTAAGTACCAACCTCGAGAATCAACTTGACCAGGCCGTGGCGCAGGAACAAGCCCTTTCGGCCGCTTCATCGTCGACGGGTTACCTCATTCTGCAGCCGGCTCAGGCAAGTTCGGCAACCAAGACTGGCGGCGGCGGATTGAATGGCCTCGGATCCAGTCGATTCGTTCGAGGGTTTCGCGGGTCTTTTGATCGGGCTGATATTGGCAGCTGGAATCGTCCTCGTGCTCGAGATGCTTGACAAGCGCATTCGGGGCAGCTCGCGTGCAGAGGAGACGTTCGGCTACCCCGTGGTAGCCGAGATCCCAATCCCGTCGAAAGAGAACGGCGCCGGCGTGGTATCGGTCTTCAGCGGGGCCAGCACACCAACGGCGGAGGCCTATCGGATGTTGAGAATGTCCGTGCTGTTTGGTGCCGTGAAACCTCCGACCCGATACGAGGACGTAGGAAATGGCCAACGCAGTCGGATGACGAGTGGTCAAGAACTTGCCTTAGGTACTCAAACGAGCAATGGCGACGGGTTCGCTTCCGAGTCCGAATCGCTCCAGCTCTGTGGTACGCCAGGTCATCATGGTTGTTTCAGCGGGCACCGAAGCGACCCGCCCGCTCGTAGTTACCAACCTTGCGGCCACCTTTGCGGACGGCGGGCAGCGGGTGATTGTGATGAGCACCCACGATCTTCATGCCAGCAATCGCGTCAGCCCTCCGGGCCAGGACCCGACCGCACCGATTGCTCCAGAAGTCCTTGAAGCAGCCTTGCGGCCATCTCCTCTGGCCAACGTCTCGTCTGTCCCGCTGATTCCATTCGTCGCGAACAGCGGGCAACTGGCATTGAGGGGGCCTGCGGTACTGGAAGCAGCCCGACACTTGGCGGAGGTGATTCTCGTCGAGGCACCTCCGCTTCTGGGTTTCCACGACGCCGAGGCGCTGGCACCCTTCGTCGATGTCGTTTTGGTCGTGGGAGAGTGCCTCGCAACAACGTTTGACCAGGCAAAACGATCCGGAGACCTTCTGCGGCGGATTGGCGCGCCCGTGATCGGCGTCGCCCTGACCAATATGCGTATCGGCTCGCGCGACATTCGGAGATCGGTCGAAAAACCCCAGGTAGGCCCGAAGAACCACCTGGAGCCAGAGCCTTCAATGGCTGACGCCGGCCACGCCTCTTAGCCGCACGTACGACCTAAGGAAGGCTGGGCGCAGGCAGGTGGGATCCGTCTCGTCAGGGGCAGGCCCCGCTCGGGCAAGTTGAGCCGCGTGGGCAGCCGCCCAATTTCGATCTCGGACCCGCGACGGTGGCTCAGCTGCCGATCGGACAGAGTGGGGTCACTTAACGCTCAGCTAGCGCCATGACCCGGGCGTCGGCACAAGCCGAGGCCCTCGACGACAACGACGCGGTAGGTAGCTCGCCGAGGTGGCGGGTCGCCGTCTCTGGAGGGCGGCAAGAGCGAGCACAAATGCCTTCAGCGTCGATCTTCACGAACATGGCACCGAGCGCAAGTGTGGCGCGCCCGTTATGGGCTACGACGACCGCGATTTCTTCCAGTTCGGCGATCGTCGCCGGTTGAGCATCGACGTGGCCACGGCCCATCGCGCCTATTTACTGCGGAGGCGACAGCCTCGAAGCGCAGGCACTCGAATGCAGATTGAGGACGTCCCGGTAACTCGCCTGCAGGGCGGCCGCGATCTGTGGGGTGGCGTCGCTGAGTGGCGAGTCATTCGCGGCTAAATCCGTTTACCAGCCGAGGTCGAATCGTGCCTGGCAGGCGACACGGTTGCTCCTCACTTCAGCGGAGCGCGTCAGAGCCGTCTTGCACAACCGCCCCGAGGTTGCGGGCCTCCTGCGGTTCGCCTTGCCCAAGCACGGAGATCAGTGTGCGCTCTCTCCGGACCCCGCGATCTGCGATCAGTGAATCCCGCGTTTGGCGATCACCGAATCCCGCGTTGAGCTGACCCCTGGTTCCTCGAGTGGAAAGGTTAGCGGCGCCTCCTTCCTGAGCTCGCTTCGGGCTCGGTGGCGGCCGTCTCGAGGGCGTAGTGCTCACGCATCCGCCACGACGGCCCCTTGATGTTGAAGACCACGGCGTTGTGCATGAGGCGGTCCAAGATGGCGGCAGCAACGACGGGGTCGCCGAAGATCTCTCCCCATTCGGGGAGTCCCCGGTTGGTGGTGATCAAGGTGGGGTGCCCGCGCTCATAGCGGGTGTTGACGACGTGGAAGAAGACGCCGGCTCCGCCGCGTTCGATGGGGAGGAGGCCGACGTCGTCGATGACCAGCACGCTCGGTGCGGTCAGCGTCTTGAGCTTGGAGCCGAACGTGCCTTCACGTTTGGCCCGCACCAAGGTATTGACCATGTCGTCGGCTGTCGTGAAGTAACCCCGGAACCCGGCCTCGACGGCGGTGGTGGCCAGGGCGACGGCCAGATGCGTCTTGCCACAGCCCGGCTGGCCCAAGAAGAGAATCGGGCGGTTCTCCTCGATGAAGCGCAGCGTGGCCAGGTCCTCGATCAGCTTGCGGTCGACGCTGGGTTGGAACTCGAAGTCGAAGTCGCTCAGATTGCGCCGGAACGGGAAGCGGGCGAAACGTAATCGGGCCGCCAGCTTTCGATTGACCGTGGCGTTGGCCTGTTCGCCGATGACCCGGGCCAGGTACTCGATATGGCTCCACTCGCCGTTCTTGGCTTCTTCGGCGATCAGGGCGAAGCATTCGGCCGAGCGAGCGAGACCGAGATAGCCCAGGTCGTCTTTGAGCTGCTCATAGAGCGAGTTGGTCATGATCGGGCCCCCTCGGTCTCATAGCGGGCCAGGTCAGGCACGTCGACGTCGACGTCTCCTGCAATGTCGAGTCGGAGCGGGGGCGACGCGGCCCGAGGGTCGTCGGGCACGACGATGCTGAGGTGGCGGCCCCGGCTGCGCGACAGGGCGGCCATCTGGGCTTCTTGGAAGTGCAGCGCATCCCAGACTTCGACTCCCTCGGTGTCGGCAGATGTCGTGGGTGGCCACGTGCTCTCCGGCCCAGCGGATCTCGATCGTGGACCCCTCCACCTCTTGGCGCACTTCGACGCGCTGGCCCAGGCAGTGTGGTGGCACCGAGTAGCGCACGCCGCGCCACTCGATCTGGGGAATGGCCACATGGACCCTGCGCGCTTCGACATAGGCCGTGTCGAATCGCCTGCGGGGCAGCGCTGCGAGCAGGGGCACTTCGGCGGCCAGTCGCTCCGCGGGCACGGCTCCGGTGCCCCGGTGCACCCGGGCATGGACACGAATCTCTAGCCAGCGGGCCGCCCGCTCGTTGAGCTCGGCCAGGCTCCTCGGTGGCCCCGTCGCCGTGCATTCTTCGAGAAAGCGTTCCTTGACGTCACGGAAGGGGCGCTCCACCTTGCCCTTGCGCTTGGCGTCACGAGCCTGGCAAGCCCGGATCTCGGTGCCGCAGAACTGGGCGAAGCCGTGGGCCGGAGGGTGGAGGCGAAAGCGCCGGCCCTGCGAAGTCCCGAGCGCACCCATGCAGTCGGTGCGCAAGACCTTGGGGACACCGCCGACGAACTCGAAGAACCGAATGAGTCCCTCAAAGGTGTGCTCGCGGTCGACGGAGCGGGCGAACCACCAGATGCGGACCCTCGAGAAGCTCAAGATGGCCGAGAAGCACTGGACCTCGCCCAGTCCCCATTCGCTGCGTCCAGTGCGACACGTCGGACCAGTCGAACTGGGCTTCTTCGCCTGGAGCGGTCACGATCCGCGTCGAGGCCGCCGGGGCGGCCGAGAACCTCGGACCGCGCAGCGTGTTGAGGTGCCGGGCCACGCTTACATAGGAGCCGGTGTAGCCCTTGGCCCTGATCAGCTCGAAGACGCTGGTGGCCAACAGACGCGGGGCCACCCGCAACAACCCGCCGATCTCGCCCGCCCAGTACTCGTCGATCACCGGAACCGAGGTCCTCGCACGGCGCTCGGGCGGGCCGCCGTTGCGCAGCCAGCTGCTGATGGTGCTCGGGTGATAGCCGGTCTCTTCGGCGATCTCCTTGATGCTCATGCCTTGGCGCTTCATCGCCATGACGTCCATGAACTCCTCCTGGGTCATCATTGCTGTGGTCCCTCCAGTGGGCTTGGTGCAGTGGATGCCCAAGACCCTGGAGGGGCTCTTGACCGACCGGGTGGATACCGGTCCGGAAGAACGAAAGGAACAGCTCAGCGCGGGTTTCGCTGATCGCAAAACGCGACTTTCGCTGATCGCCGATCGCGGGTTTCAGTGATTACAGACCGCGGGTTTCAGAGATCGCGCACAATCAGGAGGTTTGCCCGGTCCACTGGAAAGAGCGCTCCTAATCGTCTCGCATTTGACGATCGCGGCAAACCCTAATCAGTGCTTTGACGGCCACGTTCCATTTCCCCAGTTCATGTCCACCGGCGTGGTGTACCGGTTCGGCGACGGTGAGCTCGTGACGGGCTGACCATCCCCCGGACGCGACGACCTCCGGATCAATCTTCAAGTTCCGCCCAAAGAACACGAAGGAGACGATGCGGTGGAAGTCACCAGCACGATGGGCGCGGCCGAGTGCTCGGCAAGTACCTGCTCGAGGCCCATCCTGACCTGGTCCGAACCATGGTCCAGACCTTCGCCGAGGCCCTGATGATGGAGGAGGTGTCGGGCCTGTCCAACGCCGAATAGGGCGACGTCAGTCCCCAGCGGGTGACTCGCGCAATGGCTATCGATCTAGTCACTGGGATACGAGGGCCGGCACCATCGACCTGGCCATCCCCAAGCTCCGGACCGATAGCCACTTCTCCGACGGGCTGATCGAGGTCCACGCCGGGCCAGTGGAGCGCTGGTTGCCGTGGTCGCCCAGTGCTGCGTCGAAGGGGTCTCCACCCGGCGCGTCGACGACGTGGTCGGTTCCATGGGGGTCGAGGGATCTCAAAGTCCCAGGTCTCAGGTTGGCCCAGTCCCTCGACGAGAGTGTGGAGGCGTTTGACTACCGGCCCCTCGACGCTGCTCCCCACACCTACGTCTGGGGCCGATGCCCTGACCCGAAGGTGAGGGCAGGCGGCCGCATCGTCAAGGGCGTGTGGGTCATCGCTACGGCGCCGTGAACTACGACGGACACCCAGGAGATCCTCGGCCTCGACCTGATCACCACCCAGGACGGGCCTGATACGTAGAGGGATTGAACAGGGATTTCGTGTTGGGATGGTGTACGCAGAATTCGGATTGCGTTCTTGTCAGGGCCACGACGAGGAGCGCAGGGATGGATCCCGGCTCTGTGTCCGCGCTGCCTAGCTCACAGGGTGAGCAACTCACTGTCTATTCTGGCCCTCTGAGCTGGTCAAATAGTGAAATCCACCTTTCTCGCCTCGGTCAAACTGACCCACTACCACCGGGTGCTCCGACAACTCGACTGGAGCGCCTGGAGAGGACGGGGCAGGCCGTAAGCGGGAGCGAAAAGCAACCGACGGACAATTTAGGTAGGGTCGGCAACCGGGGAGGCCTCTGCGGAGTTCATTCCGAGAGGAGTTTGAGGTAAGTTGCGCTCCCTTCGAGCGAGGGACGGGGAGCAGGCGGATGGAGCCGATCGACTACGGAGGGGTGCTGCTCAGGCGATGGTGGGTGCCCGTCGTCCTGGGCGTCATATGCGCGGTTCTGGCAGTTCTAGCTTATTCCGGGGGCCTCAAAGCCTTCGACCGCCAAGGCTTCCTCGTGGAAGTGGACGACGTATTCGCTCGTCGGAGCCCCACCCCAAGCTGCCAAGAGTCTGGAGGGCTTAGGCAGTGCGCTGACCACTGACCAGATTCTCTTTTATTCCCACGAAACCTCTGTCGTCGAAGCGGCGGCTAAGGCTGTCGGCTTCACTCAGCCGGTGCACCAGCTGGTCGCATATGCCGTCGGCCCGGCTCCCAAGAAGGCAAAGACCGCAGTAGCAGGTCTGGGCGCGGGAGAGGTGGCTCTGTCCACCGACCGGGCCAACGCCAGCAAAGTCGGCAGCGTTCACAAACGCCTATGCCAAGGCCCTCGGCAATTACATCAATGGGTTGGTCTCGTCGAAGCAACAAGCCCAGCTGCAACAGGTCCAGAGTACCATCAATAAGCTGAAATTTGAGATTGCCGCTAGCGGCTCGAAAGCGCCTGCGAGCCTGACCTCTCAGTTGTCGTCGGCTCAAGCCGACGAACAAACGCTAATTGCAACCCCTGTGACCACTGGCTACCAGGTGTTGAGCCGGCTACCGCAAGTGGGGCGACGAGTTCTGGGGGAGGGAAGGTCGCTGGAGCGACATCGAGCAAAAAGGTGCGTTTGCTCGGAGGGTTCGTAGTCGGTCTGATCATTGGCGCGGGCATAGTCCTGATATTGGCGCTCCTCGATAAGCGACTGCGCGATTCCTCCCGAGCTGCCAACCATTTCGGATTCCCGATTGTGGCGGAAATTCCACTCCCCTCAAAGATGAACGGCCAATGCGATATGTCGGCCTTGAGTCTGCCGAATGCGTCGGATTCGCCCGTCGCCGAGGCTTACCAGATGCTTCGCATGGCCGTAGTACTGGAGGACTTGGCCGGAGAATTGGTCTATGACGCGGGACCAGCCTGAGGCTCAGCAGCTCGGCTCCACGACGACCGGCACTTGCTAATACTGACGAGGCGGCCCGACCAGATTCAGCGCCGATCAATACTCGTCAGGTCGTTTTGGTGGTCTCTCCTGGCGAAGAAACTGCCAGACCCGTGGTTGTGGCCAACCTGGCAGCGTCCTACGCCCGTGCGGGCCTTCGGGTTCTTGTGATGAGCACTCTCGATGTCCGATCGAATGAGGTCAGCTGGAGCGACCAGGGACCTCGCTCAGGACGCTACTTCGGTGAATCTTGCGGTTCGTGTGCAGCCGACCCTTGTCGAGAACGTTTCGTCTCTGTCGTTGAGCGAGTTTGTAGCGAATAGCGCTCAATTGGTGAACCGTGCACCGGGCCTTATTAGAGCTGCAAGAGATCTGGCGGACATCGTCATCATTGAAGCACCTCCAGTTCTCGCGTATCACGATACGGAGGCACTTTCTCAGGCTGTGGACGTGGTTCTCGTTGTGGGTGACTGCGTCGAGACAAAACTCGACGGAGCGAAGCAAGCTGGCGACCTTCTACGTCGGATGAATGCTCCGGTTCTCGGTGTCGTCCTGACAAACGTGGAGATCGGCACACGGGACATCAGGCATCTTGTGTCTGTTCGGCCGGGATCCAAGGGAGTCGAAGCTCCTCTGGAGAAGGTGCTCGAGCCAGTGCCTCACGCCGACGTGGCCTTCAGCGGCTCCGAGACTCTCGAGCAGGCGGTGACCGGCAACGGCAACGACGGCGAGATCAGCCCTGGTCGCGGGCCTAGCACCTCTGAGGACGCGGAGAGCGGCACCGGTAGGGGGAGTGAGAACGGCAAAGAAGCGGTGGCCGCCCCCGACCTTGAGTCCGAGATCCTTGAACGCGCTGAGAGCGGCACACGGGAACGGGAACGGCAAGGAAATGGTGGCAGTTGCGAACCACGAGCCCGCCGTCCTCGAGGTCGTGAGCAACGGCAACGGCCACGCGAACGGCAACGGCCACGGGAACGGCAACGGCCACGCGAACGGCAACGGCCACGCGAGCACGCGAACGCAACGGCGAACGGCAACGGGAACGGGAACGCGAACGGCAACGGCAACGGGAACGGGAACGGAAAGGTTGCTGTGCCGACCCTCGAGCACGCGAACGAACGGGAACGGCAACGGCAACGGGAACGGGAACGGAAAGGTTGCTGTGCCGACCCTCGAGCACGCGAAGAACGGCAACGGGAACGGGAACGGGAACGGCCATCGAGCACGCGAAGAACGGTAACGGCAACGGGAACGGGAACGGCAACGGCCACGCGAACGGGAACGGCAACGGCGAACGGGAACGAAAAGGTTGCTGTCCCGACCCTCGAGCACGCGGAGAACGGGAACGGCAACGGCGAACGGGAACGGCAACGGCCATGCGAACGGCGAAGGTCGCCGACCCTCGAGCACGCGAAGACCGGGAACGGCAACGGCCACGCGAACGGCAACGGCAACGGCAACGGGAACGGGAACGGCAACGAAAAGGTTGCTGTCCCGACCCTCGAGCACGCGAAGAACGGCAACGGCAACGGCAACGGCAACGGCAACGGGAACGGCAACGGCAACGGGAACGGGAACGAAAAGGTTGCTGTCCCGACCCTCGAGCACGCGAAGAACGGGAACGGCAACGGCCACGGGAACGGGAACGAAAAGGTTGCTGTCCCAACCCTTGAGCACGCGGAGACCGGGAACGGCAACGGCCACGGAACGGCAACGGGAACGGCCACGCGAACGGGAACGGCAACGAAAAGGTTGCTGTGCCGACCCTCGAGCACGCGAAGAACGGGAATGCGAACGGCAACGGCCACGGGAACGGGAACGGCAACGGCAACGGCCACGCGAATGGCAACGGCAACGGCCCCGCGAACGGGAACGGGAACGGGAAGGAAAAGGTTGCTGTGCCGACCCTCGAGCACGCGAAGAACGGGAACGGCAACGGGAACGGCCACGCGAACGGGAACGGGAAGGAAAAGGTTGCTGTGCCGACCCTCGAGCACGCGAAGAACGGGAATGGAAACGGCAACGGCCGCGGGAACGGGAACGGCAACGGGAACGGGAAATAAAAGGTTCTGTGCCGACCCTCGAGCACGCGAAGGAACGGCAACGGGAACGGCCACGGGAACGGGGAAAGAAATGGTGGCTGGTCCGACTATCGAGCCCACAATCGTTGAGCACGAAAGCGACGGCAACGACCTCGTTCTCTCCGCAGCTAATCGGCAGTGACCTGTAGACAGACTTCCATCTCAGACTCGAAGTCCCTCCGTCGCGGTGGTCCAGCATCGTCTTGGAAATGCCGATACCTTCAGATCCTGAGAGTGCGGAGACGCTGGGTTCTCATCTATCGGGAAACGCTGCCGCCATATCTCTAGGTGCGTACTGAAGTGTTCATCCTGGGTGTCTCCATTCCATCCAACCCCCTAATCGGGCTTTTAATCGCCGGAATACTTTTTGGGATTGGCCGGCCAATCATTCACCGGGTCTCCTATGCGGAGAAGAACCCTTGGCTGGTCCGGGTACTCACGGCCAGCCTCCTTCTGCACTTGGTTGCCGCCCCCCTGCAGATCTGGGTCGTTGATCACTTCTACAACGGGATTGCCGACTGGCTTCGGTACGACAACCAGGGTGCCAGCCTCGCTTCGAGCTACCGGCACTTCGACTTCTCTGTTCCCGGTGGTAAGCGGTTGGTTGGCGATGGAATGGTGAGTGCGATCACGGCGGGCGTGTTTGCCATCATTGGTATCAATCAGGTCGGAGCGTTTCTCATCTTCAGTTTCTGCCGCTTGGCTCGGGCTCCTCTTTTTCTACCGCGCCTTCAGTCTGACCTTCGCTGGCGCCAACCATCGTCGTTACGCCATTTTGCTCTTCTTCCTGCCTTCGCTCATATTTTGGACCGCTGATGTGAGCAAAGAGGCGATCATGACCCTCTCGCTCGGCCTGGCTGCCTTCGGCGCGGCCAAGATCCTGGCCCGACGGCGTGGGGGATTCGTTCTGCTCATCATCGGAGGCGCTATTGGTGCCGTCGTCCGGCCCAATGAACTGCTCTTACTCCTGGGAGGTTTCTGCATCGCGCTGCTGATCCTCCCTGCGGGCCCTCGCCGAGCGCTGGGGGGAGTGAGGCGCGTTGGCGCCGTGGCTTTTCTCTTGGTGCTGCTGGGGGTGTCTGTCTATTTGACTTTGCACTTTCTCCGCAGTTCCGGAGGGTCGTTCTCGTTGCAACAGATCTCAACGACCGACAAGGGGGTTCTACGTCGTCTGGTTACGGGAGCAGCAACGTAACCTATTCACCAGGTCCAAAGGGGTTTTTTCACGATATCTTCACTGTTCTATTTGACCCTTTAGGTTACAACGCCCATGGTAATGGGGAGCGTCTGGCTTCACTTGAAAACCTTGTGATCGTTGGCGTTATTCTGTCGTCCTGGCGCCAGCTGCGAATCGTGGTACGGGCCTCGTTTGCGCGACCCTACATATTGCTCTGCGTGATTTATTCCCTTGGATTTATCTACACGTTCGCGGCGCTCGGCAACTTGGGCCTTATTACGAGGGAGCGGACGCTCCTCTTTCCATTTCTTTTGGTTGTCCTGTCGATCCCGCTCTCGCCCAAGGGAGAAGAACCTCAGTTTGACTGGGAGCTGCGTCGAGGCGAACGGCTCAGGAGACGCCGTGACGGGGAGTCTGCGACCCCGGTGCCCACGCCGGGTGGGCTACCTTCCGGTCCGAAGCCGAGAATGTTCCGCCCGACCAGCCTGCCACTTCCGCCAGCCTGTCCGAGCTAGGGTCGGCCCGGCGCCGCCCGAGGACCCAGCAGCGGATCCAGAATCTCCAACCACCGATCCCCGACCACCGACAGACTGAAGCGGTCCATGCAGCGCGCCCGTGCGGCGGCACCCATGGCTACCCGCGTCGGGACGTCGTGGAGGAGTCGAGCGGCCGCATCCGCCAGACCGGACGGATCATTGACGGCGACGACGATCCCGGTTTCACCGTCCGCCACGATCGAGCCGACGCCTGGCACTGCGGTCGTCACGACCGGGACACCTGACAGCCCAGCCTCAATGAGAACACCCGGCATACCCTCGCCGGCCGGGAGGCTTGGAAAGACCAAGAGATCGGATTGACGGAGTAGGGCGGGTACGTCGGAGCGCGGGCCCATGAGTTCAACGTCGGAATGCCTTGCCGGTTCAACCAGTGCATCGCGCATCGGACCCGCCCCGATGACCCGGGCCCGCAGTTGGATTCCTCGGGATCGAAGATTGGCAACCAGTTCGATAAAGCAATCCGGACGTTTGCCGGGCGTGAGGGCGCCCACAAACACAACCGTGGGGATGGGGGAGGGGGATCTGTGCTCGGGAGGATGGAACTGCGCAGGGTCCCTGCCGTTGGCTGTCAGGAACACATTTGCGGCAGGGACTCTGAGGAGGTTCGTGCACTCATCTCTCACTTCCTCGCCACAAGCGATGACTCGGTCGGCACGGCGAGCCAGGGTTCGCCAGAGCGTGAGTTGCGCGTGCTTGTCCGTTCGCCCTGCGTAGGTGCCGATGGCGTAGAAGGCGAGCGGATGCCGACGCCCAATCATGGCCGTGACCAGGTATTTCATCGGGTCGCTCCCATGCGATATGACGACCGCGGGTTCGAGGCGGGAAAGCTCGGTGCGAAGAGGAATGACGAGGCGAGGGTCGAAGCCTTTTGCGGCGTCCGTTCCTCCCCGGAACTCCAAGAGAAAAGTCAAATGGCACCTCGGGTGGACTCTCAAAGAGTGTCAGTACTCGATGGCGACGGACGCCCGGGGTGTCGAGGCTGTCTGCGAGTGCTCGAGCCTCACGTTGCGCCCCCCGGGCCGCGGGCGTTGGTATGACATGCAGTACCAAGGCGTCTTCGTCCGCCAGATCGTTCATCTTCTCGGATCCCCCGCGCTCCGGACGGGAGAGCCCGATGGCCTCCAAGAGACGCCCGGCGTCCGGCGGCCCGCTTCTTGATCGTCGAACTCCTCTTCGGCCATGCGCCCTTCCGTAGCCACCATCGTTGCCCGGCGCGCCGGATTCATGGTCACTTCACTTATCACTCGAACGAATACCTCGGTGTCGTGGGTCGAGGTGCATCTCGAGGGTCGCCGTTCGACGTTCCGCCCAGTGGCCAGACGTTGCCTCCGTCTCCACCGTGGGATTGCCGAACTTCGCGACGTCCTCATCGACTCAGTGGTCACGAGGCGGCCTCCACTGTGGTGACGTGGAAAGCCTGCGTCCACCCAAGATCTGTCATCGGAGATGCTTCGACGAGCCGCCGGTAAATATCTTCAATCTTGGCGCTCGCCGACCGGACGTCGAATACGGTGCTCTTGCGTTTGGCGCCTTCTCCGAGGCGTCGGCGCAGCTCAGAGTCCGTGCAGATACGGACAAGAGCCTCTGCGAGAAGATCGGGGCGTCCTGGGGCAACCAGTAGTCCTTCTTCGGAGTCGGTGACGAATTGGGGCACGCCACCGACGGCCGTGGCGACGATGGGGAGGCCAACGCTCATGGCTTCCATGAGCGCCACCGGGAGGCCCTCATGGTGAGAGGCCAGAACGAAGACATCGGCTCCGGTCATGAGCCGCAAGACGTCGTCACGCTGGCCGAGAAACATGAATCGATCTCTTAGACCGAGAGCAGCATGTCGCTTGCTCAATTCGTCTTTCAGAGGCCCCCTTCCCACTGCGGCAATGCGAATCGGGAGATCCTGATCGGCAAGAATCCGAGCAGCCTCGAGGAGAACGTCGTAGCCCTTCTCCGCCCGGAGGTTTGCGACGGCGATAACCAAAATCTCTTCGACGGAGACACCGAGTTCGGACCGCACTTCGGCCTGTATCTCTTCCTCTCGCGATATCAGCGCATCAGATTGGGTGAAGTCCACTCCATGTATCACGACTGTGGCGTGGGTTTGCAAGGAAGTCGGCAGCGCGTCATGCGCGGCAGGAGACACCGCCACGAGCGCCTTGTCGAGCCCGATGGTTGCGCGATTGAGGATCCGGACAGGCGCCGCGGTCTTATGCCACAGGCTGTGTTCTGTGTACATGAGCACTGGGCGTTGGCTTCGCGGGAGTGATCGAGCCACGAGCCGGCCCAACGCCGCTGCATAAGGCAGATGAAAGTGGACGATATCGAAGTCACCCTCGACCAACAATCGTCGGAGGCGGAGCGTCCAGCGGAGGTCGCCGTTGTGACGGGCGCCCAGACAGTGCGCCGGCACGCCGCTGGCTTGGATCGCGGGCACCAGCGTGTTCTCCGACGCCAGCACGTAGGCGAATTCGTAATCGAAGGCAGCTCGATCTCTCGCTGCCAGGAGGTCGACGAGGAGGCGCTCGGCCCCCCCGTAGCCCATGCACTTGATGACCAGGAGCACCCGGGGGCGGGCCTCCAGATGGCGCGCACCGAACTCCCCCCGGGCGGACACGGGCAGATAGTAGCCTTCAGGTGAGCTCCGATCGATCCCCTCCCGGAGCACGCGGTAGCATTCTACGCGATTTACGCCAACAATCGGCCCTCAGGGCCAGGCCCGGAGGGGATGTGTCGTCGACGGTTGAATCAGATCCGCCGGGCCAAGGCTCGCTCCAAGTTACCGATGTTTCGGCCATCCCGGCCGCACCACCACCGGAGCTCTTTTACCACCATAAGGCGGGCCTACTTTCGTCAGCAAAGAAGCTATGGGCATACCGTGAGATCGTTTTCACGCTCGCTGAACGCGATTTCCGGGCGCAGTACAAGCAGGCGACCCTAGGGATCATGTGGGCACTCTTGAGCCCGGTGCTCACCTTGATCATCATGATCGTCGTTTTCTCGCGGGCAAAGACCTTTGGGACCGAAGGGATCCCCTTCGCCCTCTTCTCCTTTGTCGGCATCTTGTGCTGGTCCTTTTTCTCCTCTGCGTTGGGCACTGGAGGTAACGCGTTGCTCACCAACAAGGCCCTGCTCGCCAAGACGCAGTTTCCCCGGGAGTGTTTTCCCTTGGAGGTCATGGGGGTAACGGGGATCAACACGGTGCTGTCGTGGATTCCGTTGGCCATCTTGTTCGTGATCTTCGGGCGCGCACCGGCGATCACGACGCTGTGGGCCCCGTTGTTCATGGTCATCGAAGTCGCGTTTGCCGCTGGACTCACCTTGGCCGTGTCAGCCCTGATCATCCAGATGCGCGACCTCATGCAGGTCCTTCCGGTCATCCTCTCCCTCGGCCTCTTCGTGAATCCCGTGATCTGGCCGTTATCGAAGTTGTCGGAGCCGGACGTTCCAAAGTTCGTGCTGCCGCTCTACAGCTTCTTCAACCCGTTGGGCCCGGTGATCGACAACGTGCGACGTACCATGCTGCTCGGATTGGAGCCGGACTGGTCGTTGATCGGGCTCGCCATTCTTGGGACGCTGTTCTATCTCACCGTCGGTTATCGAATCTTCAAGCGGCTGGAGGTGAATTTTGCCGACATTGCCTGACGGGACGATCCAAGTCGAGAACCTCTGGAAGAGGTTCCAGGCCGCGATTCGATCTGGGCGGCCATGGTGTGGGCAAGGTCCAGCCGTCGCGTGCCATGGAATCGCGTGGTCTCATACGAGGCATCCGGGCCCGATCAGATCCGTCTGCCCGACGGGGTCATGATCCTTACCCCGATCCACGTGAAGGCCGATTGGCAGGTCAACTGAACACCGGTTCAGCACCGCGCGATGCCGGAGGGTCGATTGGCCCTCCTCGTTCCGGTCGGGTGAATGATCCTGTTGGCATCATGAGCGAATCTCCCGAAGCAGTCCATTCAGGCCACGACCGAGTGGGGTCGGACCTCGGATCGGTCACTGCTGTCATTCTGACTCACATGCGGCCCACGTTGGCCAGCGATCTCACGAGGTCGCTCCTCGAGGTCGAGGGCCTGGCTGCCAATCGCATCGTCGTGGTGGTGAACGGCGTCGGCGGTCTTGACGACCCCGTCCTGGAGTCACGAGTCCGGATGCTGCGTCTACCTCAGAACATTGGTCCGGCAGGAGGTTTCAAGGCCGGAATGATCGAGGCGTTCTCCGACACCGCAACACGTTGGGCCTACCTCTGCGAGGACGACATCGGACTCCTCCCACTTCCGGCGCCCCGGCTCGGAGATCTCATTGATCGCATCAACGCTCGAGGTGCGGGTCGCGTCGGCGCCGTGGTGGCCTTCGGGAGGAATTTCGCCGGCCGGGGGGCTCATACTGTCAATGTCGTGCCACCGGAGGGCACACCCCAGGATCTGGCTGCAGCCGACGTGGGTTCGTGGGGGGCGACCGTTGTATCACGGTCGGTGTTCGAAGCTGGCGTCGTTCCCGACACAGATTGGTACTTCGGCCTCGAGGACTTCGACTACTACCGTCGTGTGGCCCTGGCGGGTTTCGAAGTGCTGGTTGACGGCGTGGCGGCCCGCCGGGTGGCCGCCCAGCAAACAACGATTGGCCGAGAGGAAGCCCTTCGTCGCCGACGTCCCGTCGACGTCGACGAAGCCTGGCGGGCCTATTACCACGCCCGGAACTCCTTTGAGATCGCTCGCCGCCATGGGCATCCGGGCTGGCACGCCTGGCACCTGGCCTACTCAATGCGACGTTTTCAGCGGGCTCGAAGTGGTGCCGAGCGGGCGGCGATCGCTCACGGACTGTGGGACGGTATGCGGGGTCGACTCGGCGAAAACCCCCGTTACGGCCGGCGAGTGGGTGAGATCGAATCGGGGCCAGAGTCTGGCGGAGCTCCACCGTCGCCCAAATGAGCGAAGTTCGGCCACAGTGACAGATCGATGTCCGACAACTGGGCTGCCAGAGCCGCCACGTCCGCGGCATACAGATCCACGAGCCGGGCCCGCACGTCTTCGTCGTAGTCACGCCGGGCGGAGGTTTGCTGCGGGCGAGTAGTGCGTTCGGGGGATTCGACGGCGTACTTGCTGAGGCCGAGAAACTCAAACGTTCTTGCTAGCTGGCCGCCGGTATCGGTGACGCACCGTTCGAACTGGAGCGCCAAGATTCGATCCGCAGCAAAGTACTCCTGCCAACGGGTCAGGGAACGGTGATACATGCCGCGCTCGAAAGCATCGGCTATCGCGGCCCCGTCGCAGCGAAGACCTGCGCGCTTTTGGTGCGCCAGTCCTGAAAAGAAGCGATCTACCGGATCGCGCAGCAAGAGAAGCAGGCGCGTTTCAGGAGCGACGCGGTGGAGAAGGGGCGGTACCCAGGCGCAACTGAAGTAGTCAGGCGTCCACTCCCCGGCTCGAGTCCCGGGCCTGCGTGGGAACCAACCGTGATAGTTCGAGATTTCCGAGGCGCCGAAGGTTCGAGACCCGAACCGATCAAAAAAGTGTCGCTCCTTGTGAATGTCGGGGCGTGACGACACATCGGGGTGGCTCAGTATCAGCGTGTACCACCACGTTGTCCCGCTCTTTTGCACCCCGATGCCGACAAAGTCTGGTGGGCCCACCACCTCTCCGTGATCAGGCACCGGTGGGGTGAAGTCGAAACGCTCCTCCCATGGGGCGTAGCGGCCCAGTGTGTGGAGTGCTGCCAGACGAACACTGGGCGGCAGCGCCAAGAAACCACGCCGGGTGACGCTCATTGGGTCTCCCTACCCCTCACCTCACGCAGAATGCCATAGACGACCCCAAGTCACAACCAATCCTGACTCTCACCGTCGCATATCGGCAAGCTCCATGGGACAATGATCCTTCGGGGTCAGGTTGAAGGGAACGTACGGGCGGAATCGAGTCCCTACGCCCCGGTGGAGTGGAAGTCCTCTGCTGTCCAGGTTTTGAGCGGGAACTGAGAGAGGACGCGCTGCATCACAACGACTTGGTCGGACGTCAATCGCCGCTTCCAGTTGTCAGGTAGTTCAGCCGCCACGCGCCGGGAGGAGAATCCCCTGCCGGGACGGTCATTGCCGACCAAGAACCCATCTACCGCCTCGCTCCAACTCAAACCGAGGTCTGCATAGAGCCTCTTGAACTCTTGCACGGGATCGCTGCACACCTGCTCGTGGGTTCGGATGAGCCAGCGGGGATTGCGGGACGCGACTGCCTCAAGCGCCGTACTCAAGACGCCGATCGTGAAGATCATGCGCTCGAGAGGGTCGGGCCCGGGAGCTGTCACACCCCAGGGGTCGAGGAATCGGCTGCGCACCGCTGGGTTCTCCTCCAGGCGGACGAATTGATCGTTCAGATCCAGGGCGAGCCAGCTCGCCAGCACGTTTCCCGGATGCCGCAGGAGCACGAGGACGTCAAACTCGAACTCCTCAGCGAGCCACTCGAGCGCCAGCTGGGCATGGACGGTCTTGACCAGGACCCGTTGGTTCCGCAGTTCCGATGGTGCTCCCTTACGTGGATGGCTTGCCATCGCGCCCGCGATGGTCATGAGCGGTACTCGCCGACCCTGGAGGAATCGAGTCCGGCCCGGTCGCTCTACGTGCCCGAGGATCTGGGCCGCGGTGAGCAGCCGAAGGCTCCGGGGAGCGCCTGCAAGTATCCACGACCAGAGCCGGTGGTAGCGCTTGTCGTGGTCACCCGGTTGCAAGGCCGGAAACCTCCCCACGGCCTTCTTGCCCCAGATCGCCGGCGCCGACGTGCCTTCGTTGTCGGGTTCCATGAGAGGGTGAAGGTTCGGGTCGCTCCCGAGTACTCGCATGGTCCAGGTCGTCCCCGACCGGGGAATCCCGACCAGAAGGAGGGGTCTGGGGTGACTGCTTGTCCCGGCGCTCATCGGCGCTTTGTGGACCTCCCAGGACGGCGTGGCCGCCTGAGCGAACCGCAGGCGTTGCGTCGGGTCGGCTCGTCCGCCGGGCGTGCTGCCGTCATCGAAGCCATGGTATCGCCCACGAGTCTCCCTGACCGGAGCAAGGCATACCGAGAGGCGAGATATTGGGCCCGAGTAGTCTTCCTGTCAGTTATGGCAGTGAACCATGGCCTAAGGCGGGTGGTCGGCGTCGGTAGCGCCAGGGGGGCTGGTGACGTGCTCGGCGGAGATCATGCTCCCAGTCCCAGCGTGAGCTGGATCCGCCGGGGCGCTCCTCGAGCCCTCCCGTCCTTCAGTTACGAAGGGCAATTCGGTGCGACGGGCTACGAATACCTCATGAAGCGCAGCGCGGTGAGGCGCAAGCGGGTACTGACCATTGCGGACCACCTCGGGTCGATTGGAGGCACGGAAGCGGGGCAACTCGCCATCTTCCGGGGCCTCGTCGAGCGAGGCTGGGAGGTCCATCTTCTCTACGTCACCCGAGGGGACTTCTGGCCGGCATGGAAGGAGCTCGCGGCGACGACCACTCAGATTGGTGCGAGCCTCCCAAGCTCCGCCTCACCGCTCACGTCGAGCATCAGCACCCTTGATGGGGCGTTGAAGGGCATTCGTACCTCTCCGTCGGTTATCTATGTGCACAACGCCGGCGACGTACCGATCGCCTTGGCGATCGGAGCGCGCACCGGTGCACGAGTGGCAGTGCACCTGCATCTGCCACCCCCGATCCGACAGCCGTCCTGGCTGAACTCGCTGATGCGCCGTTCCACCGCCGCCATCGCCCCATCTGCTGACACCGCCAACCGCTGGATCTCACGGGCGGGATTGGACCCGGCCCGAGTGTCGGCCATTCCGACAGGTGTCGATATCGATCGTTTCGTCCCTCTTCCCCGTGAAGAACGCATGGCCGTGCGAGCGAGCGTCGACGTGGGCGGAGAGGAGTCGATGGTGATATTTGCCGGACGACTGGAACGGATTAAGGGTCCGCATTTCTTGGTCGACGCAGTCGGCCGCCTCGATGCAAACGTGCATCTGGTTCTTTGCGGTGCCAGCAGATCGCCTTCATATTCGCGAGAGTTGGAAATGCCTGGCGCAAGGACACCGGGTCTCTTTCCTTGGGCCCCGCTCGGACGTCCCCGCCCTTATGGCGGCGGCCGACATCTCGGTTCTTCCGAGCATATTTTTGGAGACGCAAGGCCTGGTTATCAGTGAGTCGATGGCGTGCGAGACCCCAGTGGTGGCCTCAGACATCGGTGGACTTGGCGCGAGCATGCGTGGCTTTCCTGAGCAGTTGGTACCGCCGGGTGACCCTGTGCTCCTGGCGAAGGCCATCGAGAAATATGTCACCTGGCGGCGCACAGATCACGATCTCGGACCCAGATCGAGAGCATGGGTGCTGGAGCACATGAGGTTCAGCCAGACCATCCTGGCTGTTGACGAGGTCATAACCCAGGCTGCCTGGTCCGTCGACGGTGGGGTCTCCAGTAGGTAACGGCTCACGCCGGGTTTGGTTGAGCGTTGATGGTGTCGTTCCATTCACCGTGGAACTGGCGGGGATCGAGGGGTACCGCTGAGAGTTCGACAGTTGGGACGACTTCCGGCGAATGCCTGCCAAAAGAGCGCAATCGGATCGACGAACTACAGCTTTGTGACTCAATCAGCGGCGCCAATTCTCTCTGATCCAACTCACCCAGAATGAACCAGATGTGCCGAGACCGTCGATTGTGGCAGCCTTTGCCCATGGGAATTCGCCAGGCCACCGCAAATGCGCTGAAAGAGCTCCCGCTCGGAGTGCACAAAGCCGTACCGCCGGGGATCCGGCGCGATTTACGCCACCGCTTGGGGCGCTACTACCGATACGAAGCTGAGTTCAATTTTAGCAATACGCCGCCGCCTGGCCCCGGTGAGACCGACGGTCCGCCTGGTTTTGTCGGCATCGGAGTCCAGAAAGCGGGGACGACCTGGTGGTTTCGGCTCATTATCGATCATCCCGGCGCGGCCGATGTGCCTGCGGTGAATAAGGAACTCCACTTCTTCGCCCGTTTCGGCACTCAGCCATTCGGGTCTTCAGACATCGCGGACTATCACCGGCAGTTCCCCCGTCGGAATGGCGCCCTCACCGGGGAATGGACTCCCGACTACCTCTATTACCCCTGGGTGCCGCCGTTACTCGCCAAAGCCGCACCCGACACGAAACTCCTCTTGATCTTGCGTGATCCGATCGAGCGTTTTCGATCAGGACTCGCCAGTGAGATTCGCAACGGGGCCGCACATGTGGGCGCGACCATCGCCGAGACCGTGGGGTACACCATGTATGCCGAAAATCTCCGGCGCTGGATGGATTACTTTCCCCCCGAGCAGCTCCTCATTTTGCAGTACGAGCACTGCAAGGCTGCGCCGGTCGAGCAGTTGGTCGCGACGTATCGCTTCTTGGGTCTCGATCCCGAGTACCGCCCGACCATCCTCAACCGGCCGATCAACAAGACGCTGGAGGAAAAGCCCGCTCTGGATGCCGACGTGAAGAGTCGACTCCAAGACCTCTTCGCGCCCGATGTGGAAGAGCTGATCAAGTTGGTTCCCACTCTCGATCTGACCGTGTGGAAGGGAATGAACGAGACGTAGCCACAGGCTGGGCGACATGTTCTTGCCCCGACTTTTGTGCATTTGCCCTCGGCGGATCCGCCTTCAAGAGAAATGCCGACCGCCACGCGGCACTGACTTCGCGATCAGCGGTCGTCCTCAATCCGGTGCCAAGAGGCGACGGTCCCACCAATGAGGAAGAGACCCCTCGTCGTGACCGTCGCAGAGGTGGGCAGGGAGCCATCGGAGACGGCCGAGCCGAAGAGGCACTCGATTCCGACCGCCTATGATGTCCAGCGAAAACTGACGGGTCGTCAGATTTGGCGGTTCGCACGTCTAGAGAGGCACCATGGATTTCGAGTTCTCGCCGGAGCAGCTGGCCTTTGTGAAGGAAGTCGAGACCTTCCTCGATGCGAACGACGACCCCGAGATCTTCGACGTGACCAGGGAGAACATGGCCCAGATCGTCGACACGCCGAAGCGTCGGGCTTTCATGGCGTCCATGGGCGAGCGGGGCTATCTCGGCATGACCTGGCCCAAGGAATACGGCGGCACCGAGGGGGAGGGCATCTACGAGTACCTCCTCAACGAGCAGCTGGCCCGGCGCGGTGGCCCTCAGATCGGCAAGGGCGTCGGCATCGTTGGCAAGACGATCATCCGGCACGGCAACGAGCGGATGAAAGCCGAGTTCCTCCCCAAGATCTTGCGCAACGAGGTCGAGTTCGCCGTCGGCTACTCCGAGCCCAACGCCGGCTCCGACGCCGCCTCCATGCAGCTCAAGGCCACTCGGGACGACGGAGGCTGGATCCTCAACGGCCAGAAGACATGGACCACCTCGGCCCACTTCGCCGAGTGGTACTGGGTGGGAGGGCGCACAGACCCTGATTCCAAGCACGGCGGCATCACGCTCTTCCTCGTCCCGATCGACCAGCCGGGCATCACCGTGAACGCGATCTGGACTATGGGCGACGAGCGCACCAACGAGGTGTTCCTCAACGACGTTTTCGTTCCCGACGACTACGTGGTGGGGGAGGTGGGGCGGGGGTTCCAGTACATCTCGGAGGCGCTCGACCTCGAGCGGTTCACCATGTTCACGCTCTCGCCGATGCAGCAACGCTTCGAGCTCCTGGTGGAGTACGTGCGGACGACGGTGCGCGACGGGGTGCCACTGAAGGACGACCCGGTCATCCGCCAGCGCCTGGCCCAGCTGGCCACCCAGCTCGAGGTGGCGCGGGTCATGGGGCTCAAGTTCGTCTTCGAGTCCGCCAAGGGGGGCGCGGCGCCGACGGCGGAGGCCTCGGAGTACAAACTCTTCGCCACCGAGTTCTCCAAGCGCTTGGCGAACGCGGCCATGGATATCGCCGGCCCCGGGTCGCAGCTCCGGGTCAAGACGCCCGAGGCGCCCATGGCGGGCCGGTCCGAGTCGACCTATCGCTATACCGTCATCGACACCATCGGCGGTGGCGCGTCCGAGATCCAGAAGAACATCATCGCCCGGCGCAAGCTCGGCCTGCCCAAGAACTTCTGAGCTCTCGGTGTCCCCTCCCTTGGCATTGGCCGGCATCACGGTCCTCGACCTGTCGACGGTCGGGCCGGCGGCGCGCTGCACCCGCTTGTTGGCCGATTACGGGGCCCGCGTCGTCAAGGTCGGTCCGGTTCCTTCGGCCGATGCTGCGCCCATTGAGCCTCAGTTTTTCGCGTACAGCGGCCATCGCGGCATGCGGCGCGTGCTGCTCGATCTGAAAGACGACGACGGCCGTGCTGCCTTCCTCGCCCTGGCGGCGGCGGCCGACGTGGTCGTCGAGAGCTTCCGTCCTGGCGTGGTTGACCGCCTCGGCATCGGCTACGCCACCGTCGCCGACGGCAACCCGGGCATCGTCTACTGCTCCACGAGTGGCTACGGCCAGGACGGCCCGCACGCCCAGTGGGCGGGCCACGACCTCGACTACCTCGCCGTCGGTGGCTTCCTGGCAATGTCCACGCCCGGGGCCGACGGGTCGCCAGCGTTGCCCGGCGCCACCATTGCCGACGCCGCTGCCGGGGGCATGCAGGCTGCGTTGGCCATCACGGCGGCGTTGGCGGGTCGGGCGCACAGCGGGGCGGGAACGTATCTGGACGTCTCGGTGGCCGACGGCGTGTTGTGGTTGATGTCGCTCGCCATCGACGAGCAGCTGGCTCGGGGCGGAGAGATCCATCCGGGCCACGACATCCTCTCGGGTCGCTACGCGTGCTATGCCCCGTACCGCACCTCCGACGACAAATGGGTGGTGGTCGCTGCCATTGAGCCGAAGTTCTTCGCCAACCTCTGCGCCGCCCTGCAGTGCACCGAACTGGCCGACTCACAACTGGACGACGAGGCGCAGCCGCGCGTGCGGGCCGCCTTCGCTCAGGCCTTCTCTCGGCGCGCACGCGACGAGTGGGTCGACCTCCTTTCGGGGGCCGACACGTGCGTGGCGCCCGTCCTCGAGATTCACGAGGTGGCCGCCTACCCTCAATTCGCCGCTCGCGGCACCGTCACGACGGCGACCCATCCGACCGAGGGTTCGTTCCAGCAGTTAGCCCCGCTCCTGGCCGGGATGGACCGTGCTGGGAGCGCTGCGCTGCCCGACCTGAGGGCCGGCGCTACCGACACCGAACACCTGTTGAAGGAGGCGGGTGTCGACGGCGAGACCGTGGCGCGCTGGGTGAACCGGGGGGTCGTGGCGTGACAGAGACGCCCGCGCAGGGCCCGGCCGCCGTCGACCTCATCGGCCAGGAGCAATACCACGAAGTGGGCGAGTTCCCGGTGGAGCAGGGCTACATCTGGACGTCGTGTGCATCCGTCGAGAACGGCAACCCGCTGTTCTGGGATCCCGAGGTGGCAGGCGGGCTCACCGGCGGGCCCATTGCCCCGCCGTCCATGGTGTCGGTCTGGTTCCGCCCGCATCACTGGGCGCCCGGTCGGACAGAGGAGGCGCTCCCGCTGCAGGTGCACTTTGACCTCAAGGAGCAGCTCGGGCTACCCGAGGCTGTCATGACCGAAGACACCATTGAGTTCCACACCCCGGTGCGCCTGGGAGACGTGCTCCGGACACACCAGGTGCTGCGCTCGGTGAGTGAGGAGAAGACGACCAAGCTCGGCACGGGGCGGTTCTGGGTGATTGACGTCGTGTACGCCAATCAGGATGGCGACCTCGTCGCGGTCGAGTCGTACACCGGCTTCGGGTACCGGCGGGCCGCGGCATGACCGTCTCGATGCCCCCGCGCCTCCTGTTGGACGACGTGACCGTCGGCGACGAGCTCCCCGCGCTCGACTACGACGTCAGCGCCACCACGGTCGTGCTCGGCGCCCTCGCCACGCGCGACTGGCGGCCGATGCACCACGATAAGGACTTCGCGGTGTACCGCAACGGCACTCAGGACATCTTCTTGAACACCCCCAACCAGGCGGCCTGGTTCGAGCGCTACCTGACCGATTGGACAGGGCCGCACGGTCGCCTCGGCCGCGTCACCTTCCGCATGAAGGGATCGGTCTTCCCGGGTGACACCATGTCCCTGCGGGGGGTAGTCGAGTCGACGGAGGTGGACGAGGCGGGCTGCGGCTTCGCCAATGTGGCCGTCACGCTGTCCGTGGCCGGCGCCACCAAGACGACGTGCGCCGCACGTATCGCTCTGCCGCGCACGTCCGACGACAACCCCTGGGCCCGATCGGGCGAGCAGTGGCACCCCTCGCCTGTTCACCCATGAACGTCGTTCTCTTCCCCGGATCACTGCGAAGGAGGCTCTGAGTGCTGGATCTCGAATTCAACCAGGAGCAGGAACTGCTGCGGCAGACGGTGCGCGACGTGCTGGCCAAGCACTGCTCGCTCGACGTCGTGCGGGCCATGGAGGACGACCCCGTCGGGTATCCCGCCACCCTGTGGGCGCAGCTGGGTGAGCTCGATCTCATCGGCCTGCTTCTGCCCGAAGAGTACGGCGGCTCGGCCATGACCCTGATTGAGGGGGTGGCGCTGTACGAGGAGCTGGGTCGGTCACTGGCGCCGACACCACACTTCGTGAGCGCGGTCCTCGGCGGCGGGGTGTTGGCCGCCGCGGGGAGTCCGGCGCAAAAGGAGCGGTGGCTCCGCCCTGTCACCTCGGGCGTGGCCATCCTGAGCGCAGCCTGGCTGGAGCCCGAGAACGGCTATGCCGCCCGAGGCGTCGAGCTGCGGGCCACGCCCGAAAGGTCCGCCTTCCGGCTGAGCGGCGTGAAGCGCCATGTCGCCTTCGCCGCGGCGACCCAGCAGCTGGTGGTGTTGGCCCGCACGGGTGACGCAGCCGAGGACATCGACCTGTTCCTCGTCGACCCGGCCTCGCCCGGCGTGGCGCTCCGCCAGCAGTTCTCCGTCTCCTCGGACACCCAGTACGAGGTCACGTTCACCGACGTCGTCGTGAGCGACGAGAACCGGATCGGGCCTGCGGGCAGCGGGTGGGCCACGTGGCAGCAGGTGCTCGAGCCGGCGCTGGTCCTCCTGGCGGCCCAGGCGGTGGGCGGCGCCCGTTATGCGCTGGAGATCACGACGCAATACGCGCTCGACCGCAAGCAGTTCGACAAGCCGTTGGGCGCCTTCCAGGCGCTGGCTCACAACCTGGCCGACGCCGTCACCAACCTCGACGGGGCGGAGCAGCTGGTGCACGAGGCCGCATGGGCGGCCGCCAACGGGCGGCCGCTGACCTCGCTGGCCCCGATGGCCAAGCTCTTCGCCTGCTCGACCTTCCGCGATATCACGGCGATGGCGCAGCAGCTCTTCGGTGGGATCGGTTTCACCCTCGACTTCGACATCCAGCTGTACTTCCGCCGGGCCAAGCAGCAGCAGCTGATGTGGGCCGACGATCGGGCCCTCGAGACAGCGGTGGCGGGCGCCCTGCTCGATTGAACTGAACCGCTGGCCTGGACGGAAGTCCTCGACGTTCACGGCCGTCTTGGATCATCTTTCACAGCGGGTATTATCAGGACCACTATCAATGCGGGATTTGCCGTTCGTCGGGGGTGGAGGCGTCTTTTCGATGGTTGAACCAACTCTTTTGGGTTGGGACGTGCAGGAGTGCGCGTACTCAAGCCCACAGCGACCCTCTGTGGGCTCTTCGTGTTCATGGTTGCACGCAGTAGCGTCCTCACAAGACCATCGGCTTGGACGGGGCGGGCCGCGGGCCGCGTCAGCAAGGGACTAGGGGAGCAGTTTGCCTAGCTTGCCCGACGGGTCGATCAAGGCCGAGCAGGTGTGGAAGAGGTTCCGCTCGGATCAGACCGTTCCGATGTTCTACGAACAGATGAAACGGCTGAGCAGCTCCGTGAGGAGCCGGGGAGAGAACCGCTACCGCTGGGTCTTGAAAGACATCAATCTCGACATCAAACCCGGCAACACTGTGGCGCTCATCGGGATCAACGGTTCCGGCAAGACCACTCTGTTGAAGATCCTCAGTCAGGTCACCTATCAGACGGCGGGCCGATGCACTGTGCAGGGCAGCATCGGAGCACTACTGAGCGTGGCGGCCGGTCTTCATCCCGACCTAAGTGGTCGCGAAAATGTCTATCTCTACGGGACCGTGCTCGGCATGAGTCGTCAGCGGATTCGGGAGCGCTTCGACGAAATCGTCGAGTTCGCCGAACTCACGAATGCCATGAACCGCCAGGTCAAGTTCTATTCCGCCGGGATGCTCGTGCGACTCGGGTTTTCGATCGCTGCCTTCCTCGAGCCCGATGTACTTCTGGTGGACGAGGTCCTCGCCGTCGGCGATGCCAACTTCCAGCAAAAGTGTCTCCAGCGCATCAGCGAGGTCGTCCGGGGGGGCACCACCCTCCTTTATGTCTCCCACGATCTGGCGTCGGTGGAGGCGGCGTGCGACGAGGCAGTCTGGTTGGCCGACGCGGTGGTGCAAGCCTCGGGACCGACGAGGGATGTGGTCAAGCTCTATCGCCAAGCAATAGAGCAGAATGCCATGGTATCGACGGGAAATTACGGGGAGTACCAGCTCTTGGGCGCGGAGATCGCGGCAGTCGATGGCGGACAGATCCGCACCGACTGCGATGTTGAGATCCGCCTTACCATCAATGCTCCTCGAGCGGCCGAAGGTAATTTCTATGTGGGCATTTCCCAAGGCACTGCATTTCCCATGTTCATCGTGCACCACCACGCAGATTGTCCCGCCGGCGACTTTCAGATCCGATGCGTCTTGAAGAACCTCCCTTTGCCAAAGGGTGGGTACTCGGTCTGGACTGCCATGAACGGAGTCCGGCCACCCCGGCCGTGCATACCGTGGAAGCCTGTGATTTCCTTCGATGCCTTTGGGCCCGAGGCGACCCGTCCTCCGGAGGGTGTCATGGCCATGACGCCCATTTACGTCGGGGCCGATTGGCGAATCGACTGAACCGCAAGTACCAGGCTCATGAATTGATCGGTCGCCACTGCCTCTTCGCTCCACTGTCGATTCGCTCACGCGGTACAGGTCCGCTCCGCAAGCCGAAGGCCCATTCAGTTCGGGCAGGTGACAGCCTGCCTCGACGCTGTCTCTGGCGTACCTTGGGGGCTACCGCCGAGCTGCTCTGTGGATTGACCTATATTTGGGCGGTGGAAACCGAGCGCATCGAAACTCCCTACGGCACCTTTGCCTGCCTCAAGGGGGACTTCATCGCGGCGTATTTTTGGGAACTTTCGCGTGCATCCGCGTTCTGATCTTGCTGGCGCGCTGCTCGGTCTTGACGAGTGGATGGACTCCTCGCCATCGGCACCCCAGTCGACCGATCTGATGAAGCTCGATGTGGAGGGAATGGAACTTCGTCGTGGGCAAGCCACTACTGCTGGGGGTAGGATTGCCGAGTAGCCCCGTGGCGGAAGGCGGTTCGATTGAAGCCATGAGGCGATATGGCAGCGGCGAGATGCGGAATCTAATTCGCTGGGTGGTCAGCCGCATTACCCGACGGATCGCCCGACAGGTCTGGCTCCAGGAACCACCACCGGTCAGAAGCCAGTATGAAGCCATCGCTCTATTGGCGACGCGGTACGGCTTCCACAGCCTGTCGGCGGCGGAACTCAGGGCATTTTCCCAAAACGGGGAAGATGGCGTCCTTGCTGAGATCTTCTCCAGGATTGGCACGACCAATCAGTTTTTTGTCGAATTCGGCGTGCAAGATGGGCTCGAATGTAACACGCGCCTTCTGATGGAGGTTCTCGGTTGGTCCGGCGTGTACTTCGAACCGGACCTCGAATCGTTCCCTCGGCTGTCGGCGCGATTACAAAATCGTGACGACGTTCTTACCCTCTGCGAGTTCGTCACACCAGACAATGTGAACACCCTTTTTGCTCAAGCTGAGGTGCCAGCGGAATTCGACCTGCTGTCGATCGACATCGACGGCCAGGATTATTGGGTATGGGATGCCTTGGAGGGATTTCGACCGCGCGTGGTGGTGATCGAGTACAACGCCGCGTTGCCTGTAGAGCCACGCGTGGTGGAGAAGAAGGGCGCTGTGCTGGACCGAAGAACTTCTTTCAATTTCGTTGGTGCGTCATTGGGGGCGATGCGGGATTTGGGCCGACGAAAAGGTTACACACTCGTCCACGCAGAACTTGCCGGAGTGAACCTCTTCTTCATCCGCGATGACCTCGCGAACACGTTCGAACCTTCGTTGGCTCGTGGGTCGAACCACTACCTTCGGGGATACACCCACCCGAGGCCCACGGGCCAGACCGTTGAGGTCTGATCCGAGACATTCGCGGATCGCCCATCCTTAGTGGCTGCGCTCCCTTGATGCTTGTTGTTCGAAAAGAAGCCTGGGTTTGTCGCCGAAGGTCTCTGCAAACTGTTGGTCGTTCCCTCCGCCGCCGATCCCGCTTACGACGTTCGTCTGGCGGAGGGCCAGGGTCTCTTCTCCGGGGATTGCCTTCGGAACCATACGAATGGGATGGATTTGTCGAACGGGGAAACCGCTCGTAACCGCAACGAAGGTGAGCCACACGTCGTCCGCTCTCGGCGTGGTCCTTCGAAACAAGTCACCGCGGTTTTTCAACTCGTTGAGAAATGCAGGCGGGTACACCGCCCCACAGAACCCTATGACTGCATTCCGGTGGTCGGGTATGGAGTTGTCCAGGTATCGCCACTCGGCATGTGGGGCGAACTGGTCTCCCGCGAACTTGACCCTTCTTGAGAAGTAGCCAGAGATTACCGAATCGTTCTCTTCGTACGCTTCCACCAGGCCATTGAGCCACTTCTTTGAGTAGCGCATGTCATCATCGGCGGTGACCAGAGGGCGCGTATGCTCACTCAAGCTGTTCACGTAGGGGAAGTACTTCATGTGCGGGCCCATGTCGTCAGTGCAGTAGCCGATCTCTAACCCCCGGCGCTGAAGTCTTTGAAGACTGTGAGGAAGTGGATGACCTTTCAGCTCTTCATCGATCCAAAGGATCATTCTGGTGGGGCGAAGCGTGCCGCGGGCGATGGATTCAATTGCGTGATGAACTCTCCGGATGCGTGATCCGTGCGATGTCATGGACACAACGACGTCCCCCTGGCCCAAGACCGATCTTCTCGAAGCGGTGCATCGGACAGACCATGCAAGGTGAGTCAATAATCGCTCGATTCGGACCAGGGCGCTGCGAACTTCGGAGGGAAAATAAGACTTGAGTGTGCGCACAAAGCTCCTTGGCTTGGCACCAGTCAGGAAGCCGGATCTTTGGATCCCTGTGAGTCACACTAATAGATTCGTTCGAAGGAGTTTCGCGGCAATGCCCGGGCGGGCACGATATGAAGAAAACGGGGCGGCTCCACCGCGACAGAAGTGGAGGATTCGTGTTGTCAACGGCGAGTCATCCGCACCAGGCTGCGACCGATGCTGGCTCTCGTCCGCCGTGCCGTACTGGCCGTCCGTGACCGCCTCCGGCAAGGTGGCGTCACCGGCTGGCCATTGCCTTCGAGCAGGGCAAGTGACACACCACGTTGCCCTCGGTGGCGCTGTGCCAGTGCTCTCGCCGAGCGAGGTAGACAGAGCGAGGCCGATGGCTTTGGAGCAGTACAAGGTCTGGCTCCGATGATTGAGAACGTGGGAGTGCTCGAGCAGCTCGAACGAGGACCCATCGAGACCACCTCTAATGGACGACGCCCTTTTTGGCCAAATGCGGTTTCAAGAGCCTTCATCGGGGAACTGCCGGGCTCGATGACGTCGTCGCTACTCCGAGATCGGGTTGGGTAATGTGGAGCGTCACAACGCTGAGAGATCACACTCTTCCACAGGGGGTTCCATGAAGCTGGGTGTAATCGGTCTGGGCTATTGGGGCCCGAATCTGGCCCGCAACATCTCGGCCACGCCGGGCGTCGAACTGGTCGCGCTGTGTGATGTGGATGATGCTCAGCTCGAGATGCAGTCCCAGCTGTACCCAGGCGTCCGCGCGACGACCTCAGCGACGGAGATCCTAGAGGACCCGTCGATCGAAGCCGTCGCTATTGCTACTCCGATCACCACCCTCTTTGGCTTGGCCAAACAAGCTCTGTTGGCAGACAAACACGTCTTGGTGGAGAAGCCCATGTCCGCTGCGGTTCATGAGGCACAGGAGCTCGTGGACTTGGCGGCCCAACGAGACAGGGTTCTTATGGTCGACCACCCCTACGTTCACAGCCCGGCCGTTCAGAAACTAGCTGAGCTCAATCGGGAGGGTGAACTGGGAAAATTGCTCTTCATCGACTCCGTCCGGATAAACCTCGGCCTGGTACGGGGAGACGTGAATGTGATTTGGGATCTCGCTCCCCACGATTTGTCGATCTTCAACTTCATCCTGGGGCGTGGACCGCGGTCCGTTCTTGCGGCCGCGGGTCCTGCTACGGATTCCCGGCATTCGGCGATGGCTTACCTTCATTTGGACTTTGGAGATGGACTCATCGCGTCCGTCCACGTGAACTGGCTCTCGCCAGTCAAGATCCGACATCTCCTCATCGGGGGTAGTCGTCGGAGCGCGTTGTACAACGACCTCGACAATTCAGAACCAGTAAAGCTCTACGATCGGGGAGTCGACATATTGGAGAGTCCTGAAGACAGAAGACGACGACTCGTTTCGTATCGAGCTGGCGACGTCGTCTCCCCAAAGATTCCCAAAGCGGAACCGCTGAGGAACCTCATCGAGCATTTCGTGTTCTGCATCGAAACACACTCGACCCCGATATCCGACGGCCAAAGCGGCTTGAAGGTCGTTCAGGTGCTCGAGGCGGCCGATCGCTCCATCGAGAAGGGCGGAGTTTTCGTCGAGATCCCCGATGCTTGAAGACTTCAACAGAATCGGGTCTGATGTGATCCTCGAGCAAGGTGCGATCGTCCACGCCTTTGCGAATCTCTATGGTTGCACGATTGGCGTCGACTCCAAGGTGGGGGCGTTCGTCGAGATACAAAAGGGTGTGAAGATCGGAGCCCGTTGCAAGATCTCGAGTCACTCATTCATATGCGAAGGGGTGACGATCGAGGACGAGGTCTTCGTCGGCCATCATGTTTGCTTCACGAACGACAGGTTCCCTCGCTCCACCACGGCCTCGGGTCGACTGTCCGAGCAAGGGGATTGGAAGCTTGAAGAGACCTTGGTTGAACGCGGTGCGAGCATAGGTTCTGGTGCCGTGATCCTCCCCGGAATTACGATAGGCTCACAGGCAGTCGTCGGCGCGGGATCTGTTGTCACCAAGGACGTGCCAAGTAAATGGATCGTGGCAGGTTGCCCAGCGCGGTCGGTTCGTGAAGCGAATTTCTAAATGACCAAAGCCCTCGTCACAGGTGGTGCCGGATTAATCGGCTCCCACTTGGCCGACCTTCTCCTCCAGCGCGGCTACGACGTTCGCGTTATCGACAACCTCGAACCGGTGACGCACCCCGGGGGTCGCCCTCCCTGGATCTCCTCGGACATCGAATTCCTCGAGGGGGATATGCGGAACCAGGAGGATGTCGAATCAGCTGTTCGGGGAGTCGATGTCGTTTTCCACCAGGCCGCCTATGGTGGTTTCGCTCCCGAACTGACGAAGATGACGGATAGTAATGCGATGGGAACAACGAGATTATTCGAGGCCATCCGTTCCAGCGGCTCTCGGGTATCAAAGGTCGTGACAGCATCGTCCCAGGCGGTATACGGAGAGGGCAAATACGTTTGCGAGAAGTGCGGACCCTTCTGTCCGTCGGAGCGCTCACTCGACCAGCTCGACCAAGGGAAATGGGAACAATTCTGCCCCGACTGCGGAGAGGACATGCGTGCCGCCCCGATCGAAGAGGAGGCCCCGCTTAGATTCCGCGGGGTCTATGCCTTGACCAAGATGTTTGAAGAACGCCTTTCGATCTCACTTGGCCGAGAATGGCAATTGCCAACCGTAGCGCTCAGGTATTCGTTGACCTATGGGCCCCGACAATCCGTATCCAACCCTTATACGGGCATTTGCTCCATCTTCTCGACCCGTCTCCTCAATGGCCTTCCCCCCATTCTCTACGAGGACGGTCAACAGTCGCGTGATTTCATCTTCGTAAAGGACGTAGCCAGAGCGAACTTGATGGTGATGGAATCGGAGAGTGCGAACTACGAGATATTCAATGTGGGAACTGGCCTCAGCACCACGGTGGCAACCTTCGCCGCCTTACTTGCGAGGTCGTACGGTCTTGAAATTCAGCCGACAATCGAAGGCGAGTATCGACCGGCAGATTTTCGCCACATCGTGGCTGACACCAAAAAGCTCACGAGCCTGGGCTGGTCACCCGAAACCCCGCTGAGTGAGGGTATCTCGCAATACAGCGAATGGATTCTCAATCTTGGGCGACCACCCGAGCGATTCAGCGATGCGGAAGGCGAACTAAGGGAGATCGGAGTGATCCGCTCACCTCGCGTGCACCCCTGAGCATCTGTCGTTAATGCGTAAAGCGAATTATCGAGCTCTGGCTGAGGGTCGTGAGATCTTCTTCCTCCGCACAAAAGCCCGCAGCCGCCACTAACTTCCGCATCGTCTCCGGCTCGTTCTGGGAGAAGGACTTGGTCTCGCGGGCCATGATCTTGGTCATGTCGGAGTACTGAATAACGGCATTCCCACCATGCTTGAGGACCCGCTTCATGTTGCTCAAGTAGGACTCAATCAGCGGCACGTCAAGGTGGACGAATACACCGAAGCTGAACAGGTAGTCCACCGCGGCATCGGGAACGGAAGGGAAATCGGTGCCGTTGTTCAGTACAAAGACCATGTTCGGTTGGGCGCAGGTCTTCCGAAGCTCGGCCAGCAGCTCGGGGTAGTGGTCGACGACGTACAGCTTCTCGAAGCCGAGGAGGTATCGGGTCCACCGGCCGCCACCCGGACCGATCTCAAGGCCCGTCTTGTCGGACTTGACGTAGGGCTGCACCCAACGTTTGTTGATGAACGACAGTGCCGCGACGCCTTCCGGGTCGCCCCATTGTTGTCCGTAGTAGTCCTTGGCGTGGAGCTCATGTTGAACGGCTCGCCAGAGTCTGCGCGGAAGAGAGGGCCGGCGCTGCTGCTTGTAGTCCCGCAGCATGTCGGTGTGTATTGGGCTGGTCAGATCCGGCATGTTTCGGGGCGACAGAGCCCTAAATGTTCTCGCCCCCGTTTCACCGCACAGACGGTACCACGCCAAGGTCGGGCCTGGTCACCCCAAGAGTGCCATGGGCCGGTCTGAAAGCGCCTCGACAGACGCTCACGGGAGCTCGCACTTGAGACTCGCGTACGGGTGGCTGTCGGAAGCGGCGATACGCCGGACAAATTTAACGACTCAGCTGCAGCCTCTCGGCAGCCGAAGCGGAAAATGAGCGATGGCGTGTGGCCTATAATTGGCCAAACCTGATCCTTGGGGGAGCGACGGTACGTGAGACGGCGATCAGGGCCCGTATCTGTTCGTGGTTTCGTGGCGAAAGGTCGGTCGGTGGCGGCACGCGTTGGGCAACGGACCAGGATTCGAGAACGATGAGCAGGTTGGTTCCATGACGGCTGTCGGTCGCCTGCCCGATGTCCTGATCGGCGGTTCACCGCGCTGCGGCACCTCATGGTTACACACGGTCTTTGCCAACCATCCACAAATTTACGTGCCGGTGCCGTTCAAGCCTGAACCAAAGTTCTTTCTGGTTGACGCCGAGTATGCAAAGGGCCTTCCGTACTACTCCGAACGGTGGTTCTCAAAGGCTCCAGCCGATGTCGTCGCATGCGAGAAAAGCGCCAATTATCTGGAGAGCTCGACAGCGGCGTGCCGAATCAGTAGAGATCTCCCCGCCGTCCGGATGATCTTCATCCTTCGTGAGCCAGCTGATCGGGCTCGTGCGAACTATCTCTGGTCCTCTAAGAACGGACTCGAGACCGAGGACTTCGCGACCGCTCTGGAGCTCGAGGTTGGGCGCGAAGCAACGTATCCTTCCGAACATCGGTTCTCACGGCCGAACTCGTATTACAGTCGCGGGCTCTATGCGCGACACCTGCGACCGTATCTCGAAGGCCTGAGTCGGGAGCGGATCTTGATAATGCGATACGAAGACATCGCTGAAGATCCCACCAAATTCGCCAAGCGCGTCCTGGGGTTCTTGGATCTCGAGCTCGGTTCTTTGGACGTCACAGGTCTCGGCAAGGTCAACTCGGCCCACGGCCGAGACCGCGTGAATGACTTTGAGGAAATTGTGCGTGAGCTAAAAGAGCGATATCGCGGACCCAACGAGGAGCTGCGCGACTTGCTCGGTGCCGATTTTGAGCTCTGGGACGACTAATGGTGGATCGACGATCCAGGCCTTCGATCCCGCGGTTTGTGATAGTGACACCCGTCTACGACGAGGTGGACTGCTTGCCGCTCTATGTCGAAGCAGTGACAAGGACAATTCTGGACCGGCAGGACGTTGCTGCGAGCGTTCTTTTCATCGACGATGGGAGTACTGACAAAAGCTGGAACGCGATAGAAGAGTTGTGCGACCGCGATAAGCGGTTTCAGGGGATTCGGCTCTCGCGCAACGTTGGATCACACACGGCGACGATGGCTGCTTTTCGCAATCTCCCTGAAGACGTAGATGCAGCCGTCATCATGGGATGTGATCTCCAAGATCCCCCGGAAACGGCCCTGGCTCTTCTCGATGAATGGAGATCAGGGGCTGACATTGTGTGGGGCCAGCGCCGGACCCGAGATGACCCAGTGGTGCGCCGCGTCGGCAGCAAAGTCTTTCACGCTTTACTGCGCAGATCGATGCCACGCGGGTCGTTGATTACTGCCGGAGGATTTATCCTCATGGACCGACGAGTCGTTTCAGCAGTTGTCGAGATGAAAGAGCAGAATCGAGTCACGTTCGCATTGGTGGCCTGGACAGGATTCAACCAGGCACGCGTCCTTTACGATCGTCCGAAACGGGTAGCCGGGAAGTCCGGATGGTCCCCGGGAAAGATCATGAAGCTGACGTACGACGCATTCATCGGCTTCTCAACCCTGCCGCTGAGGATCATGCGTACGGTCGCTGCTCTTGCGGCTCTCGTTGCCGGAGCGCTATCGGTCTACCTAATTGCCCATGCAGCGAGCGGGCATCCGGTCCACGGCTTGACATCCACCCTCTTGGTCCCCTCGGTGTTCTTTGCGATCCAATTCGCTCTTATGGCAATCGTCGGTGAATACCTCCATCGGATCTACAACGAAGTAGTACAGCGACCACCATTCTTCATCAGCGAACAGACAACTACGTTCAGCGATTCCACCGGGCGTACGTAGGACCGAACAAGAGTCGTTTCTCCGCTCGCGGTTCAGGCGGGCTGCGCCTCTTGTCAGGAAGAGTGGTGCTCTTCTGGCGGTAGCGATTCGGATATGGCGCGGATCATTGATCTCGAGTGCGCTCCCCATCGACCATTGGAGAGGGTTTCACGAGGCGCCGGCGCACGAGCGGAACCAAGAGCAACCCTGCAGCTGCACACGCGGCCAGGACGATGCCGATGGTGAATCTCTCAGGCCAGTAGTGCAACTCAATGGTGTGCCGACCGGGGGGGATGCGGGCCTGGAGCATGATCCCCGAAAAGGGCTGGAGTGACAACGGCTTCCCGTCAATAGTTGCGTGCCAGCCGGCCACGTCGGTGAGACGTAATCTCAGGACGCTGGGCGAGCGGGAGTCCGTGGAAACCTTCCAAGCTGCCGGCGCCGGATAGCTGACCGGGACGGGAGAGCTTGGGGCATCAGGACCCGGTGGGTTTCCCGAGGGCGGCAGTGGGGTTATGGTCGCCGCCGCTGCACCGGGGATCCGATAGAGGTCGGCGTACGGCGAGACCTTTCCGTCGAAGATCGCTCCTTGTGGACCGGGAGCCCCTTTCGGTTCGAGCACGAAGCCGACGCCGTAACGACGGGCGATCTTGGCCGTGGTCACCGCCGGGCAATAGAGCGCATAGACCACGTACGGAGATGTGCCGGTCTCCGCTTTCCACGCGTTCACGTACGCAGAAGGCAAAAGATTGCCGTAGGCGTCCAACTCGTGGACGTTGTACATCGCATTGACGTTTTGCAGTATCCCGAGGGAGAAGGGGAAACAGTTGGAGTTTCCAAAGCCAACGAGGGAAGAGCCGACCGCCTTCTGGAGGCTTTGGACCTCGCGCGTGTCTGTGAGGGGCGTCTCGCCCGTCGAGGACCAGATCGCTGATCCCGCGACCACGAGGACGGTGGTCTCACAGATGAGCAACACCAAAGCGGCGAGCGTCCGTGCTCCACGCCCGCCCGACGCGTGTTGGCTCCTTCTTCTACGCCGGTCAGCCAACACCAAGGCGCCCACGGCCACGAAACCTCCGCCGACCTCGACCGCACGCAGGACGAACGTTTTTGTCCGCACGTCGGCGAGGAGCGGGACGTGATCGTCAATACCGAGCAGAAAGAACATGAGCACGCCAAACCCGGCCACGGCGAAGCCGGCGGCGGTCCACCGAGTCACCTCCTGCCTGCCCGCTGAGCGGAGAAGGACGTCCACTCCCACGCCGCCCAGCACGGAGACGGCAAAAATCATGGGCAAAAAGGCCCGTCCCCAATCACCCTCTTTGAGCAGGGGTGTGGCATTCACTGCGTCGAGCAGGGGATGAAACAGAAGGACTGCAGCCATGGCGATGACGACGACTCCAAGGCCCGCGATCTCGGGCCTCCGCCAACGGAAGCCCACTCCCACCGCGGCCAAGACCACGCAGATCAGCCCGATGTACAAGCCAAGAGCAGTGCTCGCATTTTGGCCTGCGAAGAAATATGACCTGAGCGATGGTGCCAGAACGAACAGCGGTTCCAGGGTGTCGAAGGAATGGCCGGCCAGCTGTAATGCCGGGAGTGCGAGCGGAGCACCGAGTGCCACACCTGCAACCGCCGCCAACGCCAGATCACCTGCCGGCCGCAGTGTGGCCCTGAGGCCGCCTGGGCGCAGCGCCCGCGGTCCGAGGAAGACCACGAGAAACAACGCGAGACACACAAGAAGCTCAAGCAGAACCTGGGGCTGACCCGCGTAGATCGCGCAGGCGATGATGACGGCGAAGGCGGCGATCCAACGGGCTCTATGTTTACCCCGGACGACAAGGATTGCGGCGGCGAAGAGCCACCCCGCCCAGGCCATGGCGCCGGTCACAGCCAGGCCGAGGAAAAAGATCAACGCACCACTGATCTCGAAGACAGTGGCGGCGAACACGGAGCCCAACACCCCAACTCGTAACACACGGCCGAGTACGTAGACCCCTGTCCCTGAAATGAAGAGGGTCGTGATGAGCTGCACGGCGTAGTCCACACGTAGCGGAAACACGTACCCGACGAGAGCTGGCACACTGAGAACCATCGAATTCAAGTTGAAGGCGAGAGGCAGACCCAACGCGCTGTACGGATTCCAAAGCGGAAGATGCCCGGCGTGCACCTCGCGCCAAGCCAGCGTCGTCAGAGGGATTGCCGAGTCGACCTTGTCCTCGACGGCGGTATAGCTATAGATACCCGCACCGTGTGACAATGCAGGAATCAGGACCGCAACACCCGCGAGCGCTATCCATGCCAGAGCAAATATGTCGTAAACGAACCGTGGCGCGGCACCGCTCAACAGGTCGCAAACGAACCGCGGCACGGAACGACTTACGGCGTCATGAGCCCGGGATCCATCAGGATCGTCGCCATCGACCATGGGCGATCACCCTATACGAGGCAAATGAAGCGATGCCCGCGTCTGATGGACATCGGTGCTCTCGGTCTGCGGAGCGTCTGGAGCTACCCAGAGTTCGGTCGATACGGGTTCTGACGCGTCATGCTGCCTGATTCGGAGTGGCGAAGGCGAGCTCGAGCTCGGGCGGAGCTGTTCAGGCCCGCCGGTAGAGAAAGACGGCGAGCCATACGAACAGGATGACGGATCCTACGATCCAGGCCGCTGATTGCCAGGCGAACGTGGCGGCGGGGCCGCCTTCGGACAATGCCCGGACCGCATCCACCGTCACCGTCACGGGTTGGTTGCGAGAGAAGATCTGCAGCCAGCCGGGCATGTTCTGTACGCGGACAAACACCGAACTGGCAAAGACGAACGGCATGACAATGAGGAAACCGGCTAGGTGAGAGGTCTCGGGATCCTTGACCAGTAAGCCGATGAGCGCGTACAGCCAGATGAAGGCAAATGCCGCCGCCAAAACAAGCCCGATCGCGGCGAGTGCAGGTAGCGGGCCCGCATGGAAGCGAAAGCCGAGCAGGGTGCCGACAACCAGCACGATCGCCACAACCAGGACGCATCGCACGAGATCGGCCAGACAGCGACCGGCCAACACGGCTGAACGCGCCATCGGTAGTGATCGGAACCGGTCGATCATTCCTCCAGAGAGATCGGTCGTTATGGCCACAGCCGTGGTCGCCCCCATGAGCGTGGCGGTCACGAATATCCCGGGCAACAGATAGTCGATGTAGGTCATTCCGGGAATTACAAGAGAGCCGCCAAAAACGAAGCGAAACAGCAATACGTACAGGATCGGTTGGATCGACGAGACCAAGAGGAGGCGGGGGGTCCGTGTGATTCTCCGCAGGTTGCGCTTGGTCACGGTCCAGGTGTCTCGCATGACAGTACTGCGGGGTCGGTCCCAGGTGGCGTGCTCGGCCGTGTCGGTCGGGGTCTCCACGCGTATTGCGGTTGATGGAGGGGGCTCGTGCTCGACGCGGCCGTCGGGCGAAGAGGTCTCGCTTTCCACGCCGTGGCCTGTGAGAGCCAGGAATACGTCGTCGAGCGACGGTCGCCGAATGCCAATGTCTTCCACCTCTACGCCGACGCGGTCGAGTCGATCGAGCGCAGCCCGCAAGGTCGTCATTCCGTCTGGGGCGGGCAAGGTGATGCGGTGGCGTTCAGGGTCGATGGACCTGCACTCTTGTATTGCAGAGAGTGCGGATACCGCCGTGCTCAGACCGTCAGCTCGTGACAGCTGCACCTCAATGACGTCGCCTCCGAGTTGGGCCTTGAGTTCGTCCGAGGTTCCCTCCGAGACGATCCTGCCGCGGTCTATCACAGCGATGTGGTGCGCGAGGCGGTCAGCCTCTTCGAGGTATTGAGTGGTGAGAAGGACCGTGGTGCCGGCGGCGACCAGCCGATCGACCTCTGCCCACACGTTCGCCCGGCTCCTGGGGTCAAGGCCCGTCGTCGGCTCGTCGAGCACCAGCACGGGCGGTTCAGCTATCAGGCTGGCCGCAAAATCGAGCCGGCGCCGCATCCCGCCTGAGTACGTCTTGGCGACCCTGTCCGCCGCTTCGACGAGGTCGAACTCTTCCAGCAATTCGGCGGCACGGCCTCGTGCTCTGGAGCGGGGGAGGTGGCAGAGGTCGCCAATCATTTCGAGGTTCTCGCGACCCGTGAGCAGCAGATCGATCGCCGCGAACTGGCCCGTAAGACCCACGACGGGGCGCACGTAGGCAGCGTCTCTCACCACGTCGAATCCCGCCACGGTGGCCCAGCCACTGTCAGGTTTCAGAAGGGTGGTCAGGATCCGTACCAGCGTCGTCTTCCCCGCACCATTCGGACCCAAGAGGGCCAGCACCTGACCAGCCTGAGCCTCGAAGTCAACGTGGGCGAGCGCCTGGGTCGTGCCGAAGGCCTTCGAGAGCCCCCGTGCCTGGATCACGGGCCGATCTGATCGCGTCAGCATCGTCGCGCAGCAGGCATCGTGCTGCGATCATCGATCGCTCTGGAGACGGGGTTCAAAGCAGACGGTGAGCACATGTTCGTGATCCGGGATACGGCACCGTGGAGGCGAGCGAGCGAGGTTCCCTGTAGCGAGGCGACTATCAGCTGTCGACGCTCACTCGGACTCCTCGATCGGTGGGGAGTCCTTGAGAGAAAGGACGAGTGCGCGTACGACTTCGTCTTGTTGCGCAGGAGTGATAAGGGGAGACATGGGCAGGGACAGACAGTTGACGGCAAACTCCTCTGCATGCGGAAACGCTCCGACTTCATAGCCCAGATGCGAATATGCCGGCTGGAGGTGAATCGGCACTGGGTAGTGGACGCGAGCATCTACACCCAAACCCCGCAATCCCTCCTGAACTCGATCCCTGTCGGCGACTCGAATGACGAAGAGATGCCAGTTGGATTGGCCATGAGTGCGAGAGCCTGGGGAGGCGGAGATTGGCCGTGCCACAGAGTTCACTGAGATATCTATCAGCAGCGTGGCCGCGCGCCGCGTTCCAGCTATCGAGATGTTCGAGCTTGACGGCAAGAACGGCGCCTTGCAGTCCCTCCATTCTGTAATTGAACCCAATCTCCACGTGATTGTGGAGCCCACGTTGAGCATGGTCGCGCAACTGGCGCAGGCGCCGGGCAATCGAAGGGTCGTCGGTGACAACTGCGCCTCCCTCGCCGAACGCCCCTAAGTTCTTCCCTGGATAGAAGGAAAAACACGCGGCGTCCCCGTAAGAGCCGACTGGGCGCTGCAGCAGCCGAGATCCATGTGCCTGGCATGCGTCATCCACGAGGGCCAGGCCGTGCGACCGAGCGATCTGGCTGAAGAGGTCCAGACGGCACGGATTGCCATAGAGATCGACCGGGAGTAAGGCCCGAGTCCGGCTCGTGATGCGGCTCTCCACCTCCGCGGGATCGAGACACCCCGTCTCGGGGTCGACGTCCGCAAATACCGGTGTCGCGCCACAGTAAGAGATCGCCCAAGACGTGGACACAAAGGAAAATGGTGTCGTGATGACCTCGTCTCCGGGCTCCACACCCACGGCGAGGAGAGCCAAATGCAACGCAGCCGTGCCAGAGCTCACGGCGACACAGTGGCGGCGTCCCACATAAGAAGCAAAGGCTTCTTCAAAGCGCATCACAGCAGGGCCGAGAATGAACTCGCTGCGTTCGACGACGTCGGCTACCGCCTTCTCCAGGTCGTCTCGCAAGGGCTCGTGGAGGGAAGCCAGATCTAGGAAAGGTACTTTCAACTGTTGAAGCTCCGACAGCGCGCACCCATCATGGCCTCTTCGTCTCATCATTCCCCGAGCCCGACCGCCCTCGGTCACCGAACGCCCCTTCTCGGATGGAACTATAGCCCGAATTCAGCCTGTATCCGATTGGCAATCCCGAGAACGGAGGAAAGGTCAGATCCGATTGCGACCCGTGCGGTCTGCGTTCCGCAGCCGAACTCGCGCTTTTGCAGCAACGGACGCGAGCCCTCGAGTGATGCCTTGAGGGATCGAAATGTGTTGGTTCCAAGGTGTGGACTCCGGAGCGCGCGGCGCGGCGGGTCGTACGCCATTCGGACCCGTAGATCCCAGCTCCCAAGCAGCGCCAGCGCGGGTCCATCGAGGCATTGGGCGAGTCCTGTAAGGGTGCTGATGTATCATCCGGCCGTGCCTCGCGATTTGCCGCCAATAAGCAGATAGCGATGGGAATGGTCAGCGAAGTCGAATTGGGTGAATCGTCGCCAGCCACCCGTTCGATTTCCGGCAGGCGATGGTTCGACAGCGACCTGTTCGGGGTGGCATGGGTGCTCGCCGCAGGTCTTGCGGTATTGACTCCAGCCCTGTCCGCCGGCGCGGGAATCTACAGTTACACCAGCTACGGGGACCGCACCTTCGGGGCGATCCCGTGGACGACGTTGGCGTGGCGCATCGTGCACGCCGGGCACCTTCCGTTGTGGAACCCCTACGACGCGTTGGGAATGCCGCTCGCCTTCGATTTTCAGTCGGCTGCGTTCAGCCTGCCGAACATCGTCAGTTACCTGGTCCCAGTGCATTTGGCCTACGCGACCCAACTCATCTTCACCATTATCGTGGCAGGAACCGGGGCGTACGTGTTCGGACGAGTGTTGGGGCTTGGGGTGATTGGCTGTGCTTTCGCCGCCACCGCTTTCGAACTCGGCGGTCCATTCTTGGCGTACTTGGGAATGTCGGTCTGCTCGGTCATGTCCTGGACCGGATGGCTCTTTGCTGTCGGCCTGCTCATCACTCGTGGTCGTCACAGGGTCCGCTGGATCGTGGTCTTCGCCGTCGTCCTCGCTTTGGCCATCTACGGCGGTCAGCCCGAGATCGTGCTCGAGATTCTTCTCGCACTTGCTTTGTTCCTTCTGGTCTTGGTGGGAGTGCCAGCGCTTCGCCAAGGCGAGTTGAAATCCACCCTTCGGCCGGCGGGGGACGTGGTCCTGGCGACAGTCGCAGGTTTCGCCCTCGGGGCTCCGCTGCTCCTGCCGGGACTGCAGCTAGCCGCCCACTCCATGCAAGTGGCCGTCCCGTATCCCCCCGGCAAGACTCCCGCGCCACTCGGCAGCCTCTTCTACGTCGCTCAGAACAGCCCTTACCTTCTCAATGTCCCTCTTGGTCTCATCTGCTTGGTCTTGGCCGTGATCGGGCTGAAGTTCCGTCGACGGCGCCCCTACGTCGCCGCCTTGGGCGTGGTTGCCGTGGCGATGGCGGCCGCAGCGCTGTTTGCCCCGGTCGTTGACGTCCTCAATGTCATCCCCCTGCTCAAAGAAGTTGAATGGTCCCGGAACACGCTTCTGTTGTTCTTTGTGCTGGCCATGCTGGGCGGCGTGGGAACGGACGTCGTGCTCCACTCGAAGGACAAGTTGGCGGTGGCGAGGTGGCTTGTGGGCGCCTTTGCCCTAGCCGGGCTCGGTTTGCTGGCATTGGTCGCATTCGGTAGCGACAACATCGTCCATGCCGAGGCCGTCGCTCGCAACAAGACCCTCGAGTGGCGTTTCATCGAAGCAGCGCTAGGTCTGATAGTGGGCGGTGCCCTCGTGGTGGGGGAGAGATGGTCGACTCGACATCGCGAGGCTTCGGGTCAGCACGGACGACGCCTCACTGGTCGGACCTTGGCGGCACTGGCGCTCCTCGCCGGTGAAACCCTCTTCCTGGTTGTCACCGGGGCAGCCCTGTGGTCGTCCACCGGCCAGACGGTCCTTTCACCGAGTGAGCATTACGCAATGATCAAGCAGGCCGTCGGGAACGATCTCGTCGGCTACGGACGCGCCGAGTGCTTTCCGAGTTCTCTCGGTATCGACGTAAGCGTGAATGCGATTTACCGGGTCCACGAACTGGAGCTCGACGACCGGCTCGCCCCCTCTGCATACCTGCAGGCCTGGAAAGCAACCACGGGCAGATCCGCATATCAGCGCTACGACATCTATTGCCCGGCCATCACCACGGCTCAACTCGCCCGTCTCTACGGCGTCCAATTTGTTCTCGACCCCAAAGACGCCCCCGCCCCTCGCGGGGCCGTGTTCGACGAGTATCTCGGGGACACGGCGCTCTATTCCATCCCCGGAGCGGCTGCCGCGACCATTACGCCCCTCACCCCGACCGGCCAAATCCCCGGGCCCGAGGTCCCCGGCACTCCCGTCGGCGCCGCCCCGCCGGAGTCCGGGACCTGGAAATTGACGACCAACTCCGAGGTGTCCAGTGTCCTCCGCCTGCGCCTGACAGACGTTCCGGGCTGGCACGCCACGATCGACGGGCGGCCCTTGGCTCTAAGTCGGTTCTCGGGCATCATGCTCCAAGCTCGAATTCCCGCCGGTCGGCACACCATCGAACTGCACTACTGGCCCGAGACGTTCTCGCTGGGGATCGCCTTGGCGCTTTGTGGGGTGGCGGGACTGGTGCTCGTCCCGATCGGGCTCAGTCTTCGCCGACGCCGAGTGGATGTCGCCGATGCCGAGGCGATGCGTCCCATCCCGTGAGATAAAGAACCGAGTCGCCACGGCCCGTTCGATCTGATTCACCTTCTGGGCGTCGCCGAGCCGGTCGATCGAGCGGCCCGCTACCAGGAGTTCGACCTTCGACACAAATACAAAAAGAACCTGCAACCCGTCCGCGGCCGGGCGCAGCCATGTCGTGGCGGCGGCTCTGTCGGTTATCGAACCTCCCGGGCCTCAGGGAGTACATCGACGATCGTAGGGGTGCCTCACGCGGTCAAGAGAGCCTATGAGATGCTGCTTGCGTGGATCTTCGTCGCTGCATCCGCAGTTCGATGTCAGTCTCCGCCACGTTGGTGACCGCCCTGATCGCTGTCGGACTCCAATCACCATCCGTGGCGTACGCTTCACCTGCTCAATCGGCCTCGCGTGCGATGTCGGTCGCGTCACGGACAACGTTCCCATGGAAGGGTCACGACCCTTCCTGCAAGGTCCGCCTAACCAATCCCAACATCATCAGCTATGGCCGCTTTACGACCTGCCCTCCGAAGCGTGTGCTCGTCCTGGGTGATTCCGTGGCGGTGACCATGGGACCCCAGCTGGCTATCAATGAAGAGAACTGGGGGACCCTTGTGAAGAGTGACGCAATACTTGGATGCGGATTCGTTACTGGAGATGACATAAATTTTGCGGGTCCTTTTGCTCCAATGAACCCTGCCTGTGATAACGAAGCAGCGACCTGGGCATCCGACGTACGCAGCTTTCGGCCGCAAGCCATCGTTGTCGAGATGGGATGGTGGGATTCAGTCCCGCACCTGATCAACGGCAAGGTCTCGTTTCTCACTCAACCCAAATACGATTCCCTGGTGGAAAAACGGATACTGGGTCTCATCCACAGTCTGAGAACGGTCTCAGAGGCGCCGATCTACTTCTTGTCGGTTCCCTGGATGCAGCCCCCCGCATTGCCGAATGAACCGCCACAACCGGATGCATCAGCGGCCTTTCACCGCGAGATCAACAGTCTCATACATTCCGCCACACGGACCTCGGCCACGACGCATTTCGTCGACATCTCGCCCTACATAACTCCTGCGGGCCATTTCCAAGCGGATGTCGATGGCGGCATATGCCGGACCAGCGATGGCGTTCACCTGTACTACGGTCCGAATCCCTTGCACTTGGTGCACACGCAGTGTGGGAAAGCTCTACAGCGGGGGATTCTCTCCATGATTCGCCTGGACCTCGCGGGGAAGTAATCCGAACATCGTTCCGCTGGGATTCAGCCCGCTGCGGCCGTTTCGTCGAGCCAGGCTTCGAAGGCCAGGACGGCCCAGAGTGGGTATTCGAGCCCGGGCCGCCCGGCCTGGTGCGCGTCCCAACAGGCTCGCACTGCCACCGGGTCGAAGTAGCCCTGGGCCCGCAGACGGGATTCAGCGAGCAGGTCCTCGGCCCAGCCCCGGAGCGGCCCACGCAGCCACATGCCGAGGGGGGGATCGAAGCCCGTCTTGGGCCGATGGAACAGGTGGCGAGGCATGTACCGCTCCAGGAGGAGGCGCAGGGCACGCTTGCCCTCCCCTCCACGGATCCGCAATGACGGGGGCAGATTCCAGGCCGCCTCCACGACCTTGGGGTCGACCAGGGGCGGCCGCACCTCGAGGCCGAAGGCCATGCTGGCCCGGTCGACCTTGACCAGCATCTCGTCGGGGAGCGTCGAGAGCGTGTCCCACGCCATCATCTCCTCGGCCGGCGTGCCCACCAGGCCATGGAGGGCCGGCGGCCCGCTCCAGGGCGAGCCAGGAGCCCCCAGGACAACCGTTTCGGCGTCGTCCCAGGCCGAGACCAGGCTCATGTAGACCTGGCGAGAGGACCCGGCCGCCAGCAGGCGGGCCAGTTTGTGGGCGCGGGTGCCAATGTCCGGGGCGACGCCGCCCGGCCGGAGGCGCTGGGCGCCGCGTCCGATGCCGTCCCACGCCGCTCCGGGCACCGCGTCCAGCGCTGCGGCGGCGGCTCCCCGCAGGCGCCGGGGGAGGGGCAGCACCCGCCGGCTGAGAATTGCCCCCGCCGTGTAGCGACGGTACCCGCCGAATGCCTCGTCGCCGCCGTCCCCCGACAGGGCCACGGTGACGTGGCGCCTGGCCTCGCGGCACATGAGGAGGGTAGGCAACTGGGACGGGTCAGCAAAGGGCTCGTCGTAGTAACGGCCGAGGTGGGGCACGAGTTTCAAAGCATCGTCGGCCGTCAAGTCGATCCGGGTGTGGGCAGTGCCCAGGTGCCGAGCCACCGCCTCCGCGTGGTCCGCCTCGTCGAGCCCCTGGCCGGCGAAGCCCACGGTGAAGGTGCGCACCGGTCCTGTGGACCCGGCTTGGGCCAGAGCGGTGACCAGGCTGGAGTCGATGCCACCCGAGAGGAAGGAGCCGACGGGGACATCTGCGACCAGGCGGCGGGACACGGCCTCGGCCAGAACAGCCTCGAGCTGGTCGAGGGCGCACTTTTCATCGCCCTCGGGTGGTCGTGCTGCCATGGCGCTCCGGGCCGCGGCGGGAAAGTCCCACCAGACCTCGGGTTCGGGCCAGCCGCGCTCGCCCGGGCGCAGGCTCACCAGCGTGGCAGCAGCCAGCTTCCGCGCTCCGGCGAAGATGGTCAGGGGAGACGGGATGTAATTGAGACGGAGAAGGAAGGCCAACGCCCGCCGGTCGATCTCCCGGCTGAAACCGGGGTAGGCGAGGAGGGCGCTCAGCTCCGAGCCGAAGAGGACGACGCCGCCCGCAATTGAGTAGTACAGCGGCTTCTCGCCCAGGCGGTCCCGGGTCAGGTGCAGGACGCGGTCCCGGCGATCCCACAGGGCCAGGGCGAACATGGCATCGAGCCGCTCCAGCGTCGGGCGCAAGCCCCAGGAGGCCACCGCCTCCACCACCACCTCGGTGTCGCAGTGGCCCCTGAGGCCTCGGCCTCCATCCGGTAGGGCGGCCCGCAGCTCGGCCGCGTTGTAACACTCTCCGTTGTAGGTGGCGACCCAGCGGCCATCGGCCGAAACCATGGGCTGGTGGCCTGCAGGCGAGAGGTCGATGATGGCCAAGCGGCGGTGACCGAAGCCCAGCCCGGCCTCGGCGTCGCACCAGGTGCCCTCGTCGTCGGGCCCGCGATGGGCCAGGGGCTGGGCCATGGCGCGAGCGAGACTGGCAAGCTCCTCGGTCGTCCCCGACCAGCCCGGGTCCAGCAATCCGGCGATGCCGCACATTGTCTGCCCCCGTGGCCAATCCCATGCCCGCTCGCGTGCCTCGCAGGCGAACTGCTGGGCGCAGCGTACTGCTGGGCGGTGGGTCGAGGCCGACCATTCCTGCGGTAGGCGTGACTGCTGCGCCTGCGAGTGGAGCAGGGAAATTGTGGCCCGGCCGTCCCCGGTGGGTACCGAGGGCCCCGTGGTGGAGGCCTCCCAAGAGGATCGCTATGGCCCGGAGACCTTCGAGGTCGAGACGGAACCGACGATCGCGAGCGGCCGTTCCCGGTCCGTCACGCGTGGCAACGAGGGATTGTCGACAGCGTAGATCGACACGCCAATCATTCCGCCCCTTTGTCAGTCCGCGAGTTGATGCAGTCCATTCAGATACCCACTTTGGACACGAAGCGACGCGCGACACCAGAGTGGGTGACGGCGGAGGGACCAGGCAGTTCGGTTGAGTCGCTGACTGGGGTAAACCAGTCGGCGACGGAGGAGTGGTGCAGGCTGGGGGGGCGCTTGGAACAGCGAGAGACCCTCACGTATCCTTGGGAGATGGCCGAAGAACCGATCGAGGCAATTGAAGCGTTAACCAAGCGGATCACGGAGGCGATTGATTCCGGTGCGTTACCTGAAGACCTGTGCAAGCTTGCCGAGGCCCGCGCTTGGTTAATCTGGCCAAACCAGCCCCATTAGATTCGGCCACCGCATCGTCTGGTAGTCGCCGTGGCGTTCGACCGAGAGGACGACGCCGTTGCTCTTGCCAGGCCGCTGACGGCCGCTTTCAGAACGAAAGATGACACCCTTCTCCGGCATATCGGGGTTGGTAAGAGTCATGAGAGGGCATCGGCCGACGATCAGAGCTGCTCCACGTCGGTCCCGGTCAGCCGATGCCGGGTGTCGAAAATGAACCGTGAGTGCTGGCGGACAAGATCCCAATCGAAGACGCCGTGGTCGGTGAGCACCACGACAGCGTCCGCTGTGCTCAATTCAGCGGCGGTGAGATCGCACATCCGGATACGCGAATCCATCCGGCTTCGCTCAATGTGCGGATCGACTGCGCTGACTTCGGCGCCCAAGGCGATCAGTCGGTCCGCCACGACAAGGGCGGGCGACTCCCGGAAGTCTCCCGTGTTGGGTTTGTAGGCCAGCCCGAGCAGGAGGACGCGGCTCCCGTTCATAGTCTGCTTTCTCCGGTTGAAGGCCATCATGAGGCGACGCGCCACGTAGTCCGGCATGTGGTCGTTGATGTCATTCGCGAGTTCGACGAAGCGGAAAGCTTGGCCGGCGCGCCGCTTCACTTGCCATGACAGATAGCTCGGATCAACCGGAAGGCAGTGCCCGCCGACACCCGGCCCCGGGTTGAAGCGGGTGAATCCAAACGGCTTCGTCCCGGCGGCGTTCAGGGATTCCCAGATGTCAATGCCGAGATCCGACGCGAACATTGCGAGCTCGTTCACCAGCGCCACGTTCACATGGCGGTAGGTGTTCTCAATCAACTTCACGAGTTCGGCTTCCTGGGTCCGGCCGACAGCCACTGTCGTCTCGACAAGTCCGTCATAGAAGGTCTGCACGGATGCCAGCGACGCAGCGTCAATGCCCGATACCACCTTCGGCGTGTTGAGCAGCGTCCAGGTCGCGTTGCCCGGATCGATCCGTTCAGGGCTGTAGCCCACGTGAAAGGCCTCTCCGGCCACCAACCCTGAGCCCGATTCGAGGATCGGGACCAGCAGCTCGACGGTGGTTCCCGGGTACGTGGTGGACTCCAGAACCACGGTCGCCCCCGAGTGCAGATGGCGGGCCAGCATGGCTCCGGCCTCCTCAATGAACGACAGGTCGGGCACGCCCTCTTTCAACGGGGTCGGCACCGTGATGAGGGCGACGTCGAATCCCTCGCACTCCTTTTCATCGCGCGTCGCCATGTAGTGACCCGTGGTCAGCGCAGCTTTCAGCTGCGCGGAGCCCACGTCGTCGATGTAGGAGTCCCCTGCCGCCAGCCTCGCCGTGCGCACCTCATCGGTGTCGAAGCCCACGACCCGGTGCCCCACTTCTACTGCGCGCATGGCGAGCGGCAGTCCGACGTAGCCCTGACCGACCACCACCACTAACGACACGGCTTACTCCTTCCACGTGGTGACCAACCTCGGGCAGGTGGCAGCCAGTGGGGGTAAGAGTATCCTCGGCCAGGTGAGGGGCTCGTCTGGGCGGGCATTGGGAAGCCGCCTGGCATGATGGCCGACGTGGGCAGATCGTCAGGGGCGAAGGGAGTCGGGCGCGGGGCCCTCAAGCGTGCGGCGGTGGCTCACGACTTGGTGCGCCGGCCCCAGCGTGGACTCGTCGTCCTCTGCTATCACCGGGTCGGGGCTCGAACGACGTCACGGGTCGACCTGCCGAGTTCGCTCTTCGAAGAGCAAATGGCACGATTGGTGGCCGGCCCAGGCGTGGTCGATCTCGACAGCGCGCTGACCGCACTGGCCGGGCCGCCCCCACCCGAGCCCGGTGGGGTGGTCATCACCTTCGACGACGGCACAGCCGACTTCGTCGAGGAGGCGCTTCCCATTCTGGTCCGGTACCGGGTGCCCACCACCCTGTACGTGGCGACTGATTTCGTCGAACGCGGCCGGCCGTTCCCGGGATCGGGCGCCCCGCTCAGCTGGTCCGCGCTGGCGGACGCCGTTTCGACTGGACTGGTCACGATCGGCTCCCACACCGATACCCACGCCCTTTTGGATCGGCTGCCCGTCGCTGCGGTGGACGGGGAGCTCGACCGGTCTGTCACCCTTATCGGGGAGCGGCTGGGTGTCGAGTGCCGCCATTTCGCCTACCCCAAGGCCCTGGCCGGCTCGCCGGCGGCCGACCGGGCCGTGCGCGTGCGCTTCGCCTCGGCTGCTCTCGCCGGCACCCGGGCCAACCCCTACGGAGGGACCGATCCGTATCGCCTGGCCCGCTCGCCGGTGCAGGTGGAGGACGGGCTGACCTTCTTCGGCCGCAAGGTGGCGGGGGGGATGCGCATGGAGGACGACCTGCGGCGATTGGTGAACCGTCGCCGTTTCGCGGGTGCCACCACTTGAGGAAGCCCCTGCTGGTCCACGTGACCACGACGGACATGAGCTTGTCGCTGCTGCTCGGGCCCCAGCTCTCCGCCTTCGCGGACGCCGGCTTCGACGTGGTCGGAGTCTCCGCCGCCGGTTCCTACGTGGCCGACCTGGAGCGCGCCGGAATCCGCCATATTGCCCTGCGCCACGCCACCAGGAGCGTGTCGGTCGTGGACGACGTCCAGGCTGCGGGTGAGCTGTTCCAGCTGCTGCGCCGGCTGCGCCCCGACATCGTGCATACCCATACTCCCAAGCCCGGCATCTACGGGCGGCTGGGAGGCCGGGCGGCCCGGGTGCCGGTGGTGGTCAACACCGTTCACGGCCTTTACGCCACGGCTGAGGATTCCTGGGCCCGGCGTGCCGCCGTCTATGGGCTGGAGCGCTTGGCTGCTACCTGCTCGGACGCCGAGCTGGTCCAGAACGAGGAGGACCTGTCCACTCTCGCCGCGTTGCGAGTGCCGACCGACCGACTGCACCTTCTCGGCAACGGCATCGACCTGTTGCGCTTCGCGCCCGGTCCGAAGGCGCAGGCGGCCCGCAGGCGCGTCCGGTCCGAACTGGGCGTCGACGACTCCATCGTCGTCGTGGGTGCGGTCGGGCGCCTGGTCTGGGAGAAGGGCTACGCCGAGCTCTTCGCAGCGGCCCAGGAGCTGCGCCGGCGCTGCCCCGAGGTGACCGTGGTCGTCGCGGGACCGAGCGAGCCGGAGAAAGCGGACGGGATCGGGTCGGAGGCTCTGGCCGCCGCAGAATCGTCCGGCATCCGTTTTCTGGGGCACCGCAGCGACGTCGAAGACCTCTACGCCGCGTGCGACATGTACGTCCTGGCGTCGCACAGGGAGGGCTTCCCGCGCTCGGCCATGGAAGCTGCGGCCTTGGGGCTGCCCGTCATCGCCACCGACATCCGGGGCTGCCGGCAGGTGGTCGAGCACGGGACGACCGGCTTGCTCGTGCCCCCGCGCGATGCAGTGGCCCTCACCGACGCCATGGCTCTGCTGGCCGGAGACCCTCGTCTACGCGCCACCATGGGGCACGCCGCCGCCGCCAAAGCGAAGCGGGAATTTGACCAGCGCCAGGTCATTGCGACGACGCTGGCCGTGTACGAAGGGCTGCTCGAGCGCAAGGTCCGCAGAGGCAAGACTGGAATGTAATGCCCTAACCCCGGCGGAACTGGGGCGCAGCCCAACAAGCACGAAGAAGTGCGCACCTCGGTTGCGTCAACTTCGGCCCACGACGAATAATCGGTACCCGCCGAAAATCTGGGGCTGGCCGTGCGCACGCTCGAAGCTCTCGATGAAGCGCACCAAGGGCCGGTCGGGGAGCCGTTTGGTTGGCGAACTGCCCACCCACACGCTCACCCAAAAAGGGCTCTCCAGCACGCAGAACCGAGCGGAGCCCTCCTGCTTGATGCGCGTGACAATTTGCTCCTGTTGGCTGGAGGGGATGAGGAACATCCAATCGGTCGTGTTGAAGGAGGTGGGAGGCGTCTCTCTCGTCAGGAAATAGAACTCGTTCATGCCCGGGTACGTGATAAAGCCGCTACACGACTTGCGAATCGAGTCGCTGAGCGACGAGAGGAGGACGTCGGCCGGGCGAGCGACGTGAACGAGATCGGTCCCCGGTAGGGTCATTGGTGGATTGGCCTGATAGGCAGTCTGGACTTTGCGGAAGTTGTCTGCGAAGTCGTTCGCCAGCCAGAGCAGCCCGATCCCCATGACGGCCACGGCTGCGTAGGTTGTAGCCTTGCGCCAGGCCGACGCGTCGCTAGTCCTGCGCATAAGTGCCAAGCCGTCGAGCAGGCAGAGCATGCCGGCCGGAACCAGGAGCACGCTGGCCCATGAGATCTGGGCCCCGGCCACCGGGAACACCTGCAAGACCTCCATCGCAGCCAAGGCCACCACGAAGACTCGGACGAGCAGACCGTTGTCATCCGACGCTCGCTGCGCTGGAACGACCAAAAAGAGGAGCGGAAGGGCGACTACGAGGTTGAGCCTCCCCATCGGTGCAGGGAATTGTCCTTGCAACACGGTGCAGAACAAGACGAACAGGCCTGCAGCCATCCGTGCTGCACCTGCGGTCTCGCCCCATCGCCTCGAGGACCCAGGCGCACGATTGCGCAGGGCGCGGACGGCCAGGGCGGCGAGCAGACCTAACACGGCCCACCCCACCGATACCCACGACAAGGCTGCTGGTTGGGTGAAGTCGTCCGACAGTGACAGCGGGTCGATGACCATTCCCCGCACCAGGTCGGCAAAAGTGGTGCCAGTGAGGAGGGCGGCGCACAGTACCGCCAGCAGGGTGATGCCGGCTGCCGCCGAGCACCGAACGATGTCCGCCAGCCCGACGATCCCCTCGTTCTCACGCCGGATGGTGACAATGGCGATGGCTGCTGCCGACATGGCCACCACCGTTCCGAGGTCGATCACGCCGGCTTCGCTGGAATGGCTGGCGACGAGGAGCAGCGGCGTGGCGACGAACAACGACGTCGCGGCAACCCTCACGTTGCGCGCGGCGATGCCTCCAGGTCCGAGGGCGGAGGCGGTGAAGACCAGAGCGACGATGGCGAAGGCTCCCAAGTTGACCTGGGTACAGAAGAGAGCGGCCACCAGAACGCCCAACGCCGGAATGGCGAACCGGCGGTGACCGCGGGCAATCGCAGCTGCTGTCAAGGTGATGAACGCGAGGAGCAGCGTGGCCAACCCGGCCGGATGCATCGACTCCGATCCGAGCGTGACCAGCAACCGGGCCACAATGACCTGGGTCACGAGTCCGGCAACGAGGTGGCGGGTGAGGATGGCGGTGGCCAAGCCGAACACGAGGGCACTCAGGGTCCAAACGAGGGTGGTGATGATGCGGCCATTGTCCACGGACACCGGTAGCCAGGAAAACACACCCGACCAGAATTGGAAGTAGAAGGGCCCGTACTGGCTATAGACATGGGTGTAGAGGGCGCCATGGCGCTCGAATTGCTGCAGCGCGATCAGCATGTACCCCTCGTCGTCCCCAGGGCCAGTTGTGAACATGGTGTACATGGCGAACCATCCGCACAGCGCGCTGGTGGCGGTGAAGCCACCCATCCAGGCGAGGGTGCGTGCGGTGGTCGTCCGGGGTCGTCGCTCTCCCTCTTCGGGATCGGCGATCGGCGTCAGCCGGCTGTCAGCGTCCACGAGGGGTCTCCACTGTCACACCGATCCGTTGCTGATGGAGTCACGGGTGGCGACCATTTCGTGGAGGGACGATGAGAAGGCAGCAAAGCGTTCCTGTAGGACGCTATCAGGGTCAGGCTGGGCACCGGCGGCGTGGCTGCCGACCGTTGGTCACAACAATCTTCCTAGTTGAAACAGGCTTTTCCGCTCCTTCGCCTCCGGCGTCGCAGATCCTCCTGTAGGGGTCGCAGATCCTCTGATAGAAGAGCAAGGAAAGATGCAAGTCACAGAGTCGGCGGGGTGAGTGTAGTGACCGCGTGGAACCGTGATGAAAGGCCGCGGCGTTCGGGCACAGGAGCGGCGTTCGAGCCCGAGAAGCCGCTCGTGTAGTGCGCTCAAAGCGTTGCCTGTCACCGATCGCGGCCGTCGGGCGCTGCACCTCGCCCTGACAGAAAGGCATCCGAGCGCGTAAGCTAAGTTGGGTGGGGCGGGACTGATATGAGCAGCGACCGATTGTGGGTGCTGTGTCCGAGTTACCGGGACGTACCGTCGTTCCGCGTACTGCGCACCAATGTCCAGTCGACGGTGAAGGAGACCCCGGCCCTTGTCGACCTCGACCTTCGGTTCGTCGTCGTGGACGACACCGGTGGATGCGACGAGGAGATCTCGACGCTTCGGGACTTCCCCGATGTCCGGACCATCACGCCTCCGTTCAATCTCGGCCACCAACGGGCCATTGTCTACGGGCTCCGAATGCTCATGCCCGATGTGGTGGACTCGGACCTCATCGTCACGCTGGATTCCGATGGTGAGGACCGGCCAGAGGACTTACCGGCGCTGCTCGAACCAGTATTGGACGCTTCGGCAAATGGGAAGTCGCTTTCTGTGGCCCGTCGAACCAAGCGCCGCGAGTCGTTGGAGTTCAAGGTGCTGTATACCCTCTTCCGAGCGATGTTCCGTATCCTCACCGGTACCACTGTGCGGAGCGGGAACTTTGCCGCTTACAGGGGATGGCTGGCGAAACGAATGCTCGTGCACCCCCACTTTGACCTTTGCTACTCGTCGACACTTGTCAGCCTTGGGCTCGACACGGTCTCTGTTCCCTGCCCGAGGGGTGATCGCTACGAGGGCAAGTCGCGCATGAGTCCGCTGAATCTGTTCATGCATGGCATCCGCATGCTGATGCCTTTCACGGATCGCATCGCAGTGCGGGCGCTGACCGCTTTTTCCGCGCTGTTCGCTGTCGGTATCACATGTGCCGGGGTCGTTGTCGGCATCCGCCTTTTCACCAATGCGGCAATCCCGGGATGGAGCACGATCACGTTGCTCGGAGTGCTCATCCTCTCCGTAGTGGCACTGGGGAACTTTGTTGTCTTGTTTGCGGTGTTCTCTCATTCGAGAGGAATTTCCCTCGCCAACCTCGAAGAGTGGAAGGAGACCTCTCTTGGTTGATCCACTCGAGGTCCATCTGCGGCGCCAAGTCGAGCATTCGGAGCGCTTCTTCTGGCACCGTTTACGGTGGAGAGCTGTTCGGCAGTATCTACCAAATGACGCGCACTTCGAAGTAGTCGATGTTGGCGCCGGAGCTGGGCTCCTTGGGACCTATCTCAGTCGCGACAGGCCGCTCGCGACGTACCGCTTCATTGAGCCGATCGACTCTCTGGGCTCGATGCTTCGGTCAGTGTACGGGGACACCGCCGATGCGTCCTCGGAATTCCGTTTCGCGACGGCCAGGTTCGTTACGTTGCTCGATGTTCTCGAGCATCAGGAGGACGACGCTCAGTTCATCGGAGAACTGGTTGCGAAAATGGAGCCGGGTTCCGTCCTTCTCCTCACGGTGCCCGCCCTCCCAAAACTCTGGTCACCCTGGGATGAGGCGCTCGGGCACTACCGGCGGTACACGAGGTCGTCGTTGTTGGCGTGCTTGGATGGCTTGCCTTTGTCTACTCTCGAAGTGAGCTATCTGTTCCCTGAAATGCTTCTCCCGGGATACCTGCGGACCAGACGCACCAGGACGGGCGAACGTGTGGACGTCACGGCTGATGCGGAGTTTCCCGACCTCCCTGGACCGGTCAACGATGTGCTCTACATCGTTGGCACGGCATCCCTCGCGCTGCGAAGGCACTGGAAAGCGGGATCCTCGCTGTTCCTTGCCGCAGAGATCACGGGTTGAATCGGACACCACGTGGACGACCACTCCGGCGAGGAGCCACGGTGACCCGATCGGTTACCGGGCAACCTCCGGGAGTTTCGCGTCAACCGCTCTCTTTGGTTGTGGTCGCGTGACGACCGGCGACGTCCTGACCGGGAATGACGCGACAACCGCCGATTCCTTGCCCAGCGACCCGAGTTCGAGCGCAGTCAGGTTGGTGGCGGGGCATCCCGTCGGCCGGTGCCGTATACCTCCTGGGATCCCTCATTCTGTGGTCGAAGATCTGGACGGGCCACCCCACGACGACCACCACCATCACCAGCAACGACACCTCAGCCTTTATCTGGTTCCTCGGATGGCCAGCGTATGCATTGACGCACGGCCAGAGCCTCTTCTATACGACGGCACTCTTCCATCCGACCGGGTTCAATCTCCTCACCAACACGGGAGTTCTCGCCATCGGCCTGCCGTTGATGCCTGTTACGTGGCTCTTCGGCCCGGTTGCCTCAATGAACGTGGCACTGACCCTGGCTCCCGTTGTCTCCGCACTTGGCATGTTCGTGCTACTCAGGCGTTGGGTCACCTGGCTGCCGGCTGCCTTCTTCGGCGGGGCGCTCTACGGCTTCTGTCCGTTCATACTCCAGAGCCTGTCGGAAGGGCAGTTGCATCAAGGATTTCTGATGTTTCCGCCTCTGATCATTCTTTGCTTCGACGAGTTGCTCTTTCGTCAGCGCACCAGGGCTACGGTCACGGGTCTCCTGTTGGGCCTCCTCGTGACCGCCCAGTTCTTTGTCGGGACTGAGATCCTGGTCATGCTCGCCCTTGTCGTCGCGTGCTGTTTCGCGATCATCGCGGCCTTCTGGGCCCGGCAATCGGACCGCTCGGTGGATCAGATCCGGTATGCCGCGACCGGGCTGCTGACCGGTTGCGGCGTGTCAGTCGTGCTCCTGGCGTATCCCGTCTGGTTCGCCCTTGCCGGACCTGCACACCTGTCCGGTCGGATCTGGCCGCTCCCATTGCCTTACTTCGGCAATAAGCTGGCCGACTTCATCAATCCCGTGCGGTCTGCGACGACACCTCTCTACGGAGCAGGCTTTAGTCGGCAATACCTCGGGCTTGGTCTGGTGGTCGTCTGCATCGCCGGGCTCTGCATCTGGCGCAAAGACAGGAAGCTGCAGCTCGCAGCTGCCGGTGCTGGAATCTCGCTGCTCCTGTCATTGGGCGCCAGTCACCGGCTGCCCCTTCCCTGGTCGATCTTCGGCAAGCTCCCTCTGCTTGAAAATATTTTTCCAAATCGATTCATCATCATCGCCTACCTCGCGCTGGCCGCCATGCTCGGGCTCATCGTGGACCACGTCTACATCTCTGTCGCGGCTCGTTCCGCGCATTCCCCTTCGAGCGCGCAGCCCGCGCCGAAGGACTTCACCGGCCTGGCATCGTCAGCAGCGATGGCGTCGGCGGCCGCCTTCGCCGTTGCAGCCCTGGCTCTCGTGCCACTGGCTGCGTTCGTCGCGCCGTACGTCCCGGCCACCGTCCGTCCGGTCGTCTTTCCCTCCTGGTTTCGCAACATCGGACCAACAGTGTCCGGCCACCAAGTGCTCCTCGTGCTACCGACGCCTTTCTTCCTCGAGAACTCGCTGACATGGCAAGCACTGGATGATTTCAGGTATGACCTCGCGTCCGGGGTCGGGCCTGAGGGTGATCCCAGCAGAGGTGGACGCGACGCACCGGCTGAGGAGTTCCTTCTCAGACCTGTCGGTGCAGACGTCGCCGACGGTGACACCGGAAGCGATCACGATGGTTCGGCAGGCAATCGATCGCTGGGGTGTGACGACCATTGTGATCCCCACCGACGGACCCGCCCCAGTCGTGGACTGGCGCGTCGCTTCGGTCCCCATCTCCGCAGCGTTCATGGCACTCGTGTCGGGCACGCGTCCGGTGCTCCAGGACGATGCCTGGGTCTGGTACGGGGTGAAGTCCGATGGTCCTCCGGTCACCAGATCGGCTGCAACGTTCCATTTCTGTACAGCCACGGCATCGGCAAATGCAGGGACGAGCCCGAGCGGGACCGTCAATCGGGTCGTTGACTGCCTTCTGGCGCCATCCCCTTGAAGGGCCTATTGCATTGCTCGTGACAATGGAACGGCCCGCTCGATTCCGCAAAGACGCGGATTGTCCGCGAGGACGTGGACCGAGCCAACTTACGGAAAGAGCTGACCGCGTCCAAAGCCAATTCCGCCCTCTTCGGGCCCACCCGTGTAGGCCTCGACGTCCACCGGGACTCGATCATCTCGGCGGGCTCCGTCCCGACTAAGGTCCCCGTCGCTGACCGTTTCAACACAGGGCGCTACCCCTTCTGCCCTTTGAACTCGGGCATGGTGGCGTGCTCGCCGTGCGAGATCCCGCGCCCACGCAGGACGACCAGCGGCGTCTGCAGCAGGATGCGCACGTCGAGGCCCCAGGTGCGATGTTCGACGTACCAGGTGTCGAGAGCGAATTTCTCGTTCCAGGTGAGGGCGTTGCGACCGCGCACCGCGACCAGGCCGGTCAGGCCCGGCTTGACCTCCAGCCGCTTCGCTTCCGTCGGCGAATACTCGGCCGTGTACGCCACGGGCATGGGACGGGGGCCGACGAGGTTCATCTCACCCCGCACCACGTTCCACAGTTCCGGCAGCTCGTCGAGGCTGGAGCGACGGAGTAGGCGGCCGACCCGGGTGATGCGCGCGGCGTCGGGCTCTTCTGGAAAGGCAGGCGGGCGCATGGTGCGGAACTTCAGGAGACCGAACGGCCGTCCGCCCAGTCCGGCACGCTGGTGGACGAAGAGGAGGGGCCGGCCATCGGCGAGCCGCACCACGAGGGCCACCACGGCCAGCACCGGTGCCAGCAGGAGGGCCACACCGGCGGCGGCAATTCGGTTCACCATGCGGGCGCAGGGTGGCGGTGGTGCGGCTGAGGGCGGCCGCCAGGCCCGTCGCAACGTCGGCCACCTCGTCGGAGGTGAGGAGCGAGTGCATGGGCAGAGAGAGAATTCGCCCCGCCAGGTCATCGGTCACCGGCAGATCCGGCGGTTGCCCTCCGAAGACGGGCTGTCGATGCGCCGGGGGGAAATACACGCGGGATTCGATCCCCTGCTGCGCGAGGTCGTCGATCACGGCATCGCGCCGGGCCGCGTCGGCGGTGGCCAGCGTCACCGTGTAGAGCATGTGCACGTGATCCCGGTCGCCTCGCACCACCGGCGCCTGCACGCCGGCTATCGGATCGAGGTGCCGATCGAGCTCGGCCGCCAACGTGCGCTTGCGGGCGAGGATGGCGTCGAGCTTGGCCGTCTGGGACCGGCCCATGGCCGCCTGCATCTCGGACAAGCGCCAGTTACAGCCCAGGACCGCGTGCTCGTAGGGCGACGTCTGGCCGTGGTTGCGCTGCAGGCGCAGGCGCCCGGCCAGGTCGCCGTCGCCGGTGAGGACCATCCCCCCCTCGCCGGTCGTGATGTTCTTCGTTGGGGTGAAGCTGAACATGCCCGCCACGCCCCACGTCCCCACGTGGCGGTCCCGGTAGCGGGCGCCGTGGGCCTCCGCCGCGTCCTCCAGGAGCACCACGCCGGCATCGGCGGCCAAGTCCGAGAGCTCGGCCAGGTCGGCGGGCTGGCCCCCGTAGTGCACGGCCACGATGCCCTTGACCCGCGGACCCATCCGGCGGGCCACGTCGGCCGGGTCCAGGTTGAACGTGTCGGGGTCGACATCGGCGAAGACCGGTGTGGCGCCGGCGTAGACGATGGACGTGGCCGACGACACGAAGGTCAGCGAGGGCACAATGACCTCGTCTCCCGGTCCGATGCCGAGGGCGGCGAAGAGCGCCACCAGGGCGACGGTCCCGTTGGCGAAGGCGACCCCGTGCTCCGCCTGGTGCAGGTCGGCGAACTCCCGCTCGAAGCCCGCCGTCTCGGGCCCGTTGGTGAGGATCGGGGTGCGCAGCACCCGGGACACCGCCTGAATCTCCTCCTCGCCGACGTCGGGGCGGGCGAGGCCGATCCGCCACTCCGTGTACCCGCCGCTCACTCCTGCCACCCCGCCGGGCGTCTGTCCACGACCCGGGCCGGGCAGCCGACGACCGTGGTGTCCGCCTCCACGTCACCGATCACCACGGTCCCGGCGCCGACGATGGACCAGGCACCGATTGTGTTCCCCTGCGTCACCGAGGCGCCGATGCCGACGTCGGCCCCCTCGCCCAGGTGGACGTGGCCCGCCAGATGCGCACCCGGTGCGACGGTGGCGAAGTCGCCCAGGCGGGCGTTGTGGCTGACGGTGGCCCCGACGTTGACGATGCCGAAACGACCCACCACCACGTCGGCCGTCAGCGTGGCATGGGCCCCCACCACCGTTCCCTCGCCCAACTCGGTCCCTAACCCCACGTAAGCCGAAGGGTGGACCAGTGGCGGTGCCTCGACCGCCCCGACCGCTTGGGCCGCGGCCCACGCCCGGCGTCGCGCCGCCGGCGCGCCCACCCCCATGGCCAGGGCGGCCCGGCGGCCGGACAACCAGCGAAGATCACCGAGCACGGTCAGCCCGAGGATCTCGAGGCCGTGCAGCGCGCGGTCGTCGTCGACGAACCCGATCAGGTTGTACCGGGAGTCGTCGGATGCCGCAGCCCGAACGATGTCGGCCACCTCTTGCCCCATGCCACCGGCACCGAGGATGACGAGGTCACAGGCCGAGGACATGATCGACGATATCTCTAGGGCCTTCCGCCTACCGCCGATCTCTCTCATAGGCCGGCTGGGACCGCCGCCGGCGGCTCACCAGAACAAGCATGCCGCCCACCCCGATGGCGATGGCGCCGATCGTGAAGATCAGCGCGAGCTCGGCGCCGGTGAAGGCCAAGGGGGAGGACGGAGCGGGGGCGGTGGGGGAGGGGGGAGTGACGGAGGCGGGTTGGATGACCGGGGTCGACGGGGCGACCGTGGTGGGTGTGACCGTGGTCGGTTGAGTGCAGGGCCCGTAGGGGCACGTCGCGGCCGTGGCAGGCCCCGAGACGAGCAGCACGGGGCCGAGCAACGCCGTCGCGCCCAAAAGCAAAATCCCGCCCCACACACCAACGGCCCTGCGCCTCATCAGGTGCCCTCCTGATTGCTGTTCCGGCCGAAAGGCTAACCCGAAAATCGGCCTGACGTACCAGGTGGATCGGCTGCCGTCAGCGAGCTGGGCCCGAATTGGGCCCTTAGTGGTCCCCATGCAGCAGGAACGTCAGTCCGTCGGTGAGGTCATCGGGCCATGAGGCAGGACCGGTGACCGTCCACCCCGAAGTCGGCTGGACGGTCACCGTGTCCGCATCGGGCAGCACCATGGGCTGGTTGTACAGGCTGATCCTGTAGGCCGGGCCCGGGGTGGTGACCCCGGCGAGGTCGAAGGTCAGCCTCACGCTGCTCTCGGGAGGGATGTCCACGTACTCGCTGTAGGCGTGGACGCCCAGCTCAGCCTTGTCGCTCACCCCTTGACTCTTGCCGTTGACGGTGGCGGCGCGCAGCCCGAGCGGGCTGTAGAGGGTGAGCCACGTCTCGTTGGTCCCGGTCGGCAGCCCACTGCCGGAATAGCTGCCGATCACCTCGCTCGGGAGGCCCTGGTTCGGGGCTCCGTTGTGCAGGGTGATCGTGACCAGGGACGCCACCGCCCCGTTCGCCGGGTCGTAGCGCACCGCATCGGAGATGGAACGCTGCAGGTAGACGTCGATCTTGTTGTTGGCTGCGTTCTGGGTGGTCACGGCCAGGAGATCGTGGCCACGGGCGGCCGGAAAGGCGCCGGCCAGGCCGAGTCGGTAGAGCACGGACTGATCCGTCTTGTCGAAGCTCCAGAACTGAATGCGCCCCTGACGAACCTCGGTGTCTAGTGCGTCCGACAATGTACGGGGGCCGGGCAGCGACCCGGTGGTCAACTTGTGGAACTCGATCTTGAGGGCATCCTGGTCGTAGTTGTGCGCCACTCTCTGCTGGCCCGGGAAGTTGGCGTACTGGCCCTGGAGCAACTCGCTGGCGGTGTTGGCTGCGGTCAACCTGCCCAGCCCGGGCACCTCAATTGGCCCGGTGAGGTGGATCAGAGCCGCCAGCCCGTAGGGGTCGAGCGCGAGGACGCCGTCGATGGGGTCGCCCCCCGCCTGTGGGTAGAGCTGACGAATCACGTCGGCCACCGTCGGCAGGTCGGGGGCGTAGCTCAGGTCCTGCATGAGCTTCTGGGGGTGGAAGGCGCCGTAGCGGGCCAGGTAGTCGGCGGGCCCCGTCAGGTGGCCGCCCCCTTTGGGCAGCGCCTCGATCAGCTGGGAGATGTCACCCGAGCGGGTCAACGTGAGGTGACCCTGGTCGGCCGTGAGCTCGCCGTAGGAGGCGATCAACCCGCCCAGGCCGCGGCTCTCGGCGGTGTCCATGAAGGCGATGAAGTAGTGGCGGACGCCGTCGCCCCCGAGAAGGGAGGGCGCGACCTGCACCAGCTGCGCGGCCAGCGAGGCACTGGCCTGGGCCCCGAAGATCTTGGTGTCCAGCCGGTCCAGGCGGGACTGAACCGGTTGGATCAGCCATCCCGACTGCAGGGACCGGAGTTCCTCGACGGCGCCCGTCAGCTGGCCGTCGACGACGCCGAGCGGCCCGGCGAGGGCGCTGACCTGTCCCAGGTTCAACTGTCCGTCGGAATAGCGGAGCTCCTGGTAGTTGACCCCCGCCGCCTGGCTCGCCGCGGTGGCGGTCACGTCCCGCGCCACTGCCGAGGCCTGGCCCACGGCCTGGCGCTGCTGGGACACCACCGGCACCAGGCGGGCGCCGGCGGTCCACCAGCTGTCGGTGCTGGACGCGGCGGATGCGAAGTCCGAGCTCGCTGCCTGGAGCTGTGCCGCGCCATATGCGGTGGTGCCGTTGCCGATCGACCCCAGGGCGCCCTGCGCCTGGTCGATCCCCTGGCTGATTTCGGAATGGGCCAGCAGGGCACCCACGGCAGCCGGGATGGACAGGACGATCGCCAGCGTGATCAGGCCAAAGGTCCACCGGCGCACTCGGCGCCGGGCCGGCGCCGAGAGGGTGCGCACGGCACCCACCAGGCATGGTCCGATTGCGGCCACGGCCATCAGCGCGGTGGCGCCGTGGAAGGCCACCGGGGGCCAGCGCAACACGACCTGCACGGCGAGGGCACCGGTGAGCGCGCCCAGGAGCGCATTGGGCCGGCGCGGCCACACGCCGGCGAAGGCGAGCAACAGCGCGGCGAGCGCCGGCAGGACGAGCCAGCCGCGGCTCATCGCCACGGCGAGCACGCCCAGCCACAGCAGCGCCCCCCGTGGGGCGCGGGCGGCGGCCCAGGTCACGGCGGCGGCGAATGCGGCGGCGTAAATCGGATCGAGCACCGGTGTCCCCGTGGGGTGGCAGCCGGCGAGCGCCCCGCCGACAGCAGCCGCCCCGACCAGCAGAGAAACAGGCGACAACGCCTCTACCCTGCCCCGGTCAGCCACCAAGGCGGCCCAATATAGGTTGCGATCACCCCGGTCGACCTTGCACCCCACCGGCGCCGCTGCGACCAGGCAGCCACGAAGAGCCCGCTGAGCGGCACCCCGAGTCGGCTCCGAGACACCGAGGGTGGCCCCTCATCCTCAACCCCGGTTGACAAGGTTGAGGTCGAGCCATACGGTGCGTCAGCGAATTGGGGCGGAATCCTGAATTGGCGGTCACGTGGCGCAAAGGGAGGCGACGTGACGAACGGGGGAAGTGGTACCGGGCACGATTCTGTAGGGCGAGTGGGGCGCCTGCGGAGACCGCGCTCCATGAGCGCGGCGCTGGCCGTGCTGATCATGGCGGCGCCACTGGCCGTGAACACCCTGACCACATCGTCCGCCAGAGCCGCGGGCACCGAAGCGCTCTACGCTTTTGGCGACAACACCGACGGGGCACTGGGAAACGGCACCTCGACTGACGCCTACGTCCCGACAGTGATCACCCTCCCAGGGGGGGTGACACCCACGGGTGGTGCGGCGGGCGGAGACCACACTCTCGCAATCGGATCCAACGGCGCGCTGTATGCGTGGGGTCTCGGCACCGACGGCCAGCTCGGCAATGGCACCACGACGAGTTCCTCGACGCCCGTACAGGTTTCCCTGCCGCCCGGTGTCGTCCCCGTCGCAGTAGCTGCCGGCGACGACCACAGCTTGGCACTGGGCTCCAACGGCACCCTGTACGCCTGGGGGTACAACGGGTACGGCCAGCTGGGCAACGGAACGAAGACCACCGCAAGATACCCCCGTCACGGTGACTTTCCCTTCCGGGGTGACGCCCGTCGCCATCGCCGCTGGTGAAGACCTCAGCCTGGCGCTCGGGTCCGACGGAAACGTGTACGCGTGGGGTGACGGCAATCTCGGCGCTCTCGGGCAGGACAACCAGAGGAACTCGAGCACCCCGCTGGAAGTCCCCTTGCCCGCGGGGGTCACCGCCAGCGCCATCGCGGCGGGTGGTCGATTCGGTATGGCCATCGGATCCAACGGCGTGCTCTACAGCTGGGGAGATGGCGACAACGCCGAGCTCGGTGACGGCACCAATACCTTCTCCATGGTTCCCGTGGTGGTGGAGATGCCCTCTGGGGTCAGCGCCAGCGTTATCAGCGCCGGCGGCGACCATGCCATGGCGATTGGTTCGAACGATTTGCTCTATGCGTGGGGCATGGGTACAGACGGTCAGCTCGGCAACGGGGGCACCACAAAGGAGAGCGTCCCGTTTCCGGTCTCCATGCCGGCTGGTGTCACTGCCGTCGCCATATCTGGCGGCTTGGACAGCAGCCTTGCTATCGGCTCGGATGGCAACCTCTACGCCTGGGGCGAGGGTGGAGCCGGTGAGCTCGGCAACGGCGGAACGACGAACTCCGATAAACCCGTGCAGGCGTCGCTCCCCACGTCGCCGATCGCGCTGTTCGCCGGCTCGACGGCTGATCGTGGCTTCGTGATCGCTCCGCCGGCCCCCGCCGTGACCAGCACCACGCTCGGTTCGTCAGCGTCTTCGGTGTACTACGGCCAGACCCTCACCCTCACCGCATCAGTGAGCCCCACCGACGGTGGCGGCACTGTGAAGTTCCTGAACGGGGCCAGCACCGTGCCCGGATGCAGCTCGGTTGCGCTGACGCTGGTCGGGTCGAGCTATCAGGCGCAGTGCTCGATCCCTTCGCTCACACCGGGCAGCTATACCTTCAGCGCCAGTTACGGGGGCGACGCCGGGTACGCCTCGTCGAGTACAACGACGCCGGTCGGCGTGAACGTTGCGCAGGCTCCGCTGGTCGTCACGGCCTCATCGGCGTCGTCGATCTACGGCAGCACACCTCCGACAGTCACGGCGTCGTACAGCGGATTCGTGAACGGCGACTCGGCCTCCTCGCTCACCAGTATGGCCACCTGTTCGACCACGGCCACGTCCGCCAGCCCGGTCAATCTCTACCCCACGTCGTGCACGGGTGCGGCAGATCCCGACTACGCCATCAGCTACGACAGCGGCACGCTCACGGTGGCGCCGGCGCCGTTGAGCGTCACCGCCTCCTCGGGAACGATGACCTACGGGGCGAGTCCGCCGACCATCACTCCGTCGTACAGCGGCTTTGTGAACCATGACAGTGCCTCGTCACTCACGACGACCGCGACCTGTTCGACGGACGCGACTTCCGCGAGTTCGGTGGGCACGTATTCGACTTCGTGCAGTGGTGCAGTCGATTCCAACTACGCGTTCAACTACGTGAACGGGAACATGGTTGTCGGAGCCACCCCGCTGGTCATCACCGCTTCGTCGGCGTCGACGACCTACGGCGCGTCCGCTCCCAGCGTGACCCCCTCCTACGAGGGTTTCGTGAACGGGGACAACGCGTCCTCTCTCGGCACAGCGCCTTCTTGCTCGACGACCGTCTCGCCGACCAGCGCGGTGGGCAACTACAACACCTCTTGCTCGGGGGCCGTCGATCCGAACTATTCGATCAGCTACGTGAACGGCACGGACGTGGTCGATCCTGCCCCGATCACGATCACCGCGTCTTCGGGGATGGCGGTCTACGGCTCCGCCCCACCGTCGGTCACCCCGATCGTTTCGGGTCTCCAGAACGGAGAGGATTCGTCGGTGCTCGGGTCCGCCTTGACCTGCACCACCGACGCGGTGAGTTCCAGCCCAGTCGGGAGCTACGCCACGCAGTGCTCGGGGGCGGCCGACGCCAACTACGCCATTAGCTACGCCACCGGCACCACCACCGTCACGCCTGCGCCCCTCTCCATCACTGCTTCTTCGGGGACCATGACCTACGGGGGCGCGGTACCGGCGATCACGCCCAGCATTTCCGGGCTCCAGAACGGGGACAACCCGTCGGTGCTCGGCGCGGGGCTGACCTGTGGCACGACTGCGACCAGCTCGAGCAGCGTGGGGAGCTACACGAGCACGTGCTCGGGAGCAATGGACGGCAACTACGACATCAGCTACGTCAACGGCAGTGTGACCATGACTCCTGCGCCGCTTTCGATCACCGCGTCGTCGGGGACCATGACCTACGGGGGGTCCGTACCGACCATCACGCCGATCGTCGCGGGACTGCAAAACGGAGAGGACCCATCGGTGCTCGGCACGGGACTCACCTGTGACACCGCGGCCGACAGCTCGAGCCCGGCCGGCGACGACGCCAGCTCGTGCTGGGGGGCGATGGATGCCAACTACACGATCACGTACTTCTTCGGAGACGTGACCGTCAACCCGGCAACCCTGGAGGTGACGGCCTCTTCGGCCTCGGTCCCTTACGGGGTGAACCCGCCGGCCATCACCGCTTCGTACTCGGGCTTCGTCAACGGCGACAGCGCGAGCTCGCTCGCGACGCAGCCGGCCTGCTCGACGACGGCCACCTCATTGAGCCCAGTCGGGAGCTACCCGAGTTCGTGTTCGGGCGCGGTCGATCCCAACTACACGTTCGACTACTCGAACGGGACCGTGCACCTTGTCGCCGCCCTGGTGGTCGTCACGGCGTCCTCGGCGTCGATGACCTACGGGGGCGCAGTGCCCGCCATCACCGCCACGTACTCGGGCTTCGTGAACGGTGACAGCGCGGCTTCCCTCACCACGCCACCCACCTGCTCCACGGCGGCCGAGTCGTCGAGTCCGGTGGGGCCGTACGCAAGTTCGTGCTCGGGCGCAGCGGACCCGAATTACTCGTTCAGTTACGTCAACGGGTCCGTCGAGGTCGACCCGGCCCCACTGAGCGTTGCCGCGTCCTCTGCCTCGGCGACGTACGGGAGCGCCGCGCCGACCATCACCCCCTCGTACTCGGGCTTCGTGAACGGCGACAGCGCGAGCTCCCTCACCACGCCACCCACCTGCTCGACGTCGGCCACGGCGTCGAGTCCGGTCGGGAGCTACCCGAGTTCGTGTGCGGGCGCCGTCGACCCCAACTACACGATCAGCTACGTCGGCGGCGAGGTCGTCGTCGGAAGCGCGGTGCTGGTCGTGAGTGCTTCTTCGGACACCATGACGTACGGCGGGGCTGTGCCGACCGTCACGGCCTCGTACTCGGGCTTCGTGAACGGCGACAGCGCGTCGTCGCTGACCACCGCACCCAGCTGCTCGACGTCGGCCACGTCGTCGAGTCCGGTCGGGAGCTACCCGAGTTCGTGCACGGGCGCAGTCGACCCCAACTACACGATCAGTTACGTCGGTGGCGAGACAACCATTGGCCTTGCTCCGCTGATGGTGACCGCGTCCTCTGCATCGGCGACGTACGGGAGCGCCGCGCCGACCATCACCCCCTCCTACTCGGGCTTCGTGAACGGTGACAGCGCGAGCTCCCTCACCACGCCGCCCACCTGCTCGACGTCGGTCACGTCGTCGAGTCCGGTCGGGAACTACCCGAGTTCGTGTGCGGGCGCAGTCGACCCCAACTACGCCATCACGTACTTCGGTGGCACGGTGGACGTCAACGCGGCGAATCTCACGATCACCGCATCATCGCCGTCGGCGACATACGGAAGTGCCGTTCCGGGCGTCACCGCGAGCTACTCGGGCTTCGTGAACGGCGACAGCGCGAGCTCCCTCACCACGGCAGCCCACCTGCTCGACGACGGCCGCTTCGGGAAGCGCTGCCGGCAGTTACCCGACGTCGTGCTCGGGCGCTGTCGACTCCAACTACGCCATCAGCTACCAGGGCGGGAATGCGACGGTCGAACCGGCAACGCTGGTCATCACGGCCTCGTCCGCCTCAATCACCTACGGTGGCGCGGCGCCCACCATCACGGCCTCCTACTCGGGGTTTGTGAACGGTGACGACGCGTCCTCGCTGACCACGCCGCCGACGTGCTCGACGTCGGTCACATCGGTGACCGCGGTTGGGAGCTACGCGAGTTCGTGCACGGGAGCAGTCGACACCAACTACTCGACGACCTACATCGACGGGTCGGTTCAGGTCGAGCCGGCGCCCCTGACCATCACAGCGCCTTCGGAGACGATGGTCTACGGGAGCGCCGTGCCGGCTCTCGAGCGCGTCGTACTCGGGCTTCGTGAACAGCGATGGCGTGTCCTCGCTGACCACGCCGCCCACTTGCTCGACAACCGCGACGTCGGCGAGCCCCGTGGGCTCCTATGCCATTGTGTGTTCCGGAGCGGTCGATTCCAACTACGAGATCGGCTACGTCGACGGCAGCATGCAGGTCACCACCGCCGCCCTCACGATCACGGCCTCGTCCGGCTCCATGACCTACGGCGGGAGCGTGCCGGTCGTCACCGCGAACTACTCGGGCTTCGTGAACGGTGACAGCGCGAGCTCCCTCACCACGCCGCCCACCTGTTCGACGGCGGCCACGTCGTCGAGTCCGGTCGGCACCTACCAGAGTTCGTGCTCCGGGGCAGCCGACGGCAACTACTCAATCACCTACGTCGTCGGCGAAACGGGTGTGACCGCCGCCGGCCTCACGGTAACGGCGTCTTCGCCGACCATCACCTACGGCGGGCACGTGCCCACCATCACGGCCTCGTACTCGGGCTTCGTCGACGGCGACAACTCGTCCTCGCTCACCACCCAGCCCAGCTGTTCGACGGCGGCCACGTCGTCGAGCCCGGTTGGAACCTACGCGAGTACGTGCTCGGGAGCAGTTGATCCCAACTACGACATCACGTACGTCGACGGGAGCGTGGGGATCGGGACGGCTCCTCTGGTGGTGACGGCCTCGTCCGGGTCCATGACCTACGGAGGCACGGTGCCCACCATTACGCCGAGCGAAGCGGGGTTCGTGAACGGGGACAACGCGTCCTCGCTCACCACGCAGCCCACCTGCTCGACGACGGCCACGTCGTCGAGCGCGGTCGGGACCTACCCGAGCTCGTGCTCGGGTGCGTCTGATCCCAACTACGCCGTCAGCTACGTCAACGGGGCGGTGGCCGTCGGGACCGCAACCCTTGTCATCACGGCCTCGTCTGGCTCCACGACCTACGGGGGGAGCGTGCCCAGCGTCACCGCGAGCTACTCGGGATTCGAGAACGGGGACACGGCGTCCTCGCTGACCAAGCTCCCGACCTGCACCACGACGGCGACGTCGTCGAGCGCGGTCGGTACCTACACCACCAGTTGCTCGGGCGCCGTCGATCCCAACTACACGATCGTCTACGTGGCGGGCGCCGTGAGGGTCAGCGCGGCCAACCTCACGATCAAGGCCTCCTCGGCCTCCATGACCTACGGGGGGAGCGTGCCGGCCGTTACCGCTTCGTACTCGGGCTTCGTGAACGGGGACAACGCGAGCTCGCTCACCACCCCACCCACCTGCTCGACGGCGGTCACGTCGTCGAGCCCGGCGGGTTCCTACGCCACGAGCTGCTCGGGTGCCGTCGACGCCAACTACGACATCACCTACGTGGCGGGCACGGTGGCAGTCCAACCGGCCAACCTCACGATCACTGCGTCGTCCGCGACCGTGACCTACGGAAACGCCGCACCGACGATCACGGCCACATACTCGGGCTTCGTGAACGGCGACACTTCGGCCTCGCTCACCACGAAGCCCACCTGCACCACGGTGGTCACCGCCGCCAGCACGGTCGGGTCCTACGCCTCGACGTGCAGCGGAGCGGCCGATGGCAACTACACCATCAGCTACGTGTCGGGGACCGTGACCGTCACTCCGGCTCTCCTGACCGTCACCGCCAACAACCAGACGAAGGCCCTGGGAGCTGCCGTACCGGCTCTGACCGCCACGATCACCGGGTTCGTCGACGGGCAGACGCTGGCCACTTCGGGAGTGACGGGTCAGCCGGCCTGCGCGACCACGGCCACCGCCAGCAGCCCCGCCGGGAGCTATCCGATCACCTGCTCCGTAGGAACGCTGGCGGCGGTGAACTACACGTTCTCGCTCGTGGCCGGCACCCTGACCGTGACGGGCTCGACCACGGTCTGTGACCACCTCGGCTCGCTCGTCGTGACGAACGGTGAGTCGGTCCTCATTCCGGCCGGTTGCGTCCAGATCGGTACGGTCACCGTCGAGGCCGGCGGCTCCTTCGAAGCAGAGGGAGCGATCATCGTGGGCACGGTGAGCTTCAACAATGGCGTCACCCTCTTGGTCTGCAGCACGAACCTCGCAGGGTCACTGACGGCCGTGTCGGCGCAGGAACCCGTGATCATCGGCGACGGAACGTCCTCCTGCAACGGGAGCAATTTCGCCGGCGCCGTATCGCTCACCTCGAACACCGCCGGCGTCAAAATGGAACAAGCCCTGGGCGTGGGCACCCTGACGATGAACTCCAACAGCGGCGGCGTGTCTCTGCTGGACTCGGCGGCTGTCGGTTTGGTGACCGTCGAGAGGAACAGTGGCGGCGCGACCGTCAAGTCCAACATCATCGTCGGATCGCTGACCGTGACCGGCAACACGGGGACCGTCGTTGATCGGCCCAACACCGTCGTGGGGTCGACGACCCTGCAATGACCTGAAAGGTGCTCCTGCACCCGGGCGAGTGCTCCATCAGCTCGGCCGCGACCAAAAATCAGCTTCACCCGGAAGGCCCGTGAGGAGGGGCGCGGCCCTGATCGGTGCCACGCGTCCGTCGCTCGAGCTCCTTGCTAGCTTCAGCGCGCATGGCGAGTGACACGCTGAGCGTCGAGGACGCCAGGCGGATGGCACTGGCCGCTCAGGGGCTGCGGGGTGCCCGCGTGACGAAGGGAGGAGCGCCGGCCATGCTGCGCCGGCTCGGCGCGGTGCAGCTCGACAGCATTTCGGTCCTGGCCCGCTCCCATGAGCTGGTGGCCTACGCGCGGCTGGGTGCGACAGGGCGGAAGCGGGTGGAGGACGCCTACTGGGGCCCGAAGAGTGAGACCTTCGAGTACTGGTCGCACGCCGCCTGTGTCCTGCCGCTCGAGGACTGGCCGGCCTACGAGTTCAAGCGGCGCGCCCGCCGCGCCAAGGGCAGGCGGTGGCACGTGCTGCAGGAGCAGGACAAGAGCTGCAACGCGGTGCTGGCGCGGCTGCGCGACGAGGGCCCGCTGACCGCCAATGAGCTCGGTGGCGCCAAGAAGGGTGGCCCGTGGTGGGACTGGTCCGAGACCAAGATCGCCGCCGAATGGTTGCTCGACATCGGCGAGCTCGTGTGCCGCGAGCGCCGCGGCTTCGCCCGCGTCTACGACTTGGCCGATCGGGCCATTCCTGCGGGGTTGCTGGCGCAGGAATGGAGCGACGAGGAGTGCGCGCTGCGCCTCGTGGCGGCGGCCGGGCGCTCCATGGGTGTGGCCACGGAGGCCGACCTGGCCGTCTATCACGGTGTGCCGCGGCCGCTGGTGCGCCGCGTGCTGGCCTCGTCCGGGTTGGTGGAGGTATCGGTGGCGGGATGGAAGCCGGCCGCCTACGCCGATCCCGGGGCGCTCAGCGCGGTGGGCACCCGCATGCGGGGCCGCACCGTTCTGCTCTCTCCGTTCGACTCGCTCAACTGGTACAGGGAGCGGCTGGAGCGCCTCTTCGATTTCCGGCACCGGCTCGAGGCCTACACGCCCAAGGAGAAGCGCATGTACGGCTACTTCGCCATGCCCGTGCTCGACGGGACCCGCATCGTGGGGCTGGTCGACCCCGGCCGGCGGGGCGAGGTGCTGGTGGCCAAGCAGGTGACGTTGTTGCGGCCCGATGCGGCGCCGGCTGTGGCGCGAGCGGTGGCGGAGGCGGCCTCGTGGGTCGGCTGCACGTCGTGCGAGGCGGAGCGAGTGGAGCCCCCGTCGGCCCGGGCCACGGTACGGGCGGCGTTGGCGGCGGTGTTCGGCTGAGATGGTTCAGCCGGCGGCGCGCTCGGCGATGCGCTCGAACACTTTGACGTCGCCCCGGTAGGGTCCCGTCTGCGCGGGGTGGTGCAGCACGAACTGGTCGAAGCCGAGCTCGGCCACGGGGCCGACCAGCTCGTCGAACTGGTCCAGCGACGTGATCACCGGTTCGGTCGGCGTCCACAACAGGACCCTCCCGATGGAGGAGGGGGCTCGTCCCGCGCTGCGGCAGGCCTCATCGAGCAAGGGGAGCTGGCGGGTGACTGCTTCGAACACCGTCTCGGGCGTGCCCCGCACGCTCCCGGTCGGACCGACGGTGACCCAATCGTGCCCGTACAGGGCGGCGAGGCGCAGGCCCTTGGGCCCGCCGGCCGCGATGGTCAGGGGCAGCGGCCGTTGGAGTGCCCCCGGCGTGCTGGGCGCCTCGGCCGCGGCGTAGTGCGTCGTCCTCAGGGTCGTGCGTGTGGTCGGTTCTCCGTCCACAATGGGCTGGAGCACCTGTAGGAACTCCTCGAAGCGAGCCAGCCGCTCCGCCGGCGCCCACGGTTCCTGCCCGAGTGCCGTCGAGTCAGGACCGCCGCTGCCGGGGCCGAGGCCCAGGTCGAGGCGGCCGGTGCTGAGATCATCGAGCGCCAAGGCGTCGCGGGCCAGCGTGACGGGATGCCGGAAGTTCGGCGTCGCGACGAGGGTGCCCAGGCGGACGCGCTCGGTGACCGCGGCTGCGGCGGCAAGGACGGGCACGGCGGCGTGCCAGGGCCCGTCGGGCATGCCGCCCCAGCGGATGTGGTCGTAGGTCCAGGCCGTGTGGAACCCGGAGCGGTCGGCCCACTCCCACTGCCGGCGGGCCTCGGCCCAGCGGTCGGACGGCAGGATCACGAGGCCGACGCGCACGGCGTTCAACCTACCCGGGCGGTTACCTTGTGGCGGTGGCCAACGAGAAGGAAACGATGCGGTGGAACCACGACCAGTGGGTCGCCGCGTGGCCCAAGCGGGAACGCCTGACCGAGGCCCTGACGCCGTATCTGTTTTCGGTAGCTGCGCCCGTCCCGGGCCAGAAGGTCTGCGACATCGGGTGCGGCGGGGGTCGCCAGACGATTGCCATGGCCGAGGCGGTGGGACCGACGGGCCACGTGGTGGGGCTGGACATCTCTGCCCCGCTGCTCGAGTTGGCCCGCTCGCGGGCGGCAGAGGCCGGTGTCACAAACGTGGACTTCGTGGTCAGGGACGTGCAGACCGGTGGGCTCGGTCCCGAGCCTTTCGACCTGGCGGTCAGCCAGCTGGGCGTGATGTTCTTCGACGAGCCCACGGCCGCCTTCTCGGCCATCCGGGCCGGGCTGCGCCCGGGAGGGCGTCTGGTTTTCGTGAGCTGGCAGTGGGTGGAGCTGAACCCGTGGCACACGGGCACGGTGTTCCGGCGCTTCCTGCCGGCCCCCCGTCATCCTGGCCCCGGAAAGAGCCCGGTGGGCCCGTTCAGCCTCGGGGACGATGAATACGCCCGGGACATCCTGGGCGGGGCGGGGTTCAGCGACGTCGTTTCCAGCCCGGTGGAGCTCACGGTGCGGGCGCCGGCGAGACGCGGTGGCCGATCCTTCCCTGTTCGGCTTCATGGGCGTGGCCCCCGAGCAGATGGACCAGGTCGGTGCGGCGCTCGACGAGCATCTCGAGCGGTTCTCCGTGGGCGACGGCGTCTACGAGTACCCGCTGGCCTTCCGGGTCTACGAGGCCGCCAACACCTGATGGCACGGCTCGGTCCCGGAGCCCGAGCGGGGGCGGGAGCCGGGTACAGCGGGACCCCGCTGCCCAAGAAGCTCGGGATCGTGGAGGGGTCGACGGTGGCGGTGTTGGGTGGCGGGCCGCCGGGCGTGCTGGACGGGCTGCCCGCCGGGGTGACGGTGAAGCGCCAGGCCCGGGGCAAGGCGGACGTGGTGATTGCCTACTTCACCGAACGCCGCGACCTCGAGCGGCGTATCGACGCGCTGGGCCGGATGATCTTTCCTGCCGGCGGCCTGTGGGTGGCCTGGCCCAAGCGCGCCTCGGGGCTGGCCACCACCGTGGACGAGAACGTGGTGCGCGACGCGGCGCTGCCGCTGGGGCTGGTGGACAACAAGGTGTGCGCCATCGACCAGACCTGGTCTGGCCTACGCCTGGTGTGGAGGCGGGAGCGGCGCGAGGCCCTGGCTTAGGGCCGCTTCATTTCGGGCGGGGAATCTGGAAGAAGCAGGTGCCCCGGACGAGCAGCTTGCCCTCCTCGTTCAGGACCTGCGCGTCGGCGATGGCCATCGCCCGGCCTTTGCGGACGACGTCGCTGCGCACGGTGTAGGTGCCGCCGATCTCGACGGCGTACAGATACTCGACGTTCAATGAGACGGTGGGCGCTGACGGGGCTTCGATCAAGGGCATGAGGGCGGCCCCGCATGATTCGTCGATGACCGTGGCGATGATGCCGCCGTGGACGCTCCCAAAGGGGTTCGCCATATCGGGGGTCGGTGTCCAGGACATTTCGGCATGGCCATCGATCGAAGAGAGGAACTCCCATCGACCCGGGCTGTCGGCGTATGGCGCTGGCATGTGTGGTTCGTGCTCCTTCGTCGGCGAGAGGTGGCGGCACGCGTCGTGCCCGGCGAGCGGTGCAGGTGTGGTTGCGATGGGTTAGAGGAAGCCGATGCGCGACAGCGGCCAGATCCGCAGGTCGACCTTGCCCACGATGGTGGACTCGGGGATCGGGCCCCAGTAGCGGCTGTCGCAGGAGTTCGGCCGGTTGTCGCCCATGACGTAGACGTCACCAGACGGAATGCGGTACGGCTGCTTTAGGGAATACCCATTGCTGTCCGGCCCCGGATAGGTGTCGTCGCGGACGCCGGGCGGAAGGAATGGCTCGGGCAACAGGAGCCCGTTGATGTACACCTTCCCGTCGTTCAGCGAGATGATCTCGCCCGGTAGGCCGATCACGCGCTTGACGAGGTCGGCCACCGGCGGGCCGGCGCAGTCCTCGTTTGATGGGGTGCTGAACACCACGATGTTGCCGCGGTCTACTCCATGGAGGTGGTAGCTCAGCTTGTTCACCACGATCCGGTCGCCGACCTGCAAGGTCGGCTCCATGGAGCCCGACGGGATGGAGTAGGTGGCGACGACGAAGGTCCGCAGCAGCACGGCAATGAGGATGGCCACCACCACGACGCCGACGAGTTCGATGATCCAGCGGTTGGAGGACTTGTCGCCGTCCCGGTCCTTTCCCTGGCCCGGGGCGTGTGCCGCCGGCTCTGGGTCCGGGACTTCTTCGCCCTCCGAGTCGCCTTCCATGCCCGCAGAGTATGACCTGGCCACCCTGGGGGAAGAGCGCACCAGCGGCCCTGTCACGCCCCCGGGGCAAAATGGGCCCGTGGTCAGTGCGGTCATTTTCGACTTCTACGGCACCCTCGCCCACTTCGCCGACGCAGGTGCCTCCAACTATGAGTCGATCTATCGGGCGGTCTTCGCGGCCCACGGGTATGCACTCGACCAGACCGCCGTCGATGACTACTACTCCCGGTACGACGGGGTCGAGCACGGCGAGCATTCGGTCGACGAGGAGGCGTACGAGGACTGGGTCCGTTCCCGCCTTCGTGACCTCATCGATGCCTCTGGTGTGCCCGATCCGCACGTCGACGTCCTGGTCGACGCCCTCAGGGCCGTGGACCAGGGGGCGATGGTGCCCTATCCGGAGGCGGCGACGACCTTGTCGTCATTGCGGAGGGGCGGACTGGCCATCGGTGTGTGTTCGAACTGGGGCTGGGAACTCGACGCCTTCCTCGACCAAGTCGGCCTGTTGGAACTGGTCGACATCGGCGTCACGTCGGCTCGTGCCGGCTCCCGCAAGCCGCATCCCGACATCTACGACGTCACGCTCTCGGCCTTGGGGGTTGACGCGGCAGAGGTTGTCTTCGTCGGTGACTCGTGGGAGCCCGACGTACGCGGGCCGCGTCGGCTCGGCATGACGGCGGTGCACGTCTGGCGTGAAGATGAGCGGCGGGGGATCGACCCGCCAGCACTCGAGCCCGGCGATCATCGCGTGGGCGACCTGACCGGCGTACTCGAGATCGTTGATGACCTAGTGCCGTGGCAGGCATCGTTTGCCTCGGCGCGAATGGCGCAGACCCCGCGATCTGGGGCAGTTCAACTCGGAGCGATACCGTGCGGTTCTGTTGCCTCAGAACTCCAGTCCCCCTAGCGCGGCCGCCGGACTACGACCAGAGTTCAATCCGGCGCGACCACCAGGCCTCGGCGGCGGTCATCGCGCCTTCGGCCTCGCGGATGCCGTCGCCCACGAGCCCTGCGGTGGCAGCCCAGTGCAGGGGTACGAGGGCTAGAGCCCCGGGGAGCCATCGGTACTCGTCGCGAGTCAACGGTTCCGGAGCCGTGCTTTCGTAGGCGTCGAGCAGTCGTCGCGGCTCGAGCAATTCAACCGGCGGGCCCACGCCATCGGGGCCGCTCTGTACAACGTGGTTCAGGCTGCCAGCGATGTCGTACAGCCGCTCCCTGACTCTCGCGAAATCCAGGTCGAAGGTGGCCCATGAGCCGTCTGACAGTTCTCCCGCATTGCCCAATTTGTAGTCCCCATGAATCGGAGCACACGGCAGTTCGACCTCCTTCCGGAGGTTGGAGAGCTCGCCAGTCAGTTGGCGCATCCGATGCACGACCGGCTCGCTACGGGGCCCGAGCCTGCGGCGTGTGAAGCCGACCGAGTAACGCAGTTGGCCGAAGGTTCTGTGGTCGTCGAGGGGTTCGGGCGGGCTGGGCTCCCAGACTGCTTTGAGCGCAGTGTGAAGGCGTCCGAGCTCCTCGAATAGGCGGACGTCGGAGTCCTCGTCCGCCCGTGGCTGCACGTGATCGATGAACTCTTCGATCTCAGCCCAACGATCATTGACCCTCAGGAGGTCGCAGCCGGAAATCCGAATCGGCCGAGCGACGCGGACCTGCGTCCGCTGGAGCCGCTCCCGCAGGCGCCGCAGTCCCGCGACCCGGCCGCGGCGGACCCAGGGCCTATGAACCCGGAGGACAACCTGCGGCTCAGCGTCTATCCGCACGTTGAGGTTGAACGCACCGCCAATGTCTGCCCATCCGGCCCCGCTCGCGACGCGGGCGATCAGGGCCGAGACGGCCGGGTCATCTGGGCTGGCCCTAGGTCCGAACCAGCGCGGCAAGGCAGGGGGAGAGGTCGAAGTTTCGATTCCGGTCATGGCAATGGCCCGCCAGCGCACCCGACGGAGGGTCCGCCGGCGAACCCATCCTCCTCGACGCGGGTCGATCGCGCCACGCATGTGCCGGTTAGGCGACAGGGCGAACGTTGGATGACGCGGCACTAGCTTCCGGCCGGTCAGCGATCGGCGAGCGCCGCAGGAGTCCAGGCCGGCCATAGCGGGCTCCCCACGGCGAAGCCGTGGCTGAACTCGGCGACGGCGCGCGGGCCGTGGCGCTGTGTGTTGTCGTACACGGTGGCGGTGTCGGCCAGCGTGATGGCGTCGGCCACCAGCGGCCAGAGCCTCTGATAGCGCGCGCGGACCTTCTCTTCTGGAACGGTGTGCCCGCCGGCGACGACGCGGGCGGCCACGCGGGCGACGGCCAGCTCCTCGGGAACCAGGACGACGTGGAGGGCCGTGTAGTAGCCGGCGGTGCCGGCGTGACGGAGCAGGTCGAGCTTCGAGGGATGGGAGAAGACGGTCTCCGCGATGAACGGCTCGCGTCGGGCAATGAGGGCCTCCCGGGTGGCAGCCGCCATGCGCGCCGCCTCGTAGGAGTGCGCCTCGGCGTCGCCGGGCCAGCGTTGCCGTGCGATCAGGTCAGCGTTGACGAAGGTGGCGTGGGGGAGAACGGGAGCCAGGGTCAGGCGGACGAAGGTGGACTTGCCCGCTCCGTTGGGCCCGACCACGAGGTCGAGACGCACGCGTGGTCCTCAGGCCCGGCGGTCAGTCCAGGAGGGTCGTCGTGCCGTCGGGCTCGTAGCGCACCAACCGGCCCTTGTCGTCGAGAGCCACCGTCGCCACCCCCTCGGCGGCGAGGACGTTGCCGTAGTGCACCGTGCGGAGGCGCTCCGCAATGGCGGCGTCGACCTCCGCGTTGGCGACCAGCTGCTCCTCGGCAGTGAGGTCGGTCAGAGCCAGCGTCCCTTCCAGCGCCGCCTCGACACGGCGGCGGGCCGTGGAGTGGTGGGTCGACACCGTGCGCCCCACCCGGGCCCAGTGGTCGAGCTGCTGCTTGGCGGAGCGGCTGTGGCGTGCCCCCTCGACCGCGGCGGCATCGAGGAGGTCGGCGGCGAAGCGGGTCGGTCGGTCTGCTGCCATGCCTGGCTCCTGTCTCGTCTCGTTCTGAGACAAGTGTAGCAGTCTGCTACGGCTCTCCTACCGGGGGGCGGCCGTTCTCGGCCAGGCCGGCGGCCAGGGCTTTTCGATCGTCGTCGGTGAGAGGGACGAAGCGGATGTCCGGGCTACCCAACGGTCGCCACCAGACGGCGTCATCGCAGGCCCAGGCCTCGGAGCGGAGGCCGACCTTCGTGACCTTCCCCGTGGCGGTCTGGGGGAGCGAGGGTGAGACCCGGACGTAACGGGGCAGCCACTTCGGGCCCAGGTCGGGCTGCTCGGTCAGCCAGGTGGCGAAGGCGCCGGGGTCGAAGTCCCGGCCCGGCACCATCTCGATCGCCACCATGACCTGGTCGCCGGCGCCCGACGCCGTGTCCGGGACGGGGTAGACCGCGGCCACGGCCAGCTCCGGATGGCGCGAGATGATCGACTCGACGGGCCCGGCGGCGAAGTTCTCCGAGTCGACGCGCAGCCAGTCCCCGTTCCGGCCGGCGAAGTAGAAGAAGCCGTCGGCGTCGACGTAGCCGAGGTCACCGGTCCAGTACCAGCCCCGGCGCAGCCGTTCCTGCTCGGCGTCCTCGCGCCGGTAGTAGCCCTCGAAACTGCCCCGCCCGCTGCGGTTGACGATCTCCCCGATGGCCGCGCCGGCGTTGAGGAGGCGCCCCTCCCCGTCGAACTGGGCCGGCGGGCACTCCTCACCGGTCTCGGGGCTCATGACGGCCAGGTCGACGCCGCCGACCGGCTTGCCCAGGGCGCCCTTGGGCATGCCGAGCACCGGGTTGATGGCCGCACCGCCCTCGCTCTGGCCGTAGCCCTCAATGAGGAAGCAGTTGAAGCGGGCCCGGAAGCGGTCGCGGTCGCGCACCGAGGCCTCGGTGCCGAAGGCGCTCTTCAACGTGTTCTCGCCATCGTCGGCACGCTCGGGGGTGGCCAGGATGTAGGCGATGGCCTTGCCGACGTAGCTGAACTTGGTGGCCCCGAAGTGGCGCACGTCGTCGAGGAAGGCCGAGGCGCTGAAGCGAGGGCGGGTGGCGATGGCGGCGCCCACCATGACCGAGGGCCCCCACAGCGCCATCAGCGCGTTGCCGTGGAACAGCGGCATGGGGCAGTAGCAGACGTCCTCGGAGGTGTAGCCGTAGCCCGGCGCCGCCACCTCGGCGATGCCGGCGAGGCGGCCCTGCGTACAGCGCACGGCCTTGGGCACGCCCGTCGTGCCGGAGGTGAAGATGAGGAGGAAGAGCGCCTCCTCGTCGACCTCGGCGGCGTGCTCGATGAGGTGGAGGGCCTCCGGGCTGCCGGCGAATTGGCTGAGAAGGGCGTCGTAGCGTTCCGTCCCGACGACCAGGATCTTGTCGTCGTCCACGCCGAGGTCCAGCCCCTCCAACAGGGCCGCGCCCTCGTCGTCGGTGACGATCATGGCGCAGTCGGTGGCCCGCACGTCGGCGGCGAGCGCGTCACCCCGCCGCGTCGGGTTGATGCCCACCTTGGCGGCGCCCGCCAGGGCAGCCGCGTTCAGCCAGAACAGGTACTCGGCGCCGTTGGGCAGCAGCACGCCGATGTGCGGCTTGCCGTCGCCGAAGAGCGACCGGGCGAGGGCGCCCCGCGTGGCGCCCTCCTGGACGGCCTGGCGCCAGGTCCAGCGCTCGTCGCCGTCCATCACGCCGACGCGGTCGTCCTCGGCCCGGGCCACCAGCAGGTCGGCGACGGTCGTCACGACAGGGCCCATCCCGGCGTCCGGCGGACCAGGGTGCGGTCGAGCGCGTCGACGGTGCCGGCACCGCACAGCGCCATGGTGCGCCGCAGCTCGGACTCGTACCAGCGGAGGAGCCCCGTCACCCCGTCGGCCCCGCCGGTGGCGAGGGCCCAGAGCGACGGCCGGCCCACGAGGGCCGCCTTGGCCCCGAGGGCCAGCGCCTTCACCACGTCGGGGGCGCGGCGGACGCCGCCGTCGACGTAGACCTCGGCCCGCCCGGCCACCGCGTCCACGACCTCGGCCAGGATGTCGGCGGTGGCCGGCGCGTCGGCGAGCTGGCGGGCACCGTGATTGGATACCACGACGGCGGCCGCCCCCGCTTCGACGCAGCGCACGGCGTCGTCGGCCCTCTGCACGCCCTTGACCACGACGGGCAGGTCGCTCAGCCCGGCCAGCCAGCCGATGTCGTCAGGCGTGAGCGCCGGCTCGAACTCGTGGGTGACGATGGCCATGAAGCCACCCTGGCGCGCGCTGTCGGCGCTGTCGCCCGCCAGGTTGGGCAGGGCCAGGTCGTCGGGCAGGTGCACGCCGATGCGCCACTCGCGCAGACGGAGCCCCGAGACCGGAGCGTCGACGGTCAGGACCAGGGCGCGGTAGCCGTGCGCGGCGGCGCGGCGGACCAGTTCCTCGGTTCGAGCCCGTTGGCGGAGGATGTAGACCTGCATCCAGCGGACGGCCTCGGGCGCGGCGGCGGCCACGTCCTCGAGGGGGCTGGTGGCGAGCGAGGACAGGATCAGCAGGGCGCCTGCGGCGGCGGTGCCCCGGGCCGTGGCCACCTCGCCCTCGGCGTGGGCCAGGCCCTGAATGGCCGTGGGAGCGATGGCGACGGGTGAGCTCACCGGGCTGCCGAGCAGGCTGGTGGCGGTGGACACCTCGGCGATCCCGGCCAGGATGTGGGGGTGCAGCTGCCAGTGGCTCCAGGCCTCCACATTGCCCGCCAAGAGACGCTCGTCGTCGGCGCCGCCCGAGTAGTAGGCGTACGCCATTTCGCCGATGGCGTGCCGGGCGTCCCGTTCGAGGTCGTCGAGGGAGAGGTCGGTGACCAGGGGCGGGGGGAGGTTGGCGGCCACAGGGATGTGCTCGGGCGCATCGGTCCTGGCAGGATGAGCAGGCACGGGCCGCATGGTAGGCGCGCCCGAGCAGTGGACACCCGGAGGTGCCGTGCGTTTCTCCTACGCCGAGTCGATGACAGACCCGTCCTTCTACGTCCCCCTGGCCCAGGCGGCCGAGGGGGCGGGCTACGACTCCATGGTCGTGCCCGACAGCATCTGCTATCCCGAGGTGTCCGACACGACGTATCCCTTCAACCCCGACGGGACCAGGGAGTTCCTAGAGGACAAGCCCTTCCTAGAGCCGTTCTCGCTCATCCCCGCCATGGGGGCGCTGACCGAGCGCCTGCGCTTCGTGACCTTCGTGATCAAGCTGCCGATCCGCCAGCCGGTGCTGATCACCAAGCAGGTCAGCTCGACCGCGGTGCTGACGAACAACCGCTTGCTGCTCGGCGTCGGCACCAGCCCGTGGCCCGAGGACTACGAGATCTGCGGCGTGCCGTGGGAGCGCCGGGGCAAGCGCATGGACGAGGAGATCGCCATCATGCGCGGGCTCATGGCGGGCGGCTTCTTCGAATTCCACGGCGAGGTCTTCGACGTGCCCTCCATCAAGATGTGCCCGACCCCGAGTGCGCCCGTGCCGATCCTCATCGGCGGTCACCACGAGGCGGCGCTGCGGCGGGCCGCCATCGACGGGGACGGCTGGCTGCACGGCGGGGGAGATCCGGCCGACCTACCCGGGTTGCTGACGCGCCTGGCCGAGCTGCGCCGGGAGCACGGGACCGAGGAGAAGCCCTTCGAGGTGCACGTGATCTCGCTCGACGCCTACACCGTCGACGGGGTGCGCCGACTCGAGGAGCTCGGCGTCACCGACGTCATCGTCGGCTTCCGCTGGCCCTACGGCGTGGAGCAGGACACCGAGACGCTGGCCACGAAGGTCGACAACCTGCGGCGCTTCGCCGACGATGTCATCGCCCGGGTCCGTTAAGAGGGAGGGAACAATGACCGACGCACCGCTGAACGCCCGCGAGCTGGGCCTCAAGTCCCGGGCCGCCGTGACGGCCGGCGACCGCGAGGGCTGGCTCGACCTCTTCGCACACGACGCCTTCGTGCAAGACCCCATCGGCCCCTCGCCCTTCGACCCCGAGGGCAAGGGACACCACGGGCACAAGGCGATCGCGGCGTTCTACGACTCCGTCATCGCGTCGAGCGAGGCGATCGAGTTCGAGATCCTCGAGTCGTATCTCTGCGGTGACGAGGTGGCCGACGTCGGCATCATCCGCACCACGCTGGCCGGTGGCACCAACCAGGCCGTCGTGCACGGTGTGTACACCTACAAGACCAACGGCTCGGGCAAGATCGCCTCGTTGCGCGCCTACTGGGAGTTCGACGGGCTCGAGATGGTGGAACTCTGAACGTGCGCGTCCTGGTCCGCGACGGCCTCTTCACCGACGGCGACCCGCCGGCCCTGCTCGGCACGCGCTGTGGCGCCTGCGGGTCGGTGCACTTCCCCCGGGCCGACGCCTGCACCTACTGCGCCGCCGAGGGCCCCGAGCCGGTGGAGCTGTCGCGCCGGGGCACCCTGTGGGCCTGGACCGCCGTGACGGCACCGCCGCCCGGGTATCAGGGCGAGGTGCCCTTCGGCGTTGGCGTGGTCGAGCTGCCCGAGGGTGTGCGCGTCATCACCCGGTTGACCGAGAGCGACCCGGGAGCATTGGCCGAGGGCCAGCCGATGGAGCTGCGGATCGTGCCGTTGCACCGCGACGACGACGGGAACGACGTGGTCACCTACGCCTTCGCGCCGCTATGACCGGCGTCACCGTGGCCGGCGTCGGCCTGCACCCCTTCGGCCGCTTCGACGGCGTGTCGACCACCGACATGGGCGTCGCCGCCGTGCGCGCCGCGCTGGGCGAGGCGGGCATCGGCAAGGGGGATTTCCAGGCCGCCTTCTGCGGCACCGCGTACGGCGGGGTGGCGACGGGCCACAAAGTGCTGAGCCGCCTCGGCATGACGGGCATGCCCATCGTCGACGTGGAGGCCGGCTGCGCGTCCGGGGGCGCTGCGCTCATGCTGGCCGCAGCGGCCATCCGGGCCGGGCAGTACGACACCGTGCTCGTCTTCGGCACCGAGAAGATGCCCCGGGGCATCATCCGGTCCTCCTTCTTCGACCCCTGGCAGGAGGAGGCGGGCCTGGCCGCCACGCCGGCCTTCTTCGGACTGCGGGCGCAGCGCCTCTGCCTCACCTCGGGCGTGACCAAGGACCACCTGGCCCGGGTCGTGGTGAAGAACCGCAGGCACGGGGCCTCGAATCCCGACGCCATGTACCAGAAGGAGACCACGGTGGAGGAGGTGCTGGGCTCGCGTGTCGTGTGCGAGCCGCTGCACCTCTACATGCTGTGCTCGCCCAACGAGGGTGCCGCCGCCCTCGTCCTGCGGCGCGCCGACCTGGCCCCGTCCGGCGTGACCCTGGCCGCCGCCGTGCTGCGTTCGCACATCCCCGGCTCGGTGCTGAGCGAATCCACGCCGCTGGCCGGTCTGGCCGCCGACGACGCGCCGGCGCCCACGACGCTCGCCGCCACCGCCGCCTACGAGGAGGCCGGATTGGGGCCGTTGGACCTGCACGTCGTGGAGTGCCAGGACACCGACGCCGCCCGCGAGCTGGGCTCGTGCGAGGAGCTCGGGCTGTGCGAGCCCGGCGGGTCGGCCGCGCTGCTCGATTCGGGAGCGACGGCGTTGGGCGGCCGCCTCCCGGTCAACCCGAGTGGGGGACTGCTTTCCAAGGGCGAGCCGCTCGGCGCCTCCGCGCTGGGCCAGGTGGTCGAGCTGGCGCGCCAGCTGCGCGGTCAATGCGGGCCGCGCCAGGTCGAGGGCGCCCGGGTGGCGCTGTCGCACACGGTCGGCCGCGGAGCCAATGCCGGCGTGGTGATCCTGCGGGCCTCGTGACGCCAGTCGACTGATATCGGTCAGTTGTAAGGAGATGGCTCGAGCCTGGTGCCCGGTCTCCTTCTGTTGAATCTGCTGGTTTCGAGCGGCGACTTCTGAAAATTGGCGCCTTCCCTCGAACGACCTTGAGGTCCTCGACGGCGAATGATGCGCGGAATAGCCTGGGCAGATGGCAAGGAACGTCCCGCGTGTCGAGCTTTGCGAGTCGATCGTCGCACTGGTCATACAGGTGACGACCTCGAAAGGGTAGACATGACACAGGGCAGTTCCTCGATTGAGCCGTCCCCGCCTCCGTTCACTGATTCGACCGACGGTACAGACCACGCCTCGCGACTCACGGCGTTCTTGGCGGAGTGGAATGCCCGCCAACGAGACGCTGCAAATCGGGAAGTTGCCACGACGCTCAACACCCGGACCGAAGAGGCCGCAACGGTGGCCGATGGGCGAAGTCGAGAGGCTGCGACGATGCTCAACACCCGGACCGAAGAGGCCGCAACGGTGGCCGATGAGCGAAGTCGAGAGGCTGCGACGATGCTCAACACCCGGACCGAAGAGGCCGCAACGGTGGCCGATGGGCGAAGTCGAGAGGCTGCGACGATGCTCAACACCCGGACCGAAGAGGCCGCAACGGTGGCCGATGAGCGAAGTCGAGAGGCTGCGACGACGCTCAACACCCGGACCGAAGAGGCCGCAACGGTGGCCGATGGGCGAAGTCAAGAGGCTGCGAATCGATTGGCGGAGAGTCAAATCGTCGCATCCATCGTGCAGGGCTACATTCAAGTTTCGCAGGCTTCATTGGATCGAGCGGTAACCCGCGGCACGTATATGACAACTGCCGCCGCCGCCATAGCGACCGTCTACACGACTCTCCTGGGTGCGAAATTCACATCAGCTGCCGGAGGTCAGCAGATCACGCCAGCGGCTTTCATCCCTGCCCTCTTCCTCGGTGCGGCGATCGTCTTCTCGGTTGCCTACATAGCGTTTCTAAAGCAGGCAGAGACTTCAGGAGATCTATTGAGTGTCGATGGGAAACTCTATGAAGGCTTGCATGACCGCACGTCCGCCGAGAGGCTCGATGAACGTTTGGAGAGGTTCTGCAATTGGACGTACGGGGGAGTTCGAGACAGGAATGGCTTTCTCCATCTCTCTGTCTATTCCTTGGGCGTTGGCGTGGCGCTCTTGCCCATTCCCTTCATCCGTTTGTCCGCGGGGCAGGAGATATCGGTTTTGGTGATTGGCGTCGTGCTCCTCGTCGGCGCATATCTGATTCTGCTCAAGTCGCCGGGCGCACGATTTCGCCCAGAACGGCCCAGCACTTGATGTAGCTACAGAGGAAATCTTCCTCGAGCCCACCGATCACCGCTCAGTGTCGCGGTTTTTCGGAGCTGCCACGCCCGCAACTATCCGGTCAAGCTCCCTCGCCGTAGAAGGGAGCGCCGAAGGCAAGCACGCCCCCGTTGGCGCAGGCGATCCAGTACCCGCCGGTGGTGGGATCTTCGGCGATGCCGACGACGGGGTCGTCGAGAGGCTGCCCGCCCATCGAACCGTAGAACGGCTCGTTGTAGCTGAAGACGCCCCCGTCGGAGGCGACCAATCGGTAGCCCGTTCCACTGGGGGCACTCTCTATGCCGACGACGGGCGCGCTCAGGTGCAGAGACGCAGCGGAGCCGTAGAACGGTGCATCGAAGGCGAAGACGCCGCCGTCGCGCGCCACGAGCCAGTACCCACCGGTGGCCTGATCCACCGCCATGCCCACGATCGGTTGCGTGAGGGGCTCGCCCGCCAGGGACCCGTGGTAGCCGGCGTCGCCGAACGCGAACACACCCCCGTCGGCGCCGACCAGCCAGTAGCCCCCTTGATCGGGGGTCAGCGCCATGGCCACGATCGGAGCGTGCAAGCTGAGCTCGGTCGCATCCCCGTAGAACGGCGCATTGTCGGAGTAGACGCCTCCGTCGGCCGAGGCAAAGTAGTAGGAGTCCACGTTCGCGTTGCCGTACACGGCAGCCATGCCGACGATAGGCGCGTGGGGATCGGTGACGAGGATGGTCGGGTCGTCGAACGCATGGTTCGGGCCGTGGGACATCACCTCGGAGGTGTTGGTGAAGGTGAGATAGCCACCGTCCGGGTTCGGATCGGGTTGGATACCGACGAACCCGCCGTCACAGGCGGGCATGACGACCGTCCCGCTGTAGCTGTAGATCGTCCCCTGGCTGTCCTCGGCCGAGACTTGCACGTCGTAGGTTCCCGGGTAGATGTGGTACACGGCGGCGTCGGCCCCAACCATGGTGACCTGCCCCCCGTACCTGGTGCCGTTCGGGGCCGTTGCCCAGGCCGACAGGGTGCCCGACACACTGGTGACCGGTCCGAGAGGTGACGTGAGCACCGCCAGGACCTCACTGAATCCGACGTCATAACAAGAGGGCGTGATCGAGACGACTCCTCTGGTGGGGATGGAGGCGGCGGACGCCGCTTGCGGGGCGAGGCCGACCCCCAGAATGCCCGTCACGCTGGCAACGAGCACGGCGAGGGCGGCCAACCTCGCGTTCCATGGGTTCCTCGACAGTGGCACGGAGACCTCCCGAACAAATGCGACCTCGACTGCCTACCGTCCGGCGTCCAATGATGCAACTGCCCGGGCCAGGGCAACCAAAAGTTCGCGGGGAGGTCACCTTGCGGTAACCATGTCCGGGGTCAGGCGGCGCTGAGCTGGGCCATGATGGCCCCGCTGTCGATCCAGACCTGCTCGCGGCTGATGAGGCCGTCGCGGAACCCGAAAACATGGAGGATGCGGAAGCTGACGCGGCGGCCGTTGCCGGGAAGCCCGAGGAACTCGCCGATGACCGAGCCCGTCATGGTCTGCTCGAGGATCATGGTGTCGCCGTCGAAGAAGCGGTGGAGCGGCTCTTCGTTCTCGGTCCGGAAGTTGGCCGTGAGAAAGGTGTAGAAGTCCCGGGCCCCGTCCTTGCCGATGCGCGGCGAGCCAGGAAAGCCGACGGCGTCGTGCACGATGTCCTCGGTGTACACGGCCACGGAGCCCTCGACGTCACCGGCTCCCTCGGCCTTGAGGTGCCGCTCCACGATGGCGATCATCTCGTCCTGCTCCATTGACCTGCTCCTTTGTCTCGATTGGGCCAACGCTGTGCCTGCGTTGGTGGTATTATTATGAGATGACTCTCTCACGTCAAGACCCTTCTCTCAAACCCCGCGCCCGCACCAACCAGAAGGCCCGGACCCGTGCCGCGCTCCTGCAGGCGGCGGGCGAGCTCTTCGCCGAAGGCCGGTCCCCGTCCATGCCCGAAGCGGCCGACCGTGCGCTCGTGTCGGTGGCCACGGCCTACCGCTATTTCTCCTCGGCCGATGACCTGTGGTGGGAAGCGAACCTGGCCGGTGTGCTCCAGGCGACCATGGAGGAGACCGTGCAGCGGACCCGGGCGGCCGGGCCCGAGCCCCAGGCGCGGCTTGAGGCGGCCGTCCGGAGCAACGGTTTCGCCATGATCGACGATCAAGCCCCGTTCCGCCGTATCTCCCAGATCGCCCTCGAGCAGTGGTTCCGCCAGCGTGAGTCGGGCGACACCCAGCAGGTCCCGACCCGGGCCGGCCGGCGCAACGACCTGATCCGCGAGGTGCTGCATCCCCTGGCCGGGACGTTTTCGGAGGACGACCTCGCCCGGGTGGCTCACGCTCTGGGCCTCGTCTTCGGGACGGAAGCCGTGATCTCCCTGATCGATGCCGTGGGCCTGGACGCGCCGACGGCGAAGGAAGCTCTTCTCGATGCCGGTCGGTGGCTCCTGGCCGGCGCGCTGAACGAGCTGTCTCGCCAGACGGCTCCGGCTTCGGACCCGGAGTGACCCATGATCCGCAAGTATCCCTTGACTGTATAAGTCCAGCAGGTGATAGTTGGTCCATGGCACCGGCTGGCGGGAAGAACCCCCGCCACGCCCCGACCTCTGATTCTCGGTACATGCTCACCGACTTCCAGGCGGATTTCCCCGATGACGAGGCGTGTCTGCAGTGGCTCTGGCGCCAGCGTCTGTCTCCTGACGGCACCCATGCCTTCTGCGAGCGGTGCGAGGCCGACCGGGTGTTCAAGCGGTACGCGGCGAAGCAGCAGCGCCAGGACTGGACGTGCACGGCCTGTGGGCTTCACGTGCACCCGACAGCGGGGACGATCTTTCACAAGTCCTCCACCGGCCTGCACCTGTGGTTCTATGCCCTGTACCTGATGACGAGCACCCGTTGTGGCATATCGGCCAAGCAACTGGAGCGAGAGCTTCGTTGTACGTATAAGACAGCTCACCGCATCTGCAAGATGATCCGCACCCAGCTGATGACACAGGACGACGAAGAACCGCGTGACGGCCACGTCGAAATGGACGAGACGTACGGGCGTGCGATGTTCTTCACCCCGGCGATCCGCTCGGCGCTTCCGACGACCGCTGCGTAGGCGTCGATGACCACCGAAACGACCTTCCTGGTGCACCAGATCAGTACGAAGGCGCAGCTGCGGTCCGACGCGCTTCCCAAATTCCATCCGGTGCTGATTGTTCTTCTCCTCGCAGTCGTGGCGGGTCTCGGAGCCATAGGGGTTCTCTCCGCCTACTGCTACCGCCGGTGGGTTCGCCCACCGCGGGACTGATGCACCGGTGACGTCGAGCGGGGAACCTCCGACACCGGATCCGGTCTGGGTGGATGACATGCAGGTGCGCATGCTCGCCCCATCGGAGTCGGCGCGACTCGGCGCTGCCGTCCGGGCCGTCTACGGCGAGACCTACCCCGTGCGATGGACCTACGACGCCGACGAGGTGGCTCGGCGGATCTCGGCCGGGCTCTTGGTTTCCGCCATCGCCGAGACGGCGGACGGCGAGCTCCTTTGTCATTCGGGCCTGTCGCTCCATGCGCCCGACGACGTCGTCGGTCACGCCGGTCAGGCACTGACTCTTCCCGCCGCTCGGGGGCGGCACATCTTCACCACCGTCAAGCGGTACCTCGTCGACTGGGCGGCAGCTCGGCGCCTGGTCGGGATGTACAGCGAGGCCACCGCCGCCCATCCGTACAGCCAGCAGGCGCTGCTGGATCTTGGCGGCCACGAGACGGGGTTCATGCTCGGTTTCATCCCCGCGTCGGTCGACAACAACGCCGCATCGGCGTCGAGCCGCGGCCGCCAGTCGGCCGCGCTGTTCTTCCTCCGGGTGCGACCGGGCGCGCCGCGGATGGTCTATGCGCCGGACCGTCACCGTGCGATCGTGCGCGACACGATCGAGATCTGTGACTTCCGGTCCCGTCTGGCCGAGGCGCCGACCCGGACGGACCTTCCCTCTGTCTCCCGACTCCACGTCGAGACCGACGCCGGTGACAACGTCGCCGTGTTGACCGTGACCCGGGCCGGACAGGATCTGGCGCCCCGGGTCGACGTGGAGCGCTCCCGGCTCTTCGGACAGGGAGTCGACGCCCTCTATGTGGACCTTCCGCTCGACCGGCCCGAGTCCGCCCACGTGAGCGATGCCCTCGAGGAGCTCACGCTCTCCTACTCGGGGATCTTCCCCAACAACCAGGCCGTCGGGGACGTGCTCCGGCTGCAATGCCTGCGCAACGCCACGGCCTGGAGCCACGACGTGGCGGTGGCGTCTCCCCACGGCGCCGCGCTCCTTCAGTACGTGGTCGCGGACATGGAAGCGGCCGGCCAGACCGTGGCGCGAGTTCCTGTCCAAGGGGGAGACGACAACGCCGTCCCGCTGGTGACCGTGCCCTAAATCCGCCGGCTCGGTGTCCGCGCCGCGTCACGCATCGAGTCTGCGCAGCACGTCCGGCAGCTCGGTCAGGCTCGCCACCACTGCATCGGGCCGTGGCCCGTCGCCGGGGAACGGCACCGCGCCGTCGCGGTCGAGCCACACCGCGCGCCAGCCCGCGTTGCGCGCGCCGGCCACGTCGTTGACCGGGTGGTCGCCGACCAGGACGCACACATCTGGTCCAACCCCGAGTTCCCGCTCGACCACCTCGAAGATCTCCTTTTCGGGCTTGGCCACCCGGTGGTCCTGCGCGAACACGACCGACTCGAAGTACGACGACAGCCCGACCGTCTCGGGCAACCGGCTCCCGTTGGAGAGGAGCCCGAGGCGGTAGTCGCGCCGCAGGGCGTCGAGGGCGTGAATGGTGTCGGGGAACAGGGCGGCGTCGCGATCGCGCTCGGTGAAATATAGGACGCTCAACCTCCTCGCCAGCTCGTCGTCATCGGACTCGTCCCCGTCCTCCACGGCCCGCCGGCGCGCCAGCGTGCGGGCGAAGCCGCGCACACGCAGCTCTGCCAGCGACCACACGTCGGGGGACTCGCGGGCCACGTCCGCTCTGTCCTCCTGCAGGTCCTCCCAACCCAGCGCGTCGGCGAAGGGGCCGGGCCGGGCGGCGCGCAGCGCGGCGGCGGTCGCCACGAGCGCCACGCGCATGACGTGCTCGAAGTCCCACAGCGTCTGGTCCCCGTCGAAGAGGACGGCTTCAATCACGCATCACGGGGCGAGGAGAACCACCTTGCCGAACTTGGACCCGGCGGCGAAGTGGTCGTAGGCCGCCTGCGCCTCGGCGAGGGGGAAGGTCTGGTGCACCGGGACCTGCAGGCGCCCGGCCACCAGCGCCGGCAGCACGTGCGCCGCCATGGCGGCGGCCACGTCGGCCTTCTCGCGCCGGCTGCGGGTGCGCAGGGTGGAACCGCCGATGCGGACCCGCTGCTGCATCAGCTGCATGAGCTCCACCTCCAATCGGCCACCGCCCCCGACGCCGATCACGACCACCCGCCCCCACATGGCGACGTGGGGCAGGACGCTGGCCAAGCTGGGTGCGCCCACCAGCTCGAGCACGACGTCATAGGGGCCCTGCGAGCCCTCGTCGCCCGGCGCCAGCACCGCGTCGGCGCCGAGAGCGGCCACCGCGTCACGCCGCGCCGGGTCGCGCACCGTGGCCGTCACGGTGGCGCCGGCCTGCGCCGCCAGCTGCACGCCGGCCGTCCCGACGCCACCGGCGGCGCCCGAGACCAGGACGTGCTCGCCCATCTGCAGCCCCGCCTGGCGGAAGAGGGCGTCGTAGGCGGTGGTGAAGACCTCGGGGAAGCCGCCGGCCTCCACCCACGCCACGTCATCGGGCACCGGCAGCGCGTGCGTCTCGTCGACGTAGGCCAGCGTGGCCTGCGCCCCGCCTCCCACCACGGCCATGACCCGGTCTCCCGGTGCGAAGAGCGTGACCTGGCGCCCGGCGGCCACCACCTCGCCGGCGAACTCCATGCCCGGGATGTCAGCCGGCCACCCCGGTGGCGCTGGATAGAACCCGGCCCGCTGCACCAGGTCCGCCGCATTCAACCCCGCCGCCCGCACCGCCACCAACAGCTCGGTGTCGCCGGGAACGGGATCGGCCCGCTCCTCCCAGTGCAGCTGGCCCTCCCGGATCACGACGGCGTGCATGCCGGTCACCCTACGCGGCCCGGCACGCGGCCACCGGTGCCCGGTAGGGTCGCTCGTATGGCTCTCTACGACATCCCCATCCACACGCTCCAGGGCGACGACGCCACGCTGGGCGACTACAAGGGCAAGACCCTGTTGCTCGTCAACGTTGCCTCCAAGTGCGGCCTCACGCCGCAGTACGAGGGGCTCGAGCGCCTGCAGAAGACGTACGGCGACCGGGGCTTCTCGGTCATCGGCTTTCCCTGCAACCAGTTCCTGGGCCAGGAGCCCGGCACAGCCGAGGAGATCGCGCAGTTCTGCTCGGCCACCTACGGCGTGACCTTCCCGCTCATGGAGAAGATCGACGTGAACGGCGACGACCGCAGCCCGGTCTACGCCGAGTTGACGCAGAAGGAAGACGCCGAGGGCAACGCCGGAGACATCACCTGGAACTTCGAGAAGTTCCTCGTGTCCCCCGAGGGTGACGTCGTGGCGCGCTACCGGCCCCAGGTGGAGCCCGAAGACGCCACCATCATTGGCGACATCGAGGCGCAGCTGACCGCTTGATACCGCCGCACCCCGTTCCGTCGGGGTTCGCCGCGTCCATCTTCGACATGGACGGGCTCCTCATCGATTCCGAGATCCTCTGGCACGAAGCCGAGATCGAGATCCTCGGTGGTCTCGGTGTCCCCCTCGCCGTCGAGGGCTGCCGCTCGACCAAGGGCATGTTCGTGGACGAGGTCACCGCGCACTGGTACGCGTTGCACCCGTGGCCCGGCGCCACGCCGACGCCCGACGAGGTGGCGGTGACCATCGTCGATCGCGTCATTGAGCTGATCGTGACCAAGGGCGAGCTCAAGCCGGGCGCCGAGCACGCCATCGATCTGTGTCGCGACCGTGGCCTGGCACTTGCCGTGGCGTCGTCGTCGCAGTACCGCCTGATCGACGCCGCGCTGGCGCACTTCGACCTGCGCGACCGCTTCGCCCTGGTGCACTCGGCCGAGGACGAGGAGTACGGCAAGCCCCACCCTGCGGTGTTCCTGAGCGCGGCGGCCAAGCTGGGCGCCGTGCCTCGCCGCTGCCTGGTGTGGGAGGACGCGCCGGCCGGGGTGCTGGCGGCGAAGGCGTCGTCCATGAGCTGTATCGCCGTGCCCGAGAAGGGCGAGGGCCATCATCCCGCCTTCGGTCTCGCCGACCTGGTGGTCGACTCCCTGCTCGAAGTGACCGACGCCTCGCTCGACGCCCTGGAGCAGGCGCTCACCCGGCCCCCCGGCACCCAATAGCGCCCTACTGCTGTACGAGTTCGGCCTGCTTCCAGCTGAGCTCGTGGCTGAAGCCGATGCTCAATTGCGGCTACGACGCCTGAGTCGCCACTGGCCAGTGCGACGCAAGCGACAAGGGCGGGGCGTATATTTGGTGAAGTAGTAACTTTACCAAGTGGGAGGTCTCGAAGTGGCTACCGCAGAGAATTTCAAGGTGTCGTCATCAGGGCAAATGAGTCTTCCTGCTGCAGTTCGGCGGCGATGGCACCTTGAGAGAGGTGGCAGGGTGGACGTTCTCGACCTGGGTTTTGGAGTCCTCACCCTTCCGGCCGGGTACCGAGGCCGCCTGGTCGACGAGCTTCTTCCGGCTGAGGCGCACTACCGGGCAGTCGCCGCTGAGGATGATCCCGATCTGCGCAGCTGATGGTCCTGCTCGACGACCATCTGCTCCGTGACTGGCTGGCTGGGCCCGATTCAGCGCTCAGGCGCGCCATCCGACGGGACAGCTTGGCGACGACGAATCTCTTTTACGCCCGTCTGTGCAAGAGCGCGGCTGGCCAGAGCGGTGGAGCGTTGCTTGGCGGTTGGGACCCGGGCGAGCGCGGCGCCCTCATTGCCGCCTTGGTGGCATTGCCTGACGAGTTCGAGGTTGTTCCGATGCGCGATTTGGCCTGGAGGATGGGTCAACTCGTCGCGGAGCATCGTGGACTGTCGACTCTCGGTTCAGAAGCCGTCGCGGCAGCGGAGCACCTCGGCGCGAGGGTGCTCGTGTCATCCCGGGACGAAAGTCCTGGCATGCGCGACGCCTGCCAGTCGTTGCAGCTGCACCACGCGACGCTCGCCCGATAGCCGTATCGCCGGATACAGCCTCATTCACCTTCGTCCCAAGAGGTCACAGTGCCACCCGGCTCGCGCAGATCACGCTCCAACCGGGCGGCCACCTCGCGGTAGCGGGCCACCGGAATGAGGTGCACGCCGTCGAAGGCGCCTGACTCGCGGATGGCGACCACCAGATCACAGGCGGCGTCGACGCCGGCGTTGCGGTCCTTCTCCAGGCGCGCCACGAGCTCAGGCGGGACGGTCAGCCCCGGAATGGTGAAGTTGCGGGCCATGCCAACGCTGGCCACCACGATCACCCCGGCATAGACCGGGACGTCCACCTCCACGCTGGCCCGCCAGGCCAGCAGGTCCTTGAGGGAGAACCCGACCTGCACGAAGAGGAAGTCGGCCGTCTGTTTCCACGTCGGCAGCGGTCGCAATCCGCTCGCCGCGCCGAAACGCATGGCCGGCCCCCCGGCATGCCGGTCACTGCGGTGCGCACCACCCTCCGCGCTGCCCCCACCGCCACCCGCGCCCCGCGGCCGTCGAGCGTGGCGGCGTAGGCGCGCCCCTCGGCGAGCATCGTCCGCACGTTGAGCTCACTCGTGCGCGCGCCGGCGAGGGGCCGGTCGCCGTAGACGAAGAGGAACTGGTCGACGCCGTAGGCCGCCGCGGTCAACAGGTCGCGGCGGAAGCCCAGCAGGTTGCGATCGCGCGCGTTGAGGCAGGCGATGGAGCGCCCACCCATCTGCTGCACCTCGTGCGCCACGGCCACGCTCGAGACGGTGGCGCGCCCGATGTGGTTGTCGGGGATGAGGAACGAGCTGGCCACCGGGCTGAGGACGCCGATCTGGTGCCGCACGCGGGTCAGGTCCGGGGTGGTGGCCGGCTCGATCTCGCAGACAATTTCGAACGGCGCGCCAGTCACGGAAGGGCGACCAGGTCTTTGGTGAAGCGGAAGCCACAGAGGGCGCCGTCGATGCGCACGCGCTCCCACCCCGTCGAGTCGTAGAGGGCGACCGCCTCGGGCTGGCGCTCACCGGTGACCAGGCGCAGGGAGGTCAGGCCCAGGTCGCGGGCCGCCTGCTCGATCGCGCCCATCAGTCGTCGGGCCACGCCGAGCCCCCGCCGGTCGGGATCGACCCAGAGTCGTCGGATCTCGCCCACACCGGGGCCTGCGTCGGAGCCCGGGCCCGGGCCGAGGGCGCGCACCCCGACGCCGCCGACGGCCGGTCCGGCGGCACCGGCGCGGGCCACCACAAAGGCCCCGGCCGGTGGGTCGAACATGCACGCGGTCAGGCCCTGCTCGCCAACGTCCAGGAAGCCGTAGCGCACCACCAGCTCGGCCTCGGCCCGTGCCACCACCCACCGGGGCCCGTCGCCGGCGTAGGGCTCGACGGCCAGTGTGAGGTCCGCCGGAATGGCGGAAGGAGGGCGATGCATACCCTCTATCCTTTCCGACGTGGCCGGGGCGCCTGTTCCTGCCGCACAAAGGCCACCTTTCCCCGTGTTCACACCCGTCCCCCCTGACGTCGACTTCGTTGCCCTCGAGCAGGCCGAGCTGGCCCGCTGGTCGGCCCAGCGCGTCTTCGAGCGCTCCATCGAGCAGCGCAAGGGCGCCGAGCCGTGGGTCTTCTACGAGGGCCCGCCCACGGCCAACGGCATGCCCGGGCTGCACCACGTCTGGGCCCGGGTCTACAAGGACCTGTTCTGCCGCTTCCGCACCATGGCCGGGGCGTACGTGGCCCGCCGGGCCGGCTGGGACACCCACGGGCTCCCGGTCGAGGTCGAGGTGGAGAAGAAGCTCGGCATCACGGGCAAGGAGCAGATCGAGTCACAGGTCGGCATCGCGGAGTTCGTCCGTCTGTGCCGCGAGTCCGTCTACTCCTACGTCGACGAGTTCGCCCGGCTGACGACGCGCATCGGCTACTGGGTGGACATGGATGCGGCCTACTGGACGTTGGACTCGACGTACATCGAGTCGGTCTGGTGGCACCTGCAGCAACTCTTCGACCAGGGCCTCTTGTACGAGGACTTGAAGGTCGTGCCCTACTGCCCGCGCTGCGGGACGGCGCTGTCCAGCCACGAGCTGGGCCAGCCCGACGTGTACCGGGACGAGGAGGACGAGTCGGCCTACGTGCGCTTCCGGCTGGTCGACCCCGATGGTGCCGTGGCGGCTGCGCTGGGTCCGGGTGCGGGGGCCGAATGGCTCGGCGTGTGGACGACCACGCCGTGGACGCTGCTGTCGAACACCGGCGTCGCGGTCAACCCCGAGCTGGTCTACGCCGTCGTCGACGGTGTCGTCGTGGCCGACGACCTGGTGGACGCGGTCATGGGGGAGGGGGCTGACGCCCGCGTCGCCGCCCGGGTGCCCGGGACGGCCCTGGTCGGGCTGCGCTACGCGCGCCCGTTCGACGACGTGGCCGTGCCGCACGGGGCCGACGGCTGGCGGGTGGTCCCGGCGTCGTACGTGACGACCGAGGAGGGCACCGGGCTGGTGCACCTGGCGCCGGCCTTCGGTGAGATCGACCGCCAGATCGGCCGCGAGAACGGCCTGCCCTCGTTGAACCCGGTGGGTCCCGACGGCCGCTTCACCGACGCGGTGGAGTGGCTGGCCGGCCGGGACGTGCGCGAGGCCAACCACGACATCAACGATCGGCTCGAGTCCGCGGGGTTGTTGCTTCGCCGCTTCCCCTACGTGCACTCGTACCCGCACTGCTGGCGCTGCCGGACGCCCTTGATCTACTGGGGCAAGCCGAGCTGGTACATCGCGACGTCGACGCGCAAGGCCGACCTGCTGGCGGCCAACCAGACCGTGGACTGGCACCCGTCGTACATCAAGGACGGGCGCTTCGGCGAGTGGCTGGAAAACAACGTCGACTGGGCCCTGTCGCGCGACCGCTACTGGGGCACGCCGCTGCCCATCTGGCGCTGCGGCCGCGGCCACGTGCGCTGCGTCGGCTCGCTCGTCGAGCTGTCGGAGTTGTGCGGACGGGACGTGACAGGGATCGACCCGCACCGGCCGACCATCGACGAGGTGACGTTTGTGTGCGGCACGTGTGCCGGCGACGTCGGGGCGGTCGACGAGGTCGACGAGCTGGCCGTGTGCCGCCGCGTCGAACCGGTCATCGATGCCTGGTTCGACTCGGGCTCCATGCCGGCGGCCCAGGTGGGCTACCCCCACGTCCCGGGCTCGGCCGAGGCCTTCGCCTTCCCGGCCGACTTCATCTCCGAGGCCATCGACCAGACGCGGGGGTGGTTCTACTCGCTGCTCGCCATCAACACCCTGGTCTTCGGCGAGAGCCCCTACCGCCACGTGGTGTGCCTGGGCCACATCGTCGACGCCGACGGCCGCAAGATGTCCAAGTCGCTCGGCAACATCATCGACCCGTGGTCCATCCTCGACACGCGCGGCGCCGACGCCATGCGCTGGTGGATGTTCTCGCAGGGCTCGCCCTGGACCCCGACGCGGGCCACCCTCCCCGCCATCGACACCGCCATGCGCGACATGCTCCTGACGCTGTGGAACACGTTCAGCTTCTTCACGACGTACGCGTCGCTGAACGAGTTCGACGTGATGGATGCGGGGATCCCCGCCGTGGGCGAGCGCGGGCCGTTGGACCGGTGGATCCTGTCGCGGCTGGCCAGCACGACGGCGTTGGTGACTGATTCGCTGGTGTCGTACGAGCCCCTGGCCGCGGCCACCGCGCTGTCCGACCTCGTCGACGACGTCTCCAACTGGTACGTGCGCCGCAGCCGCCGCCGCTTCTGGCGCACCGACCCCGACGCGCCCGCCGGCGACACCCTGGCGGCGCAGGCGACGCTGCACGAGGTCTTGACCACGTTGTCGTTGCTCCTCGCACCGTTGTGCCCGTTCGTCTCGGACACCATGTGGCGGCACCTGACCGGCGCCGGCGCCGGCGCCGACGCCGACACCAGCGGCGACGGCGACAGCGACAGCGGCGAGTCGGTGCACCTGGCGGACTGGCCGGTGGCCGACACCTCCGTCATCGACCCCGGCCTCGAGGCGCAGATGGCGCTGGCCCGCCGCCTGACGTCGCTCGGCCGGGCCGCCCGCGGCGAGGCCTCGGTCAAGGTGCGCCAGCCGCTGAAGCGGGCGCTGGTGTTCCTGCCTGCCGGCTCGCCCGAGATCCTGCGCGACATCGTGGCGGACGAGCTCAACGTCGACGAGGTCGACACGGCGGAGGAGCTGAGCGAGGTGATCGCCTTCGAGCTGGTGCCCAACTTCCGCACCCTCGGCGCCCGCCTGAAGGACCTGGCACAGGGGTTGAAGCCGGCCCTGGCCCAGTTGGACGGCGCCGCGGCGGCGGCCGCGCTGGAGGATGGGCGGTCCATCACGATCGAGTTGGGCGGCCAGCCGGTGGAGCTGTCGCCCGAGGACGTGCAGCTGCGGGTCCGCGGCCAGCAGGGCTTCGCCGTCTCACGCGAGGGGGGCGAGGTGGTGGCGCTGGACCTCAACCTCGACGAGGGCCTGCGCAAGCGGGGGTTGTCCCGCGACGTGGTGCGGCTCATTCAGGATCTGCGCAAGGCTTCCGGGCTCGAGGTCTCCGACCGCATCCGGGTTCACGTGGTGGGGCTCGACGCCATCGCCGAGTTCTTCGACTTCATCGCCCGGGAGGTGCTGGCGGTCGACATGGTCGTGGGGGCCGGGGCGGGGGAGGGGACGGTCCTCGAGCTCGACGACGAGCTGCTGACCGAGCCGGTGCGGGTCTGGATTCAGCGGGTCGATCCGGGCGCCTGAGTCCCTCAGGCGTTCACGCCCTGGGGTCACCCGGGAGCAGGGACCCGGTGAGCGCGATCTGGACGCCTCCGGTGGCGGCCGGGTCGAGCACGACGAGGTCGGCATCCCGGCGGACCGCGGTGATGCCGGCGAGCGTCAGCGCATCGGTTGCCGCAGGGAGATCGTCGACCCACAGGGCCAGCAGGTGGGTGCGCGGCCGCTCGTAGGGACGGCCCCACAGGGCCGGGCCGTCGTCGCCGGGCAACGGGTAGAGGGCGAGCGTGCAGTCGCCGAGCGACACACCCGCCATGGGCCGGCCCGGCGGGGCGCCGGTCTCGGTGAACGTGACGGTCGTGCCGAGCAGCGTGGCGAAGGTATCGGCCCAGGCGAGTGGGTCGTCGACCAGCGCGCCGACGAAGGCGTGCTGTGTGGCCGGCGCGAGGACGCGTTCCGGCGGTGGCGGCTGGGGCTGCGGGCCACCGAAGCGGGGATCGACCGCCAGCTCGAAGGTGCTCCACTGGAAGAAGACACCGCCGGTGTCGCGCGGGTCGCTGAAGCACATGTCGGGGAGCGGTCGGGCCGCGATGTGCACCTCCTCCTGCTGCAGATGCGCCATCGTGGCCTGGAGGTCCTCGACCTGCAGGGCGATCGAGTGCATGCCGCCGCCGTGGCGCGAGACGAACTGGGCCGCACCGCCCTCGACGATCGGCTGGCCTATCTCAATGGAGTTGCCACCGGCCCAGCACATGCCGCCGCGACGACCGATGCCCGGGTCGGTGGACTCGCTGTATTCGAGCACCGTCAGCCCGACCAGCGTGCCGAGGTTTCTCACCGCGAGGTCGTAGTCGGCCACCATGGCGGTCGAGTGGAAGAGCCAGCGGACGTGGTGGCGGCGCCGGCGTGCGTTCATCGGCCCGCCGTCACCGGGAGCTCGATCCCGGTGATGTTGCGCGCCGCGGGCCCGGCCAGGAAGACCACCGCCTCGGCCACGTCGGCCGGGTCGACATGGCGTCGCAGCGATGCGCCGGCTGCCATGCGGGCGGACACGTCGTCGGTGCTCTCGCCGGTGCGGGCGGCGATGGAGGCGATCATCGCAGTGAGCGGCTCGCCCGTCGTGAAGCCGGGGGTCACCACGTTGACGCGCACGCCGGCGGGGCCGAGCTCCTTGGCCATGGTGAGCGAGGCCGTGACCATGGCGCTCTTCGTCGCCGAGTAGCGGGCCCGGCCCTGGGGGAGCGCCCGCGTCCCGATGGTCCCGACCTGTGTGATGGATCCACCCGCCCGTGCGCCCTCGTTCTGCCGCATGGCGCGGGCGGCCAGCCGGCTCAGCTCCAGGGTCCCGATGACGTTGACCTCGAAGGCGCGGCGCCAGGAGTCCCACTCGCCCTCGTCCATCGGGTCGTACTCACCGCCGGCGGTGGCCACGTTGACCAGGATGTCGACGCGCCCGAGACGGTCGAGGGTCTGGTCCACCAGGACCTGGCACGAGGCCAGGTCGGCCAGGTCGAACGCCATGGGCACGACGCGGGGCCCGGAACGTCCGGCCTCGCTGGTCCCGGTGATCGCCAGAGCGAGCGCATCGAGGCGCGCCTCGTCGTGGGCCGACACGACGACATCGGCCCCTTCACGCAGGAACGCCTCGGCGCAGGCCCGCCCGATGCCGGGCCCGGCCCCGGCCACGATCGCCGTCATGCCGTCCAAGGAATGTGCGGGGGAGGTCATAGGGAGGCGGCTCTTCGGGTCACGGCGTCGCTTGCGGTCAGTCGCCCATGTCGGGCGCCCACGCCACGCCGTTGATATGGCCACCGCCGTCCACGAAGAGCGTGTTGCCGGTCACGTAGCGGGCGTCGTCGCTGGCCAGGAACACCGCCACCGGCGCGATGTCATCCTCGGGGTCGCCCAGGCGGCCCATGGGATTGGATGCGTCGGCCGCCGCCTCGAGCTCGGGGTGCGCCGCGAACACGGCCCGGGTGGCGGCCGACTTGGCCCCCGGGCAGATGACGTTGACGCGGATCTGCCACGGCGCCCACTCCCGGGCCGCGGTCCGGCTGGCCGCGCGCAGCGCCTCCTTGGCCACGTTGTACGACGTCGTGCCCATGTGCGCGTTGACGCCGTTCAACGAGCACATGTTGATGACGGCCCCGTCGCGCTTGGCCTTCATGATCGGCAACACCGCCTGCATGCCCCAGAAGGGGCCGAGCAGGCCCATGGAGAGACCCCACTGCATCTGGTCGTCGGTCATGGCCTCGAAGCGCCCGAGTGCGCCGCCACCCCAGGCGTTGTTCACGAGCACGTCGACCGTGCCCCAGATCTGGACGGCGGTGGCCACCATGGCGGTGACGTCGTCCTTGGTGCTGGCGTCGGTGTGGACGAACCGCACGTCGGCGTCGAACTCGTCCCGACAGCCCGACGCCACGGCTTCGCCGGCCTCGTCGTCGATGTCGGCCACCAGGACGCGGGCGCCCTCGCTGGCGAACCGCCGCACGATGCCCCGCCCGATGCCGTCGCCACCGCCCGTGACGATCGCCACCTTGTCGCGCAGTCGATCGGTCATGACGGGCCAACCGTAGCCAGGAAGACCTCTGTCCGCTCGGGACGCTCACGTGTGTCAGCTGCGGCTGCGGCTGCGCCTGCGGCTGCGTCGGCGGCTGCGGCTGCGGCTGCGGCTCCGGCGCCACCGAGCCGCCGTACGTCGAAGAGGAACAACGGCAGCGTCAGAGTTGTTGTGCACGTCATGAAGAAGATCGGCTTTCTTTCGTTCGGGCATTGGACGCCCTCGCCGCAATCGCAGACCCGCTCGGCGTCCGACGCTCTCTTGCAATCGATCGATCTCGCAGTGGCGGCCGAGGAGATTGGGGCGGACGGGGCGTACTTCCGGGTGCACCACTTCGCCAACCAGCTCGCGTCGCCCTTTCCGCTGTTGGCGGCGGTCGGCGCCAGGACCAGCACGATCGAGATCGGCACCGCCGTGATCGATATGCGCTACGAGAACCCGCTGTACATGGCCGAGGATGCCGGGGCGGCTGACCTCATCTCGGGTGGTCGCCTGCAGCTCGGCATCAGCCGCGGATCCCCTGAGCAGGTGATAGAGGGCTACCGCTACTTCGGCTACGTGCCGACCGAGGAGCTGAATCAGGCCGACATGGCTCGCCAGCACACGAGGGCCTTCCTCCAGGTCATAGAGGGCGAAGGCTTTGCCGAGCCAAATCCGCGGCCGATGTTCCCCAACCCGCCCGGCCTGCTTCGGGTCGAGCCGCATTCCGAGGGTCTGCGCGAGCGGATCTGGTGGGGTGCAGGCACCCGGAAAACGGCCGAGTGGACGGCCGAGCAGGGGATGAACCTGATGAGCTCGACGCTGCTCAGCGAGGACACCGGCGTGCCGTTCCACCAGCTGCAGGCGGAGCAGATCGATCGGTTCCGCAAGGCCTGGGCCGAAGCCGGCCACACCCGTGAGCCCCGGGTCTCGGTCAGCCGCAGCATCTTCCCGATCGTCAGTGACATCGACCGCAGGTACTTCGGCGGCGATGGGAACTCAGAGGATCAGGTCGGTTTCATCGATGGAGGCATTGCGCGCTTCGGCAAGACGTACGCGGGGGAACCCGACAAGCTCGTCGAGCAGCTGGCCCGGGACGAGGCGATCGCTGCCGCCGACACGCTCTTGCTGACGATTCCCAACCAGCTCGGTGTCGACTACTGCACCCACGTCCTCAGCTCCGTCCTGGGCGACGTTGCCCCGGAGCTCGGCTGGCGCTGACCGGTCGCCGGCGCCCGCCGGCACCGGGGGTTCGTCAGCAGCCGGCGTCGAGGACCTTGTGCAGCGCCGCCTCCAGGGATGCACGATCGCCGTCATTCAGGTGGGCCACCAGGTGGCGGTCGATCCCGGCGATGTGCTCGGCGACGGCCCGTTCGAGCACCGTCTGCCCGTCCGGCGTCAGCACGACATAGATGCTGCGGCGGTCGTTCGGGCACGCCTCCCGCGCCACCAGTCCCGCCTCGACCATCCGGTCGACCAGGCGGGTCACGCCCCCGGTGGTCAGCGCCACGTCGGCGCTCAACTTGCTCATCGTCAGGCGGCGGTCGGGCGCTCCGCCGACATGGATCAGGACGTCGAAGAACACCAACGGGATGCCGACGTTCTCCTCGAGCTCCCGACCGAGCGAGTCCGTCAGCCGGCGATGCGTCCGGACGATGAGGCCCATGAGCTGAATGCGCTCGTCGTCCATCTGGCCCAGGACCCCGCAGGTGCCCCCGGCCTGGTCGCCGCCGCCGCCCGCGCCGCCGCCGTCGGCGTCGGGGCGCGTGCCCCTGGGCTCCTGATCACCGCCCTTCGCCGAAATGGTCGCCGTTCCCATGACGCTTTCCTCAGTCTTCCCGAATCAACTGCCATCCGCATTATATCTGATTGACAAGTATCTGTATAGTCAGATATAATAACCACAACGAAGTTTTACTAAATCAAGGAGAGCACGAAAATGAGCACCGGGACCAGCACAAGCACCCTTCCGAAGGTCGGGACCTACACCATCGACCCCGCCCACACCGACGTCGGCTTTGTCGCCCGCCACCTGGTCGGGACCAAGGTACGCGGCCGTTTCACGGACGTGTCGGGCACCTTCACCGTGGCCGAGAAGCCCGAGGACTCGACCCTCGAGGCCACCGTCCAGGCCGAGAGCATCTTCACGGGCCAGGTCCAGCGCGACGAGCACCTGCGCACCAACGACTTCCTCGACGTCCCCAACCACCCCACGCTGACCCTGGTCGGCAAGGGCCTGCGCCAGGTCGACGAGACCAACTGGGTGCTCACGGCGGACCTGACCGTCCGTGGCGTCACCAAGTCGGTCGACTTCGACCTCGAGTTCCTCGGGGAAGGGGCGTCCATGCAGGAGGGCAAGACCGTCGTGGCCTTCTCCGCCAGCGCCACCATCGACCGCCGTGACTTCGGCGTCAGCTTCAACCACTCGCTGCTCGACGGCAGCGTCGTAGTGGGCAACAAGGTCGTCATCGAGATCGAGACCGAGGCCGCCCTGGCCGAGTGACCTCGCCTCCGGCGATCGGTTGAGTGGAGGCCGGCTCCTCAGGGGGCCGGCCTCGCTCGATACGCTCCACGCCATGCCGCCGCCCGCAGCCCCCCTGCGCGCGACGAAGGCCACCTCGCTCCGCCCCACGGAGTCGACCGACCCGCACGTGCTGGCCGTCGACCTCGGGACCGGCGGTCCGAAGGTGGCCGTTTTGGCGTCCACCGGCCGGATCCGGGCCCACGCCTTCCAGGCGGTCGGAATCGATCTGACCGACGACGGGGGAGCCGAGCAGTCCCCGCAGGCCTGGTGGGACGCCATCGTGGCGTCGGCCCGGGAGGCCCTGGCGCAGAGCGGCGTGGCGCCCGGGGACATCGTCGGCATTGGCTGCACCGCCCAGTGGTCGGGCACCGTGCCCGTCGACGACAGCGGGACGGCCATCGGCCCGGCCATCAGCTGGATGGACTCCCGGGGCGCCCGCGCCGTCCGCGACACCGTGCGCGGTGCGCTCAACGTCCAGGGGTACTCGGCCTCCAAGCTGGCGCGCTGGGTGCGCCGCACCGGCGGCATCCCGAGCCTGTCGGGCAAGGACCCGGTCGGGCACATCCATTTCCTGCGCGAGCAGCGTCCCGAGGTCTACGCCGCCACCGCGGTCTTCCTCGAGCCGGTCGACTACCTCAACCTGCGCCTCACCGGATTGGCCCGGGCCTCGCACGACTCCATCACCCTGCACTGGGTCACCGACAACCGCGACATCAACGCGGTCGCCTACGACGACGCGCTGATCGCTCTGGCCGGCCTCGAGCGTTCCAAGCTGCCCGACCTGGTCCCGACCGGCAGCGTCCTCGGCGGCCTTGCCCCGTCCGCCGCCGCCGAGCTCGGGCTCCTGCCGGGCACCCCCGTCATCGCCGGCATGGGGGACCTGCACTCGGCCGCCGTCGGCTCGGGAGCCGTGGCCGACTTCGACGGGCACCTCTACATCGGCACGTCGAGCTGGATCAGCTGCCACGTCCCGTTCAAGAAGACCGACGCGCTGACCAACATCGCCTCCATCCCCTCGGGCATCCCGGGCCGCTACCTGATCGCCGACGAGCACGAGACGGGGGGCGCCTGCCTGACCTGGCTGCGCGACAACCTGCTCTTCCCCGGTGACGCCCTGTCCCCACCCGCTTCCACCATGCCCGCCTCGCCGTCCCCACCGCCGGCCAACTTCTTCGCCACCCTGAACGACGTCGCCGCCGGGGTCCCGGTGGGCGCCCACGGCGTCATGTTCACGCCGTGGCTCAACGGCGAGCGCTCCCCGGTGGACGACCACACCATCAGGGGTGGCTTCCACAACATCTCGTTGTCGTCCGACCGGGCCGACATGGTGCGGGCCGTGTTCGAGGGCGTCGCATTGAATTCGGCCTGGCTGCTCGGAGCGGTGGAAAAATACTGCAAACGCGCCTTCCCCTCCCTCGCCTTCGTCGGGGGTGGCGCCAACTCCGACCTCTGGTCGCAGATCCACGCCGACGCCATGGGCCGCACCATCCGCCAGATCGAGGACCCGGTGCTGGCCAACGTGCGCGGCGCCGGCCTGCTCACGCTCCTCGCCCTCGGCCACCTCACGGTCGACGACATCCCCGGCACGGTCACCGTCAAGGCCACCTACGAGCCCGACCCCGCCGCCGGTGCCACCTACGCCGCGCTGCTCAAGGAGTTCGTCAACCTCTACGAGAAGACGAAGGCCATCCACAAGCGACTGAACGGTCGCCGGCTCAGCGACTGATTCGTGAACCACTGATACGTGAACCGCAGCGACGCGCACCCCAATGTGAGCGTCTCCGTTATAGAGACATCCCCCATTGCAATCTGGGCTCCTGGGAGTAGCCTTCCGTGGAGAGGTCTCTGTTAGGAGCGCCCATGGGGTTCATCCAAATCATCGAGATCGAAACGGCGAGGCCCGAAGACGTCGAGGCACTGGTCAGCGAGTGGCGCGCGGCCACCGAGGGGTCCAGGTCCGCACAGCGAGGGACCTTCACGAGGGACAGAGACCGTCCGAATACCTACGTTCAAATCGTGGAGTTCCCTTCGTACGAGGACGCCATGAGGAACTCTCAGCTCCCACAGACGGCCTCCTTTGCGGAGCGCCTGCGCGAGCTGTGCGATGGTCCACCGAGCTTCCGCAATCTCGACGTGCAAAGCGTCGAGGAGATGTGACGGCGAACGGGAACCGAAGAAAGGAGAACCCTGATGGCCCGAAAAGTTGCCGATTGTCGGGACTTCCCCAGCGAGAACAATTGCACCCTGACCATTTCGGGTGAAGAAGACGAAGTCGTCCTTGCTGCGACCGAGCACGCGGTCTCGGTGCACGGTCACGAGGACACTGAGGAGGTCCGAACCTGGCTGCGCCAGAACCTGAAGGACGAGGTTCCGGCCTAACGAACAAACCGAGGAGACTCGGAAAACAGAAGCCGTCGCGCTCTCGGCGGACGTGAGGCTCAAGCAGTCTTCGCCGCCGATCTTTCCCTGAATCTGCGATGCTGGGCGAGGATCTCCTCGTGCGTCGCCCCATGGTTCGGAACGTGCGGATGGTGGTGTTTGCAGAGAATGAAGGGTGTCCCCTCGAGGGGATGATGCCCGATCCTCCAGCAGCCCTTCGTGTGGCAGTTCACTTTGCGCACGCCGGTGTACACACCGAGGCAGACAGCGCTGATCAACGTTGCCTCACCGAGGTCGGATCCGAAGCCGGACCAGAAGTTGTAGTACACGTCAGGTCCGCCGTGGAGGGTCCCGGTGTGGAGCGCGAACCAATGGCGGAAAGCGCCGAGGAAGGCGATCAGGAGCGCCACAATCAAAATCAGAACGATCAGGCCCGCGACCCAGACGACTCTGTTCCCCGAGTTGTCTGGCGGAAATGTCGGTGGCCCGTCCGCCGGCATCGCCGTGACAGGGTTTTCGTTCGCCGAGGCTGGTCCAGAAGTCTCAGTCATCTTCTTTCCGATCCTCGCTCTCCGATATCAAGCAGACGCCGCGTCTGCATCGCACGATTCTGCCGCCAGAAGTGCCCTTGCACGCGGACCTGTCCCCGAACAGAGGAAAGGTCATCTCTGCCTCCGTACTCCGGTTCCTATCCGCTCACCGGCTTGGGGTGAATCTGTTGCCGCGCATGCGCCGCAACAGATTCGGGCGTCCCGACCCAGACCCCTTGGTCACGATCAGCGCCAGCGAGGTGGTGACGTAGCCCGCCAGCTCGGTGCGCAGGTGCACGTCGGTGTACGGCGGCACGTCGACATGCTCGTCGTCGGGTGTGGACCCGAGCGTGTAGTCCATGTCGACGTCGTGGCCGGCCCGCAGCAGCCGCTCCACCAGCCCCTCAATGTCCCGCCGTCGGTAGAACACGGTCCCGCCCGCCTCCACCGTGGCGTCGTTGGACGACACGAGGTACTCGGTCGTGTGCACGGCGACGCCGCCGGGCCGCAGGCATGCCATCTGCGCGACCACGAAGTCCATGCCGGCCGCCAGCGTCCCGAGATGCTCGAGAGCGCACGACGACCACGCAAAGTCGAACCCGGTCAGGTCCGCCGGCAGCGCGTTCATGTCGACCGGGCGGTAGGCCACCCGCTGTGCGAACTCCTCCGCCGGGCACAGGCCGAACGCGTTCAGGCCGTCGAGGCCGCCGGCCCACTCCAACTCCGAGTCCGTCCACCCCGACGCCACGGCGGACTCGTGCGGCTGGTCGGTGGCCACGACGTCACAGCCGGCGTCGGCGAAGAGCGCCACCAGCGGCTCCTGCCCCACACCGAACCCGACCCCGCGCCGTCCGGCCTCCAGCATGCCCCGCTCCCGCAGCGCCTCGGCGATGAAGAGCCACTCCCACATCTTGCGGTGGAGCATGACGTCGCGGGCGTCGTCGCCGGCCGCCCACATCGGCCGCAGCCGCTCGGCCCAGGCCCGCAGCGCCGGCGAGCGCAGCGATTCGGCCGAGCACAATTGCGAGCGCAGCATGACCGGGCGACCTTATAGCGGCGGCCGCCTGCTAAATCCGCTCGAAGTTCCGGGCCAGCTCCCAGTCGGTCACGTGGCGGTTGCTGGCCAGCCACTCCTGCTCGGCCGTGTTGAGGAGGTGGTGGTGCACATCGGGCCCGAAGGCCTCGAGTGCCACGGGGGAGTCGCGCAGCTCGGCGATGGCTTCGACCAGCGTCGGGGGGATGCGGGGCACGTCGGTCGCCTCGTAGGCGTTGCCGGCATAGGGGTCGCCCGGTTCGAGCTGGTGGTCGATGCCGTACAGGCCCGCCGCGATGGCCGCCGCCAGCACCAGATAGGGGTTCACGTCCGCCCCGGGAATCCTCGACTCCACCCGCCGCCCGGCCCCGTGCCCGACCAGGCGGAAGCCGCAGGTGCGGTTGTCCTCGCCGTAGACCGCCGCCGTGGGGGCCCAGCTGCCGGGCACGTAGCGCCGGTAGGAGTTGACCGTGGGCGCGGCCATCCAGGCCAGCTCCCTGGCCGCGTGCAGCTGGCCCGCCAGGAAGTGGCGGCCGAGCTTGGACAGCCCGCTCGGGTGCGATGCGCCCGCGCCGACCCCGCCGCCGCCACCGTCCGACGCCGGGTCCATGAGGTTCTTGCCGCGCTGCATGTCCCACAGGCTGGTGTGCACGTGGCAGGACGAGCCGACGTCGTCCATCGTCCACTTCGCCATGAACGTCGCGGCGCGGCCCTCCTGTGCCGCAATCTCCTTGACACCGTTCTTGAACACAAGATGACGGTCGGCCGTGACGAGCGCCTCGTCCCAGACGACGTTCACCTCGTGCTGCCCGCGCCCCGCCTCACCTTTCGAGGTCTCGACCGGGATGCCGGCGGCGCCCATCTCGTTGCGGATGCGGCGCAGGACGTACTCCTCGCGCGCCGTCTGCAACAATTGGTAGTCCTCAATGGTGGAGGTATGCGGCGTCAGGCCCTGCCACCCCTTGGCGGCGGCCTCCTCGAAGGACTCCTTGAAGAGGAAGAACTCGAGCTCGGTGGCGCTGCAGACCCGCAGGCCGCGCTCGGCCGCCCGCTCCAACTGCCGCCGCAAAATCCGCCGGGGCGACACCTCGACGGGTGCCCCGTGCTCGTCGGTCAGGTCACCGATGACGAACGCGGTGCCCTCGAGCCAGGGGATCAAGCGAGCCGTGTCGTAGTCGGGTTGGCACACGATGTCGCCGTAGCCGGTGTCCCAGTTGGTGAAGCGGTAGCCGGGCAATTGGTTCATGTCGATGTCCACCGCCAGCAGGTAGTCGCAAGCCTCCATCCCGTGCTCGGACACGTGCGAGCTGAAGAAGTCCGCCGTCACGCGCTTTCCGACGGGGCGGCCGTGCATGTCGGGAAACGCCACGATGACGGTGTCGACCGACCCGTCGGCGATGGCGGCGTCAATGAGCTCACGTCCCGGTCCGGGCATGCGCCATGTTGACCGCAGCGCCGACGGGCGTCCAATACGTGTTCCGTCGGTACGCTGGGCCGATGCTGCCGCTCATCGGCGTCTCGACCTACGTGGCCGACGTGGCCTGGGGCTCGTGGGAGCGCCGGGCCGCGGTCCTGCCCGAGTCCTACTTCGAGCTGGTGGCCGCCGCCGGTGGACGGCCCCTGCTCCTGCCGCCGCCGAGCCGGGCCCCGGGTGGGCCCGGGGCGGGGGCGGAGGAGGTGATCGCCGTGCTCGACGGCCTCGTCCTGACGGGCGGGGGCGACGTCGACCCCGCCGCCTACGGCGAGGAGGCCGACCCCGAGGTGGGCGGCGTGGATGTGAACCGCGACGCCAGCGAGCGGGCCCTCCTGGCGGCCGCCCTCGAGGCCGACCTGCCGGTGCTCGCCATCTGCCGAGGCTGCCAGGTGCTCAACGTGTACCTGGGCGGGACCCTGCACCAACATTTGCCCGATGTGGTCGGGAACCTCCGTCACCGCCGGGCACCCATGGTCTTCGAGGACGTCGACGTGGCGACGGCGCCCGGCTCCATGGCCGCCGACGTCTTCGGTGCCTCGACCACCGTCCGCTGCTCGCATCACCAGGCCATCAACGGCCTGGGCCGCGACCTGGTCGTCACCGCCCGCGCCGGCGACGGGGTGGTCGAGGCCGTCGAGCTGCCGTCGGCCCGCTTCGTGCTGGCGGTCCAGTGGCACCCCGAAGAGGCGATGGACCAGCGGCCCTTCGACGCACTGGTCCGGGCCGCCCGGGACGCCATGGGAGAACGCGGGCGGTCGGGGCGGGTCAGCGCCTGACGCAACCCCCGAATGACGTGGTGATCGGGGCCGTCGGAGGCCTCGCCGGGTAAGGTTCCGCCATGGCAGACAGCGGAGGCCACAAAGTCGTCAAGCCGGTCGCCGCCGCGGCGGTGACGCTCGGGACGATCGCCAGCATCTGGTGGTTCGCGCTGAAGCCCCGTCGCAAGGCCAAGCGTCAGGGCGGGATCACGACCGAGAAGAAATAGGTCCGAGTCCCTCCACCAGCGCCGGCAGGCACTCGCTGAGGGAGTCCCGCAGGACCACGTCGGCCAGGCCATCCATGTCGGTGGGTCCTCCGTTGACGATGATCGCCGCCGCTCCGTGCCGGAGAGCGACCGGCACCAGACCCGCCGCCGGGAACACGGCGAGGGTCGAGCCCACCGCCAGCAGCACGTCGCAGGCGGCCGCCGCCTCCTCGGCCCGGAACAGGTCCTCGGCCACCAGGCTCTGGCCGAAGCTGATGGTGGCCGACTTCAAGATGCCACCGCAGATTTCGTCACCGGGCAGAACCACATCGCAGGACGGATCGGCCTCGCCCGCCCGCACCCGGTCGTGGACGGGCTCGGCCGGCTGACGGTCGCCGCAGCTGAGGCACATCACGTCGAGCGACGAGCCGTGGATCTCGACGATGCGTTCGGGGTCGCTGCCCGCCTTCTGATGCAGCCCGTCGATGTTCTGCGTGACGAGGAGGTCGAGGCGCCCGCTGCGCTCGAGATCGACGAGTGCACGGTGCCCGGCGTTCGGCTGGGCCGACCACATCGGAGAGGTCAGCCGGTTCTGCCACGACCGCGCCCGCAACTCGGGGTCCGACACGTAGGCCTGCAGCGTCGCCATCTTCTCGGCCTCGGGGTTCTTGGTCCACACGCCCTGCGGTCCCCGGAAGTCGGCGATGCCCGAGTCCGTCGAGATCCCGGCGCCCGTCAACACCACGACCCGTCGGGCCTGCTCCAGCAGCGACCGGGCCCGGCGGACGTCGTCGCTATATGAGGTCATAGGAAGTCGTCCCCACCGGGAGGAGATGGTAGGGGCGTGCGGGCGTAACCTGCCCCGGTGCCCGGGGACGCCCCAGCTGCAGCGCCGTCCCCAGCCCCGACCGTCGAGATCCTGCACGCACCCGACGCCGAGGACCGCCAGCGCCGCGCCGCCGGCGCCCTCCTGGCCAAGGGCTGCACCCGGGGCGACCGGGTGGCCTTCGCCCTGGGCTCGTCGGCCGACCTCATATGTGCAGCCCTCGGTGCAGCGCGCGTCGGCCTCATCCCCGTCATGCTCAACGCGACGCTCACGCCGGCCGAGCGGGACGGCCTCGCCGAGGATTCCCGCCCGACCGTCCGTGTCTTCGCGCAGGCCGATCTGCACGACCTCGTACATGGGGGAGAGGACGGCCCGCCGACCTGGCGCCGTACCCACTCACCCGCCCCATGCACTACACGTCGGGCACGACGGGCAGACCCAAGGGCGTCACCACCGGGCTCTGGGACGAACGCACCGCCCAGCGCGTCTTCGAGGACGAGGCCGAGGTCTGGCACTTCGACGCCAACGACCTGCACATGGTGTGCTCGCCGATGTACCACACCGTGTCGGTCAGATTCGCCAGCGGCACGCTCCTGGCGGGTGGGTCGTTGGCCATCCTCAGCCGCTTCCATGCGGCCACCGCCCTCGACACCCTCCGCCGCCACCGGCCCACGACGGCCTTCCTGGTCCCGACGCACCTGCACCGCATGCTCCACCACCCGGACCTCGGGCCCGACGAGCAGTTCGACTCGCTGCGCCTCCTCGCCCACGCCGGGGCGCCCTGTCCCGACACGGTCAAGCGCGCCATCATGGAACGAGTCCGGCCCGGCGGCGTCTGGGAGTTCTACGGCTCCACCGAGGCCCAGTTCACCGTCTGCCCACCAGAGGACTGGCTCGAGCGCCCCGGCACCGTCGGCCGGGCTCGCCCGGGCCGCCGACTCCACGTCGCCCCGATCCCCGCCGACCCCGCCGACACCGCCGACACCGCCGACACCGATTCCGGCGCGCCCGACGCGGCGGCCGCCGCAGGCGTCGCGGTGGGCACCATCTGGTGCGACATGCCCGACTTCGCCCGCTTCAGCTACTGGGAGGACCCCGAGGCCACCGCAAAGGCTTGGAACGGGCCGGCGTGCACCGTCGGCGACCTCGGCCGGCTCGATCGGGACGGCTATCTCTACCTGACCGGCCGCCGCCACGACCTCATCATCAGCGGGGGCGTCAACGTGTACCCCGCCGAGATAGAGAACGTGCTGGCCGCCGTCGACGGCATCGCCGAGGTGGCCGTGTTCGGGCTGCCCGACGAGCAGTGGGGCCAACGGGTGTGCGCCGCCTACGTGGCCGACGGCCGCCCGACGGCGGGGGCGTCAACAGCAGCGTCGGCCGAGGAGGCCCTGCGGGCCGCCGCCACGGCCCGGCTCGCCCCGTACAAGCGGCCCAAGGCCTACTTCGCCGCGGCGAACCTGCCCCACACGGCCACCGGGAAGCTCGTGCGACGGGCCGTCCCCGAACATCTCGGCCTCCCGGGCGGGTAGAACTCCTCCATGCCCTTCGCCACCATCAACCCGGCCACCGGAAAGACGGAGAAGGAGTTCCCGGCCCACACACCCGCCGAGGTCGACGCCATCCTCGACCGGGCGGTGGCCACCTTCGCCGAGTACCGCACGACGACGTACAAGGAACGGTCGCGCCACCTGCTGACGGCGGCGGAGCTCCTCGAGGGCGAGGTCCCGGTCGTCGCTCGCATCCTCACCACGGAGATGGGCAAGACCTTCGCCGCCGCCAAAGCCGAGGTCTCCAAGTGTGCGGCCGGCCTGCGCTGGTTCGCCGAGAACGCCGAGGCGCTGCTGGCCGACGAGCCGATCGCCACCACCGCCTCGAACTCCTACGTGCACTACCAGCCGCTCGGCGCGGTGCTGGCCATCATGCCCTGGAACTTCCCGATGTGGCAGGTCATCCGCTTCGCCGCGCCCGCCCTCATGGTGGGGAACGTCGGTCTCTTGAAGCACGCGTCGAATGTGCCGCAGACCGCCCTGGCCATCGAGGACCTGTTCCGGCGGGCGGGCCTCCCCGACGGGGCCTTCTCCAACCTGTTCATCCCCTCGAGCGAGGTGGCGGCGCTCATCCACGACCCGCGCATCGCCGCCGTGACGCTGACGGGCAGCGAGCCTGCGGGCATGTCGGTGGCCGCGGCGGCCGGCGACGCGTTGAAGAAGACGGTGCTCGAGCTGGGCGGTTCCGATCCGTTCGTCGTGCTGGCCAGCGCCAACCTCGACGACGCGGTGCGCACTGCCGTCACCGCCCGAGTCCAGAACAACGGCCAGTCGTGCATCGCGGCCAAGCGCTTCATTGTGGTCGACGCGGTGGCCGACGAGTTCGAGTCACGTTTCATTCAGTCGATGGACTCGTTGGTGGTGGGCGACCCCTTCGACCCCGCCACCAACATCGGGCCCATCGTGAGCGAGGCGCAGCGCGACGAGCTGGTGGGCCAGGTCGCGGCGGCGCAGAGCGAGGGTGCCACCGTCCACGCCGGCGCGTCGGTGCCCGAGGGCGGCGGCTGGTGGTTCGCCCCGACCGTCCTATCGGGGGTCACGACCGACATGCCGATCGCCAAGGTCGAGATGTTCGGTCCGGTCGCCATGGTGATCCGTGTCCCCGACGTGGCCGCCGCCATCACCGCCGCCAACGACACCTCGTTCGGGCTGGGGTCCAGCGTGTGGGGCTCTGACGTGGCCGAGATCGCGGCCTGTATCGAGGGGATAGAGGCGGGCGCCGTGTTCGTCAACGCCATGGTGGCATCCATGCCCGAGTTGCCCTTCGGCGGGATCAAGAGGTCGGGCTACGGGCGGGAGCTCTCGGAGTTGGGGCTGAAGGAATTCACCAACGCCAAGACGGTGTACGTGGCCTGATCGCCCGGGGCGCCGGCGGATCTCTCCCGCCCGGCTGCTCGATCCACCGATCCGCTGATCCACCGATCCGCTGATCCACCGATCCACCGATCCACCGAACCGCAACTTTGCGCAACTCAAGCGCGGCGCCATCGGCGTCGACTGCAACCACATGGTCGAGACGACGATGCGTCGGCGGATGTTGGTTCTCGTGGCAGTGGCGGGGTGCCTCATGGTTGCCTGCGCCATGGGTGTCATCGCCTTCGTCGGTATGACCTCGCTCGCCGGCATGTAGCTGCCTGACGCGCCCCGCCCGTCCCGCCTGTCCCCGCCCCGTGCCGCCTGTCCCCGCCCAGTCCCGCCTGTCCCCGCCCAGTCTCGCCTGTTCGGTTGGCGACGCCCTTGCCGTAGCCTGCTGGTCGGGCCCATATGACCTATCTCGACCACGCCGCCACCACGCCGCTCCGACCCGAGGTCGCTGCGGCCATGGCGGAGGTGTACGCCGGAGCCGGCGGGCTCGGCAATCCCACCGGCAGCCACCCGCCGGCCCAGCGGTCGCGGCGCCTGCTCGAAGAGGCGCGCGACGAGGTGGCTGCCTTCCTGGGCCGCGCTCCGGGCGAGATCGTCTTCACCTCCGGCGGCACCGAGTCCGCCAACCTGGCCGTGCTGGGGCCGGCCGAGGCGGCCTGGCGGGAGCGGGGCGAGGCCGTGCTCTTGTACTCCGCCGTTGAGCACCCGGCCGTGCGCGAGTCGGCGCGGGCGGCCGCCGTGGCGGGCCTCGATGTCCGCGAGCTCCCCGTCGACGACTACGGCATCGTCGACCCCGATGCGCTGGCGCGCACGCTTTCCTCGCGGGTCACGAGCGTGGCCATCATGACGGCCAACAACGAGACCGGCGTGATCCAGCCGTTGCCCGCGCTCATCGATGCAGTTCGCCGCCGCGCCTCGAACGCCTACGTCTTCACCGACGCCGTGCAAGCCGCGCCATACCTCGACCTGACCGTGCTGACCGCCGGCGCCGACCTGGTGTCGCTCAGCGCGCACAAGGTCGGGGGCCCCGTCGGCGTCGGCGCCCTGGCCATCGCCCACGGCGTCGTGCTCGAGCCCCGCCAGTACGGGGGCGGCCAGGAGCGCGAGCGGCGGAGCGGCACGCAAGATGTGGCAGGCGCCATCGGGCTGGCCACGGCGTTGCGTCTGGTGGCCGCCGAGCGCGCCACGGCGGCGCCGCGGGTGGCGGGACTTCGCGACCGGCTGTGCGGCGGGCTGCTGGAGGCGATCGAAGGCGCGTACCGCACGGTGCCCGACACGGCCGCCTCGGCCGGGGTCGAAGTGCTCCCAGGCCACCTCCATCTGTGTGTGCCGGGTGTCGAGCGCGAGGAGCTCCTGGTGGCGCTTGGGGAGGAGGGCATCTGTGTCTCGGGCGGGTCGTCGTGTGCCAGCGGGGCGCTCCAGCCGAGCCACGTGCTCTCCGCCATGGGCGTCGCCCCCGATCTGGCCGCGGGTGCGCTCCGCTTCACGCTGGGGTATGGCACGACGGATGCCGACGTCGACCGCGCCCTCGCCGTCGTCCCCGCCGTGGTGGCCGCGCTGCGCGGGGGCGACTGAGTCCGGGTTGTCCCGGTGGCACACTTGTCCCATGCGGGTGCTCGTGGCCATGTCGGGGGGCGTCGACTCCTCGGTGGCGGCCGCGCTGCTGGTCGATCAGGGCCATGACGTGGTCGGCGCCACGCTCAAGCTGTGGGGCGGGCCGTCCGACTCTGGATGCTGCTCGGTGGCCGACGTCGAGGACGCCCGCAGGGTGGCCCAGCAGCTCGGCATCACCCATCACGTCTTCAACCTGACCGAGGAGTTCGATCGCAACGTCGTGGCACCCTACGTGGGGGAGCACGCGCTCGGGCGGACGCCCAACCCCTGTATCGAGTGCAACCGCACCATGAAGTTCGACCGCCTGTTGCAGCGGGCCGACCGGTTGGGCTTCCACCGCCTGGCCACCGGGCATCACGCCCGTGTCGGTGCCGGCGCCGGCGTCGTGTCGTGGCAGCTCCGGCGCGGCGCGGACCCGCTCAAGGACCAGTCGTATGTGCTTTCGATGCTCGGGCAGGATGCGCTTTCCCGCGTGGTCTTTCCAGTGGGCGACATGACCAAGGACGACGTACGGGCCCACGCCCGCCGTCTCGGGCTGCGCACGGCGGCGAAGCCGGACAGCCAGGACGTGTGCTTCATCGGCAGCGCGGAGGGCCGAGAAGGGTTCCTGTCCCGGCGGGTGGAGCTGCACCCCGCCGATGTGGTGGATGGCGCAGGCCGCCCGGCCGGCTCCGTCGATGCCGTCGAGCTCGTCACGGTGGGGCAGCGCCGCGGCATGGGTCACGGCAGCGACGGCAAGCGGCGCTATGTCACCCACGTCGACGTGGCGGCGCGGCGGGTGGTCGTGGGCAGCGCGGCGGAGGTGTTGCGCGGCTCGGTGCTGTTGGCCGGGCCGTCGCTGACGTGGGTCGACCGGCCGCTCCCGGCCGGGGCCAGGGCGGTGGCGCAGGTCAGCGCGCACGGGCGGCCCGTCCCATGCACCCTGCTGGCGCGGGCCGGCAGTGCGGGCGATGGCGATGGCACCGGCGGCGGTGATGACGTTGGCGATGGCGAGTGCGCCGGCATGGAGGTCGTCTTCGACACCCCGCAGCGCCCCGTGGCGCCGGGCCAGACGGTGGCGCTCTACGACGCGCTCGACCCCGACGCCGTGGTCGGTGCGGGGATCGCGGCGTGACCGTCGCCGCCGACGTCCCCGAGAAGGCGGCGGCACGCGCCGCCGAGCTCCGCGCCCAGATCATCCACAACAACGAGCTGTACCACACGCTCGATGCGCCCGAGATCCCCGACTCCGAATACGACCTACTCGTGGTGGAGCTCAAGCAGCTGGAGGCGGACTACCCGTCGCTGGCGACGCCCGACTCGCCGACGCAGGCCGTGGGCGCTGCGCCCTCGGGCCTCTTCCAGGAGGTCCGCCACCGCGTCCCGATGATGAGCCTCGACAACGCGTTCAGCGAGGACGAGCTGCGGGCGTGGGGGGATCGGCTGCGGCGGCAGGCGCCCGACCTAAACATCGACACGTTGGCCTTCTCGTGCGAGCCCAAGGTGGACGGCGTCGCCATGTCGTTGACATACGAGCGCGGCCGCTTCGTCCAGGCCGCCACCCGGGGCGACGGCGTCACCGGTGAGGACGTGACGGCGAACATCGCCACCGTGGCCGATGTCCCGAAGGAACTGGCCAAGGCGGGCGGGCCGTATCCCGACGTCGTCGAGGTCCGCGGCGAGATCTACATGCCCGTCGAAGAGTTCGAGGCCATGAACAAGCGCCAGGCCGAGCGGGGGGAGCGCCTCTTCGTCAACCCTCGCAACTCGGCGGCCGGCGCGCTGCGCCAGAAGGACCCCGGCATCACGGCCCAGCGGCCGTTGCACTTCTGGGCCTACGCGCTGGGCGAGGTGGGGACGACCCGGGGCAAGGTCATATGGCCGGCGGCCACCCAGACGGCCACCCTGGGGCAGCTGCGCAAGGCCGGCTTCCCGGTCAGCCCCGACGCCCGCCAGGTCATAGGGATGACAAACGTGGTGGCGCGCTGCGCGGAGCTGGCCGAGCTGCGCCACAGCCTCGCCTACGAAATCGACGGCGTCGTCACCAAGGTCGACGAGCTCGCACTGCACGACGTGTTCGGCTCCACGTCACGCGCTCCCAGATGGGCCATTGCCTTCAAGTTCCCTCCCGAGGAGCGCACGACCCGCCTGCTCGACATCATGGTCTCCATCGGCCGCACCGGCCGGGCCACACCCTTCGCACGCCTCGAGCCCGTCTTCGTGGGCGGCTCGACCGTCGGAGTGGCGACGCTGCACAACGAGGACCAGGTCGCGGCCAAGGACGTCCGGCCGGGCGACCTCGTCATCGTGCGCAAGGCGGGCGACGTCATACCCGAGGTGGTCGGCCCCGTCCGCGAGGGCCCCGGCGTCCCCAAGCGCCGCAAGCCGAAGTGGAAGTTCCCCACGCTGTGCCCATCATGCGGCACGCCCCTCGTGCGCCTGCCCGGCGAGAGCGACACCTACTGCACCAACATCGACTGCCCGGCGCAGCGGGTGCAGCGGGTGGCGCACTACGCGTCGCGCTCGGCCATGGACATTGAGGGTCTGGGCGAGGAGCGCGTGCTCCAACTCATCAGCGCCGGCCTCGTCAACGACCCCGCCGATCTCTATGACCTGACTGCGGAGCAGCTCGCCGCCTTGGACCGCTTCGCCGCCCTTTCTGCGGCCAACCTGGTGGCGGGCATCGATGCCTCGCGGTCACAGCCGCTGAGCCGGTTGCTGGTCGCGCTGGGCATCCGGCACGTGGGACCGACGGGAGCCCGGGCCGTGGCGCGCGCCTTCGGGACGCTGCCGGCCATCGCGGCGGCGTCGGTGGAGGAGCTGGCCGCCGTCGACGGGGTCGGCGGGATCATCGCGGCCAGCCTGGCCGAGTTCCTTTCGGCCGATACCAACGTGGCCGTGATCGATCGCCTGCGCCGGGCCGGGGTGTCCATGGAGGAGCCGGGTGCGGCGGGGTCCGCCGGAAGCGATGGCGGCGCAGCCGGGGCGGCGGCCCTCCCGCAAACCTTGGAAGGCAAGACGGTGGTCGTCACTGGCGCGGTCCCCGACTACACGCGGGAAGGGGCCGAGGAGGCGATCATGGCGCGGGGCGGCAAGTCGCCGGGGAGCGTGTCGAAGAAGACGTTCGTGCTCGTGGTGGGCGAGTCGCCCGGCGCCAGCAAGCTGAAGAAGGCGGAGGAGCTCGGCATCCCCCAGCTCGATGCGGCGTCGTTCCAGGCGTTGCTCGATACCGGTGAACCGCCCTCGTGACCACGACCGTTGCTGGTAGAGGGGTGTCCACCGGATACCTGCCCGCGATCGGTAGCCTGAGTGCGCCCCGATGCCCCTGATTTCTGACTCCATCGGCCGGGTCCTTGGGAAGCGGTACCGGCTGCTCTCCGCTTTGGGCACCGGCGCATCCGCTCACGTCTATCTCGCCGAGGACGTGTCCCTCCAACGCCACGTCGCGGTCAAGGTGCTCCAACCCGGGTTGGCGACGGACGAGGCGTTCTTGAAACGCTTCCGGGCCGAGGCGCGCTCGGTGGCGTCGTTGAACCACCCGCACGTGCTGCGCGTCTTCGACTGGGGCGAGGACCAGGACGGGCCGTATCTGGTGTTGGAGTATCTCGGTGGCGGGTCGTTGCGTGATCTGTTGGATCGTGACATCCGGTTGTCACTGCCGCAGGCGGCACAGTTGGGGACCGAGGTGGCGCAGGGGCTGGCGTACGCGCACCTGCGGGGTCTGGTGCACCGTGACATCAAGCCGGCGAACCTCTTGTTCGACGAGGAGGGCCGGGTCCGGGTGGCCGACTTCGGCGTGGCCCGCGCCCTGGCCGAGGCGGCCTGGACCGAGCCGGCCGGAGCGATGGTGGGGACGGCCCGCTATATAAGCCCCGAGGCGGCGGAGGGCAAGACGGTCGACGGCCGTGCCGACGTGTACTCGCTGGCGCTGGTGCTCTACGAGGCGGTGACGGGCGTCGTGCCCTTCGTGACCGACACCACCATGGGGACCCTGGCGGCCCGCATCGGCCAACCCCTGCCGCACAATGATCTGTTGGGCCCTTTGGACGACGTGCTGGCCCGGGCCGCCGCTCCCGACGTGGCCGCCCGCCTGGACGCGGCCGGTCTGGCGGCCCGGTTGGGCGCGCTGGCCGCCGCGTTGCCGACGCCTTCCCCGCTGCCCCTCATCATGCCCAGGCTCGAGGACTCCGCCCCGATCAGCGCGTTCCGGGCGCCGGGGGTGTCGGAGCTGACGGACTCGGGCATCGGGGTGGCGGCGGGTGTCGCCGCGGCTGCGACAGTGGGCGACGGCACGGCGGTCGCTCCCGGCCTGGGGGCGGCCGGCACGCCGGTCGGGACGAAGGCAGGACCGGGCGAGCTGTTCGACGCGGAGCCCGGTGCGGACGGGTCGTCGAAGTCGAAGCGGCGCCGTCGTGAACCTGTCCTGAGCACGGGTGGTCCGGCATCGACGTTCCAGCGTCCCAAGAGCCGGAAGGGGTGGTGGATCGGCGGGGCGATCGCCTTGGCGGTCATCCTCGCCGCGGGGCTGGTGACCGCCTTCGCCACGAATGTGTTCACGCCGTCGCACCCGACGCCGGCGCTCGTCAATATGACCTTGGCCGAGGCTCGGACGGCGGTGGCCAAGGTCCATATGAACCTGAAGGAGGGCACGCCGCTCACCTCGATAACCGTGGCCGCCGGAGAGGTGATATCGCAGAGCCCGAACGCCGGTGTCTCGCAGAAGGAGGGCTCGACCGTCAACGTGGTGGTGTCGTCGGGTAAGCCGGACGTGACGGTGCCGTCGTTGGCCGGTATGACCTGTGCGCAGGCCGCGACCGCCCTGCAGTCAGCGCATTTCCAATCGGTCTGCAACACGGCGGGGACGTACAGCGACACGGTGCCCGCGCAAGTGCTGGTCCTGTGGTCGATCGGCTCGACCCAGAACCCGACAAAGGCTCCGTACGGGTCGACCATCACGCTCGTGCCGTCGCTCGGCCATTCGCCGGCGACCGTGCCGAGCATCCCGACCAGCTACTCGTTCGCCCAGGCCCAGGCCGCGCTGCAGGCGGTCGGCCTGACCGCCACGCAGAACTCAGAGTCGAGCCCCACCGTGCCGTCGGGACAGGTGATTTCCACTGCGCCGGCCAGCGGTGCGCCGGCGCCCTACGGCTCGGCGGTGACGGTCAACATCTCGACCGGTCCACCGACGACGACGGTCCCCAATGTCATCGGCGACACGGTCGCCCAGGCCACCAGTGCGCTGCAACAACAGGGCCTGAGCGTCTCGGGCGTGTCCGGCAGCCCCAGCAACAACGTGAGCGGCACCCAGCCCTCGGTCGGCTCGACGGTACCGACGGGCTCATCGATCCAGATCTTCACCCATTAGCTGGTCGGCCTCCGCCGTGGCGCTCCCGTTCGACCCCGACTGCGACCTCTGCGAGGCGGCCCGACTGTCGGTGTGGCATCACGAGGACGACGTCTGCTGGGTGGCCGACTGCGAGGTGTGTGGCGTGCCCATGGTCGTGTGGAAGCAGCACGGCCCGACGCCACCCGAGGGCGACGTCGACCACATGGTCGCCCAGCTCACGCGGGTGGCCGACGCGCGCTTTGGCGAGGGCGAGTGGTCGGTCGACCGGGTGATGCGCCAGATCCCGAACCACTTCCATGCCCATGGGCGTGATCCGAACTGGTGGTTCCGCCTGCGCGGCTTGCGTTGACGATGTCATAGTCGCCCTGACGACGTCGTGTCGTCGTCCGGGTGCCGCTCCCGGGCGAGAGGCGGGCTGAAGGCGGCCACCTAGGGTGTCCCAGGTGGAAGGATCCGGCGACCGGCAGGCCGACGTCCTGCTGGACCCCAATTTCGACCCCGGCGGCGGCGCCATGGGGACGATGGGGGCGGACGGTTCCGTCGAGACGAACTGGTTCGTCCTGCTACACCGGCGGGTCACGGACCGGGCCGTGCGCAGCCCCCGCTACCAGTGGTGGGCCCTGGTCGCGCTGCTGGCCGGGCTCCTCTCGCTCAATATCACCTTCACCGTCTTCGTGGTCGCGTTGCCCACGGTCAAGGAGGACTTCAACACCAACTTCTCGGTGCTCGCCTGGGCCTCGACGGGACCGCTCCTGGCCTTCGGCGTGGCGGCTCCCTTCTTCGGGAAGGCCGGGGACCTGTTCGGCCATCGCCGGCTGTACCAGTTCGGCCTGCTCGGGGCGATGGTGAGCGCCATCCTGACGGCCACGGCACCCGACGTCGGGATGCTCCTGTTCGCCCGTGCCCTCGACGGTGTGCAAGGGGCGGCGACCGGCACGGCGTCAATGGCGATCATCCTGGAACTGTTCTCACGGCAGGACCGGGTCAAGGCCCTCGGGTGGTGGTCGCTGGTGGGAGCGGGCGGCCCGGTGCTCGGCGTGACCTTGGGCTCACCGGTGATCCAGTACTTCGGCTGGCGGACCTTGTTCTGGGGGCAGCTGGTGCTCTTGGTCATCGCCTCGGGGGTCGTCGCCCTCCTGTTGCCGTCGGACCGGAGGTCGTCCCGCGCTGACGTCGTGGCCGACGAAGGCGGGGCGGACGGTGTCGGTTCCGGCCTGGGCCGGCGTCGGCGTCGGCGCCGGCGTCAGCGGCGCGCCGGCGTCTGGGACGGAACGGACTGGGTGGGGATCCTGAGTCTCGCCGGTTCCGTGACGGCCGCCATGTTGGTGCTGAGTGTCGGCCCCATCGTGGGTTGGACCTCAGCCGCGGTCATCGCCTGCGGGGTCGTGGCGGTCGTGCTGACCATCGTGTTCGTCCGCCGGGAGCTGACGTTCGCCACCCCGCTCGTCCCGACCACATACTGGCGCCGCCGCAACTTCATGTTCCCCATGGGGACGAAGACGTTCTCGAGCTTCGCCTACTTCGGCGGGTTCTTCCTGTTCCCGCTCTTGATGGAGCAGGTCTACGGCTACAGCGTGTCCCAGGTCGGCTTCATATCGGTGGCGCGCCCGCTCCTGTTCGCCATCAGCGCACCCATCGCGGGATATATGACGGTGCGGACAGGGGAGCGGACCGCGACGCTCTTCGGCGCCGGCTCCCTGCTCGTCTCCATGATCCTGTTCGCCACCCTCAGGCCATCGGCGGGGCTGTTCATCATCCTGGTCGCGCTGGCCCTGTCCGGTCTCGGCATGGGCGTCTCCATGCCGGCGACGTCGGCGACCATGTCCAACGAGCTGGCGGCGTCCGAGTACGGGGTGATGAGCGCCGCGCAGCTCCTGGCCACCCAGGTCGGGGAGGTGGCGGGCATTCAGGCCGTCCTGACCATCCAGGAGTCGATCGCCCGGCGATCGGGCCTGGGCAGCGTGCACCACAGCACGGCGCTCCTCCACAGTTTTGCCGTCCCGTTCTGGGTCTGCGCCGGCGTGGCGGCCGGAGCCGTGTTCTGCGGGCTGTTCATAAAGTCGCTGCCCCGCGACGTGCGGGCCGCGCAACAGCTGGCCGATACGGGCTGACGGCCCGGTTACTCGGTGATATCGCGCAACTTGGCGGCCATCTCGGCGGCATTGGGGTCGCTCGCCGCCGGTGCCGCCTGCAGGGCCATGAGCTTGGCCATGTCACCCTCGACCCGCACCTTGCCGGCCATGAAGGCCTGCATGCCGGCCTGCGGGTTGCCCTCAATCAGGATTGCCTTGGCCGTGTCGTAGTCCACGGTCACCTTGAGGTCCTGAATCTCGAGATGGCCCGTATCGAGTATGAGCTCCCCGCTCGAGGTATCCAAGTGGGCGTGGATGTCCTCGTCGGAGAACGGCACGACGGTCACCACCAGGTTCATACGTACGGCGTGCGGGACGGGGGCGGTCTTGCCCTCGTACTCGGCGCGGATCCTCCGGGCCTCGTCCAGCCACTCGTCGCTCAGGAACGGGTACGACGGCATTGCGGTGCTCCTTCGTCTTCTTCGGTCTCGGGTCTCGGCCGTGTCGTGGTGCAGGACCTCTGTCGCCCCGCCCGGGAGCCATCTGGCCGCCGGAACCCTACTCGCCTCGCCGGTAGGCTGCCCCTCTGTGGCTGCCTCCATCATCCCCGGTGCCGAGCCGTATTCCGCGACTGGTGACACCCGCGGTGCACTCGTCCTGCACGGGTTCACGGGCAACCCGCAGTCGATGCGCGGCCTGGCGCTGGCCCTGACCGACGCCGGGTTCAGCGTCGAGATGCCGCTGCTCCCGGGCCACGGCACCGAGATAGACGACATGCTCGACACCCGGTGGGAGGACTGGTCCACCGCCGCCGAAGCCGCCTACACCGAACTGGCGGCGCGCAGCGACGGCGTCGTCGTGGTCGGGCTGTCGATGGGGGGCATGCTGAGCGTGTGGCTGGCCGAGCATCATCCCGAGATCGCGGCCATCGCGGTGGTGAACCCGCTCCTCTCTCCGCCCGACGCCGACACGCTGGGTTTCATACTGGCCATGATCGACGGCGGTGACGAGGTGGCACCGGGCATCGGGTCGGACATCGCAATGGAGGGTGCGGTCGAGGCGGCGTATCCGGGCCTCCCGCTGCGGGCGACGCTCTCGCTCTTCGACGCCGCCGCCAAGGTGGAAGCCGAGCTCGAGTCGGTGAGCTGTCCCGTCCTGGTCTTCACGAGCGTGCAGGACCACGTGGTCGATCCGGCCTCGAGCCACGTGCTGGTGGCCCGGGCCAAGGGACCCGTCGAGCAGGTGATGCTGGAGCGGAGCTTCCACGTGGCCACGCTGGACTGGGACAAGGACGAGATCGAGGCGCGCACCGTTGCGTTCCTGACCGGCGTGCTCCCGCCCCACTCGTGACGGAGCGCGCCGAGCTGAGCCGTGAGGACGTCATACATGTGGCGCGCCTGGCCCGCCTCGACCTGAGCGAAGAGGAGGTCGAGCTCTTCACGGCGCAGCTGCGGACCGTGCTCGACCACGCCGCCGACGTGGCGTCGCTCGACCTGTCCCACCTCGAGCCGTCCTCGCACCCGATTGCGTTGCGCAACGTCCTGCGGGCCGACGAGCCCCGTCCGAGCCTGGATCGTGACGAGGTCCTGGCTGCCGCGCCGGCGGTGGAGGACCACCGCTTCCGGGTGCCGCGCATCGGCGGCGAGGCGCCGTGAGCACGGCGGCGGCACTGGCGGCGCAAGTCCGTGCCGGCGAGCGGTCGGCCCGCGCCGCGGTCGACGTGGCTCTCGCCGCGGTGGCGACGGGCGACGGCGAGTACCACGCCTTCCTCAGCGTCCTGCCCGACGAGGCGCGCGCCGCCGCCGACGCCGTCGACGCCGCCGTGGCGGCCGGCCGCGATCCGGGCCCGCTGGCCGGAGTGCCGGTGGCGCTGAAGGACAATCTGTGCACGCGCGGCGCCGTGACGACGTGCGCCTCGAGGATCCTCGACGGGTGGCGGCCGCCGTACGACGCCACCGTGGTGGGGGCGCTCCGCCGGGCCGGAGCGATCGGCCTCGGCAAGACGAACATGGACGAGTTCGCCATGGGCAGCTCGACGGAGAACTCCGCCTTCGGGCCCACTCGCAATCCGCGCGACATCAGGAAGGTTCCTGGGGGCAGCAGCGGTGGTTCCGCCGCAGCGGTGGCGGCTGGGTTCACTCCGCTCGCACTCGGCTCGGACACCGGAGGCTCCATCCGTCAGCCCGCCGCCTTGTGTGGGGTGGTCGGGATGAAACCCACCTACGGCCGCGTGTCCCGGTACGGGTTGGTCGCCTTCGCAAGCTCACTCGATCAGATCGGCCCGTTTGCCACGACCGTGGAGGACGCCGCGCTCCTCTTCGACGTCCTGGCCGGCCATGACCCGTGCGACAGCACCTCGTTGCCGTCGCTGCCCGAGCCGACGTTGGCCACCGTGCACGACGGCGTGGAGGGCATCCGGGTCGGGCTGTGCCGCGATCTCGTGGACGGCTGCGCCGCGGACGTGGTGGCCCGGGTGCGGGAAGCCGCCGAGGCCCTGGCCGGTGCCGGCGCCAAGGTGGAGGAGGTGTCGGTCCCCGAGTTCGGGTACGGGCTGTCGGCCTACTACCTCATTGCGCCGGCCGAGGCCTCGTCGAACCTGGCTCGCTACGACGGGGTGCGCTACGGGCTGCGCGTCGACGGGGAGGACGTGGCCGCCATGAACACGGCCACCCGCACGGCGGGGTTCGGTGCGGAGGTCAAGCGACGGATCATGCTGGGGACGTACGCGTTGTCGGCGGGCTACTACGACGCCTACTACGCGCAGGCGCAGCGCGTGCGTACCCTGGTGATGCAGGCGTTCGAGCGTGCGTACTCCTCTTATGACGTCTTGTTGGGTGCGACCGCGCCGACGACGGCGTTCGACCTGGGCGCAAAGGTGGACGACCCGATGGCGATGTACATGAACGACGTCTGCACGATTCCCTCCAACCTCTCCGGGCACCCGGCGGTCTCGGTGCCGTTCGGCACGGGTGCCGACGGGCTGCCGGTGGGAGTGCAGGTGCTGGCGCCGGCGCTGCAGGAGGCGCTGCTCTTCCGGGTGGCCCGGGTCGTGGAGGCCCACGCACCGGAAGCGGCGGCTTCGTCATGAGCCCGGATTGGGAGATGGTGGTCGGGCTCGAGGTGCACTGCGAGCTGCAGACCGCCACGAAGCTCTTCTGCGGCTGTCGCAACGCGTTCGGGGACGAACCGAACGTGAACATCTGTCCGACCTGCGTGGGACTGCCCGGCTCGTTGCCGGTGCTCAACGAGCAGGCGGTCGAGTTCGCCATGCGGATCGGCGCCGCCCTGCACTGCGAGATCCTCCCGTCGGTGTTCGCCCGGAAGAACTACTTCTATCCGGACCAGGCCAAGGACTATCAGATCAGCCAATATGACCTCCCGCTGAACGCCAACGGGTGGCTCGACTTGCCCGACGGGTTCCGGGTGGGTGTGACCCGGGCCCACATGGAGGAGGACACCGGGAAGCTCACGCACGTCGGGGCGAGCGGTCGTATCAACGCCGCGCTGCACGCGCTGGTCGACTACAACCGGTCGGGCGTCCCGCTGGTCGAGATCGTGAGCGAGCCCGACATCCGCACCGTGGCCCAGGCCCGCGCCTACGCCAGCGAGCTACGCGGGATCCTGGTGGCGACCGGCGCCTCCGACGGGCGCATGGAGGAAGGGTCGATGCGGGTTGATGCCAACGTCTCGGTCCGGCCGGTGGGCACCGACGCATTCGGTACCCGCTGCGAAATCAAGAACCTGAACTCGCTACGGTCGCTGGGGCGCGCCATCGAGTACGAGGCCACGCGCCAGATAGCCCTTCTCGAGTCCGGCGGCACCGTGGTGCAGGAGACCCGCCACTGGGACGAATCGGCCGGGCGTACCGATTCGATGCGCTCCAAAGAGGAGGCCAACGACTACCGCTACTTCCCCGAGCCGGACCTGGTGCCCTTGGCGCCCGACGCGGCGTGGCAGGAGAACGTCCGATCCGGCCTGGGCGCCATGCCGGCGGACCGCCGGGCCGACCTGGTGTCGGCGCTCGGCGGGACGCCGACGGACGCCGAGACGGACCAGATCCATGCGGTGGTCGAGCAGGGTCTCGACACGCTGGTGACGACGGCCGCCGGCGCCGGCGTGCCCGCCGCGTTGGCCCTGGCCCGCGCCGCCAACGAGGTGGCCGCCCAGAGCGAGGCCGCCCTGCGGCTCGACCCCGGTGCGTTCGCCGCCACCCTCACCATGGAGTCGAAGCGGTCAGCTCTCGGCAACGCAATCCAAGGCCGTCCTGGGTGCGCTGCTCGAGCGCGGCGGCGGCGATCCGGCCGCCATCGCCAAGGAGATGGGCTTCGAGGCCCTCGGGTCGGACACCTTGGGTGCAGTGCTCGACGAGGTCATCGCCGCCCACGCCGACGAGTGGGCGCGCTTCATCGAGGGTGACGACAAGCTGATGGGCTTCTTTACCGGCGCGGTCATGAAGGCCACCGCCGGGAAGGCGAACGGCAAGGAAGTGGCGGCGGAATTGCGCAGCCGCCGCGGCTGACTACTCGTCCAACCGTTCGGACGGGCGACCGCCCGAGACCCTTGTCCACAGCAGCGATGGGCGCGACGTCATGACCCGGCCCGTCGGGCCGACGATGTGCAGCTCCTGATTCGCATTCCCCGACATCGTCCATCCATTGCTGTGCACCAGATGATGGTGATGGAGGCAAACGAGCGCGAGGTTTTCGAGATCGGTCCGTCCGCCCGGTTTCCACGGGACGACGTGATGCACATTGGTGAAGGTCACGGCGGTGCATCCGGGAAACCGACAGTGGCGGTCGCGCCGCATCACCTCCCGGCGCTGGGCATCGGTGGGGTGTCGCCGGGCCCGGCCCTCGTACATCGTGTGCCCGACGTCGTCGTCGACGGCCACCGCGACGGTGGCGTCGCAGGCGATCCGCTGGACCGTTTCACAATCGATCAGGCCGTGACGCTCGAGCTCACCGGCGAGTTCCGTGGGATCGACTGCGTCGTCGACCAAAGCCTCCAGGGGGACGTGGACCACGACGACGTGCGGACTTGGGGCGGTGGTATCGCCTGACGGGCCAGCGCCCGAGCCGCGGACGAGCTCGAAGAAGCCGTCGCAGCACCGTTGGTCCCACGGCGTCTCACCGTCGGTCGGGACATTGTGGGCGCGGGCCTCGAGACAGGCCTTGGTTTCGGCATAGGACTCGGCCGGCAGTTGGGCCGTCATGGTGCGGAACTGGTCGTTGAAGCGGAGAAAGCGACGATCGTGATCGGAAGAAGGTGCCGCGGCCGGCTTGGCCGTGGTGCGGGCGACCTCGGCCAGCTCGCGCACCGAGCGTTCTCTTGCCACGTCCCGAAGTTGGCGGTCGGTCTCGGGTGTCGCCACGTTGGCAACCGCCCGCACCTTGTCGAAGGAGAGGTCGCCCGCGCAGAGGGACCCGATCAGCTCCGGAATGTCCCAGGCCTTGTCGCCCAGACGCTTCAGGGCCCGTGCGTTGGCGGTCGAGATGCCGAAGCGCTCCACGGCCCATTGCTCGGTCGAGGTCGCACCGTCCTCGCGATAGGCCTGGCGCCGGTCGGCCTCGCCCAAGTCGACGACCAGCCGGCCAATGGTGGCGGCGAGCTGCCGGAAGCCCTCGTCGAGTCGCGCCCGGAGCTCTTCGTTCGACAGAGCAGCCGACATGCTGATGATCTCGGCGCCGGATGGGCTTGGGCTTCGACCAACGTCCGTGGGAGCGTGATTCATCGGAGTGAGAACGGTCCCTGTCGTCGGGAGGAGTGTCGACTCGTTTCCGATCTAGTCGATCAGACCCACCATGTAGCGGTCCAAGGTGGGCCCGGCCCAGCGGGCGATCTCCTCGGGGGTGGCCGTGGAGATCGGCGGCACCCGCAGGATGTAGCGGGTGAAGGCGAGTCCCATCAGTTGTGACGAGACGAGCGCGCGCCGTTGCCAGGTCAGGTCGTCGCTCTCGCCCTCGTTGACCGGCGTCTTTTCCCAGATCCGCTCCGCGACGAACTCGCGCATGGCGTCGGCCACGTTCGGCGACGCCGCCATTGCACCGACACAGGAGGCGAACGAAGAGCCCGTTCCCTCGGCGTGGTCCCACATCGTGAGGAAGCCCGTGATGACCATCGTCCCGGCACTCGGGGCCGCAGCCGACGTCGTGTCGGGGTGTTGGTGCACCGGGATGACACGCGGGTCGAAGGGCAAGGCCATGGCGGCCACGAAGAGGCTGGCCTTCCCGTCGAAGTAGTGGTGGACCAGGGCCGGGTCGACCTGGGCCTCCCGGGCGACGGCCCGCAGACTGGCCCCGTCGTAGCCCTTGGCGGCGAAGACGCGCTTGGCAGCATCGATGATCTCGCCCCTGGTGTCGGCGTTGCCCGGCCGTCGGCCGGCCGCCGCCGCGGCGGCGCTCATATGAGGTCCCCGACACGGTGCCGGTCGCCCTGAAAAATGGGGTATTCACCACCGGGGAATTCTGTGTTACAACTCACCAGTGATGAATCCTAGGGGCAACGTCGGTGCATACGGCGAATAGGGGCGATCCGTCCGCGGGCACGGGCACGGGCACGGGGGATACGACCCTGGGGCGCCTGGCCGGCGCCTGTTACGACCGCCGCCGGACCGTGCTGGTGTTGTGGATCCTGGCCATCATCGCCTTCACGGTGGTCGCACAGCTGGTGGGGACGCACTTCGAGAACAAGTTCACGGCGGGGAACACCCCGTCGCAGCAGGCGACCAATATCCTGCAGGAGCGGTTTCCGTCCAAGTCAGGGGGACACCGCCGACGTCGTCTTCCACACACGCGCGCCCATCGCCAGCGCTGCCAACGAGCAGGCGATCGACCGGGTTGTGGCCAGCCTCCAGCCGCTGCCCTACGTCCAGGGCGTGACCAGCCCCTTCTCGGCTGCGGGCGCGCATCAGATCGCCCCACCGGGCAGGGGCGACATCGCGTTCGCCCAGGTCCAGTTCACCACCGACACCGCCGATATCCCCATCCCGGCCATCGACAAGGTCATCACGACGGCGCAGGCGGCGGCGCACGACGGCTTCCAGGTCGAGCTCGGCGGCAGCCCGATCAGCGCTGCCGCCACGGCCGCGCCGGGCCCGAGCGAGGGCATCGGCATCACCGCCGCCATCCTCATCATGCTGCTGGCCTTCGGGTCCGTCGTGGCCATGGGCCTACCGGTCTTCACCGCGCTGGCGGGGCTCGGCATCGGCATCGCGCTGCTCGAGCTCCTCACGCACGTCCTGACCGTGCCGAACTTTTCGCCCGAAATGGCGATCATGATCGGCCTCGGGGTGGGCATCGACTATGCCCTGTTCATCGTCACCCGCTACCGGCAGGGCATCTTCGAAGGACGTGATCCCCGCAACGCCGTCGTGACCTCCCTCATGACATCGGGCCGGTCGGTCCTCTTCGCCGGCAGCACCGTGGTCATATCTCTGTTCGGCCTCTACCTCATAGGGCAGGCGTACATGATCGGGTTGGCGACGGCGTGCATCGCCGCCGTCCTGATGGTCCTCATTGCGGCCCTGACGCTCCTGCCCGCCATGCTGGGCTTCGCCGGCAACGCCATCGACAAGCTGCACCTGCCGCGCCTGCTGCAGACCGGCGGCCCGCCACCACCCAACGGCTTCTGGTACCGCTGGAGCCGCTTCGTGCAAAGAAGGGCATGGGTCACCGGCACCATCGCGGTCCTCGTCCTCGTCGCGCTGGCGCTGCCGCTGTTCAGCATGCGCCTCGCCTTCACCGACGCCGGCAACGACCCCACCACCCTCACCACCCGTCAGGCCTACGACCTCCTGGCGCAGGGGTTCGGCCCCGGGTTCAACGGCCCGCTCCTGGTCGCGGCCGACATGCAGGGCCCGGCCGACCAGGCCAGGGCCACCGTCGACCGCCTCCAGCAGGCGATCACCGCCTCGGCCCACCACGACGGCATCGCCTTCGTGACCCCGCCGGAATTCAACAGCAGCAGCACCGGCGCGGTCATCATCGTGTATCCGACGACGTCGCCGCAGTCGTCCCAGACCGGGGCGCTCGTGCAGACACTGCGCAACGACGTCATACCGCCGGTGGTCGACGGCACCTCCGTCAACGCGCAGGTGGGCGGGGAGACGGCAGCCAGCATCGATGCCGCCAACTTCCTCGGCCACCGGCTCTTCATCGTGATCGGCGCCGTCCTGATCCTCTCCTTCGTCCTCCTCATGGTCGTCTTCCGCTCGCTGGTGCTGCCGCTGAAGGCGGTCATCATGAACCTGCTCAGCGTGGGGGCGGCCTACGGCGTGATGGTGGCCGTGTTCCAGTGGGGCTGGGCGGGGCGCCTCATCGGCATCGGCGAGACGGGGCCCATCGACCCCTGGATCCCGGTCGCGCTCTTCGTCGTCCTCTTCGGGCTCTCCATGGATTATGAGGTCTTCCTGCTCTCACGCATCCGGGAGGAGTGGTTGCGCACGCACGACAACTCGCTGGCCGTGGCGGACGGGCTGGCGGTGACCGGCCGGATCATCACGGCGGCGGCAGCGATCATGTTCTGCGTCTTCGCGTCCTTCGTCATAAAGGACCCGCTGCACATCTTGAAGGTGTTCGGGCTGGGGCTGGCCACGGCCGTGCTGGTCGACGCCACCATCGTGCGCATGATGCTGGTCCCGTCGATCATGGAGATCCTCGGGCCGGTCAACTGGTGGATGCCGGCCTGGATGGACCGGTCCATCCCGCAGATCGGCGTCGAGGTGATCCCGCTGCCGGCGCCCGTCCCCGCCTGACGGCGCCGACCCCGCCCTACCGCCGCCCCTCGGGGCCCGGGGCCGGCGACCAATATGCTCTACCCCCATATGACGTCGTCGGACGAGACCCGCACGCTGGTGTCCCTCAACCCCGGGCGCGACGTGCAGCGGGTGGGAACCGCGCACTTCCTGGGCGAGGACGTCGAGAAGATCCACGATCCGGTCTGGGCCGTCATCGGCAACCTGGGCGACAGCCAGTGCTATCTCGGCGTCACCGCCAAGGTGCAGGCGGTACAGGCCGCGCTGCACCGCCGCATCGCCGAGGACAACCTCGGGGTCCGGCTGATCGCGCCCGCCTTCACCCTCGGGGTGTCGGACGGGCAGCTCAACGGGACGCCGCAGATGCGGTTCTCCCTCATAGGAAGAGAACTGGTCCACGATGTGGCCGACGTCCACCTGGCTGCCAACGGCGTCGCCGGCCTCATCGCCGTCGTCGCTTGCGACAAGCCCCCGGTGGGGACGCTCGCCGCCATTCTCGAGAACGACACGCCGGCGGTCATATTGTCGGACGGTTCCATCCACCCGGGCATCGACCCCGAGACGGGCCGGCCCATCGACCTGGTGTCGGCCTTCCAGATGGCGGATCAGCCCGAGGACGTCCGCACCCGCTACGCCCTGCACGCCTGCCCGGGGCAGGGGAGCTGCGGGGGCATGTTCACCTACAACACCATGCAGACGTTCATCGCGGTGCTGGGCCTCGAACCACTTCATATGGTGTCGCCGGCGTCGGACGACCCCCGCCGCATCGACGACTTCCCCGACGAAATGGTCGACTGCCTGCTCACCATGCACGAGATGGGCGTCCGGCCGAGCGACATCGTCACGCCGGCCTCGCTCCGGAACGCCATCACCGTCGCCATCGCCATGGGCGGCTCGACCAACGTCGTGTTGCACAGCGTCGAGATCGCCCGCGCCGCCGGCATCGACCTCTGGGCCGACGCCCTGAGCCAGCAGGAGTTCAACGCGCTGGCCCGCCGGCTGCCAGTCCTCGTCAATATGAGGCCCTTCGGCGAGTACTCCATGGTCGACGTGGACGCGAGCGGCGGGCTGCAGGCGATCGTCAAGGAACTATTGGACGCGGGCTTCCTCGATGGCAGTGCGATGACCTGCACGGGCGAAACCCTGGCCGCACAGGTGACGCGGCTCGACCCCAGGGCGCCCGACCACGAGGTCATATACAGCGTCGACAAGCCGTTCAAGGACACCGGCGGGCTGCGCCTGCTGCAGGGCAACCTGGCCCCCGAGGGCGGCGCCATCCTGAAGGTGGCCGGCGTCGAGGGCGGCGTGCACGACGGCGTCTTCACGGGACGGGCCCGGGTCTTCAACGGCGAGCGCGACCTCATCGACGCGCTCGACCACCATCCCGACTCGTTCGGGGACAACGACATGGTCGTCATCCGCTACGCCGGACCCCGGGGCGCACCCGGCATGCCCGAGCTGCTCGATCCCACCTCCCGCATCACGGCGCTCTGCCGCCAGCGCAACATCACGATCGCGCTCATGACCGACGCCCGCTTCTCGGGCGGATCGGTCGGGCTGGTCGTGGGGCACGTGGCGCCCGAGGCCTTCCTCGGGGGGCCGATCGCCCTCGTGGAGGACGGGGACACCATCGTGGTCGACGTGAACACGGACCGCATCGACTGCCCGCAGCTGGCCGACGGCGCCGAGGCGGCCCGGCGGGCCGCGGCGTGGCGGGCGGCGGCCGATGCCAACGGGGGCGTGCACCCCGACGTGACGCCCGTGACCGACCGGGTCCTGGCGCGGATGCGGGCCACGGCGCTCCCGGCCCTGCTGGGTGGAGGTATGGCGACGTAGATCCTCCCCGCCGGAATCGGTCCGGCGGACCAGGGGGGCTTGTCCCAAAGCGCCGGGCATGCCACAATGTGCGGGTCATGCAGGCACGTAGCACCCGTCCCGAGATTCTGGTACTCGTAACGTAGGCACGCGCCCACATCCGGAACGCGTGCCTTACGACCCTCCGAACCGGGGGGTCTTTTCAATTTCCGGGCCTGTTCGCACCACCGTCACCGCCACCGTCACCGCCACCACAGCACCGCCACCGCCACCACAGCAAGGGGAGTCATATGAAGATGACCGGGGCCCAGGCCCTCATAAAGAGCCTCGAGATGCAGGGGGTCGACGTCATGTTCGGCCTGCCCGGCGGCGCCATCCTGCCCGTCTACGACCCCATCATCGACTCGTCGATCCGCCACATCCTGGTGCGCCACGAGCAGGGCGCAGGTCATATGGCGGAGGGCTACGCCATGGCGACCGGACGCCCCGGCGTGGCGATGGTGACCAGCGGGCCCGGCGCCACCAACATCGTGACGCCGCTCGCCAACGCGTACATGGACTCGACGCCGCTGATCGTCGTGTCGGGCCAGGTGGCCACCGGCTCCATCGGCACCGACGCCTTCCAGGAGTGCGACATCACCGGCGTCACCATGGGCATCACGAAGCACAACTGGCTCATCAAGGACGTCGACGACATCCCGCGGGTGGTGGCCGCCGCATTCCACGTGGCCACGACGGGGCGGCCGGGGCCGGTGCTGATCGACCTGCCCAAGGACATCTCGAACGCCCCCATGGAGTGGTACTGGCCGTCGACCGTCGACGAACTCGACCTGCCGGGCTACCACCCGGTGACGTTCGGCGATCCCGTGCTCATCGGGCAGGCCGTCGAGCTGATCTCCCGGGCGCACCGGCCGGTGTTCTACGTCGGTGGCGGGGTGCTCAAGGCCCGGGCCGCCGAGGCGCTGCGGGCCCTGGCCGACCGCACCGGCATTCCGGTCGTCACCACGCTGATGGCCCGCGGCGCCTTCCCCGATTCGCACCCCCAGGCGCTCGGCATGCCCGGCATGCACGGGCACTACACCGCCGTCACCGCCATGCAGAAGAGCGACCTCCTGATCAGCCTCGGGGCCAGGTTCGACGACCGGGTCACCGGGAAGATCAGCGCCTTCGCGCCGGACGCCAAGGTGATCCACGTCGACATCGACCCGGCCGAGCTGGGCAAGGTCCGCATCCCCGACGTCGGCATCGCCGGCGACTGCCGCCAGGTCATAGAGGAGATGTTGCTGGCCATGGACGCCCGCGGCGACGACGCGCACCCGGTGGTGCAGGACCTGTCGGCGTGGTGGAAGCAGATCAACGAGTGGCGGGAGCGCTTCCCGCTGTACTACGAGGACGTCGAGGGCGGCGCCATCAAGCCGCAGAATGTCGTCGAGCAGCTCCGTGATGCGGCGTCGGAGGACACCATCGTCGTCGCCGGCGTGGGCCAGCACCAGATGTGGGCCTCGCAGTACTGGAACTTCGAGCACCCCTACACTTGGGTCAACTCGGGCGGCGCCGGCACCATGGGCTTCGCCGTGCCCGCGGCCATCGGGGCCAAGGTCGGCCGCCCGGACCGCACCGTGTGGGCCATCGACGGCGACGGCTGCTTCCAGATGACCGCCCAGGAGCTCGTCACCGCCAGCTCCGAGCAGATCCCGGTGAAGATCGCCATCTTGAACAACGCGTATCTCGGCATGGTGCGCCAGTGGCAGGAGATGTTCTACGAGGAGCGCTACTCCGAGGTCTATCTCTCGCCCGACCTGCCCGACTACGTCAAGTGGGCCGAGGCCATGGGGTGCGTCGGCATCAAGGCCGAGACGCCCGAGGACGTCGGACCGGCGATAGAGAAGGCGAACTCCGTCGACGACCGGCCCGTCGTCATCGACTTCCGCACCGACGCCTTCGAGAAGGTGTACCCGATGGTGGCCGCCGGCTCCTCCAACGACGACATCGTCGTCCACCCCGACCAGCTGGCCGCCCGATGACGCCGGCCTCGCTGCACCCCATGACGGGCGGCGCCGGTATCGGATCGGGCGCCGGAGTCGGATCGGGCGCCGGTACCCGTCGGACCCCGGCGCCGGGCCAGCGCCACCACATCCTGTCGGTGCTGGTCGAGAACAAGGCCGGCGTCCTGGCCCGGGTGGCGGGGCTCTTCAGCCGCCGTGGCTTCAACATCTACTCGCTGGCCGTCGCCCCCACGGACGAGGACGAGCACTTCAGCCGGATCACGATCGTGGTCGACGTGGAGTCGGCGCCCCTGGAGCAGGTCATCATGCAGCTCGACAAGCTGGTCAACGTCGTCTCCATCGATGAGCTCTCACCGAGCGAAGCGGTCGAGCGCGAGCTGGTCCTGGTCACCGTGGCGGTGGGGCCGACCGAGCGCTCCCAGGTCATACAGCTGGTGGGGGTCTTCGGCGGCGAGGTGGTCAGCGTGGGCGCCGACCGCATCACCGTCATGCTGGCCGGCCGCCCCGAGAAGATCGACGACTTCGAGGGCCTGCTCGAGCACTACACCGTCGAGGAGCTCCAACGGACCGGGCCGCGTCGCCCTGCCTAAGCTGGACCGCCACTGAGACCGATCACATCGCCCATCGCCCATCGCCCATCGCCCATCGCCCATCGCACAAGCAACAGAGAAAGAGTCACGACATGGCCACGATGTACTACGAATCCGATGCAGACCCCACGCTGATCGCCGGCCGCAAGGTGGCCATCCTGGGCTACGGCTCCCAGGGGCACGCCCACGCGCAGAACCTGCGGGAGTCCGGCGTGGACGTGCGCGTCGCGCTGCGCGAAGGCAGCAGCTCCAAGCGCAAGGCGGAGGAGGCCGGGCTGCGGGTGCTGTCGCTGGCCGACGCAGCCGCCGAGGCCGACGTCATCATGATGCTGCTGCCCGACACCGAGCAGAAGGCGGCCTACGACGAGTTCGTGGCGCCCAATCTCAACGACGGCGACTGCCTGATGTTCGCCCACGGCTTCAATATCCGCTTCGGGCAGATCGTGCCGCCGGCGGGCGTGGACGTCACCATGGTGGCGCCCAAGGGGCCGGGCCACCTCGTTCGCCGCACCTACACCGAGGGCGGAGGGGTCCCGACGCTGATCGCCGTGCACCAGGACGCCACCGGCAAGGCGCGGGAGCTCGCGCTGTCCTACGCCCACGCCATCGGCTCCACCCGGGCCGGCGTGCTCGACACCACGTTCGACGAGGAGACAGAGACCGACCTCTTCGGTGAGCAGGTGGTGCTGTGCGGCGGCCTGACCGCGCTGGTCACCGCCGGGTTCGAGACGCTGGTCAACGCCGGCTACCAGCCCGAGTCGGCCTACTTCGAGTGCCTGCACGAGCTGAAGCTCATCGTCGACCTGATGTACGAGCAGGGGATCGCCGGCATGCGCTACTCCATCTCGGACACCGCCGAGTACGGCGACGTGACCCGCGGCCCGCGGGTGATCAACGAGGCGGTCCGGGCCGAGATGCAGACGATCCTCGACGAGATCCGCAGCGGCGCCTTCGCCGAGGAGTGGATCGCGGAGAACCGGGCGGGTCGTCCCCGCTTCGAGGCGCTGCGCAAGGCGGGCCAAGCCCACCAGATCGAGTCGGTGGGGCAGGAGCTGCGGGCGATGATGCCCTTCATCTCGGCCGGCAAGACCAAGGTGCAGGACGCTTCAGGCGGCTGACCTGGGCTCTTCGGCCTCCCGCCAGGAGGTCTCGCCGGCCTCTGTGCCCGCCCCCTATATGAGGTCTTGACTATGACATCACAGTGATGTCATAATGACAGCATGAAGATGTCACTGGTGGTCGACGGGCTGCGTTCCGACGTGGTCGCCGTCGGGGAGCTGGGCGACGACACGGTGGCCGAGGTGGCCGAGCGGATCGCCGACGTGCTCGGGCGCTCGGTGCCCGGCCGCATCCTCGACGTCCTGTCCGACGCCGCCGCCGAGCTGACGGCCACGTTGCCCGACGGGCGCGTGGACATCCGGGTGGCGGGCGACGACGTCGATCTGACCTATGTCGAGGACGAACCGGGTCCGGCTGCCGCGCCGACGGGGGAGGGCGACGAGCAGTCGGCTCGCATCACCCTGCGCCTCGGCGAAGCGCTCAAGCTCCGCGTCGAGCAAGGCGCGGCGGCCGACGGCGTCTCGGTGAACACCTTCATCGTCCGCGCTCTCGAGCGCGGCACCTCGAGCAACCGGAGCCGGGGCGCCCGGGTGGGGAACCGCCTGCGCGGCTACGGCACGACCTGAAGGGAGCAACGGACATGGAGAGGACATTCGAGACCCCGGGGAGCGTCCACCTCACCGTGGAGAACCACGCGGGCGAAGTGGTGGTCACGGCCCGCGCCACGGACCGCACCATCGTGTCGGTCGAGGCCGGCACGCCGGGAGCGGAGGAGCTCGTGGAGCGGGCCATCGTGGAGTCCCGGCGCTCGGGGGACCGCGACCACGTGGTGGTGAAGCTGCCGCGCGTGTACGGCATGCGGCTCCTGCGGCGCAACGCGGTGATCGTCCGGGTCGAGGTGCCGGAAGGCGCGCTGGTCACTGTGACCACGGCGACGGCCGACATCGAGATCAACGGGCCCGTGGGGGAGGCGGACGTCACGACGGGCAGTGGCGACATCTCGACCGACGACGTCGCGGCCGACGTCACGGTCAAGACGGCCAGTGGCAACATCACCATGGGCAGGGTCGGGGGCGACGTCCGCGTGCACACCGCCTCGGGCGACCTGCGCTGTTCGAGCGTGGCCGGCGCCGCCCTCTTTTCCACCGCCTCGGGCGACCTCGAGGTGGGCGCGGCGGGCAGCCGGGTCGACGTGAAGGCCACATCCGGTGACGTTCGCCTGGGGGAGCTCGCCCGCGGCGCCCGGGTGGTGAACGTCTCGGGGAACGTGCGCGTCCTCGCTCTCGGTGAAGGCACCCTGCACGTGCGCTCCGTCTCGGGCGACGTCGCCGTCGGAGTGGTCAGGGGTGTCGACCTGCACGTCGACGTGGAGACGGTCTCGGGCGTGGTGCACTCGGACATCCCGCTCGACGATGTCCCGCCGGCCGGCCGTACCCGTCCCGAGACCCGGGTCGACCTGAGCGTCCGCAGCGTCTCGGGCAATGTCGAGATCGGCCGGGCGCTCGAGGACGTTGCCTGACCGCGATCGCCACCATCGGGCAGCCGTCCGGCGGGAGCCGAGATTCAGCCTTGGGGCGCGGTCCCCCGGCGAGACGTGGGGGACAGACTGTCGGCTGTGCACCGTGGGTCCGTCGGCTTGTTCGCCCTGGTCACGTTCCTGACGGCGATGGCGATGGCGATGGCGTGGCGCTGGCCGGGACGAGCCAGGCCGGGGCGGGCGCGAGCTCGGCCGCCAGCAGCGACCGGCCCGTGCTCCCGACGCTGTCCTCGCCGACGTTCCGGGCCCCCAGCGACATCGGCAGGGCCGGCGTCTCGGGCCGGATAAGGGCCCCGGGCGGGCCCTACCTCTACGACAGCCGGGGCCGGGTCGTCTTCTTCCATGGCGTCGACGCGGTCTACAAGTACGCGCCTTATGAGCTCTACCCCGACCCGAACAAGCCGTGGAACTTCTCGAGCACCGACGCCTCGCTCATGGCGCGGCTCGGCTTCAACGTGGTGCGCCTCGGCATGACGTGGAGCGGGCTCGAGCCCGGCAAGGCCCCATCGAACGACCCTGCCATCTGCAAGCGCGGCGCACACGCGGACCCGGACCAGTTCAACCAGGCCGTGCTCAATCGCTACATCGCCCGGCTCGCGAAGACCGTCGACCTGCTCGGGCGCTTCCACATCTACACGATCCTCGACATGCACCAGGACGTGTACAGCAAGATGTTCGAGGGCGAGGGCGCCCCGAGTTGGGCCGTCTGCACCGACGGCGTCCCGAGCGTCGACCCGCCGGGCCGCTGGTCCCTCGAGTACGGGACCAAGGCGGCGGGGATCGCCTTCAGCCATTTCTGGCACAACAACGTCCGGGGCGATCTGCAGGGCCAGTACGACAAGGTCTGGGGCGACGTGGCCAAGGCGTTCAGGGGCAACCATTGGGTCCTGGGCTACGACCCCTTCAACGAGCCGTTCTCCACATCGCTCATCCGCTTCGGCGACGCGCACTTCGACTCCGAGCTCGAGTGCTTCTACACCGGCTCAGGGCACATCGGTGCGCCGTTGCACGGCGCACCGCCCCTGCATTGCCCCAAGGCCGACCCGGCCGATGGCGTCATCCCGACCATCCTGGCCAACGATCCCACCCACCTCATCTTCGACGAGCCGGACAACTTCGCCAACCGCGGGCTGCCGACCTACCTCGGCCCCATGGATCTTCCCAACCTGGTCTACAACGTGCACGTCTATTGCGGCGCCCGCAGCCCGGTGACGGGGAACCCGACCAACATCCTGGCGTGCGCGGCCCAGGAGGAGCACTCGCTCGGCGTGCGGGCCTCGGACCGCGCCGGCATGGCCTCGGCCGTCCAGCGGAACGGCCCAGCGTGGATGGTGACCGAGTTCGGTGCCAGCAGCGACCCCGAGCTCCTCACACCCATCACCGCCGCGCTCGACGCGCGCCAGGTCAGCTGGATCTACTGGGCCTGGAAGTTCTACGGCGACCCCACGGGGAGCGCCGACGAGTCGCTCGTCATGGCGAGCGGGCGTCTGCGCTCGACCGCCTACGTCCTCAGCCGCGCCTATCCGCAGGCCGTGGCCGGCAGGCCGTTGCACTTCTCCTTCTCACCGCAGACCGACATGTTCGACATGGCGTACGTGCCCAACCATCACATCGCCGCCCCGACATTGATCTTCGTGCCGACCCAGGTGCACTACCGCCACGGCTACTGCGCCCGCACCACCGGTGCCAGCGTGACGTCGGCCCGGGGGAGCGACCTGCTCGAAGTGACGAACAACCGCAGGGCGAGGCTGGTGACGGTGGAGGTCACCCCCGGCCGCTGCACGGCTGGAGGGTTCGGCGCGACGCGGACTTAGGGTGGTGGCATGTGCCGAAACATCACCACCCTGCGCGGGCTCCAGCCCGTGGCCACCCCCGAGGAGATCGAAGCGGCGGCGCGCCAGTACGTCCGCAAGGTCAGCGGCGTCCAAAAGACGTCGGCCGAGACCGAGGCGGCGTTCGAGCGGGCCGTGACCCAGGTGACCAAGGCGACCACCGCGCTCCTGGCCACCCTGCCGCCGCGCAAGCAGCCACCGCCGACCGAGCCGCCCCTGCGCCGTATCGCCGCCAGGGCCAGCCACCGCCACCGCCGTCACCGCCACCGCCTCGAGCTGATCCGAGGGGTTGGCTCAGGGGGTCGCTCGCGCCCCCTTGACAGATATATGCCGTACGAGCAATATAACCAGTGTGACGGCAACATTTGAGGTGCTGGCCGAGGAGAACCGGCGCCGCATCCTCGACCTGTTGGCGGAGGAGGAGCGCCCCGTGGGCGACCTGGTGGAGCTGCTCGAGCTGAGCCAGCCCACGGTCTCCAAGCATCTCAAGGTCCTCCGCCAGGCCGGCTTGGTGCAGTCACGCACGGACGCGCAGCGCCGGATCTACCGGGTCAGCCCCGAGCCCCTGCGCGAGGTCGACCAGTGGCTGGCGCCCTACCGCCGGCAGTGGGCCGGCCACCTCAACGCCCTCGAGCGCCACCTCCAGATCATGGAAGCCGGCGAAGGAGAGCCATGGGCTTGAGCGACGCCGACGAAGACGCCGACGCCGACGCCGACGCCCATGCCCACGCCGACGCCGACGCAGACGCCGACGCCGACGCCGACGCCGAGCTCGGCACGCTCGAGCGCGTCGCCGGCGTCTCGATCCTGCGCTACGAACGCCGGCTGGCCCATCCCGGTGCGCGGGTCTGGCGGGCCCTGACCGAAGACGCCGACCTGGCCGGCTGGTTCCCCACCACGATCGAGGGGCAGCGAAGCGCCGGGGCGGAGCTGCACTTCTCGTTCCGGCAGGGGGAGGGTCAGCCCTTCGACGGCGAGATGCTCGCCTTCGTCCCCCCATCGCTCATGGAACTGCGTTGGGCCGACGACATCCTGCGTTTCGAGCTCCAGGATGCTTCCGGGCCCGGCGGGCCGGCCTGCATCCTGCGGCTGCGCGTGACGTTCCCCGAGCACGGGAAGGCGGCACGCGACGCCGCCGGCTGGCACGTCTGCGTGGAACGGATGACCGCCCTGTGCGACGGCACCGCGTCGTCATGGGAACCGTCAGAGCGGTGGCAGGTGGTGCACCGTCTCTACGTCGAGCGTCTCGGCCCCGAGGCGTCGGTCATCGGCCCGCCTGAGAACCTGCGGCAGGCGGCAGAAGCGCCTCGTACCCGCTCACCGCGTCGCCACTCGTAACGGCAAGTCGAGGAGCCCGCGCAGGGTGAAGCTGGGGCGCCAGTGGTCTTCGTCGCCCACGAGCTCCAGCGTCGGAAAGCAATCCAACAAGGCGTTGAACGCGATCGCGCCCTCGAGGCGGGCCAACGGCGCGCCGATGCAGTGGTGGATGCCCGACCCGAAGCTCAGCGGCGTGTTGTCGGCCCGGCGGAGATCGAGCTCGTCGGGCCGGTCGAAGCGCGCCGGGTCGCGGTTGCCGGCACCTTGGAGCACCACGATCCTCTCGCCGCGTTCCAATGGCTCGCCCAGCAGGTCCGCCGGCCCGAGTGCGGTCCGGAGATTGAACTGGACCGGGCTGTCGAAGCGGAGCAGCTCCTCCACGGCGGTCGGGGCGATCTCAGGATGGCGCCGCCAGTCGTCCAGCTGCGCCGGGTGGCGGAGCAGCGCCAGCAGGCCGTTGCCCAACAGGTTGGTCGTGGTCTCGAAGCCTGCAGAGAACAACAGGATGGCCGTCGAGGTGATCTCGTCGTCGGTCAGGCGGTCGTCGCTCTCGCGCGCCTGCACCAGCGCGCTCAGGAGATCGTCGCGCGGCCGGCGCCGGCGCTCGTCGAGAAGGCCGGTGAAGTACTCGGCCAGATGGACGAGGGCCTCTATGGCCGCATCGGTCTCCTCCTCGCTCAGCACAGGCTCAATGCCCTTGGCGGCGGCGCGGACGAACGGCTGCAGCGCCGCACGCTCCGAGGCGGGGACGCCGACCAGCTCGCCGATGACGTCCATCGGCAGCGGCAGGGCGAAGTCGGCCATGAAGTCGACCTCGCCCCGTGCCGCCATGGCGTCCAGGAGGTCGCCGACGAGCTGGTGGATGGCCGGTCGCAGCCGCTCGACCTGGCGCGGCGTGAACGAGCGCGAGACCAGTCGGCGGAGCCGGGTGTGGTCAGGAGGGTCCGCCATAAGCATGTTGTGCTGAGAGGCGTCCATGAACTCCCCCCGGCGTGTCCCGGTGTCGCCGAAGATGCCCGAGTCGGAGCCGGCAATCCCCGTGCCGCGGCCGAGCCGGGGGTCGCGCAGCACCCCGAGGCACTCCTGGTACCCGTTGACGACGTAAGGCCCGAACGCCGTCCGGCTGACGCGGGCTTCCGCGCGCATCCGCTCGTAGCAGGGGTAGGGGTCGGCCTGGCCTTCCGGGGTCACGAGTACCTGGAGGAGCAGGCCGTCGAGGGTGGGGCTGGTTGCGATGGTCATGGGATCCCGCCGCTTTCGTCAGTCCCCCTGCGGGAGAAGACTACGACGTCGGCGAGCTGCCGTTCCAGGTCGTCGCCGGACATGACCGGCTCCCGTCCCGTGGACAAGACTGACCCCCGAGACTCGGCGGATCGGATCGGATCGGACAGACATGAGCATGCAGGGGAAGGTGGTCGTCATCACCGGGGCCAACACGGGCGTCGGGCTTGAGACGGCCGTGGGCGTGGCGTCCCAGGGAGCCACCACGGTGCTGGCCTGCCGCAACCAGGCCAAGGCGGAGGCAGCGGCACACGAGGTCACCCAGAAGACGTGGAACGACGACGTCCACGTCGTGTCACTCGACCTGGCCGACCTGGCGTCGGTGCGCAAGGCGGCGGACGACATCCGCAACCGGTGGGACCGTCTCGACGTCCTTGACAACAACGCCGGCGGGACGTGGTCGGAGCGCCGGGAGACGGCGCAGGGCTTGGAGTACACCATGGGCGTCTGCCACCTCGCGCATTTCTACCTGACCCGCCTGCTGCTCGACCGTCTGCAGGCCTCCGCGCCGGCCCGCGTCATCAACGTCACGTCGGTCGGTCACCACGCCGCCTTCAAGGGCATGCGCTTCGACGACCTGCAGAGCGAGAAGGGGTACGACGGGATGGAGGTCTATTGCCGCGCCAAGCTGGCCAACGTCCTGTTCACCCGGGAGCTGGCGCGGCGCACTGCGGGCACCGGGGTGACCGCCAACGCCGCACACCCCGGCTGGGTGCGCAGCCGCTTCGGCATGGACGGCGACACCAGCGGCAGGAGCGCCCTCGGATTCCGGGCCGTGCGGCCCTTCCAGATCAGCCCGCGCACCGGCGCCAAGACCTCCGTCTACCTCGCCACCTCACCCGACGTGGCGACCCGCACCGGGGAGTACTGGGTCCGTTCCAAGCCAGGTCATATGGGCAAGCACGCCCGCGACGATGCGGCGGCCCTGCGCCTGTGGGACGAAAGCGAGCAGATCCTCGCCACCGTCGGCTTCCCGGTGCCCTGACGTGCCCTGACGTGCCCTGACCCGATCCGATCCGATCAGGCGTCGCGGGTTTTCATCCGCCAGGCCCCGATGGCCGTCCAGAAGATGATCCAGCCCACGATCACCAGCGACGACGCCAGGGTGGACTCGGGGATCAACGGGTTGAACCCGCCACCTCCCCCACCCGAGCCACCACCGCTGAACGGCGTCGGCAGTCCTCCGGGTTCGATGTGAGCCATGGCCACACCCACGATGCCCCGCTGCACATTGAGCATGTACGTGATGACGTGACGGCTGAAGATCGGCGTCAGGATCAGCTCGAGGATGATCAGGAGGATGACTGGGACGGTCCGCTGTCCCATCAGCGAGGCCAGCCCGAGGCCAACGATGAACCCGATGGTCGCCTCGAGTGCGATCCAAAGCCCCACGTCGATCATGAGCGACGTCGAAGGGGACAAGAAGTTGGTGGAGTAGTCGGCGTAGTCCTGGTTGGCCACCGTGACCGCGAACGCTCGAATCTGCGCGGGCGACTCGCTGGCCGGGACGGTGACTGTCCCGCCGCCCTTGGTCTGGATGACGGTCCCCGGTGGCGGCCCGATCGATTGCCCGCCGCAGGTCACGTTCGGCGGCGGTTGTTCGTTCTGACCTGGGCCTCCGAAGTTGAAGTTGCAGATGACCTGGTCGGCGTGGTTCGCGGCCCAGGTGTCGAGCGCCGGCTTCGACAGGCCGGCGGGGACGTTGACGCCGTCGTAGTTGAGCTGCGTCGGCGCGGCGAACACGCACACGGCGCAGACGATGGTGTAGCCGACCGCCACGATGGCGATGACGATGGCAAGCCCGGCGGGGATGCGGGCGAAATAGAGCGCCAGCCGGGAGCGGCCGGTGATCACCAGGTGGCGGAACATCCCCTCGGTGAGGTCGACCGACCCCGCCGTACAGCCGACGACGGCCGCCACGACGAACCCGAAGACGTACATGAAGCCGGCCACGAGCGTGGTGAAGATGCTGTAGCCGCCGGCCGGCCCGAAGGACTTGGGATCGACGGCATGCGAGATGAGGCGCACGGCGAGGAAGACGACCGGGATGCCGATGTTGACGGCGATCAACGCGATCATGAGACCTCGCCGCCGGCGCAGCTCCATGAACCGCGTGGTGATCATGCCCCACGTCGGGATCCACGAGCCGCGGTGATCGCCCCGCGTCGCCGCCGGACCGGTGGCGGGGGCCGGACCCGGTGCGGCTGCGCCTACGTCGGCGATCGTCGTCATTGTTCCTCCCCCAGTCGACTGGTGACCTCGAGGAACCACGACTCGAGCGACGCCTGAATGTGCTGCAACCGGTACACGGAGATGCCGCCTTCCACGAGGACCCGGTTCACTTCGGCCACGACGTCGCGTGCAGTCCCCTCGGGCAGCGTGACGCCCAGCCCTTCCGGTTCGACCGCGATGTGGACGGCGCCGAGCTTCGTGGCGTCGAGCAGGCCGCGGGCCCTCTCGGGTTCCGAGCACTCGACTTGGAGCTCGAACGACGAGCCCGCCAGAAGTTGGGCGATGGGGCCTTGGCGGATGACCTTGCCCCGATCCACGATGGCGACCGCATCGCACGTGCGCTCGACCTCGTCGAGTAGGTGCGAGGACAACACGACCGTTCGTCCTTCGGCGACGAGCGACTTGATCATGTCGCGCATGTCGAGCATGCCGCCGGGGTCGAGGCCGTTCATGGGCTCGTCGAGGATGAGGAGATGGGGGTCACCGAGTAGGCAGGCCGCGACACCCAGACGCTGGCGCATGCCCATGGAGTACTTCGACACCTTGTCGTCGGCCCGGTGCAGGATGCCGACACGTTCGAGCGCCGGGACGATGCGCGTCTTCGCAGCCGGCTCGCGCGCCGCGGCGAGGATCTGCAGATTCTGCCTGCCGGTCAGGTGTCCGTGGAAGCGGGGCTCGTCGACGATGGCCCCCACCCGGGCCAGCGCCTTGTCGCGATGGCGAGGGACGGCATGGCCGAGGAGCGACATCGTGCCGGCGTCGGCGTGGGTCAGGCCCAGCAGCACCCGGATGAGAGTCGTCTTGCCGGCCCCGTTCGGGCCCAGGTACCCGAAGGCGCAGCCTCGGGGGACCAGGAGCTCGACGCCGTCGACGGCGACGTTCTCCCCGAACCGTTTCGTGAGCCCGTGCGTCTCGACCGCCCATTGGCCGTCGCCATAGGTGGCACCCGCGACCGGGGATTCGTCCAGCGTGACCGCGCTCATGCGGGATTTACATACCGGGTATGCGCCATATATACCGAGTATGCACAATGCCGGCGGGCATTGCCAGCCGGGCAGCCCCTGTTCTTTTCCTGGTGCTAGCCCCAATTCTGCCGGCGCACGGGCCGGCGCACGGGCCGGCGCACGGGCCGACGCCCGGGTTGCGTACGGGCGGTCAGGAGTGCAGTCAGGAGTCGGGTCAGGCGAGCGCGCCCACGACGTGGGTGATGCACCCGCACAACGAGGCGACGTCGTCGGGCTCGATCGCCGGGAACATGGCGATCCGCAGCTGGTTGCGCCCGAGCTTGCGATACGGCTCGGTGTCCACGATCCCGTTCGCCCGCAACACGGCCGCCACCGTCGCCGCGTCCACGGCGTCCACGAAGTCGATGGTACCGACGACGTGGCTGCGGTCGGCCGGGTTCTCCACGAAGGGCCGGGCGAAGCCGGACTGCTCGGCCCAGGTGTAGAGGATCTCGGCCGAGCGGTCGCACCGCGAGGCGGTCCACTCCAGGCCGCCGTTCCCGTTCATCCAGTCGACCTGCTCGGCCAGGAGGAAGATGGTGGCCAGCGCCGGCGTGTTGTAGGTCTGGTCCAGCACCGAGTTGTCGACCGCCGTCTTGAGGTCGAGGAAGGTCGGGATCCACCGGTCCGAGGCGGCGATGCGCTCCACCCGCTCGAGCGCGGCGGGCGACAGCAGGGCCACCCAGAGGCCGCCGTCGCCGGCGAAGCACTTCTGAGGCGCCAGGTAGTAGGCGTCGAACTCGGCCGCGTCGACCCGCAGCCCGCCGGCGCCTGATGTGGCGTCCACCGCGACCAATCCGCCCCCGTCGGCGGGGGCGGCCGCACCCTCGGGACGCCGGACAGGCATCGACACTCCAGTGGAGGTCTCGTTGTGCGTGAGGGCGTAGAGGTCGACGGTGGGATCGGCCACGGGCTTCGGATGGGTGCCGACCTCCGAGGTGATGACCTGCGGGTCCTTGAGGTGCGGCGCCGCCTTGGCGCAGGCGGCGAACTTCGAGGAGAACTCGCCGAAGGTCAGGTGCTGGCTCTGCTCCTGAATCAGCCCGAAGGTGGCCGCGTCCCAGAAGGCCGTCGTCCCGCCGTTGCTGAGGACGACCTCGTAGCCGTCGGGAAGCGAGAAGAGCTGGCGCATGCCGGCGCGCACGCGGCCCACCTGAGCTTTGACGGTTTTCTGGCGGTGACTCGTCCCCATGTAGGTGGTGGCCACACCGGCGAGCGCGTCGATGGCGGCCGGCCGAACCTTCGACGGGCCCGATCCGAAACGGCCGTCGGAGGGGAGCAATTGGGGCGGGATGGTGATGTCGGGGACGTCTGGCACGTATGAGATCATGGCACCCGTGACGACCACCCCTCCGTCGACCGAGCTCCGCCGGATCTCGCGCCGGGCCGCCGCCGTGGCGCCTTCGGCCACCCTCGCCGTGGATGCGAAGGCGAAGGCGCTGCAAGCGGCCGGGGAGCACGTCATCGGCTTCGGCGCAGGCGAGCCCGACTTCCCCACGCCGGCCCACATCGTGGAGGCGGCGGTCATCGTGTGCCGCGACCGGTCAAACCACCGTTACACCCCCACGGGCGGCATCCCGGCGCTGCGCGAGGCCATCGCCGTCAAGACCCGCCGCGACTCGGGCTACGAGGTGGCGGCGAATCAGGTGCTGGTCACCAACGGCGGCAAGCAGGCGGTGGCCAACGCCTTCGCCGTGCTGTGCGACCCGGACGACGAGGTGCTGGTGCTCGCCCCGTACTGGACGACCTACCCCGAATCGATCGCGCTGGCCGGAGGGACGCCCGTCGTCGTGTCCTCCGACGAGACGACCGGGTTCCGCTCTTCGGTCGAGGACCTCGAGCGCGCCTGGACGCCGCGCACCAAGGCACTGCTCTTCGTGTCGCCGTCGAACCCGACCGGAGCGGTGTACCCGCGCCACGAGGTGGAGGCCATCGGCCAGTGGGCGGTGTCCAAGGGGATCTGGGTGCTGACCGACGAGATCTACGAGCATCTCGTCTACGGCGGCGCCGAGCACCACTCCATGCCCGTCCTCGTGCCCGAGCTGGCCGACCGCTGCCTGGTGGCTAACGGCGTGGCCAAGACCTACGCCATGACGGGCTGGCGCGTCGGGTGGCTGATCGGGCCGACGGATGCCATCGCGGCCGCCACCAACATCCAGAGCCACGAGACCTCCAACGTCGCCAACGTGTCCCAGCGCGCCGCGCTGGCCGCCGTCTCGGGCAACCTCGACGACGTCGCCATGATGCGCGCCGCCTTCGACCGCCGGCGTCTCACCATCGTGTCGATGCTCAACGACATTCAGGGTGTCGAGTGCGTGGTGCCGGAGGGCGCGTTCTACGCCTACCCCTCGGTCAAGGGGTTGCTCGGGCGAAGTCTCCGGGGACAACGTCCGGCGAGCAGCGCGGAGTTGGCCGAAATCTGCATCAACGAGGCCAAGGTGGCGGTGGTGCCCGGAGAGGCGTTCGGCGCGCCGGGCTACTTCCGCATGTCCTACGCGCTGGGCGATGAGGATCTTGTCGAGGGTGTGAGCCGGTTGGCCGCGCTGTTCGGCGAGACGCAAGACTGACCGCCAGGTCGGCGGGCAATCGAGCGGGGGGAGTGAGGAGACCACCGCGGTGGCACGGGTACTGGTAACGGAGAAGATCGCGCAGAGCGGGCTCGACCTGCTGGCCGAAGTCGGCCACGAGGTCGACGTGCAGGAAGGGTTGAGCCCCGAGCAGCTGCTCGCCGCGGTGGTGGGCGCGCACGCGCTGATCATCCGCTCCGCCACGCAGGTGACGGCCGACGTGTTGACGGCCGGGACGTCGCTGGTCGTCGTGGGCCGGGCCGGCGTCGGGCTCGACAACGTGGACGTGGCCGCGGCCACCGAGCGCGGCGTCATGGTGGTCAACGCGCCGACGTCGAACATCCTCTCGGTGGCCGAGCAGGCCATGGCCCTGCTCCTGGCCCAGGCCCGCAACATCCCCCAGGCCCATGCGGCGCTCGTCGCCGGCCGCTGGGAGCGCTCGAAGTGGGAGGGCGTCGAGCTGCACGGCAAGGTGCTCGGCGTGGTGGGATTGGGACGCGCCGGCTCCCTGGTGGCCCAGCGCGCCCACGCCTTCGGCATGGAGCTCATCGGCTACGACCCCTTCGTCTCGCAGGAGCGGGCGCGGGCCATGGGGGTGCGCCTGGTCAGCATCGAGGAGCTGGTGGCCGAGGCCGACTTCGTCTCCATCCACACGCCCAAGACGCCGGAGACCATCGGGCTCTTCGGCCGCGATCTGTTCGCCAAGGCGAAGCCCGGCATCCGCATCGTGAACACGGCGCGCGGGGGCATCGTCGACGAGGACGCGCTGGCCGAGGCCATCCGCGACGGCATCGTGGCCGGCGCCGGCCTCGACGTGTTCGCCAAGGAGCCGTGCACCGAGTCGCCCTTGTTCGAGCTGCCGCAGGTCGTGGTGTCGCCGCACCTGGGCGCGTCGACCGAGGAGGCGCAGGACAAGGCCGGCGTCACCATCGCCGAGCAGGTGCTGCTGGCGCTCGATGGCGACTTCGTGCCCTACGCGGTGAACGTGGCGGCGCACGACGTGACCGACACGGTGCGCGGCTTCATGGGGCTGGCCGAGCAGCTGGGCCGCTTCTTCGTCGGCCTGCACGACGGGCTGCCCGACGCCATCGACATGGAGTACCAGGGCGAGCTGGCGGGGGAGAGCACCGGCATCCTCACGCTGTCGGTCCTGAAGGGGATCTTCGGCGGCTCCACCGAAGAGCCGGTCTCCTATGTCAACGCGCCGCAGCTGGCCGAGCAGCGCGGCCTGCAGGTGCGCGAGTCGTCCACCGCGACGTCACGCGACTACAAGTCGCTGATCACGCTGCGCTCGGGCTCGCATTCCGTCGCCGGCACGCTCATCACGGCCGGCCTGCGTACCGAGCCGCGCATCGTCATCGTCGACGAGCACATGGTGGAGGTGCCGCCGTCCGCCCACATGCTGGTCGTGCGCAACGACGACCGCCCGGGCGTGATCGGCATCGTGGGGTCGGCGCTCGGCGCGGCGGGGATCTCCATCTCGTCGATGGCCGTGGGTCCGAGCCCCGAGTCCTCGACGGCGATGATGGTGATCTCGACGACCACGCCGGCGTCCGACGCCGTCGTCGATCAGCTGCGCGGCGACGAGGGCATCCTCGACATCCACCGCGTCACGCTGTAGCTCAGGCGGCCGACGGCGACGGCGACGACGGGCGCGGGCGGGGGCGGGGGCGGGGGCGGGGGTTACGACTTCGACGCCGGCTTGCGCGGCACGGCCGGCCAGGTGTCGAGGCTGCCGATGACCGGCTCGCTCCCGTGCAGCTCGCGCCGGGGCGCCCGATCGAGCAGGACGGCGCGCACCACCGCCAGCGCCCCGATAACCAGGGCGGCGCGGAACAGGGTCGACAGCAGCCGGCGCATCCGGCCACGCTAGCGTCAGCGCCCATGGCCTCCCTGCAGCACGTCGCCCCCATCTTCCCCACGGCGGACATGGACCGCATGCGGGCCCACTACGAGGCGCTGGGCTTCGCCGTGCATGTCCACGGCGGGGGCTACGGCACGGCGGCCCGGGACGGCATCCGCATCCACTTCGAGCTCGTGCCCGGCATGGCGCCCGCGACGACGACTCCGGCGCCGTCGGGGACGCATCGGGGCGCGGCCTACCTCGGCGTCGACGACGCAGACGCGCTGCACGCCGAGTGGCGGGCGGCGGCGGTCGGCGAGACCTCCGACCTGTTCGACCCCGGCTTCGGCGTGTGGGAGGCGGCGCACACCGACGGCGACGGGAACATCCTGCGCTTCGGCTCCCCGATCGCTCCTTGACTCCCGCCCCTCCCGATGGGACGATTACACTCGTGGAGATGACTTCTAGCGCATCCGACCTGCTGCTTACCTGACGGCGAACGCCACATCGCGTTCGCTCGCAACCTCCTGCGCCGAAAGGGCCAGGGGGTTTTTTGTTGGGCCGGTACCGGTCCGGCGTCCGAGAAGAGATCACAGACAACCGATGGAGCAGAACAGAAAGAGAAGGGAAGACACTGATGGCTGAGGGACGGAAAGGGAGTGGTGACGACATGGAGCGGGTTCACCTGGCCCTGCCCTGCGACCCGTCGCCGATGGCCTTCGACAAGTACCGCTCGCACGTGCCGCTCGTCCTGCACGACCGCACCTGGCCCGACCGCCAGTTCACCCGGGCCCCACGCTGGGCCAGCGTGGACCTGCGCGACGGGAATCAGGCCCTGATCGACCCGATGGACCCCGAGCGCAAGCTGGCGCTGTTCCAGACGCTGGTCGACGTGGGGTTCAAGGAGATCGAGGTCGGCTTTCCCTCCGCCTCCCAGACGGACTACGACTTCCAGCGCCTCATCATCGACGAGAACCTGATCCCCGACGACGTCGAGATACAGGTGCTGGTGCAGTGCCGGCACGAGCTCATTGAGCGGACCTTCGAGTCGCTGGCCGGCGCCCGGCGTGCCGTCGTGCACTTCTACAACTCGGTGTCCGAGCTGCAGCGGCGCGTCGTCTTCGGCCTCGACAAGCCGGGCATCGTCGACATCGCGGTGAAGGCCGCCGAGCTGTGCAAGAGCTACGAGACCCACCTACAGGGGACGGCCGTGCGCTACGAGTACTCGCCCGAGAGCTTCACCGGGACAGAGCCGGAGTTCGCCGTCGAGATCTGCGAGGCGGTCATGGATGTCATACAGCCGACGCCCGAGTCGCCGATCATCCTCAACCTGCCGGCCACCGTGGAGATGTACAGCCCGAACGTCTACGCCGACGTCATCGAGTGGTTCGGCCGCACCATCAAGGACCGTGACGCCATCGTGCTCAGCCTGCACCCGCACAACGACCGCGGCACCGCCGTGGCGGCGGCCGAGCTGGCGGTGCTGGCGGGCGCCGACCGGGTGGAGGGCACGCTGTTCGGCAACGGCGAGCGCACCGGCAACGTCGACATCGTGACACTGGCCATGAACCTGTTCTCGCAGGGCATCGACCCCGCGCTGGACTTCGGGGACATCGAGAAGGTGCGCCGCGTCGCCGAGTACGCCACGCGGCTCCCCGTCCACCCACGCCACCCCTACGCGGGCGACCTCGTCTACACCGCCTTCTCCGGTTCGCACCAGGACGCCATCAAGAAGGGGATGGCCGCCATAGGCGACGACTACGACGAGTGGGAGGTGCCGTACCTGCCCATCGACCCCAAGCACACCGGCCGCACCTACGAGGCGATCATTCAGGTCAACAGCCAGTCGGGCAAGGGTGGCGTGGCCTACCTCATGGACACCGACCACGGGCTCGACCTGCCCCGCCGGCTGCAGGTCGAGTTCTCCAAGCGCGTGCAGGAGATCACCGAGGCCAGCGGCACGGTCATCCCCTCGGGGAAGATGCGCGACGTCTTCGAGGAGATCTACCTGCCCGAGGACGCCGGGCTGCGGCTGATCACCAGCGAGGTCTCGACCTCCCGGGGTCACACGACCGTCACGGCGCAGCTCCTGGTGGACGGCCAGCACCAGACGGTGACGGGCCAGGGCAACGGGCCCATCGACGCGCTGGTCACGGCCCTGAAGGCCGACCTCGGTATCGTGCTGGAGGTGAAGGACTACTCCGAGCACGCGCTCACCGAGGGCTCGGGCGCGTCGGCGGTGGCGTACGTGGAGTGCGCGGGCGCCGACGGGTCGACCTGGTGGGGGGTCGGCCGCGACTCGTCCATCCTCGATGCATCGCTGGGCGCGGTCGTCTCCGCGGCGAATCGGGCCCGTCAGGGATGATCCGCCCGGCGGTGGAGGCGGACGTCCCGGAGCTGGTGGCGATGATCCACGAGCTGGCGGACTACGAGAACTTGACGGAAGAGGTGGCGATCACCGAGGACGATCTCGCCCACGTGCTCTTCGGGCCCGAGGCCATGGCGTACGACTGGGTCATGGAGGAGGCCGGCGGCGCCCTGGTCGGGCATGCCCTCTGGTACCGGACCTTCTCCACCTTCCTGGGCAAGACCGGCATCTGGCTCGAGGACCTCTACATACGGCCGGAGTACCGCCGCCATGGCTACGCCGGCCAGCTGCTGGCCAAGCTGCGCCAGGAGACCGAGGGCCGTGTGGAGTGGGACGTGCTCGAGTGGAACGTGCCTGCCATGGACTTCTACCAGCGCTTGGGCGCCCGGCCCATGGCCGGCTGGACCCGCTACCGCTGGTTCGAGGGGTAACTCCCGCTAATCTGTCAGGGAGATAATAAGTATCTTCCTAAGCTGGTTGACAGATCACCCTCCAAGCGCCACTCTGGCTCTGGGAAGAGTGAGTTCGGAAGGAAGCACCATGCGTTTACTCAAAGACGATCTGCGGGAACTGGACCTGTTTTCTGACGCCAGCCGGTCCGAGCTGGCGGTCATCGCGAGGCAGCTGACGAGGCTGAAGGTCAAGGCCGGGCGGGTGCTCGTGCGTGAAGGCGGCCTCGGCAACGAGTTCATGATCATGGTCAGCGGCCTGGCCGAGGTGACCCAGGGTGGCCGCAGCATCGCCACCCTCGGTCGGGGCGATCTGGTGGGCGAGATGGCACTGGTACAGCCCATGGGCTCGGGCCGCCGCAACGCCACCGTCACCGCGGTGACGGACTGCGAGATCTACGCCGGCTCGGCGAGCGAGTTCCGTCGGATCCTCGAGGCCGCGCCGTCGGTGGCCGACAAGGTGCGCCGCACGATCGAGTCGAGGCAGGCACCCGTGGCGGTCGCCGCCTAGGACGTACCTGACGGCGGGCGGCTGCGATCGCCATTGGCGTCATTGGTAACCATTCTGTTACGGTAACAAATGTGTTACCGGTGCGCGCCGTCGAAGCGGGCTCTGCCCGGCCGAAGGGCTGAGGCGATGGCGAACGCCGACCCCTTCGAAGCCCTTGGCGACCCGACGCGCCGCGAGATCCTGCGGCTGCTGAGCGAGGGTGACAAGCCGGTCCATGAGATCGCCTCGACGCTGCCGATCAGCCGTCCCGCCGTCTCGCGCCACCTCCGTCTGCTGAAGGGCGCCGGGCTGGTGGCTGAACACGCTGAGGGGAACCGGCGGATCTACCACCTTCAGAGCGAGGGAGTGCGGGGCGTGCAGGACTACCTCGAAGGCGTCTGGGGTGAGGCGGCGGCGCGGTTTCGTCTGCTGGCCGAGAACACGACGCCGCCCCCTGTGCCATGACGGCCCCGTTGCGCATCAGCTTCGACGTCGACTGTCCCCCCGACCACGCGTTCGACGTCTGGACGTCGAAGATCGGAACGTGGTGGCCGCGTGACCACACGGTGAGCGGGGACCCAGAAGAGGTGGTCCTCGAGTGCGGGCGCGGTGGGCGGATCTATGAGCTCACCTCGGCGGGCGAGCGGCACGACTGGGGTGAGGTCACCGTCTGGGAGCCTCCCCGACGCCTTTCCTACCTGTGGCACATCGGCCGGACCCGCGAGATGGCGACCGCGGTCGACATCACCTTTGTCGGCGAGGGTGGCACCCGTACCCGGGTGGAGATCGAGCAGAGCGGATGGGAGGCCCTGGGCGAGGAGGCGGATGCCTGGCGGGACAAGAACCGTGGTGGCTGGGATGCGCTGCTGCCGCACTTCGCGTGGGCCGTGAAGGAAGGGGATTGACGATGGCGACGGGGAGCAGAGACGATCCGTGGGTGTTGAAGACTCCGCCCGGCAGCTCGGAGTACACCATGTACCGCGACGAGGAGGCGGAGCCGGCGCTACTGGTGTGCCAGGTGGGCTCGACCAAGCTCACCTACGACTTGCGTGCGATCGACGACCTGCACCAGTGGTTGTCGGCGCGTGGCGACTGGGTGCCGCTCGGGGCGGCCGACGAGAAGAAGCCAGCGGTGGAGGGGACGGTGGAGGCGTGGGGGCGCTCTGCGGACAATCCCGTCGGCGGCTGGTATGGCCAGCGCAAGGGCTACCGGGGTCGCTTCGGCATGTACCTGCCGCCCATCCTGGAAGAGCTCGGGCTGGCTGAGGTCACCCACGAGGCACGCAACAACAGTATGCGCGCCATCTGATTGACAAGAGAGGAGCAGCACGATGCCGACGACCAAGGTGATCCGCTACCGCACCCAGCCCGAGCACGCCGACGAGAACGAGCGGTTGGTCCGAGGCGTCTTCGCTGAGCTGGCCGAAGAACGACCGGGGGGGCTGCACTACGCGACGTTCCGCCTCGAGGACGGCGTGAGCTTCGTGCACGTCGCCGTCACCGACGGCGACGAGAACCCGCTGACGTCCTCGCGGGCGTTCGCAGCGTTTCAGGCGGACATAGGGGAGCGGTGCGTCGAGGGGCCGATCGCCGCTGACGCCACGGTGGTCGGGAACTTCGACCTCCTGGCCTAGAGACCTGGGCTGACCGCCGCCTGCGCCGTCTCCCTAGAATGCCGCCAATGACGCCACCCACCCTCGCGCAGGAGGAACGCGCCACCCTCTGCGACCTCTTTGTCGAGCGTGGTGCGGACGCTCCGACGCTGTGCGAGGGGTGGACGACCGGCGATCTGGCGGCGCATCTCGTCGTGCGTGAACGGCGACCCGACAGCGGGCCCGGACTTGTCTGGCCTCCGTTGGCGGGGTACACGGAGAAGGTGCGTCTGGCGGCGCGCGAGCGCATGCCCTGGCCAAAGCTGGTCGAGACCGTGCGGAGCGGGCCGCCGATGCTCCTGCGTCCCTTCGACGGGCCGATGAACACCGTCGAGTTCTTCATCCACGTGGAGGACGTGCGCCGCGCCCAGGAGGATTGGGAGCCGCGAGAGATCTCCCCGGCATTGGCCGACGCACTGTGGGCACGCGTCGGGCCTGGCGGCATGGCGAAGAAGGTCGCGGCGACGATCGTGATCACCTCGCCGGGGCGGGCCGACAAGCAGAGTGGCACCGGGCCGATCCTCACTCTGGCCGGCGACCCGGGCGAGCTCACCATGTTCGGCGCCGGTCGTCAGGGCGCCGCCAGGGTCGACATCAGCGGCGACGCCGCCCTCGCCGCCCAGCTGCGGGACGCGACGCTCGGCGTCTGACCCCGACGCTGCAGTCGGCGGCCTTCTGCGGCATGAGCCGAAGACCAGAGAGGAGCGATCCGATGGACCAACCGACCGCCGAAGATGCCCTGAGAAGGTTGGAGCCCCTCGTCGGCGAGTGGACGGTGCAGGCCGCAGCGTCGGGTGGAGAACCCTGGCCGGGTGGCGGTCGGTGCACGTTCGAGTGGCATCCCTCCGGTGCCCATCTGGTGCAACGGACGACGGTCGAATTGTCCGAGGCTCCCGACAGCATCTCCATCATCGGATGCGATGCCGCCAACGGCACCTACTCTCAGCTCTATTCCGACGAGCGGGGCGTGTGTCGTGTGTACGAGATGAGTATCGGCGAGGGTGAATGGCGACTCTGGCGGGTGGGGGAGCCCTTTCCGCAGCGTTTCGCCGCGACCTTCGCCGATGACGGGAACACCATGTTCGGGCATTGGGAGAAGTCCGAAGACGGTGTCGACTTCACGGTCGACTTCGATCTGACCTACCGGCGGGCCGTTCCCACGAGCGAGGAATGATCGATCTACTCGAGTTCCTTCCACTTCTCCCGTCCGAACAGCCGTCCGTACCGAGCCGTCAATGACGGGCCTTCGTCGCGGGCGGTATCGGGATGCAGCACCAAGCTCCCACGCGGCGCGGGGAGGTTGGCGGCTTCGTCGTCGCTGAGGGTGCACCGCACAAGGGTCGTGGTGATGTCGCTGATCTGGTCGCGATCGACGAATCGGAGTCCGTGCTTGGTCTTGACGGCGATACCGTCGAACAGATCCTCCTCCGGGACCTGCAGCACGTGCTCGACGGTGCCGAACTCGGAGCCTGTCGAGCTCAGCACCGGCGTGCCGACCGAGAGTGCCATGTACGAAATCGGGCGACCTTCATCCACGGGATGACCCCTTTCTTGTGGCCAGGCAGAAATCTAGCCAGTGGAAGTCGCCCGACGAGACGGCGCCCCGGTCCTCGGGCATCGATCGACAACGTCATGAGAGAATCCGGGTCAAACGCCATCGGGATCGGCAAGGAGGCACCGCGATGTTTCGTCACAGAAAGCAACCGAGCGGCGACGAGGACTCCATTCCGGTCGATGCGACGCTCGAGGGCGATATCGCTCAGGTTGAGAAGTCCGTGGCGGACTACCTTCAGAGTCCGACCGATGCCACCCGGCAGTCGCTCGTCAAGGCGTTGGAAGCGCTCGATGCCCAGACCGATCAGGGCGACGAGTACGGGAGCTCGGTGATCGGGTCGGCCGCGTTGGGCTATGCGTCGAAGGGTGCCGTGCTCGGAGAGACCGGCCTCGATTCCGTCGTCGATGACGTGCCCGGTGCAGAGCTCAACGCGCAGTTCGCTCTCGTACGGGCGGCCAAGGACGAGGTGCGAGGCCCCACTGCCGACACGTTCACCGCACTGCAGGTCGCAGTCCAGTCCCTCGCCGGAACGAGGAACTGAGGAGGAGCCCTCTGCTCAGCCGAACCCTCCGCTCGGGATGTAGGGCCGGGGCGGCCCGTCCATCCCGCGCACCATCACCGGCCCGTAGGGCCGGAGCTCAATGCCGGCCGCCACGACCTCGCGCACGGCCCACTGCTGGGCCGAGGTGAGCCAGTTGACCTCGATCGTCTCGCCGGCCGGCGCCTCGGCCAACATCGCCCGCAGCACCAATGCGGCCGATTCCTCCTGGTAAGCACCCAGGGTCACGATGCGTTCGTCCTTGGCGATCGCGTAACCCTGGTCCGCGTGCAGCAGCAGGCGGTTCCCGGGTTGGGCCAGCATCGCCACGATGTCCACGGAGCGGGCCGAACCGCGCACCGTGCGATCGATGGCGGCGATCACGTCCAGCTCGCGTTGGCCGACCGCGTCCGGTTCGTGGCGGTCGACCTCCGGCGGGCGTGCCACGGCACCGGGCCGCATGGCGCCCCACGCTGTCACGACCGGGTGCAGGGTGAAGCCGAAGGCGGTGTAGAGAGCCATCGCCTTGGGGTCGCTCGAGCACTGAATGGTCCCGGGGCTTCCCGGATCGCCGTGGGAGACCGCGAGCTTGAGCAGTTCGCGGCCGACGCCGCGGCCCTGGCGGCCGGGCACCGTCCCCAGCTGCGACAGCATCCAGTAGTCCTCCCGTACGAAGGACTGCGACATGCCGACGATCGTGTCGCCCTCCTCGGCCACCCACGAGCCGCCTGGGTCGGTCCCGAGGAAGTGACGGGTGCGGTCCTGGCGCCTCCGCTCGTCCTGAATGGAGTTGCCCGTGATGGGCAGCCCGACGTTGGCAGAGATGCCGAGCAACCCACTCTCGAAGGCGGCGACGGCCGCCGGCACGTCGTCCTCCGTCATCTGGCGGAATGTCACCATCGGACGGCGCTCAAGCCGAAGGCAGGAAGGTGGGTCGCCCGCGCTCGAACTCGGTGATCTCGTCCACGTGCCGGAGGGACAAGCCGATGTCGTCCCATCCGTTGAGCAGGCGTTCGCGGGTGAACTCGTCGAGCGGGAAGGTGCCGGCCAGCCCGGCCGCCGGTGCCTCGATCGTGCCGCGGGCGACGTCGATCGTGAGCTCGAGGGTCGGGTCGGCGGCCACGGCGTCGAGCAGCGCGCGGTCGAGCTCCTCGCTGACCTGGACGGGGAGGAGGCCCTGTTTGGTCGAGTTGTTGCGGAAGATGTCGGCGAAGCGCGATGAGACGACGGCCCGGAAGCCGAAGTCCGTCAGGGCCCACACGGCGTGCTCGCGGGAGGAGCCGGTGCCGAAGTTGTGGCCCGCCACCAAGATGGTGGCCCCGACGAAGTCCGGGCTGTTGAGCACGAAGTCCCGGTCGTCGCGCCATTCCGAGAACAGGCCGGCACCGAAGCCGGTTCGCTCCACCCGCTTGAGCCAATCCGACGGGATGATCTGGTCGGTGTCGACGTCGGTGCGGTCGAGCGGCACCGCCCGTCCGGTGACGATCACGATGGGCTCCATCAGGCCAGGTCCTCCGGTGTGGCGAATGTCCCGGCCACCGCCGTGGCGGCGGCGACGGCGGGAGAGACCAGGTGGGTGCGGCCACCGCGCCCCTGGCGGCCTTCGAAGTTGCGGTTCGAGGTCGAGGCGCAACGCTCTCCCACGGCCAGCTTGTCCGGGTTCATGGCCAGGCACATGGAGCAGCCCGGCTCGCGCCACTCGAATCCCGCCGCCTTGAACACCTTGTCGAGCCCTTCGGCCTCGGCCTGCGCCTTGACGCGGTGCGACCCGGGCACGGCCAGGGCGCGTAGACCCTGGTGCACCGAGCGGCCCTCGAGCACGGCGGCGGCCGCCCGGAAGTCCTCGATACGTGCGTTCGTGCAGCTGCCCAGGAACACCGTGTCGACGCTGATCTGGCGCAGCGGGGTGCCGGCCTGGAGCCCCATGTAGGCCAGGGCCCGCTGGGCCGCCTCGCGGTCGCCGGGGTCGGCCATGGCGTCGGGGTCCGGCACGGAACCGGCGATCGGCACCACCTGGGCCGGGTTGGTGCCCCAGGTCACGTGTGGGGTGATGGCGGCCGCGTCGAGCACGACCTCCTTGTCGAAGGTGGCGCCCTCGTCGGTCGGCAGGGTGCGCCAGTACGCCACCGCGGCGTCCCACTCCGCACCCTGCGGGGCGTGGTCGCGGTCCTTCAGGTAGGCGAACGTGGTCTCGTCGGGCGCCACGAGGCCGGCCCGGGCGCCTCCCTCGATCGACATGTTGCAGAGCGTCATCCTGCCCTCCATGGACAGGCCGCGGATGGCCGAGCCGCGGTACTCGATGATGTGGCCGATGCCGCCACCCGTGCCGATGGTGCCGATGATGGCCAGCGCGACGTCCTTGGCGGTCACCCCGGGGGCGAGATCGCCGTCGACCGTCACGGACATCGTCTTCGGGCGCACCTGCGACAGCGTCTGGGTGGCCAGTACGTGCTCCACCTCGCTGGTGCCGATGCCGAAGGCGATCGCCCCGAAAGCACCGTGCGTCGAGGTGTGGCTGTCCCCGCACACGATCGTCATGCCCGGCTGCGTCCAACCCTGCTCGGGGCCGATGATGTGGACGATGCCCTGGTTGGCATGCCCCATCGGGTAGCAGATGATGCCGAACTCGGCCGTGTTGTCATCGAGGACCTTCAGTTGCTGGGCCGAGATGGGGTCGGCCACCGGCTTGTCGATGTCGGTGGTCGGGACGTTGTGGTCGGCGGTGGCCACCGTCAGATCGGGTCGCCGCACCGTCCGGCCCGCCAGGCGCAACCCGTCGAAGGCCTGGGGCGAGGTCACCTCGTGCAAGAGGTGCAGGTCGATGAAGAGGAGGTCGGGCTCGTCCTTCGCCGCGTGGACGACGTGGGCGTCCCAGATCTTCTCCGTAAGGCTGCGTGGCGCCATCAGCGATCGACCGCAGTGATGTGGACCTTGAGCGTTCCACCGGGCGCCTGATACTCGACGGCGTCCCCCGAGCTGCGGCCGATGAGGACCTGGCCGAGGGGCGAACTGGGGGAGATCACGGGGAGGTCGCCCTGCCGTTCCTCGATGGAGCCCACGAAGAACCGCTGCGTGTCGTCCTCGTCGTCGCCCTCGTAGCGGAGGGTCACCGTGCTGCCCAGAGAGATGGACCCGTCGTCGGCGCCCGCCTCGTTGACGATCTCGACCTCCTTGAGCATCGCCTGCAGTTGGCGGACCCGCGACTCCATCTTTCCCTGGGCGTCCTTGGCCGCGTGGTAGTCGCCGTTCTCGCTCAGGTCGCCCAGCGCCCGAGCCGACTCAATGGCCTGGGCGATCTCCACCCGCCCGCGGGTCGTCAGGTCCTCGAGCTCCGCCACCAGGCGGTCGTAGGTGGCCTGCGTCAGCTTGGTCGTCTCGGTCTGATTGGCGGAAGCGTTGGTCACGGCATGTCCTCCGGAAGGCGGATCTGCGGGCGGTGCGGTGCACCGCGCCGGAGGCCACCAAGGCTAATCGGCCCCACGTGGGCTGTCGGTCGCCCGTACACCCTTGGTTGACGAGACGGCTCGGCTGCGAGAGACTGGGGGGGTATGAATCGCTCCGAGCACCTCGTAGGCATTATTCACTAGGCGCGCACTCTCCCCGCGCGCCGTCGAACCGTCCACTGCGTGGGCGGTTTTTCAATTCCCGGCTGAATCGCCCACGAGCGGCACACCGGACGCATCACACCGCACCATCGACGAAAGGATCACGGGAGTGAACAAGGGCAGCAGGCATCGGGTTGCCGTCATCGGCGGCGACGGCATCGGGCCGGAGGTCTGCGCCGAGGCACTCAAGGTCGTGGCCGCAGCCGGGGTGGACCTCGACACCACCGAGTTCGAGCTCGGGGCCGCCCGCTACCTGCGTGACGGGACCGTCCTCTCCGACGAGACGCTCGAAGAGCTCCGCGGCTACGACGCCATCCTCCTGGGTGCGGTCGGCCCGCCCGTCGGCGACACCACCGTCCCACCGGGCACGCTCGAGCGCGGCCTCCTGCTGAAGCTCCGCTTCGAGCTGGACCTCTACGTCAACCTGCGCCCGTTCAAGGGGGTGCCCGGGTCCATCGCCGAGGGTGCGGACTTCGCGGTCATCCGGGAGAACACGGAAGGGACCTATGCCGGCGAGGGCGGGTTCCTGCGCAAGGGGACCCCGTACGAGGTGGCCACCCAGGGCTCGGTCAACACCCGGATGGGCGCCGAACGCTGCGCGCGCTTCGCCTTCGAGCTGGCCGGCCGGCGCAGCAACCACCTGACCCTGGTGCACAAGACGAATGTGCTGACCTTCGCCGGCGACCTGTGGAACCGCACCGTCACCGAGGTGGCCCGCGAGTACCCCGATGTGTCCTGGGACTACAACCACGTCGACGCCGCCTGCATCTACCTGGTGGAGCAGCCGAAGCGCTACGACGTGATCGTGACCGACAACCTCTTCGGCGACATCCTGACCGACCTCGCCGGCGCGGTCGCGGGCGGCATCGGCTTTGCCGCCTCGGCCAACCTCAACCCGGCCCGCACCGGGCCTTCCCTCTTCGAGCCGGTGCACGGCGCGGCGCACGACATCGCGGGCAAGGGCATCGCCAACCCGCTGGCCGCCATCCATTCCGCCGCGCTCATGCTCGACCATCTCGGCGAGGCCGACGCCGCCGCCCGCATTCTCAAGGCGCTCGACGCCCAATCCGATTCCATGTCAACGTCGTCCACCTCCACCGAAGCGTTGTCCACCACCGCGGTGGGCGACGCCATCGCAGAAAGGCTGTAGCCCCGATGCCCATCACACCGACCGAGAAGATCTGGATGGACGGCGAGCTCGTCGACTGGGCCGACGCCACGGTGCACGTCCTGACCCACACCATGCACTACGGCTCTGGCGTCTTTGAGGGCATCCGTGCCTATCCCACGAGCCGCGGCGTCGCCGTCTTCCGGCTGGGCGACCACATCCGTCGGCTGTTCGCGTCGGCCAAGATCTTCCTCATCGACGTCCCCTTCACCGTGGACGAGGTCATTGAGGCGTCACGCGCCGTCGTGCGGGTCAACAAGCTGAACGATGGCTGTTACCTCCGTCCGCTGGTGTACCTCGGGTACGGCGAAATGGGCCTGAACCCGCTGCCGTGCCCCGTCAACGTCTCGGTGGCCGCCTGGCCCTGGGGCACCTACCTGGGTGACGAGGGGATCGTCAACGGCGTGTCCTGCAAGATCAGCTCGTGGCGCCGCCACGACCCCAACGCTGTGCCGACGGCGGCGAAGGGCACCGGGATGTACGCCAACTCTTCCCTGGCCAAGGTGGAGGCGCTCAACGCCGGCTACGACGAGGCCATCCTGCTTGCTCCCAACGGTGACGTGAGCGAGTGCACCGGCGAGAACATCTTCGTCGTGCGCGACGGTGTCCTCCTGACACCCCCGACGTCGGATGCGGGTGCCCTCGACGGCATCACGCAGGACACCGTCAGGACGATCGCCCGCGACCTCGGCTACGAGGTCCGCCACGAGCCCATCATCCGCACCGACCTCTACCTGGCCGACGAGGCTTTCCTCACCGGGACCGCAGCCGAGGTGGTGCCGATCCGCGCCGTCGACGACCGCCCCGTCGGTCCCGGGCACCCCGGCAAGATCACCAAGGAGATCCAGCAGATGTACTTCGCCACCGTGCGGGGCGAAGTGGACCAGTACAAGGAGTGGCTGGACCATGTCGACTGACACCGGCGGCGGCCGCCCCGGCCCCGGCCCCGGCCCCGGCGACGGCGCCAGCCACAGCCATGGCGGCGTACGGCACACCCACGCGCACGGCCACAGCGCCCATGCGCACGACTTCGTCGTCCCCGACCTGCCCGAGGCCGTGGACATCTTCGACACCATTCTGCGGGACGGCAGCCAGCAGGAGGGCCTTTCGCTCACGGTGGACGACAAGCTGCGGGTGGCCGAGCAGCTCGACCACCTGGGGGTCACCTTCATTGAAGGGGGCTGGCCCGGGGCCAACCCCAAGGACGTCGAGTTCTTCGCCCGGGCCAAGGAGGAGCTGAAGCTCAGCACCGCCACGCTGGTGGCCTTCGGCTCCACGCGGCGGGCCGGCGTGAAACCGGAAACCGACACCGTCCTGGCCAACCTGGTCGAGGCCGGCGCCCCGGTCGCCTGCATCGTGGCCAAGTCGTGGGACCGCCACGTCGCCGAAGCGCTCCGCACGTCCCTCGACGAGGCGGTCGCCATGGTGGCCGATTCCGTGCGCTTCCTGTGCGAGCACGACCTGCGCGTCTTCCTCGATGCGGAGCACTTCTTCGACGGCTACCGGCGCAACCCGGACTTCGCATTGTCCGTCCTGGCGGCGGCGGAGGAGGCGGGCGCCGAGGCGCTCGTGCTGTGCGACACCAACGGCGGCTCGCTGCCCGACGACGTGGGGCAGGCGGTGGCCGACGTGCGCGCCCGCACGAGCGCGCAGCTCGGCATCCACTGCCACAACGACGCCGGCTGCGCGGTGGCCAACTCGCTGGTCGCGGTGCAGGCCGGCGCCACCCAGGTGCAGGGCTGCATCAACGGCTACGGCGAGCGGGCCGGCAACACGGACCTCTCGGCGGCCATCCCCAACCTGTCGCTGAAGCTCAACATCCGCACCATCCCGGCGGACCGCCTGGAGCGCCTGACCCCGGTGTCCCACCACATCGCCGAGCTGGTCAACATCGCACCCGACCCCCAGCAGCCCTACGTCGGGAACTCGGTCTTCGCGCACAAGGGCGGCCTCCACGCGAGTGCCGTGGCGCGCAGCGCCGACCTCTACGAGCACATCGAGCCCAACCTGGTGGGCAACGGGACCCGGGTCGTCGTGTCGGAGATGGCCGGCCGCTCGACCCTGGCCATGAAGGCGGACGAGCTCGGGCTCGAGCTCGACGGCGAGGTGATCGGCCGCGTGCTCGACGAGCTCAAGCGCCTGGAGCACGAGGGCTACCACTTCGAGGTGGCGGACGGCTCCCTGGAGCTCTTGCTGCGCCGGGCCACCGGCTGGGTGGCCGACTTCTTCACGGTGGAGTCGTTCCGCGTCATCACCGACCACGGGCGGCGCAACGAGGCCGACGGTCAGGGGGCGGCGGAGCCCGACGAGGCCGCCGGCGTCACGACCGAAGCGACGGTGAAGGTCCATGTGGGGTCGGAGCGGATCGTGGCCGTGGCCGAGGGCAACGGCCCGGTCAACGCGCTCGACGGCGCCCTGCGGGCCGCCATCGGCTCCCGGTTCCCGGTCCTCGACCACATCCACCTGACCGACTACCGGGTGCGCGTGCTCGATACCGGCCGTGGCACAGGTGCAGTCACGCGGGTCCTGGTGGACACGACGGACGGGCAGCGGACCTGGACCACCATCGGCGTCTCGGAGAACATCATTGAGGCGAGCTGGCAGGCCCTCTACGATTCGATCGTCTTCGGGTTGCTCCACGCCTCCTGAGGCGGGGGCAGGAGAGCCCATCACGTCGTCGGGGGGTCGCGCATGACCGTGTTCAGCCGGATCGCCGCATCCGTCGTCAGGCTCCCCCCACCGCACACCACGGCCGTGTCGGTCGAGCGCGGGCTCACCGCCAAGATGCCCGACGGCGTCGAGCTCGTGGCCGACCGTTGGTACCCGACGCACCCGGCGGCCGAGCTGGCGACCGTGCTCATCCGCACGCCGTACGGCCGCGCGCCCATGGGTCCGCTCGGCCGGCTGTACGCCGAGCGGGGCTACCAGGTCGTCGTGCAGAGCTGTCGCGGGACCTTCGGATCCGGCGGCGCCTTCGTCCCCGTGCGCAACGAGCAGGCCGACGGGCACGCCACGCTCGACTGGGTGGCCGCGCAGCCCTGGTTCGACGGCCGCCTCTGCATGTGGGGTGCGAGCTACCTCGGCATGACGCAGTGGGCGGTGGCGCAGGACCCGCCGGACTTCCTGCGGGCGCTCAGCTTCCAGGTCACCGCGGCGAACTTCCGCGATTCCGTCGTCTTCCCCGGGGGTGCGTTCGCGCTCGAGACGGGGCTGACCTGGCTGCAACAGGTGACGCACCAGGAGCTCGGTTGGCGCGCCGTGCTGCGCGCCGGACTGCGCAGCACCCGCGTGGTCGCGACCGCGAGCCAGGTCCTGCCCCTCGGGAAGTGCGACTCCGCCGCCGTGGGCGCGCCGGTGGCCTACTACCAGGACTGGCTCGCGCACAGCGACCCGGGCGACCCGTGGTGGGAGGACGTCGACTTCGGACGCCGGCCGGACGCTGTGCCGCCGGCCAGCTTCATCGGCGGCTGGTACGACCTGTTCCTCAAGGCGCAGCTGGACGACTACGAGGCCCTCCGGCGCGCCGGCCGTCCCGCGCACCTCACGATCGGCCCATGGACGCACACCAGCCCGGGCCTCTTCGCCGAAGCCGTCCGGGACGGTCCCCGCTGGTTCGACAGTCAGCTGGGGGCGGGCCGAACAGAGCAACCGGACGCGCCCGTGCGCGTGTTCGTCATGGGGTCCCGTACGTGGCAGGAGTTCTCCATGTGGCCGCCGGCGGGAGAGTCGGTCGCGTGGTATCTCGGGCGCGGCCGCACCCTCGGCCCGACCCCACCGGAGGACGACGGCGCACCCGACCGCTACCACTACAACCCCCACGATCCGACGCCGTCGGTCGGCGGGCCGTCGCTCAACATGATGACGTCGGGTCGCAAGGAGCAGTCCCGGCGCGAGCGTCGGCGCGACGTGCTGACCTACACCAGCGCTGTGCTCACCGACGACCTCACCGTCATCGGCCCGCTGACCGCCACGCTCTACGTGCGGTCGTCGCGCCAGCACGCCGACTTCTACGTGCGGCTCTGCGACGTGACGGAGCGAGGAAAGTCGTTCAACCTGAGCGACGGCATCGTCCGGTTGGTGCCCGGAGCCGTCGCGCCCGGGAAGGACGGTGTCACCAAGCTCGACATCGCCATGTGGCCCACGGCCAACACCTTCCGCGCCGGCCACCGCATCCGTCTGCAGGTCTCGAGCGGCGCGCACCCGCTCTTCAACCGCAACGCCGGTACGGGCGAGCCGCTGGCGACGGGATCCAACCTGTGCTCGACCGACGTCGAGGTCTTCCACGACGCCGCACACCCGTCGTCTGTCGCGCTGCACACCGTGCCGCTGCTTCAGGAGAGCTTGCTCGGAGACCGTCGAATGGGTTCGCCCGACCCCCTCGGCTAGTCTCCCGCGCATGACGCAGCCCACGTTCGTGCCCATCGCCGAGGCGGACCAGGTCCGCCCGGCCCGGCACCTGCACGTCCCGGGGGCGTGGACCACGGACCGCCCGGCCGAACTGGTGGGCCCGACGATGCGCCGGGGCGCCAACATCGGGACGCCGGGTCCCGACTCGGGCTTCGCGCTGCGCCTGGCCCACCGTTTCGAAGAGAAGCTCGAGCTGGGCGAGGGCGAGTCCCCGCACGATGTGCTGCTCGGCGTGGCCCTGGTCGCCTCCAAGCGGGCCGCCCTGTTCGGCCGGGCGCCCTGCATCTACGACGTCCGGCTCGCCCTCAACCTGTGGGGGTTCCTGGGTGAAGTCCCCGAAGAGGTGCGGGCGGCGCGGCGGGCGGCGTTCTCCTCCCTTTCGCATGACTACGTCGCGCAGCGGGCGCTGGTCGACTCCGTTCCGGACGAGACGCTCCGGCAGAGCCCGGACGAGGTCCGCGCTGGGGGCGGTCCCGCCGCCTAGGCGCGGCGCACCTCAACATCGTGGACGCAATCGGGGCGATCGACCGGCTCGAGATCGAGGCCGGCGGCTTCACCTTCACCGGCCGGGCGTGCGGCCCGCACGAGGGCCGCAAGGTCATGCTCCTGCACGGCTTCCCCCAGACCTCGTGGGCCTGGCGTGACGAGCTGTGGGCGTTGGGCCGGGCCGGCTACCGCGCCATCGCGCCCGACCAGCGCGGCTATTGCGCGGGCGCCCGCCCGGCGGACGTCGATGCGTACGCCACCGAGCACCTGCTGGACGACGTCGTCGCGCTGGCCGACTCCATGGAGATGGAGACGTTCGACCTCGTCGGGCACGACTGGGGCGGCATGCTCGCCTGGATCGTGGCTTCACGGCACCCGGGCCGGGTGCGCACGCTCACCGTGGTCTCGACACCGCATCCGCTGGCGCTCCACGAGGCGCTCCGGGGCGCCGACCCGACCCAGGCCGCCTACGGCGCCTCCATGGAGGCCTTCCGCGCGCCCGAAGTGCCGGAGCGTCTGCTGCTCGGTGCCGACGGCAGCGGAGGTGGCCTCGCCACGCTTCTGACCGAGACCGGTCTCGATGACGAGGACGCGCGTATGTATGTCGCCGCCCTGAGTGAGCCGGGCGCCCTCACGGCGGCCCTCAATTGGTACCGGGCCATGGACGGCAGCGCGCTCAGCGGACTGAACCCGGTGTGCGTCCCCACGCTGTATGTGTGGTCGACCGGGGACGTGGCGTTCGGGTGGGCGGCCGCGCAGAACACCGCCGAATGTGTGCAGGGTCCCTATACCTTCGAGGTCCTCGACAACGTGTCGCACTGGATCCCCGAAATGGCACCCGTCGAGCTGTCGGACCTCCTGATCCGGCATCTCAAGGCACATTGACGCCGTTGCGATGGTCCGGCGCACCACGGAGCCGGTGGAACCACGCGGCGGCGCCGCCTGCGAGAATGGCATCGTGAGCACCTCGGCCTTCGCCCTGACCGACGTCCAACGGGACTTCCGCGAGAGCCTGCGCACATTCTGCGAGGAGAAGATCGCCCCGAACGCGGCCGAGGCCGACCGCACGGCCGAGTTCCCGTGGAAGTCATTCGAGGCCTGCAAGGAGATGGAGCTGCCGGCCCTCGGCATGCCGGCCGCGTACGGCGGCGCGGGCGCCGACACGGTGACGGTGGCGATCATGACCGAGGAGCTCGCCCGCGTCTGCGCCTCGACGGCGCTGACCATCCTGATCTCCAAGCTCGGGATGACACCGATATTGAACTGGGGCTCGGAGGAGCTGAAGCAGACGTACGTGCCACGGGTGGCGGCGGGCGAACTGCAGGCCAGCTACTGCCTCTCCGAGGCCGACGCCGGGAGCGACGTGGCCTCCATGCGCACCCGGGCCGTGCGCGACGGCGACGACTACATACTGACCGGGTCGAAGTACTGGATCACCAACGCCGGGATCTCCGACGTCTACGTCGTGTTCGCCAAGACCGATCCCGATTCGGGCGGGCGGGGCATCTCGTGCTTCGTCGTGGAGAAGGAGTGGGGGATCCGCATCGCCAAGCACGAGGACAAGATGGGCCTGCGCGGCAGCCCGACCGGCGAGGTGGTGCTCGACGAGGTCCGCGTCCCCGCCACGCACCGCATCGGCGAGGAAGGCCAGGGCTTCACGATCGCCATGCACACGCTCGACCGCAGCCGGCCCACCATCGGGGCGCAGGCCATCGGCATCGCGCAGGGCGCCATCGACTTCTCGGGGGCGTACATGAACCAACGCCATGCCTTCGGGGCTCCCATCGCCGACCTGCAGGGGTTGCGCTTCATGCTGGCCGACATGGCCATGCGCACCGAGGCGGCCCGCGCGCTCGTATACCGGGCCTGCGCCATGGCCGACGACGACCCGACGGGGGAGCTCACCAAGTTCGGCGCTATGGCCAAGGCCTTCGCTTCCGACACCTCCATGTCGGTCACGGTCGACGCGGTGCAGCTGCTCGGCGGCTACGGCTACACCAAGGACTTCCCTGTCGAGCGCTTCCTGCGCGACGCCAAGGTGACGCAGATTTACGAGGGGACCAACCAGGTGCAGAAGGTGGTTATCGCCCGGGAGCTGCTCAAGCACCTCTGATGTGCTCTCGGTCGAGGCCGAGAGGGTCCGGGACTCAGCCGATAGTCCGGCGGAACGGCGTTGGCGCCCGGCGTCGCGGCCCGGGCAGACTGCCGGGGTCGGCCCGAAAGGGCCGGTGCTAAAGTTAGAACAAGTTCTAGTAATCGCTCATCGAGGGCAGCCGGCCGTGGCCGGGAACTCCCAGCAGGAAGGACGTCAGTCATGGCGCAGCCGGTAATCATCGAGGCCGTCCGCACTCCCATCGGGAAGCGCAACGGGTGGCTGTCCGGGCTGCGTGCCCCCGACATCCTGGGCGCCGCCCAGGTCGAGGTCGTCAAGCGGGCCGGCATCGACCCCGCCTCGGTGGAGCAGGTCATCGGCGGGTGTGTGACCCAGGCGGGCGAGCAGGGCTTCAACGTCACGCGCACGTCGTGGTTGCTGGCCGGCCTGCCCTATGACGTCGCGGCGACGACGGTCGACTGCCAGTGCGGCTCGTCGCAGCAGGCCAACCACATGGCCGCCAACCTGATCTCCGCCGGCGCGGCCGACGCCGCGATCGCCTGCGGCGTCGAGACCATGAGCCGCATCCCGCTCGGGGCGAACGCCTCGGCGCCCGGTGTCGGGCGCGCCATGCCGGCCGACCTTCCCTACGACATGCCGAGCCAGTTCGAGGCGGCGGAGCGCATCGCGCAGAAGCACGGCATCACGCGTCAGGACGTCGACGCCTTCGGCCTGGCCTCACAGGAGAAGGCGGCCCGGGCGCAGGCCGAGGACCGCTTCGCCCGCGAGATCTTCGCCGTCGAGGCGCCCATCGTCGGCGAGGAGGGCCCGCGCGGCGAGCACAGTGGCGACAAGATGGTCGTGAGCAAGGACCAGGGACCGCGCGAGACGACGATGGAGGGGCTGGCCAAGCTGAAGCCCGTGCTGCCCGACGGCATGCACACGGCGGGGACCTCGTCGCAGATCTCGGACGGCGCCGCCGCCGTGCTCTGGATGTCCGAGGAGCGGGCCAAGGCGGAGGGCTTCAAGCCCAGGGCGCGGATCGTGGCGCAGGTGCTCGCCGGCTCCGACCCCTACTACCACCTCGACGGGCCGATCGTGGCGACGACGAGGGTCCTGGCCAAGGCCGGCATGACGATGCAGGACATGGACCTCTACGAGGTCAACGAGGCGTTCGCCTCCGTCGTGTTGAGCTGGGCCAAGGTGCACGACGCCGACATGGACAAGCTGAACGTGAACGGCGGCGCCATCGCGCTCGGCCACCCCGTCGGCGCCACCGGGAGCCGGCTGATCACGACGATCCTGCACGAGCTCGAGCGGACCGACGGCACCTACGGCCTGGTGTCGATGTGCTGTGGGGGCGCGCTGGCGACCGGCACCATCATCGAGCGGCTGTAGGTCGGCACTCACCTTCGCCTGCAATCATTCCGGCGCCTACCTCTGGAGGGGACCGTGGTAACGACTGAGCACCTGACGTTCGAACGCGACGGCGCCACCGCGATCGTCACCATGAACAGGCCCGAGGCGAAGAACGCGTTGAGCCTGCCCATGCTGGTCGGCATGAAGGACGCCTGGGAGGAGATCGACGGCAACGACGACATCCGCTGCGCCATCCTCACCGGCGCCGGCGGGACGTTCTGTGCCGGCATGGACCTCAAGGCGATGGGCGGCAGCGACGCCGAGAAGTACCAGTCCCGCATGACCGAGGACCCCGACCTGCACTGGAAGGCGCTGCTGCGCCACTACGACCTGCGCAAGCCGTTGATTGCGGCCGTCGAGGGCTGGGCCGTGGCCGGCGGGACCGAGATCCTGCAGGCCACCCATATCCGTGTCGCCGGCGAGGGCGCGGTCTTCGGCGTGTTCGAGGCCAAGCGCGGGCTCTTCCCGCTCGGCGGGTCGACGGTGCGGCTGCGCCGCCAGATTCCCTACACCCTCGCCATGGAGCTGCTGCTGACGGCCCGCGAGGTGCCGGCGGAGGAAGCCCTGCGCATCGGGCTCATCGGCCACGTCGTCCCCACGGGCACCGCTCTCGACAAGGCGCTCGAGATCGCCGCCGTGATCGGGGCCAACGGGCCGCTGGCCGTCGAGGCGATTCTGCGCAGCGTGCGCGAGACGGAGGGCATGTCCGAGGTCGACGGGCTGGCCCGTGAGCTCGAGATCGGCTGGCCCGTCTTCGCCAGCAACGACGCCGCCGAGGGGCAGAAGGCCTTCGCCGAGAAACGTCCTCCCCACTACACCCGCACGTGAGCGGCAAGGAGCGCCCGCTCGACCCACCCGCCGGAGGGGGCTACCCCGGGGTCGACGGGTTGGCCGAGACCTGGGACGACTCGCCGCTGAACCGGCTGGCCGCGGCGGCGCGGCGCATCGGCGCGGTGGCAGTCGGCCAGCCGCTGAACGAGGCAGACGTCACCGAGGCCGCCGCCGAGCTGGCCGCGCTGGCGGACCGCCTGGAGGCCGCGGCCCAGCAGGAGAGGCGGACGCGCAACCAGCCGACGCCCGAGGGTCATCCCCAGGACGTCTTCTCCACCAGCCCGGTGATCGGCTTTGCCAACCCGGTGGCGCCGCCGGTGGAGGTGTGGGCGGTGGAGGGCCACGAGGGATGGCGCGAGGTGCGCGGCCGGGTCACGTATGGCTACCAGTTCGAGGGGCCGCCGACCTGCGTCCACGGCGGTGTCATCGCCGAGCTGTTCGACGAGCTGCTGGGCATGTCGAACATCTTGGTCGGGCAGGGCGCCATGACCGGCACGCTGACCATCCGCTACCGGCGACCGACCCCGCTCTTGGCGCCGCTGGAACTGGCCGCCCGCCACACGGGCAAGGAAGGGCGCAAGGTCTTCGCCTGGGGTGGCATCTATCACCAGGGCGAGCTGACGGCGGAGGCCGACGGCGTCTTCATAGAGGTGCCACCGCGCCGCATGCTCGACATCGTCTCGGGGAACGCGCACAGCACCGAGGCCCCACTCGTCGTCGACCCGAACTGGCGGCGGATGATGGCACGGGACGCCGCCGACAAGGCCGAACGGGGCGGCTGACAGGGGGTCGGGCGCCCGGCGTCCTCCTCAGGGAGCGGCGCTCGGCAGGAAGCTGAAGCGCACGTGGCGCCGGGGGTTGTCGACGTTCAGGTCCACCAGGACGACCGACTGCCACGTCCCCAGGGCGACTCGACCCCCGAGCACGGGCAGGGTCACGGACGGGCTGACGAGGGCGGGCAGGAGATGGTCGGCCCCGTGGCCGGGCGATCCGTGCGCATGCCGATAGCGGTCGTCACGGGGTAGCAGGCGCTCCAACGCCGCGACCAGATCCCCCTCGGACCGCGAGCCCGTCTCCATCAGGGCGATGCCGGCGGTGGCATGGGGCACGAAGACGTTGACGAGCCCGTCACCCAGCCCCGCACAGAAGCGCTCGAGCTCGGCCGTCAGGTCGACGATGCGTTCCCGCGAGGTGTCTATCGGCAACTCGACCGTCTGCATGGAAGCCCCAGTCTGCCGTAGCGTGCCGTCGTGCGACGCCTCCTTCTGGCTACCGTCGCAGCAGCAGTCACAGCGACGGCCGCCTGGGTGGTCGGGACCGGCCCGGCGGTCGCGGCGACGGTCGCGCCGGGGGAGGACCACGCCTGCATCGTCGGGACGCCCCCCGTCACCATCGACTGGTCCGCGTTGGCCAACCCGATCCTCTCGTACCCCACCGTCGGCGTGAAGGACCAGGCGCTGCAGTGGTCCGGGGGAGCGTGGCACATGCTCTACAGCGACATGACGCAGACCCCAGCACCCCCGCACGTCCACTTCAGCGTCGCCGTGTCGTCGAGCCTGGACCTGCGGCACTGGACCTCGCCCGAGGTCATTGCCGGCAATGCCGCGTCACCTGACATCGTCCGCTCACCTTCCGGGACGTTCATCGTGACCTATCAGACTCCGCAGGGGCTGGCCTACCGCACGAGCACGGGACCATCGCTGCGCGTCTGGTCGGCCGCACACCCGCTCGGACGCGGACTGGCGCACCGCATGATCGATGCCGCGCTGGCTTTCACCGGCCACGGGGTGATCCTGGGTTTCAAGGCGGGTACGACGACGCAGCACTTCGAGATCGCCTGGGCGCCGAACCTGTCCGGGACGTTCCACCTGGTGGGCCGGCCCGACATCGTGATCTACGACGACACGGTCGAGAACTACGAGTTCCTCACGGTCGACGGTGCGTGGCACCTGGTGGCCACGTCGAACACCCTCGACCAGCCCTTTCTGTTCACGCTGGGCCCGGGTGATCCCGAGACGCCCTCCACCTGGCTGCACTGGAGTGCCGGTGAGCAGTTGTCGGTACCCAACGAGGCGTTCAACAGCGGTGAAGGGATTTCGAGCGTCGGGTACGAGCACGCCAACTCGGCCTTCCTGTGCGTCGGGCCGGGGGGCGAGGACTACCTGACGTACGCCGGGAGCACTGAGCTGACGCAGTTCGGGGGGTGGGGGCACGCCCGCATCGGGCTGGCCCGGAGCAGCGACCTCGTGCATTGGCAGGTGCCACCGGGCTGACGGGGCGGGGCCGGGACCGGGTCACCGGGTCGCCGGTCGCCGGTCGCCGGGTCCCCGCTGCACGATCGGGCCCTTGGTGCCATAATCGCCCCCGTGCCGGAGGAGGGCCACTTCTACGGGGAGCGAACCTGGTTTCATGACACCCGGAGCCCTGTGCGCCGGATGGGGGTGTCGGCTCACGAGGCGGACTCCACCATGGTGATCTCGTTGTGGCAGGGCGATACCTGCACCGGGACGTTCCGGCTGCCTGCCCACGAGGCCGCACGGCTCATCTCCGCCCTGGCGTACGGCATGACCGAAGCGATCTCCGGACAAGGCCCTCCATCGGACGCGGAGCCACCACGATTTCGCCGGATCTGGACACGGGTCCAACGTCGCCTCGTCACCCGGTTGCAGCGCGGCACCGGCTCCCATCTTCGGCTCCTCGAATAGGGCGTCCCCAAGGGTTCATGTGAAGGTGCCTGCACGGATCCCATCGGAGAGCTTCACTTAGGATTTCCCGATGGCGTGTCTCGAGTGGCCGGACGGCGCGAGGTATGAGCTGGCCGACAACGGCGCCACCATCGGCAGGGACCCGACGAACGACGTCGTCGTCCTCCATGACTCCAGGGTCTCCCGTTCCCATGCGGAACTGCAGTACCGCGACGAGCGCTGGTTGTTGGTCGACCTGGCGAGCCGCAATGGAACCATCGTCAACGGCCGGCGTATCCGTCAGCATCCGCTCCGAGATGGAGATCTGATTCAGGTCGGTGAGATCACGCTCATCTTCGTTGCGGGGGACGACCCCAACGTCACCGAGACCAGCGACGCCGTCGCGGGAGACGGTCCCAGGCTTTCCCGCCGGGAACGACAGGTGGTCGCGCTCGTGGTCGAGGGCCTCACCGACCGGGAGATCGGCGAGCGCCTCTTCATCAGCACCAGCACGGTGAGATCGCATCTGGACAGGATCTCGCAGAAGACAGGATCTCGCCGCCGGGTCGACCTGGTCCGCCTGGCGGCCGAGCTCGAGCTCCAGGACTGACGGTCGGACGTCCCGACGTCCCGACGTCCCGACGTCGCGTGGGCAATTGTGCCTCTCCGAATGGGGTAGTCGTCTCTCTACCGGGGAGCCCGCCGGACTCCTCAGACTGCTTCCATGCGAAGAGGGCCAGATGCGAACGGCGATCGGGTCTGCGCCGCGTCGGGAGAATCGAAGCCCCGCCGCCTGGGAAGTCAGTAGGTGGGGAGACGGATCCGCTGGCTGGGTGTCCTCCTGGTCCTGTGTCTCGGCGCGGTCGTGGTCCAGCTCGTCAACATCCAAGACGTCAAAGCACCGGCCCTGCGTGCATCGCCGAGCAATCCCGGCAACATCGCGATGGCTGCCGACAACCAGCGCGGCCTCGTCTACGCCGATGACGGCACGACCGTGCTGGCCGAGTCGGTCAAGGCCTCCGGTGGCACGTATCACTTCACGCGCGTCTATCCCGGAGGAGCCCTGTACTCGCAGGTCGTCGGGTTCGATTCGACGTACGAGGGGACGGCCGGGGTGGAATACGAGTACGACGGGTATCTCGGGCTCCATCGGCATCCGGCGCAAAACCTGTCGCAGGCCCTCGGACTGTCCGCGTCGACGCCGACCACCGACAGCGTGATCCTGACCATCGACCCCAAGCTCCAACAGGCGGCCCAGACGGCCCTGAGCCGGCTCTCGGGCAGCAACACGGATGCGGCCGTCGTCGCCATTGCGCCCAGGACCGGTGCCGTCCTGGTGGACTACTCCACACCGAATTTCGATCCGGCTCCGCTGGAGGCACCGAACACGGCGGCCGGCACCAAGCAGCAGGAACTGGCGGCCCTCGCCTATTTCGATACCAAGGACCACGAGGGCTTCTACCCCGGACTGCCGCTGGCCACCGGAGAAACCTTCTTCCCGGGTTCCACCTTCAAGGTGATCACCTCGGCCGCCGTGTACAACCTCGACCCCAGCCTCTCGAACTTCTCCTTTCCGCGTGCCGGCTCCACGACCTTTCCGAACTCGGACAAGGTGATGACCAACGACGGGGGGCAGGTCTGCGGAGGCACGATGGCGGACGACATGTTCGCCACCTCGTGCGACCCGGGCTACGGACAGCTCGGCGTCAAGCTCACGGCTCCGACGCTCATTCAGCAGGCCCAGCTCTTCGGGTACAACGCGCGACCGCCGATCGATCTCCCCGATGCCTGGGTGGCCACCCCGACCATCCCTGCCGCGTCGACCCTGACCCCGCCCAACCAGGAAGCGCTCGCCGACTCAGCCATCGGCCAACTCGACGATCAGGCCAGTGCACTCTCGAACGCGCTGGTGGCCGCCGGCATCGCCGACGACGGCACCATCATGACCCCGCACGTCATGTCGCAGATCATCGACAGCCAGGGCAGTGTCGTGCGGACCTACAAGCCGACCGCCTGGAAGCAGGCCGTCTCGCCCGCTGCGGCGGCGCAGGTCACAACGCTCATGCAGAGCGTCGTGACGAACCCGGCCGGCACTGCCGCCGGAGTCGGCTTCCCCGCCAGCCTCGATGTGGCCGTCAAGACGGGCACGGCGCAGACCGGCAACCCGCAGGCGAATACTGACGATTGGATGATCGGGTTCGCGCCCGCCGATGACCCGCAGATAGCCGTCGCCGTGGTCGTGCCTGTCCAGCATCAGGTCGACAACGGCGCCGGGGTGGCGGGCCCGATCATGAAGGCCATGCTCGAAACGGCGCTCGGCACACCCTCCTAGCCGTCACCCGCGTCGTGCGGACGTGCCACCGGTAGATTCCCGGTCGTGAGGCCCCTGCGTCGAGCACACCGATGGGGACCGGGCGCCCTGGCGCTTGGCCTGCTCGGGCTCGCCGTCTCTTGGAGCGTGACGACGACGAGTGAGGTGGCGGCGTCCCCAGCACGCGCCGTCGTGGCCGGACACGCCGAGTCCGGCCTCCCCGGCCCCAATGCTGTCACTGCCTTCGGAGCCGCCACTGCGGTGCCGGGGACGACGTTGAGCGGTCTGTCGGCTCCCGTTGTCGGGATGGTGGCCACCCCGGACGGGCTCGGTTACTGGGTCGTGGCCGCGGATGGCGGCGTCTTCGCCTTCGGCAACGCCGCCTACGAGGGCTCGACCGGTGCGGTGCCCTTGAACGCCCCGATCGTGGGCATGGCCGCGACACCTGATGGCGGTGGCTATTGGCTTGTGGCCGGCGACGGCGGCATCTTCGCCTTCGGCGACGCCGTGTTCCTGGGCTCCATGGGGGGTCGTCCTCTCAACCAGCCGATCGTGGGCATGGCCACGACACCCGACGGCCGCGGCTATTGGCTCGTCGCCGCGGACGGCGGCGTCTTCGGCTACGGCACCGCCGCCTACCTGGGCTCCATGGGTGGCCGTCCGCTCAACGCACCAGTGGTCGGCATGGCTGCCACCCCGACGGGAGACGGCTATTGGATGACGGCCTCGGACGGCGGCATCTTCGCCTTCGGTGACGCGCCGTTCGAGGGATCGCTGGGTGCCACCCCGCTCAACGAGCCCGTGGTCGGCATGGCGGCGACACCCGACGGCCGCGGGTATTGGCTGGCCGCGGCGGACGGCGGAGTCTTCGCCTACGGGGATGCCCCGTTCGAGGGATCCGACAGCGGCACCTCGAAGCAGGCGGTGGCCGTCGGCATCGCCGGTCGGCCGGGCGGGTACTGGGTCGCCTACGGCGTCGACCGCGGGACGGAGCTCATCCAGTCGATCGGCGCCTACGTCGCTACTCGGGCGGACAACGTCACCGTGGCCGTGCAGGACCTCACGACGAACCAGATCTACCAGTTCCGACCGGGAGTCGTGGAGAACACGGCGAGCACGCTGAAGGTCGACATCCTGGCCACCCTGCTGGGGCAGGCCCAGGCGGCCGGCCGATCGCTGACGCCCGATGAGCAGAGCCTCGCCGTGCCGATGATCGAGGAGAGCCTGGACAGCGCAGCCGACGCCCTGTGGACCCGACTCGGGCCGGCCGCGGTCGGTGCCTTCGAGCGCGCGGCGGGCATGACCGCGACCGTGCCTGCCACCGACGGCATCTGGGGCTCGACGACCACGACCGCACTCGACCGGCTCGCCATGATCCGCACGGTGGTGGAGCCCAACTCGCTCCTCACCGATGCGTCGCGCGCCTATGTCCTGAGCCTCATGGAGAACGTCACGCCCTCCCAGGACTGGGGGGCGACGGGCGGAGTGCCCCCGGGGGTCACCGTGGCCCTCAAGAACGGGTTTGCCGTCCTGGACGGGTGGCAGATCAACACCACCGGTTGGGTGAACGGCGCCGGCCGTGACTATCTGATCGCGGTGCTCACGAACGGCAACGCCTCCGAGCAGTACGGCATCGACACGGTCAACGGCGTCTCCGCGCTCGTCTGGCGGGTCCTGGGGCCCTGACCGGCGGAAAACCGGACGGCGAGTCCGAGCGCACGCGGCGCCTATCATCGAGCGCATGACACCCGAGGAGTTGTCAGACCTCGCTCACCTGCGACGGGCCCGCGACCGCATCGACCGCGACTACGCCCAGCCGCTTGATGTCCCGGCGATAGCCCGTACGGCGCTCATGTCGCCTGCGCACTTCTCGCGTAAGTTCCGCGCCACCTACGGCGAGACGCCCTACAGCTACCTGATGACCCGGCGTATGGAGCGGGCCAAGGCCTTCCTGCGCCAGGGAATGTCGGTGACCGACACCTGTTTCGCCGTCGGCTGCACGTCGCTCGGCTCGTTCAGTTCGCGCTTCACCGAAATCGTGGGTGAGACGCCTTCGCAGTACCGTCTGCGCGACCACCGCCAGAGCGAGGTGATCCCGTCGTGCGTGAGCAAGGTGGCGACACGCCCGCGGCGCACACCCGTCGCGGTCTGAAGTCGATCCCGATCCTCGGCGACCTCCGCAACGAGCAGGATCGGAGAAGCATCGGGCGGTCCGGACTTCGTACAATCCTCGTATGCCAGTCACCGTTGCCGCCATGTTCATCTCCGTCCACGATCCTGACGAAGCGCTTGGCTTCTATCGCGATGCCCTGGGTTTCGAGGTCCGGAACGACGTCAAAGCCGGCGAATTTCGCTGGGTGACCGTCGGCGCCCCCGGCCAGGACCTCGACATCGTCCTCTCCCAGCCCCACGGCGGGCGCTCGCAGACCGAGGGCGACGCGTTGCTCTCGCTCGTCACACAGGGGTCGTTGCAGGCTGCCATCTTCCGCACCGATGACCTCGACACCACGTTCGAGAAGGTGCGGGCCTCGGGAGCCGAGGTCCTCCAGGAGCCCGCGTCGCAGCCCTGGGGCGTGCGTGACTGCGCCTTCCGTGACCCCTCGGGCAACCTCGTCCGCATTCAGCAGGCGTAGGCGTCATGAAAACGATGACGTGCCAGCAATTGGGTGGACCGTGCGAGTTCCAGCTCCACGGGGACACGGCCGACGAGGTCATAAAGGCGCAGGATCGCCACCTGAAGGAGGTGGTTGCCGGCGGCGACGACGCGCACAAGCCCGCCCTGAAGGACATGAAGGGCCGGTGGAGGCACCCCATCGCAGGCATGGGCTGGTACAAGCAGGCGAAGCGTGACTTCGCGGCGCTCCCCGAAGACTGAGGACCGTCGGAAACGGGCGGCGCACGTCCACGGGATGGACGCCCGCCGTCCCGCAATCACGCGGCGGGTGGGGAAAGCGGAACGGTCTTGATCATCTGCAGCGCCGGCTGGTCTCGCCCCCACAACTCGGGCATCTCCTCCAAGGGCCGGAATCCGCAGCCGAAGTAGAAGGCCCGCGTCGCGGCATACCCGGCGTCGTCCGAGCGGGGGCTGAGGGTCTTGACCTGTAAGAACCCCACGTCGCGTTCGGCCAGCCATGACTCGGCGCTCTCCAGCATGGCGAGCCCGATGCCAGAACGATGGTGCTCGGGCAGGACACCCATGACGACGATCTCGGCGGCGTAGGGGCTGTGCATCCGCAACGTGAGGATCCCGCAGTCGCGCCCGGCGAGAGTCGCCACCACTGTCGGCTCCGTCTCCGCCGCGGCGACGTAGGCGGCAACCGAGTCGGGGAAGCCGAACCAGCCGGGGAGGGTGGCGAGCACATCGGCGCAGACGGCGCCGGCGCCCCCGTCGTCAACCCGGAGCGCGAGACCGGCTGGGCGGCTCATCGCAGCCGGCCGCGCAACAGCGGGGCCGGACGAGACAGAGTCGGAGTCGGAGTCGCAGTCAGACCGCCCGTTGCACGCCTTCCCAGTAGGGATCGCGCAGCTTGCGCTTGTAGAGCTTGCCGTTGGGGTCGCGCGGCATCTCGTTGGTGAAGTCGATCGTCTTGGGCGTCTTGAACTTGGCCAGCCGGCCGGCGCAGAACTCGAGGATCTCCTCCGCCAGGGCGTCGTTGGCTTCGACGCCCTCGGCCGGCTCGATCACCGCCTTCACCTCTTCGCCCCAGTCCTCGTGGGGGATGCCGAAGACGGCGGCGTCACCGACCTTTGGGTGCGAAAGCAGGACGTTCTCGATCTCCGCCGGGTAGATGTTGGCGCCACCCGAAATGATCATGTCGATCTTGCGGTCGCGCAGGAACAGGTAGCCGTCCTCGTCGATCAAACCCACGTCGCCCACCGTGAAGAAGGCGCCGATGCGGTTCTTCCGGGTCTTCTCCTTGTCGCCGTGGTACTCGAAGTCGGCCGACTGCATCGCCATGTACACGGTCCCGATGACGTTGGGTTCGGTGATCCGGTTGCCGTCGTCGTCGAAGACCGCGATCTCGCTGATGGGCCACGGCTTGCCGACCGTCCCCGGCTTCTGGAGCCATTCCTCGGCGGTGACCAGCGTGCCGCCACCTTCGCTCGCCGCGTAGTACTCGTCGACGGCGTTGCCCCACCAGGCGATCATCTTGTGCTTGACGTCGACGGGGCACGGGGCGGCGGCGTGGATCATGTGGCGCAGCGACGACACGTCGTACTTGTCCCGCACGTCTTCGGGCAGCGCCAGCAGACGGTGGAACTGGGTGGGCACCATGTGCGACGTCGTCACCCGCCGCTCCTCAATCAGCCGCAGCATCTCCTCGGGCTGCCACTTGTCCATCAGCACGATGGTGTGCCCCAAATGGAGCGATGCGCTCCCGAAGCGCAGCACCGCCGTGTGGTAGAGCGGCGAGCCGATGATGTGGACGTTGTCGTCCTGAGGCTGGATCCCGAACAGGAACAACAGCCCCGAGAGCCCCAGCGCGGCCTGCTCCGGCGTGACGCCCTGGAGCGAGCGGTAGATGCCCTTCGGGTTCCCCGTCGTCCCCGACGTGTAGTTCATGACGTCGCCGATGGTCCGGTCCGAGGGCACCGTGGTCGGCGCCGCGTCGCGCACCGCCACGTACGAGGCGAAGCCGGGCACGTCACCCACGGCCAGCCGTCCGGCCGCCGCCACGCCCGCCTCGTCCGCCGCCGCCACGGCCACGTCCCCGAAGCGCTCGTCGGCGATGAAGGCCTTGGCCCCGGAGTCCGAGAGGATGTAGGCCACCTCGGGTGCCACCAGATGGTGGTTGATCGGCACCAGGTACCAGCCGGCCTGCAGGGCGGCCAGGTAGACCTCCAGCATCTCGGCCGAGTTGGGCAGCAGGGTGGCCACCACGTCGCCCACGCCGAGCCCCTGGGCCCGCAGGGCGTGCACCACCTGGTTGGCCCGCCCCAGCAGTTGACCAGCCGGCACCTCGTCGCCGTCGGGCGTCACCAGGGCCAGGTAGTCGGGGTCTTCCTGGGCCAGCGCCCAGAAGCCGAGGTCACCCATCAGCACTCTCCTTGCAGGCTCGCGACGCACGGGGCCGTAAATGGCAGCCCCCGCCATCGGCAGGCTAGAACGTGTTCTAACTTACGGCAATTTGCCCGGGTCGGCCCCGCGCTGACGCCGTCCGGCACGCAGAGATCAGGAGCGGACGAACCATGGCTTCATTCCTCGCAGGGAAGGTCGTCGCCGTCACCGGTGGTGGCGGCGGCATCGGGCGGGCCGTCGCACTGGCCGCCGCCGGCGAAGGGGCCAAGGTCCTGGTGGCCGATTTCGGCGTGGGCATGGCCGGAGAGGACCCGAGCAGCGAGGTGGCCGACGCCGTCGTCGCCGAAATCACGAAGGCTGGTGGCGAAGCCATCGCGGTGGCGGACGACATCTCGAAGATGGAGTCGGGCGAGCGCCTCATCGCCAGCGCCGTCGAGAAGTGGGGTCGTATAGACGGCGTCGTGGCCGTGGCCGGGATCCTCCGGGAGCGCATGCTCTTCAACATGTCCGAGGACGAGTGGGACGCCGTCATTCGCACGCACCTGAAGGGGCACTTCACGGTGTTCCGGGCCGCCGCGGCGGTCATGCGCAAGCAGGAGGGTGGGGGAGCGCTCATCGGGTTCACCTCAGGCGCATTCCAAGGCAGCGTCGCCCAGGCGAACTACGCCGCGGCCAAGGGCGGCATCGTGTCGCTGGTGCGATCGGCGGCGGTCGGTCTGCACCGTTACGGGGTGACGGCCAACGCCATCGCGCCGGTGGCCCGTACGCGGATGTCGGCCAACGTGCCCTCCGAGCTCGCCGAGATGGGCGACGCCGAGGACGTCGCGCCCATGGTGGTGTATCTGCTCAGCGATCAGGCCAAGCACGTGACCGGACAGGTCTACACGGTGGTCGGCTCCAAGATCGCCGTCTGGAACCAGCCCACCGAAGTCCGTGCCATGTGGGCCGACGGCCGCTGGACACCCGAGCAGATCGCCGAACGGCTCGACGGCAACATCGGCCAGGAGCGCATGCCGATGCTCGACCGCATCGAGCAGATCCGGGCGGCGGCAGCCTCGGGCGAGAAGCCCAACGCCTGACCCGGCCCGCCTCGACTCGACTCGACCCGACCCGTCGCGCCCGGTCGATCAGATGATCCGGTGCAGCCGGGGCCGGGGCGTCACCGCGCTGTAGACCTCCAGCGAGTTCCCCTCATGGTGCGCCGCCACGACGACCGACGCGCCGTCGTGGTCATCGGCGAACACCCGGCTCATGCTCTGGCCCCACGTCACCGCCGACCGCGCGATCTGGCGATCTGGATGCTCCCACGGTGGGATGCACAGCTCGATCTGGTACATCGGCTCGAAGGTGACCACGTGCGTCGCACCCTGGCCGTGCGCTGCGAGCCACGCTTCCTTCTCCTCGTCGGTCCAGGTCTTCTCGGTCATCGGGATCCACGGCTGGACGGTGGCCATGTGGGCGCACCTCCCCTCTCTCCGCCATATCGGTTTCATCTGAGGAAGCCTTGAGAACGCCCGTTCTTTCGCGACACTCAGAGGATCGCGCCCCTGAGCCCTTCAGACGCGTATCCGGCGCGTGGGCGCCCTTGGATGTTGCAAGAACGTTGCAGCGGCTATGCAGGCATTGGCGGGGCCGCCCCGCCTGACCGAAACCCAGGAATTCCGGGGGACGGATCCGTACCGCCCACTGCACAAGATCTCCGTGCCGCACGCCGTTCCCCCTGTCGGGCTGTCGCACGCCGGGGCGACCACACCGCGCCCTTGTCAGGCCGGTTGTTCCGCGCTCTCGAGGGGCGCCACGTCGTGGTGCGTGCGCAGCCATTCCTTCCACCGTTGCCGGGTACGGAACAGAATGACGAGCCCGCCGATGACGAGGAGGACGCCGGCCAACTGGACCAGGTCGGAGCCGAGGCGACCGTCCTCGCCGAGCCAGAGGTGCTCGTCGAGCGAGCGCTCGATCCCCCACAGCACCATGGCCGTACCGAGCACGATCCCCGGGGGATAGCCGGTGCGGCGCGTCCCGTCCGGCCAGCGATCGAGCCGTCGCTCGATGGCGATGAGGATCAGGTAGACGGTGAAGTCCTCGAGCGCCTGGAAGATCGGGACGGGGAGCCGGCGACCCGCCTGGCCGGCGTAGTACATGCCGAACCACTCGTGGGTGGGGTGGCCCCCGCCGGCCACCATCAGCTGCGGGCCCAGCAGGCGGCCCAGGGCCCAGCAGGCGAGGAGGACCGGCGTCGCCAGGTCGAGGGCGCGACCCAGGGGGAGCTCCGGGCAGCGGCGCCGCGTCAGGATGATTCCGACCGGGACCGCCAGCAGCAGCCCCCCGAACGAAGAGAGCCCGCCGTGCCAGATGGCGAGGACGTCGCCCGGGTTCTGGGTGTAGTAGCCGAGGTTCGACAGCACGTGCATGGCGCGGGCGCCCACGACGGCGGCCAGGATGATCCAGAGGAAGACGGGGACGAACCAGTCGGTGCGGTAGCCGTTCTTCTCCAACCGGCGTTCGAAGTAGACGAAGCCGAACCAGAACGTGAGCGCGAGCCCGATGCCGTAGGTGTGGACCTGCAGCGGTCCGATGTGGAACTCGACGGGGATCGGTCTCATGGCTCGTTCCGGGCCAGGTTAGGACCCGCAGGCGCGGCGCCGGGCTCGGGGGAGGGGATCGTCGGGGAAAGGCGGCGTCGGCTTGGCAACGCCCGGCTACGTCCGGCTAGGGCCGGTCGCGAGGGCCGGCTAGGGCCGGCTAGGGCCGGCCGGCGCCCACGAAGTCGCCGCCGAGCCGCAGCCCGGTGGTCCAGACCGACGCCCCTGTGTAGGGCGCCTCGATCATGGTGCCCGGGCCGACGTACATGGCGACGTGCTGGGAACCGCCCGGCCCGTAGAAGAGGAGGTCACCTGGCTGGAGATCACTGATCGGCACGGGCGTCGAATCCGCCATCTGGGCCCCCGAGTAGTGGGGAAGGCCGACCCCGACCTGACCCCACGACCACGCGGTCAGGCCGGAACAGTCGAAGCCGGGGCTGGCCGAGCCCTTGGGGGACTCGCCGCCCCACACGTAGGGGACACCGATCTGGCTCTCGGCGGCCTGGACGGCTCCGGCTCCACCGGGTGAGGAGGGCGGGGGTGCCGCCTGGCTGAGCGCGGCGGTGGCAGCGCCGCCCCCCGAGGAGCTGGCCGGCACGACTGCGGCCGCGGCAGCCGCGGCTGCGGCTTGGGCTTGGGCAGCTTCTTCCCGCTGCTGCGCCGCCTTGGCGGCGGCCGCGGCTTCCGCCTGCTGTTGTTCTTGGACCAGCTGGGCGATCTGCCCCTGTTCCTGGGCCAGCGCGCTCGTCTGCGACTGAATGGCTTGCGCGTTCTGCGCGACGGCCTGTTGCTCGGAGGCGACTTCTGTCTGCGCCTGGCCCTGCTCGGACTGGAGTTGACTCACTTGCACGTTCAGCGAGTTCTCGGCCGTGTGCAGATTGTCGACTGCCAGCGAGATGTCGCCCTCGGCGACCTTGTTGTACGTGTCGGTCGCGCCGAGCGTCTGCTCGTTCCCACTGAAGATCGGGTCCTGCGTGGCGGCGGTGCCGTCCGAGATGTAGTTGGCCACGGCCGCCTTGGAGAGGGTGGCCCGGTCCTTGGAGACCTGTCCCTGGTCCGCCGCCACGTTGGCCTTGGTCGTCGCGATGCTCGAGTTGATCTGCGTCAGGTGGTACTGGGCGGCGTCGTACTGCTGGCTCAGTGCCGACATCTGATTCTGGGCCTGGGTCAGTTGCGCCTCGATGGCAGCGGCCTTTGCCTTGGCGTCGGAGATGGCGTCACCGGCGGCGGGGCGCGCTGCCATGAACACAGTGCTTGACAACACTGAGACAACGGTCAGCGCGGGGATCCCGACCCGCTGGAGCACACGAGCACTCCTGGGAGACCGCGGCGTGGAGTGGTGGTGAACCCGCTCTACGTCAGTCACGATGGGCAACATTCTTATCGGACGCCTTCCGTCGATACAAACACCCTCGGTACGAAACGGCTGTGTGCAGTAGCACTGCAGGTGCGAAGGGGCAGGTCATATGAGAGAACGATGGAATTCGAACTTTTTGTGAACTGTATGGAGGGAACGGACGGGCCCGGAGCGAACTACGGTCGACTGCATGGGTGAAATGATCGAATTCGCGAGCAACGGGTCGACCGCAGGCGGCTATCTGGCCACTCCCGCAAACGGCGGCGGACCGGGAGTGATCGTGATCCAGGAGTGGTGGGGCCTTGTCGGCCACATCGAAGACGTGTGCGATCGCTTCGCCGCAGCGGGATTCGTCGCCTTGGCCCCGGACCTGTACCACGGCAAGAAGGTGCAACCCGGTGAGCCCGACGAAGCGGGCAAGGCGATGATGGCGATGCAGATGGAACAGGCGGCCCGCGACATGAGCGGGGCCGTCGACGAGGTCCTGCGTCGGAGCACCGGCGACAAGGTCGGCGTCATCGGGTTCTGCATGGGCGGGGGACTGGCGCTCGTGCTCGCCACCCAACGGCCCGACGCCGTGGCGGCGGTCGTCCCGTGTTACGGCATCATCCCGTGGCCGGACGCGCAGCCCGACTACGCCGCCATGTCGGCGGCCGTCCTGGGCCACTACGCCGAGAAGGACAGCTTCTTCACTCCCGAGGCCGCCAACGCGTTGGGGGACCAGCTGCGCGCCATGGGCAAGTCGGTCGAGATCGTGATCTACCCCGGCACCGACCACGCGTTCTTCAACGACACGCGTCCCGAGGTGTACAACGCCGCCGCGTCGAACGCGCTGTGGGAACGCACGACGGCCTTCTTCACCGCGCACCTGACCTGATCCGCACGGGCATCGCCCGGTGTTCACGTCCCCCGGTGTTCACGTCGGCCGGACGGCCCACCCGTACGGAGTGCACACCGGCCCGACCGCGCGCCGTCCTGACGGCGCACCGTCCGGGTGTCGGCGAAGCTCGGGCCGGCCGCAACAGGCGGTCCGGCCGTCCTAGAAGGGGCGCCGGGCCCGTTTGTTACCATCGGGTCATGTCCGCACGCTCTCGTGACCTGCCTCGGCGCTCCTGCCTCTCCACCCCCGGTTCCAACGAGAAGTTCCTGGCCAAGGCCCCAACCGTCCCGGCCGACATGACCTTCCTCGACCTCGAGGATGCCGTGGCGCCGCTCGAAAAGGAGAGCGCCCGGCCCAAGGTGGTCGACGCCATCAAGAACCTCCCCTGGGACGAGCGTGTGCTGTGCGTGCGGGTCAACGCCTGGGATACCGAGTGGACCTACGGCGACGTGATCGAGGTCGTGGGGAACGCCGGTGAGCGCTTGGACGAGATCATGTTGCCCAAGGTGCAGTCGGCGGCCGAGGTCATCGCGCTGGACCTCCTGTTGACCCAGGTCGAGAAGAACTCGGGGCTTCCCGTCGGGCACATCGGGATCGAGGCGCAGATCGAAACGGCGCGCGGGCTCATCAACGTCGACGAAATCTGTGCCGCGTCCCCTCGCCTCGAGACGATCATCTTCGGGCCGGCGGATTTCGCCGCCAGCATCGAGATGCCTGTGCTCACCGGTGGGATCGACATCCCCGAGTACCCCGGCGACCACTTCAACTACGTCTTCAGCCGCATCCTGATGGCGGGACGGGCCAACGGACTGCAGGTGATCGACGGGCCGTTCCTCAAGGTGCGCGAGCTCGACGCGCTGCGCGAATACTCCATGCGGGCTCGCATGCTCGGCTACGACGGCAAGTGGGCCCTCACACCTGACCAGGCGATCACGCTCAACGAGGTCTTCTCGCCTACCCAAGAGCAGTTCGACCGTGCCTTCGACATCCTCGATGCCTACCAGAAGGCCACCGAGGAGGACCGCAAGGGTGCGGTGATGTTCGGTGACGAGATGATCGACGAGGCCAGCCGCAAAATGGCGATCAAGTTCGTCACCAGGGGCGAGCGGGCCGGTCTGACCCGTAGTCCCGGCTAGACGACTCGCAGCTTCCTCCGGTCAACCGATGAGGCGTCGGGCAATCACCTTCAGCGCCAAGGTCTCGTCGGCACCCTCGAAGATGGAGAGGACCCGGGCATCGACGAAGTAGCGGCTGACGGGGAATTCCTCCGCGTAGCCCATGCCGCCGTGGATCTGCATCGCCTCGCGGGTCACCCACTCGGCCGCCCGGCACACGTAGGCCTTGAGCATGGACGCCTCGAGCGCGCCTTCGCCGCCGGCCATCAGACGCGCCACGCGGTACGAGCTCTGGCGGGTGGCCTGGATGATCACCGCCATCCGACCGAGCTTGGCCTGCGTCAGCTGGTACTCGCCGATCGGTGATCCGAACACCTTGCGTTCGGCCGCGTACGCAACGGCAGCCTCGTACGCGGCCTGCATGACGCCCAGCGCGCGCGCCGCCGTCTGCAGGCGGCCGTTCTCGAAGCCCTGCATCTGGAGATAGAAGCCCTTCCCGAGCCCCTCGGCACCTCCGACGAGATTGGCTTCGGGTACGAACCAGTTCTCGAACGCCAACTCGTAGGAGTGCATGCCGCGGTAGCCGAGGGTGTCGATCGGCCGTCCTTCCAGGCGACCCGGCGCCAGATCCGCCGGGCGGTCCGACCCGTCCGACCCGTCCGGCCCGTCCGACCCGTCCGAGCCGCTTCCCTGGGAGAAGACGAACCCGTGGCCGTCACCACGCGGCTTCTCGACCACGAACATCGAGATGCCACGGTGGGCCAGCGAGCGGTCCGGGTCGGTGCGAGCCAACAGCATGAGCACGTCGGCCCGGGCGGCGAAGGTGCACCAGGTCTTGACGCCGTTGATGACCCACCCACCCTCGACCGGTGTGGCCGCCGTCACGATGCCCGCCACGTCGGAGCCGAAGTCGGGCTCGGTGACGGCGACCGCCGCCAGAATCTCGGCCGAGGCCAGCTTGGGCAGCCAGTGCTTCTTCTGCTCCTCGGTCCCGCCGTAGACGAGGGCCCGGGTCAGGATCTCGGGCCGGGTGATGAGCGACCCGCCGACGCCGAGCGATCCCCAGCTGAGCTCCTCGGTGGCGACGACCATGCCCAGGTAATCGCTCTCCCCGCCCGAGGCGAAGCCGCCGTATTCCTCGGGCACGGAGAGCCCGAAGCCGCCGAGCTCGGCCAGGCCCTCAATCACTTCCTCGGGGATGTCGCTGTTCTCCCGGTGCACGTGCTCGGCGTGCGGCCGCACCTTGTCCTCGGCGAAGCGGTGGAACGTCTCGCGCACCAGCTCGAAGTCCTCGCCCAGGTGCCGCGGACCCTCGGTGGTGGCCAGGGACGCCAGCACCGCCGGATCACGTTGCGCCGCCAGGAAGGCGGCCACCGGCGCGTCCCAGCCGGGCTCCACGCCCCAGCGCGCCTCCCGGCCCGCCACGCGTCCCAACAGGTCGGCCACGACGTCGGCCACGAAGGCGCCGGCAATGCGCGCCTCGACCTCTCCCAGCGCGCCGTAGTCGAGCGCCGCCCGCGCCGTGGCCACCGCGGCGGCGGCGTGCGCCACGTCGTAGGCGACCACCTGGTTGGCATCGATGCCGCCCCCGTCGCGCACCGCACCGCAGGCCCGGTCCACCAGGCGTTGGGCGAGATCGACCGCGTCAGCGGCGCCGGCGAGGTTTGAATCGGGAGGCGTCGTCACCGGGAGCGACCCTAATAGCTCCCCAAAGTGCCCCTATTTCCTGCCGAGGCTCACCGATCGATCAGGTGCGGCGACCGAGGACCGTCACCAGCGGGGGCAGGACCACCGGGTCGTCACCGGGATCAACGCCCGTGAGCGATTCCAGATAGCGGGTGACGGGACCGGGCCCGACGCCCGCCGGCGCCTCGGCCCAGGCGTCGACCACCTCGAGCCCGGCGGTCCGCACCAGCGCGGGGAGCAACGCGCCGACGTCCGGATGGCGCGCATCGGGCATCGACAGTGGCGTCCCTGCGATGCGGCCGGCCGACGTGATCGGCTCCTGCGCCACCACCCAACCGCCGGGACGCACCGCGCTGGCCATCCTCGCCACGACGACCGCCGGCTCGAGCACGTGCATGAGGAGGAAGCGGCAGAAGGCGAGATCGACCGCTTCGGGCAGTGCGAGGTCCTCCCCAGCCTGGGTCAGTGCGATCACCTGTGCATGCGCCGCGGCGGCAGCGGCGCGCGCCACCTCGTCGCGCGCTGCGGGGTCGCTGTCCACGGCGTAGACCCGCCCATCCCGACCAACCATCTCCGCCAGCGCCACCGAGACGTCCCCCCCGCCGGCGCCCACATCAACACAGCGCCAACCGGAGCCGAGACCCAACCGTGAGAGCGCCGTGGCCAGCGGGCGCCGGTAGACGTCGTCCCGGAGCCCCTTCATTTCGCCCACGGCTTCGGCGCCCGGCTGGTGGTCGGCCATAGCCGTGCACTCTATGGTGCCCCCGAGCCCGAGCCCCCGACCGTATGCACCGACCGTCCGCTCCGCCCGTCCCGACCGCCCCGACCGTCCCGACCGCACCGACCGTCCCGGTCCGCCCTTCGCGTGCCCCCGTTGCAGACCGGTAACCTCCCTCTCCGTGAAAGTAACCATGCTGCTGTGCGACGCGGCCCAGGTGTCCGACGGCAAGCTCTTCATTCTGGGTGGCGGCTGGAGCATGACCGGCCCCGATCCCGTCCCCTCGGCCGTCGCGTTGAAGATCGACGTCGACTGGCACGAGGCCGAAGCGTCGCACCACTGGGAGCTCTTCTTGGAGGACGCCGACGGCCAGCCCGTGCTTATGGAGACCACCGAGGGCACGCAGCCGGTCGAGGTCCGCGGTGAGTTCACCGTGAGCCAGCCGCAGGGGATCCCGGAGGGGTCGCCGATCGACGTTGCGCTCGCCGTGAACCTGGGCCCGCTGCCGCTGGCGCCGGGCACGCGCTTCGCCTGGCGCCTCATGATCGACGGCGAATCGCTGCCCAACGCCTCCCTCGGTTTCACGACCCGCCCCCGTCCCGAGCCGATAGGCGAGTGACGGTCTACGACCGGCCGTTCGGCCGTTACCTCGAGGACTTCGTCCCCGGCGACATCTACCGGCACTGGCCGGGCAAGACGATCACCGAGTACGACGATCACCTGTTCTGCATGATGACGATGAACCACCACCCGCTGCACACGAACGCGTGGTTCGCCGAGCACGAGACGGTGCAGGGCAAGAACGTCGTAGTGGGCAACCTCGTGTACTCCCTCGCGCTGGGCATGAGCGTGCCCGACGTCAGCGGCTCGTGCATCGCCAACCTGGAGGTCGAGTCGCTGCTGCACCGCCACCCGACCTTCCACGGCGACACCATCTACGCCGAGACCCGCGTCCTCGACGCCACCCCGTCGAAGTCGAAGGACGACCGCGGCATCGTCACCGTCGAGACCAAGGCCTTCAATCAGCGCGGCGAGGAGGTCTGTTACTTCCGGCGCAAGCTGATGGTGTGGAAGACCGCGGCCGCGCCGGCACGGCAGCGGCCGTACGACGACGACGTCTGGGACTGAGGCCCGGTCGCTCCGGGCCGACCGCGTCAGCCGCTTCCGCTGCCGCCTGCTGGAGTGGGGAGAGGAGCACCGCCGCGACCTACCCTGGCGCAAAACGCGTGACGCCTGGCCGATCCTCGTCTCCGAGGTCATGTTGCAGCAGACGCAAGTCGATCGCGTCGTCCCGCACTACGGGAGGTTCCTCACCGCCTTCCCGACGCCGGACGCTTGCGCGGCGGCCGGACCGGCGTCCGTGGTCCGCATCTGGTCCGGGCTGGGCTACAACCGGCGGGCACTGAACCTGCACCGGGCGGCGGCGCGCATGGTGGCCGATCACCGTGGCGCTGTCCCAAGAGAGGACGCGGCCCTCCGGGCGCTCCCCGGCGTCGGCCCGTACACGGCGCGGGCAGTGCGCACCTTCGCCTTCGGGGAGGACGTCGCCGCCGTCGACACCAATGGCGTGCGCGTCCTGGCCCGCGCTGTCGCCGGCCGCGCCTTGCCGCTGCGCCAGGCCACCGCGTTGGGCGATCAGCTCGTGCCCGCCGGCCGGTCGTGGGAATTCAACCAGGCGATGTTCGACCTGGGGGCCACTGTCTGCACGGCGGCGCGTCCCGCCTGCGCCCAATGCCCCCTGCGTCGCCAGTGCGCCTGGAGGCGCAGCGGCGGGAGCGGCGAAGTCGTCGACCCCTGGCGGCTCAGCCCGACGGCGCGGCCGCAGAGCGCCTTCGCCGGGTCGGACCGCCAGGGCCGAGGCCGCCTGCTCGACGGGCTGCGCCGCGGCGGCGTGCGCCGGAGCGCGCTCGCCGGTGCCTGTGGCTGGCCCGGGGATCCAGAGCGGGCCGAGCGGGTCGCAGCCGCCGTGGTGGCCGAGGGGTTCGCCGCCTGGTCGGGCGGGAACGGGAAGGATCCCGTCCTCCGTCTGCGCGGCGAGGTGGCCCGCCCTCTCAGGGGGCGGTCAGAAAGCCGATGATGCTGCGGTTGACCACCTCGGGCCGCTCCACGTGCAAGAAGTGGCCGGCGCCGTCGACGATCTCGAGGGCGGAGCCCTCGGCCAAGAAATCGAGCGGCGCAACGATGGAGGAGAGCAGCATGCACTGGTCGTCGCGCCCATGGAGATACAGCGTGGGCTTGGGCGTCGGGAGCAGTGCCGCCGCCTGCTCGTCGGCCAGCTCGGGCACCTGCAGCGTCGGGTCCCACATGGCGCGGTAGTAGCTGATCGCCGCCACGATGCGCTCGGGGTCGCCGATGGACTCCTTCACGCGCGCCACGTCCCAATCGCCGTCGTAGCCGGGTGACCAGTCGCGCCACAGACCGTCTATGAAGGAATAGTCGTCGAGGGGGAGCGCCGCCTCGGCCAGCGGGGACAGGAAGAAGAACATGTACCAGCTCTTCTGCAGCTGCGCGTAGGTGAGGAGCGACATGCCGATGGACGCCGTCGGGGGGACGGCCGCCGTGACGGCGCGCCGCCAGCGCGCCGGCTGATGGGCCACCGCGCCGTAGGTCGCCAGCGCACCCCAGTCGTGCCCGATGATGACGGCGTCATCGCCGCCCCCGAGCGCCTCGTGCAGGGCGTTCGCGTCGCCCACCAGCGCCCCGACCTGGTAGCGCCCGTCGGCCGGCACGCCGGTCGGGGCGTACCCGCGCTGGAACGGCGCCACGGCCCGGAAGCCGGCGGCCGCCAGGTCGGGCAGCAGGAAACGCCAGGTGTGGGCCGTGTCCGGGAAGCCGTGCAGGCACAGGGCGAGCGGCCCGTCGTCGGGCCCGTCGGTCAAACAGGCGAACTCCAGCCCGTTCGCGGTGATCGTCCGTTGCTCCATCGGTGCAGAACGTACCGCTCCGGGGCAGGGTAACGTCGCGTAGATGAACGTCACGTTCTACGGCGTGCGGGGGTCATGCCCGTGCTCGGGCGATCGCTACCGCCGCTACGGCGGGAACACTTCGTGCCTCGTGATCGACATCGAGGGGGACGAGCCTTTAATAGTGGACCTGGGCACCGGGTTGCGTGCCCTGGGCGACGTCCTGCAGCGGGAGGTCCGGGCCCTGGGGACGCCGATGCACGCCACCGCGCTGCTGACGCACCTCCACTTCGACCACATTCTGGGGATCCCGTTCTTCAGTCCCCTGCACGACCCCGGGGCGCGGCTGACCGTGTACGGCCCGGCGCAGCCGAAGGGCACCCTCAAGGACGCGCTGCACGCCGCGGTGCAACCACCCGTGTTCCCCATCCACATGGAGCAGTTCCGCGGCGAACTGATCACCGTCGACGTCGGCGCCGAGGACTTCTCCATCGGTTCGGCCAAGGTGATGGCCCGGCCCATCCCGCACGCCGGCGTGACGCTCGGCTTCCGGATAGAGGCCGAAGGACGTTCCGTCGCCTACATGTCTGACCACCAGGCCCCGCTCGACCGGCGCGCCATCCCCGAGGCCGTGCTCGAGCTGTGCCAGGACGTGGACCTGCTGATCCACGACGGCCAGTACACCGACGACGAGTTCTCGGCCAAGGCGGACTGGGGGCACTCGACCGCCGCCTATGCCGTCCACGTGGCGGCCGAGGCGGGGGTGAAGCGGCTGCTGCTCTCGCACCACGACCCGTCGCACACCGACCGCGAGCTCGACCGCATCCTCAACCAGGCCCGCCGGCTCCCCGAGGCGAAGCACGTGGAGGACGTCTCGTCTGCGCACGAGTCCCAGTCGGTCGATCTCGGCAAGGCATAAGGCACAGGGCGCAGGGCGCAAGGGATGTCGGGCCTCGATCAGGCCCGGTTCCGCGAGGTGCTCGGGCACTTCGCCACCGGGGTCACCATCGTCACCGCGCTGGAGGACGGCGTCCCGGTCGGCTTCAGCTGCCAGTCCTTCGCTGCCCTCTCCCTCGAGCCCCCGATGGTCATCCTCGCCCCGGCCCGCACATCGACGAGCTGGCCCCGCATCGCCAAGGCGGGCAACTTCTGCGTGAACATCCTGGGCGACCACCAAGAGGCGCTGTGCCGCTCGTTCGCCGTCTCGGGCGGCGACAAGTTCGAGGGCGTCGGCTGGTCGCACGGCATCACCGGCGCACCGGTGATCGACCACTCGCTGGCCGTCGTCGAGTGCCGGCTCGGCGACATCTTCGACGGGGGCGACCACGAGCTCGTCACCGGCCACGTCGTGGCCATGGAGATCGGCGAGGGCAGCCCGTTGCTCTTCTACCGGGGCGGCTTCGGGCGCTACGCCTCCTGATACCGTTCGCGCCATGCCTGAGCTGATCCGCTCCACCGTCATAGATGACGTCGTCGTCGTGCGGCCCGACGTGCACGGCGACGAGCGCGGGCGCTTCGTCGAGACCTACCGGCGCAGCTGGTTCCCCGACCGCCCCGAGATGATTCAGGGCAACCGCTCGGAGAAGCAGGCCGGTGCGCTGGTGGGCCTGCACTTCCACCTGCACCAGGCGGACTATTGGTACGCGCTGCGGGGCCGGGTGCGGGTCGTCCTGCATGACCTGCGTGTCGGCTCCCGTACCGATGGCGCCACCGAGGTCATAGAGCTCGACGGCGACGTCGATCAGGGCGTCTACATCCCGCCGGGGGTGGCCCACGGCTTCGCGGCGCTGACCGACATCCTGCTCACGTATCTCGTCGACAACTACTACGACTCCTCCGACGAGCATGGGCTGGCCTGGGACGACCCCGCCGTCGGGGCCGACTGGGGAGTGCGTGACCCGATCCTCTCGGGGCGTGACCAGAGCAACCCGCGCCGTGACGACATTCCCGAGGAGATCCGCCCCCGCCTGTCCGCCTGATCCCTTGGGGAGGCCGCCTCGCCTCGCCGGGTTCGGAGCCTCCCGGAGGGCCTGCAGGGTGCCGCCGCACACCGCGTGTTCAGTGCCCCGCCGATCCTGTTGAATAGGGGACGGTGCTGATCGGTTGGCTGATCGCAGTCGTGGTGGTACTGGGCGTCACCGCGGCCGTGCTGCTGCTCCGGCGCTCCCACGACGACGAGCACTCGGTGCAGCACTACCACCGGCAGCTGCACACGCTCGAGGAGATGCGGACGCACCCTCCGGGTCACGGGGCCAACGGCAATGGCGACGGCGGCGACGGGGACGAGGCGGAGCGGACGACGTTCCCCGCCAGCGCGTTCCGGGTCTCGGGCTCGCCCACGGTCCGCCTCACCGAAGCCGACCGACCGGTCGTCCCACCCGTCCCGCCGCCCCCGGTGCCCAACCCTTCCCAGCCGGTGAGTTTCGACGACGCCAGCCCCGATCCGGTCCCGGCCACGTTCATGACCGGCAACGAGGACCGGGTCATCCGCTCCATCGACCACCGGCCGCGGCGCCTGGGTGGCCCGGCCGCCGCTGTGGGGGCGGTGCTTGTCCTGGTCCTCGTGCTGATCCTCACCGGGGTGCACTCCAACCCGCCCAAGCACCCCAAGGCGGCCGTCGGCGCCACGACGGTGCCCGCCCGCACTCCGCCGAGAGGGCACCACCATGCCAGCACGAGCACCACCAGTACGACCGCGCCGCCGGCTGTCTCGGCGCCGACGGCGACGACTGCGCATGGGGCGACGTACACGGTGGCGGCCCCGACCTACTCGCTCGACATCGCCGCCACCACGGGGGAGTGCTGGGTGGACGTCACCGACACCGTGACGGGCGCGGTGCTCTTCACCACGACGCTCCAATCGGGCCAGTCCCACGCCATCGCCGCCACGGGACCGGTCACCGTGATCGCCGGCGCGCCGGGCGCATTCAGCGCCACCGTCAACGGCGCGCCCGTGGTGTTGCCGCTGGGCAACCAGGCGCCGTTCACCCTCAATTTCGAGGCGGTGTCCCCGACGTCCTCGACCTGATCAGCCCTTCTCGGCCAACCCGAGGACGTCGAGCAGGAAGGCGTACACGAGGGCCTCTTCCTTCCAGGCCTCGTAGCGGCCCGACGGCCCGCCGTGCCCGGCTCCCAGCTCGGTCTTGAGCAGCACCCTGGTGGTGGGCGATTCGGCCCGCAGCTTGGCCACCCACTTGGCCGGCTCCCAATAGGCCACGCGGGGATCGTTGAGGCCCGCCGTGACGAAGAGGTCCGGATAGGTGCGCGGTGACCCATCCGGATTCTGCCCCGTCACGTTGTCGTAGGGCGAGTAGGTGAGCATGCGGCGGTAGGCCGACTCGTCGGCCAGGGGGTTGCCCCATTCCTCCCACTCGCCGACGGTGAGGGGGAGCTCGTCATCGAGCATGGTCGTGACGCAGTCGACGAAGGGCACCTCGGCGATCAGGGCCCGGAAGAGCTCGGGTGCCTGGTTGGCGACGGCACCGATGAGGAGCCCGCCGGCGGAGGCGCCGCGGCCGACCAGGAAGCCCGGGCGGGCGATGCCGGCGTCGACGAGGTGGTGCCCGCAGGCGATGAAGTCCGAGAACGTGTTGGCCTTGTGCTCCATGCGCCCGTCCTCGTACCAGGCGCGGCCCATCTCGCCACCACCACGCACGTGCGCGATGGCGAAGGCGACGCCACGGTCGAAGAGCGAGAGCCGGTGGTGCGAGAAGGACGGGTCGATGCTCATTTCGTACGCGCCGTAGCCGTACAGGACCATGGGGGCCGGTAGCGCCAGGTCCTTGCGGTGGACCACCGAGAGCGGGACGCGCGTCCCGTCGGGGGCGACGGCCCATTCCCGGTAGGTGGTGTAGCGCGCGGGATCGAAGTCGCCCAGCACGGGCTCCTGCTTCAGCAGCGTCTCCTCGCGTTCGTCCATCGTGATCTGCAGCACGCTGGCGGGCGTCACGAGCGACATGCGCCCGATGCGCAGCGCGGGGGCGTCGGGCTCGGGGTTGGGGCCGAGCCAGGTGGACGAGGGGCTCTCGACGGACGGGACGATCCAGCCGTCCCGGAGCAGGTCAGCGGCCAAAGGGTCCTCCTGCTCGGGCAGCGGGAGGACGTGCACCTGGGTCTGAGCCTCGGCGCGCTCGCTCAGCACCAGCGCGCCGCCGAAGGCGTCGACGTCCTCGATCCGCGTCCCCGGCCGGTGCGGGATCACCTCGCGCCAGTCGGCGTCGGCTCCGAGCGCCCTGTGGTCCGGGGCGGCGAGGACCCGGAAGTCCTGGGCCGCGTCGTTGGTCAGCACGAGGAACGAGCCTGCGCCCACCCTGGGGGTGAGGTGGTCGACGACGTACTCCACGCCCTCGCGGCGCGGCAGGACGACTCGGGGCTCGGCCAGGGGGTCGTCTGACGAGATGGCCAGCCATTCGCTGGTGTTGGTGCTGTGCAGGCCGATGAGGATCCATTCGGTGTCCCGGGTGGGACCGGTCCCGAGCGTGAAGCGCCGGTCGGCCTCCTCGAAGACGAGGACGTCGCCGGTCGGGTCGCTGCCCAGTTGATGGCGCCAGAGCTGAAAGGGGCGCTGCGCCTCATCGATGCGGACGTAGAACACGTAGTCGGCTGCCGCGGACCACGCCAGGCCGTACCCGGTGTCGGGCACCGACTCGGGGGCGGCCGCGATGCCGGCCTCGAGCGGCCGGAACTGCAACTCGTACTTCTCGTTCCCGAGGCGATCGGTCGAGTAGGCGAGCCAGCGATGGTCGTGGCTGACGGCGGCGCTCCCGACGGCGAAGTAGTCCGAGCCCTGGGCCAGCACGTTCTCGTCGAGGAGGATCTGCTCGTCCTCGCCGGGCTCCCCGGCCGGCGGCAGCTCCTGCAGGCCACGGGCCGGGCGCCGGCAGTGGATGCCGTAGTCCTTCCCCTCCTCGGTGCGCGAGTAGTACCACCAGGGTCCCCGCCGGGTCGGCACCGACATGTCCGTCTCTTTGATCCTGGCCTTCATCTCTTCGAAGAGGTCGCTGCGCAGGGCGGCCAGCGGGGCCGTCGCCTCGTCGGTGTACGCGTTCTCGGCCTTCAGGTAGGCGATGACGTCGGGGTCCTCACGCTCGCGAAGCCAGAACCAGGGGTCTTCGCGGTCATCGCCGTGGGCCGATATGACGTGGGGTCGCCTGGGGGCGCTGGGGGCGCTGGGGGCGCTTGGGGCGCTTGGGGCGCTGGGGGCGCTGGGGGCGCTGGGGGCGCTTGGGACGCTCGGGGGGCTCGGGGGGCTGGCCATAGGATTGAGACTCTGCCACGGCTGGCCACAAGCCGGTATGCCTCGGAAGACGTTTCGGCTGGCCCGGGTAGTTGTTACTATCTCCATAGGGGAAATTCCCCGTTTTCCTCCGACTTCAGGAGCCGACATGGCCACCACGGATCTCGACCTCGGGCGGTACCAGCTCGGGTGGAGCGACGCCGAGGACTACGTGTTCAAGCCCAAGAAGGGCCTGAACGAGTCGATCGTGCGCGAGATGTCGGAGATGAAGAAGGAGCCCGAGTGGATGCGGGACTTCCGGCTCCGCGCCCTCAAGCACTTCGAGCGCAAGCCGATGGCGCCGTGGTTCGCCACGCAGATGCCGAACCTCGACTTCGACGACATCTTCTATTACATCAAGCCCACCGGCGGACAGGTGGACAAGTGGGAAGACCTGCCCGACGCGATCAAGAACACGTACGAGAAGCTCGGGATCCCCGAGGCCGAGCGCAAGTACCTCTCCGGCGTGACCGCGCAGTACGAGTCCGAGGTCGTGTTCCACCGAAACCGGGAGGATCTCGAAGAGCAGGGCGTCCTCTTCTGCGACATGGACACGGCGGTGCGCGAGTACCCCGAAATCGTGCAGAAGTGGTTCGGGAAGATCATCCCGCCCAACGACAACAAGTTCGCTGCGTTGAACTCGGCCGTGTGGTCGGGGGGCTCCTTCATCTATGTCCCGCCGGGCGTGAAGGTGGACATGCCGCTGCAGGCGTACTTCCGGATCAACGCCGAGAACATGGGCCAGTTCGAGCGCACGCTGATCATCGCCGACGAGGGCTCCCAGGTGCACTACATCGAGGGCTGCTCAGCTCCCGTGTACTCGACCGACTCGCTGCACTCTGCGGTCGTGGAGCTCGTGGCGTTGCCCGGGTCGCGCATCACCTACACGACCATTCAGAACTGGTCGACCAACGTCTACAACCTGGTCACGAAGCGGGCCCGGGCCGAGGCCGAGGCGCACGTCGAGTGGATCGACGGCAATATCGGTTCTCGGCTCACCATGAAGTACCCGTCGGTCTACCTGATGGGGCCGAAGGCGAGCGGCGAGGTGTTGTCGGTTGCCTACGCCGGGGCGGGCCAGCACCAGGACGCCGGCGCCAAGATGTACCACATCGCCCCGGAGACGAGCTCGACCATCGTGTCCAAGTCCATCTCCAAGGACGGCGGCATCACCACCTACCGGGGCAAGGTGCACGTGGACCCGGAGGCATACGGTGCCAAGTCCTTCGTGCGCTGCGACGCCCTGTTGCTCGACGACGAATCGACCTCCGAGACCAAGCCCTACATGGAGGTCGGCGAGCGCAGCGCACGCATCGGCCACGAGGCTACCGTCTCGAAGGTCGGTGACGACCAGCTCTTCTACCTGATGAGCCGGGGGCTCTCCGAGCAGCAGGCCATGGGCATGATCGTGAACGGCTTCATTGAGCCGGTGACCCGCACGCTGCCGATGGAGTACGCAGTGGAGTGGAGCCGCCTCATTGAGCTGCAGATGGAAGGCTCGGTCGGCTGACCGCCTGCCCCGCCCGCACCGCCACCCCCGCCTGCAGCGTGGCACCATAGAACGATGCCGATGCGGGAGGAGTGCACCCACTTCCAGAGCCGGACCTACGCCTCGGGCGAGGCCGCCCGCTTCTGCGTGCTCGATCTGGCCCCCGAGGCGCCCTGGCGCTGTCCCGAGAACTGCCCCTCGTATCACCGCCGCATGGCGGACGTGGGCTGGGTGCACGGGAGCCTGGTGGAGCCGGCGATCGAGGAGGAGCCGGGCGGGGGCGGCGCCGACGTCGCCGAGTTGCTCGAATCGGCCGAGGACATCGTGAACGACGTGGCGCCCGACGTGCTCGACTCTGTCCGGGCCGAGGACGCCCGCCGGGAGCGCTCCGCCAACCGCTGGTGGCGCCGCAAGCGCTGAGAACGACGGCCGCGGTAGCTGTGCCGCGCTATCGACCGGTGAACTTCGGCGGGCGCTTCTCCATGAAGGCCGTCACCGCCTCGATCAGATCGTCCGACGCCAGCATCCCGGCGTTCCAGGTCGCCACGTAGTCCAGGCCCTCGGCCACGGTCCGTCCTTCGTTGGCGGCCAGCACGGCTTTGGTGCCCTGCACGGCGATGGGGGAGTTGGACGCGATCTCCGCGGCCAGCGTCTGCGCCGCCTTCTGCACGGCCTCGGCGTCAGCGGCGACGTCGTTCACCAGCCCGATCTCCTTGGCCCGTTCCGCGCTCGATGTCCTTGCCGGTGTACGCCAGTTCTGCCAGGTGTCCGGCGTTGATGATGGCCGGCAGGCGCTGCAGGCTCCCCAGATCGGCGACGATCGCCATCTTGGCCTCGCGGACGGAGAAGACGGCGTCCGCCGAGGCCAACCGGATGTCGCAGGCGGCGATGAGATCGACGCCCCCGCCGATGCAGTAGCCGTGCACGGCCGCGATGACGGGCTTGGGGCAGCGCGCCACGGCGGTGATGGCGTCCTGCAGCCGGAGGACCTCCGTGCGACCGGAGCGGGCGTGGGCCGCCATGGAGGGTCCCGACGAGTCGCTGTCATCTCCGCCTCCGCCACCGCCACCGCCTCCGGTGAGCATGCCGCCCATTGCCTTGAGATCAAGACCGACGGAGAAGTGGGGCCCCTGGGCCGCCACGACGATCACGCGCACCGCCGTGTCGGCGCTCAGCGCGGCCATGGCCCGGGGCAGGTCCCGCCACAGGTCCACCCCCATGGCGTTGCGCGCCTCGGCGCGGTCCAGCCACAAGGTGGCCACGCCCTCCGCTTCGGCTCCGTTCCGTGTGATCCGCAGCACTGGTGACTCGAAATCGACGATCTCTCCCATGCATGAAAGGCTAATCCGCCAGGTAGGGAGGCCTTCGGGGTGCCACTAGAGTGCATGGGCCACATTGGCGATCCCGAAAGAGGACGTGACTCCGCACACCTTCACCGCCGAGGCTTCCGCGGCCCTGACCGGACCGGACTGGCTCCGCGCTCGGCGGGCCGCCGGCTACGAGGCGTTTGCCTCGTGCGAGCTACCCTCGGAGAGCGAGGAGGTCTGGCGCTATACGCCCATCAACGGCCTCGCCCTCGACCAGTTCACCCCCCCGATGCACGACGGGCCGGCTCCGGCGGGCGACCAGTTGTTGGCCGCGCTCACCTCGGAGCTGGGCCCGGTGGCCGGGAGCGTGCTGGTGCACAACGGGCGTGCCTCCGCTTTCTCCACGGGTGCGGCGACCGGCTTGGCCTTCGGGCGGGCCGAGGACGTGCCCGGCTCGTCCGACATGCTCGGGTCCGTGCAGCAGGGCGGGGACGCCCTCGTGCGGCTGAACGACGCCTTCGCCCCGGCTCCGGTGTTCGTCGACGTGCCCGCCGGCCTCCGGGTGGGCCCGCCCGTCCTGATCGTGCACTGGTGCGACAGCTCGTCCGCTTTCCCTCGCACGAGCGTGCGCGCCGGCGAGGGTTCCGCTCTGTCCGTCGTCGAGGTGTTCGCCGGCGCCGAGGGAGCGAACCGCAGCCTCGTGGTGCCGGTGACGGAACTGGCCGTGGCGGAGGGAGCCGCCCTGTCGTATGTCTCGCTGCAGATCCTCGGTGACGCCGCCTGGTCCATCGCCCGGCTGGCTGGCCGAGGCATGGCCACGTCGCAACTCCGGACGTTCACCGTCGGACTCGGTGCCTCGTACGACCGGGTGCGCGCCGATGTCTCGGTCGAGGGGCGGGACGCGGCGCAGCGAGATCCTCTCCGCGTATCTCGGCGACGGGACCCAGGTCCACGACGTCCGCACCCTCCAGGACCATGTGGCACCACGCACGACGAGTGAGCTGCTGTGCCAGGGCGCGGTGGCCGGGACGTCGTGTTCGGTTTACAGCGGGCTCATCCGGGTCCACAGGGGAGCGGTGCGCAGCGACGCCCGCCAGACCAACCACAACCTCGTACTCGACGAAGGAGCGCACGCAGACTCCGTGCCCAACCTCGACATCTTGGAGAACGACGTCCGCTGCTCTCATGCCTCGACCGTGGGGCCCATCGACGAGGATCAGCGCTACTACATCGAGTCCCGTGGGGTGGCGCCCGAGGTGGCCGAAGGCCTCATCGTGCGCGGTTTCTTCGACGCCATCATCGAGCGGTCGCCGGTCCCCGAGGCGGTGCCGCTCCTGCAGCGCGAAGTACACGAGCGCCTCGACGTGGCGTTGGGCGGCCGAGCCCTGCCTGCCGGTGTCTGAGACCGTGGTGCTGTGCGCGCCCGACGACCTGGCGCCGGGTGAGGCGCGACGATTCGACGTGTCCGGCCGCCGGATCGCGCTGGTGCGCATCGGCGACGCGTTCTACGCCGTGGATGACGAGTGCAGCCATGAGGACTACTCGCTGTCCGAGGGCGAGGTGTGGGCCGATGAGTGCGAGATCGAGTGCCCCCGCCATGGGAGCACCTTCGACCTCCGGACGGGAGCGCCCTGCTCGTTGCCGGCCACGCAGCCGGTGGCCGTCTACGAGGTCGAGGTCGAGGACGGCACCGTCGCCGTGGTGCTCCCATGAGCTCCGAACACGTGTTCGAGGTGCGGAACCTGCATGCCACCGCAGGGGGTAAGGAGGTCCTGCATGGCATCGACCTCACGGTGCGCAGCGGCGAGGTGCACGTCATTATGGGCCCCAACGGGTCTGGGAAGAGCACCCTGGCTCACGCGCTCATGGGGCGCCCCGGCACCCAGGTGACTTCAGGTTCCATCACCATGGACGGGCAGGACCTCACCGGCCGGCCAGCCTGGGAGCGGGCCCGTGCCGGGCTGTTCCTGGCGCTGCAGCATCCGGTGGAGGTCCCCGGAGTGAGCCTGCACTCGCTCTTGGCCGCTGCGGCCGCCGGAGGCGGTGTGAGCGAGGTCGGCGCGGAGCCGGCCGCCACACTGCAAGGACGCATGGAAGACGAAGCGAAAGCCGTCGGCCTCGATGCCCGCCTGCTGCGACGGCCCCTCAACGTCGACCTCTCGGGTGGTGAGCGGAAGCGCACCGAGATGGTCCAGCTGGGCGTCATCCGGCCGGCCATCTGCATCCTGGACGAGGTGGACTCGGGTCTCGATGTCGACGCGCTCGGTGAAGTGGCGCGCCGTCTGCAGCGTGACACCACCGAGTGGGGCGTGGGACTCCTGGCTATCACCCACTTCAGTCGCTTCCTGGTGCAGCTAGAGGCGGATCTGGTGCATGTGCTGGTTGACGGCCGCATTGTTGCCACTGGCGATGCAGCTCTGGCGCTGCAGCTGGAGCAGACCGGCTACGTGGGGTACCAGGACAAACACTGATCCGGCGGGACCGGTGCGACCGGCGCGTCGGAACCGTCCTGCGGCAGGCCTGCCGCCACCTGCGCAACGGTGCTTGGTACCGTCTTCTCCATGGCGAACGGTCGTCCGACGGGCGACGGGTCGGATCGCTCCCCCGAGAAGCGTCGCGGCAGACACGCGAACCAGGAGGGCCTGGCCGCGCTCGGCCGGCAGATGCGCACCGGGCCCGCGGGCGAGAACGTGGCCAACGAGGCGGGCCTGCGCGCGTTGGGTGCCAAGGTCGATTCGCAAACGGGCAAGTCGAGCGTCCGACGTAGCGGAAAGCCCAAGTGGAGCACTGGTAAGAAGGTTGTGGTGTCGCTGTGTGCCTTGATAGTGCTCATCGCGGCCATCGCCGGTGGTAGCTACGCGTACCTGGTGTACCGGTACGACCAGATCAACAAGGTGCACATCAGCGCTGATGTGGCTGCTGCGAACGGTGCGCCCTTCACCATTCTCGTCATCGGATCGGACAGCCGAGTTGGCGAGTCGAGCCAGGCCTTCGGCTCGGCTTCCGTCGTGACGGGCCAGCGCAGCGACGTCGTGCAGCTGTGGCGAGTGACGCCGTCCACCAAGCAGATACAGGTCTTGTCTATCCCGCGCGACACGGTGGTCTCCATGCTGCCCCCGGACTCGGCGCAGTTCGGCACCTACAACCGCATCAACTCGTCTTTCAACTCAGGCGCCGACCAGTTGGTCAAGACCATCACGGCCAACTTCGGCATCCCCATCAACCACGTGGTCCAGGTCGATTTCGCGGGCTTCCAGGACGCCGTCAACGCTCTGGGCGGGATCTACCTCAACTTCCCCTACCCGGCCAAGGACGCCTACTCGGGCCTCGACATCACCACGCCCGGCTGCCAGTTGCTGAACGGCGCCCAGGCGCTCGGTGTGGCTCGCGCCCGGCACTACGAGTACTACGCCGACGGGTACTGGCAGTACGACGGGACCAGCGACTTCGGCCGCATCCAGCGCCAGGACGTGTTCCTCCGGTCACTGATCACCGCGGCCAAGTCGAAGGTGAGCCCGCTCACCGTGAACGCGTTTATCGGCTCCATCCACGAGGGCATCACGATCGACGACGGCTTTGGCATCAATGAGCTCATCGGGCTGGCACTGGACTACCACTCGTTCGACCCGTCCAACCTCAATACCATGACCCTGCCGACCGAGGCGGCCAACGGGTTCGGCGACCTCGGGGACGTGCTGACGGCAGAGCAACCCGAGGCGCAGCAGATGCTGGTGAGCATCTTCGGGTCCGATCTGGTGACGCCTACCAACCCGCCACCCGACGCCGCCGGATACCCCAACCCGCCCCCACCGATCACGCCCGCGGTGGCGCCGGCCGGTCCGACCACGGCAGCTGGCGGATCGTCCTCGGGCGCCTCGACCACCATCACGACGGCCCCGCCCTCCTTCAACCCCACACCCTGTAGCCCGAGCTGAGCTGAGCTGAGCGGAACCGAGCTGATCGGGCCTGAATCGGTCTCGGCTGAACCGGCCGAGGCAGGAAGTGGGGGACGCCAGCCCGAGAGGCCCTATCAGCGCCAGTCCGCGACCGTGGTCCAAAGTGGCGAAGGGCGCGACGTCATGACCCGGCCCGTCGGGCCGACGATGTTGAGCTCCTCATTGGCGTTGCCGGTCATGGACCAGCCCTTCTTGTGCACCAGGGCATGATGGTGGATGCAGAGGAGAGCGAGGTTCGAGAGGTCGGTGCGACCGGTCGGTTTCCACGGGATCACATGGTGGACATTGATGAAGGTCTCGGCGTCACAGCCGGGGAAGCGGCAATGGCGGTCCCGCCGCATGACCTCCCGGCGCTGGCCCTCGTTCGGGAACCGCCGGGCCCGGCCCTCGTACATGGTGTGCCCGACATCGTCGTCGACGGCCACGGCCACCGTGGCGTCACAGGAGAGCTTGTGCACCGTGGCCACGTCGACCAGGCCGTTGTGCTCGAGCTCACCGGCCAGCTCGGTGTCCTCGACCTCGTCGTCGACCAGGGCGTCGAGCGGCACGTGGAGTACGACCAGAGTGGGATTGACCGTGCTGGCCCGTCCCGAGGCTCCAGGCGCAGAGGAGCGGATCAGCTCGAAGTGAGCGTCAGCGAGCCGCTCGTCCCAGGGAGTCTCTCCGTCTGAAGGCACCTTCTTGGCCTGCGCCTCCAAGACGGCCTTCGTCTCGGCGTACTCGGGGGCCGGCAGCTGAAGCGTCATGGTACGGAAGGTGTCGTTGAATCGCAGCGACGAGCGCCGATCGTCGCCAGAACGAGAGTCGTCATTGGAGCGGGCCGCTGCCCGCTGCGCCGTCGTGCGGGCGACGTCGGCCAGCTCGCGCACCGAAAGCTTCTTGGCCTGGGCACAGAGCTCTCGGTCCGTTTCGGCCGTGGCCACATCGGCGACTGCACGGACCTTGTCCAAGGACACCTCGCCGGCAACCAGGGAGCCGACCAGGTGCGGAATGTCCCAGGCCTTGGCGCCCACCCGTGCGTATCCCCGAGCTGTAGTCGTCGAGATCCCGAAGCGCTCGGCCGCCCACGACTCGGTCGACGTCGCTCCCTGCTCGCGGAAGGACTGGCGTCGCTCCACCTCGCCGAAGCGGGCGAGGATCTTGCCCTGCAGCGCCGCCATCTGAGAGAAGAGCGCGCCGAGATCGTCCTCGAGCTCCTTGTTCGACATGGCAGCCGCTGCGCCGATCTCGTCGGCGCCGGCGCCGGCGCCGGCACCGGCACCGGTGTCGGTGAGAGCCACGGGAGTAGGTGTCTGGGCCATCCGTTCGGAGAATGGTCCACCCGTCCTGGGGCCGCGTCCGAGAAATTCGATGAGCGACGACAGTGTGGCCCCAGTCCAGGCCCCCCAATCCGGCCCCCCAGTTCGGGACCCCAATCCGGGACCCCAGTCCGGGACCCCAGTCCGGGCCCTGAAAGGTCCTCGAGGGGCCAGCCGTCAGGACGCTTCGGCCGCCACCTCGTCGAGTCCCTGCGCCAGCGCGTTCCAGCTCAACGTCGCGCACTTGATGCGTACCGGGAACTTCACGACGCCCTGCAGCGCGGCGAGCTCGCCCAGCTTGTCGAGGTCGATCTCCTCGGGCTCGGTCTCTACGACCTCTGCGCCGTCCCCGTTGCCGTCGGGCCCCAGCGCAGCCTCGTGGATCGACATCATCCCCTTGAAGGTCGAGATCAGGCGGCGCACCTCGCCGACCGGCTTGCCCTTGACGGCCGCCGACATCAAGGAGGCGGAGGACTGGCTGATCGAGCAGCCCGAGCCCCCGATCTTCAGGTCGACCAGCTTGCCGTCCGAGACCACCATCGACACCACGACCTCGTCGCCACAGAGGGGGTTGAAGCCCTCCACGCGGTGGGCAGGCGGCGAGTCCAGCTCGCCGCGGTTGCGGGGTGAGCGGTAGTGGTCGAGGATGATCTCGCGGTACAACTCTTCGAGGTCGGCCATCAGCCGAACAACCTACCGGCTTCCAGCAAACCCTCGATCAGCACCTCGATGTCGTGCTCGTCGCTGAACAGCGACAACGAGGCGCGGGCGGTGGCCTGCACGCCCAGGCGCCGCATGAGCGGCTTGGCGCAGTGGTGGCCCGGCCGCACGCAGACGCCGAACTGGTCGAGCACCTGCGCCAGGTCGTGCGCGTGCACGTCCCGGTAGGCCAGGGACAGCACGCCGCCCCGATCTGGACCGGCCGGGGGCCCGAAGATCCGCACGTCTGACCCGAGTTTTTCGTCCAGCCGTCCCACCGCGTACTCGGTCAGCGCCGACTCGTGGGCCCGGATGCGGTCCATCCCGATGTCGCCGAGATACCTGATCGCCGCCGTCAGGCCGACGGCCTCGGCGATGGGCGGCGTGCCGGCCTCGAAGCGGGCCGGCGGCGGGGCCGCCCGGAACCCGTCGAGCTTGACGTCGAGGATCATGCCGCCACCGCCGAGGAAGGGTGGCATCGCCTCCAGAAACTCGGCCCGGCCCCACAGGACGCCGATGCCGGTCGGGCCCATCATCTTGTGGGCCGAGAAGGCGAGGAAGTCGACGCCGAGGTCGCGCACGTCGACCGGCGAGTGGGGGACGAGCTGTGCGCCGTCGGCCACCACCACAGCTCCCGCCTCATGGGCGATCGACGTGATCAGCGCCACCGGGGGAATGGTGCCCAGCACGTTCGACATGCAGGAGAGACCCACGACCTTGACCCCGTCGACCAAGCGGTCCAGGTCGTCGAGCACGAGCCGCCCCGCGTCGTCGATCGGGACGTAGCGCAGCTCGAGGCCGCCGATCTCCTCGGACAGGATCATCCACGGCACGATGTTGGCGTGGTGCTCCATCTCGGTCAGCAGCACTGCGTCGCCGGCGCGCAGGTTGGCCCGGCCCCAGGACTGCGCCACCAGATTCAACGACTCGGTCGTGTTCTTGGTGAACACCACCTCGTGCGCCGGGTCAGGTGCACCCACGAAGCGTCCGGCCACGACCCGGGCCCGCTCGTACAGGGCCGTCGCCTCCTCGGCGGTGGCGTAGACACCGCGGTGGACGTTGGCGTGCGTCGTCTCGTAGTAGCGCGTCATGGCGTCGATGACCGCCCTGGGCTGCAGGGCGGAGGAGGCCGAGTCGAGATAGACGACCGGCCGGCCGTTCACTTTGCGCCCCAGGAGGGGGAAGTCCTTGCGCAGCGCCTCGACGTTGAGCGGCGCCGGGGTGGCGGCCGGGGTCGCCGGGGTCGCCGGGGCCGCCGGAGACGCCGGGGCCCCCGGGCCCCCGTCGGCCGTCGGCGAAGAATCGGATCCGGATGCCGCCGTCATCGCCAGCCCTCGTAACCCTCGGACTCCACCACTGAGGCCAGCTCCGGCCCCCCGGACGCCACCACACGACCGTCGATCAAGATATGCACCACGTCCGGCACGAGCTCCTCCAGCAATCTCGTGTAGTGCGTGATGGCCAGCACGCCCAACTCAGGCCGGGCCGCGCGCACCTCCCGCACGCCCCGTCCCACGACCCGCAGCGCGTCGATGTCGAGGCCCGAGTCCGTCTCGTCCAGCACGGCGACCAGGGGCTCCAACAAGGCCATCTGCAGGATCTCGTTGCGCTTCTTCTCGCCGCCGCTGAAGCCCTGGTTGAGGTGCCGGCTCGCAAAAGACGTATCCATGCCGAGGCGCTCCATCCACTCGGTCATCAGCACGCGCACCTCCAGCACCGACACCTCGTCCGTGCCCTTGCGCGCCGCCATCGCCTGGCGCAGGAACTGCGTCACCGACACGCCCTCGATCGACTCGGGATACTGGAAGGCCAGGAACAGCCCCGCCTTGGCCCGCACGTCGGTCGCCCACCCCGTCACGTCCTCGCCGTTCAGCAGGATCGAGCCGGACGTCACCGTGTAGGCCGGGTGCCCGAGCAGCGCGCCGGCCAGCGTCGACTTGCCGGCGCCGTTGGGCCCCATCAGCGCGTGGATCTCGCCCGCCCCGACGGTGAGGTCGACGCCCCGCAGGATGGGGCCGTCCTCCGCCGACACGTGCAGGTCCCGGATCTCGAGCAGGTTCGTCATCGCCTAAAAGCCTACCGTTTTGGTCAGGTATTCCGGTAGGGGCCGCCGCGACGATTCCGGCGGACTCCCCGCGGCGGCCCTCACCAACCTCGCTCGACCCATTCGCCCAGGTGAGGTGACTCGTTCCCGACCGTGGTGGCCGCCCCGTGGCCCGGCAGGACCAGGGTGTCGGGCCCGAAGGCGGAGAAGATTCGGCGGTCGATCGACTGAATGATGGTGTCGAAGTCGGCATTCTCGAAGCTCGTATTGCCCGGGCCCCCGGGGAAGAGGGTGTCGCCCGTGAACAGGAGGTTCGTGCCCTCCACGGCGAAGCAGATGGAGCCGGGGGTGTGGCCCGGCGTCGCCAGCGTCTTGATGCGCAGGTCGCCCACGCTGAGCAGCTCGTCGTCTTCGAGGATGAGGTCGTAGCTGGGGAGCATGCCGGCGTCGGCGCTGGTCACGGCCACCGAGATGCCGGCGTCGCGCACCGCGGGCACCGCCTGGATGTGGTCCCAGTGCCCGTGTGTCTCCACCACCTGGTTCACGCCGAGCCTCCGGCAGATCTCGAGGAGCTCCTCGTGCTCGTTGGCGGCGTCGATCAGCATGGCGTCCCCCGTGCGGCGGCAGCGGAGGATGTAGACGTTGTTGTCCATGGGGCCCACCACGATCTGGTGCACCTCGGCCGTCGCATCGCTCCAGATCTGCTCCAGCTGTCCCATGACCCCAGCGTGGCACATCTGGTCGGGCTGCTTGCCCGTCTGGTAGACAGCCTGACGGGACTGCCGGCCGGGCCGCCGGGGAAGAGCAGACGAGAGCCGATGACTAGAGGAGCCCTGGCATGAATTTCGCCTTCAGTGAAGAGCAGGACGAGCTGCGCACCGCCGTGCGCCGCTTCTTGGCGGAGAAGTCGCCCGAGTCCGAGGTGCGCCGCCTCATGGACACGACCGACGGGTACGACCCCGCCGTGTGGAGCCAGATGGCCGACCAGCTGGGCCTGCAATCGCTGACCATCCCCGAGGAGTTCGGCGGCTCCGGGTTCGGCTACGTGGAGCTCCTCGTCGTGTTGGAGGAGATGGGGGCCGCCCTGCTGTGCGCGCCGTTCTTCTCCTCGGTGGCCCTCGGGGCCAATGCACTGCTGACGTCGGGCGACGACGAGGCCAAGAAGTCCTACCTGCCCGGCATCGCCTCGGGGGAGACGATCGCCACCTTGGCCATCACCGAGGACAACGGGAAGTGGGACTTCTCGGGTATCGAGTGTGCGGCGACGAAGAAGGGCGACGGCTGGGTGCTGAACGGCCACAAGATGTTCGTCATCGACGGGCACGTGGCCGACCTGATCATCGTGGCCGCCCGGACGGCCGCCGGTGTCTCCATCTTCGCCGTGCCCGGTGACGCGGCGGGCCTGACCCGCACGCCCCTGCCCACGATGGACCAGACTCGCAAGCAGGCCCGCCTGGAGTTCGCCGAGGTGCCGGCGGTGTTGATCGGTGTCGACGGCGGGGCCGAGGCCGGGCTGTCCAAGACCCTGGACCTGGCCGCGGTGGCGCTGGCCGCCGAGCAGGTGGGCGGGGCCCAGCACGTGCTCGACGCATCGGTGGAGTACGCCAAGACCCGCATTCAGTTCGGCCGGCCCATCGGCAGCTTCCAGGCCATCAAGCACAAGTGCGCCGACATGCTGCTGGAGGTCGAGTCGGCCAAGTCCGCCGCCTACTACGCGGCCTGGGCCGCGGCCGAGGACTCCGACGAGCTGCCGGTCGTGGCGTCGCTGGCCAAGTCCTACTGCTCGGAGGCCTACTTCCACTCGGCGGCCGAGAACATCCAGATCCACGGCGGCATCGGCTTCACCTGGGAGCACCCGGCCCACCTCTATTTCAAGCGGGCCAAGTCCTCGGAGCTCTTGCTGGGCGATCCCTCGTACCACCGCGAGCTGCTGGCACAGCGCATCGGGATCTGATCAGCGGTGCCGGGGCCCTTCAGGCTCCGCGCCGGGCCGGCGGGGGATCTCGCCACCTACGCCAGCTCCCCGCCGCAGGGCGCGCCGGTGCACGGCCACGTGGTGTTGATCCACGACCTGCCGCGGCCCAAGGGCGCAGCCGCCGACGTCGCGCTGACCTATCCCGCCCTGGCCGACCGGCTGACGCGGGAGTCGGGCTGGCGGGTGGTGACGGCGTCCCTGCGGGGCGCCGGCGAGTCGGCCGGCGACTTCTCGGTACTGGGCTGGCTGGACGACCTCGGTTTCCTGGCCTCCGACGAGATCCCCGAGGCCGCCCCCCGCCTCGTGGTGGGCTTCGGGTTCGGCGGCGTGCTGGCCCTGCACCTGGCCGCCGGTGACGAGCGGGTGGCCGGTGTGGCCTGCCTGGGCACCCCGGCCGACGTCGGCGGCCTGGCGGGCGATCCCGAGCAGCTGCTGGAGCGCTGCCGCCAGACGGGCGTGGTGACCACGCCCGGGTATCCGGTCTCCGTCGACACTTGGGCCAAGGAGCTCTCCGTCCTGCATCCCGCCGACGACGCCGCGCTGCTGAAGGGTCGCCCGCTCCTCGTGGTGCACGGCTCCGACGACCCCGACGTCCCCCTGGCCGACGCCCGGGCCCTGGCCGACGCGGCCACGGGGCCCTCGGAGCTCCACACCGTCCTCGGCGCCGGCCACTGGCTCAGGGCCGACCCCCGGGTCATCGCCATCCTGGTGGGCTGGCTGGAGCGCCGGCACTAGTACGAGGTCGTCGGCCGACAACGGGCCGTCAACAATGCCGTCCGCACTCGGTGCGTCCGCTCAAGCGTGCCCCGCCGATGCCGATGACTAGGTCGTGTCGGGCACAGGCTGGGGTGGGACGAAGTTCACGTTGGGCCTCGACGCGGTCGTCGAGCCCTACGACCAGGAGGCCGACGGCGACGTCACGCCCGAGGAGCCCGTTCCTTCGCCTTCTGATGCTGCGCAGAAGCCGGGGACGGCGCACTACTCGACGCTCGATCAATCGCTTCGCGCAGCCTCCGAGCCGCACGACGGGGATCCGCAGCGTTCGTCAGGAACCGCACGACGACGAAATGACGGACACCGGCATCCGTCAGGGCGGGGATCGTTTCGGGGGTCACACCGCCTGTCACGAATACAGGAACACTGGAGCGTGCGCTGGCCCGACTGACGTAGCCCAGTCCGGTCCCCGGGCGACCGGGCTTGGTCGGCGTGGCCTCCACGGGCCCCGCCGAGATGTAGGTGACCTCCTGGTCCGCCGCGCCCTCGAGGTCGGCCGGGCAGTGGGTCGACAACCCGACGATGGCGCCGGGGCCCAGGATGCGCCGGGCCAGCGAGACCGGCGCGTCGTCCTGTCCGACATGGACGCCGTCCGCCCCCGCCTCGAGCGCCAGGTCGGGCCGGTCGTTCAGCACGAAGGGCACGCCGAGGTCCCGGCACACGGCAGCGGCCTCCCGGGCCCGGGCCAGCAGCGGCCTGGCCTCCAGCTCCTTGTCACGCAGCTGCACCACGTCCACCCCGCCGGCGATGCACTCGCGCAAGAATTGGGTCAGGTCGGGCCGGTCCGGTGTGCAGAGGTAGAGGTGGCGGGCCGAGAGGTCGGGACTCCCGATCACCCGGTCACGTCCCGGCTTGGGCCTTCGCCCTGGCCTTGGCCTTCATCGCCTTCTTGGTGGCCCGGACCTTGGCCAGGCTCTCGGGGTCGGTGATATCGGCCACCGACAGCGAGCTGCCCTCTTTGCCGTAGGGGGTGGTGACCGTGCGCCAGCCCTCGGGGCACACACCCAGCTGCTTCCCGAGCAGCGCGGCGAAGATCTTCGCCTTCTGCTCGCCGAAGCCCGGCAGGGCGCGCAAACGCGCCAGCAGCTCGTCGCCGCTCTGCACGCCCTTCCAGATGTTGTCCGCCTTGTTCCCGTAGTCGTCGGCCACGACGCGGCAGACCGCCTGCACCCGGCCCGCCATGGAGCCGGGGTAGCGGTGGAGGGCCGGCTGCTCCCGGAAGATGCCGGCCAGCGCCTCGGGGTCCATGGTGGCGATGCTGGCCGCATTCAGCGGGCCCTTGGTGCCGAGCCGCCGCAGCAGGTCGGCCGGCGAGGAGAACGCCTTCTCGATCGTCACCTGCTGGTCGAGCACCATCCCGATCAGCAGGGCCAGGGGATCACGGCTGATGACCGCATCCGCCTTGTCGTCGCCGGTGATGTGGAGCGCGATCCGTGCCATGCCAGAGATCTTGGCACGGCCGCCGGCCAGGAACGGAAGTGACCACAGGCGCGCGATGCGGGCAGACTCTCGCCATGCACATCCCGGCCAAGGTCGACTACGGAATCCGGGCCCTGCTCGCGCTGGCCGCCGCCGGGACGCCCCAGACCGCCGAGCACCTGGCCGGGGAGCAGGGCCTGCCGCCCCGCTTCCTCGGGGCGATCCTGGCCGACCTGCGGCGCGCCGGGGTGGTGGCCAGCCAGCGCGGCGCCGAGGGCGGCTACCGGCTGGCCCGGGAGCCGGACGCCATCACCATCGCCGACGTCATCCGCGCCCTGGACGGCCCGCTGGCCGAGGTGCGGGGCTACCGGCCCGAGGCCACCAGCTACGACGGCGCCGCGGCGAACCTGCAGCAGGTCTGGGTCGCCGTCCGGGCCAGCCTGCGCTCGGTGCTCGAGAAGATCACCCTGACCGACGTCATTTCCGGGAACCTCCCGCCGCACGTGCAAAAGCTGGTCACGGACCCGGATGCCTGGGTCGCCCACTGACGGCGAGGGTGCGGCGTCCGTCGCCGTCCCGGCCGACGACTACCTGTGGTTCGTGGACCTGGCGCTGGGCCAGATGACGGCCATCGTCGAGGAGCTCGGCGACGAGCTCGTCAACCGGCGGCCGCCGTACCGCGACACGAACTCGGCCTACGTGATCCTGACCCACTGCCTCGGCGTCATGGAGTACTGGGGCGGCGCCACCGTGGCCGAACGACCCATTCAACGCGACCGCGCCGCCGAGTTCACGTCCAGTGGGGACGTCGCCGGCCTGCTGCGTCGCACCGAACAGGCCCGCCGGCGCCTGCGCGAGGACCTGGTCGGCCTCACCGCGGCCAGCCCGCCGGTGAACGTGCGGCGCGATCCCGACGAGCCGGTGCCCTACACCGAGACCAAGGGCGCGGTCCTGCTGCACATCCTGGAAGAGCTCTTCCAGCACTGCGGGCAGATGGAGCTCACCCGTGACGCGCTGGTGACAAGCCGGCGGCGATGAAGATGGCACCCATGACGCCATCGCCCGAGCCCGTCCCCATCGCCTGCAGCCTCGATGCATCGTCCCTCGGGGAGCGCGCCGGCGAATGGCGAGCCCTGGTGGAATCCTCCGTCACCTCGGTCGAAGCGGATGCCACCGTGGTGCGCCTCGAGCTGCGCCCGTCGGACGACGCGCTGACGGCAGCGGTGGCACTGGCCCAGCGCGAAAAGGCGTGCTGCGCGTTCTTCGACGTGAGCCTGGCGTTGGAGCCGGACCGGCGCACGCTCGTCCTGGCCGTGCCCGCGGGCGCCGAGGGCGCCGAGGGCGCCGAGGAGGCACTGGCCCTCTTCGTGGAGATGCTCTCGGCCTGACGACCGTCGACCGTCGACCGCCGATATGACGATCGGCGGTCAGGAGGGAATGAAGGGGGCGCCCCCGTCGGTGTCGATCCCGAACTCGGCGATGGCGCCGGCCACCACCGACGGCTCGATCCGCCCGTTCAGGGCGAGCTGCTGCAGCACGGCGACGACCAGGTTGGCGCTGTCGACCTCGAAGTAGGCGCGCAGCGCCTCGCGGGCGTCGGAACGACCGAAGCCGTCGGTCCCGAGCGACACGTACGGGCGCTCCACGAAGCGCGCCACCTGGTCGGGCACGCCGCGCATGTAGTCGGTGATGGCGACGACCGGATCGGGCCCGTCTCCCAGCGCGGCGGTCACGATGGCGGTGCGGGGCTCCGCTTCGGGGTGCAGTCGGTTCCAGCGCTCCACCTCGAGGGCGTCGGTGCGCAGGTTCGTCCACGAGGTCACCGCCCACGTATCGGCCGCCACGCCGTAACGCTCGGCCAGGATGCGCTGCGCGTCCATGGCGATGCTCCACATCGGCCCGGAGAAGCAGAGCGACGCCCGCAGGTCGCTCCCGGCCTTGGACTTGGGAGTCGGGGCCAGGGTCGGGGCCGGGGCGAAGCGGTAGATCCCCTCAATGATCCCCTTGCGCACGGCGCCGCCCTCGCCGCCCTCGGGCAGTGCCGGCATGGTGTAGGTCTCGTTGTAGAGAGTCAGGTACCAGAAGCGGTCCTTGGGGTTCGACCCCAAAATGTCCGTCACCGCCGCCTCCATGATGGCGGCCACCTCGTAGGCGAACGAGGCGTCGTAGACGAGGGCGGCTGGGTTGGTGGAGGCCAGCAGCGGCGACTGCCCGTCGTCGTGCTGCAGGCCCTCGCCCATGAGGGTGGTGCGTCCCGCCGTGCAGCCGGCGAGGATGCCGCGCCCGCGCATGTCGCCCAGCGCCCAGGCGAGGTCGCCGACCCGCTGGAAGCCGAACATCGAATAGAAGAGGTAGACGGGGACCATCGGCTGGCCCCAGGTGGCGTACGCGGTGGACAGCGCGATGAAGCTCGACAGCGCCCCGGCCTCGGTGATGCCCTCCTCGAGCATCTGCCCCGAGGAGCTCTCGGCATAGTTCAAAGGCAGGTCGGCGTCGACCGGGATGTAATTCTGCCCGTCGGGCGCATAAATCTTGGTCTCGGCGATGAGCGGCTCGAGCCCGAAGGTGCGGGCCTCGTCCGAGACGATGGGCGCCACCAACGAGCCCACCGTGGGGTCGCGCACGAGATTGCGCAGCAGGCGGGCGAACACCATGGTGGTCGACACCTGTTGCTTGCCCGATCCGGCGGCGAACTCCTCGAACACCTTGTCGTCGGGTCGCAGCGCCGGCGTGGGCCGCACCACGCGCACCGGAAGAGGCCCGTCGAGGACACGGCCCCGGGCCCGCAGGTACTCCATGGCATCGGAGCCCTCGGCCGGGCGGATGTAGGGCGGGGAACCCTCGAGCACGTCGTCGGGGATGTCGTCGGTCAGGTACAGGCGGTCGCGCAGGGCGCGCACCTGGGCCTTGGTCATCTTCTTGATCTGGTGCGTGGCATTGCGCGCCTCGATCTCGGGCCCCAAGGTCCATCCCTTTATCGTCTTGGCCAGGATCACGGTCGGAGCGCCGTTCTGCTCCGTGGCCAGCTTGTAGGCGGCGTAGAGCTTGCGGTAGTCGTGACCGCCACGCGGCAATGACACCAGCTCGTCGTCACTCAGGTCCTCGACCATCTTGCGCAGGCGCGGATCGGGGCCGAAGAAGTGCTCCCGGATGTAGGCCCCCGACTCGACGGCCAGCTTCTGGTACTCGCCGTCGACGGTGGTGTTCATGCGATCCAAAAGGACACCGTCGACATCCTTGGCCAGCAGGGCGTCCCACCGTGAGCCCCAGATCACCTTGATCACGTTCCAGCCGGCGCCCCGGAACACCGCCTCGAGCTCCTGGATGATCTTCCCGTTGCCGCGCACCGGCCCGTCGAGCCGCTGCAGGTTGCAGTTGACGACGAAGATCAGGTTGTCGAGATGCTCGCGTCCGGCCACGCCCAGGGCCCCGATGGACTCGGGCTCGTCCATCTCGCCGTCGCCCACGAAGCACCAGACGCGGCTGGCGCTGGTGTCGACGAGGCGGCGCAGGTTGAGATAGCGGTTGACGTGGGCCTGGTAGACGGCGGCGATGGGACCGAGACCCATGGAGACGGTGGGGAACTCCCAGAAGTCGGGCAGCGAGCGCGGGTGGGGGTAGCTGGGGAGCCCGTCGCCCCCCACCTCGTGGCGGTAGTTGTCGAGCTCCTTCTCGGTCAGGCGGCCCTCGACGTAGGCCCGCGCGTAAATCCCGGGTGACGCGTGCCCCTGGAAGAAGACCTGGTCGCCGAAGCCCCCGTCGGCCTTGCCCCGGAAGAAGTGGTTGAACCCGACCTCGTAGAGCGCGGCCGAGCTGGCGTACGTCGACAGGTGACCGCCGATCCCCTCGGTGCGCGTGTTGGCCCGGGTGACCATGGCCGCCGCGTTCCAGCGGATGTAGGCCCGGATGCGCCGCTCCTGGTACTCGTCTCCGGGGAACCAGGGTTCCGCGTCGGCCGGAATGGTGTTGACATAGGGCGTGGACACGGTGGCCGGGAACTCGACCTGCTTGGTGCGCGCCCGCTCCAGGAGCTTCATGAGGAGGTAGCGCGCCCGCGACCGGCCACGGGAGTCGACGATGGCGTCGAAGGAGTCGAGCCATTCCTCCGTCTCACCCGGATCGGTATCGGGAACTTGGTGGCTGATCCCGTCGAACAGCATTTCCCCACGGTACCGGCAGGCGGGGGACAGCCACGACCACCTTCGTCGGGTGTGTCACATTTGTGCCATGTCATCTCAGAGCGGCCCGATCGTCGTGTACACGGACGGCGCGTGCCGGAACAATCCCGGACGGGGCGGGTGGGCCTGGGCCGTGCCCGACGGCGCCTACGCCAGCGGCGCCGAGGACCACACCACCAACCAGCGCATGGAGATCACCGCCGCGCTCGAGGCTCTGCGCTCCTTGACGCCGGACGCGCCCGACGGCGTGGAGGTGGTGAGCGACTCGACCTACGTGGTCAAGTGCTTCACGGACGGCTGGTGGCGCGGCTGGCAGCGGCGCAACTGGAAGAACTCACAGAACAAGCCGGTGGCCAACCGCGACCTGTGGGAGCCGCTGATCGAGTTGGCGGTGGCGTCCGAGGCCCCCGTCAGCTGGCGTTGGGTGAAGGGCCACTCCGGTGACCGCTGGAACGACAGGGTCGACGAGTTGGCCACACAGGCGGCCGATCTGGGGAGCGGGACGAGCGGCTGAATAGTGCCGCGGCCGGACCTGGGAGTACGGTCCGACCGGTAGGCTGCAAGGGTCACGCGCAGGGCATGGAGAGGACTCTCGCCAGTGCGATCGGGTGGTTCCGGGGAGGCCGAGCGCACCGGACGGACGTCGTGAGCACAGGGAGAGGAAGGCGATGGCAGGCGAGGACGAGTTCGACATCGTCGTGATCGGCGGTGGTCCCGGCGGCTACGCCACTGCGCTCTACGGCGCCGCAGCGGGCCTCTCCGTCGCCATCGTGGAGCGCGACAAGGTGGGCGGCACCTGTCTGCACCGCGGCTGTATTCCGGCCAAGGAGTTCCTCGAGACGGCCTCCGTGTACCGGGCGGTCGAGGGCTCCAAGGAATTCGGCATCGACACCTCGGGTATCTCTGTTGATTTCTCGGTGAGCCAGGACCGCAAGAACGAAGTCGTGGGCAAGCTGTTCAAGGGCCTGGCCGGGCTGCTCAAGGGCCGCAAGGTCACCACGTTGACCGGCACGGGCACCCTCAAGGCGGACCACCGGGTCGAAGTGCTCGACGGTGAGGATGCCGGCCGCGTCATTGTCGGCCGGAACGTCGTCCTGGCGGCCGGATCGGTACCGTTCCTCCTGCCCGGCTTCGAGATCGACGGGCGCCTGATCATGACGTCGGACGAGTTCCTCGACCTCAGGGAGCTCCCGGCCTCGGCCGTCGTCATCGGCGGCGGCGTCGTCGGGTGCGAGTTCGCTTCGCTCCTGTCCGACATGGGCTCCAAGGTGACGATCCTCGAAGCGCTCGACACGATCCTCCCCGGATGCGACGACGACATCACCCGGCTCCTGGTCCGGTCCTTCAAGAAGCGGGGCATCGACATCGTGACGGGCGTGAATGTCGAGGGACACACGCCGTCGGCGGACGGGACCATGACGACGGTGAAGGCGGGGGACCTGACGTTCGATGCGAACGCGGTCGTGGTGTCGGTGGGCCGGCGCCCCCGTACCGAAGGGTTGGTGGCCGACGGGGTCGGCGTCGAGATGGACCGGCGCGGCTTCGTGGCGACCGACGAGTACCAGCGCACGGGCGTCGATGGCGTGTACGCCGTGGGTGACATCGTGGACGGCACCCCTCAGCTGGCCCACGTCGGGTTCGCCGAGGCCATCGTCGCCGTGAAGACCATGTTGGGTGAGCCGATCGTGCCGGTGGACAACGCGAAGGTTCCGTGGGCCATCTACTGCCGCCCCGAGGTGGCCTTCTGCGGCATGACCGAGGCGCAGGCCAAGGAGGCCGGTATTCCGATCGTGACCAAGAAGGACCCGTATGGCGGGAACAGCCGGGCGCAGATCATCGGCGACACCGAGGGTGTCGTGAAGGTCATCGCCGAGAAGCTGGCCGACGGGACGGCGGGACGAATCCTGGGCGTGCACCTCTGTGGGCCCTGGGTGACCGAGCAGCTCGGGGCCGGTTATCTGGCCGTCAACTGGGAGGCGTGGCCCGACGAGGTCGCGCACTTCATTCAGCCGCACCCGTCATTGTCCGAGACATTCGGAGAGACCATGCTCGCGTTGAGCGGAAGGGGACTGCACGTTGGCTGACGTGATGATGCCGCAACTCGGCGAGACGGTGACCGAAGGGACGATCACCCGCTGGATGAAGGCCGTCGGCGACGCGGTGGAGAGGGACGAGCCGCTCTTCGAGGTCTCCACCGACAAGGTCGACTCCGAGGTGCCGTCGCCGGCAGCGGGCGTGCTGAGCGAGATCCTCGTCCCCGAAGGCGAGACGGTCGAGGTCGGTGTGAAGCTGGCCGTGATCGGTGACGGCGCCGGGTCGGCTCCGTCCACCACGGTGGCGGCCGAGCCGGCTGCGCCGGCGCCCGACGCACCGATTCCTGCGGCACCTGCCGCGACAGCCGCTGCCGCGGCAGCGCCGACACCAGCACCACCCGCTCCCCCCGCTCCCTCAGCGCCACCAGCGTCACCGTCAGCGGCACCGCCCCAAGCGGCCCCGACACCCGCGCCCGCGGTGGACGGCAACGGGGACGGCAACGGCTCTGGCCTGCTGTCACCCATGGTGCGCAAGCTGCTGGCCGAGAACGGGATCAGCGAGACGGAGGTGACGGGCACCGGCTCGGGCGGGCGCATCACCCGGGACGACGCGCAGCGTGCGGTCGAGGCACGTCGAGCGGCCGCACCGACCGCACCGACCCCGACGGCGGCGACCCCGACCCCGAGTGCTCCGCCGCCGCCCCCGGTCGTCCAGGCCGCGCCGGCAGCACCCGTGGCACGGGCGCCGCAGGCACCCCCGATGTCGATGGCCTCGTTCCGGGCCGCCGGCGACCAGGTCGTGCCGTTCTCCAACATGCGGCGCCGGACAGCCGAGCACATGGTGCGATCCAAGGCCACCTCACCCCACGCCTTCATCGCCAACGAGGTCGATTTCGAAAGCGTCGAGCGGGTGCGCAAGGCCTGGGGCGAGCGGTTCAAGGCCGAGGAAGGTTTCGCGCTGACCTATCTCCCCTTCGTCGCTCGGGCCGCCGTGGAGGCCTTGCGCGACTTCCCGTTGCTCAACGCGTCGGTGGTCGACGACTCGCTGCTCGTCCACGCCGAGGTCAACCTCGGCATTGCCGTCGACCTCTCGCATGAGGGACTGATCGTGCCGGTCATCCATCGCGCCGAAGAAGTCACGTTGCGTGGGGTCGCCCGGCGCATCCGGGATCTGGCGGAGCGGGCCCGGGGCCGTCAGCTCAACGCGGACGACATCGCGGGCGGGACGTTCTCCATCACGAACGACGGGCCCTTCGGGACCTACTTCACCGTCCCGATCATCAACCAGCCGCAGGTGGCGATCCTGGCCACCGACGGCATCGCGCGCCGGCCGGTGGTGGTGACGCAGCCCGACGGGTCCGAGTCGATCGCCATCCACTCGACCGGCATCCTCGGCGTCAGTTGGGATCATCGGGCTGTCGACGGTGCGTACGTGTCGCTTTTCCTGCGCAAGGTGGCAGACCTCCTGGGTAGCCGCGACTGGGCCGCGGAGCTCTAAGGCCGCGCCGGTGTTGCGCGTTCGCTCCCTCGGGACGGTTCCCTATCACGAGGCCTCTGCGCTCCAGCACGCCCTGGCTGCCGAGGTGACCGACGACTACCTGCTGGTCTTGCAGCATCCCCACACGTACACGTTGGGGGCGCACGCCGACGAGCGCCACGTGCTGGTCGACCCCGTGGCCGTCGGTGCCGTGCTGGAGCGCACCGACCGCGGGGGAGACGTGACCTACCACGGCCCCGGCCAGCTGGTGGCCTATCCGATCATCACCGTGCCCGACGACCCGGCCTCGGGTCCCGCTCACGTCCACCGGCTGGAGCAGGTCGTCATCGCCACGCTGGCCGATCTCGGCCTGAGCGGGGCGAGTACCGAGGACGAGTATCCAGGCGTGTGGCTGCACGCCGGGAGCCCCGGTGCCCGCAAGATCGCCGCCATCGGCGTGCGCACACTGCGGGTCGGGGCCGGGCGCCGGCGCACGCTCCACGGTGTTGCGCTCAACGTGACCACTGACCTGGCCATGTTCGGCCACATCGTGCCCTGCGGCATTGCGGATCGCGATGTGACGTCACTGCGTGCCGAGGGCATCGACGTGCCGTTGGCGGAGGTGGTGGACGCCTTCGTGGCGCGCGCCACGGAGGTGTTCGGCACGGGAGATGTCGAGCGCGCCGACGTGGTCCGCGGACCTGCTGAGGCACGGGGAGTGCCGGCGATGGTCGAGCGCCCGCTCCTGCGCCGCCTTCGTCAGGCTGGGGTGGCACCCGAGGCAGCCCTCGACATCGGACAGCGCAAACCGGACTTCTTGCGGGTGCCCGTGCGGATCGGCAAGGACTACCGCCAGCTCGGGTCGACCATCCACGACCTCGGGCTCGTCACCGTGTGCGAGGAGGCGGGTTGCCCGAATATCTACGAGTGCTGGGCCGACGGCACGGCGACCTTCATGATCAACGGCGAGCGCTGCACGCGGGCGTGCGGGTTCTGCCAGGTGGACACCCGCCACCCTCTCCCGCTGTCGCCCGATGAGCCGGAACGGGTGGCCCGGGCCGTCGAGCGGATGCGACTGGGCCATGCCGTCGTCACCTGCGTCGCCCGCGACGATCTGCCCGACGGTGGCGCTGGCGCCATGGCCGAGACCATCAGGGCCGTCCGCGCTCGCACCCCCGGCACGACAGTCGAGGTTCTGATCTCGGACTGCCGGGGCGACGCGGCAGCGCTGGACACCATCTTCGAGGCCCGCCCTGACGTCCTGAACCACAACATCGAGACGGTGGCGCGATTGCAACGGGCAGTGCGACCCTCCGCGGGCTATGCCCGCAGCCTGGCCGTGCTCGCTCGAGCGGGACAGGCGGGCCTCGTCACCAAGTCGGGCCTCATGGTCGGGCTCGGTGAACGTGAGGACGAGGTCGTGGCCACCATGGCCGACCTACACGGCGTGGGCGTCTCCATCGTCACGATCGGGCAGTACCTGCGGCCCAGCCGGGATCACCTCCCGGTTTCCCGCTACTGGACGCCCGATGAGTTCGACCGCCTGCGTGAGGCCGGCTCAGCACTCGGCGTGGCCCACGTCGAGGCGTCGCCGTTGACCAGGTCGAGCTATCACGCTCGGGAGGCGGCCGTCGCCGCCGGTCAGGGCATCTGACCAGGCGATCTCCCGCCATTGAGTTGGCGATACGTCGTCGCCCAACCGCCGTTGTCCTGCAGTGATCCGCTTAAGGGTCTTTCGACTCGGGCCGAAAGTCACATGTGCCCCTCTTCGAGAACCCTCGGAGCGCAGGACCCGGCTCAGACCCCGAAGCGCCTCACCCGCGCTGGAGTCCGCGTCGTTGGATGTGGATGCTCGGGTTGGTGTCGGTGACAATCTTTGCGACAGGCGGCACCCTCGGCGCGCAGGCTGCGGTCTCTCCTCCGGGCATGGCACGACTGGCGTCGGCCTCGCTCGTGCAGGTGCCAACCACGACGACGACCAGCACGACCTCCTCGACGAGCACGACGAGCACGACCAGCACGACCTCCTCGACGACCAGCACGACGACCACGACCTCGACGACTACGCCGACAACGACCCCGACAACCGCACCGCCTGCGGTCCTGGCGGCCGCTCCCGTCACGACACCGGCGGCTCCACCTGCTGCTGCCGCTCCGCCGCCGGCCCCCGTTGCCGCGCCGATTCCTGCGTACGGCCAGGCCACCGTCTGGGGTTGTACCGCTGCACTGGCGTACCTCGAGGCTTACGCCGCTCCCGGCTTTGCCTTGGACTGCCCCGGCTACGCCGAGGGGCACGAGGCCATGACCTGTCTGCACCCCACGCCCCAGTACCCGGATGCCTGCGCGAACGGACCGACGATCGCCATCGCCGATCCGTGCCCGCAGGCCTACATGAACGAGTCGTCCAACTCCTGGTACCTGACGGGCCAACTCTCCACGGAGCAGCAGAAGTTCGGCACGTCGTACGCCGTCATCGACCCCTTCGGGGCCTGCCCATAGACGGGACAGCTACGCTCGCCGGGGGCCCGACGACTGAGCCGCTCTGGCCTCGACGGCTTTGAGGAACGCCCGGAGAGAAAGCTGAGTAGCACGTCTATGGCGAAGGTCGCGCAGAGTTCCGAGGCGGTTGAGGGGCCGCCGCCCGTGGCGCAACCGGTGCTCACCCCGCTCACGGCCAGTGCGGTGATCCTCGTCCTCACCATCGACGACGGCGGTGAGCCGGTCGTCCGCGACCTTTTGGCCGACCTGTCCGGACTCGGACGCACGGTGTCTTTCCGTTCGCCCGACGCCGGGTTGGCCGTGGTGGCGGGTGTGGGATCGGCCGCGTGGGGCCGCCTTTTCTCCGGTCCGCGACCCGTCGAGCTGCACCCCTTCAAGGTCCTCGACGGCGATCGGCACCGAGCGGTGGCCACGCCGGGCGACCTCTTGTTCCACATCCGGTCAGCCACCATGGACCTCTGTTGGGAGCTGGCGTCGCTGGTCGTCGGACGGCTGGCCGGTGCCGCGACAGTGGTGGATGAGGTCCACGGGTTCAGGTACTTCGACGAGCGGGATCTGCTCGGCTTCGTCGATGGGACGGAGAACCCGACTGGGCAAGCAGCAGAGGTCGCGGTGACCATCGGCGCCGAGGATCCGGCCTTCGCCGGTGGGAGCTACGTGATCGTGCAGAAGTACCTGCACGACATGGCTGCCTGGGACGCGCTGACCGTCGAGGAACAAGAGCGCGTGATCGGGCGGGCCAAGCTCTCCAACGTGGAGATGGACGATGAGGTGAAGCCGTCGAACTCGCACGTGGCGCTCAACACCATCGTCGAGCCCGACGGCACGCAGCGGCAGATCCTGCGGGAGAACATGCCCTTCGGGACATTGGGAGCCGGTGAATTCGGCACCTATTTCATCGGGTACGCCGCGACCCCCTCCGTCACCGAGCTGATGCTCCAACACATGTTCCTCGGGGATCCGCCCGGGAACTACGACAGGATCCTCGACTTCTCCACCGCCGTCACGGGCTCGTTGTTCTTCGTGCCCACGGCCGATTTTCTCGACGATCCGCCGCCTTCGCCGTCGCCCTCGGCCGGCGAAGATCCGCCGGAGGAGCAGGCGGGCGTTCCCAGTCAGCGGGTTGGCGGAGGCGACGGGTCGCTCGGCATCGGCGGACTCGCAGGCGCTCCCGCCTAGGCGCTGGACGGAATACCACGTGTACCTGGAGCTGACGGAGGAACAACTCAGCCTGCAGCGCCAGCTGCGCGGCTACTTCGAAGACCTCGTGACGAAGGTCGAAGGTTCCTCTTCGGACGAGGCGTCGTATATCCGCTACGTCCGCCATATGGGGCAGGACGGCTGGCTGGGCATCGGGTGGCCGGTCGAGTACGGCGGTCAAGCCCGGGGACCGATCGATCAGATGATCTTTGTCGAGGAGTCACACTGGGCGGGAGTGCCTCTCCCGCTCCTCACCTTGAACAGCGTGGGCCCGACGCTCATGGCTCTCGGCACCGACGAACAGAAGACACGACTCCTTCCGGGCATCCTCAAGGGAGAGGTCCACTTCTCCATCGGCTACACCGAGCCGTCGGCCGGCACCGACCTCGCCTCGCTCAAGACGCGGGCCGTGCGTGACGGGGACGAGTACGTGATCAACGGCCAGAAGATCTTCACCAGCGCCATTCAGTATGCCGACTACGTCTGGCTGGCGGCACGGACCGACCCCGATGCTCCCAAGCACAAGGGCCTGTCGGTCTTCATCGTCCCCGTGGACTCACCGGGCTTTCATTGGACGCCATTGCCCACCATCGCGGGCGACATCACGAGCACGACGTTCTACGAAGATGTTCGAGTGCCGGCAGAGAACCTCGTCGGCACGGAGAACCAGGGCTGGAAGCTGATCACCAACCAGCTGAACCACGAACGAGTGGCGCTCTGCCCTGCCTCGGGCCTGCTGCGAAGTCTGCTGGAGGTCAGGCGCTGGGCGCAGATGCACCGCCTCCGGGATGGTCGCACGGTGTTGGATCACGAGTGGGCCCAGATCATGCTGGCCAGGGCCCACGCGAAGATCGACGTGCTCAAGCTGTTGAACTGGAAGCTCGCGTGGGGCTCCGGCAAGGGGCTCAATCCCGCCGACGCCTCGGCCACCAAGGTCTACGGCACCGAGCTCTCACTCGAGGTCTACCGACTCCTCCTCGAAGTGGTCGGTCAGGCGGGGTACCTGGTCGAGGGATCGGCGGGCGCGATCCTGCGAGGCCGCTTGGAGAACCAGGCCCGGAGCCAGACCATCTTCACCTTCGGCGGAGGGACAAACGAGGTGCAGCGCGACATCATCGCCATGATCGGGTTGGGGATGCCTCGCGCGCCGCGTTGAAGACGCGGTAGCGCGACATTCCGCATCCTGGTTGCCTGGTCGCGGCGGGGAGAGGTTTGGGTAGATTCAACCTCATGGTGGAAGACATCGTGGACTCGCGGCGAACCGAGCCGAGCATGAATGGCCTCTCCGAGCGGGAGATGCTCGAGGCCTGGCTGGAGTTCCACCGGGTGACGCTGATCCTCAAAACCGAAGCCCTGAACGATGAGGAGCGCAGACGTCGTCCGGTGGCCAGTTCGAACCTCTCTCTGCACGGGCTCGTCCGGCACATGGGTGAGGTCGAGCGCTCCTGGTTCCGCAGGGTTCTCCAGCGCGAGGCCAATGCTCCGTACATCTGGTATGACCCCGAAGTCGAGGACAGCGACCTCCTGGGCCTCGAGGAGGCCGATTGGGCCGAGGATCTGGCGATGTGGCAAACGGAGTGCGAGGAGAGCCGAAAGGCCGCAGCGTCCCGCTCCCTCGACGACACAGGTGAGACCCGAAGGGGAGAGCCCTGCACTCTGAGGTGGATCTACGTCCACATGATTGAGGAGTACGCCCGGCACAATGGGCACGCGGATCTGATCCGGGAGCTCATCGATGGCGCTGTGGGCTGGTAGCTGAGGCGGCCCAGGGGGGCACCGAGGGGTCGCCGGCAGACGCGCACAGAGGCCCGGAGCCGACGGGTACCCTTTCCGACGTGTTCGAACGCTTTACCGACCGGGCGCGGCGTGTCTTGACGCTGGCGCAGGAGGAAGCCCGCCTGCTCAACCACTCCTTCATCGGCACCGAGCACATCCTCCTCGGATTGATCCGGGAGGGCGACGGACTCGGGGCCGAGGCATTGCGGTCACTCGGGGTCTCTTTCGAGACCGTGCGAGAAAAGGTCGTGGAGCTGGTCGGGATATCGGGCAGTGTCCCTGGTGCCTCGCCACCATTCACCCCGCGGGCCAAGAAGGTCCTGGAGCTCGCGCTCCGTGAGGCGCTGCAGTACAACCACAGCTACATAGGAACTGAGCACATTCTCCTGGGCCTCGTGCGGGAGGGAGATGGGGTGGCGGCCCATGTGCTCGTTGGGCTCGGCGTCGATCTCTACCGTGTGCGACAAGCAGTAAATGAACTGATTACGGGTGGACCGGAGCCGCAGGCCGGCGAGAGCCAGGAAGAGCGCCCCGCGGCGACGCCACAGGTCTCTCCGTCGAGGGACGCATCCTGCCCGCACTGCGCCTCCGTCCTCGTGAGGGCGGTTCGATTTCGCAGCATGTCGGTTCCAGCGGACGACGAGAACGCCAGCCCGCTGACCCTGGACGTCGTGTATTGCCGATACTGCGGGACCACGCTGCAGATGTTCAAGCCGGATACCCGCAGCTAGAAGAGCCGAGTGGGAGTGACCGGGGGAGTCACACAGCACTTCGCCTATGCCATCGACCGGCGTTATCTGCCGGTATTGCTGCCTTTCCTGCTGCGACCCTCGCGAGACGGCGTCACTTTGACGTCCGACGGGCTTTTCGTCGCGACATTCGGACTCGTCAAGGTCACCACGCCGCGATCGAACATTGCAGAGGCACACGTCACCCGGGACTACCGCTGGTGGACTTCGGTCGGGATTCGCATGTCTCGGGTCGACGACGGTTTGACCTTCGGCACGAACCACGAGCAAGGCCTGTGCATCCACTTCGTCGAGAAGGTGGGATCACCGCTTCGGCGAAGCGGGCATTCGGCCCTTACCGTGACCGTCGCCGACGTCGAAGGGCTACGGCGCGCGTTGGGTGTCGGAGACGGAACCTGAATCCGGTTAGCCGGTGAATGGGATCGCCGTCACCGAGGGTCACCCCGGCGGGGCGAAGAACTCCAGCGCGATGTTGTCGGGATCGCGGAACGAGAGCCCCGAACCGTACGGAGCGTCAACCACCCCGCCGTTCTCGATGCCCAACTCGTTGAGTCTCGACTCCCACTGCTCGAGCTCGGCGCGGTTCGCGCAGGCGAACGCCAGGTGGTCCAGACCCGGTTGCCGCTCGTCGAACGGGTCGGATCCATGTGGATCGTGAAATTGGTGGAGACCCACCAACGTTTGGCCGCCCAGCAGCCACACCGCATGGTGAAAGGGTCCCGTGTCCTCGTCGAGCACCGGCGGGCTCCCGATGAGGTTTTGGTACCACGGACGGCTGCGGTCAAGGTCGGTGACGGTGAGTGCAACATGGGTGAGGCCAGGGAACTCGGGCACGATGTCCTCCTTGCTTGCGTCGTCCGTCACGATACTGCGATGCCCTGCGCCTGTCCCGGGCGTTCAGCCCATGTCGTACGGGCTCGGACTCAGCTGCCGCACAGACCCGGGAGCCGGACCGCGCTGGGCCGTCGATCCGTGAGCCCGGAGGGCACCCCCAGGCGTCGGAAGGGCCGACCGGGTGTGCCGAGCGACGGAGCGCAGGAGCCGTGATCGCCGCTCTGATCCGGTGAGCGAGAACAAGGGGGCCGCCCGTCCACGTAGCGTTGGTGTCCGTGTCACGCGTCCGGCTCGCCCTCATCGCCCTCGTGAGCCTGCTGGCAACGGAGCTCTTGGGCATCGCCGTGTCACGGGGCTTCGGCGCGTACGGTTTGGAGCACCACGCGGTGCACTTGCTCGGCCCCCCGCCGAGGGCCGACAGTTGGGGCGACGTGTACCGTTGGATCGATATCGCCGAGCTCCTCGCCGTTCCGATGATCGCCACCGTCTTCGTCGCCGGCGTGGTCTACGGCGCACTTCAAGGCGTCCTGTTGCGGGTGGTGGTACTGGCCGGATTCGCCGCAGCCGCCTTCCTGATCGGCGACCAGATCGCCAAGCCGGCGGTCCACTCGTTGCTCGGCGGGCAGCTCAGCTTCCCATCCGGGAACGTGGTCGCCGTGTGCGCCACGGCGCTGGCCATGTGGTTCGCTCTCTACCCCGTGCTCGGGAACGCGGCCCGGGTCATCACCATCGCCTTCGGTGCCGCCTGGACCCTCCTGATGTCGGTGGCGGTGGTCGGCGCGTACTGGCACAGGCCGCTCGACTGCGTCGGCTCCATCCTGCTGTCCGTCGGCATCGTCACGGAGGGGGCCGCCATCATGACGCCCGCGCCGTCCCAAGCGCCCCCCGCAGAGCCAGAGCCAGAGCCAGAGCCGGTCGAGGTCATGGGAACCGTCTGATGCGCTGGTCGACCACGAGCACGAAGATGTGGAGATGCACATGACCCCTGGTAGCGGCTCGATGACGAATGAGATCCTCGAGCTGCTCGGGGGCCGGCCCGGATGGCGACTCGAACCGAGATCGACGCCGGGGGCGACGCCACTGTGGTGCTTCGTCGTCAACGGCAAGATCGAATTCTCGGTCACGGCCGACCGAGGATCCGTCCGCCTCTACGTCATGGAGACCGACCAGGAGATCGTCTTCGACGACGGGGACGGGTTGATGAGGTGGCTGCGGGCCAACCGAGCGGAAGCGGTGAGGGAGCCGGCAGCGCCCGTCGCGAAGAAGTCCCGGTTCCGCAAATTCACGGATTGGGGCTGAGACCTACTCAGGGCGCCACCAGCTCGATGGCAATGCCGTCGGGATCGCGGAGCTGAAGCGATGGATGGCCTCCTTCGAGCACGACGCCCTCGTGGTCGAAGCCCATCTCGGTCAGATGGACGGCCCAGGCCTCGAGCGCGGCCCCGTCGGGGACGGCCAGCGCCAGGTGATCCAGCCCGTTGCCGGCCGAATCAGCCGGATCGGGCGGAGCCTGGCGCGCCATCGGCGCCCTGGTCAGCACCACGACGAACCGCCCGCCGCGGTGCTGCAGCGCCACGTAGCCGGTTTCGGGGTCCTCAGCGAAGGGGGCGAGGCCCAGAACGGCGCTGTACCACTTCGCACTGGCTGCCACGTCGGACACGAGCAGCTGCACGTGCGATAGCCCGGTGATGGGTGCGCTCTGCCCTGTGGCCCCGACCGACGTCACCGGACGGATCCTACTGAGGCGACCCGGCAACGGGCTGGGTCCGCCGTGGCGGCACTAGTCTCCGCCGCCGTGCCATACGCCGAGGGAGCCGACCCGTCGTGACCGTGGTGCTGATCCACGGTGGCGGTGCGACCGGCGCGTTCTGGGACCGCCTCGTGCCGCTCCTCCATCGAAAGCCGATCGTCGTCGATCTGCCCGGCCGTCGCGCTCGGCCGGCGGACCTGGCCACGCTGACCGTCGAGCGGGAGGTGGCGTCCGTGGTGGCCGACGTCGAGGCGGGCGCACCCGGCGGACCGGTCACGCTCGTGGCGCACTCTTCCGGAGGCCTCGTGGTGCCCGGTGTGGTCGCCGCGCTCGGAGGCCGCGTCGGCGCGATCGTCCTCAATGCAGCACTGGTACCGGGGGAGGGCGAGTGCGGCATCGAATGCATGCAGGAACGCCACCGTGACGGCTTGCGCCTGGCCGTGGCGGCTGCAGAGAAGGACGGTCGTTCCATCACCCTGCCCGCCCCCTCCGACCCCGAGTCGCTCCGGCGTTCCTACGGTGGCGATCCGCTGAGTGACGCCACCCTGGCCTTCGTCACCGATCCCGCCCGCTCTGTCGAGGACACGGTGCACCACTACTTCCAGCCCGTCCACTGGTCCGTCGTGGCGGGCGTGCCCATCACCTACGTGCTGAACGAGAAGGACCGTCCGATTCGACCCGAGATGCAGGAGGTCATGGCGCAGCGCCTTCCTCCTCCGGTCGAGGTCGTCCGCCTCGACTCGGGCCATCTGCTCCCCGTCACGTCACCCGTGGTGTTCGCGGAGATCGTCAACCGCGTCGCGGCCTGACGGCACGGCAGGCAGCACGGTCGCCGCCGCGGAGTCCCGCCGCCGCCGCCGGAGCAGGGCGGGCGTGGCCACCGCCAGCGCCAGGACCGCCACGACGACCACGGCCAGCAGGATGGTGCCCGCCGAGACGGTCTCCTTGGTGCGGTCGGCCGGGGTGGTCGAGCCGGTGGTCGCGCCGCCGGGCGCCTGCACCATGGCGGTGTACTGGGCCTTGGCCACCCGCTCGGCGTCGGCGGGGGAGATGGGCTGTGCGTTGCCCGATGCCGCCGAGAAGAACGACAGCAGGTCGACGTATACGCCGGCGCGCATGGTCACAGCCTCGCCCACACCATCCTGGTTGGTCGCCGCGAAGTAGGTGACGCGACGGGCGCCGGGGATGGACGCCAGCGGGTTCGAGCTCACGATCTCACCCGACTCCAGGGAGTGCTGGGCCGCCTGCAGGAACACCTGCGCCCCCGTCGCGTCCGGGAAGCGGACCAAGAGATCCTGCACCTGGTTGAGGCCACCGTCGGCCTGCCACACCCGCTCGTAGGTCGAGATGGACTTGCCGAGCGTGGACAGTGCCCCGGCGGCAGCCGCCGGGTCCGGCGCGTTGGAGGCGAACTGTGCGGAGTTGAGCGGTCCCTGCGAGGTCACGGCGTAGCCCGGGCCGAGGTTGGGGATCACCACCGTGTCGAGCGTGGTGGTGGCGCCGGCGGGTGCGCAGGAGCCCACGACCATCACGAGCAGGAGGCCCCAGCCCGCCAAGATGGCCGCTCCACCGGGCCGGGCCCAGCACCAGCACCAGGCCCAGCGCCAGGCCCGGATCGTCCTCACGCCACGAAGTACTTGGCCTCGGGGTGGTGGCAGATGATGGCGTCGGTCGTCTGCTCGGGGTTGAGCTGGAAACCCTCGCTGACCGTGACGCCGATGCGGTCCCCGCCCAGGAGCTCCACGACCTTGGCGTTGTCGTCGAGGTCGGGGCAGGCCGGGTACCCCCAGGAATAGCGGCCGCCGCGGTACTGCTGGCGGAAGAGGCCGGTCAGGGTCGGGCCGTCCTCGCCGGCGAAGCCGAGCTCCTCGCGGATCCGGCGGTGCCAGTACTCCGCCGTGGCCTCGGCCATCTCGACGCTGAGGCCGTGCAGGAAGAGGTACTCCTGGTAGTGGTTCTCGGCGAACAGCCGCGCCGTCTCCTCCGAGGCCCGGGCGCCGATGGTGCAGAGCATGAAGCTGGCGAAGTCCTCGTCACCCGACCCGCTGGGGCGGAAGAAGTCCGAGATGCAGAGCCACGGCTCCTTGCGCTGGCGGGGGAAGGTGAAGCGCATCCACTCCGAGGACCGGCTCTCGTCTTTCCAGATGACGAGGTCGTTGCCCTCGGCGTTGGCGGCGAAGTGGCCGTAGGCCACCGACGGCACGAGCAGGTCGGCCTCCTTCGCCTTGCCCAGCTGCTCGCGCAGCGTCGCCTTCACCCGGTCCTTGAATTCGGTGTCGTTCTCGCCGTTCTCGGGCCGGAAGCCCCACTGGTTGCGGAACAGGGCAGTGAGATTCAGGTATTCGGCCACCTCGTCGATGGGGATGCCGACGGCGACCCGGGTGCCGACGAAGGGCGGCGTGAACAGCGCGTTGTCCGACGCCACGTCGGCGCGGGCGGGCTGCCCCTCCACCGGGGTGGTGTCCTGCTGGTCCAGCCGGCTGCGCCGCGGGACGTTGCGCTCGGAGATCTCGCGTCCGAACAGCGGGTCCTCCTCGCCGTTGCGCTTCAGCTCGACCAGGCGGTCCATGGTGCGCAGCCCCTCGAAGGCGTCGCGCCCGTAGAAGAGCCGGCCGTCGTAGACCTCGCGCAGGTCCCGCTCCACGTAGGTGCGCGTCAGCGCGGCCCCACCCAGCAGGACGGGGATGTTCGACAACGAGCGGTCGTTGAGCTCGACCAGGTTCTCGCGCATGATGAGGGTCGACTTCACCAGCAACCCGCTCATGCCGATGGCGTCGGCCTTGTGCTCCTCGACCGCGTTGACCATCTCGTTGATGCCGATCTTGATCCCGAGGTTGACCACCAGGTAGCCGTTGTTGGTCAGGATGATGTCGACGAGGTTCTTGCCGATGTCGTGCACGTCGCCCTTGACGGTGGCCAGCACCACGGTGCCCTTGCCGCCCTGGTCGGACTTCTCCATGTGCGGCTCCAAGAAGGCCACCGCGGCCTTCATTGTCTCGGCCGACTGCAGTACGAAGGGCAGCTGCATCTCGCCGGAGGCGAAGCGCTCGCCGACGACCTTCATGCCTTCCAGCAAGATGTCGTTGACGATGGCCAGCGCCTCGGTGCCCGACTCGAGCGCCTCGGTCAGGTCGTCCTCAAGGCCGTTGCGGTTGCCGTCGATGATGCGCTGGGACAGGCGCCGGTCGACGGGCCAGTCGCTGTGGTCCTCGGCCGGCCCGGTGTCGGCCTTGACGCCCTCGAAGAGCGAGAGCAGCTCCTGCAACGGGTCGTAGTCGTCGGTGCGACGGTTGTAGACGAGGTCCAGGCAGACCTCCTTGGCCCGGTCGTCGATCCGGGACAAGGGGAGGATCTTGGAGGCGTGCACGATGGCCGAATCGAGCCCGGCCTCCACGCACTCGTGCAGGAACACCGAGTTGAGCACCTGGCGGGCCGCCGGGTTGAGGCCGAACGACACATTGGACAGCCCCAGAATGGTGGACACGCCGGGCAGCTCCGCCTTTATCCGGCGGATGCCCTCGATCGTCTCGATCCCGTCCTCGCGGCTCTCCTCCATGCCCGTCGACAGCGGCAGCGCCAGCGGATCGAACAAGAGGTCCTCGGGCGCCAGCCCGTAGCGCTCGACGGCGATGTCGCGGATGTTGCGCGCCGCCCGCAGCTTCCACTCGGCCGTGCGCGCCTGGCCCTCCTCGTCGATGCAGGTGCAGACGACGGCGGCCCCGAACTCGCGGGCGAGGCGCAGGAACGTGTCGAGCCGCGTCCCGGGCTCGTCGCCCTCCTCGAGGTTGACCGAGTTGAGGATGGGCCGGCCGCCGAGCCACTCGAGCGCGGCGCGGGCCACCGGGCCCTCGGTGGAGTCGACCATGAGCGGCACGCTCGACTGCGTGCAGAAGCGGCTGGCGACCTCGTGCATGTCGGAGACGCCGTCGGCGCCCGTGTAGTCGACGCACACATCGATGAGATGCGAGCCCTCCTTGACCTGATCCCGTGCCATGCCGACGCAGGTGTCCCAGTCGGCATCGAGCATGGCCTCACGGAAGGCCTTGGAGCCGTTGGCGTTGGTCCGCTCGCCGACGGCCAGGTAGGACGAGTCCTGCGCGAACGGCACCGAGGTGTAGATGGAGGCGGCAGCCGGCTCGTGCTCGGGTGTGCGGGCGGCCGGAGTGGCCCCGGCGCAACGCTCGACCACGGCGGCCAGGTGGGCCGGTGTGGTCCCGCAGCACCCGCCGATGGCCGTCACGCCGAACTCGGTCACGAAGCGGTGCAGGTGCGCCGCCAGGTCCTCGGGAGTGAGGTCGTAGTGCATGTTGCCGTCGACCACCGACGGGAGGCCCGCATTCGGGACGCAGGCGATGGGGACGCGGCTGGCCCCCGACAAATGGCGGAGCGCCTCGCTCATCTCGACCGGTCCGGTGGCGCAGTTGAGGCCGACCACGTCGACCTGCATGGCATCGAGCACGGTCAGCGCGGCGCCGATCTCGGTGCCCGGCAGCATGCGACCGGTCAGCTCGATGGTGACCTGGCACTGCAGCGGGACGTAGCGGTCGAGCGCCACCATGGCGCGTCGGGCCCCGTTGACCGCGGCTTTGATCGACAGCATGTCGAACTGGGTCTCGATCAACAGGAGGTCGACGCCACCCTCCAGCAGCCCGAGCGCCTGCTCCTCGTAGGCGTCGCGGAAATCGGCGTACGAGATGTGCCCGAGCGTCGGGAACTTGGTGCCCGGGCCCATGGAACCGGCCACCCAGCGCGGGCGCTCGGGGGTCGAGAACTCGTCACGGACGGCACAGGCCAGCTCGGCGGCCCGGCGCGTCAGGTCCCGGGCCTGGTCGGCCTTCCCGTACTCGGCCAGCACCACCGAGGTCGAGCCGAAGGTGTCGGTCTCGACCACGTCGCAGCCGACCTCGTAGAAGGAGCGGTGCACCTGGGCCACCACGTCGGGCCGGGTCTCCACCAGCCACTCGTTGCACCCCTCGAGGTCCGGCCCGCCGAAGTCATCGGGTCCCAGTCCCAGGAGCTGCAGGTTGGTGCCCATGGCGCCGTCGAAGATGACGACGCGCTCGCGCAGCGCCTGCAGGTACGTGGAGGCGGACGGGTCGAGCCGACCGAGGAGCTCTGGGGATGGAGTTGCCACCGACACAGGATACCGGTGACCCTCCCCGCTCCTCGAACGGGTGCCGGTAGCATCCGGCGGCATGGCGCCACGGATCTACACCAAGCGCGGTGACGACGGGACGACCGGCCTGCTCTACGGGGGTCGGGTGCGCAAGGACTCGTGGCGGATCGAGCTGAACGGCGTGGTCGACGAGGCCCAGGCCGCCATCGGGGTGGCCCGCGCCGAAACGCCGGAGGGGACCGAGGTCAACGACCGTCTCGTCACGCTGGCCCGTGAGTTGTACATCTTGATGGCGGAGGTGGCCACCGCCCCGGACAACCGCACGAAGCTGCAGGCGGGGTCCAGCCTGGTGACGCCGGACATGGTGGCCGCGCTCGAGGCCGGGATCGACGACCTCCTGGCCCGCTTCGACATGCCGGGCGACTTCACCGTGCCCGGCGAGAACCGCGTGGCCGCCGCCCTCGACCTGGCCCGGACCGTCGTGCGCCGCGCCGAACGCCTCGCCGTTGCCGAACCCATCGGCGAGGGCTCGCTCGTGGTGGCCTACCTGAACCGGCTCTCCGACCTGTTGTGGGCGATGGCGCGCTGGCAGGAGGGCCCCGACCACGTGCTGTCCAAGCGCTGAGTCACGTCAAGGCGATCCCGGTTCCGATGCCGATTTTCGCCTGGAGATGTCTGCTCTTCGGTCGGCGGAATCGTTTCCTCGAAGCAGCGTCAAGCCAGGCCTCGAAACGCCACCTGATCCTCAGCTTGACCACAGCGTGATGGGAGAGCATGGCAACTTATGAAAGACGGCCCCATCTTTCTAGTCGGGCAATTCCGAAGCGGCTCGACGATGTTCTGGAACTTGCTGCGCACGTCTCCAGAGCACTACACGTCCTACTGTGAACCATTCCACGAGTCTCTTTTGGATCTGGTTGACGATCCGACGCTGCTTCCAGTGGACCGCACTCATACGGACATCGCCGACGTATTCTCCGAATACCGGTTGCTTGACCGCTCAGCGTTAGGTTCTCTGTGGCGACCGTGGTTCAGTCGTGAAAGGTTCCTCCTCCAAGCTCGTGATCGAGCACCCGAGATGCGGGATTTCATCGACTTTCTCGTGGACTCTTCCGAACGCCCCGTGGTGATCAAGTTCACCCGGGCCTCATTCCGAGTCCAGTGGCTGCGAGACCAGTACCCCGCGGCGACGATCATTCGGTTGGTTCGCCGACCACGTGACATGTGGACATCGATGTGGGGCCGAGGACGGGGCCTCGTTGGCCCGAGACACGGAACATTCGTGGAGTACAGCGACATGGCCGCGACGGATATCGGACTCTTCGTGCCCGGAGATCCCTACAAGCGTTTCTATGCACTGACGCGACTCGCCGAAGAGTGCTCAGCTGAGGTGACTGACGACTGTTGGGATTACGAATCTGCGGTTCTTGATTTTCACGACTGGGCTCTCCGACATCTTGTCGAGAGAGGTCTGACGCGAGAAATTCCGACGACTGTCCTACGGACCACCTCTCTCGGGGCCGAAGGTCCACCCGGCGAGTGGTACGACGCGCAAGAGGCGGACACAGACGAATTTCTTGGTTCATCTGTTCTGCAATTCCTCAAGGCAACGTCGCACACCTAGCCCGACAGGCTGGGTCTTGCCGTCCGCCCTGCATGGCCGAAGGACAGGCTCACTGCCACCGGCCCCGGTGGATGCGCCGGGTGGCACTCGGACCGGACCGGTCCAGCGAAGCCGACCGGTGGTCGCTGCCGTCGGGGTGGCCGAGCAGAACGGCGGCGAAGAGGCGCCATTCGTCGGGCACGCCGAGTGCGGCGGCCAGCTCCGCCTCCCCCCGGAACGCTCCCAGGATGCACGCTCCCAGCCCGGCATCGACCGACGCCGAGGAGAACGGTCATGACGCCGAATGCGGCGTCGCCGATCCAGTACGGCACGGGCCATGCCGCGCCTCCGGTCGCCCAGGCCCGGAGCCCGCCTTGTCCGCCTCGGCGTAGCGGGCGACGTACGCCTCGGGCGAGGTAGTAGGCGAGGAGCACGACCGGGGCCCGGCGCCAGCCCGTCGGCCCACTCGCGGTGCCGGTGTGCGCCAGGCCTCGTCGGTCGTGGCCTCGAAGTAGCGCGCCGTCTGCTCCGGCCCCTCGCAGGACGACCCAGGCCGTGCCCCCGGTGTTGCCGGCCGTGGGGGAGCGCAGTGCGGCCTCGAGGATCCGGTCGACGACGTCGGGCGTCGACCGGCTCGGCGGAGAAGCTGCGCACCATGGCGCGGCGGCGGATCGCCTCGTGCAGTTCCATGGCCGGGCAGTCTTCCACCGGGGTCAGACGGGGCTGTGGACGTCCCCGGGAATGTTGACCCCGCTGGTAGTGTTTTACGGTTCGATGCCAGCCGTACGGACGGTCTGGTGCGACCCGGAGGTTCGAACAGTGCCCACTCCCCGAGACCTGCTCAACGAGGCCAAGGCGTCCATCCGCGAGGTGGAGCAGGCCGACGCGCAAGCCCTGCTGGAGGGCGGCGGGCGTGACCTTCCTCGACGTCCGCGAGCCCGACGAGTACGAGCAGGGCGCCCTCCCCGGCGCCGTCCACCTGCCCCGCGGCCACCTCGAGTTCCAGGTGGAGGGCAAGCTGCCCGACAAGGCGGCCCCGATCGTCGTCTACTGCGCCGGGGGCGTGCGCTCGGCCTTCGCGGCCAAGACCATGGGCGACCTGGCTACACCGACGTGCAGTCGCTGATCGGCGGCTTCAACAGGTGGAAGGACGACGGCCGCCCCTGGGCCGCCCCCCAGACCCTGACCCCGGCCCAGCGCAACCGCTACCAGCGCCACCTCCTGCTGCCCGAGGTGGGCGAGGTCGGCCAGCTGAAGCTGCTCGGGCTCGAAGGTGCTCCTGCTCGGCGCGGGCGGCCTCGGGTCACCGGCGGCCCTCTACCTGGCCGCGGCCGGCGTCGGGACGCTCGGCATCATCGACATGGACGTCGTCGACGAGTCCAACCTGCAGCGCCAGATCCTGCACAACATGGACCGGGTGGGCGACCGCAAGGTCGACTCGGCCAAGAAGACGCTGACGGCGCTCAACCCCGACGTGAACGTCGTGACCTACGACGTGCGCCTCGGGCGCCGACAACATCCTCGACATCATCGACGGCTACGACGCCATCGTCGACGGGACCGACAACTTCCCGACCCGCTACCTCGTCAACGACGCCTCGCTGCTCAAGCGGATCCCGGTGATCCACGGTTCCATCTTCCGCTTCGAGGGCCAGGTCACGGTCTTCGACCCCTACAACGGCCCCTGCTACCGCTGCCTCATCCCCGAGCCGCCACCGGCCGAGCTGGCCCCGTCGTGCGCGGAGGCCGGCGTGCTGGGCGTGCTGCCCGGCATCATCGGGTCCATTCAGGCCGTCGAGACCATCAAGGTGCTCCTCGGCCTGGGTGATCCGCTGATCGGTCGGCTGCTGGCCTACGACGCGCTCGAGGAGTCCTTCCGGACCTTCAAGGTGCGCCGGGACCCGGCCTGCCCGGCCTGCGGGCCCGACGCCGGCGAGATCGTCATCGCCGAGTACGACGATCTCTGCATGCCGCACGCGCACTGACGCCCACGGCACCGGCGCACCGGGCCGGCCTCGAGCGCCCGGCGAACGGAAGCCCCGTGCCTAGAGTGGCCGCACGTCCCCGACCGACCTGCTCACACGCCCGGTCCCCGAGGCCGACGCCGTCACCGCCGCGCCGCCGCGCCGCCGGAGCCGCCCGGGCTGACCTCGCGGCGGGTCAAGCGCAATCGCCGCTTCTGGGCGGTCGGGCTCGTGGTCGCTGGCGCTCGTCCTCGTGCTCGTCCTCAGCCGCGGCGGCGGGCGCCCGAGCGGCGGCGGGGCAGAGCCATGCGGGGCGGCCCACCACCACAAGCCGCCGCCCCCGCACGCCGGCAACCCCCGCCTCGATCCGGACTGGGAGGGCGACGGGCAGGCCGTCACCTTCGCCTTCGGCGGGGACGTGCACTTCCCGGCCGGCACCACGTTGGGAGACCGGCTGGCGGCGGACCCCGCCGACGCGCTGGGGCCGACGGTGCCGGCCCTCCTGTCGGGCGTCGACCTCTCCATGGTGAACCTCGAATCCGCGCTGACCGACGGCACCTGCCCCCAACCGCAGGACAAGCAGTACGTCTTCTCCGCGCCGGCGTCCGCCGTCAGCGCGTTCAAGGGAGCGGGCGTGACGCTCATCACCGAGGCCAACAACCACGGTGAGGACTGCGGGCCGGCGGGCCTGCAGATGGCGCTGACGACGCGGGCCCAGACGGGCTACACCATCCTGGGCATCGGCCAGAACGCGGCGCAGGCGTTCACCCCGTACACCACCACCATCCACGGCCAGCACATCGCCATCATCGCCGCCACCCAGGTCATCGACTCGGACCTGCAGACGGCGTGGACGGCGACGGCCACCCAGCCGGGGCTCGCGTCGGCCTACGACGTGAACGACCTGGTGGCCGCCGTGGAGGCGGCGCGCAAGACCGCCGACACGGTGGTCGTGTATCTCCACTGGGGGACCGAGCTCGACGCCTGCCCCAACCCGCTGCAGGAGCCGCTGGCCCAGCTGCTCGTGCAGGCCGGTGCCGACATCATCGTGGGCACCCACGCCCACGTCCTTCTGGGCGGTGGCTACCTCGGCTCGGCCTACGTCGACTACGGCCTGGGCAATTTCGCCTTCTACGACAACTCGCCGCCGGAGAACGCCAGCGGCTCGCTCGTGATCACGGCGACCGGCCGGCACATCGACCAGGTCACGTGGCGGCCGGCCGTGATCGTCGACGATCTGCCCCAGCCGCTCTCGGGCGACGCGGCGACCGCCGCGCTGGCGGCGTGGAACCAGGCGCGGTCGTGCACCAACGTGTCCGTGACACCGGGGGCCGCTGTGGCCTCGGTCCAGACCGAGAGCGCGCCCGCGCCGGCGTCGGCGGTGCAGACGCTCTCGGTCGACTCGGGCTAGACACGGGCGCATGACACCAGCGGCAGCCGCTGACAGAGCCAAGACCATCCCCGCGAGTGCCCGTACGGCGCCGACCTGGCCTGGACCGAGCGAGGGACGAGTCCGGCGGGGACGCCCACGCTCGTGCTCTGCCACGGCTTCACCGGGTCCGGCCACGACTTCGCGCTCGTCGCCGGACCCTTGGCGGCCGACCGGCGCGTCGTGACCCTCGACCAACGGGGACACGGCCACTCGACCAAGGCGGGCCTGCTCGACGCCTACACCATCGAGCAGCTCTCGGCCGACCTTGCCACCTTTCTCGAGGCGGTGGGGGAGGGGCCGGTGGACCTGCTGGGCCACTCCATGGGCGGGCGGGTGGTCATGGGCCTCGTGCTGGCCCGGCCGGACCTCGTGCGCTCACTCATCCTCATGGACACGAGCGCGTGGTCCTTCCTCCCGGCCGACGAGGAGGTGCGCGCGCTCGTGCACGGGTTCATCGACGCGTTCGACCCGGCGGGCGGCATGCCGGCGTCGCTCAGCATGGGCGGCCCCGAAGACGTGCTCATCGAGGGACACACGCCGGCCGAGTGGCGCAAGGAGAAGGACGCCCTGTACGCCGGCACGGACCCCTACGCCGTGAAGGCACTGGGCAGCGTGCTGATGGGCGACGCCCCCGACGATGCCGCTTCCCTGCGGTCCCGGCTGCCATCCATCGCCTGTCCGACCACCGTCATTGTGGGCGAGCACGACCACCCGCTCGTCGACCAGGCGCCCGAGCTGGCCGGCGAGGTGGCGCACGGCCGGCTGACCGTCGTTCCGGGGGCGTACCACTCGCCCCAGCTCACGCATGCGACCGCCTGGCAGGCGGCCGTCGAAGCGCATCTGGCCTGGGCTCCGACGGCGGGGGTTCCGCAGTGAGCGATGCCCCCACGCCGTTCGCCGAAGATCGCATCGAGCTGGCGGGTACAGACGTCGCCGTCCCGCCACTCGGGGTCGGCACCTGGGCCTGGGGCGACAAGGGCACGTGGGGCATGGGCGGCTACGACCAGTCCCTGACGGAATCGACCATCCGTGAGGCCTGGGAGGCGAGCATTGCGGCGGGCGTGGTCCTCTTCGACACGGCGGAGGTCTATGGCGGCGGTGAGAGCGAGCGCATCATCGGCCGACTGCTCGCGGCCGACCCGGGCGTGCGCAGCCGGGTCGTCATCGCCACCAAGTTCATGCCGAGCCCATGGAAGGTGAACGTGCGCGCGGCGCTCCTGTCGGCGGCCCGCAAGTCGCGCCAGCGGCTCGGGGTCGACGTCATCGACCTCTACCAGATTCACGGGCCGATCTCGCTGCGCTCCCACGACGCACTGGCCGAGGCCCTGGCCACCGCCCACGCCGAAGGCATCGTGCGCGCCGTCGGCGTGTCGAACTACTCGGCCAAGGAGACGCGGGCCATGGACGCCTCTCTCCGCGCCCGGGGCCTTCGGCTGGCCAGCAACCAGATCGAGTTCTCCCTCCTGCGCGCCATGCCGCTGCGGGTCGGGCTCATCAGCACCTGTCGTGCGCTCGGCGTCGTGCCCCTGGCCTACTCACCGATCGGCCAGGGTCGCCTGACCGGGAAGTACTCCGCCGCCAACCCGCCACCCCGGGGCCGTACCTTCTCGGCCCACCCCATGGCCGAGGTCGACGCCATCGTGGCGCTGCTCCGTCGCATCGGCGAGGCCCACGGCGGCCGCTCGCCGAGCCAGGTCGCGCTGGCCTGGCTCATCGCCCAGGGGGCGGTGCCCATCCCGGGCGCCAAGAACGGCGACCAGGCGCGGCAGAACGCAGGGGCCCTGGGCTGGCATCTGACCGGCGAGGATCTGGACCTTCTCACCCAGGCTGCGCTGGACGGCACCCGGACGGTGCAGCAGCGCATTTGGCAGCACGGCTGAGACCGGCGGTACCGTCTTGAGGTGATCGCCGCCCTCGCCGGCACGGGGCTCCCGCCACTGGGGGGCTCGCAGTTCCTCTCGACGCAGTTCGACTTCGTCCCCGTGGCGATGATCGTCGCCGCCCTCGTCCTCTATCTGTGGGGCGTCAAGCGCAACAACGCGCTCCACCCGCGCCATCCCTGGTCGGTTGGGAAAACGGTGGCGTGGCTCGGCGCCCTGTTCACCACGGGTGTGGCCATCTTCAGCTTCGTGGGCGTCTACGACGGCGAGCTGTTCTGGGACCACATGGTCCAGCACCTGATCCTCATCATGGTGGCGGCGCCGCTGTTTGCCATCGCTTCCCCTCTGCGGCTGGCGTGGTGCTCGACGTCAGGTACGGCGCACCTGGTGGTCACCGAGGCGCTGCGCTCGCCCGTGGCCCGGTTACTCGGGAACCCCATCGTGGCCTTCATCCTCTATGCCGTCGTGATCCCGGTGAGTCACCTGACCAGCTGGTACAACCTCACCCTCGAGCACGAGAGCGTGCACAACGCGGAGCACCTGGCCTTCCTGCTCGTCGGGTACCTGTTCTGGCGGCAGATCTTCGGGAACGACCCCAACGCCCATCGCCTCCACCCCGCGCTGCAGTTCTTCTACCTGTTCATGGCCATTCCGATCGACACCTTCACCGGGCTGTCGCTGGCCGGCGCCAGCCATGAACTGTTCCCCGCCTACTTCGCCACCCATCGGACCTGGGGCCTGTCCTATGTGACCGATCTCCATGTGGGTGGCGACATCATGTGGGTCGTCGGTGACACCTTGATGCTCTGGCCGATGATCCCCGTCGCTCTGCGCTGGATGCACATGGACGAGCGAAAAGCAGTGCGTGTGGACCGCGAGCTCGACGAGCAGGCGCGGCGCGAGATCACAGCCGCCGGACCCGTGCCGGATCACCCGCCGAGATCCATCAGCTCCACCCGGACCCCGTCGGGATCGGTGCAGTAGAGAAACTCGAGCGCCGTCCCACCGAGGTCGATGCTCGTCCTGCTCGACTCGACGATGGCGCCACCGAGCTCCACCATCCGGGCCGCCGTTCCCGCCACGTCGCGTACCCGGAAGGACAGGTGGGTCAAACCCAACTGGTTCACGGCGCGGCGTTGGCGCGGGCCAAACGGTGCCGGCTCGCGGAAGGCGAGGAGCTCAATGGCGGTGGGGCCGCGCCGGATGAACTGCGACGTCACGTCGACGTCGGGGAATTCCATCAGGCGGGCGAACTCGGGCCCGATGGCGTGCGACTCGGCCTTCTCGAAGCCGAGCGCGTCGCAATAGAAGCGCAGCGACCGCTCGAGGTCGCTCACGCAGATGCCGAAGTGCGAGAAAACGGGTTCCGGGGTGTCGTCCACGCCCGTAGTCTGCCCCCTGTCGCCACGGGACCCTGATTGCACCCCGGTAGGCTCGTGGGCGTGACACCGGAGAAGAAGGACCCCCAGGGCAGCCCCGAACGTGTGACCGACTCGGGCATCGTCGTTCAGCCCGTCTACCGAGCGGACGACCTCGAGGGCTGGGATCCGGGCGCGCAGCTGGGCGAGCCGGGGGCGTACCCCTACACCCGGGGCGTCCACGCCGGCATGTACCGCTCGAAGCTGTGGACGATGCGCCAGTACGCCGGCTTCGGCTCCGCCGAGCAGACCAACCAGCGCTTCAAGTTCCTCCTCGAGGCTGGGCAGACGGGGCTGTCGTGTGCGTTCGACCTGCCCACCCAGATGGGCTACGACTCCGACCACGCCCGGGCCGAGGGCGAGGTGGGCAAGGTGGGCGTGGCCATCGACTCGTTGGCCGATATGCGGCTCCTGATGGCCGACCTCCCGATGGACAAGGTCACGACGTCGATGACGATCAATGCCACGGGTGCGATCCTCCTCCTGCTCTACCAACTGGTGGCCGAGGAACAGGGCGTGGCCAGCGAGAAGATCCGCGGCACCATTCAGAACGACATCCTGAAGGAGTACATCGCCCGCGGGACGTACATCTACCCGCCGCGTCCCTCCATGCGCCTCATTGTCGACACGTTCTCCTACTGCGCGGCGAACCTGCCCAGCTGGAACACCATCTCCATTTCGGGTTACCACATCCGTGAAGCCGGTTCGACCGCCGTGCAGGAGGTCGCCTTCACGCTCGCCAACGGGATCGCCTACGTCGAGGCGGCGATAGCGGCCGGCATGGATGTGGACGCCTTCGCACCCCGGCTCTCGTTCTTCTGGAACGCCCACAACAACCTCTTCGAGGAGGTGGCCAAGTACCGCGTGGCGCGGCGCATGTGGGCCCGGATCATGACCGAGCGGTTCGGCGCCCAGGACGAGCGATCCAAGATGCTGCGCTTCCACACCCAGACCGGCGGTTCGACGCTGACCGCGCAGCAGCCCGAGAACAACATCGTCCGGGTCACGGTGCAGAGCATGGCGGCGGCGCTCGGTGGCACCCAGAGCCTGCACACCAACGGCTTCGACGAGGCCCTCGGGCTACCGACCACGCGGGCGGCCAAAATCGCCCTGCGCACCCAGCAAATCGTCGGGTTCGAGTCCGGCATCGCCGATACGGTCGACCCTCTGGCCGGTTCGTACTTCGTGGAGGCGCTCACCGACGAAGTGGAGCGGGCCGCCGACGAGTACCTGGCGCGGATAGAGCAATTGGGCGGCGCGGTGGCAGCCATTGAGGCCCGGTTTATGCAGGAGGAGATCGAGGCGGCCGCCTACAGCTTCGCCAAGGCCGTCGACGACGGAGAGAAGGTGGTCGTCGGTGTGAACCGGTTCACGGACGCCGAGGAAGAAACCGCGGAGGTCTTCCCCATCGACGTCACGCTCCAGCAGATACAGATCGATCGCACCCGATCGGTGCGGGCCGAGCGGAACCAGGCCGCAGTGGACAACGCGCTCGCTGAGGTCGCGGCCACAGCCAGGGGCGAGGGCAACCTCCTCGTCCCCATGAAGGAGGCCCTGAGGCAGATGGCCACCCTCGGTGAGGTGTCCGACGTCCTGCGGGCCGAGTTCGGCGTGTACCAACCCGGAGGCTGAATCCGTGACGAAGGAGGGGCCGACGACGTATTGGCCCCTGTTCGATCTCGTCGTCCGCACACCGCGTCTGGAGTTGCGCCTGCTGCGCGAAGAGGAGTTCGCCGACCTGGTCGAACTCGTCGATGCAGGCATTCACGACCCCGAGGAGATGCCCTTCTTCATTCCCTGGACCGATCTCGAGCCGCGTCGGCGTGCCCGGGAGTCCGCGCAGTGGATGTGGCGCCACCGCGCCAATCTGGTCTCCCGACAATTGGACGCTCACCTGTGCCGCCTTCGTCTTGGGGAAGCCCGTTGGCGTGCAGGATCTCGGGGCCGAGCACTTCCGCGCCGTCCGCTCCGTCGAGACCGGCTCGTGGCTGGGGCGGGCACACCAGGGCCAGGGGCTGGGCCGGGAGATGCGTGAGGCTGTCCTGCACCTCGCCTTCGCCGGCCTGGGCGCCGAGGAGGCGCTCAGCGGTGCCTTCGAGGACAACGCGGCGTCATTGGCGACCTCGCGCGCCGTCGGCTACGAGGAGAACGGCGAAGCGAGAGGACACCGCCGCGACGGGTCGGGGCGCACCGTCCGCTTCCGCATTGGCCGGGAAGCCTGGGAAGGTCGCCGACGCTCGGACATCGAGATCCTCGGGCTCGAGGGTTGCCTGGACATGTTCGTCGGCCCCCTGAGCTGATTCCTCTCGGGTGGCTGTTCACCCCCGCCTCAACTTCTGGGCGTTTTCCCCCGCCGAGCCCGACGCCCGAGCCCGGAGAATTTCCCCAGGAGCCAGTACCCGCGCCGTTGCCGCACGGCACTGCGCCGGAAAGGATCGTCGGGTTCGAGATGCTGGACGGCACCGGCGACGACCTCATCGAACATCTGTGACGCTTCCTTCGAACGCTTGAGCGCCACCAACTCGGTGGCGATGGCCCACTTCTGGTAGAGGATCGTGCGCTGGTCTCCTCCCGTGCGTTCGAGGCCGGCGAGGGCCTCGGTGAACAGGCCCAGCGCCAGGTCGTGGTTGCCGAGATGCCGGTGCGTCTGGGCCAAGTCGATCTCGGCCCGGAAGGTCTCGGGGTCGTCGGGCCCGGGGGATCGCCGTGCCGACTCGAGCACGCGCACCCTGAGCGGGAACTCGTCGCCGTAACGGCGGAGCTTGCGCAGTGTGATCGCCAGATTGATGGCGGTCTGCCGGGACAGCTCGCTGTCGACGCCGTCGTCCCGGTCCGAGGAGGCCAGGACGTCGGCCCAGAGCCGACGCGCCGCCTCGTGCTCGCCGAGCCGGTCCAGGACGATGGCCAGGTTGAACCCGGTCCAGCGCACCCGAGTCTCGTCCGTCTCGGGCGCCCGGTGCAGCAAGGAGAGCGCGGACGTCAGCACCCCTTCGGCCTGGTGCAGCTCCCCCGAGTCGCGCAGGGCGCGGCCCAGTTGGAGCATGGCGTCACATGTCGTAGGGTCCGACTCGCCGTACAGCTCCTGGCGAGCGTCGAGCACGAGCCGAGCCTCCTCCACCTCCCGGGCCACGCCGTCGTCCATCGCCCGCCGACGTTACCGGCCGGAATGTGGTCACGACCCCGCCGACGGGGCGCACAGACGGGTCCGATCGTGCGGCCACTGCAGGTCGAGCTTTCAGGCGACGGCGCGCTCGATGTCGTCGAGAGACAGCTCGGTCGTGTGCGCGCTGCCACACGCCACGCACGCTGACGTGTGGAGTGATGAGCGGACCAAACGTGTGCGTGCCTCGTTCAGAATGACCGTGAAGGACTTGCCGTGCGGATCGATCTCGAGCTCCCAGTAGGGGCGCCATTGCGTTGCGACCCGGCGTTGGCCGACCGCGATGCCTTGGAGGATGCGACAGAAGCGCAACTGCCGCGTATCGAAGAACCAGGTGCTGTGGCACGACTCCAACGTGATGATCTGCATGCAACGAGCTTGACCGGCCATCCACAAGGGGAACTTGGAGAGACCTGGTCGAGGGCTTGGAGTCTGATTGCGGTGCCGTGACACTTCGTTGACGACCGCCGTCGTACGATCAGGCGGTGACGACCGCCTCGAAGTGCTCCACCACGGGGAAGGGGTCGTAGAAGTGGTGGAGAGCCGAGCGCCATTCCTGGTAGGCCGCCGAGCCACGGAAGCCCTCGGTGTGGTCCTCCAGCCGTTCCCACTCCGCCAAGAGCAGGAAGCAACCAGGCCGCTCGACACAACGCTCGACCCGTAGGGACACGAAGCCCGGGCTGCCGGCGATGTGCGCTTTTGCCGCTTCCATCGCCTCGACGAAGGCGCCCTCCTGTCCCGGGATGACCTGCAGGAGCGCGTGTTCTGTGATCACGCGCTGAGCAATCGTGCGCGCAGCGCGGGATCCGTGGCGGCGTCGATAGCGGTCCAGGCCAGCGCAATCGCGCCGTCCCGCACGGCGGCGTCGGCCGAGGGGGTGATACAGGCGGCGGCGAACTCGCGCTGATGGTTCACAGCGCCATGGGTCTCGATCCCGATGAGGGGATGGATGGTCGGGACCGCTAGCGAGACATTGGCCATGTCCGTCGAGAACGTGGGCAGCGGCGCACCGTCGTCGTCGGCGTCGAAGTGCCGGCCAAGCGCCTCCGCGTTCGCCCGGTACGCCTGCAGGAGGACAGGGTCCGCTTCCATATGCGAGTACACAGGTGACAATTCGTCGTACTCCACCGAGCAACCCGACGCGAGCGCTCCCGCCTCGAAGCAGGCGTCGACCCGGGGCCGCAGCGCGGCGAGCCCCGCGGCCGTAAGTGAACGGACCATGTAGCGCGCCGTGACCGAGGCGGGGATGACGTTGGCCGCGGACGAGCTCTTGGTGACCACGCCGTGCACCTGGTCTCCCGGGGGCAGCTGCTGGCGCAGGAGGCCGATCGCCACCTGTGCGACGGTCAGAGCGTCCTGCGCGTTGACACCCTCCCAGGGTGCCGCGGACGCGTGCGCCTCGAGCCCCGTGTAGTGGACGTCGTAGTGCGCCACCGCGAGACAGGTCCCCGTCAGCCGCTCCGTCGGCCAGGGATGCACCATCATGGCGGCGTGCACGCCGGCGAAGGCGCCGCGCTCGAGCATGAGGATCTTGCCACCACCACCCTCTTCGGCCGGGGTGCCCAGCACACGGACCGTCAGCCCGATGTCGTTCGCCACCGAGGCCAGCGCCAGCCCTGCGCCGACCGCGGTGGCCGCAATGATGTTGTGCCCGCAGGCATGACCGACGTCGGGCAGGGCGTCGTACTCGGCGCACACGGCCACCACGAGGTCGCCGTCCCCGGATCGGGACTCGAGGGCGGTCGGCAGGTCGTAGACGCCTTCGCGCACGGCGAGCCCGCCCGCACGGAGCGTTTCCGCCACCGCCACGGCCGAGGCGGTCTCACCGAAGCACAGCTCGGGTGTGGCGTGGACCAAGTGGCTGAGCGCAACGAGCTCGTCCAGGTGTTGTTCGACGACCGCAGCGGCGGCCTCCTTGGCCGACGGCGCGGAGAGGGTCGAGGCGGTCACCTATTCAATGACCGCCACGACGTCGCCGGCACCGACGGAGTCGCCGGCGCTCACCTTTATCTCCTTGATCACGCCGTCCTTCTCCGCCGCCACGGCGTTCTCCATCTTCATCGCCTCGAGCAGGCAGATCGTCTGGCCCACCTCGACCACGTCGCCCACGTCGACGACGACCTTGACGATGGTGCCCTGCATGGGGACGGTCACCTGTCCCGAACCGCTCCCGGCCACCGCCGCCGCCGCGGCCCGCTTGGGCCTGCCGGCGACCCGTCCGGGCGCGGCCCCTGTGCCCAGGTCGGGCACCCACAGCCGCACCGAGAAGCGCCGGCCGTCCACCTCGGCGGTCACATCGCGCTGGACGGTGGGCACCTCGTCCTCGGACGGGCCCTGATCCGGGGCCGGGGCGCCCGCGACCTCGGCCCCGAGGCCGCTCAGGTCGAGCGTGTCCTCGACCCACCTCGTCGAGTGCGCCGAGGCGGCGAAGTCCGGGTGGCTCAGGATCGCCACGTCGGCCGGCAGGGTGGTGGCCACGCCCGTGATGCGGGTCTCCCCGATGGCACGGAGCATCCGCCGCCGGGCCGCCTCGCGGTCGGGGGCCCACACGATGAGCTTGGCGATCAGGTTGTCGTAATACTGCGAGACCGTGTCACCGGACTCGTAGCCGGCATCGAGGCGGACACCGGGCCCCGACGGTGCATGGAACGACGTCAGCGTGCCCGGGGACGGCGAGAAGCGCCCACCGCTCGGGTCCTCGGCGTTGATGCGCACCTCGATGGCGTGCCCGTTCCGGTTGATGTCGTCCTGGGTGAAGTCGAGCGCCTCGCCCGCGGCGATGCGGATCTGCCAGGCGACGAGGTCCAACCCGGTCACCAGCTCGGTGACGGGGTGCTCCACCTGGAGACGGGTGTTCATCTCGAGGAAGTAGAACTCGTCGTCCTGGTACAGGAACTCCACGGTCCCGGCGTTGTAGTAGCCGCAGGCCTCGGAGACCTTCACCGCGGCCGTGCCCATGGCGTGGCGGACGTGATCGGGGAAATCGGGGGCCGGGCTCTCCTCGATGAGCTTCTGGTGTCGCCGCTGGGCCGAGCAGTCCCGCTCGCCCAGCCACAGCGTGGTGCCGTGCTGGTCGGCCAGCACCTGCATCTCGACGTGGCGGGGCCAGGGGAGATACTTCTCCAGGTAGATCTCGGGCCGGCCGAAGTATGCCTGCGCCTCGCGGGCGGCGGACTCCATGGCCTCCGCGGCCTGCTCCGCCGCCGTGACGACCTTCATGCCGCGCCCGCCGCCGCCGTAGGCCGCCTTGATGGCCACCGGCCAGCCGTGGAGGTCCCCGAACGCCACCACCTCGTCGGGAGAGGTCAACGGCTCGGAGCGGCCGGGGACGCCCGCGACACCGGCCTTCTCGGCGGCCAGGCGCGAGCTGATCTTGTCGCCCATGACCTCAATGGCCTCGGGCGGCGGCCCAATGAAGGTGACGCCCCGCTCGGTGATGGCACGGGCGAAGTCGGTGTTCTCGGAGAAGAAGCCGTAACCGGGGTGGACGGCGTCGGCGCCGCTCTCCTCGATGGCGTGGAGGATCGCCTCGGTGTTGAGGTAGCTCTCGGCCGCCGTCTCGCCGCCGAGGGCGTAGGCCTCGTCCGCCATGCGGACGTGCAGCGCGTCCCGGTCGAGGTTGGAGTACACCGCCACCGTGCCGATGCCGAGCTCGCGGCACGTCCGGATGACCCGGACGGCGATCTCACCACGATTTGCAATAAGGACCTTCTGGATCACGCTGGCCTTTCCTCCCTGCGGCGGACCCTCACAATTGCACGCACCCTATGGTGTCTGCCATGTGGGGCGGGACGTGGGACATCCGCTGGCTCGACGAGGTCGATTCGACCAACACGTGGGTCCGTGATCGGGCCCGTGAGGGGGCGCCCGCCGGGCTGGTCGTCGTCGCCGATCATCAGACGGCAGGCCGCGGGCGCCTGGACCGGCGCTGGGAATCGCCGGCGGGAGCGAATTTGCTGGCCTCGGTCCTCTTGCGGCCCGATTGTGGGGGTGGCGACGTCCACCTGTGCGCGGGTGCGGTGGCGCTGGCCGGGGCGGACGCATGCCGCGCCGTGGCCGGGGTCGAGCCGGTGCTCAAGTGGCCCAACGACCTGCTCATCGACGGCGCCAAGCTGGCGGGAGTCCTGGCCGAGGCTGAATTCGCCGGGCCCGCCGTCAGCGCTGTAATCGTGGGCATCGGCATCAACGTGGCCTGGCCGGGTCCCCCGGAAGCCGGCGGGACCTGCCTCGACGACTGCGGCACCGCCGCCGGGCCCGTGGACCGCCGGATCCTCCTGGACCACCTCCTCGGTGCTCTCGAACCCCGGTGTGCCCAGCTCGAACGGGAGGACGGACGCCGGACTCTGGCCGACGAGATCCGCGCCCGCTGCGCCACGCTGGGCCAGCGGGTGCGGGTGATCCTGGCCGGGGACGAGCTGGTCGGGACGGCCACCGGCATCGACGGCGGGGGGCGCCTGGTGCTGGCCACGGAGGCGGGCCCGCGTACCGTCAGCGCCGGAGACGTCGTGCATCTCCGGCCCGACGAGGGCCCCGAAGGGGTGCGGGGCCTCGGCTAATATTGCCGCCACTATGCGCCTTCTTGTCACGGGAGGTGCCGGTTTTATCGGGTCGAACTTCGCTCGTTACTGGGTCGATCAGCACCCCGAGGACCATGTGGTCGTCTACGACGTCCTCACCTACGCCGGCAACCGACCCAGCCTGTCCGACATCGAGGACAGGATCGTCTTCATCCAGGGGGACATCTGCGACCCCACCGCCGCCGAAAAGGCGCTCCGCAGCGAGGGGATCGACACGATCGTCCACTTCGCGGCCGAATCGCACAACTCGTTGGCCGTGCTGAACCCCGGCCTGTTCTTCCGAACCAACGTCCTCGGGACCCAGACCATGCTGGAGGCGGCGCGCCAGTCCGGCGTGGACCGCTTCCACCACGTCTCGACCTGCGAGGTGTACGGCGACCTGGCGCTCGACGCCGACGAGGCGTTCCACGAGGACTCGCCCTACCGGCCCCGGACGCCCTACAACGCGTCGAAGGCCGGGGCTGACCACGCGGTCCGGGCCTACGCCGAGACCTACGGGCTGCCGATCTCCATCACCAACTGCGCCAACAACTACGGCCCCTACCAGTTCCCCGAGAAGCTCATCCCGCATTTCTGCGCGCTCGCGCTCGACGACCAGCCCCTGACGCTGTACGCCAGCACGGACAACCGGCGCGAGTGGCTGCACGTGTACGACCACTGCACCGCCATCGACGCCGTACTGGCCCGGGGTCGGGTGGGGGAGACATACCACGTCGGCAGCGGTGTCGAGGCCTCCATCATGGAGGTGGCCGACCGCATTCTCAGCACCTTGGGCAAGCCGGAGTCACTCAAGACGATCGTCCCCGATCGTCCCGGGCACGACCGGCGTTACGTCCTGGACGCATCCAAGCTCCGCAACGAGCTGGGCTGGGCGCCTTCGGTGGACTGGGAGCAGGGACTGGCGGACACCGTGCAGTGGTACGCGGCCAACCGGGACTGGTGGGAGCCGCTGCGGGCCCGGGCGCCAATTGCCGAGGGGTCCTGGGCCGCCGGAGACGGCTGAGCGGTGCGGATCCTCATCACCGGGGCGAACGGCCAGCTCGGACACGACCTCCTCGACTGCCTGGCGGGGCGCGTGCCCGACGGCGGTCGTCGCTGCGCGCTGCTCGGGCCGGAGGGTCCCCGGCCGGGCCTGGCCCACGACGTGCTGGCCACCGACATCGACACGATGCGGGTCGACGATCGTGACGCCGTCCTGACGACGTTCGCAGCCTTCCGCCCCGAGCTCGTCCTGCACGGCGGCGCCTTCACAGCGGTCGAACGTTGCGAGACCGAGGTCGACGCGGCCTACGCCGTCAACGCCACCGGCACCCGCAACGTTGCCGAGGCGGCAGCACTTGTGGGCGCGCACGTCGTCTACGTGTCGACGGACTATGTCTTCGATGGCACTTCCGACCGCCCCTACCGGGAATGGGACACCCCGTGCCCCACCTCGGTCTATGGGGCCTCGAAGCTGGGGGGTGAGCGAGAGTGCCGGCCGGGTTCGACCATCGTCCGGACGAGCTGGCTCTGCGGCGCCCACGGCAACAACATGGTCGGCACCGCGCTGCGCCTCGCCGACGGAGAGGGTGAGCTGCGCTTCGTCAACGACCAGCATGGGTCGCCGACGTTCACCGCTGACCTGGCGCCCGCAGTCGTCACTCTCGGACTCGACCGCCGCCCCGGGATCTTCCACGCCACCAACGGTGGCGCCACCACCTGGTGGGGCTTCGTGCGGGCGGTGCTGGCCGAGGCCGGCGCCGACCCCGAGCGGGTACTCCCCATCAGCACCGCCGCACTCGACCCGCCGCTCCTGGCGCCACGGCCGGCGTATTCGGTGCTCGACAACATGGCGCTCCGCCTGTGCGGCCTACCGGCGCTGCCCGACTGGCGGGACGGCCTGGCCCGGCTCGTGCCCGCCCTCCGAGCAGAACAGGCGGCGGCGTGAGCCCCTCGACCGACGACCGGTCCAAGGGGCAGACGGTCGCCGTGATCGGCGCCGGCTACGTCGGGTTGCCGACGGCGGCCACGCTGGCGAATTTCGGCCACCACGTCGTGTTGGCCGAGCGCGAGCCGTCCAAGCTGTCGACGTTGCGCTCCGGCCGCATGCCGATCGTCGAGGCGGGCCTCGACGATCTGGTGGCCGGTGGAGTCGCCGCGGGCAACCTCTCGTTCACCGACTCTGCGATCGAGGCCGTGGCCGGGGCGGCGTTCGTGTTCCTGTGCGTGCCGACGCCGCAGAGCGCCGACGGCTCGGCCGACTTGTCCTACGTCGAGGCCGCGGCCAAGGAGATCGCGTCGTCGCTGGAGCCCGGGGCATCGTCGTCAACAAGTCGACGGTGCCCGTCGGCTCCGCCAACATGGTCGAGAAGGTGATCGGCCGCTCCGACATCAGCGTTGTCTCCAATCCCGAGTTCCTCCGGGAAGGCACGGCGGTGCTCGACAGCCTCAACCCGGACCGGATCGTCGTCGGCGCCGACGACGCCCTTTCGGCAGCCAAAGTCGGAGACCTGTTCTCCTCGACGCGGGCGCCGCTGATCGTGACCGACGCCACGACGTCGGAGACCATCAAGTACGCGTCGAATGCCTTCCTGGCGACGAAGCTGAGTTTCGTGAACGCGCTCGCCGGACTATGCGAGGAGGTCGGCGCAGACGCCCGCGACGTGCTGCTCGGGCTGGGCTACGACAAGCGCATCGGGTTCGAGTTCCTCCGCCCCGGACCGGGGTGGGGTGGTTCATGCCTGCCCAAGGACACGCGTGCGCTGCTCCACATCGCCGGCGAGGCGGGCTACGACTTCTCGCTGCTGGCCGGCGCCATCGCCTCCAACGACGAGCAGCTGTCACGGGTGGTGTCCAAGGTGGCGACGGCATGCGGTGGCGCGGTGGACGGCGCCACGATCGCCGTCTGGGGCCTGACCTTCAAGGCCAACACCGACGACCGTCGCGACTCGCCGAGCCTGCAGATCGCCCATCGCCTGGTCGGCCTGGGAGCCACCATCCAGGCCTTCGACCCGACGGTCCAAGCCGAGACCGACGTTCCCGATCTGCAGGGCCTGCAACTGCAGTCGGACCCCTACGAGGCGGCGGAGGGAGCGCGCGTCCTCGTGGTGCTCACCGAGTGGGACGAGTTCCGCTGGCTGGACTTCTCCCGCGTGCTGGCCGCCATGGCCGAGCCCAACATCGTCGACGCCCGGAACCTGCTCGACCCAGCCGCCGTGCGGCGCATGGGCTTCCAGTACTCGGGGATCGGGCGGCAGTGAGCCGGGTCGTGGTGGCCGGTGGGGCCGGCTTCCTGGGCTCGCACCTGTGCGATCGGCTTGTCGAGCGCGGCGACACCGTCGTGTGCCTCGATGACCTGTCCACCGGATCCCGCGACAATGTCGCGCATCTGATCGGTCACGATCGCTTCAGCCTCGTTGTGACGAATGTCAGCGAGAAGGTCGAGCTGCCCGACGCGTCGAAGGTCGACGCCGTCTGCAACCTGGCGTCCCCCGCGTCGCCGCCGGCCTATCTCGCCCGCCCATTCGACACCCTCGCCGTGGGTAGCGAGGGCACGCGCCGGCTCCTCGAGCTGGCCCGTGAGCACGAGGCGAGGTTCCTGATGGCGAGCACCAGCGAGATCTACGGCGACCCCGAGGTGCATCCGCAGGTGGAGAGCTATCGGGGCAACGTCGACCCCACCGGGCCGCGCAGCGTCTACGACGAGGCCAAACGCTTCTCCGAGAGCCTGACGATGGCCATGCACCGAACGCATGGCGTCAACGTGGGCATTGTGCGCATCTTCAACACATACGGACCGCGCCTGTCCGCCGGTGACGGACGGGTCGTCTCCAACTTCATCGTCCAAGCTCTGCGAGGTGAGCCGTTGACCGTCTACGGCGACGGGAGCCAGACCCGGAGCCTGTGCTTCGTGGACGACGAAATCAAGGGCCTTCTCGCCCTCCTCGACTCCTCGCTGGTCGGGCCGGTCAACGTCGGGAACCCCGACGAGCGGTCGATGCTCGACCTGGCTCGCTTCGTGCTGGAGGTCACTGGCTCGTCGTCGGACATCGTCTTCGAGCCGCTGCCGGTGGATGATCCGACCCGCCGCTGCCCCGACATCACCCTGGCCCGGCGTGAGCTGGGCTGGGAGCCCAGGATCGGCCTCCGAGAGGGAATCGAGCGCACAATTCAGTACTTCGCGGACAGAGTGCAAGACTGACGGCCGCATGACGGAGCCAGACGTGACAGAGACCGAAGTGACCGCCGTGAGCGAGGCCACCGAGCCCTTCGCACCCCGGGTCTACAAGACGCTGACGGTCATCGTGCCGGTGTTCAACGAGCGCACCACCGTGGCCGAGGTAATCCGGCGCATGCGGGCCGTCGAGCTCCCGGTGGTGCTTCAGATCATCGTCGTCGACGACGGCTCGAGCGATGGCTCCGACAAGGTGCTCGGTGCGATTGAGGACTCGACCGTGCGGGTCATGCGCCACAAGGTCAACCAGGGCAAGGGCGCGGCGATCCGCACCGGACTGGCGGAGGCGCGAGGCGACCTCGTTCTCATTCAGGACGCCGACCTCGAGTACGACCCCAACGACTGGCCCCGCTTGCTGGAGCCGATCCTGCGGGGCAAGGCGCGCGTCGTCTACGGGAGCCGCTTCACCGGCGAACGCAAGAACATGATGCCCCTGCACTGGATAGGTAACCGGATGCTGTCGCTCGTGACCAATGTGCTGTACAGATCGACGCTCTCGGACATGGAGACCTGCTACAAGATGTTCGATGCGCGCGTGCTGGACGGCCTCACGGTCGTGTCCAACCGTTTCGACTTCGAGCCCGAAATCACCGCCAAGGTGCTGCGCCGAGGCCATCGCATCTACGAGGTGCCGATCTCCTACGCCGGCCGCGAGCACGACGAGGGGAAGAAGATCACCTGGCGGGATGGCTTCAGCGCGTTGCGGGCGCTCGTGAAATTCCGCTTCACCCGGGAGTACTGAACACCGGGTGCCCGACTCCATCGGCGCCGTCGTGGTCGACCACGACGCAGGGCCGTTGCTCGAGAGCTGCGTCCGCTCTCTCCTCGCTGAAGGGGCGACACCGATTGTGGTGGTCGAGAACGGGGCGCCGGAGAGCGCGACCGGTGCGCTCGAGGGTGTGCCTACGGACTCGTCGGAGTCTCCATACCAAGGTCGTACGGCCCGGCCGCAACCTCGGCTACGGAGCGGGAGTCAATCGCGGCCTAGCTGCGTTGGCGGGCGAAGAGACCCCGCCCGAATGGATCCTCGTCTGCAATGCGGACCTGGTCGTGCACCCCGGTGCGCTGACCGCGCTGCGCCAGGCTCTCGAGTCCGAGCCCGCCTGGGCGATCGTGGGGCCGCGCATCCTCGACGAAACCGGTGACATCTATCCCTCCGTACGCAACTTCCCGTCGTTCACCGACGCCGCCGGGCACGCGCTGCTGGCGTTGTTCAACCCGCAGAACCCGTTCACCTTGCGCTACAACCCCGGCGCTCCGGAAGGGGACGTCATCACCGCGGCCGGGTGGGTCTCCGGCTCCTGCTTCATGGCCCGACGAAGCGCCCTCGAGGAGCTGGGCGGCTTCGACGAGGCCTACTTCATGTACCTGGAAGACACGGACCTCTGCTGGCGCGCCCACGACGCCGGATGGGGCGTGGGCTTCGCAGGGATGGCGGAGGTGACGCACTTGCAGGGTGTCATGACGGCCAAGAACCCCTACCGCATGATGGCTGCCCACCACCGCTCAGCGCTGCGCTTCACCGCTCGCACGACCACTGGGTGGCGCCGCGCCGCGCTGCCACTGGCGGTACTCGTGCTCGGGGCGCGCATGGCGATCGCCACCGTCCGCATCGCTGTCAGCCGCTAGCGCCTTGCACGGCCGCCAGGGTCTGCTCGTCGTCGCGCTTGTGGCCATCGGGATCACCGTCCTGGTGCTCGTGATTGCGGCGGTGGTCAGCGGGCCAAAGCCGCGACACGGCTCGGTGCACATTGAGCCGCAGGTTGTCTTCGCCCTCCCCCCGGCGGCCACCGGGTGTACGGGCGCCACGGCACAGCCCGGCGGAGCGGAGAGGGTGCCGATGACCGTGAGCGTTGTCGCCGGGCAGGTGGCCGAGTCGGTCGACGTCTGTATCGGCGACCACGGCCCCTACCCGTTCGTCCTGGACACCGGGGCGGGTCAGTCGATCATCGATGCCGGGCTGGCGCACCGGCTGCACCTGGCGGGCGCCGGTGCTGCGACCGAGTTCGCCGGTGTCGGGTGCACCGGTACCGCCCGCCCCGTCTCGGTGGACGCCTGGTCGCTCGACGGGCTGGCTCTGTCCGCCCAGCAACTCACCGCGGCCACGCTGCCCCAGATGGGCGGGAAAGGCGAGCCTGTCGGCCTGCTCGGGTCCGACGTCCTGTCCCGCTTCGGAGCGGTGCGCGTCGATTTCGATGCCGGCGCACTGTTCCTGCCGGGCCCGGAGGGCGCGCCGCTGGCCGAAACGAGCCCGTACACCGGACCGCAGGGCCCACCCCCGACAGCGCTGACCCTGGGGGAGAGCGGCACGACGGTCCCGCTCACGGTGACCCCGACCGCGGGCAACGTGTCGCTGAGCGTGGCCGTCGGTTTTGCCAGGGGTCCGCGGCGCGAGTTCGTGGTGGACACCGGTTCCTCGCAGAGTGTTGTGTCCTCCTTGGTGGCCCGGGGCCTGCCGCTCCAGGGCACCGACCTGGCGCAGCGTCAGTCCACCGTCTGCTCCGTCATCACCGTGCCGCTCGTGCACAGCGGCCCGTGGACTGTGCCGGGCCTGGCGCTCCATCCCCAGCTCATCGGATCGACGAATCTTCGGCACTATCAGCATGTCGGGCACACAGGGCTTTTGGGCTCGGACCAGCTTCGGCGCTACGGCATGGGTCATTCTCGACTACGAGAATGGACAGCTCATGCTCGGCTGAGGACCAGCGCCCGTCGAGGCATCCCGGGCTCGCTGCAAATTGACGCGCCCGACCCGACCTCCGCCACGCACTGGTTGTCGTGAGAGACGACACGGACTCTTGCGAAACCGGGAAGAGCGGTCGCGGCAGCCTCGGAGGAACCATGGATTCCGCGCGGTCGGAGTTGGATGCGTGCGACGTCCCTTCGGGCGCAAGACGATTCGTCTGATGACTCATCGAGGCAGTGTCGCCCACTAGAGACGGGGCTGTCAGTGCGAATCGCTGCGAGCCTTAGCACGTTCCTCGCTTGTCGGACCGCGGCTATCCATCCACCGTCGCTGCGTTAACGTTGGCCGCGACTATGACAGGTACTGTGACGGAGCAGCCACAAGTCGGGAACGAATTATTGACGGATACGCGACGGGGGGGTTCAGCTCGGAAATTCGTATTGCCGATCATTTTCGTTCAAACGGTTTTCGTCGCCATTCTCATTGGGACTTCGGGATACTTCGCAGACGACTACCTGTTCGTTGGTTTGGCCCGACAAGGCGGCTTCAGTAGCGATGCGATAACACGAGGCGTCTACGGGAGCTTTGTTCCCGCCTTTCAGTTCGGGGACATACTGCTCGGCTCACTACGGCCCGTTCCCCGTTGGCCGGCCATTGTCGTCATCGCCCTGGTGTACTTCGCCACCATGGTGGCGTTCTATTGGTTGCTGGAATCGCTGTTCGGCAACCGTCCCTTGGTTCTCGCGATGATCATTGGCGCGGGATGCTGCGGAATATTGGCAACTTCCCTTGAATGGTGGACGGCAGGTTTGAACAGTTTGCCGGCTGTCCTCTTTGACATCTTGGCCCTGAACGGGTTGCTCAAGTATTCATTGAGCGGCAAACGCAGCTACCTATGGTTGTCAATTGTGGCATTCGCCCTGGGAATTCAGTTCTACGAGGCAAGCTCGACATTCGTCTCGACTCTATTTGTCTTCGACTTACTCTTCCTTTCTTCTGGGACTACGTGGCGCAGCCGAGTGGCGTCCACGCTGCGACCGTGGTGGAAGTGGATTGCATTCGCCATTCCGGTGATCTTCGATTTCGGGTGGCGCGCTGTCCACAGTTCGGAGTATGCCCTTCCGCCGCTTCAGGGTCCGAGTGCCTTCGTTCGATTCATCGCCGCGGGATGGACACAAGGATTTTCGCCGATGATTCTCGGTCTCGACTATTCGACGATGTCTCACGAATGGGAGCGTCAGGTTTCGTTGCTCGTAGCCCAAGCCATTCTTCTCTCGATCGTAGTTTTCACCTGTGTTCGCCGTCGCCTCGCCTGGCGTGCGTGGGTGATGTTTTTCACTGGATTTGTGGCGTTGGAACTCGTAGCGGCGACAGGACGCGCCTATTACGGGACAGAGTACGCTGTGAACCCTGTCTATTGGACGCTGCAACCTTTCATCCTTGTTCTCGCGATAGGGCTTGCGTCGCTGCCCAACAGCATTGATCAGCTCCGTGAGTGGCCATCTCCGAAAGGAGTTCATGCCCGCACCAACGGCGCCCTTCGAAGAGGCGGAGAACCATCACTCGTGACGAGATGCGTCATCACAATCGCGCTGGTAGCCGCTGCAGCACTGGGCGTCAATGAAATGTGGTCGTCACCGATTCGCGCCCGGGGAGCCCAGAACCGGTCCTATGTCGCTCACACGAGTGTTTCCTGGTCTCTCGCCGAAACGAAATATGCCAGACCGTTCGTGTGGAACACGGAAGTCCCGGAGTTCGTGGAGGCATCGGTCTTTGCTCCGTATGATGAGGTGGCCACAACCGTCGGGTTGTTGGTGCCCCTTCGGGTCGATGCACCTACCGGTCAAGGTCTGGTTATCACAAGCGATGGGACGTTGGTGCCAGCGGTCAGCAGAGTGGTAAGCCGCGCGGTGACCAATGACGGATCAGAGGCGGCGCTACCGTGCCTGGGGACCAGAGCTCAGCCGCCGGTCGGTGCCTTCGCTCTCACGTCCACGGTTCCCGCCGGTTATTGGTTCGTTCGGATTCACTACGAGCACTCATCGGGGGTTGAGGCGTTGGTAAACTCCTCTACGGTGGAGTTTCCGCCAGGAAGTGGGGATGTCGTGGTCCCTATGACGCTCCCGAAGACCACGACACTCTCCGTTGCCATACAGTCGGGGCATGCGGTCTGTGTCGCTGGGGCTGATCTCGAGGAGCCTGTGCCGGAGGGCAGCCAGCCCTGAGCAGTCTTGGCATTTGGCGATCGTCGCGTGAGTTACTGGCGATGGCATGGACCCGAACTTTGACCTTCCTCAGGGTTCGACAGACCACCTCACCTCGTATTGCCGGACTGGCTAGAGTGTCGGCGGGGTAGGGGCGATCGGCCGTCGGCCTCCCCGCAGTTGACATCCTTACCTTCACCACTCGGTTGCCACGAGCGACGGCTCGCAGACGAGCAGAGAGAGCATCCCGACATGCGAGAGCGATCCATTGACCTGCGACGGCCCGAGCGTGGTCCTTTGCCGAGCAGGCTCTGTCCGACGATACGGAGAAGCTGATGAAACGGGAACGAGCGTCGGCGAGGCCGCATTCCTCGGCCAGACTCGGCATGGTCGGGCTGATTTGCCGCCGAGACGAGTCACGAATCGACTGCGATTGGCTCCTCGAGAGGGTGGTTCGAAGTGCTGAACGGTAAACGGATCATCGTCGTTCTCCCTGCATTCAATGCCGAGCAGACGCTGGAGCGGACCGTCACGGAGATCGACCGTTCCGTCGTGGACGAGGTGCTCCTGGTGGACGACGCCAGCACCGACCAAACCGTCCGGGTCGCCCGGAACCTGGGAATCGACCCGACCATCCACAAGAACAACACCGGCTACGGGGGGAACCAGAAGACCTGCTACGCAAGGGCCCTCGATCGTGGTGCTGATGTCGTTGTGATGCTGCACCCCGACTACCAATATTCACCGCGTCTAGTGATCCCTCTCGCCGGCATGATTGCCTATGACGTGTACGACATGGTGTTGGGGTCACGCATCTTGGCGCAGAACACTCTCGAAGGCGGGATGCCACGCTACAAGTATGTGGCCAATCGCGGGTTGACCTTTTTCGAGAACGTGCTCGTGAGCAGCAAGCTGTCCGAGTATCACACCGGCCTGCGTGCCTTTAGTCGCGAACTCCTGCTCACGTTGCCGCTCGACCGAAATTCAGATGACTTCATCTTCGATAATCAGATGCTTGTGCAAGCACTGAGTGCGAAGGCTCGCATCGGCGAGATCTCGTGCCCAACACGATATGAGCCGAGCTCTTCATCCATCAACTTTCGTCGTAGCGTCCGCTACGGGCTGGGCGTTCTGCACACTTCCGTCCAGTATTGGCTGCATAGCCGGGGGAGCCGTCGGTTCGCCTATCTCGACTTTCCACCCCTCGACCGTCCAAGCTCCAACGGACTACTGCGCGGGAGCTCCAACGACGATCGGCAGATGACGATGCCAGAATCGGCGGTGTGAACCCTGTTGACTGGAGTCATCATGTGTATCACCACCGATTCGCCGACGCTCTGCCAACCATAGCTATCGCCCGACCTATCCTGCATCGGACCACCATCGCCGAGCTTATAGCGAGATCCTGATCATTGCGACGAGAATCTTTCTCGCCGTGATCTGTTGATGAGAATCCATGCAATGAGTACGCAGAAGGTCGTACCAGCGAGGATTGTACCGATTACGAAGGTGGAAGGCTCGTAGTTGAGTGTCACAACGTGTCGACCCGACGGCAAATTTATGCGAATCATGAGGCCGTCCCATTGTTCGAACGGTGCTGGGCGCCCATCTACCGAGACGTGCCATCCGGGAACGTCTGTTACGTGTACGTACAGCGTCGTCGCCGTACTCGAACTGGTTGTCATCATGATCGATGAGGGCGTGGGATAACGAACCGGAACTGTTTTTGCCGATGGGCTGTCAACTTTCTGCTTCTGTCCTTCAAGGGTCGCGATCCCGGCTCCGGGAACTCGATACACGACCTCGTTGTCGCCAACGTTCTTCACGAAGCGCGTACCGGTGGGGGCTTTCATCCCACTGGGCTGGAGAACGTAGGCTGCTCCGTAGTGGCGAGCCACGGAGGCGGACCCGACAGAGGGGCAGAACATCCCCAGGTGGGTGTGGGCAACGGGCGTCCCGGTAAGCCGGGAGTATGAGTTGAAGTACGCCTGAGGTAGGACGGGATCGTAAACAGCCAATTCCGACACGCCATAGACACCGTTGGCATCCGGAAGAATCCCGATATCGGCAGGGAGTCCGATCAATGAGGTGCAGGTCCCCATGGCCACTCGCTCCGTACCTACCTCCTGCTGAAGTGTTCGTTCGGCCGGCGTGGTTGCGAAGAAGGAGTTCGAAGAGGGCCAGAGGTTCGGCGTCGCGGTCAAGAGGGTTGCCGTCTCGATTACGAGAAGGGCGGCGCACAGCGCGAACGACCAGCCAGGTGACGCATGCGGGCTCGTCGAATTTCGGGCCCGCCAATGAAGGATGTACAGGATGACGACGATCACGATGACCGACAGCACGCCAAAAAACGGCCCGCGGAAGCTCTGCGCTTGTGCGCTGCTCTGAGCGGCGGGAGCGTGAGACGACTCGTGCTTGACCCAGATCACCAACACGAGCCCCGCTATCGCTGCGGTCGAAATGGTGATGCGCACCAACATCCCTGATGCGAGGCCATCGTTGCGGAGCGCCTCAAACCCGATGCCTGCCAGTACGGCCAGGGCCAGTCCCAGCGACATGGCGGCGCGGTTCCAAGCCACCTCGTCAGCGAGTGGCAATCGACCGAGGAGGCGCGCAAAGGGCGAGAAATATATGGATGCGCTCGTGACGACGGCGACAGCGGCCATTGCGATCGTGGCGCGTTGTCGGAAGCGCGAGAGGATCGCGAAAGGGTCAAAATCATGGCGATGGCCCCCACGTAGCTAGCGGCTTCGTAGTAGTTCACTGGCCCGTATGTGGCGTGACCGGTGATAGGCAATCCGAACCAACCGGGAGCCAACAGATTTATCAGATACTTGCTTGGTATCCCCATGTACCCGATATTGCTTTGACGAGCAGAGTTTGAGAGCAGTGGGAGCCCCGGCAGAAGTAGTGGCGCAGCGAGAGCGGCACCTGCCACGAAGCCGAGAATGAGATCGACGGCCGGAGCAAGGGCCTGGACGATGCTTCCGGGCATCGACCGAATCCGTGCAGTGAGATAGACGACCGACACGATGGCGATCGTTTCAGTTACAAGAATAAGACTTTCGGGATGCCCGCCGTAAATGCAGAACGCGAAGACCAAAGCAAAGAGAGAAATGCAAACGGGCCGGGTGGGACGGCCAGGGCGGTTGAGCACGAGCACAGTTGCCCCGAGCGTCCACCCGATCAAACAGATCACGCTGCTTTGCGGCCAACCCAGCCACCCGGTGAACGACCCGCTCAACTCGAACACGGAAGCAGCGAACAAGGCACTGAGGTTGCTCAGCTTTATCGTGCGACAGAAGAAGAAGACACCAGTCCCGGCGAGAACCATCTTCGTAAAAACGGCCATCGTGTATGCAAATCGCAAAGGCACCAGGTAGCCAGCGATCGTCGAAAGGGCAAACGGTGCGGATTGAAAATTGAATGCCAATGGCGTCCCCATACCGCTGTACGCGTCCCAGAGTGGAAGGTGCCCTCCGTGGACCTGAGTCCAGTCCAGAAAGTTCCACGGAGCCATCTGCGCGATCTGATCCAGCACCACGGGGTTGTACGGCACGACTCCGTGAACTTGGCCCAACCCGAATGATTCGAGGATGTCAAATGGCCCGAGAGACGTACCATTGGACACAGCCGGCGCCAGGTAAGCCATTGCGAGGATGACTAGCCATGCAACGGCGGCAACCGTCGTCCATGGACGCCGAAGAAAGCGCCGAGGCCCCGCGAGTTCCTGCGCTCGGTTGGCCATCGGAAGCACCGACGAAGTATGTCAGTTCGGCTCCGTAGGCGTGGCCCAATTCGGGCCCTTCTTGGATAGTTGAGAGGTGCGTTCGCCCTTCGTATGTTTCGGTTCTCGGCTTATGCAAATCTTCAGCGATTGCACAGCGCGAAATGCGAACCTCGCGAATGAAGCCTGCTCATTCCCACTCGGCGTCGGGACGAGATGGCTCTATTCCCGCCGCAGGATCAGATTCACCTGACCTCCGGAGCCCGCCGAGCGGCAGTGTGTCAGAACTTCCTCGGCCGTGCACGTACCGGTTCCTCCGTCGTCGTTGACGGCGATGTAGAGGCCCATCTTCCGATAGCGTTCGAGGACCTCGGCGGGATCGAGCCCACGCTCTTCCAGGGAGGTGGGCCAGAATTTCGGCCACGAGCACGATGCCCGGAGAGTCGTGAATGATCCGTTGCATGCCGAGAAGGACCTCGGGCTCGAAACCTTGAACGTCGATCTTGACGACGTCAAAGGTCCGGCGAGCGAATAGGTCGTCTGCAGCCACGACGGGTACGACGAGGTCGTAGCGACCGTCTGGGCTCTGAGCTGCGACCCGTGAGTCGCCCGGATTCATGGGCTCAGACGTCAACGAAAGTAATCGCCTCTGGTCCCCGAGCGCCACATTGTGAATGTGTGCGTGGACGCTGTTCGCCCACAGGTTGGCGTGTAAAAGGGCGTGGAGAACAGGGTGAGGTTCTACGGCATCGATCTGGACGTCGGGCACCACCCGACGCAGGAACAGGGAGAAGAAGCCGACGTTCGCTCCGACGTCGAGGAACCGCGCGCCGGGGCACAGAAGCCTGTGGAGGAGTGCGCCAGTGCTCTCTTCCCAGGTTCCGCGTGGAGGAGGTACGGGCGCATGACTTCATCACTGACAGACATCCAAAGCGGGCCGTAATTCGTGTCGACGAGCTCAAAGGGTCCGCCTTCACGGATCGGCGGAGGAAAGTCGGAGCCATCTTGAGTGCCCGATGTCCCTCTTGTTCGCATGACGGCTTGCACGCCGTCCCACATCTTCTACACGTCAGAAGACGCGTCTCCGGCACGGCGTGGAATGTAGGACCGGGGCAGCTCCACCCGCTGCCTCGATCTGTTGGCTCACCGGTCCCCGTCGAAGATCCGAACTTCGCGGGGCGGCTGTCCGACGATCGATTCCACGGTTGCGAGCACGCCTCCCTCTCCGATCCGATATGACATGTCGAATCCCGCAGAGCTGCTCATGATGAGGCCAGACCCATCAGGCTGCCGCGAATACGAAATTGAACTCCAAAATCGCCTGCAGTCGGTGAAGCCGGCTGGTGTCGAGTCGGTAGCCATACTGGCGCGCAGCCGACAAAATGATCCGGTTGAGGCCGCGCTGGCGTAGCCCATCGAGAATGCTCGAAGCGGAGAGCGCAATGAGCTGGGAGGTATAGAGAGGATACCGTTGGTCGATGATGGCTTGGTGTGCCTCGACGGTGTGATCGCCATCGCCGATGAGTCCCTCTGCCTTGGTAATCCCGCTGCCTGCGTGGTACACGAAGCACGACGGCGAAAGAACTGAGTGGTACCCCAGCGTGTGACTACGGAGGCACCAATCGATCTCTTCCGAGTAGCCTCGTCCGAACACCGGGTCCATGAGCCCGACCTCACCGATGACCCGCGTCGGAAGCGCCATGCAGAAACCCACTCCCGACGGAATCGTTATGGCCTGCCCGACGAACTCCTCTTCGAGCCGTTCTGAGAGCCAGTCGATCATTCTGGGACTGGCCACCTTGTCCGGGTCGCTACTGGGGATGGAGTACACGCTTGCGTTGTTGGACCAGGCGGTGCTCGAGGAAATGGATGGATCTTCGATAAGCGGCCGGATGAGCTCGGGGATGAGGTTCGACGGCAGGACGACGTCCGAATTCAGCAGGATGACCGCGTCATAGCCCGCATCGACCGCTCGCAACATACCGAGGTTCATGTTGCGTGGAATACCGAGGTTTCGCGGGGTTCGGTAGTACCCGAACCCCAGTTCTGTTGTCATTTCGCGACAGCGTTCACTCCACCCGGGCGCTGGGCTCGCATCGTCGAGAACGAGAACGTCGGTGATATGCGGTCCAGAGTCGAGGCGAGCGAGCGACGCCAGGCAGGGACCGACGAATTCTTCCCCGTTGTAAACCAGGAGCGCGATTAGGACCCGCCAGGACGGCGGCTCAGACGCCGAGGGCATTGCGCACCGCCCAGATTTTTGCGGCCAATCGGAAGGCCGCCGACGACTTCATCTGCTCCTGCTGGGCCCGGTACTGGGCGAACTCGATACGCACGTGCTCGAGCTCGCTCCTCATGTTGATTATCTGGCTGCGTGCGTCGACAAGGCGCTCGGTGAGGTCGATGACCCTCGCGGTCGCCATTTCGGCGTCCACCAGGGCCTGTGTCAGTGAAAGTCGATCGAGTTCCTCGTCCAGCGCTTCGTTCACGGAACCTCCTTGGGGATGCGACACAGGTCACTCAACGGGGTGTGAGCGCCATGACATGGCGATAGAGATCGGCGAGCCGCTCTGCCGTCGCGGCCCAAGTGTATTTCGTGCCGACGGCGAGGCATGATTCAACCTGCGCACGCGCCTGTACGGGGTCGCTCAGCAGGGAATCCGCAGCATCAGCCAGTGACTCGGGAGACCAATTTCTCGGCCGCCACCGGAATATCGGGCGCCAGTTCGTGCAGCGGGCCGAAGCGCGTGAACAGTGTCGGAGTTCCAAAGCGAGCTGCCTCGTAAGGGACGAGACCGAACCCCTCAGCGGAGGAAGGGTACAGCACGAGGTCGGCATGGCGCATGAGCCAGTTGCGCTCAGATGACGGAAGGTCCGGGAGCAGGAAGACCTCCGTCTCGAGCGTCTGGTGGTGATGGAGTCTGGCGTTGGCCTCGTTCTGTCGCGACGAGCCGTGGGGCACTGTCGGGCCGGCCATGACGAGAGCGTGGGAATGGCCGCGATGACGGAGCTCCGCAATCACGCCCAGGGCGAGATCCCTATTCTTGTGTGCGTAGTCAGTTCCCAGGCACAATATGAATTCACCTTCGATGTACCCGCGTGCTGCGAGCTCGCGAGGAATCTCCATTGGTTCGTTGCCGCTCAGGTGCCCCGTCCCGAACGGAATCGTGTGCAGTCGTTCAGGATCGACGGGGAGTCGCTCCATCTCGACCTGCAGCTTCACGTCTTCGGATATCACGGCGACAGCGTCAGCCTCGGCGATACCCAGCCGAAGCGATTCGCGAGCCAGCATCCACTTGGCAATGTCCTCGTGATACGCACCGTTCCGGTATGCGATCATGTCGAGCACTGTCACGACGACACGGTCAGCGACAGTGCGCCAACGGTCTACGGAGAACCACGGGTCTGGCTGCACCATCCGGTGCGCCACGTCGTAACGACCTAGTCCCTCGAGCGTGTCGAAGTTGACGCCTCGGGCGCGGACCTTGGGTTGCGAAAGAATCTCGGCCGCATATGGGGGAATGTCTGATCGGAGCGCGACGGTGACCTCCCGCACATCGTCGCGACGGCTCAACGCGTCGACGCAGGCCAAAATCGACACCTGTGTGCCCATTTCGTGTGGGCCGAGATATGACCCGTCAACGACGACACGCAAGCCCAATACTTTGCTTCGGGCCAGCCCATGCGCGAGGGCGACGGGACTTATGGACGACCTCGCTTCGTGATCGACGAATTCCACCTCGTTGGGGTACAGGGTGTGAATCCAATGCCTATCCTCGGGGTGGAGGTCGTCGAGCGTTCCGATGTTCTGCGGCGCGTCACCCGGTGCTCGGTGACGAAGGAAGAACGTCGAGTCGTCAATCAGATGGATGAAGCCTCTAGATCTCGCTCGGACGGAGAAGTCGGCCAGCGTGCTGACGAGCTCGGATTTGGGGCCCGGGCAGAGGCCGCCCACCGCGCCAAGTGCCGAGGCAGCCAGCAGCACGGCAGCACCGACGGCCGTCGGGATCGGGGTGGGAGCACCGTGCGGACCCAGCTCACGCAGGTGACGGCTCACCGAGTTGGCGTCGTGCCCTTCTGGCGGCTGCTTCGTCGTTTCGTTCCTGAGCGGAAAGCTCAGAAAACCTGCATCGTTGCTCCAGAAGGATACGGTTGCCACGCGCAGGTCATCCGCCATGAGCTGCAACGCCCGACCGAGGAAGTTTTGGGGCAGGCTGACCGCGCCATCCACCGCCAGCACGGGGAGGCGGTGTCGGGTCCACGTCTGGTTGATGAGGTCGGCGGCATTTGCCACTTCGAGGCACTCACAGCCCATTTCGCGGAAGGACATCATCGCCTCACCGGACAGTCCACCTGCGACGATGGGTATCCGGCCTCTTTCAGAGACCAGACAGTCGTCATGAGGTGTTGAGCGTTCGCCGCGGCTACGTAGAGAGCGGCCACGGCCGGTACCCGCTCGACCGCCAACCCGCGATCATTCACGGCGTCCACCCGGCGAAGGTTACTAGGCCCACGGACCTGCGCAGAGGCGACGCTGCGCCGAGACGAGGGGCTCCAGATGCCTGCGGTGGCCGCCCAGACGTGTGGACGACCGTCTTCGCGGCGTGCCCATGGGCACCCGTGGACTACCAATGGAGGCTGGTCAGGCCGCGGAGCAGTCCAAGCACCTCGCAGTGGCTCTCGCCGTCGATTTCGCTACGTCACCGTCACGCCGAGCGCGTCGCCTAGGGCGTCGAGGAGTTCGCCCGTCCCCTTCGCGGATGGCGAGTGTGTCATTGCCATCGAGGAAGACGCCTTGTTCGGTGAAAGTCAACGTGGTCCCCGTTCCGGCTGCTGTTGCCGCGATTTCGACCGTCGTGACTGAAACGGAGATCAAGAGGTCATCGGCGGCCATGTGGTAGTGGTAAACGATGCGCTCGCCAGGGACGATGTCCCGGTAGGTGGCGTCGTAAGTGTAAACAGGACCGCCCGGGGGTCCGCCTCGGTTGAACTCGCAACCGCCGACACGGAAGTCGAGCTGGTAGTCCGAAGACCCTGGGGAGCCGAACCAGCGCGCCTTGGCCTCCTGCGTGGACCAGGCCGCGAAGACACGCTCGGGTGCGACCGGATATGTGCGCGTTACGGTGAAGGATCCGTGCTCGGTGGTCTTGGTGGTCATTTTCATGCTCCTCTGGAGGATGATGGTGATGAGGCGGGTGTCGCAGTGGTGGTGGCGTCCGCACCCGCCGCCTGCTCGGCGGCCAGTTCCTCGGCCAGGACTTCGCCCAAGCGGTCGAGGCGGCGCTCCCAGAGGGCGCGTTGGCCGGCAAACCAGTCCTCGGCGAGGCGCAGCCCCGTGGGCTCGAGGCTGCAGGTCCGGGTGCGACCCACCTTCTCGGACGTGATGACACCGCAGGCTTCGAGGATGGACAGGTGTTGCACGACCGCAGACAGGCTCATGTCGAGCGGTGAGGCGAGTTGGCTCACGGTGGCCGGTCCTGCGCTGAGGCGTGCGACCATGTCGCGCCGGGTCGGGTCCCCTAGGGCCCGGAAGATCTCGTCGACTGGTTCCGCACCATACTTAAGCATTCACTTAAGTATTATGCGCGTGGAACCTTCCGTCAAGAGCCGCCGCGTCGCCGCGTCATTCGGGGCCCGACAGCCCCAACATGTCCGTGACGCCGTGGTCGCGGCCCGCCGTGTAACCCCCGTCGACCGGCAACGCGTGGCCGGTCACGAAGGAGGCGTCATCGGAGAGGAGGAAGGCCGCCACGGCGGCGATCTCGTCGGGCCGCCCCATGCGCCGACCGAGCTTGTGCTCGTGGACGATGTCGGCCAGGGTCGCCTCCATGCCGGGCCCGAAGATGGACGCGGTCATGGGGGTCTCGATGAAGCCGGGGCAGACGGCGTTGACGCGGATGCCGCGCCCGGCATAGTCGATGGCCATGTTCTTGGTCAGCAGCACGACGCCACCCTTGGACGCGGTTACGCGCTGCCGCCTGCCGTGCCTTCGAGCCCCTCGATGCTGGCCACCGTCACCACCGAACCGCGCCGACCATCGCTGCCCGCCGGCTGCGACAGCATCTGGCCGATCACGTGCTTGGCGGTAAGGAACGTGCCGGTGAGGTTCACGTTGATGACGCGCCACCACTCGCGGTCGGCAGCATGTGCACGGGCCCGCCGCCCGCCACTCCCGCCGCGTTCACGAGCCCGTCGACGTTGCCGCCGAACGCCACCGCGGCCCGCACGAGCTCGACAACTGAAGCCTCGTCCACCACGTCGACCTGGGTGAAGAGCCACCGTCCCTCGGTGTCGCCCTTCTCGCCGCCGGCTGCGGCCACGTCACCGGCCGGTGCCAGGTCCGCACCCACGACACGGGCACCCTCGGCCAGCAGCCGGGCCGCGGTCGCCCGGCCGATACCCGAGGCCGCTCCCGTCACGATGTAGGTCCGGCCGTTCAGTCCACGCATGGTGCCTCCAGGGTCCTTTGGTTGCGCCCGGTCGACACGGGCTGATAGGAGCAGGGCACAGTTTAGCCGGGTGTCGATAGCCCGGGACCACCAACCATCTTCCCCGAGGGAGCCACGTTATGAAGTTCGCACTGTTCTACGAGATACCCGTCCCTCGTCCGTGGGAAGAGGACAGCGAGCTCATCGCCTACCAGAACACGCTGGAGGAGGCCATTGCCGGTGACAAATTCGGCTGGCACGCCTTCTGGACCGTGGAGCACCACTTCCTGCAGGAGTACTCGCACTGCTCGAACCCCGAAGTCCTCTACGGCGCCATCGCCTCGCGCACGGAGAATATTCGGCTCGGCTACGGCGTCCGCCTGATGCCCAAGCCGTACAACCACCCGGTGCGCACGGCGGAGTCGGTCGCCGTGCTCGATCTGCTCTCGAAGGGTCGCGTCGACATGGGCGCCGGACGTTCGGCCACCAGGGCCGAGCTCGAGGGCTTCGGCATCGATCCGGCAGAGCCGCCAGATGTGGCAGGAGGCTATCGGCCACATCGTCGGCTGCTGGACCAACGACGAGTACGAAATTCGAGGGCGAGTATTGGCAGATGCCGCGCCGTCGTGTCCAGCCCAAGCCGTGGCAGAAGCCGCACCCGCCTCTGTGGGGAGCGACCACCACCGACGACGGCCACGGCCAGGTGGGCAGTCTCGGACTCGGCCTGTGCTCCTTCGCAGTAGGTCTCCCGCCAACGGAAGTGAAGCGCAAGATCGACGTCTACCGGGCAGCCATCGAGCAGTGCACGGAGCCCATCGGCGCCTTCGCGAACAACCAGGCCGCCACCTTCACCATGGCACTGTGTGGCCCCGACGCAGAGAAGGCCAAGGAAGAAGCGCGGGAGTCCTTCGAGTGGTACCCCAAGGCGGGCGCCCGCCAGATCGCCACGCTGGCGGACTGGATGGCCGAGCGCAAGCAGGATCTCGGGAACTACTCGTACGCAGCCGACATGAAGAAGACTGACGACGACGGGATGCTCGATCTCTTGACCCTCGAATATCTCGTGGACTCCAATGCCTGCGTGGTGGGGACGCCGGAGCAGTGCCTCGAGGCCTGCCGCGCCTACGAGGCCGCCGGGGTGGACCTCTTGCTGTGCCTCGTGAACCCATACAAGATCTCGCACGAGGCCGTTATGCAGACGATTGAGCTCATGGGCACCGAGGTGATCCCGCACTTCACCGGCTGATCTAGCGGGGAGGGCCCCGAGCGCCGGAAGCGGATTCGGTCGCTCTGGCTGGCTATCGGCTCGAGAGAGCGGGACAAGACGTCGCCGGGGGCAATGACGTCCTGAGCAGGCTGTTGGGACGATGCGTGAGCCCGGACCCCCTCGCCGCCGTGCCCTCGGCTGCGCATCGGCCCACCGGAAACATCCATGCCGGCGGCCGGCTGGTCCACCCGATATCGTACCGATCCGAGCGTTCAAGCTCACACGCCGAGCAGTGTGGGTGCATCCTTGCCGAGGAACAGGTCAGTGCATGCGGGCTGAACCCGACAAGTCTCTTCAGGAACACCAACTGACGAGGGACAGGCTGAACGAGGACGGTTGGTACAGCCACCGCACGTGTATCATTGTGCCCGCTTTCAATGAGGAAGACGTCGTCGGTCACGTGGTGCGTTCCATCGAGCAGGCGCTCCCGTGGGCGGACGTCCTCGTCGTCAACGATGGGTCGAGAGATGCGACTGCCGCAGTGGCGGAGAAAGCGGGTGCCACCGTCCTCTCGCTGCCCGTCAATCTGGGGTTGGGGGTGCGGTCCAGGCCGGCTACCGGTACGCCCATCGATACGGTTTTGACTTTGCCCTCCAAATCGATGGCGATGGCCAACACGACCCTCGGGAAGCTCACCTCGTGTTGGGCCCGATCCGCGACGGCCTGGCGGACCTGGTGGTGGGTTCTCGTTGGCTTGGGCGAGGTGACTACGTGGCACCCAAAGCGCGCCGATTCGGCATGCGCATCCTTTCGATGCTCCTCGACAAGTGCGCCGGCATGACGGTGACGGATACGACGTCGGGCTTTCCAGCTGTCGGCCGGCGAGGCATTGCGCTCTTCGCTGAGGAATATCCAACGGACTTCCCAGAAGTCGAGACCCTCGTCTTGGCAGCGAGAAAGGGTTTACGATTGCATGAGGTCGCAGTCAGCATGAATCAGAGATCAACCGGCAAATCGTCCATCGCCGGGTTAAAATCGGCCTATTACATGGTCCGGGTAGGTGCCGTGCTGATCGTCGACAGCATTGGCAGAAAGGCAACCTAGGCATGCGCTTGTTCGTTCTGGCACTGATCATCAGCCTCAGCTTCCTGGCCTTCTCCGTTGTGGCCATTCGCCGACATCGGCTTCGCGATCAGGCCGCCGTGCTCTGGCTTCTAGTGAGCCTGGTGCTGGTGTGCTGCAGCGTGGCGTTGCCGCTCGGGTTGTTGAACCGTGTCGCACGCGTCGTTGGCATCAGGTACGCCTCGGATCTCCTATTGGTGCTCGCAGTCATCCTTTTGGTGATGCTCGTCTTCCACCTGTCCATAAGCCTTGCAGCCCTCAGGAAGACGCAGACGCGGCTGGTCCAGAATTGGCAATTCTCCAAACGCCACCACCGCGACCTCGTAAGGAGGTCGCGGTTCCGGGTCTTCCTGCAAGTGTCCACGCGGAAACCCACCCTGACCTCGCCTGAACTCTCGTCCACGTGATCCGCACTTGACGTGGCGGCAGTCAGTCGCCGCTCCGCTCGGACTGGTCTCTCACTCAGGTCAGTGCGAGCGAGTCCTCCGACTGCGCCGATGGCCATGAGAGGCTTTTGGCCGACAGCGCCGGATCGTTTGCCGGGGGAGGGCCGAGCCACACGAGGTAGCAGCAGTAGGCGATGAGGAGGAACATCGCCAGTATAAAGAGGACCAACAACAGCAGTCCACCTCCCGGCGGTTGCCAGGAACCACCGAGCAGATTGTTGAAAAAGCCACCCTTCTTGCCCAGACCGGTCGTGTAGCGGATCAGTGTCTGGCCCCCCGCAACCTGACCCACGCCGAGAAGGGCGCAGACGAGGACCGCCAGGTGTGACTGGACACTTCGTAACACCTTGGACTTCTCAATGATCTCCGCCGACAAGAGTGGGAGTCCCACCGCAAGCGGCAGGATGTAGCACGCCTGCCAGATCACGCCCAATTGAGCAGCCTGCATGTAGGTGAGCACGATCGGAACGAGGATGACGAGTGCAATGAGCAGGACGAGCCCGACCGCCTCTCTGACGTTCCGCCAGCACACCAGAGCGAGCAGGATCAGCAGCCCGAGGACGGCCGACCAGGCGAGATACGTCACATATGGCGAGTATGTGTCCAACCAGCCGAAGACGCCGATCATCTGCTTGATCCAGGGTCCGGTCACGCCGAGGAGATCGGCCACCAGCGAGAGGTTCGGTTGGGGCCGCAAGGAGGGCGCCGCAGCTTGCTCATTGAGTCCATGCGCCGCGACGATCCACACCACGGCGAAGAGCGCGGACGGGACGAGCACGAGAGCGACCAGCGCGTCCATTTGGCGGTGAGTATTCGATGCGTGGTGCGCCACCCGGCGACGATCGCCAAGGTGAGCGCTATCAGAACAACCCAAAGCGGTGAGAGACCGCGCGAGCATTAATCCCACCGCCGCGGCGACCACGACCATAATCAAGCCCCGCGGAGGATCCGCGGCGCAGCTCGAACCAAAATGAGTCCGCTGCACCACAAACAGAGGGCCGCTGTGATTTCGAGGCCGTTGGGGTTGATCACGCTGGCCAGGAAGATCGTCGTTGGCGTCGCGGCGACGAGCACCCCGACCAGCAACAGGCGGCCTTTCGACCAGACGACGACCGACATGACGCTGAGGGCGAGAAAGACAGGCTCAAGAGATCGCTCATCAGTCGCATGAGATAGAAGCCGGTCGCCGACACAGTGACGAGTGACGGGAGTCCGACGATGGCGTAATAGAGCGGTGGATAGCGGCCCGCGGATGTCGTAATCGACACGGTTCTGCTCGATCCGGAGAACGGCCCGGCACACGAAGCCGGGGCCGTGGCTTTGTGGGCGAAGCATGGGACGAAATCCTGTCCACTCGCGTAGAACTCGGGCAATGTGACCCGGGTGACGTTGCTCGAGGTGGGACCGGTTCCGATTAGCTGTCCCCGCAGGAGCGAGACGGCCCTGACGGTATGAGCCGGTTCATCGGGGGAGGCGAAAGGGGGAGTGGCCAAGGACCACGCCGCGATGATCGCAAAAAAAAGCACGAAGGCGACGAGGAAAACCCGCCACGGTCGGGCCACGAGTGCCCTGGCCACAGTCGAGAGGGAGGCCCTGGACCGCCTTGAAGCGCGGGGCTAAGGTTCGTTCGTAGTGGATTCCATGAGTGGCGCCGAGTGTAGGCAAGGTGCTCTCGGGAAACCCGGGATATCCGGTGCCGGGTCTCGGCCTTCAAGGGGAAATCGGGACCACGAGGACCCGGACCCTTGTCCTGCGCACCGTCCGCCGGACGGATTCCGCCGACACCGAGACCGGGATATCGGGCAAGCTTGTTCTATGGCGAAGTGCGCAGGACGCTGGGTGGGGACGTTGATGGCAGTATTGGCTCTGTCAACCTTCGTGTGCGTCGCCCCGGCCGCCGCAGCCGCGAAGCACCCTGCGCCGGCGAAGGCGCCACCGAAATTGGCACAAACCGGCCATGCCGCCTTCTGGGACTGCCCCGCCAAGTCGACCGAGCTGCTGGTCGTCGTCAACACGCTCACCCTGCACCGGGGCTCGCCCCTCAACGTCTGTTCACCGTGCGTAATAGCGGGACGACCTCGTGCAACTACACCGCCCCCTACGCCGGCGTAGCGCCCGGCCCGACGTCCACATCCCTGACGGCCGGCCCCTGCGGCTCCGTCGGCTACGAGTACAGTACGCACCATCACAACGTCTGGCCCGGCGCGCAGGTCGTGAATTGCCCGGCACTCGGCTTCGCGCAGCTGGCGGCGGGCGCCACCGTGTCGGGCACCGGCTCCTGGAACCAGACCGAGCCGAACAGCGCGCACCGGGTGCCGCCGGGGAACTACACCCTCACGGTCGAGAACAAGCACTTCAGTTTCCCCCTCCACGTCGCGAGTTCCTGAGGGGGGGGCGCCCCTCGTCGAAGTGGAAACGGTCACGGCGGGGCGCTCGGCATCAGCGCGATCTTCCCCACGGTCCGGCGGCCCAGCAGATCCTCGAGCGCACCCGCCACGTCGTCGAGCGGGTACTCCACGGGACGGACAGGGTCGAGCGTCCCCGCGGCCACCATGGCGAGGAGGTCTTCCAACAGAGCCCTCTGTTCGGTCGGATGCGTCATGGCCCAGATTCCCCAGTCGATGCCGATGACGGACCGATTGCGCAACAGGATCTGGTTGAGCGGTACGGAAGGGATGTCGCCCGACGCGAACCCGACGACGAGATACCGCCCCCGGTCCCCGAGCGCCCGTAGCGCCGGCTCAGCCAGCGCGCCACCGACGGGATCCACGACGAGGTCGACACCGGTACCGCCGGCCCAGGCGCGTGCCGCGTCCTTGATCGACTCGGCCGCCGGGTCCAGAGCGGCTTCCGCACCGGCATCGAGCGCCGCCTGCCGCTTGTCCGCGTTCGACGCCACGCCGATCACCCGGCAGCCCAACGCCCGCGCCACTCCGATGGCGGCCAGCCCGACGCCACCGCCTGCTCCGAGAACCAGCACGGTCTCACCGGGCGCTGCGTGAGCCCGGTCGCGCAGAGCGAAGAGGCAGGTGCTGTAGCTCTGGGTGAAGGTGGCGGCCCGGGCCGCGTCCATGCCTTCGGGCAGCGGGATCGCCGAGCCGGCGGCCACCACGACCCGGCTGGCGAAGCCGCCTAGGCCCACCGAGGCCAGCACCCGGTCGCCGACGGCCCGCGTGCGGACGTCGGGCCCACCGCCACCACGTGCCCGGCCACCTCGCTGCCCGGGACGAAGGGGAGCGTGGGCTTGATCTGGTACTGCCCGGCCACGAAGAGGCCGTCCACGAAGTTCACCCCGGCCGCCTCGACTGCCACCGTCACCTGGCCCGGGCCCGGCTCGGGGTCGGGCTGCTCCTCCACCCGCAGCACGGAGGGCGGTCCCAGCTCACGGCAGACGGCGGCGCGCACGGGTCGAGACGCTACCGTCGCCCGGTGGAGCGCAGCAGGTCCCCGCCACCCGTCCGGATCCGTCCCGTCCGTCCCGACGAGCTGACCCTGCTGCCCGACCTCGAGGCGGCCGCCGACACCGTGTTCGAGCCGCTCGGCATCGGGCCGCTGCCCGGGCCGGGCACCGTGGGGAGTTTGCCGCCGCCCTCGTCGTGCTGGTGGCCGGCGACCCGCCGGTCGGCCTATGCCGCATCGATGCCGTCGGACGGACGCCGCGCCCACCTCGAGCAGCTCTCGGTCCACCCGGATCACGCCGGTCGTGGCATCGGCCGCGCCCTGTTGCGGCCCGCCTGTGACTGGGCCAGGGCGCAGGGTCACGCCGACCTGACGCTGGCCACCTACCGCGCGTGCCGTGGAACGGCCCCTTCTACGCCTCCGAGGGCTTCGTCGAGCTGGGGCCCGTCGACGACTTCCTCCGGGCCCACGGTCGGCCGCCCGAGGAACCCGTCATGGGCCGCTTCGGCGCCCGCGTCCTGATGGCCCGGAGCCTGTGAGCTCGGCGTAGCGGAAGCAGCCGACCAGGTGGTCGTTGATCAGCCCCGACGCCTGCAGGTGGGCGTAGCAGACGGTCGGGCCGACGAAGCGGAAGCCGCGCCGGCGCAGATCGGCGCTGAAGGCCTCCGACTCGGGGCTCACCGCAGGGAGCTGCGCCGTGCGGCGCCACCTGTTGACCAGGGTCCGCCCGCCGACGAAGCCCCAGATGTAGGCGTCGAAGGAGCCGAACTCCTCCTGCACCCCCAGGAAGGCCTTGGCGTTGCGCACCGTGGACTCGACCTTGGCCCGGTTGCGGATGATGCCGGGGTCCCGAGCAGCTTCTCCACCCGGGCGGACGTGAAGCGCGCCACCTTGGCGGCATCGAAGCCGGCGAAGGCCTTTCGGTAGCCCGCCCGGCGCTTCAGGATGGTCGACCAGCTCAGCCCGGCCTGGGCGCCCTCGAGGACGAGGAACTCGAAGTGGGTGGGGTCGTCGTGGACCGGGACGCCCCACTCGGTGTCGTGGTACGCCACCATGTCGGGATCGCTCCCCGCCCAGTCGCATCGGTTCGGCGACCGCGTCGGCGTCGGACCGCGTTCGCTCAGGCGCAACCCGCGACCGGCCGGCGACCGTGCGGTCGACGACGGCGCGCTGATCCGGTAGAGCACATGGCGCCGCAGCGGGCTGCCCTCGGGCATGCCGGGTGATCGAAGTCGCCGCCCCGGTCGCGGGTCATGCCGATGCGCTCCATGACCGCCTGCGAGCGGGTGTTCACCGTCGTCGTGAAGGCCACGATCTCCCGCAGCCCGCCCTCGTCGAAGCCGAAGGCCAGCGACGCCGCCGCCGCCTCGGTGGCGTAGCCGTGGCCCCAGTGGTCCGGATGGAGCCGCCAGCCGATCTCGACCGCCGGAGCGAAGGGCAGATCCGTCCGCACCCGGTGCAGCCCGACCATGCCGATGAAGGGCGCGCCGCCCGCCACCTCCACCGCCCAGAAGCCCCAGCCCTCCCGGTCCATCTCGGCGGTGTAGCGGTCCACCATGCGTCGCTCTCCGCCCGCGTGGGCGACGAGCCCAGCGACTCGACCACCAGCGGGTGCGTGTTCAGCTCGGCGAAGGGTGCCCGGTCCACGTCGGTGAACGGTCGCAGCACCAGCCGCGCTGGTGCGCACGACCGCGCCCGATGGCCCGCGGGTCGAATCCGTGGCCAGGTCCCCGCCTCGGCCGCCTAGACGGCCGTCTCGGCCGCCCAGCGGTAGTCGGCCTTGCCCGAGGGCGAGCGCTGGATCAGCTCCACGAACACCACTTCCTTGGGCAGCTTGTAGCGGGCGATGTGCACCGAGGCCTGCTCGACCACCGACTCGCCGGTGGTCGTCGCACCCTCGGCCAGCTGCACCACGGCCACCACCTCCTGGCCCCAGCGCTCCGACGGGCGCCCGGTCACGACCACGTCCGCCACGGCCGGGTGACCCGCGATGGCCCGCTCCACCTCCTCGACGAAGATCTTCTCGCCCCCCGAGTTCACCGTCACCGAGTCCCGGCCCAACAACTCGATCTGCCCGTCGGAACGGTGCCGGGCCCGGTCCCCGGGTATGGAGTAGCGGACGCCGTCGATCACGGGGAAGGTGCGCGCCGTCTTCTCCGGGTCGCCGAGATACCCGAGCGGCACGTTCCCGGTCTGCGCCAGCCAGCCGTTGCCCTCGTGCCCCGGCGCCAGCACACGCGACAGGGTCTCGTCGACCACCAGCGTGCCCGGCCCCGGCAGGAAGGAACCCGCCGCCACGTCGTCCATGGACGTCACGTGCATCTGGGCGCCCGTCTCCGACGAGCCGGCCGAGTCCGAGATGACGAGGTTCGGGATGCGCTCGACCGCCATGGCCCGCACGGCCGGCGTCAGCGGCGCGCCTCCGTTTCCGACGGCGAAGAAGGAGGAGAGGTCGTACTTCTTCTTGTCGAGCTGCGCGAGCAGCGGCCGCAGCACTGCATCGCCGACGATCGTGATGGAGGTCGCCTTCTCGCGCTCGACCACCGACCACACGTCGTCGGGATCGACGCGGTGCGTGTTGTCCGGGAAGAGCAGCGTGGCCCCCGTTGCCATCAGCATGAAGCAGGCCCACTGCGCGGCGCCGTGCATGAGCGGGGGCAGGATCAGCAGCCGCACGGGGTAACTCGAGGCCAGCCGCTCGGTCAGGTTCTCGTAGCTCGTGACGATGTTCCAGGTGCCCACCTGCCTGCCGCCCATGGCCGCCATGAAGATGTCGTGCTGGCGCCACAGCACTCCCTTGGGCATGCCCGTCGTGCCCCCCGTGTAGAGCACGTAGAGGTCGTCGGGGGAGGGCTCGACCGGCGCGCCGTCCGACGAGGATGCGGCCAGCGCCTCCTCGTACCAGACCGCCCCGGGGAGGAGGGGGTGACCCGATTCGTCCTCGACCTGGAGCAGCACGTCCGGGGGCGAGTCCAAGGTGGGCAGCACCTCGGCCAGCGTCGGGGCCAGTGAGGAGTGCAGGATCATGGCCCGGGGCCTGGCGTCGTTGAGCAGATACTGCAGCTCCTCGCCGACGTAGCGGTAGTTGACGTTGAAGGGGGCGACGCGGGCCCGGTACGAGCCCAGCATCCCCTCGAGGTACTCGTTGCCGTTGTAGAGGGCCAACGCCACGTGGTCCTGGCCCGACTCCCAGCCCTGGAGTTCGGCGCGCTCTCGGTGCACACCCAGCCCGCGGCCGTGCAGGTAGGAGGCCAGGCGGCGTGAACGCTCCTGGAGGTCGGCGTAGGTGAGGCGGCGGTCGCGCCAGACGATGCACTCCCGGTCGGCCAGGGATTCGACGAGGACGTCGAAGACCTTGGCCAGGTTGAACTGGACGGTCGGGGTGGTGGCGGGGTCGGGCACGGTTCCGCACTGTACCGGCGCGATACGCCTCCGGTGACGGGGGTCAGTACGGGCCGACGCGGGCGGAGTGGGGGCCGGCCTGGGCGGCCCGCTTGGGGCATCCTCCCCGTCATCGGCAAAGATCACGCCGTGGACGTCCGCAATCCCGCCACCGCCGAGGTCCTCACCACCATCGAGGGGCTGAACGCCGCGGAGACGGATGCGGCCATCGTGCGGTCCGCCGCCGCCTTCGAGGAGTGGCGAGCCGTCGCACCGGGGGACCGGGCGCGCCTGCTCCGTCGCTTCGCGGCGGCGGTCGATGCCGACATCGTGCAGCTCGCCGCTCTAGAGGTCATCAACGCCGGCCACGTGCTGGGGAACGCCCGCTGGGAGGCGGGCAACGTGCGCGACGTGATCGAGTTCTACGCCGGCGCCCCCGAGCGCCACAGTGGCCGGCAGATCCCCGTGCCGGGCGGACTCGACGTGACCTTCCACGAGCCGCTCGGCGTCGTCGGCATCATCGTGCCGTGGAACTTTCCCATGGCCATCGCCGGCTGGGGCTTCGCCCCGGCGCTGGCCGCCGGCAACACGGTGGTCCTCAAACCGGCCGAGCTGACACCGCTGAGCGCGCTGCGCATCGGCGAGCTGGCGCTCGAGGCCGGAATCCCCGAGGGTGTCCTGCAGATCCTGCCCGGCAAGGGCAGCGTGGTGGGCCAGCGTTTCGTGGACCATCGCGCCGTGCGCAAGGTCTGCTTCACCGGCTCCACCGAGGTGGGTCGCCAGGTCATGGCCGGGTGCGCCGCGCAGATCAAGCGGGTGACGCTCGAGCTCGGCGGCAAGAGCGCCAACATCGTCTTCGCCGACGCCGACATCGAGCTGGCGGCGGCCCGGGCGCCCTACGGCGTGTTCGACAACGCGGGGCAGGACTGCTGCGCCCGCTCGCGGATTCTCGTCCAGCGCTCGGTCTACGAGCGCTTCATGGAATTGCTCGAGCCGGCCGTCGCCGGCATCAGGGTCGGGGATCCGACGCTGGAGGAGACCGAGATGGGCCCGCTCATCTCCGAGGCCCACCTGGCCAGCGTGGCCTCGTTCGTTCCCGACGACGCGCCGGTGGCCTTCCGGGGCAGCTGCCCGGACGGCCCCGGCAACTGGTTCGCCCCGACCGTGCTGGCACCGGTCGACCCGGCGCGCCGGCGGCCACCGAGGAGATCTTCGGGCCGGTCGTCGCGGTGATCCCCTTCGAGGACGAGGCCGACGCGGTCCGCCTGGCCAACGACACGCCGTATGGACTGTCCGGGTCGCTCTGGACCCGCGACGTCGGCCGGGCTCTGCGCGTGGCCCGCGCCGTCGAGACCGGGACGCTGTCGGTCAACTCCCATTCGTCAGTGCGCTACTGGACGCCCTTCGGTGGCGCCAAGCAGTCGGGCATCGGGCGCGAGCTCGGGCCGGACGCGCTCGAGGCGTTCAGCGACGTGAAGAACGTCTTCATCAGCTCGGAATAGCGACCCGGCGCCCCACCCCGCAGGAGGAGAGACATGAGCGACGACACCATCCGGTACGGCCACCGCCTCGTTGACCGCGTGGCGGTCGTCACCGGTGGCGCCAGCGGCATCGGCCGCGCCATGTGCGAGCGATTCGCCAGCGAGGGCGCCACCGTCGCCGTGGTCGATCTCGACGAGGAGGCCGGCGGCGCGGTGGCCACCGCGGTCGGCGGCATGTTCGTCAAGGCCGATGTCACGTCCTCCGACGAGGTCGAAGCCCTGTACGCCGAGGTGGCCGGCCGCTACGGCGGGATCGACGTCTGCTGCAACAACGCCGGCATCAGCCCGCCCGACGACGACTCCATACTCGACACGGGACTGGACGCCTGGGAGCGCGTGCAGCGGGTCAACCTCACCTCGGTCTACCTGTGCTGCAAGCACGCCCTGCCGCACCTGCTGGCCCGGGGCAAGGGGTCGATCATCAACACGGCGTCGTTCGTGGCCGTGATGGGCGCGGCCACGAGCCAGGTCAGCTACACCGCGTCCAAGGGCGGCGTCCTCGCCATGTCGCGTGAGCTCGGTGTGCAGTTCGCCCGGCAGGGCGTGCGGGTCAACGCGCTCTGCCCGGGGCCCGTGAACACGCCGCTGTTGCAGGAGCTCTTCGCCAAGGATCCCGAGCGGGCGGCGCGCCGCCTGGTCCACATCCCGATGGGGCGCTTCGGCGAGGCGAACGAGATCGCCGCCGCGGCCGCCTTCCTGGCCTCCGACGACTCGTCCTTCATGACGGCGTCGACCTTCCTCGTCGACGGCGGGATCTCGGGGGCCTACGTCACGCCCCTGTAGGGGATGTGCAGCGGCGCCGCAGCGGGTCGCGGACGACCTCGCTCACCTCTCCGGCCAGCCGCACCTGCGAGTCCATAAGGATCACCAGGTAGTCGCAGATCCTCTCCAAGTCGCGACCAGATGCGAGACAGGACGACGTCACTCCCTCTCGAGCCACGATCTCCATCAGGCTCTGAATTCGGTCGAGCAAGTGTCCAGGCTCGCGACCGGCTCGTCGAGGAGAAGAAGCTCCGGTCGTCGAGCAATGGCCAACGTCAACGCCAGCTGTGCCCGTTGGCCGCCTGAGAGCGATCCGGCCTTCTGGCGTGGTCGAGGTCGATCTGAGCGATGCGGCGTTCGGCGAGGTCTCGGTCCCAGTGTCTGTTGAGGTAGGCGCCCATTCGCAGATGCTTGGCCACCGAGAGCCCGGCATAGATAGGCGTGTCCTGGGCGACGAATCCCACCTTTGCCAGCTGTTCGGGGCCAGCGCCGGGCGACCGTCCAGCATGGTGATCGAACCTGTGCTCGGAGCGAGGAGCCCGACGGCCAGGTGCAACGTCGTCTTGCCCGCTCCGTTCGGCCCGACAAGGCCGACGACTCTGCCTTCGGGGATGACAAGGTGCAGTCGCGGAGCGCCCACTTGCGCCCATAGCGCTTGCCCAGCTTGTCGGTCTCGATGACGTCGGTCATGCCACGTCCTCGGCGAACAAGCTGCGGATAGCCGTGCGGAAGATCGCCTCGATGTCGTCGGAACCGAGGCCAGCGGCCCAGGCCTTTCGCAGCCAGGCAGTCATCGAGGTGAGAAAGCGCTCCTGTACCGCGGGTCACTCGGGGAGTGTTCCGACCACGAACGTCCCCTGACCCGGTCGCGGCTTACCAGCCCTCGCGTCGAGTCCCTGTACGCCTTGAGCACCGTATTCGGGTTGATCGCAAGCTTGCGACAACCTGCTGGCCGTCGGCAACTGGTCTCCGGGTTCGAGAATGCCGAGCTGGAGGCCTGATGAACCTGCTGGACCAGCTGTAGTAGGTCGCCACGCCCGACGCCGCGTCGAGCTGAACTCGATCACCGTTCATCCCTCCGCTATCTGAGATTCAACTAGATATTAGTTGAATCCTATAACATTAGGTTCAGCGCGGCACCACGTTCTTGTGTTCTCTGTGCGGAGTCGTCGAACGAGCGCCCGTCTCAATCAGCACGGCAACAATACGAGGAGCAAGGTGCAGCACCAGGTCCGACTGTCGGTAACCGAATGAGGAGCACTGCACCTGTTCGTGTGGCTCGTCGCCCGTAGGCCCTCCATCGAAGAGGCGGCAACGCACGCGAACGATCGTGTCACATCACCGGACTCAGCCGCCGAGGCTCTCGCGCAGCTCGTGCACCTCGCGTCGCAGGTCTGCCACCTCCGCCCTCAGCTCGGCCAGCTCGGCGTGCAGTTCGTCGGAGGGCGCCGCGACGTTGCCGGCGCCGAGCGGTTCCTCGGACGACCGCGGGTCCGGAGCGGCGACCATGGTCGTGGCCCAGCGCTCCTCCTTCTGGCCGGGTTGCCGGCCGGCGTTGCGGGCCAGCGGCTCTTCACGCCCGCCCAGCAAGTCGAGCTCGTGCTCCACCTCGTGCAGGTCTTCGAACCGGGCCATCCGTTCGGTCCGGATGCGCAATTCGCCGATGGTCTGCGGCCCGCGGAGCAAGAGCACGGCCAGGATGGCGCACTGCCGGGCATCGAGGCCGAGCGTCTCATCGAGGACCTGGCGGTAGCGGACGACCGAGCGGCCGTGCGAGGGCAGGACGAAGCGAACGAGTTTCTTGTCCTTGAGCTCGTCGAGTGCCGCGAGCACTGTCGTCTCGTCATAGTTGACGACCGGCTCCCTGTTCGAAGTCTGGTTGCAGGCGGAGTGCAGGGCGTTGATGGTGAGCGGATACTGCTGGGGAGTGGCCAGGCCCTTCTCCACCAATGCTCCCAGCACCCGTGCGCACTCCGGGCTCAGCTGCATGTGGGGAGCATACGGGCCGCTGCCAGATCAGTTCGGTCCGGAGACCTCGAGTGGCGCGGCCAGATACGGGCCTGCCGGGCCGAAGCCGAGGTGGGCCATGGAGACCGGACGGGGCGGTCCCGGCAGCGGCAGGGTGGAGCTGAAGGGGGTGTAGAGCAGCCAGAAGCCCGCCGCGTTGGTAAAGACCGATTCCTCGCCGGGCCCCTCTCCCTGCGAGTTCGACCCCAGCAGCGGAGTCGAGGAATCGTCGCTGCACGGTCCGAGCGGTCCGGCACAGCGCGCCACCCCGATGGAGTACCCGGGCTGGTTGAACCACCCGCCGGAGTAGAAGAGGTAGTAATCGCCGCGCACGAGCACCATCTGCGGCGCCTCGACGATGTGGCCCTGCCACGACTCGTCCGGTCCGAAGATCACCGTCGGCTGCCCCTGCAGATGGAGACCGTCCGGGCTCAGCAACTGGGTGTAGATCTGCGTGTTGGTGCTGTCGGACCGGGAGTTCTGGTCCGACTTCCAGATCATGTAGGGCTGCCCGTCGGCATCATCGAAGACGCGGGGGTCGATGGAGCCACCGAGCGACTGCTGGCAGACGAACGGGACCGGCGACGCGATGTAGGGACCGGCGACGGCGGTGCTGATGGCGTCGCCGATGCACATGGTTGACGGCGACACACCCTTGAGCTGCGACGTGAAGTACAGGAGGTAGTGATTGCCGAACTGCGCAACGTCGGGCGCCCACGTGACGCCGGGGACGGCCCACGCGGGCGGATCGGGCAGCGCGTCGCTGGGTCCGCCCCACTTGCCCACGGTGGTCCCGGAGCGGACCGGCACGTTCTGCGGCACCTTGTCCTGCGACGTGAAGAGGTAGTAGCGGCCGCCCTGCTGGAACATGAACGGGTCGGGCTGATCGGCGCCCGAGTTGATGGTGAAGCCGGGAGAGGACGGGTCCGACAGCGCGGGCGGTTCGAAGTAGGGCGTCTGCAGACCCAACGCGCTGTCCGCGGCGGCGGCGCCGAGCGCGCCGGTGGAGAGGTACTGCGCCGTGGAAACTGTTGACTCGTCAGCGGTGCGCGCACCGGCGCTCAAGATGCCGAGCCCGAACATCGCGGCCAGCGTGAGCGCAACGACTAGTGCGACGATGACGCCGCGACGACGGCCTCGCGCCGACGTCACCATGGGGAAGAACTGGGGACGGACGAGGTCTCCCTTGGGGATGACGCGGAGAAAGATGGGGAGAACATCTGGATTTCGCGAAACGCCATTGACCCCGTGTTTCGAGTGGCGCAAGGTGTCCCCTGTTCGGAAACAACAGCCCGCCGAACCTCAAGCGAGCACCGCAAGGTGGGAGCGAGGGAAGCCCGAAGGGAAGCCGCAAGGCGGAACGGGGGGAAGCCGAGAGAACGCTGCAAAGCGGGATCGAGGAAAGGGAGCGAGCCCCGTGAGGGGAGCGTGACTGGAGTGGGCAGGAGGATCCGAGTGAAGATGGTCCGTGGCGCGTCACGGTGGCTTCCCTGGAGTCGCCGGGACCGGCCCGGGCAGGGGTTGTCCGACACGACCTCGGCACGGTGCCAGCGGATTGTCGCTGACGTGGCCCCGAGGAGCACGGGAGGCTTCGGCCGAACGGTTACTCGGGGTTGCGTCGCGTCCGGACCCCTCTTTTCGTTCCCCGTTCCCATCCCCATGCATGGGTAACGGCCGTGCAGGGGTCGACCCCGCGCCGTGGCGCCAAGATCGCGGAGGTTTCTTCTCCCGCCCGGTCGGTCAGTGCAGGGAAGCCCAGAGGCGGGCCGGGCGTTCACCCGCTGCCACCTGGCGATTCAGCTCGGCCTGGACCAGGGAGAGGTCATCGGGATGCGTGACGCCGATGCAGCGGCCCCGGGCCGCCAGGACCGTGAACGAGCTGGTGGCGAGCGAATCGGCGACCACCTCGGGCAGCAGGACCTCGGCCTCCTCGGAGGCGTCCACGGCGTCGTTCATGGCCGCCTGCAGCGTCTTGTGGAAGGCGGGGGTGAACCCCCACAGGTTCATGGAGACCCGGGCGTCAGGCGGGAGCGCCACGGGCTCTCGGGCGTCGTCGGCCACGAAGCCGCCGTCGGGCGTCCGGGTCACCTGGCGCCGCTCCTCCACCCCCAGCAGCATGCCGTCGTCGCCAACGCGACAGATGCCGCGGGTGACCGGCGAGGTGCCGATGACGGCGTCGGAGAGCCGGTAGCCCACCAGCGCGTTGGTCGTGGCGTCGGCGTTGGCCTTGGACCGCAGGTGGGCGACCAGCTGGGCGCAGGGAGCCTGGCCGTAGATGTCGTCGGCGTTGCCCACGCCGTAGGGTGCGTCACCCACGTGGTCTGACGCGCTCGAGGACGGCGTGCACGGTGCCCAGTGGTGCGGGCTGCAAGGCGAAGCGAGCATCGACGGCGCCGGGCCAGGTGTGCTCGACGTGGTACCGGATGGCCGGACCGGTGCTCGGACCCAGCACCAGGACGATGGTGCCGAACCCCGCCGCGACGGCGTCGGAGGCCACCAGGTCGATCACGGCCTCGCCGTGCGGGCCCACCGGTGCCAGCGGCTTGACGCCGCCATAGCGACGGGCCCGCCCGGCTGCCAGGATGACCAGCGCCGGATCCGCCCCGCCGCCCTCCTCGCTCATGCGCTCCAGCGGAGGACGGCGCTGGCCCAGGTCATGCCGCCGCCGAACCCCGTGAGGAGGATGTGATCACCGTCGTTGACGCGACCGGCCTGCAGGGAGTCATTGAGGGCCAGCGGGATGGAGGCCGACGACGTGTTCCCGTAACGGTCGATGACGACGGCGGTCCGCTCCTCGGGGATGCCGAGGCGCTGGCAGGCCGCCTGGATGATGCGCAGGTTGGCCTGATGGGGCACCATCAGCGTGATGTCGTCGGGCCCCAGGCCGGCGTCGGCCATGGCCCGTTCGGCCGACTCGACCAGCACGCGGACCGCCCGCCGGAAGACCTCCTTGCCGTCCATGAACAGCGTGCCACCGTGCTCGCACTTGAGCAGGTGCCTGAGGGAGCCGTCGGAGTTCAGGTTCCAGCTGACCAGGCTGCCGGGCCCGTCGACCGGCTCGACCACCACGGCGCCGGCCCCGTCGCCGACGATGATGGCGATTTTGCGGTCGTCCATGTCGGTGATGCGTGACAGCGTCTCGGAGCCGATCAGCAGCACGGGGCCCGAGCCGATGGCGATGAGGCCGGCCGCGGTGACGAGGCCGTAGACGAAGCCGGAGCAGGCGGCGTTGAGGTCGAACGCGCCGCCCTTCATGCCGATCCCGTGCTGCACGCTCGGTGCCGTGCCCGGCACGATGCCGTCGGGCGTGGTGGTGGCGAGCACGAGGTTGTCTATCTCCTCGGCACTGCGCCCGGCCCGGGCCATGGCCGCGACGGCCGCCTCTATGGCCAGCCCGGACGTCGTGCCACCGATGTGGCGTTCGCGGATGCCGGTGCGCTCGACGATCCAGGCGTCGCTGGTGTCGAGATTGACCGCCATGTCGTCGTTGGTGACGATCTTGTCCGGAACCGCGATGCCCCAACCGGTGATTTTGATGCCCGTCACGCGGCGGATCCGGAGCGTACGGCGTGGATGCCCACGAACCCCGCGTCCCCGTAGATGATCCCCCCCGTGTTCACCGCCACGCCGAGCCGTGCGCCGGCGACCTGGCGGGCACCGGCGCGACCGCGGAACTGGGTGGCCAATTCGACCACCTGGGCCAGGCCGGTGGCGCCGAGCGGGTGCCCGCGTCCGACGAGGCCGCCGCTCGGGTTCACGACGAGACCCGGTGAGTCGATGCCGGTGGCGCCGGCCTCGGTGGCCGGTCCCGCCTCCCCGGGGGCGAAGAAGCCGAGCGACTCGAGGGCGAAGAGCTCCTCGGCCGACGTCGCGTCGTGCAATTCGAGCAGGTCGGCGTCGCCGGGGCCGAAGCCGAAGGCATCCCACGCCGCCTCGGCGGTCTGGGTCAAACGGTCGTGATAGTCGATCGAGCCGTTTCCTGAACGCGCCACCGAGCCGATGATACGGGGCGCCGAGGCCGGGGCCGTGACGGACGGCCCGCCCAGCACGACGGCGGCCGCGCCGTCGGTGAACGAGCTGCACATGAGCCGGGTGAGGACGCCGGCCACCTGCGGAGAGGCGAGCACCTCCTCGATGGTCACGCGCCGCTGGAACTGCGCCAGCGGGTTGCGCGCCGCGTGCTCGAACGCCTTGACGGCGGCGGCGGCGATCTGGCGCACCGTGGCGCCGACCTCGGCCATGAGGCGGTGGGCCCAGCCGTTGTTGAGGCCCATCAGGATGCTGCCGGCGGGATTGTCGTCGGTGTGGCGGCGGTCGTGCAGGTCGTGGCGGTACTCCGAAGGGAGCCCGTCCTCGATACCGGCGATCGTCCCGGCCCGGTCGCCGGTCCACATCTTCTCGACCCCGAGAGCCAGTACCGGGCGGTCCTGGGCGGTGGCCGCCAGGGTGGCCAGGTGCAAGGCGGAGCTCCCGCCGGCGCACGAGTTGTCGACGTTGACGATGGCGACCTCGCTGAGGCCGGCCTTGCTGAGCCAGGTCTGCCCTTTCATGCACCCCTGGTCGCTCAGACGCCCGGCCATGGCGTTGCCCACGATGACGAGCCCGAGCTCGTGCGCCGAGACGCCGGCGTCGCCGAGGGCCTCGTGCATGACCTCGTAGGCCATGGTGTCGGGCTCGAGGTCGCGTCGGCTCATGTCGCTCATGCCGGTGCCCAGGATGGCGACGTCGGTGGCGCTCATGCCGATACCCCCGCCAACGCCTGGAGCTGCTCGCCCACGAACGCCGCTCGAAGTTGCCCGAAATGCTCGACGGCCGGCGAGCCCGCCACCATCACGAGTATGTGCCGGGCCCCGGCCTCCGCGTAGCGGCTGAGGGCGGCAGCGCACGTCTCGGGCGAGCCTGCCACCAGGTGGCGCTGGAAGGCCTTGGGCGGCAGGCGGTACAGCTCGGAGAGCCAGTGGGCTCCTTGGACGGGCGCCCGGTCGTCGTCACCGACACACGCAAAGACGACGACCCCGGCCTGCACGGCCTCGGGATCGCGGCCGGCCTGGGCCGTCTCGCGCCGCAAGGCCACCACGGCGGTCCTGTATTCGTCTGGGGCGAGGAAGAGGGGAACCCAGCCGTCGCCGACCGCGGCGGCGCGTCTGCGGGCCGCCGCGCTGGCGCCCCCGAACCACAACGGGACCGGCACCGACGCCGGCTCCTGCACGTAGTCGGCACCGCCCGCCTCGGGCCCGGCCCAGGCCCGGCGGAGCCCGGCCACCCCCTCGTCCATGAGGCGACCGCGCCGGTGGTAGTCGACGCCGGCGCGCACGTACTCGGTCTCGTGGATGCCCACGCCCAGGCCGAGTACGAAGCGCCCGCCCGAGAGGAGCTGGAGCGCCGTCGCCTGTTTGGCCACAGCCGAGGCGGGCCGCAGCGGCAACTGGAGGACACAGGTCCCCAGCATCGGCCGGCTCGTCGTGACGGCGGCGACGGCCAGCGTCGTGAAGGCCTCGGCGATGGGATGGGGCCAGTAGAGGTGGTCGACCGCCCACAAGGAATCGGCCCCGGTCGCTTCGGCGCGGCGACAGAGCTCGGCGACGGCGGCGGCGCTTCCGGTAGTACCATGGGTACTACCGTCTCGGGCGGAGAGTTCTCCCTGCGTGGTGGCGGGGAGGATGAACCCCAGCTGCGGTCGCGGCGATCCACTTCCTACCGGCGTCACACCGACATAGTACGCCGGTGGCCCGGGCGTGACTATTCTGAATCCGAGGCGCCCGGCGGTGGGTGCACCGCGCCGGACGCCCCTCCGGGGGCACCGAGAACCGAGAGGGTGCAGCGCGCCTCGCAGATGGCCCGCCCCGCGTCGTCGGTCAGGGAGATGCGCCAGACCTGGATGGTGCGACCGACCCGGACCGGCGTGGCCTCGGCGGTCAGGTGCCCGTCGCGCACCGAGCGCAGATGGCTGGCGTTGAGCTCGATCCCGACCACGCTGCGCCCCGGCTCGGCGGCCAGCGCGGCACCGAAGCTGGCGGCCGACTCGGCCAGCAGCGCCGAGACGCCGCCGTGGAGGATCCCGTAGGGCTGGTGCACCTTCCAGGTGACCGGGAGCCGCATGACGACCCGCTCGGGCCCGGCTTCGAGGACCTCGACGTCGAGGAGCTCATGGATGCTCGCGCGGGCGTCGGGCAGCTCCGTCCGGTCGGCGGGGGTGGAGGGAGGTGAACTCATCGCGGGATGATATCGGTGCCCCGTTAGCCTGACCGCGTGCCCGACGTGGTGGACCTGCGCAGCGATACCGTCACCCGGCCCACCGCCGCCATGCGCCGCGCCATGGCCGACGCGGAGGTGGGCGACGACGACTACGGCGAAGACCCGACCGTGCGCTCGTTGGAGGAGGCCTTCGCGGCGCGGCTCGGCAAGCCGGCTGCGCTTTTCGTGCCCTCGGGCGTCATGGCCAACCAGATCGCCGTCCGCGTGTTGACCTCGCCGGGGACGGCGATCGTGGCGGGTCGCCGCCAACACGTGGTGGCGTACGAGTTCGGCGCGGCTGCGCTGAACGCCGGCGTGCAGTTCGTCGCCGTCGACGACACAGACGGCATGGTGGACGCCGAAGACGTGCGCTGGGCCCGCCAGGCCGCCGAGCACCATCATCCCGTGGTCTCTCTTGTCAGCATCGAGAACACGCACATGGCGGCGTCGGGCGTCCCGTGGACCTCGGCACGCCTGCAGACCCTCGTCGACGCGGCCGGACCGGTGCCCGTCCACATGGACGGGGCCCGCCTCTTCAATGCCGAGGTCGCGACCGGGGTCGCGGCGGCCGAGTGGGCGGCGCCGGCCACGACCGTCATGTGCTGCCTGTCGAAAGGGCTCTGCGCGCCGGTGGGCTCGCTGCTGGCGGGGAGCGAGGACGTCATGGCAGAGGCCCGCCTGGCCCGCAAGCGCCTCGGCGGGGGCATGCGCCAGGCCGGCGTGCTGGCGGCGCCGGGCCTGCTGGCCTTGCGCGACATGGTCGGTCGGCTGTCCGAGGACCACACCCGGGCGGCGCGCCTGGCGGACGCGGTGGCCGGGCGGTGGCCCGACTGCGGGCTCGATCCGGCGGCCGTCCACACCAACATCGTGGCGTTCTCCCACGGCGCACCGGAGAAGCTCCTGGCGCACCTGGAGGGTCACGGCGTCCTGGCCCACGCCATCGCCCCGGGGACCGTCCGCTTCGTCACGCATCGTGATGTCGACGACGCGGGCGTGCAGCGGGCGATCGCCGCCCTCGGGGACGCGCCGTGAAGATCCGCATCGGCATCAGCGCGGGAGGTGAGGTTCTCGGCCCCGAGGCCATGGTCGCGTTGGCGCAGGGGATCACCGGGACCGGCTTCGACTCGCTCTGGTTGCCCGAGGTCCTGACGCGGCCGGGTCCCGACCCACTGGTCGGGCTCGCCTGGGTGTCTGGCGCGTGTCCGGGCCTGAAGATCGGCACGACCATGCTGTTGCCCGGGCGCAACCTGGTGTGGCTGGCCAAGGCGGTGGCGACGCTGGACGTCCTGTCGGGCGGCCGCTTCCTGTTGACCTTCGTCCCGGGGCTGGGTGTCGGCGGCGAGCGCAGTGCCATCGGCATCCCCAGCGCGACGCGGGCCGAGCAGATGGAGGACGCGCTGCCGGTGTTGCGGCGGCTGTGGGCCGGCGAGCTGGTCAGCCACGACGGCCCGGCGGGCTCGTTCGCCGACGTCTCGGTCTCACCGCAGCCGGTGCAGGATCCCTTCGACGTGTGGCTGGGCGGCAACGTCCCGGCTGCGCTCGACCGCTGCGGGCGGCTGGCCGACGGGTGGATCCCGGCCTTCTGCACGCCGGCCGACGCCGCAGCCGGCAAGGCGGAGATCGACCGGGTGGCCGCGGCGCATGGTCGCGCCGTCAGCCCGGAGCACTTCGGGATCAGCCTGGCCTATGCGCCCGAGGGGACCGACGTCGCCGCGCTGGCCTCGTCGCCGTTGGCCCGGCGGGCGCGCGGTCGCCCGCTCGAAGAGATCGTCCCGGTCGGGCGCGACGGCCTGCGCTCGATGCTCGAGCGGTTCCTCGAGGTCGGGTTCTCCAAGTTCATCGTGCGTCCGATGGCGCCACCGGGGGAGTGGCAGCACGAACTCGAGCAACTGGCCGACGCGGTGGGCGACCTCCAGACGTGACCGGAGCGGCGCCGGCGACCCCTACGCTGCCAGCAATGCCCGGACGCCCTCTCACCCTCATGGCGGTGCACGCCCATCCTGACGACGAAGCGATCAGCACGGGTGGCATCCTGGCCCGCTCCAGCGCCGAAGGCGTGCGGACGGTGCTGGTCACGTGCACCAACGGCGAGCTCGGGGACGCGCCGGGCGGTGTCAAGCCGGGTGAGCCGGGGCACGACGAGGCGGTGGTGGTGCCGCTGCGCCGCAAGGAGCTCGAGGCGAGCTGCCAGGTCCTGGGCGTGTCGGACCTCGAGCTGCTCGGCTACCACGACTCGGGCATGGAAGGCTGGCCGCAGAACGACGCGCCGGGTTCCTTCTGGCGGACGCCGGTGGCGGACGCGGCGGGCAGGCTGGCCGCGTTGTTGCGCATCTACGAACCGCACGTGGTCGTGACCTACGACGAGAACGGCTTCTACGGCCATCCTGATCACATCCAGGCCAACCGGGTGACGCGGGCGGCCATGGCGGAGTGCGGCATCCCGGCCAAGCTGTACTACACGGCCCTGGCGCGCTCGCGGCTGCACGGCTTCCGCGACATCATGGCCGAGGCAGGCGTCGAGCTCCCCGACGAGGTGCAGGAGAACCCCGACTTCGGCACGCCGGACGAGCTGATCACGACGACGGTCGACTGCAGCGCCTACACCGCGCAGAAGTACGCCTCGCTCGCCGCGCACGCCAGCCAGAGCGACAACATCTTCTTCCTGCAGATGGGCGAGAACGTGTTCGGCACCCTCATGGGATCGGAGAGCTTCGTGCGCGTGCAGGACCCGAGCGGTGCGCCGGTGCCCGAGGACGATCTTTTCGCCGGGTTCCGCTGACCAGGCTCCCGAGCCGGGCGCCTGCGCCCCACCGGGAGACGGGAACGCAGGGCCCGGTCGGTGTGGTCCCTACGTCGCGCTGCCGGCGGGGGTGGTGCCGGCGCGAGCGTGAGGAACCGATCCGACGAGGCACAACGCGGCGGCGGCGGCGATGAACACCACCGCGGCGAGGACCTCGATTGTGAAGGCCTGCTTGGCGAAGGGGGCCAACCACGACTCCTTGAATCCGAAGAGCCCGTGCGCCACCGACAGCAGGAAGCCGGCGAGCGTGGTCAGGGCGAGCCCGAGTCCGATCACGGCGGCCCACAAGCGGCGGACGACCACCACACCGACGCCGATGATCAGCGCGCTGATGGACTGCAGCAGGAAGAGCGGGCCGATGGTCGGGATGGAGCGGTAGCCGTCGGGCTCGTTCCAGAGGTGGAAGTGGATGTAGGCCGACCAGAGGAGCAGCGCCCCGCCGAACACGAAGGCGGCGGTGGCGGCCAGGTCGACCGGCCGCCGAGAGCGGCCGGGGCCGGCGACCAGCACGGCCCGGAGCCTGTGGGGCTCGCGCGCGTGAGGCATCCGGAGACGGTCCTCCCGGTGGATGTCGAGGCTGGCGGTGGCCACAACAAGGATACGGAGCGGGCCCGGGCAGGGATTGGGCGCCCGGGGTGAATCCCCAGTGGGGGGCCGGCCGTAGATCTGTGGATGAGACAATCGCCCATGGCTGACAGCGAGCTGTCCGACGACGACCTGCTGGCCGGCATGGCCGTGGGGGACCAGTCCGCCGCTGTCACCTTTACCCGGCGCTACCAGCGGCGGGTCTTCGGTCTGGCCTATTCCATGACGAGCGACGCCGGGGTCGCCGAGGACGTGGCCCAGGAGGCCATGCTCCGCGGTATGGCGCCACGCGCCCGTGTTCGACCCGAGGCGGGGCTCGGTGACCTCATGGGTCCTGACGATCACCCGCAACCTGGCCATCGACGCCCTGCGCCTCCGTCGGGCCGTCCCGACGGACCCTGACGACTTCGCCGCCACGGCGCTCACCAGCTCCGAGCACAACCCCGAGGATGCCGCGGGGAGGGACGACGTCCGCCGGATCGTGCGGGGCGCGCTCCGGGTGCTGCCCGACGAGCAGCGCCGGGCCGTGGTGCTGGCGGCCGTCTACGGCAGGACGGCGCTCGAGATCAGCGAGTCCGAGGGGATCCCGCTGGGCACGGCGAAGACGCGGATCAGGGCGGGATTGATCCGTATGCGGGCGGCTGTCGAGCAGGCAGAGGGGGTGCGCGATGAGCGGTGACGTGGGAGAGCGAGGGTGCGAGGAGTACGAGAACGAGCTGGCCGAGCTGGCGCTCGGCATCCTGACCGGACGCGAGAGGGCGCGGGTGCTGTCCCACGTCGGGTCCTGCCCACGCTGTGCCGAGGAGCTCGAGGTCCTGTCGCGGGCCGCGGACACCGTGGTGCTGGCGGCCCCCGAGATGGAGCCGACCCTGGGCTTCGAGGTGCGCCTCTTCGAGCGGATGGGCGTGACCGACGTGCCGCGTCGGCGGAGGCGCCTGCGGCCGTCGCGCTGGGTGCCGGCCGTGGTGGGCGTCGCCGCCGTGGCGGCAGCCCTCGCACTGGGATTGAGCCTGGCGTCTGGCCCGGCGCCGGCGCCGACCGGCACCGCGCACGCGCAGGGGTCGCGCCAGGTCGTGACGGCGGACCTCACGGCGAACGGCAGGACGGTCGGGCACGTCATCACCGTGGGCGGCGCCAAGCCGTGGCTGTCGATGACGCTCGACGATTCGGCGGCGCGCGGGACGGTGCATTGCGTGGTGGTGACCAAGGACGGCGTGCGGCACGACGTCGGGACCTTCGATGCGCGCGCGGGCTACGGAGCCTGGATGGCGCCGCTCCCCGTCGACCCGGCCGACGTGCACACCGCAGAGGTGGTCTCGCCCAGCGGGACGGTGATCGCCACCGCCACGCTGGGCTGAGGACCTTCTCCTAGTAGCGGTAGGTGTCGGGCTTGTACGGGCCCTGGACAGGGACGCCGATGTAGTCGGCCTGCTCCTGGCTGAGCGTCGTGAGCTTCACGCCCAATGCGCCGAGGTGCAGGCGCGCCACCTTCTCGTCGAGATGCTTCGGCAGCACGTAGACGTCGTTGACGTACTGGCCCGTCTGGGTGAAGAGCTCGATCTGCGCCATCGTCTGGTTGGTGAACGAGTTGGACATGACGAAGCTCGGGTGGCCCGTCGCATTGCCGAGGTTCAGCAGCCGGCCCTCGGACAGCACGATGATGGCGTGGCCGTCGGGGAAGACCCACTTGTCGACCTGGGGCTTGATGTTGACGCGCTCGATCCCCGGCGTCCTGGCCAGCCCGGCCATGTCGATCTCGTTGTCGAAGTGACCGATGTTGCCCACGATGGCCTGGTGCTTCATGCCCGCCATGTGCGCGGCGGTGATGATGTTCTTGTTGCCGGTCGTCGTGATGATGATGTCGGCCAGCGGCAGGATGTCTTCGAGCGTGGTTACCTGGAAGCCCTCCATGGCGGCCTGGAGCGCGCAGATCGGGTCGACCTCGGTGACCACGACACGCGCCCCCTGGCCCGCGAGCGACTGGGCACAGCCCTTGCCCACATCGCCGTAGCCGCAGACAACCGCCACCTTGCCGCCGATCAGGACGTCGGTGGCCCGGTTGATCCCGTCCACCAGAGAGTGGCGGCAGCCGTACTTGTTGTCGAACTTCGACTTGGTGACCGAGTCGTTGACGTTGATGGCGGGGAAGAGAAGCTCGCCCTTCCGAGCCATGTCGACCAGCCGGTGCACTCCGGTCGTGGTCTCCTCGGTGACGCCCTTAATACCGTTGGCGATCGACGTCCAGCGGCCCGGGTCCTCGGCCAGGCTCCGCGTCAGCACGGAGAGGACGACCTCGAACTCCTCCGAGTCGGCGGTGGAGGGGTCGGGCACGGCGCCGGCCTTCTCGAACTCCACGCCCTTGTGCACGAGGAGGGTGGCGTCACCCCCGTCATCGAGGATCATGTTGGGGCCGCCCTCGCCGGGCCAGAGCAGCGCCTGCTCGGTGCACCACCAGTACTCCGGGAGCGTCTCGCCCTTCCAGGCGAAGACCGGGACGCCCTGGGGATCCTCGACCGTGCCGTTCGGCCCGACGGCCACGGCCGCGGCCGCGTGGTCCTGGGTGGAGAAGATGTTGCAGCTGCACCAGCGGACCTCGGCGCCGAGCGCGGTGAGCGTCTCGATCAGCACGGCCGTCTGCACGGTCATGTGGAGAGAGCCGGTCACGCGGGCACCAGCCAGGGGCTGGGACGCGGCGAACTCGGCCCGCATGGCCATCAGGCCGGGCATCTCGTGCTCGGCCAACTCGATCTCTTTGCGCCCGAACTCGGCCAGGGAGAGGTCGGCGACCTTGAAGGGGTCGTGGGAAGTCATTGCGTGCTCCTTTGGGTGGGTTGAACGTGCGCTGACGCGCAGCATTGGCGGCGGGCCGGACGGCGGAAGCGCAACGCACGTGCTCCGACCTCTGTCGGAGGCCGCGTACCCGCCGCCGATGATAGAGCCTGCGGCGGGGGCCTGTCGGCACATTCCCCGAAGGGGCGCACCGGCACCGGCCCGGCGGCCGTGCCGAGTAGGCCCGCAATAGGACAGCCGCCAAGCCCAGGGCCGTTACCGACCCGTTGGGGCGGAATACGCCAGGTGGAACCGGTGAACGGCGGTACTGTGCAACGCGGACACGCGTCTGAGCCCCCGTAGCTCAGGGGATAGAGCATCGGTTTCCTAAACCGTGTGCGAAGGTTCGAATCCTTCCGGGGGCGCCACAAAAAGTCCAGCTCAGGGCATCATTTCCCGAGTTCGGCGAAATAGAAATGTGGCGCTGTCCCTACAGGATCCCTACAATCCCTCTTCGTGGCGGGCACGATGCGGGAGAAGGCACCGGGACGTTGGGAGCTTCGTGTATTCCTCGGGAAGGACCCGATTACCGGAAAGCCGAAGCAGATCAGTCGGGTGTACACCGCACCCCGACGAGAGCCGGGGGCCGGCAGGCGCGAAGCCGCCAAGCAACTCGCTGCGCTTGTGGCAGAAGTGGAGCGGGGCGGGCTCGGCGGGAGCGCGGCGACATTCGGTGTGCTGCTCGACGAGTGGACCGCGCACGGCGAACGGATGGGATGGTCGCCGAAGACGCTGCACGAATATCGGCGCAAGATCGACAAGCAGATCCGCCCGGCACTCGGGGCGAAACGCCTCGACAAACTGACGGCTCATGACCTCGACCGGTTCTACGCCGCACAACTTGGTACGGGACTGGCCGAACGGACGGTGCACCACCTGCACCGCATCATCAGCGCGGCGCTCCGTCAGGGTCGTAAGTGGGGATGGGTCACTTCCAATGTCGCGGACGATGCCACGGCACCGACGCCTCGTAAGGCGGAGTTGTCAGTCCCACCACCCATCCGGGTGTCGGCATTGATCCGAGAGGCCGGCCGGCCATCGTCGCGTTCGCCGGAGATGGCCGCAGTCATCACGTTGGCCGCACTGACCGGCATGCGCCGGGGTGAACTGTGCGGATTGCGATGGTCCGATGTGGACTGGCGGGGCTCCGCAGTCACCGTGCGCCAGTCGATCTGGCAGACCTCCGACGGCATCGGGACCAAGGCACCGAAGACCCACCAGACGCGGCGCCTCCTGCTCGGCGAGCACGCCATGGCCGTGCTGGCCGGGCGCTTGGCCCGAGCGAGGGAGGATGCGAAGTTGGCGAAGGTGAAGCTGCCTGCTGACGGCTACATCTTCAGTCCCGACGTCGACGCGGCCAACCCGACGCGTCCGGACTCGGTCACCCAGGCTTTCACTCGGCTGTGCCGCCGCATGGAAGCTCCGGCCCTGGCCGAATTACGCGAGACCAAACCGAAGGCCACTCGGGCCAATCTCCCCGCAGTGGATCGTTGGGACTACCGGCTCCATGACCTCCGTCACTACACGGCAACCCAGCTTTTCGCCGCCGGGCTGAATCCCAAGACCGTGGCCGACCGCCTCGGTCACGCCGACCCGTCGATCACTCTCCGCGTGTACACGGCCAACACGGACGCTCAGGCGCAGGAAGCGGCAGACTCGCTCGAAGCCGGGCTGGAGTTCGCGGCGTTGGGGCCGGGCGAATAAGAGGGGAGTTCGATCTGCGGTTGTCCTCGTCTTCGGACTCGTCACGCTGGGTGCTGGGTGAAGATCGGGACCCGGAGTCAACGTCTATGACGGAGGCGTATCTTCGCTAGCTGAGGCATCCCGTAAGGCGCGGAGCTCGGGTAGGGCCTCCCGATCCTTCGTCCGATCGGCGCGCTCTTTGGCCCGAATAATGTCCTCCAGGCCGGCAGCCTTGATCGTGAAGCCATCGCCGTACAGCAGCGTCGCTCGGACTACCAGCTCCTCGTATGGAACCAGGCGGCCGTCGGTGGCCTCCAGGCCAGCGAGGACGTCGAATGGGCCGGCGTCGGTCATCCAGGTCGACATGCCGGCCAGGTCGAGTGTCGTGGCGTCTATCTGGACCGGCAGTGCTTGGGCATCCGCGTCGGTCATCCCGCCGACGCGGAGGCGGGCGTGCAGCTCCCGCAGGGCACCAGCGAGCCGGTCGAGGTTCGCCCGCTCCCGGCGCACCACGCAGTCAGCGTCTTCGGTCGGACGCTCGGCGCCATACCCGATAGCGGCTACTCCTCCCACCATCAGATACTCCACTTCGTGACGGTCGAGGACCTCGATCAGACGTCCGAGGTCGTGCGGGGGGCCGTCAGGCGTCGGCACCCGCGGCGGCGGCTTCCTCTGAGCGCTTCGCCTCGACCTCAGCCAGCCACTGCATCACGGCCTCCCGAGAGTCCAAGCGCCGTCCGTCCCACAGGATCGTCACGTCATCGGGGGTAGGGGGCCCAGCATGGCGCACCCGTTCGATCAGTTCTTCGGCGGTCATGACGGGCTGTGCGGCCATAGCTCCAGAGTACCCGCACCGTGAACTCCGAACGGCCCACCGAGCAATGCCACCTGGGACACCTACGTCAGAATGGTCGATTTCGATGCACAGACTGAAGTGGTGCGCTTCGGAGAAGCCGCCGTCTCGGCAGCTCCTGTTCCCGGCGGGCCTGTGCCAACGGATATCACGGCTCCAGTTTCTCGGACGAGACGATCTCGTAAGGAACGCCTATCTGATCGAGCAGCCGCGCTGTGGCAATCCGGTGGTGCGCCCCTGACCCACCAGCTCTCGGCAGCGTCGGAATGACGCCCGCAACACAGTCGTCACGGATGGCATGGTCCGATCGCCCGAGCAATGGTGCGACCTGCGACGGCGAGCACACCAGCGGCAACTCGATCCCGCCGGTGGCGCGGATTATCAGGGAGGCGGTCATGGAGCGCCGCCGTTGGACGACATCGGCCCGCGCAGACTTTCCTTGGGGATCGTTTGGTTGCTGGCGGAAGTCTCGACGTACGCGGAGAGTCGAATGAGCGCCTTCGCCTCATTCATGCGTCACGCTCCGAGCGTCTGGTCCACCCGGCGGGCCGGGTCCGGTCGACCCGGGCGAGGGCGACGCACAAGTCGGATGTCATCGTCGTTGGATTGGGTCCCTCGACCGGCGTCTCCTTCTCGTCCTCAAGGGAGCCGGCCGGCTCCAGAGTGGATACCCCTGCCCTGTGTGCGAGAGCGATCCGTCCTGATCTTCCTCCGACTCGAGTGTGTCGTCCTTCAGACAAGACCTGCTTGGTGTTCACTGTCCAATCTCCCTGGCGATGTTGTCGGTACTCACCAAGGAGGTCGGCGAACGACCATCGGTCGCCCCTCGGCCTCTCCCGGTGGTGGTCGTGGGATCGAGGATTTGCCGTAATCGGGTGACCTTTGCAATCCCATGGCCAAAGCGCTGGCGGACGTGGTGAGGCAAGACCGATGTCGCACCGGCCGGGCCGGGACCACCGGCGCTTCACGGCGTCAAGTCGCCGGATCGGCTCACAAGAACTTCTGGCGGTGTCGTGATCGTTGAGGTTCGCCCTGCGGGCGAACCCGCCAGAAGTTCTTGCTCGGCCCAACGGGCTTCCCTCTCCGGAACTTGACCCCGCACAGCTCCGGTGGAAATCGCTGTTATCGAACGACGCAGTGGCGTCGTCCGAGGAGAGCAGCGAGAAGCGGGAGCGCCAATTCCAGATCGTCCCTGTGCGCCCTCACCCGAGTCAGCGCCGTTACGCACCTCCGTATTGCCACGCGGTCATTCTCATCACACCGTCTGACGCCGTCCTGTCTCACATCCCGCGTCGAAACCCCCAACTCCGCCACCGCACAACCAATCTGCATCACGCTCCCCACTCCTACTTCCCCACGGCACAGCCAATCTGCGTCACACGATTGGCACCCGAGGGGCGATTGTGGTCGGGGAGTCGTCGGTGGGGTGTGGGACGACCGGCGTCCCGGCCGTGGGGATGCGCCGTGCTTTCAATCCGCAGAATGACGTTGGGATCGGGGTATCGGTACCTGATGGAGTCGGTGGCGGCCGGCGACGGGGTGCGCCATCAGTCGAGAGCCTGGCCGACTACTACGCCGCGTCCGGTACGCCGCCGGGCGTGTTCCTCGGCGCTGGCCTGGCCGGTCTCGATGGGGGAGCAGGGGATCGAGATCGGCTCGGAGGTCAGTGAGGAACATCTGTTCAACCTCCTCGGGATGTGCGCCGATCCGATCACGGCGAGGCGCTCGGGCGTCCGCATCGCGGGCGTCTTCGGACCGGTGCGACATCGGCGGTTGGCCCCGCACCGCCGACCAGAGCGCCAGGAACGACCGAGCGGACGCCGGTAGCCGGCTTCGATCTCACCTTCTCACCCAGCAAGTCGATCTCTACGGCGTGGGCCTTGGCCGATGCCGACACCAAGGAGACGATCGCCGCCTGCCACCGCCGGGCCATCGAGGTCGTGCTCGCCTACGCCGAACGGGAGGTCTTCCACTCGCGCTCGGGCAAGAACGGCGTGGTCCAAGAAGACGTCGAGGGCGTGGTGGCAACCGCGTTCACCCACTTCGATTCGAGGGCCGGTGACCCCCAGCTCCATGACCATGTAGTGGTGGCCAATCGGGCCCGGTCGGTCTCCGACGGGCAGTGGCGCACGCTCGATTCGCGGGGTCTGTTCAAGAGTGTGGTCATGCTCGGAGAGCTGCATCAGGGCATTCTCGCCGACCTGTTGACCCGGGAGTTGGGGTGGGACTGGGACGAAAGATCCCGGCGACATTCGGATCAGAACCGCTTCGAGGTGGCCGGGGTTCCCGAGACCCTTTTGGCCGAGTTCTCCCAACGGGCCGCCGCCATCGAAGAGCGCAAGGAGGCGATGATCCCCGCCTTCGTCGCTGCCCACGGGCGCCAGCCGACCACGGCGGAGATCATCAAACTGCGCCAACGGGCGACCCTCGAGACCCGGCCGGCCAAGGAGCATCGCCCACTCGGCACCATGACCGCCGGGTGGCGCCAGCGGGCCGAGAACTATGTCGGACGTGACCCGCAAGCCTGGGTGGCGGGGCTGTCTGGACCGCAACGATCTGCCGCTGCTCCGAGCCGGTGACCTCGCCGACGAGATCCTCGCCGACGCGGCCATCGTTACCATCCGCACAGTGTCGCCGAGCGCCGGGCCACCTTCTCTCGGGCCAACGTCCTGGCCGAGGTCCACCGCCAATTCCACGGCGTCCGCTTCGCCTCTCCCGACGATCGAATCGCCGTGGCCGAAAGCACCGCCGATATGGCCGCAGAGCAGTCGCTGCTCATCTCCGCACCTGAGTTGCACTTCACGCCGGAGCACCTACGCCGGGCCGACGGGACCAGCCGGTTCCGGGCCAAGGGACACGAGATCTACACCACCGCCATCCTCATCGACGCCGAGACCCGCCTGCTCGATGCTGGGCGAGAGATGGATGGCCCCGCCGTGGCAACGGGCACGGTGGCTGCCGTCACGGCAGTCCCGCTGCCCGGCGCGAGTTATTCGCTGTCGGTCGATCAGGCCGTCGCCGTGGAGCAGATCGCCACCTCGGTCCGCCGCCTCGACGTGTTGGTCGGACCGGCCGGCACCGGCAAGTCGACCACTATGGCGGGACTCCGGGCTGCCTGGGAAGCCGGGCATGGGTCGGGCTCAGTGCTCGGCCTAGCCCCTTCGGCGGCGGCCGCAGAGGTACTGGCCGAGAGTCTGGGCATCGAGACGGAGAACACCGCGAAGTGGCTCCACGAGCACCGCCAATACGGTGAGCGACTCGAAAGGATTGCGGGACTGCGGGCAGCACTTCGCTCTCCCGGAACGCAGCAGCATCGCTCCGCCCTCCACGCCGAACTGGTCCGGGTCGCAGGCGAAGTAACCCGATGGCGGATTCGAGCTGGCCAGTTGGTGATCGTCGATGAAGCGAGCTTGGTCGGGACGTTCGCCCTGGATGAACTGGTATCGGCAGCCCGCGACGCTCGAGCCAAGGTGGTCCTGGTGGGGGACCAGGGCCAGTTGAGCCCCGTCGATGCCGGCGGGATGTTTGCCGCCTTGGTCCACGATCGGGGCACTCTGGCGCCAGAGCTGACCGACGTGCGTCGGTTCCTCAATCCCTGGGAGAAGGCGGCCAGTGTCGAACTGCGGGCTGGGTCCCCGGATGCCATCGACGCCTATGAGGCCCATGGCCGGATGGCCGGAGGCAGCCGGGACGAGATGCTGGACGCTCTCTATAAGGCCTGGAAGCGCGACATCGAGGAGAGCAAGATCAGCCTGATGATCGCCGCCGATACGGGCACCGTCGGGGAACTCAACTCCCGGGCGCAGGCCGATCTGATTGCCGCCGGAAGGGTCGCAGGAGACGGGGTGCCGGTCTCCGGCGGTGCGAGTGCAGCGATTGGCGACGAGGTGGTTACCCGTCACAACAACCGAAGGCTCAACGCCGGAAAGCACTGGGTCCGTAATGGTGACCAATGGCGCGTGGCCGGCTCACATGCCGACGGGTCGCTTACCTTGCAACGACGTCATGGTGCCGGCATGGTCCAGGTCCCGGCTGTCTACGTTCGTGAGCACGTCGAGCTCGCCTATGCCTCGACTGCTCATCGGGCTCAAGGTAGGACGGTCGACACGGCGCACGCCATGGTGAGTCCCTCGACAACCCGAGAGACCCTCTACGTCTCGGCCACTCGGGGCAAGGCGTCCAACCGGCTTTACGTGGACACCCATTACGACCCAGACCCTCAGACCTCGCATGACGACGCGCTGGAGTCAATGACGGCCAAGGATGTCCTCGCCGGGGCCCTGCGGAACGAAGGTGCCGAGGTGGCGGCGAACGAGATGATCCGTCGCGAGTACCACGAAGCAGAGGGCATGGAGCAGCTCTCCGCCGAGTACCTGACCCTGGCCACCGAGGCACAAGCCGAACGCTTCGACGCCCTCCTGGCGCGATCGGGACTGTCCGATGCTGACCTCGCCATCGTGGCCGCCAGTGCGGGCCGGGGACCGCTGTTCGCAGGGTTACGCGATGCCGAAGCACGCGGACTCGACCTTGAAACAGGCCTGCCGCGGCTCATCGCCAGTAAGTCTCTCGCTGATGCCGTCGATGTAGCCGCCGTCCTCCATGGTCGGATCGATCGCTGGTCCCAGGCCGCTGGCGGAAGGCGACGGCACACCGGACAGCTGATCGCTGGGCTCATCCCGAGAGCCCAGGGAGTGACGGATCCGGAGATGGCCCGGGCGCTCACCGAGCGGGACCAAGCCATGGAACGACGGGCTTTGTCGTTGGCCGAAGAGGCGATTGCGCGCAGAGAAACCTGGGTACGGCCGCTCGGAGATGCCCCGAGCGGAGTCGTCAAGCAGGAGCGCTGGTTGCGAGCGGTGTCGACGATCGCGGCTTACCGGGACCGCTGGAAGGTCGAGGGTCAGCGCCCTCTCGGTGCAGTTCCGGACCGCGAGAACAAGGAACAGTCGGCCCAGCGCAGGAGGGCGCTCGCAGCAGCTAAGTGGGCGAACGCGATCAGTGGGAGCGTGGGCACGGAGGGTCAGCAGATCGTTCGTGGGTCGGAGGTGGATGTAGGGACGCCGCAGGGGATTGAACTCTAAGGAGACTCGGTCGGACGCGACCCGACAGCTACGCCCCGTACGCACAACGGGGCTAGGGGGTTCAGGCGGCGGGCGTCCGGTATCCGGCATGTCGGGCGGTCGGACTTGGCTTGTAAACCGACCGATCGGTATGTTTTACTATTGCTGATGCCAACGAGCACTACGGGGGCCCGTCAACAGCGCGCCGAGCGAACGCGTTCGCTCATTATCGACACCGCAGCCCGGGCTTTTGCCGAGAATGGCTTCGACGGCGTCTCCCTCAACGATCTCATCCTCGCCAGTGGGATGAGCAAAGGCGCGTTCTACTTCCACTTCTCGAACAAGGAGGAAGTCGCCCTCGCCGCCTTCCGGGCCAAGCAGCAGGAGCTGATCGCTCGACTCGGGGCAGATGCGGAACCGGGTGCTTCCGCGAGCGACGAGCTGCGTAGTGCCTTGCGACGCCGAGCGCGGCTGATCTCCGACGACCCCACCATGCACTGTGTCGTCCGCCTGGGAGCCGACCTGAGCGTCCGTTCCGGCCCTGGCTCGGAGTACGCGTCGTTCCAGGCGCTCGGAGTGCAGTCCATCGCCGACCTAATCGTGCGTGGGGTTCGCTCGGGAGAGTTCGCGGCGCGTCTCGATCCCCTCTCCACGGCTCGGGCGATCTTTGCCTGGATCGTCGGAATCGACTCACTGTCGCTCCTGGACTCGGGCGGTAAGGACCTCTGGGAACGAACCGAGGAGGTCCTGGCCCTGATGATGCCGACGCTCGCCGCCCGACATCCCACCCATCCGGCGAAGAAGGCCCGCTCCGCTGCAAGTCGAAACAAGACACCGAACGCCAGGAACACGAGAGCGAGGTAACGATGAACACGAAGACCGATCTCACCGTCGGGGGCGACAAGCTGCCGCCGCTCATCCCCAGAACCATGAACAGGCTGACCGCACCCAAGAGTGGGCCCGCAGCAATGTTGCGACTCCACAGATGGATCTATGCCCGAAGTGATGGCCGGGTCGGTGCAGGCATGATCGGGGCGTGGACCCTCCTCTTGCGCACCGTCGGACGCAGAACGGGCCAGCCCCGGTTGACGGCTCTGGTATTCGCGCGGGACGGGGAAAAGATCATTGTGGCCGCCTCGAACGACGGAAAGGATCACGCACCGGCCTGGTTCCACAACTTGTGCGCCAGACCGGAAGTCGAAGTCCAGGTGGGTCGCAGGCGGTTCCCTGGAAGGGCCACGGTCATCGACTCGACGGATCCCGACTATCCACGGCTCTGGGAACTCATGAACGGGACCAACAACAGGCGGTATGACGCGTATCAAGCGAAAACGTCTCGGCCGATCCCTCTGGTGGCCATTGTTGCAAGCCCGAGGCAACCGACCCCATAGGCCATCCGCAACTTGCCAATACCGGTCGGGTGCGCGAAGGCTGCCCCAGTTCGCCGGGTAGCGGAGCGTGCGCTTAGGAGTGTGACGGAAGCGCTTGGCTTCCGGGCTGACGCCAAGTCGCTGGTAGCCGAGTGAATCGGATGGCGGTGAGCAACCCACCTAGGCCTATGGGTATCACCGAGGCAATCACTACGGCGAAGAACGACAAGATGACGCCGACCCCCACGTCTCTTGCTACGTAGCCCCAGATAGCCAAACCGATTGCGGCTACTCCCACGAGGCAGCATGCAGCAGACGCAACACTCGACATCCACAGCGACAAGGTGACGGTGTCCATCCCAAAGGACGTGGGCTGCCCCTTGTAGAAGCGATACGGCTGAAGCTCTTCGGGTCCGCTCACCTCGTGAATCCGTAAGGACCCGAGCGGGTTATGTGCGCTAACCGAGGTTTGGTCTGGAGAGATCACGACGATCAGGTCACGGTCACCCACTTCGATCGTTTCGCGACCCCGGGAGAAGCCACGGCCAGTGGCAATGAACTCATGGGCCCCCGGCGCCAGCTCGATGGTCTTGGGAACCGTCTGTCGCAAGTGATGAGGGCTTCCGTCAACGGAGGTCCTCACGCTGGCGAGGCTGGCGCGCACAGATCGAAGGGGCGCTAGAAGACCGCCTCGGGTTCGCCCCGTTCGTGTGATGATCTCCTTGTAAAGGGTCACGCTCGCCACGGACGGAGCCTAACTGTGGTTACCCAAGCTCACAACGATGGATGCATCAACTTGAAAGCATCCCCGTAACGCCGGGAGGGGGCACTCTCCGGCCTTATATGGGCGAGACTGTGCGCGTGCGGAAAGATCCGATTCGCATGTACCAGTATGACCCTGATTGGGCGTCCAGCTTCGAGCGAGAGCAACTTCGCCTGACGCCGCTTCTGCAGCCGTACCTGGTTCGGCCGCTGGAGCACATTGGCAGTACGTCAGTTCCCGGTTTGGTAGCCAAGCCGATTATTGACATGTTGGCCGTGGTCGAAGATATTTCGCCGGTGATTGTGGAGGAAGACTCGCTACGGCAGATCGGCTGGCTGCTTGCTCCTGAGCCTGCCGACAATGTCGAAAGAAGGCTGTCCTTCTGCACGCCTTCGAGAGAGCTGCGAACGCATCACCTCCACGTTGTGGAAGAGGAGTTCTCGGGGTGGCGTGGTTGGCTCGCGTTTCGTAACTACCTGCGTAAGAACCCCGCTGCCGCCCAGGAATACGGCGAACTAAAGAGCCGCCTATCCACTGAGCACGGATCCGACCCAAATGAACGGGACCAGTATCGGGCTGGAAAGGCAGACTGGGTCAGCGCGGTGACCGCGCACGCTCTTGAGGATGAGCCGTAGGTCCGGAGGCTGCGCCACTGCGCCGGCTAAGTGCCACACCTCGGCCTACAGCCCAGCGAGTCCGGGTCCTTCAAGACACGGAAGAACCTGGCGTCGGTTCGACACCAGAAGCACGAGGTCTATGGCTTTGCCTCTCACCTCGGGGCCACTTCCCTTGGTCCAATCGAAGTCCGTCGCCACCAGGCGGCGACCCCGCTGAGGTTCGGCATGGACGAGTACTCGACCTCTCCGCCAATAGGCGTCCAGGACAAGGGCCACGACAGCTGGCGACGGATCGACCTCAAGGCCGAGCGGCCGGAAGGCGTCCGCACTGTGCACGAGGACATCACCCAACCCCATCGCCTCGGGAAATCCGGGGAGACGGAATCCCCCCTCGGCCGCCATGCGGAGACGATCAGCCAGCTCCGCCACGGGCACGTTACCGAGTTGTTTGGCCGCGTTGCTCACCGCTCGATCCGGTCGCAGCCCGCCTCGCAGGACGATGCGTGTCAATGCCAGAGGCGTCATCTCGGCGCCTCGCACAAGGTGGGCGAGCACGTCACGCACCCGCCAACCCGTGCACCAGGACGCGGCGTTCCACGCCGCCTCGTCGAGCGATTCGACCTGGTCGGCGAACTGGAGACGTAGACGGACGACCTCTTGCGGCACATCGATAGTCTCCACGACCCTGAGTCTTGCAAATCAAAGGTCGCACGGCTCAGGCCCGTGCCCCAGTACACCCGGAATAGCGCGCATATCGGACCCGAAGTCGGCACAATTGCGAAATGACGGATCTATTCTCAATCGAGTTACCGGAGGTTCGGGCAACCCTCAAAGTGACAGGAGCTCTTCGGCCCGAGGAACTGTCAGAACTATTAGGCGTTCAGGGCAAGTCGCATCAGGGACCAGCACTCACAATGGTCTGGGAGTACTCAACCACACGAGAACGAACGATCGATGCAGCGTCGCACTTGGAGACGATTCTTGCTGTGGTCCGTCCACACTTCCTCGAGTTCCGGGGCTTGATCGTCGCCCAGAGTCTCGACGTGGACCTCCAACTGTCGGTTCAGCTGGCCACCGGAGAACCGCCAACTGGCTACGTCGATGCAATTCGGATAGCCGAGCTAGCCGCAATGGGAGCCGGTCTCGATATCCAGCTACGCAGTCGTGACTGAATTCGTCCCGCCAGCAGGTGGTGACCCAGTCCGCCGGCCCGGCGACACTCCGGTGTCCGTCCTAGTGCCGTGACCGGCAACGTTGGAGGGGCGCGTCCACCACTTTGACCTCCGGGTCGCGCAGAATTGGCCTCTCGCGAAAGAGGAGGTCAAGTGCGCGAAGGGATACGCGTTCGAGAGATCACCAACGACGAGGGCAGACGGCTGCTCCAGATCGTGCGGCGCTCCTCGGGCTCGGTGGTGCGCTGGCGGCGAGCCCAGATGGTGCTGCTCTCGGCCCAGGGCATGGACGTGGCCCAGATCGCCAAGGTGGCCTTCACCTCGCCCGATCGGGTCCGTGAGGTCCTGCACAACTTCAACGACGACGGGTTCGACTCCTTGGCCCCCAAGTACTCGGGCGGCCGACCACCGAAGTTCACCCTGCCCGAGCGCCGGGAGATCAAGAAGATCGCGCTGAGCCGTCCGGTCGACCACGACCTGCCCTTTTCCACCTGGAGCCTGTCCAAGCTGGCCGAGTTCTTCGTCGCTGAGGGGGTGGTCGACGACATCAGCCACGAGGGTCTGCGCCTGCTCCTCCGCGAGGAGGGTGTCTCGTTTCAAGTGATCAAGACCTGGAAGCAATCGAACGACCCCGACTTCGAGGCCAAGAAGAACCGGGTGCTCGAGCTCTACGACATCGCCGATGGGAAGGCCAAAGCCAAAGCGAGGCGACCCGACCGTCGTGATCTGCATGGACGAGTTCGGGCCGCTCAACCTGCTGCCCCGCCCGGCAAGCAGTGGGCGCCGATGATCGTCAAAGGCGAGTCGACGTACCGACGGCCCACGGCGCCGGCGCCGCCGGGCCACCTACACCCGCACCAAGGGCGTCCGGCACCTCATGGCCGCCTACGACCTGAACCAGGACAAGATCTACGGCCACATCAAGACGAAGAAGGACCGCACCACCTTCCTCGAGTTCTGCCGCTACCTGCGCAGCCTCTACCCGCCGAACGTCCGCATCGCCATCGTGCATGGACAACTTCAGCCCGCACCTCTCGACCAAGAAAGACGACCGGGTCGGCGACTGGGCCGAGGCCAACAACGTCGAGCTGGCCTACGTGCCCACCAACGCCAGCTGGCTGAACCGGATCGAGGCGCAGTTCCAGGCGCTGCGCTACTTCACCCTCGACGGCACCGACCACCGCTCACACGAGGAGCAGAACTCGATGATCCGTCGCTACATCATCTGGCGCAATCGCCATGCTCAAGACGAAACCCTCCGTGAGCTGGTAAAGCGCGCAAACGTTGCTTGATGGGGCACTAGCATCGCATCGTGAAGTCGCTGGCTTCGAACCGGTCGAGGCACGGGCCTCACCGGCGTCGGGCTGTCCGAATGCTTATCGGGGTGACCGCATTGGCGGCGTTCGTCGCTTTCCTTGGGCGATCCGATGCCAACGGCACCGTGCGCTCGTCAACCCCCACAGTGCAGCTCCACACGCTGCTCATAACTCATGGGCAGGACGCAAACGTCGATCTTTCGTCGGTGAGCTGTGTGAACCCGACCTTTTGTATCGCAGTCGGAACTCGACACGCCCCATCGGACGGGCCACTTGGAAGCCCTGTCATCCTGCGCTTCGATGGCCGGAGCTGGTCGAAGATGGCCGCGCCTGCCATTGCCGACGCAGCACTGAACGGCGTTTCCTGTGTCTCGAGAGCGGCATGCGTGGCCGTCGGGCAGCAAGTGGTCAGCGAGCTGGTTAGCTCGTCGCCACTCATCGAGGAGCTGCACGGTGCGACGTGGTCCGTCACTGCGTCCTCGAGTCCCGCGTATTTCCCGGTGAACGCCAATCTTCTTCAGGCGGTGTCGTGCCTTTCCGCGAACAGATGCACCGCCGTCGGATGGGATGACGGAAGTGGTTACCCCAGGAACGTGTCGCCGGTTGAGGGCCTCGTCGGAACCAGATCCTCCGCGGGTTGGAGCGTCACGTCATTCGCACCGCTCGTGCGCGTTTCCGAGGGGTCGGCCATGGGTCCGATTGTCGTTCCGAGCAGTGCCTTCGATCCGTTCACGCCCACTTCAGTGTCGTGTGAGACGAGCGTCTGCCTCGCGGTCGGAGGAGGCCGGAGCGTCATGAACGAGGGCCAGACCTGGACTTCGCTCTCTACGCTTCCGGCTCTGATCAATGGGATCGCATGCGGCTCCGGTATGAGATGCATCGGAGCCGGTGATGACAGCGGCACGACTGGGACCTACATCGCCACGCTTCACGGCTCGACCTGGAAAAGAATCGCCTCTCCGAACAGCTCGGCATCGTCGAACATGTTGGAGGCCGTGGCCTGCAGTAGAGATCACCTCTGCGTAGCCGTTGGCTCGTACTCTGGAACACCAACCCCGGGTCAGTTCCGCGGGGGAACGCTCGTCGAGTTCCAAGCGAAGGGAGTATGGCGTCTAGCCCCATCCCTGCGCACGCCTGCGGATGTGGATGACGCTCTCATGTCCGTGAGTTGTCCGGGTTCGCACGTGTGCATCGCCGTTGGCAACTCGACTGTGAACGCATTCCACGAGCCCCAGGGTCCTGGTAGCGCATTGGCCCTGCGAATCATCCACTAGAAGCCCAATCCGGTGCTCGTTCGGAACCCCGGGCTCACCGAACGGGCGTGCCCCCGTTCATTGCCGCCGGGTAGGTGGGGAGGTTGCAAAAGCGGGGTACCCCACGCCAGCGCCTTCGCCGGTTTCGACTAGCCAAACTCCGGAGTGGTCAAAAAAGGGTTATGGACCTAAGTGGCCAAACCCGAATATCCACCTTTCCGACTATCTGTGATCCGGATATCGGACCCCAATAGCGGCTGTCGCACGAGTCTGTCCGGTTGTCGCCCATGACGAAGTAGTGGTTTGCGGGGATCTTGAAGGGCTGCGCCAGACTGAAGGCCCCTCCTGGCGGACCTGGGTAGGTCGACCCCTGAACTGAGGAGGGAAGCCAGGTCTCATCTAAGCGCTTGCCATTGACCTCGACATCTCCATGCCCGTTCAAGGAGATGGTCTCGCCCGGGAGTCCGATCACTCGCTTCACGAGGTCAGAAACAGGAGGCCCGCCACAGTGTTCGTCGGATGGGCGCGTAAAGACGACGATGTTTCCCTGCTCGACGCCATGGAGGTCGAAACTGAGCTTGTCGACGACTATGCGATCGCCCTTTTGCAGGGTTGGCTCCATGGACCCGGTCGGTATGAAGAAGGTCTGGACGACGAAGATCCGTAGCAAAACAGCAAGACCTACCGCGACGACGACAACGACCAATGCTTGGCGGATCCATCGCCATCCCGTCGATGGTGTAGCAGGGGCTTCTTCGGTGGTCGTTGTCATGCCGATGACGCGCAGACGCACTGGTGAGTTCTCTGCAGCTCAATGACGTGAGCAGATCTGGAGTTCAGACCTCCCGCTCCGTGGTAGCGAGCTCCCGCAGATGGAGACGCCCACAAGATGGTTCCGAGGGCGATCAACACGATGGAGGCCGCGGTGCCAATGATGCGGTGCCAATGACGATTTGGCGTGTTGGCGGTCATGGTGAATGCTGACCACGACACGAGGGGATGATCGGGTACGTCGGCGACGAAAGCACAGTAGGAACGTGTCAGCTTGTCCTCTACCTCGGTGTAACTCGGGCTCATCTCTCAAGCTCCTTTCTCAACGCCTCGATCCCCCTGTGAAGAAGTGATTTCACGGTGCCGTTTGGACACCTCAGAACCTGGGCAATCTGCTCGACGGAAAGATCTGCGTAATAGCGGAGCGCCAGCGCCTGACGTTGGCGATCTGGGAGCCTCCGGACAAGGAGGATGATCTCGTCGACTTCCGGAATCACATCGGGCGGGGGTGCCAAATGGATGACACGGCGCTCGATTTTGACCCGACGATGGTGATCCCGTGTGGCATTGACCACCATTTGTCGCAAGTACGAGGGGGCGTCTTGTGGCAGAGGTCGAGCGGCAAAACGGACAAAGACGTCGTGGACGATGTCTTCTGCTCTAGCTCGATCTCCCGCCATGACTGAGGCCAACCGGACTAAGGGGGCCCACTGCGCTCGGTATATGTTCTCGATCGTTGCCGGGGCCGTCATCGGGGAATGGACAATCTCGAGCTGAAGATCCCTGACCATCGACACAGTGCTTACACGTATGGGGGTGGCAGAACGTTGCACCAATCTTGCTCGGCAGGTTCAGCATGGGTGCCCCTTACCGCAGCCTGCGGCCGCAACCAAACACCGTGAAGACTCCGGCTGGGATCGGCCGCAGTCTGCGGGGATGACCTCGACGGCGAGCAACCGGTCGGTGCCGGGCCGGCAGAGCCGCCCCTGACGGCGTTGGCCTGCGGCGACGCGAGCTTGTGCGAAAGGTGCACACTCGCTGGCAACGCACCACCAGGGAGGTCCGCCATGGACAGCTTCGAGGACATTCACCGCCGCCACATCACCGGCAGTCTGGCCATGTTCGACCGGATGATCTTCAAGGGTCACCTCTCGCACCTCTTCAAGCCCGACGCGGTGCGGGCCCTCTTGTGGGCCCAGGGTTACCCGATCACGGACTTCACCGAGTACGCCAAGTCCACGACGAATCGCATCGCCAACAACGTCGACTGTCTGGCGGCCGAATCCGGCCGTCCTCGCATCTCCTTCGACCATGTCAAGACCCGCAACCGGACCCAGATGAAGGACGACCTGGCCAAGTCGATCGCGGCCGATGACGGGATCACCGAGGGGATCGTGTGCTTCATCAGCGCGGTGGAGCCCTGCATGAGCTTCCAGGTCCGCAAGAGCCACGAGACCCACCGCATCGAGGTGACCCGGCGCGAGCGCAAGTGCCTGCACCACTACATGTACCTGATCGACCCCGAGTTCGGCTTCATGCACGTGCGCATCCAGGGCTGGATCCCCTACGAGGTCCAGATCTACATCAACGGCCGCGAGTGGCTGGCCCGCCAACTCGACAAGGCCGGCATCGGCTATGTGCGCTACGAGAACTCCCTCTTGGCCATCGACGACCTCGAGCGCGCCGCCAAGCTGTGCGACCGCTTCGCCCATCGGTCCTGGCCCCGGGTGCTCAATGCCTTCGCCCGACGCCTCAACCCCCTCTTGGCCTCCATCACCCGCGCCGGCTTCGGCGGCTACTACTGGGTGCTCGACCAGGCCGAGATCGCCACCGACGTCATGTTCAAGTCGCGCTCGGAGCTCCTCGCCGTCTGGCCGGACCTGGTCCGACACGCCGCCTTGAACATGTCCGCCGAAGACGTGCTCGGCTTCTTGGGCCGCAAGCTCCACCCGAGCCTCGCCGCCCAGGTGGTCACCGACACCAAGCGCCGACCCCAAGGTTGGCGGGTGCGCCACCGGGTGGCGGGCAACTGGGTCAAGGTCTACGACAAGGTCTCGGTGCTCCGGGTCGAGACCACCATTAACAATCCGCGCGAGTTCCGAGTCCTGCGCGTCGTCACCGACGAGGCGGGCCGGCGCGAGCGGCGGTGGTGCCCCATGCGAAAAGGGGTCGGCGACATGTGGCGCAACTACGAGGTGGGGATCGGCTCGAACCGCCGCTACCTCGACGCCCTGGCGGCCGCACCCCTCAAGGGCGAAGGCGTCGCCGCCCTCGACGCCTTGTGCCGACCCCGAACCACCAAAGGGCGGACCCATGCCCGTTTCAACCCGCTCAGCCAAGCCGACATCTCCCTCTTCCGGGCGGTGCTCGCCGGCCAGCACAACGTCAACGGGTTCCGCAACCACAACATCACCGACCAGCTCTATCGTCGCCGAGCCATGACACGTGCCGAAGCGCACCGTCGCTGCGAGCGGACGTCTCGGCTCATCGTCAAGCTGCGTGGGCACGGTCTCGTGGCCAAGGTCCCACGAACACGGCTCTATCGGGTCACCCCCTATGGCCAACGGGTCATGACCGCTGCCCTGGCCATCCATGACGACCAGTACGCACGCAACTACCTGGCCGCGGCATAACGATCGGTCCGGTTGTCTCGCACAACACGCAAATTCTTCGCCCTACTGTTAGAACGCCGGTCCTGGGCGTACCCGTTGGGACGTCTTATGCTGGCCATCTAGTCGGACCGGACTTTGGAGGTGGCATGAGGAAGGTCGACTACGACGAGCGCCAACACACTGTCTATGCCGCCGGCAGGCAGATGTCGCCCAATGCGCTACAGACGTGGATGGATGCGTTCGCCCGCCACCTGCCCGAGACACGGCCACTGGCCTGGCTCGACTTGGGCTCGGGTATCGGGCGTATGACGCCGTCTTTGGCGAACACCTTCGGCGGCCCGGCCTACGGGATCGAACCAGCCGACAAGATGCGCGCACAGGCCATCGCCCAGGCCGACCACCTTGCCGTCTCGTATGAGGCTGGGTCTGCCGAAAACATTCCATTGCCAGATACCTCGTGTGATGCAGCATTGCTGTTCTTCGTCTGGCACCACGTCGTCGATCGAGATAGCGCCGCAGCGGAGATACGCCGAGTTGTGAAACCGGGCGGCAGACTCTTTGTACAGGCGAACTTCTGCGACCGTATGCCTGATGCATGGTGGTTACACACCGTGCCCGAATGGATGGACATCCACCAAGGTCTTTACCAGTCTGAGGAAGAAGTACTCCGTGACTTCACCGACGCCGGATGGACGCTCGCCTCTCGTGACGAGATCACCTGGCTTCGCTCATTGAGCCTGGCCGAGGATTACGAGAGGCTGAGACTGCGTCCCACGTCCCTTTTCGAACATATGAGTGAGGAGGAGATCGAGGCGGGTTTTGTCAGGATTCAGGCAGCGCTCCCTACACTCGGCGACGGGCCCCAGTTCGAGACAAGCGCTCTGCTCGTCTTCGAGCGCTAGGACCGGCGACACTGCCCCCGTTCATTGGCGGCCTTGTGGCAGTGGGGTGGACCGCAGAGCGATGCCAAGGCGCGAATCTGTAGGTAGACGGTGCTACTCGGCCCACCACATCGACTCTTGCAAATGTAGAGGATTCTCGAGCTGGGGTTATTCTTCGATCATGGCGCAGGAGCTCGAGATCCCGGTTCCCGGCGGTGCGTTGCGCGTTTGGCGCCAGGGATCAGGGCCGCCGGTCCTAGTGCTACACGGTGGCCCTGGTCTCTCGGAGTACACCGAGCCACTCGTCGACGAACTTGCAGACGCTTTCACTGTCTACCGCTATCAGCAGCGCGGACTCGCTCCTTCGACCACATCCGGACCGTTCGACGTCGAGACCCATATAGCTGACGCCGTCGCTGTTTTGGGGGGCATCGGAGTCGAGCGCGCCTACGTCGTCGGACACTCATGGGGTGGTCATTTGGGTATGCACCTCGCAGCCCACCACCCCGATCGGCTACTCGGACTGGTGGCCGTTGATCCGCTCGGAGCAGTTCCGGACGGCGGCGAGGCCGATCTGGGACGGATCTTGATGGAGCGGATTTCTCCCGAGGATGCCGCAAGGGCGGGCGAGCTCGACGAACGGGCGCTCGCTGGGGAGGGCACGCCAGAAGAATTTCTCGAAGGCCTGGCCCTCCTGTGGCCTGCGTACTTCTCGTCTGCCGCCGTCGCCCCACCCATGCCACCCATGGCGATGTCGATTCACTGCTATGCGGACACCTTCGAGTCCATCCATGAACAGTTCAGGCAAGGAACGCTGCAGGAGATGTTGCCGCACATACAGGTACCTTCGGTTTTCCTGCTCGGTGCGGCCAGTCCGATTCCGCCTGAGCACGGCATAGCGTCGGCTGCGCTCATCCCGGGGGCCCGCTATGAGGTCCTTGACGAGTGCGGGCACTTCGTGTGGCTCGAATTCCCCGGATCGGTTCGGCGCGTTCTGGACGGTCTTGCTCTCTGACGTGCGCCCGTGATGCTTGCGTTCGGAGAGTGAGTTCCTAACGGCAGTCAAGCCCCTCAAGCCACATTTTCGGTAGCTTCTTGTTCCGGCGGGTCGGTGGCCGGAGCGACCTTTTGGGCCGACTCCTTTCTGCCTCGACCCGCCACCCTGTTCTTGAGGAGTTTTGCCGGGGTGTTCCGCCGACGAGCGGCCCGGACCTTGGGGTCGATCTTGAAGCGGTCGCTGCAGGCAGCCTTGCCTTCGGTCTCGGTGATCGCCTCGCCGTCTTCGTCGCGCAGTCTGTAGAGCTCGCCCTTGCGCCAACAGGCGGCGATCCGGGTGATGAGGACCGCCGCGACCGAGCACAGTGCTGAGTTGTGGTGCTTGCCCTCGACCATGACCAGTCGGTAATAGCGCTGGGCCAGTGTCGGGTCGATGCGCCGAGCGTGATCAGCCGCCAGGTAGAGGGCCTGACGCAGGCCGGCGTCACCGGCCTTGGTGATGCCCTTGTGTCCAGCCACCAGTCCGGATTGGTCGATCTTGGGCACGAAGCCGGTGAAGGAGCGCACGCCGGCGAGGTTGGCGAAGCGGTTGAAGTCGCCTGCGTTGGCCAAGATGGCCGCCGAGAGGACGGGCCCGATCCCCGGAGCCGAAACGACGATGCCTTTGGGGTCAGCCTCGTCATAGAGGACCGCGATCCGTTTGTCGGCGGCGGTGATCTCGTCATCGAGGCTGCGGAACACCCGGACCTCTGAGGCGATGTCGTGGGCCAACTCGGTGAAGTCGATGCCCCCGGCAGACCACAGGGCAACGGATTCGTTCGCCATGGCCAACAGCTCGTCGGCCTTGTCTTCGCGCCACAGGCCCGAACTCGAGCGGATCAACAATGCGGTGAGTCGGGCGCGCCCGAGACGCTTGAGCGCCCGTGGATCAGCGTACTTCTCCAATATGACCAGGGCGGTCTTCGAGGCTGTGGCCGATCCGAGGGAGTCGGCCCAGCCCGGTCCCAACAGCTCGACGAGTGCCTCGAGACGCAGACTCGCCGCGCTGCGGCGCTTGACCAGGCTGAAGCGGTGACGGACTGCCCGGCGCAGGGACTGCGCCGGCCCGAGGTTGTCGATGCCGCGGAGACCCTCGGGGTGCAGCAACGGCAGACGCGCCAGCACCCGTGAATCGAGCCGGTCGGTCTTGGTGTGCTTGTTGTAGTAGTCCCGCAGGTCAGCCGACTGCTCGGGTGGCACCAATATGACCGTGGCACCGCGTGCTTGGAGCCAGGCCGACAGCGGCACCCAGGCGTTGCGGGTGGGCTCGAGGATGACGGTCACCGACGCGCCGTCGGGGATCTTGGCCCAGAGGCGCTCGAGGTCGGTGGTCGTCGTGCGGAACTTCCACGACGACCAGATGAATTCACCTCGCTCGTCGGCCAGGCTGGCCCAGTGGTCGGCCCGACAGGCGACGTCGATGCCCAACCTCACTTCGTTCATGGCGTGGTCCTTTCGCTGGAAGGTTGATCAGTCGGCTCTCCGTCGTCGACCGGTGCACGTTCCGCAGGGGTGTGACCATCCAGACATTCAGAAGCAGGGGTCCGAATCGATAATCGGCCGCCGAGTTCCAGAAAAGGGATGCACGTGCGTCGGGGAGGCCCGTCTGGTCGACGATCACTGTTGTGGAGTCGAGCTGGCGCTCGCTCCGGCCCCCGTAAAGTCAAGCCAGAAGAACCGACCCGACGCACCCTACGAAGGGCTTCCGCCAAATCGGTGGATGCCCGGAACCAACGCTAAATGCCCCCGTACATTGATACTTCTCTGAGGGTCCACCGCTTGACTGCTGGTCCTGAATAGCTTCGGGAGTGCTGGTGGGTTCGGTCTGACTTGGAGTCCCGTGACGTTGCAAAACGTCGTCGACCGAGACCTTCCAGCCGCACATTGAAAGACGGCACGTCCCGTCTCCGAGTTGGGGTGATTGGTCCGGGTTGCGCGAACAACCCAGACCCCCGTCGCTCCGATCCGGAACGGCCGTGCCATCCCTCAACACCTAAAGAGAAGGGATGACCATGACCATCGTAGAAGCTGTGCGTGGGATCACCGGTGGTGTCGACACCCACCGCGACGTCCATGTTGCCGCCGCCCTCGACCCGCTCGGTGGGCTGCTCGGCACCGAGAGTTTCTCCACCGATCCCGCCGGCTACAAGGCGCTGCTGGCCTGGCTCGAGACCTTCGGGGACGTGACCAAGATCGGCGTCGAAGGCACCGGTTCCTATGGGGCCGGCCTGGCCCGCCACCTGCGGCGGGTGGGCGTCGAGGTCATCGAGGTCGACCGACCGAACCGCCAGAAGCGCCGGAGCAGCGGCAAGTCCGACCCGCTCGATGCCGTCGAAGCAGCCCGGGCCGCCCTCAGTGGTCGAGCGACCGGCAGCCCGAAGTCGAGGGACGGCGCCGTCGAGGCCATCCGGGTCCTCGTCGTGGCCAAGCGCTCGGCCCGCCAGGCCCGGGTCAAGGCCCTCATCCAGATGCGTCACCTCGGCTACAGCGCACCCGAACAGCTCCGTTGCCGGTTGAAAGGCCTCTCGGTGCCGGCACTGGTGGCCGAAGGAGCCAAGCTCCGGCCGACACGATCTCCCGATCCGGTGACCGCTGCCACCAAGGCGTCGCTGTCGTCGTTGGCGCATCGCATCGAAGCCCTCGACCGTCGAGCTGGCCGAACTCGACGAACGGATCGAAGCGCTCCTGGTCGCCACCGTGCCGGATCTGCTCGAGCTCTTCGGCGTCGGACCCGACACCGCGGCCGCACCCGTGATGGCGGCCGGTGACAATCCAGAGCGGCTCCACTCAGAAGCAGCGTGGGCCCACCTGTGCGGCGTGGCTCCCGTCCCAGACGGCTCGGGCAAGACCAGCGGCAGGGTCAAGGCCCACGACGGCGGTGATCGCCAGGCCAACAGCGCGCTGTGGCGCATCGTCATGGTCCGCATCGCGCATGACCCCGAGACCCGGCTCTACTTCGAGCGCCGGGTCAAGGAGGGCAAGACCAAGCAAGAGGTCATCCGCATCTTGAAGCGCTACGTCGCCCGCGAGGTCTATCGCTACTTACCTCGCGGAAATCCTCGGGCTGTGGGTCTGGCTTTCCCCAGTACTGTCGCTCTTCGGAGCTGACTTGCCAGCGACTCGCCGACCCTCAGCTCGGGCCACACGATCTCGAAAACGCGTGACCTAATAGGAGCTTGTCCTCGCCTCGAGTGACTGATCAATGTCGTGTCCGCTGTTTTCACTCCCGAGCCCCGAAAGAGGGGTTGACAAGTGATAGGAGCTCGCCGGCCTCGGGCGCAGCGAGGGCACCCAGATCTACGCTTGCACCATGGCTCCAGCGAAGGACGCCACGGAGAAGAACCGAACCGAGGCACTGCGGGTTGCCCTGAGTGGCCTGGCGTCGGGGGACGACCCGGAGGCGATAGTCAACAAGCTCGCCGAGCTGTACCGCGATGATCCCTTCGCGGGTGAGGATCTTCTCAGACTTGCGGCCGACGCCATCGAGGAGTCTGGGGCCTCTGTAAACGACCCGATCGACTACGCGGGGATCAGGGAGCGTTATCTCCCTGAGTGTCGATTCAGTGGAAAGAGGCAGCACCACAAGAGCCATTTCGCCCTGACGGCCGCCGCCACCCTGCGCGCCGGCGTATTCCCCGACCTCGACAGTGAGGCGGATTATTGGGGGATGGAGGGTTTCTGGGCGTACGCGTTCTATTCCCTCGTGATCTACGTCCGGGTGGCGGCAGAACGAACAGACCGGCCAGTCGAAGAGGTCGCAAGGGCGCTGGCCGCCCGCCAGGACTTGAAGGTCTAGAGGAAAACGCCCAGTCGGTCCGTGCCAACCGCAGGCACGTTAGACGCCTTCTGCGGGTCCTATCCGCCTGCCACGAAGGCGACGACGACGTAGGCAGCGTGGCGGTCGAAGTTCTCCCGCCGGCGGTCATAGATGGTGGTCGTCCTCGGATCGGCATGGCGGGCGGCGAGCTGGACGTCACGCAACGGCACCCCGGCGTCGAGTGCGGCCATGATGAACGCTGCCCGCAGCATGTGGGGGTGGACGATCCCCAGCCCGGCCTTCTTGCCGATGGAGCGAACCCAGCGATGTGCGGTGCGTCGGTCCAGCCGTTCGCCGTCGCGCCGATGCAGGATCGGGCCCTCGCACCGCTCACCGAGCACGAGGTCGATGGTGCGGGCCACCCGTGGGACGAGAGGGATCACGGCCGGCTTGTTGCCCTTGCCGATGATTCGCAGCGTCCGATGGCCCCGGTCAAAGCCCAGATCCTGCGCGTCGGTGGCACAGGCCTCGCTGACCCTCAGTCCGTTCAGGCCGAGGAGTACCGCCAGGGCAGCATGATCACGGTCGTAGCGCTCGGCCGTGAACAAGAAGGTGCCGAGCTCAGCGCGGTCGAGGCCACGGCCCTCGCTCGGGTGGACCTTGGGGCGGCGGACGTATTGGGCCGGATTGGCACTGATCCGCCCGTCGATGTGGGCGAAGCGATAGAAGCCGCAGATGGTCGAGAGCCGCCGATCGATGGTCGAGGGGGCCAAACCTCGCTCTTCGCTGGCCGCCCGCCACAACTCGATGTGGGGCCGCTTGGCCTCGAGCACTACAAGCCCGACGCTGTCGCACCACTCGAAGTAGCTGCGCAGGTCGAAGCGGTAGGTCTCGAGGGTCCGCCCGCTGTAGCGGGCCAGGAAGGCTGCTGCGGCCATGTGGGCCTCCTCGAAAGGGCTCGCCGTGGCGCTCACCAGCACTGCGGTGTTTGGATTCGCTGTGGTCATCGTCTTCCTCCTTGTCGCGAAGAAGACAGCGAACACCCGATCGTGACTCCATCGCTCTTCGGGCACAATGAGAGAGTGGAGCTCGTGGGACCAGCCGGTGCCCGAATGCTCGAATTGCGCAAGAACCGCGAGCCGGAGGGACCTTCAGCGACGACGGAGACGTCTACCTATGTCCGAAGTGCCTGGCGGTCCATGCTGAGTACTTCAGGGTCATGGCCGAAATCGAAAACGAGAGGAAGGCGCTCAACAAGAAGGACGTCCACGGCGGCGGATCACCTGTATAACCGGCAGCATCGTTCGGGGGCAGTCTGATGGGAACTCAGCTCTGACCGCCAAGAGAATCCAAGAAGGCGTCAACCTCCTGAACGTCATAGCCATTTCGAGTTAGCGAAAAGGTCACCTTCGACAGGGAGGTCGGTTTCTCTCCCAGCTCAATCCGACTGGCGATGTCCCGAAGCAGAGTATCTACCTCTTCAGCCTTGTAGCCCTTTAGAACTCGTCGGAACGTTGTCTTCCGAATGGCAGATGGATTCAGCACCCGGGCCCGAACCTCTGGGACGGCGCCTTCCGAAGGCTCCTCGAATCCGAGCGACGGCGGCCACTGTTCGAGCTTTATTTCTGGTCCCGGCTCAAACTTAGGCGAGTAGATCAAGAGGCCCCAGGTGAACAGCATGCGCCTCCCCCTGGTGTGGAACGTACGAACGTCACCCGCTCTCATTTCGACTTCAACTTGGGGTTTTGTTGGCATCGTTCTCCTGCCAATCCGGACATTGACTCCATGACGACCTGGCGTCACCGCGTATTGCCCTGTCGCAAATGGTCTGAGTCTCCCAACGAACTCGTCATCAATGAAGATCGAAAACGGACTGACAAGCCCCGTGATTAGGTTTCGCCTGGCGATGGCGATGACCGCCAGACCGGCCGGAGCGCTGGTGTGTTCCGCCACAGTCGAACTTTGGCATACAGGCGGCGTGTTCCCGCCCCATGCCCACCCACCCGGCGTATGGAGATACCCCCCTTCGATCTGAGGTCACTGGCTCCGAGCGCGCTGAAGGGGCCCGAAGGCCCCTTCAGCGACTGCCTCTCACTGACAACCTCAAGATTACCAAGTCAATGCCAGGCCCAGCCGGACCATTCCCTCATGGCGCCCTGGGTCTGGATGGCTGTCTCTCACTGACTACGGGAGTGCACCGGGTTCGATTCCCGGCCGGGGCGCCCGACCCGAGGGTCGGGCTGCTGATGGCTGGTCACCATCGAGACGGCAGCCCGACTTGGCGGGTCTCAACTGCGCCTCGAGCCGGCGAACGGGGACACCCCCGACGGCTACTTGGGATCGCTCTTTCTGCGAGAGAAGTACGGCGACACTTGACCCCTGAGACCAACTCGGCCAGGAGCGTCCAGTGGGCCAACTCGTGATGCCGCTACCTGGCGAGTCCGCAGAAACGCATCAAGCCCGGTCGAGCGGATTTCACTCAGGAGTCGCTCCAAAGGCTGAATGACCGTGATGGCGTCATACGGTCCTTCTCGGTACAGCTCCCGCTGGCGGGACTCATCACGGACAACGATGTCCCTGTCCATGCGTTCGGCAGCGAAATAGGAGCGCCACAAGGCCGAGAACAGCAACTTGGACCAGCGACCGATCCCGGACGCTCCCTTCGGCGGTTCTATCGAGATGACGCCACCAGCGACCTCGATTTCTGAGGGAGGAGTCTTTCTCGGTGTCACACCACAGCTTTGCCCATTTCGATGGGGCGGATTCACCCCCCATGGTGCGCCCAGGTCCGGCGTTATACATGTGATCCGTAGGTCCTGGGCTGTCTCCTATGGAAGCACACTCACTGGGCGTCGGCGACTCCTTCGATGAGGCCGTCGAAGAGCTGGCTGCGGTCGCTCTGACCGCGCTCGTCCGGCGTGCTTGCGCTGGCGCTTCAAGATGGTGAGGAACTGCGGACCCGTCTCGAAGAACCCACAGCGCTCGCAGACGCTCTCGAAGGCGCAGTCGAGCAGAGCCGGCCTCGTGCAGTGACCGTTGGCGAGCAGTCGGCGGTGGTCGCTGACCGGCGGCGCGGAGCTCGAGCCGGTCGCTCGAGGCGGGGTGGCGCCGGAGAGTCCGTAGTACTGGGCCTCGACCGCTTCGGTCACCTTGAAGTACGCGTCGGCGACGGTGTCGTCGGAGATGCGCGCATAGGTCAGCGTCATGTCCATGGAGCGGTGCCCGAGCAAGGCGGCGATGGCCTCGAGGCTCATGCCCCGGTTGATGGACTGGGTGGCCAGGGTGTGGCGCAGCTGGTGCGGATGGACGTGGCCGACCCCGGCCCGCTTGGCGACGCTGGCCACGTAGCGATGGATGGTGCGCCGGTCGAAGGGCCGGCCGTCGTCGCGCTCGAGGAGGTGGCCCGAGCGTGAGCGCCCGCGCACGGCCCTGTACTCGGCGATGAGGTCGACCAGCATCGGCAGGAGCGGGACGTAGCGGTCGTTGTGCAGCTTGCCGATGGGGATGTGGAGGCGGTGGCCGTCTCCCTTGCGCACCATGGCGTCGTCTTCGAGTCCGGCGAGCTCGCCGACGCGCATGCCGGTGCGGGCCAACAGCTCGACCATGAGGCGACGGCGCAGGTTGGGGTCCTCGGCCAGTGCGGCCATGAACTTGGCCGCCGTCGGGTCGTCCAAGAACTTGGGCAGCGGCTCGTCGAGGGCCGGGAAGTCGCTCATGTAGATGAACAGGCGGGCCGGGGCGTCGTCGTAGTCCCACTCCATGATGCGCTCGAAGAAGGTGCGCACGGTGCTGAGCCGGTGCCGGATCGTCATGGTGGCCAAGGGCTTGCCGGTCCTGCCCCGACGCTTGAGGAGCCAGGTCTTGAAGTCCTCGATGTGGGGCCGTCCGATGCGCGCCACCGAGACGCAGGCTCGGATCGGCCTCGGTCACCCGGTGGGCGAAGAAGCGCAGCGTCAGCTCGGCCGCCGCCACGGTGCCCGGACGGGCCGAGACTTCGAGTTGGTCCAGGTAGGAGGCCATGGTGGCCACCATGACCGGTGCCCGGGTGGCGATCTCTGACCACGTGACCTCGGGTGTCCCGCCACCCGGGCGCCGCGGCTCGGGACAGGCTGCGTCGTGCGAGTGCGTTCATTGGGCCACCCCCACCAGCGCCTGGGCCTCGATGGCTTCTGCGGCCCGGCGGTACTCGTCGTCGAGCCAGTCGACGCTGAGGTGCAGATAGACCCGCGTCGAGGTGATGGAGCGGTGTCCGGCCTGGGCCTGGATGGCTTCGATGGCCATGCCGGCTTCGCGCAGACGGGTGAAGCAGGTGTGGCGCAGCTCGTGGCAGGTGCCGTGGACTGAGTTCAGCGCGCAGCCGGGCGTCGCGGATGATCTGCTGCAGACCCGGCATCGAGAGCGGTTGGCCGCGCCGTGCCCCTTTGAGCGCGACGAAGAGCGCGTCGCTCGTCGTCTCGGGCCGTTCGTGGTCCATGTAGCGGGCCACGGTGGCGAAGAAGGTGGGCGAGAGCGGCACCAATCGTTCGTGGCCGCCCTTGCCTTCTCTGATGAGCACCCGCCACTCGCCGAGGCGCAGGTCGCCCAGGCGAAGGCCGAGCACCTCGCAGCGCCGCAGGCCGCCGAGCACCATGGCCTGGGTCATGGCCCGGTCGCGCTCGGTGCGCAGCGCCCCCATCAGCGCGTCGATCTCGTCGGGGTCGAGGATCCGGGGCAGCCGGCGCACCCCGCGCACCAGCGGCAGGCCCCGACCGCCCCGAGAGCGGCTCTGACGAGTGGCGATGCCCCGGGGCACCGGGTTGGCCGACACGTCGACGTCGTCGCGGGTGATCAGGTAGCCATAGAAGCTCGAGACCGCCGCCAGCCGGCGCTTGATCGTCGCCGCCGAGAGACCCGCGGAACCGTCGGCGATGCGCACCACGTTCTCGGCCCCGGGCTTGGGACGGCGCTGCGCGGTGACGAAGGCCATGACGTCCTTGGGCCGCACCTCGAGCGGGTCCTTCTTCACCACGCTGAAGAACACGCTCAGGTCGTGGGCGTAGGCCCGGACCGTGTTCGGACGGGCCCGGCCGACGACGAACTCGAAGAACTCGTCGATCAGCTGGTGGCCGATCCGATAGACGCGTTCACCGTCGGGACGGACGTGACACTCGAATGACGGACTCCACTTCACCGCACACCTCCTGGTCGGGTTTGCACCCGAGGAGGTTCCCCCGGATGCCTATCCCAGGAGGTGGATCACATGTATAACCGATGCTCCTATGGATGATGTCAAGCCCCTTTCTGAGGATTTCGGGAGTGAAGACAGCGGACAGACCAATGATGGGCCACGTGTTGCATGGGCAAGCTCTTATCAGGTCACGCGTCTTCTAAGTCGGTGAACCTGGACCACGGACCGGCATATCGGGTAGAGGTCAACCCCGCGGGCGACAGGCGTACTGAGAGCCAGGTCCATGGTCCGGGGATCTACCGCGAGGCAGGGAACGGTAGACCTCGCGGGCGACGTAGCGCTTGAGCATGCGGATGGCTTCGCGCTTGGAGCGGCCGCCTTTGACCCGGCGTTCCATGTAGGCCTGGGTCTTCGGGTCAGAGGCGAGTCGGGTGATCACGATGTGCCAGAGCGCTCGGTTGGCCTGGCGGTCGCCGCCTCGGTTGAGTCGGTGGCGAGTGACCTTGCCCGAGGATGCCTCGAGGGGTGAGACCCCGCAGAGGTGGGCCCACGCGGCTTCCGAATGCAGACGTTCAGGATTGTCGCCGGCGGCGACGAGCAACGCGGCTGCAGTGTCGATGCCCACTCCATAGACGGCGAGTAGCTCGGGAGCGGCGCTCTTGAGGAGCGGAGTGATCATGGCGTCGAGTTCTCTGATCTCCCCTTCGAGATCGGCCACCCGGTGTGCCAACGACGAGAGCGCCGCCTTCGTTGCCGCCGTCACCGCGTCAGGCGAGCGAGTCGGGCGCAATCCTTGGGCGGCGCCGACGAACTCGCCGATTGGGAGGCCCTTGAGTCGGCTCCGGAGCTGGTCGGGGGCACTGAACGTGAGTTGACGCATCTGGCCGAGCGCCTTGATCCGGGCTCCTCGGGCCGAGCGCTTGGCCACGACAAGGACCCGGATGGCCTCGACCGAGCCATCTCTGGACTTAGCCCTTCCATGGGCCCGCCCCGAGAGAGCGGCCCGGGCGGCCTCGACGGCGTCGAGCGGATCGGACTTGCCGCTCTGGCGCCGGGCCTGGCGATTCTGACGGTCGACTTCGACAACGTGGATCCCCGCTCGGGCGAGGAAGCGGGCGACTCCGGCGCCATAGGACCCAGTCCCTTCCACACCGACCTTGGTGACGTCACCAAAGCTTTCGAGCCAGCTCAACAGGTCCGAGTATCCGTCAGGGTCGGCAGCGAACGACTCCGTGCCGAGCAGGCCACCGACCTCGTCCAAGACGGCGGCCACATGGACCTCTCCGTGGGTGTCGATGCCACCGGTGACGGTGCGCGTGGCTTCTACGATGGTCATGCCATCCCTTCCTTTCCTTAAGCGGTTGAGGGGTGGCGCGGCCGTCCCGAGAAGGAGTGACGGTGTAGGTCGATCTGGTCTGAACAGACCGGCCAATCACCCCTCTGGAACGGGGCACGCCGCGCCTCTCTCTGATGTGCCCGGAGCTCCGGTCGACGGGGTGCGGACGCCATGACACGTCCACCTGATCTGAAGTCAGACCGGCGACTCCGGTGCTCCCGAAATTACTGACGACCAACCTTGAACAGGTGGACCCTCACGGGAGCTTCACAACATCATTGGCGTACTGGGCGACCCAAGGCAGCGTTGCTCTCCGCCCTCAAAGGGTTGGAAACAGACTGCGTGATCGCTTCTGCTGCATCTCCTTCAGAAGACCAGCAGCATCGCCATGGCTGTCGAGCCACTCCAGGACTTGGGGAACGGATTCGGCCCAGGCAACACCGGGCGGGAGCTGTCCAGGAAGGGGGCGTGCGAACTGTTCTTGAGCTTGCCAATCGGTCCGACCATTGATCGTGTCCAGGATGATGTCGAGGTCGAACTTGTCGCTCCACCCTGCTGGACGCAGGCTCATTTGCCACTGGCTCCGGTCTCGGGTAATCGTGATGCGACCATCACCTTTGGCAAACTCCACAAGCACGTCGCCAAATGACTCTGAGGGCCCGCCACGAGCATTTACTGGCCGCCAGCCTTTTGTGCGCAGCCAGGAAAGTGTGGAGAGGACATCGTTTGGAGCACAGCCCTTCACGTATTTCACGGCTTCCCTGATGGCCGGTGCATCGTCAGGCATGCCCCAATCTTGCCTTCTTTTCAGCGACTATCCCCACGGTGTTGGAGGGTGGCACCCACTCGCCGGCGAACGGGGGCAGTGTGAGAGCTGCGAGAGCAGAGGCTAGGGAGTTGCGGCGGCACCAGCGGGGGCCGGGCGGCCCTCGCACTGAGACAAGCTGTAGCTGATGAAGGGTGCTTCTCTCGGATGTGAGTCAATTGAGCCATCGAGTTCCCTCATCGCTGCCTGGATCTGCCGCTTCGTGGTTGCCCGCTCCAATGCCGTTTTGACCCTCCCCTCAGTCAAGACATCCCACCTGAAGGAGGCTCTGACCTTGGCGGGAGCAGAGCGCAATTGAACCTTGATTGAACTGTCCGCATTCAGAAGCATGCTGATGGCAGTCAAGAGTTCAGACTTCGTCTTGGCCGCAGCATGGGAACTCACTCCTATCCTGACTGCGGCCAGTTGTTGCGACGCCTGAACCGCCGGCTTTAAGGAAATGCAGAAGTCGGAAGGACGTGACGTTGCTGCCCCGGCGGATGCGAGATTGCTCCATCCGACTGAACCGATGGCCACGAGTGCCGTCAGGAGCAAGAACCTGGCTCTCTTCACCGAGCCATCATGACTCGAGATCCTGCTTCCAAAGTGCCGCAGGGTGTCACCCCAGCCCGGCGAACTGGACGGTCAAGCACCAAGCCTGTGACACTCAGATTGGATTTCCCCAACGACCTCACTGCTGGCTCTACCGTTGACAAACGTTTTGGCGTAATCCACCAGATGCCCGTTACCGGACCTGAGTAGCTGGTTGACCCACTTGGTCGGAACAGGGCCGACGGAACCGGCAATTTCACCGGACCCCGAGGACGGCCCTAGAAGCACCATGTGCTGAAAGGGCTCACAAGCGACCTGAAGCGTCACGCTTGGGGCACCGCTTGCTTTGCTCGGACCGCCTCTTGCTTCGCTCGGACCGCCTCTTGCACATGCGGTAGCGCCAGCGCCGAGGGCAAGCAAGACTACGAACATCCGCTTCACGGGTTGAAATCTACCTACCTAGGCCATCGTCCACATCCCGGCGATAGGGGCTACCTTTCGGCCACCCGCTTGAAATTCGCCAGGGTCTCTTCCATAGCCAGCAAGGTATTGGGCATTACCGTTTCGACGATCCCGTGTCGTTGTGTTGGCAGCATCGCATTGACGGTCTTGAGTCCTGACCGCGTCAGTTCCCACGACTCCTCCACGTCAGTACCACCCCCAACGGCCGTGAAGGTGTAGCCCCACCGGGTCATACCGTTCTCGTCGGTGTCGTCGCCTCCTGGCGTGCCGATGGTGGCGAAGGCGAACTCCCGGCCGGGGTCGGCGACGAACACCCTGCACCTCATGTCCCAGCTTCGCTCGGGCGTCTCGTTGTGCCCAACGAAGACTGCGCCTACCGAAGGACTGGAACCCTCAACCCACTCACACGCCGTGCACACCGGACTCCATTCGCCCATACGGGTCACGTCGCTGATCAAGTCGTAGAGGACCGCCGGGTTACGTGCCACAGTGACATGTCGAGTCAATCGGTCGGAGACATCCATTGGTACCGAATGGTATCCGTATGACGTTGCCAGCAAACAGATCCGGGCCGCATGACGGCTCCTCTCGTTGAGCAAATCCGAATTGCACTGATTGTGCACCCCAAGCCGACGGACTGGGACAGTCAGGGTGAGTCCCGATTGCGGTGCAAGGGCACCGCGAACTCCATCTGATCCCAGCGCACGATCAGCCGTTGCGCCTCTGCGGGCAGCCCCGGAGCAAAGTCTGAGTGTCCCCGCCTTTCATTGCCGCCTCCCCCCGAACCGCCACCGGTCCCCCGATACTGAGTTCCGACGTCGTCGGCGAGAGTGATGGAGCGTCTCCGCATCTGCAGCTGCTGGATCAACTTGTCCCGAAGGATCTTCTTGAAGTCGTCTGCAAGGCCCTCAAGATCGGGCTCTTGTTCAGCCAGCTCAGCGGCGAACAGGGACTCCGGATCAGGAAGCGGGGCGAGTCTCCAGTTGACGGCGATCTTGTCGCTGTAGAGCTCCACTCCGAGGATCTGGATCCGTCCGCCATAGCCCAAAGGGCGGTCGGGCTCCTCGACGGGCACCAGACCGAGGAACTTCGAGGCCGCCGGAGGATCAGGTGGACGCGGAGGGCGTTGCGAGCGTTTTCCTCCGAAGTTGATGATTCTCGCAGTGCCCGGCGGGAGGGGCTTAAGGGGCTCCTCCCCGAGAACGACGAGCATCCGGTTGGTCCAGTCGCTCATCTCCTCGTCTGAGATGGCACCGACACCTTTTAGCGCCGCGAGGGCCGCATTGAACCTCATCATTGTTAGTGCCGTTTGCTCATCGGGATCAGACCCGGGAAACGGCGGCCCTAACCGAGCTCCGGCCAGAAGCTCTGAGAGGTGTGCCTGAGCAAAGGGATCCATAAGGCCTCCTCCATCGCGGACCGTAGTCTTCGCCCAGCTCCGCGGCCAGCGCCAAACCGGCAGCGTTCTGGGGCACTGCAGAACAGGCGAGCCAGAACTAGCCTTGCCAGCGTGAGCTCCCATGGCAGAGGGTTCCGATTTGCCGTAGGCGGCCGGTGGGCCGCAGCCCTTCTGGTGTTGGGTCTTACCTTGGCAGTAGGTGCCACGTCGCCATCCAGCGCAACCACGAAGAGCACTGATACGACAACCGCAACGGGTGTACCTCAGCGCCTCCACGTGACACAAGTGTCGTATGGGCCGAAAACCGGGATGGTCCTTGTCGGATCACCTAGGGTCGTCTGGGTCTACGGCCAGTCGGGCAGAGTCACCTTCCTTTTGAATCTCACTAACAAGGGTCCAGCGCCATATAACTGCAAGGCACTCCAGGCCACGCAGATCCCCATAAGCGGCACGAATCGTGAATACACATCTCCATCTCCCTGGCTGTCATGTACGGGACCTGGGGGAACGATCGCCCCAGGGTCTACCGGATTCATCACTTTCTTCCTGCCAGGCAATGCCCATCCGGCTAAAGACATTGCCGTGCGGCCGTATCGCTCGGACTTGGGCCGAATGGTCTGGTCGGTTGCAGGCTGTCCGACTGTGCCGAAATCTTGTCTGGGATGAGGCCAGAAATTCGCCGTGACATTGCATTTGAGAACATCCCCTGACCGATGCTCCTATGGATGATGTCAAGCCCCTTTCCTGAGGATTTCGGGAGTGAAGACAGCGGACAGACCAATGATGGGCCACGTGTTGCATGGGCAAGCTCTTATCAGGTCACGCGTCTTCTAAGTCGGTGAACCTGGACCACGGACCGGCATATCGGGTAGAGGTCAACCCCGCGGGCGACAGGCGTACTGAGAGCCAGGTCCATGGTCCAGGGATCTACGCGCGAGGCAGGGAACGGTAGACCTCGCGGGCGACGTAGCGCTTGAGCATGCGGATGGCTTCGCGCTTGGAGCGGCCGCCTTTGACCCGGCGTTCCATGTAGGCCTGGGTCTTCGGGTCAGAGGCGAGTCGGGTGATCACGATGTGCCAGAGCGCTCGGTTGGCCTGGCGGTCGCCGCCTCGGTTGAGTCGGTGGCGAGTGACCTTGCCCGAGGATGCCTCGAGGGGTGAGACCCCGCAGAGGTGGGCCCACGCGGCTTCCGAATGCAGACGTTCAGGATTGTCGCCGGCGGCGACGAGCAACGCGGCTGCAGCGTCGATGCCCACTCCATAGACGGCGAGTAGCTCGGGAGCGGCGCTCTTGAGGAGCGGAGTGATCATGGCGTCGAGTTCTCTGATCTCCCCTTCGAGATCGGCCACCCGGTGTGCCAACGACGAGAGGGCCGCCTTCGTTGCCGCCGTCACCGCGTCAGGCGAGCGAGTCGGGCGCAATCCTTGGGCGGCGCCGACGAACTCGCCGATTGGGAGGCCCTTGAGTCGGCTCCGGAGCTGGTCGGGGGCACTGAACGTGAGTTGACGCATCTGACCAAGCGCCTTGATCCGGGCTCCTCGGGCCGAGCGCTTGGCCACGACAAGGACCCGGATGGCCTCGACCGAGCCATCTCTGGACTTAGCCCTTCCATGGGCCCGCCCCGAGAGCGCGGCCCGGGCGGCCTCGACGGCGTCGAGCGGATCGGACTTGCCGCTCTGGCGCCGGGCCTGGCGATTCTGACGGTCGACTTCGACAACGTGGATCCCCGCTCGGGCGAGGAAGCGGGCGACTCCGGCGCCATAGGACCCAGTCCCTTCCACACCGACCTTGGTGACGTCACCAAAGCTTTCGAGCCAGCTCAACAGGTCTGAGTATCCGTCAGGGTCGGCAGCGAACGACTCCGTGCCGAGCAGGCCACCGACCTCGTCCAAGACGGCGGCCACATGGACCTCTCCGTGGGTGTCGATGCCACCGGTGACGGTGCGCGTGGCTTCTACGATGGTCATGCCATCCCTTCCTTCCTTAAGCGGTTGAGGGGTGGCGCGGCCGTCCCGAGAAGGAGTGACGGTGTAGGTCGATCTGGTCTGAACAGACCGGCCAATCACCCCTCTGGAACGGGGCACGCCGCGCCCTATCTGATGTGCCCGGAGCTCCGGTCGACGGGGTGCGGACGCCATGACACGTCCACCTGATCTGAAGTCAGACCGGCGACTCCGGTGCTCCCGAAATTACTGACGACCAACCTTGAACAGGTGGACCCTCACGGGAGCTTCACAACATCATTGGCGTACTGGGGCAGCACCGGCCCGGGATGATGCAATCTGTAGCGGTGAGCGGGCGAGGCGGCGATTCCCACGATCTTGAAGATGCTTGGCGTGGTCCGAAGTGGTGGCAGAGGCTTCACGGCGTGGAACCCGATAGATACCTCATATGGCTAGCGAGGGAGGTTGTCTTTTGTGGTCTCGTAGCCGTCGTCGTGGGTTCAGCTCTTCTTGCCTCAGGTAAAGCCACGGTTGTGGCAGCGCTTATTGCGGCGCTCGGCGTTTTGACCGTCGCCTATGGCGTGATCATGCGCCGCCGAATGCGGAGCTGACCGGTCACCGTCCCGGCGAACCGGGGCACCTTGTCCGAGTCTTGGGCGATACTTCAACGGTGGCTGGCGAGGAAAGACCCATCAACCGCAGCAGCGATGCTGAATACTCGATCATTTCCGAAAGTCAGTCGGCGCCCGCAACGATGCGCCCAAGCGGCAGGAATGAGACCCCCGCGGAGGTGGCAGCGAGAACCGGGATCCCCGATGGAAGCTATCTGGGTCTGGGGGCTGGTGAGCGGCTAGAGCTCTGCGACAGCTTGCGACTCGCCGAGCGATCACGTCAGACGATCTTCGTCGGCTGCGGTGAGATGGTGGTTCATGACCAGGTTCACGGTCATCACACGTGGCACTACCAGTTGCCGGGAGCGACGGCGGACCCATCGAGGCCGACGGTGAGCACGATCGTCGTGGTTGTCATCCACAAGAAGCCGATCGGATACCGGAGCCTCGGTACTCACTTCCTGTGCTTCATCGATTCCAAAGGTTCACTCATTGATCGCCTCGACAACTCGGTGAACTATGGCTACAACAGCAGCGACACTTGGGAGTTCAATGACGAGGAACTGAAGGTCATGTGTCGCAGCGTCGGCGTCTCGTTTCATCTGGAGCCGTTTGACACGGCGGCCGATTTCATAGCCGCACACCCCGAATGGACTCCGCCCGAGCTTGAGTTCGAAGTCGACCATCTGCCTACAGAGCGGGTTCGAGAATGGGGACTGGCCGTGGCCTTGGGACTTCCGATAGCCGTGGGTCTCTTGGGTGCAGTCGGAGCCGTCTTTGTGCTCGTCGGTCCCACTGGCTCGGTTGTCAAAGCCTTAGGCGTTCTCGGCATCGTCGTCGCAGTTGGGCTCACGATCTGGGGACATAGCAGATGGCGTATGAGGCGGTCCCTGCATGCCCGAGGCCTGGACCCATAGGTTCTGGAGCGCTCGGGTTAAGGGGACGTGGCCCTGGAACCGGCGTACTGGGCTACTCCTCTAATCTCGTCGTGGTTTCAGTGAAGCGACCCTTTTCGCCTTCCTCAGAATGACTGCGGTGATGATCACGCAAGCCGCGGCAACAACAAGCACGATTAGCGCAACGCCCCAACCAGGGAAGCCGGATCCTTCTCCACCCGCCTGCGCCGCTATGACAATCACTGCGACCAACATCACGGCGAATACTGCGAAAATGGCAGGCCTGAGCGAGCCCATAACACTGGCGGCGGCGGTGGCGTTGTCCCCGTAGTTCCGCCTTAGCTCCTCAGGCTGAGGAAGGAACATTCGGCGCTTGGACCCGGCCATGTAACGCTCACCCCAACGGGTTGTACGTGGCTCTCGCACCGTTTCAGTATCGGTCCTCGTCCGGGCTGAATAAAGGATGCCGCACGAGAATCAACGCCCGCTGGGCACTGTGCCGCATACGCCCAGGTCCGAACTGGGGCAGGCCCTGACTACTTCCTGGATTGGGTGCTTCTGCGGATTCCCGGTAACCAAGCTGCCTGCAAGATGACGATTCCGGCAATGAGGAGAGCGATCCCAAGGGGCCGATGTGTCCCGACGATTCCGCCTCCGAGGGCCATGAGGACGGCGGCAACGGAAACGATGGACCCGACTTGAAGAAGTCGTCGATCTTTCGGGGACATTGCCGCCACTGAGGCTATATCGGCTTGGAAGGTGATTCGGTGAAGCAGAGACCGTCACTGATCCGAACTGGCCCACCTTCCCGGCGATCTGGGACGGACTCAGGATGCAGGCTGTCTCTCGCTTGGCACTCGCAGTAACCAGATTGACGCTGCAATCCATGCCCCGAACATGACGGAACAAATGACCAGCAACCACATGGCGGAAGGCCACGTCGTTGTCCTTGTTGCCCAGGAAGGGTATGGCGTTAAGACGCAGCCTGCCGAGTTCGGACCAGGGCAAGGGATGGAGCGTGGCTTAGAGCTCGCAAGGTAGGTGTGACTCAGGCTCGAAATCCACAACCCGATCAAGCTGAACATAACTGCACAGGCACCGATTACAAGACCCCGTCGGTTCCGAGAGCCGCGCACGTTCAAATTCTCGCACACGGAAGACCCAGAAGCACTAGCCCCGAAGATTCGTACGGGGCGTAGCTGCCCGACTAACCAGGGCAATGTGAGCGGCATGATTGAACCCGCGACGCTGGCTTGCCTGGCTGATTTCCGCGAACGTCGGTTCGAAAACCGTAAGTCAATGTGTCCCTACAAACGTCCCTACAACTCGGGAGCGACCCGGATCCGGTTGCTTTCGTTGCCTTCCGTCGTAGGGTCGCTGACCTGCGGAAAGCCTCCGGTTGGATACCGTCCGGCTCCGTCGTTTCCGGCGCATTTTCGGATTCCTAAACCGTGTGCGAAGGTTCGAATCCTTCCGGGGGCGCTCTTAGGCCTTTCCCCTTAGGCCGAGCCACCGTTGTAGGAGTTGGGTCGCGCGCGACGGGGAGGAAGGGCGGCAGCGCTCTCGGCGCCCAAAGCATCCGACTTGTTCACCGTGAATGCTGCGACGAATGCAAGTCCGCCACGAGTAGTCGCTGAGGAACTGAAGCTGCCAACCGCAGCGGCGTCGATCCTGTGCTCAATCTTGCCGATCAACCCACCCGACTTCGGCTGCTTCCTTCGGTTCGCTGCCGCTACAGGGGCACGTCGTGGGGAACTGTGCGCGCTCCGCTGGACGGACTGTGAGAGACCCTTGCTTCGAAGAGCAAGACACACAGACCCACGCCGCCCGACGCCTCTCTCGATCCAGACACAACGGGCGTACTCAGCGCTCTGCGAAGTCGGTCCAGAGAACGGACCAAAGCTTGTGGGACTACCTTCGGCGCGGACGCGCTCGTATTCAGCAGCGAGCCCGATGGGAGCATTCCTTGGCGCCTTGGCCGCATGACTTTTGTGCTCGGTCGTTTCTATAGCGAGCTCTGTGTCTCGAAGGTCCTCTTGCACGATCGGCCACATTTCGTGGCAACTCGGCCGCCGGCCGCCGACGTTCCCTTGCAGACAGAGGCCGGTTTCTCGGACATGCTGATACCGCAAGAACGCTGAACGTGTGCGCCGATGTCCTCGAATCGTCTGACGATGAGGTAGCCACTGTTCTGAGCGTTCTGAAGTCGCCGTCGTGGATGATTACGGGCGACCCAGTGCAGCAGTAGAAGTGTGGCCCGCATCAGACCTACGCCCTCGGGAAAGCCCAGGTGAACAGGTATCGCAGGGGTGGCGCTGGCTTTCGAGTTATGGGTGGCCTACCCTGATCGGCGATTGGCGAATCGCATGGGGTTTTGGCGCCCTAGTGCGAACAAGGGTGGCGGTCTTGTCGGGTGGAGCTGGCGAATGCCGCGCCGTGGACTTCGAGCGCGCAAGGGAACTGACGCATGCAGAGCACGTCCCAGCATTTCCAGCAGGCCGAGTCCTCCACAATGCGCTCCCGAGCGCAACGCTCCGGCGTGCTCTTTGCGGCGCTGGCCCTCCTCCTCGGCACGCTGAGTGCGGTGGTGCCCGAGATCATCTCGCCGATCGCCGCCGGCGCGGCGACAACCCCTGTGACGTGGAACACCGCTCTGACGTGTGGCACCTATGACTATGCCGTCGTCCCTCCCGGCACCACCTCGATCACCGCGACCATCTACGGCGGTGGTGGTGGCGGGGGAGCCGGCAGTGGCACCGGGGGCACGACGGCCGGCAACGGTGGTCCGTCGGGTTCGACCACTGTCACCTATGCCGTGACGCAGGGCTCGAACATTGGCGTGGACATCGGGTGCGGTGGCGGGGCCGGGTCCACGGGCGCCACCGCCGCCGGGGGCACTGCCGCCAGCGGCTACACGGCCGGTGGGTCGGGCGGCGCCGGCAGCGGCTCGTCCGGGGATCCGGGCGGTGGCGGCGGGGCCGGTGGCGGGTCCACGGGTCTGTGCATCGGCACGACTTCCGCGTGTACCACCCTCATCTCGATCGCGCCGGGCGGCGCTGGCGGCGGTTCAGCCGGAGGGAATAACGGCCTCGGCTGCGGGAACGCCAATGCTGGCTCCGGCGGGGCAGGCGGAGGCACGGGGACCACCGGCGGTGCCGGGGGCGCGGCCAATGGTGGCAATGCCGGGGGCAGTGGAGTGGCCGGTACGGCTTCAACCGGGGACACCGGTGGTTCCGGCGTGGGCGGGAGCGGGGGCGGTGCCGGCAACTCCAAGTCGGGCGGCACCACGGCCGGCCCTGGCGGCGGAGGTGGCGGCGGCATCGGGGGCACCGGCGGCGCCGCCCCAACCGGTGGCACCACGGGCACCGGGGGCGGCAACAACGCCGGGGGCGGGGGTGGCACCGGGGCCACAGGCACCGGCGGCGGGACGGGCGGCGCCAGCGGTGTAGGCACCGGTGCGGGCGGCGGCCACACCACGTCCGGCACCGGCAACAACATGAACATGGGTGGCGGCGGTGGCGGTGGCGGCTACACCGGTGGTGGCGGCGGGGGCGCGACGTACTGCAGCGGGACCGACCGGTCGGGGGCGGGCGGCGGCGGTGGTGGTGCCGGCTGGAGTTCCTCGACGGCCACGGGCGTATCCAGCGGCGTGGCCTCCGGGACCTCTGGATCGTGCACTGGCACCGGCACCAGCAACGGCGCCGGCGGGACCGGAGCCGCCTCGGCCGCCGCCGGAGACGCCGGTTGCGCGGGTGAGGTCGTCTCGAACAGCACCTTCTACACCGGGACGGCCCCGGGCATCCCGACCGAATCGGGTTCTCTCAACTACAGCGTGGGCGTGAACCAGAGCACGGCCACCTACAGCGCCACCAACGCATCCTCGTGCAATGGGACCGCCACCTACTGCGAGTTCACCCTGGCGTCGGGCTCCCTGCCCACCGGTTTGACGCTCAACACCTCCACCGGCGTGATCTCGGGGACGCCCAGCGACACGGTTGGGAGTTACAACTTCACGGTGACGGCCACCAACCCCTACGGGACCAGCTCGGCCACGGCGATGCAGACCCTCGTCCTGGCAGCCGGGGCCGCCAGCCAGCTGGTGTTCACCACGTCGCCGGGCAGTTCGACCAACGGCGTGGCCTTCAGCGCCCAGCCGGTGGTCGAGGTCGAAGACTCCGGCGGCAACATGGTTACCGGCTCGTCCGCCTTGATCACGCTCACCCCCTCCTCGGGCACGCTGAGCTGCACCACCAACCCGCTCAACGCCTCGAGCGGCGTGGCCACCTTCGCCGGATGCTCCCTGGCCGCCACGGCCGGCTCGGGCTACAGCCTGAGCGCATCTTCGAGCGGGCTGACCGGCGCCACCTCGAGCCCCACCTTCTCGCTGGCGGTCGGCGCGGCCGCCCAGCTGGTGTTCACCACCACGCCGGGCGGCACGTCCAACGGCGTGAACTTCACCAACCAGCCGGTGGTCAAGGTCGAAGACTCCGGCGGCAACGTGGTTACCTCACCGAGCGCTTCGGTCACCCTGGGCATCGCCTCGGGTGCGGGGACCCTGGGCGGGTGCACGACCAACCCATTGACCACGACGTCGGGTGTGGCCACATTCGCCGGGTGTGAGATCACCGGCACTGTGGCCAGCTACACCCTGAGTGCCACCAGCAGCGGGCTGACGACGGGCACGTCAGGCAGCATCTCGATCACCGGGACCTTGCACCTGGTGTTCACCACGTCGCCGGGCAACTCGACCAACGGCGTGAACTTCACCAACCAGCCGGTGGTCAAGATCGAGAATTCGAGCAACGCCGTGGTGGCGACAGCCTCGGCCCCGATCACGCTCACCCCCTCGTCGGGCACGCTGAGCTGCACCGCCAACCCGAAGAACGCGACGAGCGGCGTGGCCAGCTTCGCCGGGTGCAACCTCGTCGGCACGGCCACCTCGGGCTACAGCGTGAGCGCGGCTGCGACCGGGCTGACCGGCGCCACCTCGAGCCCTACCTTCTCGCTTGCCACCGGCTCGGCCAGCCAAGTGGTGTTCACCACCTCGCCGGGCAACTCGACCAACGGCGTGAACTTCACCAACCAGCCGGTGGTCAAGGTCGAAGACTCCGGCGGCAACGTCGTCAGCTCCTCGGCCTCGATCACGCTGACTCCGTCGTCGGGCACGCTGAGTTGCACCACCAACCCGAAGAACGCGACGAGCGGCGTGGCCAGCTTCGCCGGGTGCAACCTCGTCGGCACGGCCACCTCGGGCTACAGCCTCACCGCGGCCAGTAGCGGCCTGACCTCCGCCACCTCGAGCCCTACCTTCTCGCTTGCCACAGGGTCGGCCACCCAGTTGGTGTTCACCACCTCGCCGGGCGACTCGACCAACGGCGTGAACTTCACCAACCAGCCGGTGGTCAAGGTCGAAGACTCCGGCGGCAACGTCGTCAGCTCCTCGGCCTCGATCACGCTGACTCCGCTCGTCGGGCACGCTGAGTTGCACCACCAACCCGCTCAGCGCGACGAGCGGCGTGGCCAGCTTCGCCGGGTGCAACCTCGTCGGCACGGCCACCTCGGGCTACAGCGTGAGCGCGGCCTGCGACCGGCCTGACCTCCGCCACCTCGAGCAACTTCTCGCTCGCCACCGGGTCGGCCAGCCATTTGGTGTTCACCACCTCGCCGGGCAACTCGACCAACGGCGTGAACTTCACCAACCAGCCGGTGGTCAAGGTCGAAGACTCCGGCGGCAACGTCGTCAGCTCCTCGGCCTCGATCACGCTGACTCCGTCGTCGGGCACGCTGAGTTGCACCACCAACCCGCTCAACGCGACGAGCGGCGTGGCCAGCTTCGCCGGGTGCAACCTCGTCGGCACGGCCACCTCGGGCTACAGCGTGAGCGCGGCTGCGACCGGGCTGACCGGCGCCACCTCGAGCCCTACCTTCTCGCTTGCCACCGGCTCGGCCAGCCAAGTGGTGTTCACCACCTCGCCGGGCAACTCGACCAACGGCGTGAACTTCACCAACCAGCCGGTGGTCAAGGTCGAAGACTCCGGCGGCAACGTCGTCAGCTCCTCGGCCTCGATCACGCTGACTCCGTCGTCGGGCACGCTGAGTTGCACCACCAACCCGAAGAACGCGATCGAGCGGCGTGGCCAGCTTCGCCGGGTGCAACCTCGTCGGCACGGCCACCTCGGGCTACAGCCTCACCGCGGCCAGTCAGCGGCCTGACCGGCGCCACCTCGAGCCCTACCTTCTCGCTTGCCACAGGCGTCGGCCACCCAGTTGGTGTTCACCACCTCGCCGGGCGACTCGACCAACGGCGTGAACTTCACCAACCAGCCGGTGGTCAAGGTCGAAGACTCCGGCGGCAACGTCGTCAGCTCCTCGGCCTCGATCACGCTGACTCCGTCGTCGGGCACGCTGAGTTGCACCACCAACCCGCTCAGCGCGATCGAGCGGCGTGGCCAGCTTCGCCGGGTGCAACCTCGTCGGCACGGCCACCTCGGGCTACAGCGTGAGCGCGGCTGCGACCGGCCTGACCTCCGCCACCTCGAGCAACTTCTCGCTCGCCACCGGGTCGGCCAGCCATTTGGTGTTCACCACCTCGCCGGGCAACTCGACCAACGGCGTGAACTTCACCAACCAGCCGGTGGTCAAGGTCGAAGACTCCGGCGGCAACGTCGTCAGCTCCTCGGCCTCGATCACGCTGACTCCGTCGTCGGGCACGCTGAGTTGCACCGCCAACCCGCTCAACGCGACGAGCGGCGTGGCCAGCTTCGCCGGGTGCAACCTCGTCGGCACGGCCACCTCGGGCTACAGCGCTGAGCGCGGCTGCGACCGGGCTGACCGGCGCCACCTCGAGCCCTACCTTCTCGCTTGCCACCGGCTCGGCCAGCCAAGTGGTGTTCACCACCTCGCCGGGCAACTCGACCAACGGCGTGAACTTCACCAACCAGCCGGTGGTCAAGGTCGAAGACTCCGGCGGCAACGTCGTCAGCTCCTCGGCCTCGATCACGCTGACTCCGTCGTCGGGCACGCTGAGTTGCACCACCAACCCGAAGAACGCGACGAGCGGCGTGGCCAGCTTCGCCGGGTGCAACCTCGTCGGCACGGCCACCTCGGGCTACAGCCTCACCGCGGCCAGTAGCGGCCTGACCTCCGCCACCTCGAGCCCTACCTTCTCGCTTGCCACAGGGTCGGCCACCCAGTTGGTGTTCACCACCTCGCCGGGCGACTCGACCAACGGCGTGAACTTCACCAACCAGCCGGTGGTCAAGGTCGAAGACTCCGGCGGCAACGTCGTCAGCTCCTCGGCCTCGATCACGCTGACTCCGTCGTCGGGCACGCTGAGTTGCACCACCAACCCGCTCAGCGCGACCGAGCGGCGTGGCCAGCTTCGCCGGGTGCAACCTCGTCGGCACGGCCACCTCGGGCTACAGCGTGAGCGCGGCTGCGACCGGCCTGACCTCCGCCACCTCGAGCAACTTCTCGCTCGCCACCGGGTCGGCCAGCCAGCTGGTGTTCACGTCCGCCCCGAGCTCGCAGGCTGCGGCTCCGGTGGCCGGGACGTCCGCCTTCGTGGTCCAGGTCGAAGACTCCGGCGGCAACGTGGTCGTCAACACCGGTTCGTCAGCGACGGTCACCCCGGCCACGAACTCGACCGGAACCACGTTCTTCACCACCTCGCCGGGAGGATCGACGGGGTCGGGCACGGTGAGCATCCCGAACGGCTCCAGCAGTTCCAACGGCTTCTACTACGCCGACGACACGGCCGGCATCTGGTCCATCTCGGCCACGGCCACCGTGAACGGTAATGGCGTCAGCACGTCACCCAACGCCGTGGTATTGGTCGCCGCGGCCAGCCCCACGCTCACGGCCAGCGGCCCGGCCACGGGCAACGCCGGCACGGCCATTGACGGTTCGGCCGTCTCGTCGACCATGACCGGGTCGTCGGGCACCAACGCCACCGCGACGATCACCTTCACCGTGTTCGGCCCGGGCGCAGAGCCCACGTCGTGCACCGGCGGCACCATGCTCGGCACCGCCACCCCGGCCGGTGACGGGACCTACACCTCGTCGGGCACCTTCACCCCGACCGTCGCCGGCGACTACTGGTGGTACGCCTCCTCGGCGGGTGACGCCAACAACAACGCCGCCGCCTCGGCGTGTGCCACGGGCATGAGCGAGACCGTCGTCGGCCTGGCCAGCCCCACGCTCACGGCCAGCGGCCCGGCCTCGGGCAACGCCGGCACGGCCATTGACGGTTCGGCCGTCTCGTCGACCATGACCGGGTCGTCGGGCACCAACGCCACCGCGACGATCACCTTCACCGTGTTCGGCCCGGGCGCAGAGCCCACGTCGTGCACCGGCGGCACCATGCTCGGCACCGCCACCCCGGCCGGTGACGGGACCTACACCTCGTCGGGCACCTTCACCCCGACCGTCGCCGGCGACTACTGGTGGTACGCCTCCTCGGCGGGTGACGCCAACAACAACGCCGCCGCCTCGGCGTGTGCCACGGGCATGAGCGAGACCGTCGTCGGCCTGGCCAGCCCCACGCTCACGGCCAGCGGCCCGGCCTCGGGCAACGCCGGCACGGCCATTGACGGTTCGGCCGTCTCGTCGACCATGACCGGGTCGTCGGGCACCAACGCCACCGCGACGATCACCTTCACCGTGTTCGGCCCGGGCGCAGAGCCCACGTCGTGCACCGGCGGCACCACGCTCGGCACCGCCACCCCGGCCGGTGACGGGACCTACACCTCGTCGGGCACCTTCACCCCGACCGTCGCCGGCGACTACTGGTGGTACGCCTCCTCGGCGGGTGACGCCAACAACAACGCCGCCGCCTCGGCGTGTGCCACGGGCATGAGCGAGACCGT